>NZ_JAIZPL010000005.1:0-641401 GCF_020418465.1 Cupriavidus sp. DB3 | reverse complement strand
GCGCGATATCGATCCGGCGCGCGATCCAGACCTTGTCGTGCGACTGCACGTAGTCCAGGAAACGCTGCAGCGCGCGAAAGCGCCCAGGGCGGCCGAGCAGCCGGCAATGCATGCCGATCGACAGCATCTTCGGCTGGTTCAGCCTCTGCGGATCGCCCTCGGCGTACAGCACGTCGAAGGCGTCCTTCAGGTACTGGAAGAACTGCTCGCCGGTGTTGAAGCCCTGCGGCGTGGCAAAGCGCATGTCGTTCGAGTCCAGCGTGTAGGGCACCACCAGATGCGGCTTCGTCTCGCCGTTGCTCGTCCGCACCTCGGTCCAGAACGGCAGGTCGTCGCCGTAGTAGTCCGAGTCGTAGACGAAGCCGCCGTGCTCGACCACCAGGCGCCGCGTATTGGGGCTGTCGCGGCCGGTGTACCAGCCCAGCGGCGCGCTGCCGGTCAGCTCGCGGATGATCTGCATCGCGATGCGCATGTGCTCGCGCTCGGTGGCCTCGTCGATGTTCTGGTAATGGATCCAGCGCCAGCCGTGGCAGGCGATCTCGTGGCCGAGTTCGACGAAGGCGCGGGTCAGCTCGGGATGGCGCTGCAGCGCCATCGACACCCCGAAGATGGTCAGCGGCAGGCCGCGCTGCTCGAACTCGCGCAGGATGCGCCAGACGCCGGCGCGCGAACCGTATTCGTAGATGCTCTCCATGCTCATGTGGCGGTCGGGGTAGGCTGCCGCGCCGACGATCTCGGAGAGGAACTGCTCGGAAGCCGCGTCGCCATGCAGCACGCAGTTCTCGCCGCCTTCCTCGTAATTGAGCACGAACTGCAGCGCCACGCGCGCGCCGCCCGGCCAGTGAGCATGCGGCGGCCGCGCGCCGTAGCCGATCAGGTCGCGGGGATAGGGTTGGCCGGCATCGGCACCGGCCGGCGAGCGGGAAGCAGTGAGCGGAGTGGACATGATCTGCGGTATGCGGAAATCGATGAAGGCGGTAAGCGATGAAGGCGGTAAGCGATGAAGGCGGTGAGCGATGAAGGCCGCGCCTCAATTGATCGCGAACGGTGCCAGCATGCCGGCGTAGGCCTTCGGCAAGGGCCTGGCCCAGTCGCCGCGCTTGCTGGTGCGCAGGCGGATCGCGACCAGCGACTCGACCATCTTGACCGCCGACACCACGCCGTCGATGACCGGCGCGCCGATCGCCTCGGAGATCTCCTCGCACAGGTCGGTCATGCCGGCGCAGCCGAGCACGATGCAGTCGCTGCGGTCCTGCGCCAGCGCCTCGCGGCACGACTCGGTGATGATGCGGCGCGCGTCGGAGCCCGGCCGCTCGAGCTCCAGCACCGGCAGATCGCAGGCGTGCACGTTGCGGCAGAACCGTTCCATGCCGTAGCGCTCGGCCAGATGCCACGCGATATTGCAGGTGCGCGCCAGCGTGGTGACGACGCTGAAGCTGGTGCCGATCAGGCTGGCCATGTGCATGGCGGCCTCGGCGATGCCGATCACCGGCCCGCGCGCCATCTCCCGTGCCGCGTACAGCCCCGGATCGCCGAAGCAGGCGATCACGTAGCCGTCGACGCCGTCGGCCTCGCCCAGCCGGATCTCCTCGAGGATGCCCGGCACCGACAGCGCCTCGTCATAGTGGCTCTCGATGGAAGCGGGTCCCATGCGCGGGCTGACCGCGACGATGCGCGTGTCGGGCGAGGCCACGGTGCGGGCGCATTGGCCGATCTTGTCGGTCATGCTTTGCGTGGTATTGGGATTGATGATCTTCAGCTTCATGGCAAACGTCGGGTGGTCGGATCGTCGGGGTCGTCGGATCGTCGAGGTCGTGAAGTCGTCGAGGTCGTCGTGGCGTCGGGTCGTTGTGGCCGGTCAGGCGGCCGCGAAGAAATGCGGCATCATGCGGCGCGCCAGCACGCGGTACAGCACCAGCGCAATGCCCATGCCGATGAACCAGCTGTAGTTGGCCAGGCCCTGCCAGGCCGGCACCACCACGCACAGGATCGGGATGATGGCGGCCGGGATCATGGTGGCGATCGCCACCGGGTTGTAGCCGCGGGTGTACCAGTACTTGCCCTGCGGGCGCATCGTGTACAGGTCGTCGACGTCGACCTGCTGGCGGCGCACCAGGTAGTAGTCGGAGATCAGGATGCCGAACAGCGGCCCGATGAAGGCGCCCAGCACGTCCAGCGTGTAGTGGATGACCTGCGGGTTGTTGTACAGATTCCAGGGCGTGATGAAGATCGAGCCGACCGCGGCGATCATGCCGCCGGTGCGCCAGCTGATGTGCCTGGGCGAGACGTTGGAGAAGTCGAACGCCGGCGAGACGAAGTTGGCGACGATGTTGATGCCGATGGTGGCGGTCATGAAGGTCAGCGCGCCCAGCACCATCGCGAAGGTGCTGTCGATATGGCTGACGGTCTCGACCGGATCGGTGATCAGCTTGCCGAACACCGGCAGCGTGGCCGAGGTGGTGATCACGGTCAGCAGGGAGAAGCCGAGGAAGTTGATCGGCAGCCCCCAGAAGTTGCCCTTGCGGACCGCGCCGAAGTTCTTCGCGTAGCGGGAGAAGTCACCGAAATTCAGCATCGGGCCGGAGAAGTACGAGACCACCAGCGCGATCGCGGTCAGCATCACCGGCACCGCTTCCCAGCCGCTGTACTTGACGAAGCTCAGCGTGAAGCTGACGTTGCTCCAGCCTGCCTTGTTCACCAGCCAGATCGCCAGCAGGATCATCACCACATAGACCGCGGGGCCGGCCCAGTCGATGAACTTGCGGATGGTTTCCATGCCGGTCCAGAACACCAGGGCCTGCAGCACCCACAGCGTCATGAACGCGGCCCAGCCCAGGGTCGACAGTCCGGCGAAGCCATGCAGCTTGACGTCGGCATAGGGCGCCAGCGACGGGAAGAAATGCAGCGCCAGGATCAGGAAGGCCGAGGAGGCCAGATAGGTCTGGATGCCGTACCACGCCACCGCGATCAGGCCGCGGATCACCGCCGGGATATTGGCGCCGAGCACGCCGAACGAGGCCCGGCAGATCACCGGATACGGCGTGCCGGTGACCTGGCTGGGCTTGGCCACCAGGTTGCAGAAGAACTGCACGATGACGATGCCGACCAGCAGCGCCACCAGCACCTGCCAGCTCGTCAGGCCCAAGGCGAACAGGCTGCCGGCCGTGATATAGCCGCCGACGCTGTGCACGTCCGACATCCAGAAGGCGAAGATGTTGTAGGTGCTCCAGGTCTGCTTCTTCAGCGGCGCCAGGTCTTCGTTGGTCAGGCGCTCGTCGTACGACGGCTTGATCAGCGCGTTGCCATGGTGGACGGACGCGCTGTCCTGCAGCTCGGCGGCGGCAGGCGCGGTGGTGTGCATCATGCTTGTCTCCTCAAGGCGATGCCATGCGGTGGCCGGCGCGCGGGCGCGCCGGGCGGGCGGTGTGGATCGAATGGATCGGGAATCCGCTCTCAGGATTTGTTTGTAGACAAGATTGTCTACAAAATCGTTTGTAGTTGTGTACGGATTTGTAGATCACGCCTTGGTGATTGTCAACATCACGGCGGGCGGATGCGGGCAAACCCCGAGGAGGGGGAGACGCGTGGGGGCGGGGCGGGGAGGCGCAGGTGGCGTTGGCGGCCTCGGGAGCGGTGGCAGGAGGCGCCGTCAGGAGGCGGTGGTGGCGCGAGGCGGCGTCGGAAGGCGGTGGCGGAAAGGGGTGGCGAGAGGCGGCGTCGGAAGGCGGTGGCCGAAAGGGGATGGCGAGGGGCGGTGGCGAGGGGCGATGGCGAGGGGCGGTGCGGGAGGCAAAGGAAAAGGGCCGGGTCCTTGCGGAACCCGGCCCTTCACGCCGCCGTCCCCGCGTATGCGGGGGCCCGGCGGCTTACGGCTTGCTGCTTGCCTCGGCGTCCATCACGCGAAGGCCTGCAGCGCGCCCTTCATCTTCTTCATCGCGGCGGACTCGATCTGGCGGATCCGCTCGGCCGAGACGCCGAACTCGTCGGCCAGCTCATGCAGCGTGGCGCCGCCCGAGCCGTCATCGTTGACCTGCAGCCAGCGCGCCTCGATGATGCGGCGGCTGCGCGGATCGAGCTTGGTGAGCGCCTGCTCCAGGCCTTCCACCTGCATCCGGTCCTGGCGCTTGGCCTCGAGCACGCGGGTCGGCTCGTTGTGGTTGTCGGCCAGGTAGGCGATCGGAGCGAACTCCTCCTCGCCGTCGTCGACCTGGCCTTCCAGCGCCAGATCGCCGCCCGACAGACGGGTTTCCATCTCCATCACTTCTTCCGGCTTGACGTTCAGCTCGCGCGCGACCGCGTCGATCTCGTCCGGCGTGAAGGTATGGGCGCCTTGCTTGTGGCTGCGCAGGTTGAAGAACAGCTTGCGCTGGGCCTTGGTCGTCGCGACCTTGACCATGCGCCAGTTGCGCAGCACGTACTCGTGGATCTCCGCCTTGATCCAGTGGATCGCGTACGACACCAGGCGCACGCCCTGGTCCGGGTCGAAGCGCTTGACGGCCTTCATCAGGCCGATATTGCCTTCCTGGATCAGGTCCGCGTGCGGCAGGCCGTAGCCCAGGTACTGGCGCGCGATCGATACGACCAGGCGCAGGTGCGACATCACCAGCCGGCGGGCGGCCTCGACCGAGTCGTGGTCGCGCAGCTCGCGCGCGAGCCGCTGCTCCTCCTCGGCGGTGAGCATCGGAATACGGTGGACAGCCTGGATATAGCTGTCGAGATTGCCCAGCCCGGCGGGCAGGGTCAGGGCCATGCTGTTGGCGCGCTGGGGCACCATCGGCAGGGTGTTGTTCATGGTGATCGAATCGGCAGACAGGACTGCGTTCACTCAGGGCTCCTTTCGCATCCGGCGGGCGGCGTGCCCGCGTGTCGGAAGCATCAACGGCGTCGTCGCCGGCGCTTCCCACACTGCAATGCAACGCATATTAGCACTCCAGCCGGGTGAGTGCTAATTGGAGTCCGGTCCGCCGTGATAGTTCCAGAGTATCGGAGAAAATATTCCATAGCGGTTTAGGCTCGCCGGAAGGCCTCCTGCGTAACGTCGGCGGGCGCGGACATGAGTTCGTTAGAGCGTCGGCTCCGCTGCCGGTTCTGCTGCAGGGTCCATGCCATGGAGCCGCAGGGGCTACACTTGCCAGCACTGCCTCGATCCGCCCACGTCCCTGGAGTGTCAGTCATGTCCGCCATTGAACATTTGTTGAAACCGCATGTAAGAGATATCGGCGACTTCTCGGTGCGGCGTGTGCTGCCCTCCGCCGCCGCCCAGACCGTGGGGCCGTTCATCTTCTTCGACCATATGGGTCCGGTCGAACTGCCGCCCGGCCACGGTATGGATGTGCGCCCTCATCCGCATATTGGCCTTGCCACCGTGACCTATCTGTTCGAAGGCGAAATCGTCCATCGCGACAGCGTCGGCAGCGAACAGACGATCCGGCCTGGCGACGTCAACTGGATGACCGCCGGCAGCGGCATCGTCCATTCGGAGCGCTCGCCCCAGGCCGCCCGGGACGCCGGCCCGCGCCTGCACGGCATCCAGACCTGGGTCGCGCTGCCGCGCGAGCATGAGACCGTCGCGCCGTCGTTCTTCCACCATCCGGCGGCGACGCTGCCGCAACTGGTCCATGGCGGCGCCCGCATCACGGTGATCGCCGGCGATGCCTTCGGCGCGCGCTCGCCGGTGCAGGTGTTCAGCCGCACGCTCTATGCGGCGCTGGAACTGGACGCCGGCGCCAGCCTGGCGATTCCGCCCGAGCACGAACAGCGCGGCCTGTATCTGGTCGACGGCGCCGCCGCGATCGACGGCACCGCGCTGCCGGCCGAGCATCTGGCAGTGCTGACGCCGGGCGCCGAGGCCACGGTCACCGCGCTGGAGCCGTCGCGGCTGATGCTGCTCGGCGGCGAACCGGTGGACGGCCGGCGGCATATCTTCTGGAATTTCGTCGCCAGCAGCCGCGAGGCGATCGAGGAAGCGGCGCGGCGCTGGGAGAACGACGAATTCCCGCACGTGCCGGGCGAGACCGAACGGATTCCGCTGCCGCCGCGGCGGGTTTGAAAGGCGGGCGTCGTGGTTTGCGCCCTTCTCCCGCGGGCGAGAGAGGGGCGGGGAGAGGGGGGAGTGGGAAAGGCCTTGCTACAGCGGGCTGACCCAGCTGACCCGCGCGCTCTCCCGCAGGCAGCCGCGGATCGTCTCGATCTGCGTCGCGATCGGCGCCGGCACCGGCACGGCGCCGGACAGCACCTGGCGGATCCACGCCGCCGTCAGCGCCACGTCCGTGCCCGGCGGCAGCGCCGGCACGTCGGCGACCGAGCCCGACATCGGATCGACCAGCGTGCGCTGATGGCCGTCGTGCAGCCAGTCGATACGGCTGCCGCGGCGGGCGTCGGCCACCACCTCGCCCTCGGTGCCGCGCGCCAGCAGCACGTTGGCCGGCTCGTGCGAGAAGTAGTCCGTCAGCGTTTCGCGGTATTCCGGGTGGGTGTAGCTGTAGAGCCGCAGCGCCTCGGCCGGCGTATGCGCCCCGACCGGCTGCAGCATCTTGACGATGGTGTGCGAGGAATTGCGCAGCCCGATCACGGTGCGCTTGTCGAGCAGCGCCGACAGGGCCGGCGACAGCACGTCGATCGGCAGCACGGCCAGCGGGCCGGGATCGGCATCGCCGCCGGCACCGGGCTGCGCGAGCCGCCGCGCGGCTTCGTCCACCGTCGCGCACGGCGGGATCCCCAAGGCCTCGAACAGCATGATGCTGGTGACCCGCTGATTGAATTCGCGCGTGCCATGCACCAGCACCGGGATGCCTTCCCGTGCGAGCAGCAGCGCCAGCAGCGGCACCAGATTGGGCTGCTTGCGGGCGCCGTTGTAGCTGGGAATGACCACCACCTGGCGCTCCGGCGCCGGCAGCGGCAGGCAATGCGCGTGCGCGGCCTCCAGCATGCCGGCGAGCTCGTGCGGCGCCTCGCCCTTGATCCGGTACGCCATCAGCACGGCGCCCAGCTCGAGGTCCGAGACGCGTCCGGACAGCATCGCGTCGAACAGCAGGCGGGCATCGTCGCGCGGCAGGGCGCGCGCCCCGGCGACGCCGCGGCCGATTTCCTTGATATAGGGCGCCGCGGAAAAGGCGGGCGAGGTGTCGTGGCGGTCAGCGGGCATGTCGGTGCGCTAGGGGTAGGGCAATACGGTAAGGGCGGTGCGCCAGGGGCATTGCGCGGCCATGCGCGCACAATGCGGTAGCGGCGGTGCCGCGAGGGCGGCGTGGTCAGCGCGCTTTCGGCCGATGATAGCGCGATACGCGCAGGCGGCTGCAGGCGGCGTGCAGGCGGCGCGCGGGTGCCCTCATGCCTGGATCGCGAAGCCGTCGGCATAGGCCTTCGGGTCCCGGCTGGCGTCCCACACCACGCCGTCCATCAGCTTCGCCGTGCGGAAGTCGCTGGCGGGCAGCGGCACCTGCGCGGCCGCGGCGGCCTGCCGGTAGACATCGATCCGGTTGACCTTGCGTGCCACCGCCAGATAGTCCGGGTGTTCCTTCAGCAGCCCCCAGCGCTTGTGCTGCGTCAGGAACCACATGCCGTCGGACAGGTAGGGATAGTTCGCCTCGCCGTCCCGATGGAACTGCATCGCATGGGCGTCGTCCCAGGTCCTCCCCAGGCCGTTGGCATAGCGGCCCAGCATGCGGTCGAGGATCAGGTCCATGTCGGTGTCGACATAGGACGGCGCGGCGATGGTCTCCGCGGTCCGGCGCCGGTTCGACGCCGACGCGTCGATGAAGCGCGAGGCCTCCAGCACCGCCGCCACCATGGCCCGCGCGGTGTTCGGATACTTCTGCACGAACTCGGCGGTGGTGGCCAGCGTCTTCTCCGGATGGTCGCGCCAGATGCCCTGCGTGGTCTCGGCGGTGAAGCCGATGCGATCCGCGATCGCGCGCGCGTGCCACGGCTCGCCGGCGCAGAAGCCGTCCATATGGCCGACCCGCATAGTGGCCACCATCTGCGGTGGCGGCACGGTGATCGCGCGTGCCTCCCGCAGCGGATCGATGCCGTTGGCCGCCAGCCAGTAGTACAGCCACATCGCATGCGTGCCGGTGGGGAAGGTCTGCGCGAAGGTGTACTGGCGCGGCTCGCGCGTCATGTAGGCACGCAGGCTGGCGCCGTCCCTGACGCCCTTGTCGGCCAGCTTCGCCGACAGCGAGATCGCCTGTCCGTTGTGGTTCAGGTTCATCAGCACCGCCATGTCCTTCCTCGGCCCGCCGATGCCCAGCTGCACGCCGTAGACGAGGCCGTACAGCACGTGCGCGGCATCGAGCTCGCCGTTGACCAGCTTGTCGCGCACGCCGGCCCACGAGGCCTCGCGGGTCGGCGTGATGCGGATGCCGTGCTTGCGGTCCAGCCCGAGCGCGGCGGCCATCACCACCGAGGCGCAATCGGTCAGCGGGATGAAGCCGATGCGGACCTCGGGCTTCTCGGGCGCATCCGAGCCGGCCGCCCAGGCACCGGCGCGCACCATCGGATCGACCAGCGTCATCACGCTGGCGCCCGCGGCGGTGGTCGGTGCGCGGCGACGGCGCTGGCTGGCGGGCGGCGCGTCGGCGCCGTGGCGCACGGCGTCGGCCGCGAGGGCCGGGCGCCTGGGTTTGTCGGGACTGGGGCGAGAGGGCATGCAGGCTCCTGAAGAAAAGCGGCCACGGGCGTCCTAGCCCATCACGTCGATCACGCGCTGGGCGGCGTCGACCAGCTTGAGGCCGCGCTCCATCGCCATCGTGCGCAGGCGCTTGTAGGCCTCGTCCTCGCTGAGGCCGCGCGCCTGCATCAGCAGGCCCTTGGCGCGCTCGACCAGCTTGCGCTCGGTCAGCTTCAGCCGGGTCGCATCGAGCTCGGCGCGCAGCGCCTGGTCGAGCTGGAAGCGCGCGTAGGCGACGTCGAGCACGGTCTTGACCCGCTCGGCGCGCAGGCCATCGACGATATAGGCCGTGATGCCGGCCGTCAGCGCGGACTTGATGCGCTCGGCGTCGTCGTTGTCGGTAAACAGCACGATCGGGCGTGGCGCATGCTGGGTCGATACGCAGACGTGCTCGACCGTATCGCGCGCGGCCGACTCCGACGCGATGATGATCAGGTCCGGCTGCCGCGTGGCGATGGCGTCGGGCAGTGCCAGGTCCGCGTCCACCGTGTCGACCTCGCTGAAGCCGGCCGCCGCCAGCCCCGCGCGGATCGTGTCGACGTTCAGCGGATCCGCGTCGAGCGGATCGCGCACCAGCAGGATGCGCAGCGGCCGCCCGGCCGTAGTGGGCACGGCCGCTGCCGAGGCCGGCGGTGCGGCCGAAGGAGCAGCCGATGATGCGGCCGACGATACGGAACGCACGGGCGGGGGAGGGGACGGGCGGCGATTCATGGTTCGGTCAGGCGGTGGCCGACGTTCGGTGGCCGGCTGGTTCGCCGGCTTTCTGTGGCCGGCTCGGCGGCCGATGTCTGCTCCTTGCTTCATGCAAGAATCACGCCGGGTTTTGGGGCGTAGCCTTGCCCCGCGATGGGGCGGCCGGTGTATGCTGATGCCCTGCCGCGAGGCCCAGGGCGCCCCCGACGCGACCCGCAGGCCTTGGCCGCGCACCCTCGCGGGCAGGTCCCGCGCCGCGCTCGCCGCGCCGTCCGGACCGCCCTCCGAAACCCATTCCAGAATCCATCCAGTGGAGAGATGCATGACCGAGGAGTTCGTATTCCAACCCCCCGCGCGCACCGGCGTGCCGGTGCGCGGCAGCAGCGCGCGTTTCCCGGTGCGGCGGGTCTACTGCGTCGGGCGCAACTACGCCGCCCACGCGCGCGAGATGGGATCGGACCCGGACCGCGAACCGCCGTTCTTCTTCTGCAAGCCCAGCGATGCGGTCAGCCCGGTGGCCGACGGCGCCGAGGGCACGTTCCCGTATCCGCCGGGCTCGAACAACGTCCACTATGAAGTCGAGCTGGTGGTAGCGATCGGCAAGGGCGGCCGCGACATCCCGGTCGAGCAGGCCGCCTCGCACGTGTTCGGCTATGCGGTGGGCCTGGACATGACGCGCCGCGACCTGCAGAACGAATCGAAGAAGACCGGGCGCCCCTGGGAGACCGGCAAGGCGTTCGACCATTCGGCGCCGATCGGCCCGATCGTGCCGGTGCAGGCCATCGGCCATCCCGAGAGCGGCGCGGTGACGCTGGCCGTCAACGGCGCGGAGAAGCAGCGCGGCGACCTGTCGGACCTGATCTGGTCGGTGCCGGAGATGGTGTCGTATCTGTCGAAGCTGTTCGAGCTGCAGCCGGGCGACCTGATCTATAGCGGCACGCCCGAGGGCGTGGGCCCGGTGGTCAAGGGCGATCGCATGCAATGCGCGATCGAAGGCGTCGGCGAACTGTCGGTCAAGGTGGTCTGAAGCAATGCTCAAGCTCTACAGCTATTTCCGCAGTTCGGCGGCGTTCCGCGTGCGCATCGCGCTGGCGCTCAAGGGCCTGCCCTTCGAATACGTGCCGGTGCATCTGCTCAAGGACGGCGGCCAGCAGCTGAGCGAGCAGTACCGCGCGCTGAACGCCAATGCGCTGGTGCCGACGCTGCTCGACGACGACCACGCGCTGTCGCAGTCGATGGCGATCGTCGAATATCTCGACGAGACCCATCCAGAGCCGGCGCTGCTGCCCGGCACGGCGCTGGACCGCGCCTACGTGCGCGCGCTGGCGCAGTCGATCGCCTGCGAGATCCACCCGCTGAACAACCTGCGCGTGCTCAAGTACCTGAAGCACACGCTCGGCGTCAGCGAGGAAGCCAAGGACGCCTGGTATCGCCACTGGATCGAGATCGGCTTCGACGGCCTCGAGGCCACGTTGACGCGCGAGGGCAAGGCCGGCCGCTTCTGCTTCGGCGATACGCCGACGCTGGCCGATATCTGCCTGGTGCCGCAGGTCTTCAACGCGCAGCGATTCCAGGTCGGTCTGGAACCCTATCCGACCATCGTGCGGATCTTCGACGCCTGCATGGAGCTGCCGGCGTTCCAGCAGGCCGCGCCGAAGGCGCAGCCCGACGCGGAGTAGCCGACGCCAGCAAGCGAAGGGCCGTCAATGAAGAACGGGCGCCGCTGTTTCCCAGCGGCGCCCGTTTTTATTTGCCGTCGCGCTCGACGCGCGATCAATCGCCGAGCAGGGCCCGCGCGAACTCGTCGGCCTTGAACGGCTGCAGGTCCTCGACCTTTTCGCCGACGCCGATGAAGTAGACCGGCACCGGACGCTGGCGCGCGATCGCGGCCAGGATGCCGCCCTTGGCGGTGCCGTCGAGCTTGGTCACGATCAGGCCGGTCAGCTGCAGCGCATCGTCGAAGGCCTTGACCTGCGCCAGCGCGTTCTGGCCGGTGTTGGCATCGATCACCAGCAGCGCTTCGTGCGGCGCGGTGGGCATCGCCTTGCCGATCACGCGCTTGACCTTCTTCAGCTCTTCCATCAGATGCAGCTGCGTCGGCAGGCGGCCGGCGGTGTCGGCCATCACGATATCGACGCGGCGCGCGCGGGCCGCATTGACGGCGTCGAAGATCACCGCGGCCGGGTCGCCGCTCTCCTGCGAGACCACGGTGACGTTGTTGCGCTCGCCCCAGATCGTCAGCTGCTCGCGCGCCGCCGCGCGGAACGTGTCGCCCGCGGCCAGCAGCACCGACTGGCCGTAGTGCTGGAAGTGCTTGCACAGCTTGCCGATGCTGGTGGTCTTGCCGGCGCCGTTGACGCCCGCGATCATCATCACCATGGGCTGCTCGCGGCCGAGCTCCATGGTCTTTTCGAGCGGACGCAGCAGTTCGGTCAGCAGATCGCGCAGCGCGACCCGCACGCCCTCGGCGGTGTCGATGCGCTCGCTCTTGATGCGGCGGCGCAGTTCGCCCAGCAGGTATTCGGTGGCCTCGACGCCGGCATCGGCCATCAGGAGCGCCGTCTCCAATTCCTCGAACAGCGCCTCGTCGACCTTGACGCCGACGAACAGCGTGCTGATGCCGCGGCTGGTCTTCGACAGGCCGGTGCGCAGCCGCTGCATCCAGCCGCGCTTGGCTTCCTCGCTCGGCGGCGGCACCGGGACCAGCACCATCTCGCCGTCATCGTCGCCATCGTCGCTCTCCGTGGCGACGGGCACGGGCACGGACAGCGGCGCGGCCTGGGGCTGCGTGGCGGGGACGGGCTCGGGCGCGAGGTTGCGTGCCGGTTGTGCCGGTTGTTGTGGGGGTTGTGGTGTCGGCTGCGGTGCCGCCTGTGGTGCGGCCTGTGGTGCGGCCTGTGGCTGGGGCCGTGGTTCGGGTTGTGGCTCGGGCTCAGGCTCTCGCTGCGGCTCCGCCTGCGGAGCGGCTTCCGCCGCCGGCCGCGAGGAACGCGTGAACCAGGACAGTGGAGACAGTCGGGACGGTGCGGGCTTGGCTTCGGCGGCCGCCGGGGTGGTCTCGATCGTCGTGCCGATCGATGCGGACGGGGCCGCCGTTTCCGGCTGCGGCGGTGCGGCGCTGACCGGCGGCGCTTCGGCGGCCGGTGCCTGCGCCGCCGGGGCCGATGGTGCCTCGGTCGGCGCCTCGGTGGGCGCGCCGGTGGGCTCGGCCTTGCGCTTCTTCCAGAAACTAAACATTGGGAAAGGGGTCCATACCCCGGTAGAATCAATCGGCAAAATTCTAGCAGACGGGGTCGCATGAACCATCGCGCAGGGTCGACCGCGGCGTCGACGTGGCAGGGCGCAATGCCCGCCCATCAGCATGTCACCAGAGGCGCCGATCGGCGCCGGCATTCCGCTTCGCCATCCTCTCCGCCATCGTGGCGGCCTGATTCCCGGTCCCTTCCGGCCCGTCTGGCCTCGCTTGCGCTGCTCGCCGCTGCCGCCTGGATGCCGCTTGCACAGGCGCAGGGCGTGGCGGTCGATGCGCCGCCAGCCCCCGGCGCGGCGGTACAGGCGGCGGTGCCCGACGGCGGCACCACCGAATTCAAGCTTGCCAACGGCATGCGCGTGATCGTCAAGGAAGACCACCGCGCGCCCACGGTCGCCCATCAGGTCTGGTATCGCGTCGGCGGCATCGACGAGGTCAGCGGCACCACGGGCGTCGCCCACATGCTCGAACACATGATGTTCAAGGGCACGCCCAAGGTCGGACCGGGCGAGTTCTCGCGGCAGATCGCCGCGCTCGGCGGCCGCGAGAACGCAATGACCAACCGCGACTTCACCATGTACTTCCAGCAGATCGCCAAGCAGCATCTGCCGCGGATGATGGAGCTCGAAGCGGACCGCATGGCGAACCTGGTGATCCGCGCCGAGGACTTCGAACGCGAGATGAAGGTCGTGATGGAAGAGCGCCGGCTGCGCACCGACGACTCGCCGCGCGGCACCGTCTATGAACAGCTGCTGGCCACGGTCTACACCAGCGCGGGTTATCGCCATCCGGTGATCGGCTGGATGAACGATCTGGTCAATATGCGCGTCGACGATGTCAGCGCCTGGTATCGCGAGTGGTACGTGCCCAACAACGCGATCCTGGTGGTCGCGGGCGACGTCAATCCGGCCGAGGTGCGCGCGCTGGCCGAGCGCACCTACGGCAGGCTCAAGCCGCGTGCGCTGCCGGTACGCAAGCCGCAGATCGAGCCGCCGCAGAAGGGCGTCAAGCGGATCTGGGTCAAGGCACCCGCGGAGAATCCCTATCTGGTGCTGGCCTACAAGGTGCCGCGCCTGCGCGACGTCGAGAAGGACATCGATCCGTATGCGCTCGAGGTGCTGGCCGCCGTGCTCAACGGCTACGACAATGCGCGGCTGACCCGCGATCTGGTTCGCACGCAGCGGCTGGCAGACGATGTCAATGTCGGCTATGACGGCATCAATCGTGGCGAGTCGCTGTTCGTGCTCGACGGCACGCCCGCCAACGGCCATACCACCGACGAGATCGAGCGCGCCCTGCGGCAGCAGATCGAGCGGATCGCGCGCGAGGGCGTGTCCGACGAAGAGCTGCGGCGCGTCAAGGCGCAGGTCGTGGCCGGCCAGATCTACAAGCGCGATTCGGTGTTCGGGCAGGGCATGGAGATCGGCGTCGCGGAGATCGCCGGCATCTCGTGGCAGCAGCTGGACCGCATTCTCGAGCGGATCAAGCAGGTCACGCCGGAGCAGGTCAAGACGGTGGCGGGCAAGTACTTCAGCGAGGACAACCTGACCGTGGCAACGCTGCTGCCGCAGCCGATCGATCCCAACCAGCCCAAGCCCCAGGCCCCGTCCGGCCTGCGCCACTGAGGACCGCGATGTTCGCCATGGATTCGCTCTCGTTTTCCCGTCCCTCGGCGCGGCTGCGCCGGGCACTGGCGGTGGCCGCCGGCCTGCTGGCCGGCCTGGGCGCCGCCACCGCGCAGGCCGCCATTCCGATCGAACACTGGACCGCGTCGACCGGCGCCCGCGTCTATTTCGTGCGCAGCCCGTCGATTCCGATGCTCGACATCAATGTCGATTTCGACGCCGGCAGCCGCTATGACCCGCCGGGCAAGGCCGGGCTCGCAACGCTGACGGCCGCGCTGCTCGACAAGGGCACCGGCGCCGTGGAAGGCCAGCCGGCGCGCGACGAGGCGCAGATCGCCGACGCCTTCGCCGATACCGGTGCCAGCTTCGGCGGCGCGGCCGGCGGCGACCGCGGCGGCATCGGCCTGCGGACGCTGACCTCGAACCCCGAACTGACGCAGTCGGTGACGCTGGCCGCGCAGCTGATCAAGGCACCGACCTTCCCCGAGGCCGTGGTCGCCCGCGAGAAGGAGCGGATGATCGCTGCCATCCGCGAGGGCGATACGCGTCCGGGCGTGATCGCCGACAAGCTGCTGTCCAAGGCCATCTACCCGAACCATCCCTACGGCATGTCGGCGACCGCGGAGTCGGTCGCCTCGGTCACGCGCGCCGACCTGGAGCGCTTCTGGCGCGCCAATTACGCGGCCTCGCGCGCGGTGGTCACGCTGATCGGCGCGATCGACCGCCGCCAGGCCGAGCAGATCGCCGAGCTGCTGACGCGCGGGCTGCCCAACGGCGCCGCACCGCCGGCGATGCCGCCGGTCAAGATGGACATCGGCGCCAGCGTGCAGCGCGTTCCGCATCCGGCCCAGCAGGCCACCGTGGTGCTGGGCCAGCCCGCCATCGCGCGCGGCGATCCCGACTATTTCGCGCTGCTGGTCGGCAACTATGTGCTCGGCGGCGGCGGCTTCAGCTCCCGGCTGACCGAGGAGGTGCGCGAGAAGCGCGGGCTGACCTACGGCGTCGACAGCTATTTCGCCCCGTCCAAGCAGCCGGGACCGTTCGGCATCGGCCTGCAGACCAGCAAGGCGCAGACCGACGAGGCCCTGGCGCTGGTGCGGCAGGTGCTCAAGCGCTTCGTCGAGGAAGGGCCGACCGAGGCCGAGCTGAAGGCGGCCAAGGACAATCTGATCAACGGCTTCCCGCTGCGGATCGACAGCAATCGCAAGCTGCTGACCAATGTCGCCAATATCGGCTGGTACGGGCTGCCGCTGGACTACCTCGATACCTGGACCGCGCAGATCGCCAAGGTCGATCGCCAGCACGTCAGGCAGGCCTTCCAGCGCCATGTGCGCCCCGACGCGATGGCGACTGTAATCGTCGGCGGGCCTGCCGGCGGCGCACCGACGGCGGCCGCCCGCTGAGCCTGGGGCCAGCCAAGCCCGGCGGTGCATCGCGCGAGCGCCGATTCGTCGCCCCTTCGTGGGCTGGACTCGGTGCGCTGGCGCGCATAGCGTTCCGGCGCCGCCCGCGCGCCGGCGCCAGCCGCCCGCCCGCCAGGCTCTACAATCACGGAATGAGTCCGCGTTCCCCCTCTCCGCAGCCCGCCGCCGGCGGGCGCACCCAGACCGCCCCCCGTGGGCGCGTTCCCTCGTTCTCCTCCCGTCAGACCCCGGCGCAGGTGCGCATCATCGGGGGCCGCTGGAAGCGCACCCCGCTGCCGGTGCTCGATGCGGAAGGCCTGCGGCCTACGCCGGACCGCGTCCGCGAGACGCTGTTCAACTGGCTGGGCCAGGACCTCAGCGGCCAGCGCTGCCTGGATCTGTTCGCCGGCTCGGGCGCGCTGGGCTTCGAGGCCGCCTCGCGCGGCGCCGCCCATGTGGCGATGGTCGAGGCCAATCCGCGCGTGGTGCGTCAGCTGCGCGAGAACCAGGACCGGCTCGGCGCCGAGCAGATCCAGATCCTCCAGGGTGATGCCTTCGCCATCGCGGCGCAGATGCCGGCCGCCAGCTTCGATGTGGTCTTTCTCGATCCGCCGTTCGCCGAAGACTGGATCGGACCGGCGCTGGCCCATGCCGAGCGGCTGACCCATGCGGCGGGGCTGGTCTATGTCGAATCGGAAAGCCCCCTGAACGGCGCCGATGCGCCGGTGCCCGCATCGCTGGAAATCGTGCGCCACGCGCGTGCCGGCGCAGTCCATTTCCACCTGCTGCGCCATCGCGGCGCGGCCGACTGAATCCGGCCGCTGGCGCTTCGCGCGCCGGTGCGCGATGATCGCCCAGGGCCCTCGCGCCCGCTCCGCGCAGCGGCTTTCAAGCCGCGCATTTAGGGGTACACTACGCCGCTGTCGCCAACGCTCGCCTGGCGGCATCGGCGCAAGCCGGCTGCAAAGCCGGTGCCGGTGCGGCTTGCCGGTTCACGGCAGCGGGCAGAACAAGGAGGAAGCATGGTCGTCGCGGTCTATCCCGGCACGTTCGATCCATTGACCCGGGGACACGAGGATCTGGTGCGCAGGGCGTCCAATATCTTCGATGAGCTGGTGGTCGGAGTCGCCCATAGTCCCAACAAGCGCCCCTTCTTTTCGCTGGAGGAGCGCATCGGCATCGCCAAGGAAGTGCTGGGCCACTATCCGAACGTGCGCGTCGACGGCTTTTCCGGCCTGCTGAAGGACTTCGTGCGCAAAAACAATGCGCGCGTGATCGTGCGCGGCCTGCGCGCCGTGTCGGACTTCGAGTACGAGTTCCAGATGGCCGGCATGAACCGCTATCTGCTGCCGGACGTCGAAACGATGTTCCTCACCCCGTCCGACCAATACCAGTTCATCTCCGGCACCTTCGTGCGCGAGATCGCGGTGCTGGGCGGCGACGTCAGCAAGTTCGTTTTCCCCTCCGTCGAGCGCTGGCTCAAGGAAAAGATCGGCAAGGGCGACTGAGCCCTCGATCGGCCGCCGCCTGCCGTCCGCCGTCCGCCGCCGCGGGTCGGGGCCAAGGCCAGGGCCGGCTCGGCGGGCCGGCCCGAAAACGCCTAGAATACGGGGTTCGGAAACCGTCAGGACGCGGCCAGTCGGGCGCGGGCGGACTCCGGCGGCGTATCGCGCGGCGATGGCCGGATAGCAGAAGGAACCACCATGGCGCTGATCATCACCGACGATTGCATCAATTGCGACGTTTGTGAGCCCGAGTGCCCGAACGAAGCCATTTCGATGGGGCCGGAAATCTACGAGATCGACCCCAACAAATGCACCGAATGCGTCGGCCACTTCGACGAGCCGCAATGCCAGCAGGTGTGTCCGGTCGCGTGCATTCCGCGCGACCCGAACCGGGTCGAGACCCATGAGGTGCTGATGCAGCGCTACCGGCTGCTGACCGCCGCCAAGCACGCCGCCTGAGGCGGCCCCGCCGCCCCGCGGCTCTACAGCCGCCTGCATCGAACGCCGCAGCAAGAAACCCCGCATCGACGATGGCGGGGTTTTTTATGTCATTGGCTGCCGCTGCGGGTCGTCTATCCCGCACCCGGATACATCTTCGTAACAATCGCTATCAAAAGTTGTCCGTCTGCGGTTCATTGTTAAGCGTTGGCACTCGCCGCCGTGCAACCGTGCGTGGCATCCCCCACAGCTCGGGAGAGCGCCATGCCGCAAGTCCGCACCGAGGGTTACCCGATCCCGGCATTGCCGGGTACCAGCACCTGTGAGACCGCGCCGTTCCGCCGGTGCGAGGGCCGTCTTCACTTCGATGGCACCGCCTTTGCCATGCGCGACGGTTCGCACGGCGTCATGGCCGCACTGGCGCGAATGTTTTCGCGGACCAGCGTTCCCAGAGGCACGCCGGAAGCCGAGAACGGGCACCTTGCCTGCTTGCCCAAAATGGCGACCGACAAGATTGTCGCCTGCCTCGGCGATCCCTTCGAACGAGCGACGCTTGCCATGACGTGTCGCCTCCTGCATCGGCAGCTCAAGCCATATTGGTCCGAGTTCCAGCTGTTTCGCGATCTGATTGCAAGCAGGAAGAGCCTGGGCTTCCGGTCGCAGCCGTCATGCATGACCGACGTGGCGCTCCTGCTCAATCTACTGACCGGCGACCGTTGGACGAGCTGGCGCGCAAGAACCGTATTCGTGGAGACGTTCAAGAGGCTGGGCAGGATGTACCCGCGAATACCGGAGCGCGTCTTTCGCGAGGTATGGCCATTGTTCAGGGCGCTCACCCGAAACGCGAAGCAAGTCGTGCTACAGGAGGTGTTTCATCTCGCCATGGAGCGTTGCCCAGGTTGGGCCGTGATGGTGCTGACCGAATTTGCACGCCGCACGATTTATCAGGATGACATGGACGCCGATTTCCACGACAAGCTGCTTCGCTTCGCGGTACCGCTTCTGCATGACCCTATTATCGGGAAAGAAGCGGCGCTGCTGGTCGGCGCCATTGCACAGCGGCTGCACGACGCTACGCGGGTGCGGGACGAAAGGAGGTGGAAAACCATACTGCGGCTGGTTCCATCCTCGACGCCGGTGGATTCGGCCGCCGTGCTTGGGTTGGCCAGGACTGCCCTCCTCATTCAATGCCGTTGGGAAAACGAGGGCCAGTGCGGCAGCGGCTTTGCAGCCGTATCGCTGATGCAGAGCCGGTTCAAGGAGTTTCCGTCGGACGCTGCGATCGATGCGTTCGCGGCGTGCATTTCCACCTCGGACGAGCCGGACTCCGAAGAGCGCCACATCGTCCAAGACAGGGATCGTTTGCGGAATGCCAAAGACTGTGCCCGCAGACAACGCTGCCAGCATGAGATCCAAGCGGCCAGGTACGCGCGTCGCGCTGGTCCCTTGTGCGAAACCGCAGGAGGCGGTGCCCAGCGATGACGATGTCTTGCCGTGGGATGCTCAAAAAACCCCGGAGAAAATCGGCGAAAAGAATCGAAGACGGATCCAGGGGGCTGTAGTGGATCGAGGCACCGGCCAAGGCAGAGGAGGGGACGCTCGATGAGCGAGGGATGCGGTCACATTTCATGTGCAAGCCGGATCGTCGAACGGACAGACGCGCTGCCTCAGGCCCGGCATGTCGCCCTTGCGAATTCGGTCTTGTACTTCGGATGGAGCGGCATTGCGCTATATAAGGCCGGCGCTTTTGCCGAGGCCATCGTCGCCTTCTTCCGCGCCAATCCCTCGTCGTCTGTCTTGACCGCACGATTCAGCACCGATGGTCCGAGGCATGCGATTTCGCAAGAGGCAATGGGATTAAGCACCGCGGCCTCCATTGTGGAAATCGTGATCACGACAGTCGTGTTCGGCAGGCACCTGCGCGCGCGTTTTCGAATCGCACGGCAGCTTGTCGCAACCGGTGAATTGCGCGCGATCTTTATTGAGCGAATCGCCCACCAAAAGCGGGCGGCGAGAATATCGAAGGCGATGGCGGTGACGGCCGCAAGCCGTGGAGCGGTTGCCGCCTGTCCGCCCGACGGCAGCACGTCGGTCCAGCCATGTCCAACCAGCGTCCGAGCCGACGGGGGCGCCATGGCGGTGTTGGCAACCGGCTATCTGCACTATCAAACCGCGCAGATGGACCGCCGGGAAGCCACCGATACCTTGAAGCACTCCTTCGTCATGTTCACGCGCGACGGCGTCTTGCAGGCCGCGGGGGTCGGCTGCAACCTGGCGCTGCTCTGGGACAGCCTGAAGGTAAGTGAGCTACTGCACCTGGCGACAGTGCCGATCCATGCCACGGCGACTGCCATCTGCGGCTTTGCCTTCAGTCTGGGCTGCGGCGCGCTTCATGTCATCGCCGGTGCAGTGCGATGGCGCGACGGACTCAAGAAGCTGGCGGCAGCGAGCGAAGTGCTGAACGCGATAAGGCGCGCCAAAAGAACCGTCAAGGAAGCAAAGGAGAGTCAGCAAGCCGAACTGGTCGACGCCGCGACGGTTGCCGAGTCCTTGCTCTCGCATGCCAAGCGCAACGAACGGCGTGCCGAGGATGACGCCAGGCACCAGATCCGCCTGGGCAAATGGCGGATGACCTATGGTGGGGCGGCGATGGCAGTCGGTGGGATTTCGCTGGCGCTTTTTCTTGTCGCGGGTGGAGTGTCGACCGGTGGCATCCTCTTCGGCATCGTCGGTGGCCTGGTATTGGCGGGCTGGACCCTCTATGCGGGATATCGCCATCGTCACGCTGCGAGTTCCATTCAGGCCGCGATCGACAAGGGCAACAATGTCGTCACGGCGGGGACGGGCACGCGGCCGGAGAAGGCGTTGGATGAACAGCCGGACACGCAGCCGCTGTCGCTTGATGACGCCATCGAGCAGGCGATTCTCCTGCTCGACAGGACGCGCAATCCCCATCCGGATGCGCGCAGGTTGATCAAGCAAACGTTGAAGGAGTTGGGCGTGAGCCCCCGGGATCTTTGGCCGCTGCGGTACTGCTCATCGGATCCCGCCGCCAGGGACCCTGTCATCGAGGAACTGAAAATAAGGATCCACAACGTCGTGGACGGCGATGGTGCTCGGTGCGCCGCCGAAAAAAGGTTGGCGCCCGATCGGGAAGCCAAGCCTGTGGCGGTATCGTGAACCGCCTGCGAACCACAATGGCAACTCGCACCGACTCACCGCAGGCGTCGGCGGGCGGCCACTCAAGCCGTCATTTGGCCGAATGCAACTGCATCATCGCGCGTTCGGCCTCGCCCTTGGCGAGCAGCGACACGGGCGCAATACTGCGATCGATTGCCTCGTCGATCGCCTGCTGCTCCTCGCGGCGCGGGGGCTTGAGCACGAAGTTGACGACGTCCTCGCGATCGCCCGCACCGCCGGCGTTGCGCGGATGCCCCACGCCGATGCGCAGGCGCCAGTAATCCGGCGTCGACAGATGCGCGGAGATGTCCTTCAGGCCGTTGTGCCCGCCCGAGCCACCGCCGCGCTTGAGCTTGACCGCGCCGGCCGGCAAATCCATCTCGTCATGCGCGACCAGGATCTCGTCGGGCAGGATCTTGTAGAAGCGAGCGAGCGACACCACGGCCAGGCCGGAGCGGTTCATGAAGGTCGACGGCTTCAGCAGCCAGATATCCTGATCCCACAGGCGCGCGCGCGCCGCCAGCCCATGGAAGCGGCCTTCCACGCGTGGCGTGGCACCGCCCATGCGGGCCAGCTGGTCGATCAGCCAGAAGCCGGCATTGTGCCGGGTGGCTTCGTATTCCGCCCCGGGATTACCGAGGCCGACGATGAGCTTGATCATGGTGCAAACGGGTTCGGTGACGGACACGCACGGCATCCGGGACGCGGCGCAGCAGGAAAGCATACGCGAAAAAAAACCGCCGGACGAACCGGCGGTCTTTGTGGCGGCGCCTGTCGATACGACAGTGCCGCCGGTCAGCCGAGGGCTGGCGCCGATCAGGCAGCCGGCGTCTCGCCTTCGCCTTCGCTGGCCGCTTCCGACACGCCGCCGGCCGGCAGGGCGATGCTCGCCACGGCGGGGTTGTCGTCGCCGTGCGTGATCGGGGTCACGCCCTTCGGCAGCTTCAGGTCCGACAGGTGAACGGTCTGGCCCAGTTCGACGGCGCCCATGTCCACTTCGATGAATTCCGGCAGGTCGCCCGGCAGGCACGACACTTCCAGTTCATTCAGGATGTGGTTGATGATGCCGTGGCCCAGCTTCACGCCAGGAGCGGTTTCCTGGTTCATGAAGTGCAGCGGCACCTTGACGTGGATCTTCTCGGTGGCCGACACGCGCTGGAAGTCGACGTGCAGCACCAGCGGCTTGAACGGGTGCATCTGGAAGGCGCGCAGCAGGGCCTTCTCGGTCGTGCCGCCCACTTCCAGGTCGAGGATCGACGAGTGGAAGGCTTCCTTCTTCAGCGCGTGGAACAGCGCGTTGTGATCGAGCTCGATCATCTTCGGTTCGGCGGTGCCGCCGTAGATGATGCCGGGGGTCTTGCCGGCGTTGCGCAGGCGGCGGCTCGCACCCGTTCCCTGTACGCTACGCTCGAAAGCGATGACTTTCATTGTGGACTCCAAAAAGTAAGAGGGCTGCCCGCGACCAGACAGCCCGATGAACCGGCGCCAGGTACGGTGACCGGGCGCCTCTGCGTCGCATCGCCGCTTGCGGACAAGCCGGCGGACGCGACAAAGCCTTGAATTCTAACAGGAAGCTCAGGAATCGGCGAACAGCGACATGATCGAGTCGCCCTTGACGATCCGGGTGAACGTCTCGGCCAGCAGCGAGGCGGTCGACAGCTGGCGGATCTTGCCGGTCTGGCGGGCGTCGTCGCGCAGCGGAATGGTGTCGCAGACGACCACTTCGTCCAGCGCCGAGTCCGCGATGCGGGCGGCCGCGCCGCCGGACAGCACCGGGTGGGTACAGTAGGCGAACACCTTCTGTGCCCCGCGTTCCTTCAGCACCTGGGCCGCCTTGCACAGCGTGCCGCCGGTGTCGATCATGTCGTCCATGATCACGCAGTTGCGGCCGTCGACCTCACCGATGATGTTCATCACCTCGGCCACATTGGCCTTGGGACGGCGCTTGTCGATGATGGCCAGGTCGCAGTTCAGCTGCTTGGCCAGTGCGCGGGCGCGCACCACGCCGCCCACGTCGGGCGAGACCACCAGCAGATCGCCGTAGTTCTTTTCGCGCAGATCGCCCAGCAGCACCGGCGAGGCGTAGATGTTGTCGACCGGGATATCGAAGAAGCCCTGGATCTGGTCGGCGTGCAGGTCCATCGTCAGCACGCGCTCGACACCGGCCACTTCCAGCATGTTGGCAACCACCTTGGCCGAGATCGCGACGCGCGCCGAGCGCGGGCGGCGGTCCTGGCGGGCATAGCCGAAGTAGGGCATGGCGGCGGTGATGCTGCGTGCCGAGGCGCGCTTGAGCGCGTCGACCATCACCATCAGTTCCATCAGGTTGTCGTTGGTCGGCTGGCAGGTGGACTGCAGCACGATCACGTGCTTGCCGCGGACATTTTCCTGAATTTCGACCTGGACTTCGCCATCGGAGAATCGGCCCACCAGCGCCTTGCCCAACGGAATGCCGAGGTGCTGCACGACAGCCTCCGCGAGTTTGGGGTTGGCGTTGCCGGTGAATACCATCAAGCCGTCGCTACTCATGAGGGGCACCTGTCTTGCTGCTGGGGGAGGGTCGCCGGCGCTGCCGGCGACGGATTCTGCAGATCTGCGAGGAATGTAATGGCAGGGGAGGAAGGATTCGAACCCTCGAATGCCGGAATCAAAATCCGGTGCCTTAACCGACTTGGCGACTCCCCTACACAACCGGGACCGTTCTTCGTTGCGCCGACTGCCACAACGCCGAACGAAAACTTGCTATGCGAACGCTGCGAGCGGATGGCGCGACAAACTTCTCACGCATCTGCCATCCCATTCGGATGGCAACCGGTCGAGCACCTGTTGCGCAGTTTGCTCGTCACGATAACGTGCAAACACACAGGCACCGGAACCGGTCATCCTCGCCTCCGGACTGAATTGTTTCAGCCAGGCAAGGGCTCGGGCAACTTCGCCGAACTTCGCTGTCGCTATCGCTTCCAGATCGTTGCGACCGAAACCGAATTTGTTTGTGCAAGCAGCGAAGTCCGCAA
This sequence comes from Cupriavidus sp. DB3, assembly GCF_020418465.1. NCBI lineage: Bacteria > Pseudomonadati > Pseudomonadota > Betaproteobacteria > Burkholderiales > Burkholderiaceae > Cupriavidus > Cupriavidus sp. DB3. Next base: position 617,625 of record NZ_JAIZPL010000005.1, on the reverse strand, counting down.
TTATGGAGATGGGCGTATCCCTTGTCAAGCGTTCGTCGGAAAAAATTGCTGCGGTCGGCACATGCTGGCGTGGATGGATGACCACGAACCAGCTGTCCGGCAGGTCGACGGCGGTCAGCTCCTCGCCGATCCCCTGCGCGAAGGCGTTCTGGCCGAACACGAAGAAGGGCACGTCGGCGCCCAGGCCCAGGCCGATCCGCATCAATTGCTCGCGCCCCAGGCCCAGGCCCCACAGCCGGTTCAGCGCCAGCAGCGTGGTGGCGGCGTCCGAGGAGCCGCCGCCGATGCCGCCGCCCATCGGCAGCGCCTTGTCCAGCGCGATCTCGACGCCGTACCGGGTTCCCGTGGCGGTCTGCAGCGCCCTGGCCGCGCGCACCACCAGGTCGCTGTCGGCCGGCACGCCGGGTACGTCGGTCACGCGCAGTACCGCGCCGTCGTCGCGGCGTTCGAAATGCAGCGTGTCGCTCCAGTCGATCAGCTGGAACACCGTCTGCAGCGTGTGATAGCCGTCGGGGCGGCGCCCGGTCACATGCAGGAACAGGTTCAGCTTGGCCGGGGCGGGGCAGTCGCGCAGTTGCGCGGGGGGCAAGGGGGCCGACATCGGGCGATCAATGCGAAGCCGGGGCGTCGATCACCAGCTTGACCGACATCGGTCCGCCGGCGCCGTCGCGCGCCAGGTCGATCCGGCGCGGCAGCGTTTCGGCGCCGTTCGGCGCGGCCTGCCAGGCCGCGTAGCGCACGGTCCAGCCGTTTTGCGACAGCGTCTCGAGCCGGCCCTGGGCGTCGCGCGTGGCGCTGGCCGGGGCACCGGGTGCCGGCCGGGCGCGCAGCCAGTCGCGCATGCCGGCCACCGGCAGCGCGAAGCCGAGGCTCTGCTCCAGCAGCGCATCGACCTGGGGCGCGTTGCGCGGCGGTTCGTTGGGCAGGTCGAGCGTCGCGCCCGAGGGCGTCGCCGTGACCACCGCCAGCGTCTGGCCCAGCGGCGAAATCAGGTCCAGCCGCACGTTCTCGCCCTGCTCGCGCCAGTGGAAGCTGCCCTGCACGCCTTCGTCGCGCCCATAGCGGACGTAGTTGGCGGCAAAGCGCCCGGTCAATTCGCTGGCGCGGGCGCCGGCGGCGGCATCGAACTGGCGCGACGGCGTGACGCTGGCACAGGCGGCGAGCCACAGCGGCGCGGACAGGCAAAGCAGGGTCAGGGTACGGCGGGATCGGTCCATGCGGAAAACGCAGATCGGTACCGGGTCACGGCGCGCGCGTTGGCGCGGACCGTGCCGGCGATGGATGTCGATGGAGGGCGATGAATCTCGATGAAGGGCACAGCCTGCCGGGTACGGGCGGCACGCCGGCGACGCTACTGCGCCAATCGCACGTTGTAGCGCCGCAGCGTTTCGACCAGCGTCTCATTGTTCGGGTCCAGCTTGACGCCTTCCTCCCAGGTCTTGCGGGCCTCGTCGCGCTCGCCGAGCTGCCACAGCACCTCGCCCAGATGCGCGGCGATCTCGGCCTCGGGCGCCTTGGCGTAGGCGTCGCGCAGCAGCTTGGCGGCCGGTTGCAACTGCCCCAGGCGGAATTTGACCCAGCCCAGGCTGTCCATGATGTACGGATCGTCGGGGCCCAGCTCGGTCGCCTTCTCCAGCAGCTTCAGCGCTTCCTGCAGGCGGATGTTGCGATCGGCCAGCGAATAGCCCAGCGCGTTGTAGCCCTGCTTCTGGTCCGGCTGCATCGCGATGAACTGGCGCAGCCGGCGTTCCATGCTGTCGTAGCGCTTCTCGCGCTCGTCGAGCATCGCCAGCTCGTACAGCCATTCGGCATTCCTGGGCTCGGCCTTGACGCGTTCGTCCAGTACCTTGCGGGCGCGGTCGTAGGCCTTGACTTCCATCAGCATGCCGACCTCGGCCTGGCGTACCGCCATCATCCGCTGCGCGCGCTGGTCGGGATCGGGGATGTCCTCGGCATCGGCCAGCATGTCGCCGAAGATCGCCTGCGCATCGTCGAGCCGGCCCATGCGGCCCAGCATCTGCGCGCGCTTGACCGATGCCGCCCCCACCATGCGCTGGTCCTCGATCCGGTCCAGCCACTGCACCGCGCCCGCGTAGTCCTTGCGCTCCTCGGCGATCTGCGCGAGGTATTGGTACGCGACGTCGGGGTTGGAACTCGGGGCCTTTTCGGCCAGCCGCAGATATTCGTGCAGATAGCGCTCGGCCTCGTCGTAGCGGCGCGCCTGCAGCCCGGTCAGACCCAGCGCCAGCGGCACGCGCGGATCGTCGGGCGCGACCTTGCGCAGCGCCTCGAACTCGCGCCGGGCCGCGTCCATCTCGTTGCGCTGCAGATAGACGCGCGCCAGCGTGATGCGGCCGTTCACCGAGGCCGGCGCCTTGTCGAGGAAGCGCTTCAGGCCGGCGATCGCCTGTTCGGGCGAGTTGTCGGCGCGCAGCTCGGCCGCCATCAGCGCCGCGGCTTCGTAGTCGGGACGCAGGCGCTGCGCTTCGTCGAGCTCGGCCAGCGCGCCCGGCACGTCGCCGGCGGTTTCCTTGGCCCGTGCCAGCGCGAGCCGCGTCTCGGCCGACTGCATGTCGTTGGCGACCAGCCGCTGCAGCAGCGCGGCCGCGCCGGCCGGATCGCTGGTGCGTGACAGTTGCTGCTGCAATTGCAGGATGGCCTCGGGCCGATGGCTCGGCGGCACGCCGTTCAACTGCAGCGACAGCAGCGGTTCGGCTTCTTCCCAGCGTGCGTTGAGCACCAGCAAGGTCGACAGCACCTGGCGCGCGGCCGGCGAAGTCGGGGCCAGGTCGGTCCACAGGCGGGCGCCGTCGAGGGCCTGCTGCGGGACGCGCGCATTGAAGGCGATTTCGGTGGCGCGCTGCGCGAAGCGTGGGTCGCGGGTCGAGCGGGCCAGTTCCACGTAGGTGCGATAGGCCGGGCCCGTCAGGCCGCGCTGCATCGAGATCTCGGCGGCCAGCACGCGGTACATGATGTCGGCCGTCAGCGGCAGCTCGGGCAGCGGCATCTTCGGCGGCAGCGGCGTCGCCGGGGTCGGCTCGAGCTCGCCGTCGCTGCCCAGCGTGAACATCGGCCGGCCGGTTTCGGCGCCGTCGGACTTCGCCTCCGCGCGTGCGGCATCGGCCTGGGCCGACCGGGCATCGCGCGCACTGGCGCAGCCGGTCAGCGCGCCGGCGCCGACCAGGGCCGCCACCAGCAGCGGCAGCAGGCGCCGGCCCGGTGCCGCGCGGCGCGCGGCGGTCTGCGCGGGCGGCTCGTCAAGCGGTACGTGGGAAGGGAGCAGAGCGGAGATGCGGTCCAGGCGGTCCGGCATGGGTGGGACTCCGGCACGCGTGGTGCCATATGACAAGTTAGGGCCATTGTAACGTGCCGCTACAATGCCCGGCTGCGGTGCACCATGGCTGGCATGGCGTCTGCCGCTTGGAGTCGTGCGCAAAGGAGAGGTTCGATGCCGGAATTGCCCGAGGTCGAGGTGACCCGACGGGGACTGCTGCCACATCTGGAGGGCAGCCGCATCGCCGGGGTGGCGGTGCGCCATCGCGGCCTGCGCTGGCCGGTGCCCGAGGAACTGGAGGCCTGCCTGCCGGGGCGGGTCATCCGGCGTGTCGAGCGGCGCGGCAAGTATCTGCTGCTCGAGTGCGTGCGCGAGGCGGAGGTGGTGGCCGACGGCGTTGCCGGTGGCGTGGCCGGTGGCGTTGCTGGTGGCGTTGCTGGTGGCGTGGCCGGTGGCGTTGCTGGTGGCGTTGCTGGTGGCGTGACCGGGAGCGTGGCTGATGGCGATGACGCCGGCTGGCTGCTGATCCACCTCGGCATGACCGGCACGCTGCGCGTCTGGCACGAGCCACCCGCGCCGGGCACGCACGACCATATCGACCTGCTGCTGCACGATGCGGCCGGTCGGCCTCTGACGCTGCGTTTCCGCGACCCGCGCCGCTTTGGCGCGGTGCTGTGGACCACGCTGCCAGAGGCGCTGCTGCCCACCCATCCGTTGCTGCGCAATCTCGGCATCGAGCCGTGCGACCCGGCCTTCGACGGCGACTGGCTGTACCGCCATACGCGCGGGCGCAGCGCGGCGATCAAGACGGTGCTGCTGTCGGGCGATATCGTGGTCGGCGTCGGCAACATCTATTGCTCGGAGAGCCTGTTCCGCGCCGGCATCCGGCCAACCACCGCCGCGGGCCGGCTGTCGCGTGCGCGTTGCGAACGGCTCGCCGCCGCGGTGCGCGAGACGCTGGCGCTGGCGATCGAGCGCGGCGGCAGCACGCTGCGCGATTTCGTCGGCAGCGACGGCGCCAGCGGCTATTTCCAGCTCGACTGCCTGGTCTACGATCGCACCGGCAAGCCCTGCCGGCACTGCGCCACGCCGATCCGGCAGATCGTGCAGGGGCAGCGCTCGACCTTCTATTGCCCGCAATGCCAGCGCTGAGCGGAGCGACACGCCGCGCCTGACTCGAAAAACACCGCCGATCCCCTCGCTACTTATCGATGCCTCGCCGCTCTACCACTCGATCCACCATTCGCGCCACCACGGATTCCGCTGCCGATCCCGCCGCCGCCGAGGTGCCGTCCGCCGAGGTGCCGTCCGATTTTGGCGCCCGGGTCGTGCAATGGCAGCGCCGGTACGGGCGCCACGACCTGCCCTGGCAGAACACGCGCGATCCCTACCGGATCTGGCTGTCGGAGATCATGCTGCAGCAGACCCAGGTCAGCGCGGTGATCGACTACTACCAGCGCTTTCTGGCGCGGCTGCCGACCGTGCAGGCGCTCGCCGAGGCGCCGGCCGACGAGGTGATGGCGCTGTGGGCCGGGCTGGGCTACTACTCGCGGGCGCGCAATCTGCACCGCTGCGCCAAGCTGGTGGTCGAGCAGTACGGCGGTCGGTTTCCCGGCGATCCGGCCCTGCTGGCGGAGCTGCCCGGCATCGGCCGCTCGACCGCGGCGGCGATCGCGGCGTTCAGCGCGGGCGTGCGTGCGCCGATTCTCGACGGCAACGTCAAGCGGGTCTTCGCGCGCTGCTTCGGCGTGCAAGGCCATCCCGGGGAGAAGGCGATCGAGAACAGGATGTGGGCGATTGCCGAGGCCGCGCTGCCCGCGCCGGGCCCGCGCCAGTCCGAGGACATGGTGGCCTACACGCAGGGGCTGATGGATTTGGGCGCGACCGTCTGCTCGCGCGGCAAGCCCGCCTGTCTCGACGACGCGGCGCGCTGCCCGCTGTCGGACCTGTGCGTGGCGCGGCGAGAGGGGCTGACCGCGGTGCTGCCGACGCCGAAGGCGCGTGCGCCGATACCGGAGCGCAGCACGGTGATGGTGGTATTGCGGCATGGCCGCGAGGTGCTGCTGCGGCTGCGCGCGGACAGCGGCATCTGGGGCGGATTGTGGAGCCTGCCGGAGCTGCCCGTGCCGGCGCTGCCGTTCGATGCCGAACAGGCCGAGGACGATGCGCTTGCCTTCGGGCGGGCCTTCGGCACCCCGGCGCGCGCCGCGATGGTGGCCGAGATGACGCACGTTTTCACCCACTTCCGGCTGCTGATCCGCGCGGTGCGGGTCGACATGGCGGCATTGGCGTTGCGCGATGGAAGCGGTGTTGGCGGTGTTGGCGGTGTGGGCGGTGTGGGGCCGGGCGATGCAAGCGATGCAGGCGCGGCGGCGGAGCAATGGCGCTGGCTGTCGCTGGACCGGCTCGATGAGCTGGGCATGCCGGCACCAGTGCGCAAGCTGCTGGTCGGCGAGGGACTGCCGTAATTGTTCTGAAGCAAGGAGTGGTACTGGTCGGCGCCTGCCTGCAGCGGGGCGCACGGGCTCGCACCGGCCGCGGGGGGCGGCCGCGCGCTACAGCATGTGGTGCTGGCGCATGAAGCGATGCACGATCTCGATCCGCATGCCGGCGTCGGGCAGCGCCATCAGCATCTGCCTGGCCTTCATCGGCACCGGCAGCAGTTCGCATAGCCGGTTGGCGACCCAGCTCGGGTCTTCCCACTGCATCGGCTCGGCGAATGGCAGCTTGTGCGGCGGCGCATGCAGCGAGGCCACGATGCGGCGCAGTGCCGCCAGGCATTCACCCAGCAATTCCAGCTTGCAGTCGATCACGTCGTCGGGCAGCAGCTCGGCGCGCGCGACCAGCAGGCCGTCGTCGCGGGTATGGTGCTCGAGCACGCGGAAGCGCTGCCTGCCGCGCGTCTCGATCAGCAGCACGCCCAGCTGCTCCATATTGCAGTCGACGATTTCGGCCAGGCAACCGACCGCTTCCGGCACCGTGGCGCTGCCTTCCTGCGCGACCTCGGGGCCGCTGGCGATCAGGCAGACGCCGAACGCCGCGTTGTCGCGCAGGCAATTGCGGACCATGTCGACATAGCGGGGTTCGAATACGCGCAGCGGCAACCGGCCGCCGGGAAACAGCACGGTATGGAGGGGAAACAGCGGCAGGCTGTCGACTTCGACGTGGAGCGGTGCCGCGTGATTGGACGCTGGGGAACTGGAAGACATGCGATCCCGAGAAGACTTTCGCTCACGGGGCGAGGGCACGCAGGTGGCGCCGCCGCCGGGATCCACCGCCTTGGCGCTGCCCGGTTCAGCCTACCGGCACCAGCTCGCGGTGTCTGACCAGCACATTACCATGCGCGCGGAAGTAGTTGGCAAGTCTTTCCGCGATGTACACGGAGCGGTGCTGGCCGCCGGTGCAACCGATCGCGACCGTCAGATAGCTGCGGTTGTCCGCGACGAAGCTCGGCAGCCATTTCTCCACATAGGCGCGAATGTCCTCGGCCATCGCCAGCACCATCGGCTGGCTCTGCAGGAAATCGATGACGGGCGCATCGCGTCCGGTCAGGGGCCGCAGTTGCAGGTCGTAATACGGATTGGGCAGCGAGCGCACGTCGAACACCATGTCGGCATCGCTCGGCACGCCGTGCTTGAAGCCGAACGACGTGAAGAGCAGCGTCAGCTCCAGATTGTCGTCGCGGATGAAATCCTTGATCCATGCGCGCAGCGTATTGGTGCGCACATTGCTGGTGTCGATGCGATGCGCCGATTCGGCCAGCGGGCTCAGCAGCTCGCGTTCCATCTCGATCGCTTCGACCAGCGGGGTCTCGTTCGGTACGGGCGCGCCGTCCGCCTCGCGCGCAGCCAGCCGCACCGACAGCGGATGGCGCCGCCGCGTTTCGGAATAGCGCTGCACCAGCGAATCGGTATTGGCGGTCAGGAAGACCACGCGGACCTCGTGATCGGCCGACAGGCTCCGCAGCGTCTCCGGCAGCCTGGCCAGCGATTCGCGGCTGCGGATATCGGTGGCGATACCCAGATGCGTGTAGCCCTCGGCCGCAAGGTAGCGGGCGAGTTCGGGGATGAACTGCGCGGGCAGGTTGTCGACGCAGTAGTAGCCTGCGTCTTCGAGCACGTTCAATGCAACCGATTTGCCGGAGCCGGAAATGCCGGTGATGAGGACGATGCGCATAACGCTTGAAGGATAGCATCGCGTGATGATTGCGTCATGACGGTCCGATGAAATCCGCGGCTCGTGAGGCGGCCATCGGCGGAAATGGCGGCGAAAGCGTGCGAAAGCCGCGCAATGGGTAGTGAGCCGGCAAAGAAAAAGGCGAACCGCCGTGTGCCGCGCGATTCGCCTTTATTTCTTTCCGACTCTTGTTTCGCCGTCTATTTCGCTTTCCGGCGCTCCGGAACAATGCCGGCTCGGTGTGCCGTCATGCGGACAGGCATTCCTTCATGAACGCCTTGCGTTCGTCGCCCTTCTTGCCGCTCGCCTGCGCATTGCACGCCTTCATCTTTTGCTGCTGCGAGTTGCCGGCGGTGGCGGGTTTGGCCGACAGGCATTCCTTCATGAAGGCCTTGCGCTCGTCGCCCGTCTTGCCGGCCGCCTGCGTGTTGCACGTCTTCATCTTGCTCTGCTGGCTGTTGCCGGAGGCGGTCTGGGCAAAGGCGCCCGTGGCGACCAGAGGGCACAGCAGCACGCAGGTTGCGATCAGTGTCTTCATGCTGAAATCTCCTGACTGAGGATCGGGTCGCCAAGCGCAGGATGCGCAACGGCGCAGGCTGGGCGTGATGCCCATTACAGCACAAAACGCTGAAAACCCCAATCAGGTTGACGCTGTCGGCGTGTCCGGCACGCCGATGCGTCAAGGCGCAGTTGCGGCGCGGCCCGGGCTGCCGAAGGAATCGGGCTCGGTCAGACGCTCAAAGCAGGCGGCCCTGGCCGCGCGACGCCGCATCGGCCTGCATCGCCGCACGCTGGCGGTCCATGAAATCGCGCAGCGTGTCGATGCCGCGCAGGCGCAGGATGGTATTGCGCACCGCCGCCTCCACCAGCACCGCAAGGTTGCGGCCGGCCGCCACCTGGATCTTCACCATATGGATCGGCAGGCCGAGCACGTCGAGATATTGCGAATCGAGCGGCAGCCGCTCGAATTCGCCGTCGTTGCGGCGAACCAGCTGGACCACGAGCTTGAGCTTCATCTTCCGGCGCACAGCGGTTTCGCCGAAGATCGTCTTGATGTCGAGCAGGCCCAGGCCGCGCACTTCCAGCAGGTTCTGCAGCAGCGGCGGGCAGCGGCCCTCGACGAAATCGGGGCCAAGACGCACGAAATCGACCGCATCGTCGGCGACCAGGCCGTGTCCGCGCGAGATCAATTCGAGGCCCAGCTCGCTCTTGCCAAGGCCCGATTCGCCCATGATCAGCACGCCCATGCCGAGGATATCGAGGAACACCCCGTGCATGGTCACGCGCGGCGCGGAAATGCGCGACAGATACAGCCGCAGGTGGTCGATGACCGCGGCCGAGGATACCGGCGTCGTGAACAGCGGCGTGGAAGAGCGCGTGCAGCGCAGTTCCAGGTCCGGCGGCGGCTCCATGCCGTCGGCCACCACCAGGAAGGGCGGCTCGAGCAGGATCAGCTCGCCCATCTGGCGCTTGCGCGTTTCGTCGTCGAGCCGCTGGTAGTAGGTGATCTCCGGCTTGCCGAGCACCTGGATCCGGTTCGGGTGAATCAGGTTCAAGTGGCCGACCAGGTCGGCCGCCGAGGTCGCCTCGCGTGCGAAGTCGAGATCGAAGGCGCGATCGGCGCCCTCCAGCCCGGCCACCCAGGACAATTTGAGGTCGGCTGCGTTGTCGTCGAAGATCGACTGGGAGGTAACGCCGGTGAGTTCCATGCGGGATGAGGCGGGGCGCTGGGGCGGTGGTGAATGCGGGTGGCGCGGCGGTGGGCCGCTTACGCCGAGAGGGTCAAGGATGCCATTGCACCAGCAACTGGTGAACCGCATCGGGCGTCGGCAAAGCGGCGAGGCCTTCACGCATATCGCGATCGGACAATAGCTGAGCGATTTCCGACAGGATTTCGAGATGCTGCTGCGTGGCCTGTTCGGGGACCAGCAGGAAGATCAACAGCGAAACGGGCTTGCCATCGGGCGATTCGAACGGAATCGGCTCGGCAAGCCGCATGAAGGCGGCCAGCGGCTGCTTCAGGCCCTTGATGCGGCCATGCGGAATGGCCACGCCGGCGCCAAGGCCGGTCGAGCCGAGCGATTCGCGGGCGAACAGATTGTCGGTCACCGTGGCGCGCGCCACGCCATGGTTGTTCTCGAACAGCAGCCCGGCCTGTTCGAACACGCGTTTTTTGCTGGTGACGCTGACGTCGAGCGAGATATTGCCGGGCGGCAGCAGTTTGGCCAAACGGTTCATTTGAAATGCGCGGAATTCCTGATACTGGCGCCGCCATGCGGTTTCTTGCCGGCGTGGGCCGGTCTGCCGTTGCTGGGCGGTGCGTTCGTTGCCGCCGCTTCCCGACTATCAGCGTGCGGCACATTATAGTGCAGGGGGGCTCCCTGCCGTCCGATGCCGATCGCCCCGAGCGGCATTGCGCAAGGAAACGGGGCGGGCATTCTCTATATGTATTGCACAGCATACACCGGGAAGCCGGCCAGACGGAACCCCATCCCGGTTTCATCCTATAGGTTGCACGGCGAGGCGGCACCGCGGCCTCGCTCGAACGTCCACGCGGGGCGCAAAAAAGCCGTGCTCCTGGCACGGCTTCTTTCCTCACTTCAAGGCCGGCCGGCGTTGTGGCCGAGCCGAATCTTCAAGCTACTGCTGGGCCTGACTGGCCACGAAGCTGTGGTACTTCAGCGATTCGCGGTCGTGGCTCTGCACCTTGTCCTTGTAGCGGATCACTTGCCGGTCCAGCTTGTCGACCAGCATGTCGATCGCCGCATAGAGATCTTCGTGGTGCGCCTCGACAAAGATGTCCTTGCCCTTCAGATGCACATTGATTTCCGCGCGTTGACGGCGATCCTTTTCCTTTTGATTGTCGACCGATAGCAGCACGCTGACGTCAATAACCTGATCGAAATGCCTGAGGATTCGCTCCAGTTTCGTTTCCACGTACTCACGCAGCGAAGGCGTGATGTCCAAGTGGTGTCCACTGATCTTGAAGTTCATAGCGCTTCTCCTTCTGAAAGAGCCGCACCAGGCAGGCGATGCGACTCGGCTACAAAGACTTGCGAAGGTTCACGGCGGGGATCTTCAAGGCTTCACGGTATTTGGCGACGGTACGTCGCGCCACGACGAAGCCTTGTTCCCCCAGCAGTTCGGCAATCCGGCTGTCGGACAACGGGTTTCTGGGGTCTTCGGCTCCTATCAACTGCTTGATCAGCGCACGGATTGCGGTGGAAGAGGCGGCACCGCCGGTTTCGGTCGATACATGGCTGCCAAAGAAATATTTCAGCTCGAATGTCCCCATCGGGGTGGCCATGTACTTATTGGTAGTCACACGAGAAATGGTCGACTCGTGTAGACCCAGTGTATCGGCTATCTCCCTCAAAACCAAGGGGCGCATCGCAATTTCACCGTGCGTGAAGAAATTCTTTTGCCGCTCCACGATGGCTTGTGCGACGCGCAAAATGGTGTCGAAACGCTGCTGGATATTCTTGATGAGCCAGCGCGCCTCCTGCAGTTTCTGCTGCAATCCCGCGGCGCCGGTATCGCCTTTTGCACCGCGCAAGATTTGCGCATACATGTCGTTGATGCGCAGCCGCGGCATCACATCGGGATTGAGCTGGGCGATCCAGTTATGGCCGCTCTTGCGCACGAACACGTCGGGCACGACGAAATCCGCTTCCGGCCGGCTGTAGGCGTGGCCGGGATAGGGCGCGAGCGAGCGGATCAGCTCGTGCGCGGCCTTCAGCTGCATGTCGTCGACCTGCAGCGCCTTCTTCAGGCGGGTGTAATCGCGCGCGGCCAGCAGTTCGAGGTGATGGCGCACGATCGTCATCGCCAGCTCGCGCTGCGGATGTTCGATGCGGCGCAGTTGCAGCGACAGGCATTCGGCCGCGTTGCGCGCCCCGACCCCGGGCGGGTCGAAGCTTTGCAGCAGCGTCAGCATCGCATGCACTTCGTCGAGCTCGAATTCGAGCTCTTCAGGCAATTCGGAAAGGATTTCCTCGAGCGAGGCGCTCAGGTAGCCGTCGTCGTCGAGCGATTCGATCAGGAAAATCGCCAGGCCCTTGTCGCGCGTGGAGATTTTCAGCGGCGCCAATTGCTCCATCAGATATTCGCGCAGCGTGGGCTCGGCATCGCGCAATTGCAGCGGCGTTTTCTCGTCCTCGTCGCTTTGCGGACGGCGGGCGAAATCGTCCAGGCTCCAGTCGCCGCCATAATCGTCGCCCGCGCCGTCGGCATAGCCGTCGTCGGCGGACGCGGCGCCATCCGCGCGCGAATCGGCGGGGGCCGTCGGCTCGGAAGACGGGGTCGTGGTGGTGGTCTGGACATTGACCGACCCGTCGGCGGCGACCCGCAGCGGGCTTTCGATCCAGTCGTTTTCGCGTTCGAGCAGGGGATTCTCGGTCAGCGCCTGCTCGACTTCCTGTTGCAGTTCCAGCGTGGAGAGCTGCAACAGCCGGATCGACTGCTGCAGCTGCGGCGTCAGGGCCAGATGCTGGGAGAGGCGTAGCTGTAGCGACGGTTTCATGCGGCCTATTTTATGCGCAACTTCGGCCGCGATGGAACGGAATTTGCTATCGGAAGTTTCGATTGCGTGGTCAGAAGCGATTGCCTGATGGATCACCAGGGAAGGAACGGTACATGAACCGCGCACGAACGAAAACGGCCGCCCTCTGTACGAGGGCGGCCGCGCGCCAAACCGCCATTACATGCGGAAGTTTTCGCCCAGATAGACGCGCCGCACCGATTCATTGGCGATGATGTCCTTGGGCTCGCCGGCCGCGAGCACCGCGCCTTCGCTGATGATGTACGCGTGGTCGCAGATGCCCAGCGTCTCGCGCACGTTGTGGTCGGTGATCAGCACGCCGATATTGCGTGCCTTCAGGAAGCTGACGATGCGCTGGATCTCGCCGACCGCGATCGGATCGACGCCGGCGAACGGCTCGTCGAGCAGGATGAAGCGCGGCGCCGAGGCAAGCGCCCGTGCGATCTCGACGCGGCGGCGCTCGCCGCCCGACAGCGACAGCGCGGGGTTGTTGCGCAGGTGCGCGATCTGCAGATCGTCGAGCAGGCTGTCCAGCCGCCGCTCGATCTCGGCGCCGGACAGCGCCTTGCCGTTGTCTCGCTGCAGTTCCAGCACCGCGCGGATGTTCTGCTCGACATTGAGCTTGCGGAACACCGACGCTTCCTGCGGCAGGTACGACAGGCCCATGCGCGCGCGCTCGTGGATCGGCAGGCCGCTGATGTGCTGGCCGTCGAGCACGATGTCGCCTTCGTCGAGCGCGACCAGGCCCACGATCATGTAGAACGAGGTGGTCTTGCCCGCGCCATTGGGGCCGAGCAGGCCGACGACCTCGCCGCTCTTGACGTCCAGCGACACGTCCTTGACCACGGTGCGCGAGCCGTAGCGCTTCTTCAGATGACGCACCACCAGGTTGCTGGTGGCCGGCATCGTGCCCGCGCCGGCACCGGCTGCGGTGTTGGCGTTGGCGGCGGGAGCGGTGGCGGTAGCGGTGTCGGCAACGGACATGTGGGCAATCCTTTGATACTGCGTCATGCGAAGCGGGCGTGGCGAAGCGTACGTGGCGGAGCGTGCGCGGCGTGCGGGTACGTCAGGCCCGGGAAGCGATCAGGGCTTGGCCGTCGGCGAGCCTTTCAGGTCCACGCCGGCGCCACTGCCGCCGGTCCCCTGGCTCTGGCGCGGCGACAGCACGGCGCGTACGCGGCCGGACGGGTTCGCCGGCGCCGCGTTGCCGCTGCCACCGGCCGCGGTGTAGAACTCGTTGCGGCTGTCGTAGGTCAGCACCGCGCCGCGGATCTCGTCGACCACCTTGGCGCCCGCCAGCCGCGCCATGCGCGCATTGCCGATCAGCTTGGCCACTTCCTGCTTGCCGTCGTATTCGATGCGGTCGCCCCAGCCGTCGATGTACTCGTCGACGTTGTCGCGCTTCTGCCGGATATAGGCCTGCTTGCCGCCCTTGGACGTGGCCACCGCGTACTGGTAGCCCTCGGGATCGGTGCGGACCTCGGCGGCATCGGACTTGAGCACCATGGTCCCCTTGGTCAGCACCACGTTGCCGGTCAGCGTATAGATCTGCTTGACGTCGTCGTAGCTGGCGTTGTCGGCCTCGAGCACCAGCGGCTTGTCGCGGTCGGCGCGTTCGGCGAGCGCCGGCAGGGCGAGCGTCATGCCGGCGGCGAAGGCGAGCAGCACGGCGGTGGCGCGGCGGCGGGTCCAGGTCGTCAGGGTCAGGGTCATGTTGGCCACGATGGCGTTGATTGGCGTTGTCCGGGAATCGTCCAGACGGGGCGGGTGGCCCGGACTGGCGCGGAGATCGTTCGAATGGTGCGCGCCTGGCGCGGGGGCGCGATGCGTCATGGCTGTTTCGCGCCGCCGCCGCGCGGCGCCATCACGATGGTGCCGCGCACATTGCCGAGCAGATTGACCTCGCGCGTGACATTGTTGAAGACCAGGCCGTTGGCCGTCATCACCGACGGTCCGCGGGTCAGCTTGACCGGCTTGTCGGTCTTCACGATGTCGTCGTTGATCAGGATCTGGAAGTAGCTCGAGGTCGCGCTCATCTGCGGGTCCTGCGATGGATCGGCGCCCTGCACGCGAACGATATGGGCGTTGCCGAACAGGTCGATCACGCTGGCGTCGGCGTTCATCTTGCCCAGGTCCGCGGTACCGGTCACCGGCGGCCGGTCCGGTTCGTAGGCGCGCATCGCCGGCCGCGTGACCTCGTAGGTCTGGTCGTCCTCGTAATGGATCATCCGCTCGCCGGTGAAGCGCATCTTGGTGCTGCCGTCCTCGGCCAGTTCGGTCGCGGTGAAGCGCTCCATCCAGTAGTCGGGCACATGGCGCTTCTGGCGTTCGGTATCGCTGACCTGGCGCGGCGTGTTGATCTGCACCAGCCAGAACGTACTGCCGGCAACGAGCGCCATCAGCAGCAGCGGCATCAGCCGCAGCGCGAGGCGGGACAGGGAAGGGAACAGATCCCGCATGGCGTTCGTCAGATGACCTTGGCCCGGGTCAGGTCATGGATATGCAGCGCGCCCACCAGGCGCTGGTCGGCGTCGACCACCAGCAGCTGGTTGATGCGGTTTGCTTCCATGACCTGCACCGCCTCGACCGCGAGCTGGTCCGGCCCGACGGTGAAGGGGTTGGCATGCATGACCTCGCCGATCGGCACGGTCTTCCAGTCGCGCGGCGTTTCCAGCAGCCGGCGCAGGTCGCCGTCGGTGAAGACGCCGATCGCGCGGCCCTCGGCATCGACGATGGCGGTCATGGCCATGCCCTTGCGGGTGATCTCCATCAGGGCCTGTGCCAGCGGCGTGCTTTCGCGGACTTCGGGCACCGCATTGCCGGTGCGCATCACGTCCCGCACATGGGTCAGCAGCTTGCGGCCGAGCGCACCGCCGGGGTGCGAGCGGGCGAAGTCCTCTTCGCCGAAACCGCGCGCGTCGAGCACCGCCACCGCCAGCGCGTCGCCCAGCGCCAGCGCCGCCGTCGTGCTGGCGGTCGGGGCGAGATTCAGCGGGCAGGCTTCCTTCTCGACGCGGGCGTCCAGATGCGCGTCGGCCAGCTGCGCCAGGTTCGATTCGACATTGCCGGTCACCGAGATCAGCTTGGCGCCGATGCGCTTGACGATCGGCACGATCGACAGCAGCTCGGAGGTTTCGCCCGAATTGGAGAAGGCGATCAGCACGTCGTCGCGCGTGACCATGCCGAGGTCGCCATGCGAGGCCTCGGCGGGATGGACGAAGAAGGCGGGCGTGCCGGTCGAGGCCAGCGTGGCCGCGACCTTGCGGCCGATATGGCCGGACTTGCCGATGCCGGAAACGACCACGCGGCCCGAGCACTCCAGCACCAGCTGCACCGCCCGCGCGAAGTCCGGCGTCAGCCGCGACGACAACGCGGCGACCGCATCGGCTTCGATCTGCAGGGTATGGCGTGCGAGCTCGAGTGCTCTTTCCGCATTGAAATTGGCTATCATGGCGACGAAGTATACCAATGAATGCGATGACGCCCGGGCCGGTCGCGGCGCGTCCGGCCCGGCGTCTGCCTCCGCGTCCGGGTTCGGTCTGCGCCGGCTGGCCGCCCCCGGCAACATGCCGCCGTGCCGGGCAGGCCGTTCCTGGTCCACCGCTTGCTTTACCGCCGGCGCAACCGCCGCACTGCTGCACCGCTATTCGGACCACAGCTCGCACCACAACCAGTACCGCACGAGCACCGCTCGCACCACCGCTCGCACCACCACCGGCCCGCCCGAATGCATTCTCCGCTGGACTTGACCCTTGTGCTGCTGGCCGCCGCCGTGCTCGGCGTGGTTGCTTTCCGCATGCTGCAGCTGCCGCCGATGCTCGGCTATCTGGCGGTCGGCATCCTGATCGGACCGCACGCGCTTGGCCTGGCCAGCGATTCGGGGCAAACCAAGTACCTGGCCGAGTTCGGCGTGGTCTTTTTGATGTTCTCGATCGGGCTGGAGTTCAATCTGGCCAAGCTGCGCTCGATGCGGCGGCTGGTGTTCGGCCTGGGCGGCAGCCAGGTGGTGCTGACCATGCTGGCGGTGGCGCCGGTCGGCTGGCTGTTCAGCGCGGTGTTCGACCTGAGCTGGCAGGCCTCGATCGCGCTGGGCGGCGCGCTGGCGATGTCGTCGACCGCGATCGTCTCCAAGATGCTGTCCGAACGGCTGGAGCTGGAGACCGAGCACGGCCGCAACATCTTCAGCGTGCTGCTGTTCCAGGATCTGGCGGTGGTGCCGCTCTTGATCGTGATTCCCGCGCTGTCGCGCGACCCCGGCGAGCTGCCGATGGCGCTGGGCCTGGCCATCATCAAGATCGTGGTGGCGCTGACGCTGATCTTCGTGCTCGGCAAGGAAGTGGTCAGCCGCTGGTTCCATGTGGTGGCCGCCCGCCGCTCGCAGGAACTGTTCATGCTGAACCTGCTGCTGGTCACGCTGGGCATGGCGGCGCTGACCGAGCGGCTGGGGCTGTCGATGGCGCTCGGCGCCTTCATGGCCGGCATGCTGATCGCGGAAACGCCGTACCGGCATCAGGTCGAGGAGGACATCAAGCCGTTCCGCGACGTGCTGCTCGGGCTGTTCTTCGTCACCATCGGCATGCTGCTCAATGTCCGCGTGGTGATCGACAACCTGTGGCTGGTGCTGACGCTGCTGATCGTGCCGGTGCTGTTCAAGTTTCTGCTGATCGCGGGCCTGGCGCGGCTGTTCGGCTCGCGTCCCGGGGTGGCGATCCGCACCGGCCTGGGGCTGGCGCAGGCCGGCGAGTTCGGCTTCGTGCTGCTGAACCAGATCGACGGGCTGGGCCTGGTCGATCCGGTGCTGACGCAGGTGATTCTCGCGTCGATGCTGCTGTCGATGCTGGTGGCGCCGTTCCTGATCCAGTACAGCGACGCGATCGCGATGCGCTTTGCCGCGAACGAATGGCTGCTGCAATCGCTGAACATGACGCGCATCGCGGCGCAGAGCCTGCAGACCGAGAAGCACGCAATCATTTGCGGCTACGGCCGCAGCGGCCAGAACCTGGCGCGCATGCTCGAGCGCGAGGGCATCGGCTATGTCGCGCTGGACCTGGACCCTGACCGCGTGCGCGAGGCCGCCGCGGCCGGCGATACGGTGGTCTACGGCGATGCCGGCCGGCGCGAGGCGCTGATCGCCGCCGGCATCCACCGCGCCGCGGCGGTGATCATCACCTATGCCAACACGCCGTCGGCGCTGAAGGTCCTGCACCATGTGCACGAACTCGAGCCGGCCCTGCCGGTGATCGTGCGCACGGTCGACGATTCGGAGCTGGAGGCGCTGCAGCGCGCCGGCGCCACCGAGGTCGTGCCCGAGATCATCGAGGGCAGCCTGATGCTGGCCTCGCATGCGCTGGTGCTGCTGGGCGTGCCGATGCGGCGCGTGGTGCGCGGCGTGCAGCAGGCGCGCGATGCGCGCTACAGCCTGCTGCGCGGCTACTTCCACGGCCGCGACGACGAGGAGGACATGATCGAGCGCGACTCGGTGCGTCTGCATTCGCTGTCGCTGGGCCCGGACGCCACCGCGGTCGGCCGGCGCCTGGGCACGCTGGGGCTCGAGCATATCGGCGTCGAGGTCACCGCCGTGCGGCGGCGCGGCATCCGCGCCTTCGATCCGCAGCCCGATACCGTGCTCGAGCCCGGCGACATCCTGGTGCTGCGCGGCACGCCCGAGGCGCTCGAGGCGGCCGAGCAGCGCCTGACCGAACGCTGACGGAGCACGCCCCCTCTCCGCGGCCCCCACGCGCAAGTGGGAGCGGGGCGAAATAGACAGCAAGCACAGCGACGGACGCAAACCGATCTCCTCTCCCACCGCGGGAGAGGGGTAGGGGACAGGAAGCCGTTATCCTAGATGGCTGGCGCTTCAGCCACCCCTTTCATCCGCAGTTTCAGACCATGCCCGCTCCCACCATCCAGTCCCCGCCCCTGGGCGACGTCACCACCTATCTGCGCGACCGCATCCGCACCGTGCCCGACTGGCCGCAGCCCGGCGTGATGTTCCGCGACATCACGCCGCTGCTGCAGGACCCGAAGACGCTGCGCGTGCTGATCGACGTGTTCGTGCACCGCTACATGGATGCCGGCCTCGACGTGGTGGCCGGTATCGACGCGCGCGGCTTCATCCTCGGCGCGATCGTCGCCTACGAGCTGAACCTGGGCTTCGTGCCAATCCGCAAGAAGGGCAAGCTGCCGTTCCAGACCGTGGCCGAGGAATACGAGCTCGAATACGGCAGCGCCACCGTCGAGATCCACGCCGATGCCTGCAAGCCGGGCGACCGCGTGCTGCTGGTGGACGACCTGATCGCCACCGGCGGCACCATGATGGCCGGACGCCGGTTGCTGGAGCGGCTCGGCGCGACCGTAGTGGAGGGCGCGGCGATCGTCGACCTGCCGGAGCTTGGCGGCTCGCGCCATCTGCTCGACAGCGGGCTGCCGCTGTTTACCGTGTGCCGATTCGAAGGCCACTGAACCGCAAAGTCGCAACGCCGCAGCGCCGCGAAGCGTTGCAAAGCCCACCATCGCTGGCGCCCCGCGTTGCCCTTGCCCGCGGCGCGGGCGCATAATGGCCGTTCATTCACAACAAGGGCCGGGCGGCCCCTGCCTCTGACCGCCGCACCGGCCGCAATGGGTGCCACACCATGGGCGTTCTGCTTCATCTGCTCTCCGGGGTCGCGCTGCTGGTCTGGGGCACGAATATCGTCAAGGTCGGCATTCTGCGCGTCTACGGCGCGAATCTGCGCCACGTGCTCTCGGCCAGCGTTGCCAATCGCTTCACCGCCTTTGCCGCCGGCCTCGGCGTGACCGGCCTGGTGCAAAGCAGCAATGCGACCGCCGTCATCGTCAGTTCCTTCGTCAGCCAGGGCCTGATCGCGGTCGCCCCCGCGCTGGCCATCATGCTTGGCGCCAACGTCGGCACCGCGCTGATGGTGCAGGTGTTCTCGCTGGACCTGTCGTGGCTGTCGCCGCTGCTGATCTTCGTCGGCGTGATCGCGCATCTGAGCTGGAAGGGCAGCCGGCCCGGCCACGTCGGCCGCGTGCTGATCGGCCTGGGGCTGATCACGCTGGCGCTGGAGCTGATCTCCAATGCGACCCGTCCGGTGGTCGAGGCCGCCGGCGTCAAGGTGCTGTTCGCCAGCCTGACCGGCGATACCGCGCTCGACATGCTGGTCGGCGCCTTCCTGACCGTGCTGTCCTATTCGAGCCTCGCGGTGGTGCTGTTCTGCGGCGCGCTGGCCTCGGCCGGCGTGGTGTCGATCCCCGTCGCGCTGGCGCTGGTGCTGGGCGCCAACCTCGGCTCGGGCATCTCGGCGTTCCTGACCACCTCCGGCAACAACCAGCCCGGCAAGCGGGTGACGCTGGGCAATCTGCTGTCGCGCCTGCTCGGCTGCGTGGTGGCGCTGCCGCTGCTGGACGAAGCCCAGACGCTGTTGCGCGCGCTCGATGCGGACCCGCAGCGGCTGATCGTCAATTTCCACCTGCTGTTCAACGTGGTGCTGGCGGTCGCGCTGATCGGCCTGACCGCGCCGCTGGCGCGGCTGTGCGAAACCATCCTGCCGGGCCGCAACACCGGCGAGAGCCAGGTCACGCCGCGCCATCTCGACCCGGCCGCGCTGTCCACGCCGACGCTGGCGCTGGCCAACGCGGCGCGCGAGGTGCTGCGCATCGGCGACCGCGTCGAGCAGATGCTGGACAACATGCTGCGCGTGCTGCGGACCAACGATGCCAAGCTGGCCGCCGCCACCTGCCGCATCGACGACGAGATCGACGATCTCTACACCGCGATCAAGCTGTACCTGACGCGCATCAGCGTCGAGGCGCTCGACGAGCGCGACGGCCGCCGCTGGACCGAAATCATCTCGCTCAATATCAACCTGGAGCATGCGGCGGACATCATCGAGCGGATCCTGCTCGACGCGCGCGACAAGAAGATCGCGCACAACCTGGTGTTCTCCGAGGCCGGCATGCAGGAGATCACCGAGATGCACGCCCGGCTGATCAGCAATCTGCGGCTGGGGCTGTCGGTGTTCCTGAACGGCGACCTGAAGAGCGCGCGGCAGCTGATGCGCGAGAAGGCGACCTTCCGCGAGCTGGAGCGCAAGTATTCGCATACCCACCTGCGCCGCGTGGCCACGCAGACCATCGAGAGCATCGACACCAGCTCGCTGCACCTGGACGTGATCAGCGACCTGAAGCGCCTGAACTCGCTGTTCTGCGCCACCGCCTATCCGGTGCTGGAGGAAGCCGGCGCCCTCGATCGCAGCCGGATGCGGGAAGAGGACGGCCAGCCGCAGGAGGAGGGCATCCCCGCGCCCGCGGCCGCCGGCGGCACGCCTGCCCCGGCGCGCGCACCGATGGTGCCCGCCGACGAGGGCAGGGCGCCGCCGCGCGTCAGCGGCGCCTGACCCGCGCCGGGGCCCGTGCCGCGGCCTGCGCTGCGGCCGCTTCCACGGGCCGCTTCAGCAGCGGCGCCAGATACTTGCCGGTAAAGCTCGCCTTGCTGGCGGCGATGTCCTCCGGCGTGCCCCGCGCGATGATCTGCCCGCCCCCGGCGCCGCCCTCGGGGCCGAGGTCCAGCACCCAGTCCGCGGTCTTGATCACATCGAGGTTGTGTTCGATGATGACCACGGTATTGCCCTGGTCGCGCAGCTTGTGGATGACCTTGAGCAGCAGCGCGATATCGTGGAAGTGCAGGCCGGTGGTGGGCTCGTCGAGGATGTACAGCGTGCGGCCGGTATCGCGCTTGGACAGCTCCAGCGACAGCTTGACGCGCTGCGCCTCGCCCCCCGACAGCGTGGTCGCCGCCTGCCCCAGGCGGATATAGCCCAGCCCCACGTCGAGCAGCGTCTGCAGCTTGCGCCGGACCACCGGCACCGCGCTGAAGAACTCGTAGGCCTGCTCGACCGTCAGCTCCAGCACCTCCGAGATGTTCTTGCCCTTGTACAGCACCTCCAGCGTCTCGCGGTTGTAGCGCTTGCCGTGGCAGACGTCGCAGGGCACGTAGACATCGGGCAGGAAGTGCATCTCCACCTTGAGCACGCCGTCGCCCTGGCAGGCCTCGCAGCGCCCGCCCTTGACGTTGAACGAGAAGCGGCCCGGATCGTAGCCGCGCTCCTTGGCCGACGGCACGCCGGCGAACAGCTCGCGGATCGGCGTGAACAGCCCCGTATAGGTGGCCGGATTCGAGCGCGGCGTGCGGCCGATCGGGCTCTGGTCGACGTTGATGACCTTGTCGAAGTGCTCCAGCCCGTCGATGCGGTCGTGCGGGGCCGGCTCCGGCGTCGAGCCGTACAGATGGCGCGCCACCGCCGGATACAGCGTGTCGTTGATCAGCGTCGACTTGCCCGAGCCCGACACGCCCGTCACGCAGGTCAGCAGGCCGACCGGAATCTCGGCATTGACCTGCTTCAGGTTGTTGCCGCTGGCGTTCAGGATGCGCAGCATCCGTTCCGGGTCCGGCGGCGTGCGCGTGGCCGGCACCTCGATGCTGAGCTCGCCCGACAGGTACTGCCCGGTCAGCGAGGCCGGCGAGGCCTCGATCTGCGGCGGCGTGCCCTCGGCGACGATCTGCCCGCCATGCACGCCCGCGCCCGGGCCGATGTCGACCACATAGTCGCTGGCGCGGATCATGTCCTCGTCGTGCTCGACCACCAGCACCGAATTGCCGATGTCGCGCAGATGCTTGAGCGTGCCGATCAGCCGGTCGTTGTCGCGCTGGTGCAGCCCGATCGACGGTTCGTCCAGCACGTACATCACGCCGGTCAGCCCCGAGCCGATCTGCGAGGCCAGCCGGATGCGCTGGGCCTCGCCGCCCGACAGCGTGTCGGCGCTGCGCTCCAGCGACAGATAGTCGAGCCCGACGTTGTTCAGGAAGTTCAGCCGCGCCGAGATCTCGCGCACGATCTTGTCGGCGATCTCGCGCTTGGCGCCCTGCAGCTGCAGCGTCAGGAACCAGGTCAGCGCGTCGCGCAGCGGCCAGCCGCTGATCTCGTAGATCGCGCGCGCCTGTTCGCCGTCGCCGACCTTGACGTGGCGCGCCTCGGTGCGCAGCCGCGTGCCATGGCAGGCGGGGCAGGGCTGGTGGTTCTGGTACTTGGCCAGCTCCTCGCGCACCGCTACGGAATCGGTCTCGCGATAGCGGCGCTCCAGATTGGGGATGATCCCCTCGAACACATGCGAGCGCGTCGTGGTGCGGCCGCGTTCGTTCATGTAGGTGAACGGAATCTCGGTCTCGCCCGAGCCATGCAGCACCACCTGCTGCACCTCGGCGGGCAGGTCCTCGAAGGCGGTGTCCAGGTCGAAGTCGTAGAACGCCGCCAGGCTCTGCAGCATCTGGAAGTAGAACTGGTTGCGGCGGTCCCAGCCCTTGATCGCGCCCGAGGCCAGCGACAGGTTCGGGAAGGCCACCACCCGCTTCGGATCGAAGAAGGTGATCTGGCCCAGGCCGTCGCAGCTCGGGCAGGCGCCCATCGGGTTGTTGAACGAGAACAGCCGCGGCTCGAGCTCGGGCAGCGAGTACGAGCAGATCGGGCAGGCGAACTTCGAGCTGAACAGATGCTCGGCGCCGCTGTCCAGCTCGAGCGCGATGGCGCGGCCGTCCGCCAGCCGCAGCGCGGTCTCGAACGATTCGGCCAGGCGCTGCTTGATGTCGGCGCGCACCTTGACGCGGTCGACCACCACTTCGATGCTGTGCTTCTCGGTCTTCTTCAGCTTGGGCAGCGCATCGACCTCGTAGACCTTGGCCTGCGCCTCGTGCGCGGCCCCGCCGCCCGAACGGATGCGAAAGCGCACGAAGCCCTGCGCCTGCATCGTCTCGAACAGGTCGGTGTGCTCGCCCTTGCGGTCGGCCACCACCGGCGCCAGGATCATCAGCTTGGTGTCCTCCGGCAGCGCCAGCACCGCGTCGACCATCTGCGACACGCTCTGGGCCTGCAGCGGCAGGTCGTGGTTGGGGCAATACGGCGTGCCGGCGCGCGCGTACAGCAGACGCAGGTAGTCGTGGATCTCGGTGACGGTGCCGACCGTCGAGCGCGGGTTGTGGCTGGTGGCCTTCTGCTCGATCGAGATCGCCGGCGACAGGCCTTCGATCAGGTCGACGTCCGGCTTTTCCATCAGCTGCAGGAACTGGCGCGCATAGGCCGACAGCGACTCGACGTAGCGGCGCTGGCCTTCGGCATAGAGCGTGTCGAAGGCGAGCGAGGACTTGCCCGAGCCCGACAGGCCGGTGATCACGATCAGCTTGTTGCGCGGCAGATCGAGATTGATGTTCTTGAGATTGTGGGTGCGGGCCCCACGGATTCTGATTTCTTCCATATACCGTTTGTCTTCGCCAGGCGGGGCCGCCAGTCGGGGTCGACAGGCCGGTCTCACGGAGCGCCCGCGCCATGGCTGGCGGCAGGCGTACGCTCAAAGCAGGAAGCAGGCCGGGGCCTCGGCGCGGGCCGGCGGGGAAGGGGTGCCGGCGGCCGTCTTGGCGCGGCTTCGGCCGCGGCTTTTGCCTTTGCCTGCCGGCCTCTGCGGCGATCTGCCGCTGCCTCGGCCGCTGCCTGCCGCAACCTGTCCACCGCTGGCCGCCACGTCCGTGCCGCTGGCCGATTTTCCTCGCCAGCCCGGGCCACTTCCCGCCGATCCGGCGTCTGGCGCCGGGAGCAAACCTGCTAATATACCGAACTTCGGTTTCCGGGGTTGCCCCTGCCTCTGCCCCCTGCCGGCGAGGGGGCGCGGCTCCGGCGCCCGGCACGGTGGCCACGGTGGCGGTTCGCATGGCGCCCCGGCATGGCCGCGCACCGCGGCGCGGGGCCCGGCGCATGGCCGGCCACCCGTCTCCCCCGAGTCCCCACGAGCGCAATGCCGTCGACCCAGTCTTCTTCCCCAGCCGCGGCCGATGGTGCCGAACGAACAGCCGGCACGGTCTCCGCACGGATGAGCCGTATCGAACTGCGCGCCAGCGTGTCGCTGGCCAGCATCTTCGCGCTGCGCATGCTGGGCCTGTTCCTGATCCTGCCGGTCTTCGCCGAATACGCCCGTACGTTGCCCGATGGCCATGACGCCCAGCGCATCGGCCTGGCGATGGGCATCTACGGCCTGATGCAGGCCTTCCTGCATATCCCGCTCGGCTGGCTGTCCGACCGCATCGGCCGCAAGCCCGTGATGGTCGGGGGCCTGCTGCTGTTCGTCGCCGGCGGGCTGGTGGCGGCGTTCTCCGACACGCTGACCGGCATCATCGCCGGCCGCGCGCTGCAGGGCATGGGCGCGATCTCGGCCGCGATCACCGCCTGCATCGCCGACCTGACCAGCGAGCGCCATCGCACCAAGGCGATGGCGATGGTTGGCGGCAGCATCGGCCTGACCTTCGCGCTGTCGCTGGTGATTGCCTCGCCGCTGCTGCGCACCATCGGCATGCCGGGCATCTTCACGCTGATGTCGGTGCTCGGCCTGCTGGCGATCGCCGTCACGCTGTTCCTGGTGCCGACTCCGCCGCCGCCCCACCCGGACCAGCTGCCGCTGCACCGGGTATTGCCGAAGGTGCTGCTCAATCCCGATCTGGCCCGCATGAACGTCGGCGTGCTGGCGCTTCATGCCTCCCAGGTGGCGATGTTCATGGTGGTGCCGGGCATGCTGGCCGATGCCGGCATGCCGGTCGACTCGCACTGGAAGGTCTATCTGCCGGTCGTGCTCGTGTCGTTCCTGCTGATGCTGGCGCCGATGATGGCGGCCGAGCGCTACGGCCGGATCCGCCCGGTGCTGCTCGGCGCGGTCGCGCTGATGACGGCGGTGCAGCTGCTGTTCGCCGCGGTGCATGGCCTGTGGCCGATCGTCGGGGTGCTGCTGCTGTTTTTTGTCGCCTTCAACGTGCTGGAGGCGATGCAGCCCTCGCTGGTGTCGCGCTACGCGGCGGCCTCGCGCGGCGCCGCGCTCGGGGTCTACAACACCACCCAGGCGATCGGGCTGTTTCTCGGCGGCGCCGTCGGCGGCTGGCTGCTGCAGCACGCCGGCCGCAGCGCGGTCTTCCATGGCTGCGCGGCCGTGCTGGTGCTCTGGCTTATAATCGCCTGGGGCATGAAGCCGCCGCCCGCCAGGGTCCGCCACGGCGGCCCGGACAGCGAGCCGCAGCCGGCGCACTGACGCGGCGGCCTGCCGGGCACGACGTCTCCAGCGCGGTCCACGGCAACGGCCGCATCACGCGGAAACGCTTTCCGGCGCCGGGCCGCACTACCATCGGCGCGCCGGGCGCAAATCAGTCGAAAGAGTCAAATCAGTCAGCACATTGCCGCGCCGCCCATCGGGGCGCGGTTCTCGGAGAACACCTCATGGCATCCGTCAACAAAGTCATCCTCGTCGGCAACCTCGGCGCGGACCCCGAAACGCGCTATATGCCCAGTGGCGATGCCGTGACCAATATCCGGCTGGCCACCACGGACCGCTACAAGGACAAGCAGAGCGGCGACATGAAGGAGCTGACCGAATGGCACCGCGTGGCCTTCTTCGGCAAGCTCGCCGAGATCGCCGGCCAGTACCTGCGCAAGGGCTCCCAGGTCTATATCGAAGGCCGCATCCGCACCCGCAAGTGGCAGGACCAGTCCGGCCAGGACAAGTACAGCACCGAGATCGTCGCCGAGCAGATGCAGATGCTGGGCTCGCGCCAGGGCGGCGGCGGCGGCGAGGAAGGCGGCGGCTACGCGCGCGAATCGTCGGGCGGCGGCTATGGCGGTGGCGGCGGCCGTGGCGGTGCGCAGGGCGGTGGTGGCGGCCAGGGCGGCGCACGCCGGCCGCAGCAGTCGCCGTCGAACGGCTTCGAGGATATGGACGACGATATTCCGTTCTGAGTCCAGGTTCCGCGCTTCACCGGCATCCGATCGAGCCCGCTTCATGCGGGCTCTTTTCATTGGGTGGCGTTCATCGGCGGATGGCATTTCGGCGGCGCGACTGTGCGCGCTCCTATCCAAAGAACGTCGCCGCAGATATCGATATCCCGTTTCCTTCGTTCCCCTCCGCAGGTCCCGTCCCTATCCTCTCAGGCTCGTATTGCAGACGAGAGGACCCGCCAATGAATGCCCCGTTGGACTTCGATGCGCGCCACGCCCTGCGCGCCGCGCTGGAGTCGCTGCCCGAGCTGGCACAGAAGATCGGTACCGATGCCGCGGCGCGCGAGGCCCGGCGCCTGCTGCCCTATGAGGGCTTCGCGCTGTTCCGGCAGTCGGGCCTGGGCCTGTTGCGGATTCCGGTGGAGCAGGGCGGCCTGGGCGGCTCGCTGGTCGATCTGTTCGAGGTGATCGCGACCATCGCGGCGCACGAGTCCAACGTCGCGCATGCCTTGCGCATCCATTTCGATCAGACCGAGGCGCTGCGCCTGTCGCCGCGCTCGGCCTTCAACGACCTGCAGGTGCAGCGCATCGTCGGCGGCGCGATCTTCGGCGGGGCGTCGACGGAGGTCGGCACCGCCCGGCCCGGCGAAATCACCACGGCGCTGCGCCGCGACGGCGGCCATTACCGGCTGTCGGGCCGCAAGTACTACTCGACCGGCACGGCCTTCGCCGACTACGCGCGCATCAACGTCAAGGATGCCGACGGCGCCGATGCGTCGATCGTGATTCCGACCGATCGCCCGGGCTTCGGCGTGCTCGACGACTGGGACGGCATGGGCCAGCGCATGACGGCCAGCGGCAGCCTGGTGCTCGACAACGTGCAGGTATTTGCCGACGAGGTGACCCGGCGCGGCAACAGCACGCTGGTCGGCCGCCATTGCGGCGCGTTGCGGCAGCTGCATCTGGTCGCGGTGGCCGCCGGCATCGTGCGCAACGCGTGGGCCGATGCGCGGGACTACGTGCAGCGGCATGGCCGTCCCGCGCTGCACAGTCCCGCGCCATCCGCGCGCGAGGACCATGTCATCCAGCAGGTGATTGGCGATCTGGCCGCGCACAGCCACGCGATCGACGCGCTGGTCCGGGAGAACGCGCGCGTGCTGGACCGCTCGGCCGACGCGCTGCAGGCGGGCGCCGACGATGCCGAGGCGCTGGTGCTGCAGGGTGCGCTGGCCACCGCGCAGACGCAGCTGGTGGTCAGCAAGCTGGCGCTGCACGTCGGCGAGCGGATGTTCGAGGCGGGCGGGGCGTCGTTCACGGCGAAGCGCTACAACT
Organism: Cupriavidus sp. DB3; assembly: GCF_020418465.1. NCBI lineage: Bacteria > Pseudomonadati > Pseudomonadota > Betaproteobacteria > Burkholderiales > Burkholderiaceae > Cupriavidus > Cupriavidus sp. DB3. The sequence continues at coordinate 590,507 of NZ_JAIZPL010000005.1, read as the reverse complement.
TCGACCGCCACTGGCGCAATCTGCGCACGATCTTCAGCCACAACCCGCTGCTGCACAAGGCGCGCGTTATCGGCGCCTACCACCTGAACGGCGAGACCACCCATCTGACCGAGGGCCGGGTGTTCTGAACACCGGCAGACGAGCCATGGCAACGACAATCAAACCGACAACGACCTCGACAGCGCCCCCGCGCCAGCTGCACCTGAACATCAACGCGCTGCATTCCGGCTTCGTGCCCTCGGCATGGCGCCTGCCCGCCAGCGATCCGGGCGCCTTCGTCGACGTGCAGCACTACGTCCGCGTCGCGCGCATCGCCGAGGCCGCGAAGTTCGATGCGATCTTCCTCGCCGACAACGCCTCGATCGCGGACCAGATCCATTTCCGTCCGATCACCGCGCTGGAGCCGACGCTGCTGCTGGCCTGCGTCGCCGCCGCGACCACGCACATCGGCCTCGTCGCCACGGTATCGACCAGCTACAACGAGCCCTACAACATCGCGCGGCGCTTCGCGACGCTGGACCATGTCAGCGGCGGCCGCGCCGGCTGGAATGTGGTGACAACCGCCGATGCGGGCTCGGCGCGCAATTTCGGCCGCGGCGCACCGCCCGACCACGGCCAGCGCTATGCGCGCGCCGACGAATTCACGGCGCTGGTCAAGGCGCTGTGGGACAGCTGGGAGGACGATGCCTTCATCGGTGACAAGGCCGGCGGGCGCTTCGTCGATACCGGCAGGCTGCAGCCGGTGGCCCATCACGGCGCGTTCTTCGACGTACACGGACCGCTGAACCTGCCGCGGCCGCCGCAGGGCCATCCGGTGCTGTTCCAGGCCGGCGGTTCCGACGATGGACGCGAGCTGGCGGCGCGCCATGCCGAGGCCGTGTTCTCGGCCGCCCAGTCGTTCGAGGAGGCGCTGGCCTACCGGCGTGCGGTCAATGCGCGGGCGGAAGCGCTGGGGCGCGGCCCGAATGCCGTCAAGGTGCTGCCGGGCCTGACCACGATCATCGGCGCCACGGAGGCCGAGGCCCGGCAACGGCGCGATGCGCTGGTCGATCTGATTCCGTGGGACTACAGCCTGAACCGCCTGGCCGGCACGCTGGGAATCGAGGTCGGGCGGCTCGAACTCGATGCGCCCTTGCCGGACGATCTGGCGGTGCCGGCCAATGGCAACCACACGTTCTTCCGCGCGACGCTGGCCGCGGCGAAAGGGCGCAACCTGACGGTGCGCGCGTTGATCCGCGAGCTGGCGGGCGGCGGCGGGCACCGCGTGATCGTCGGCACGCCCGAGCAGATCGCCGACGACATCGAGCACTGGTTCCGCGATGGCGCCGCCGACGGCTTCAACCTGATGCCCGATGCACTGCCCGACGGCCTGCAGGACTTCGTCGACGGCGTGGTGCCGATCCTGCAGCGGCGCGGCATCTTCCGCACCGAGTACACGGGCGCGACGCTGCGCGACCATCTGCAGCTGGCGCGTCCCGCCGGCAGGGCACCGGCGCGCGCGGCTGCCTGATCGAAGGCGCGCCGCGGTCTTGTCATCCTCCCACCTATTGACGCGGTAGCCGGCCCAGGCCCTACACTGTGGCGTATCCGGCTGCCGCGGCCATTCCCGTTCCGTGCGCAGCGTCCCCCTTGCTCCTTCCCCACGCGACGATGCCCACATGGAATGGCTGACTGACCCCACGATCTGGATAGGCCTGGCGACGCTGATCGTGCTCGAGATCGTGCTGGGCATCGACAACCTGGTGTTCATCGCGATCCTGGCGGACAAGCTGCCGCCGGAGCAGCGCGACAAGGCACGCATCATCGGCCTGTCGCTGGCGCTGTTCATGCGGCTGGGTCTGCTGTCGGTGATGTCGTGGCTGGTCACGCTGACGCGGCCGCTGTTCGCGCTCGGGCCGCTGGAATTCTCGGGGCGGGACCTGATCCTGCTGGGCGGGGGCATCTTCCTGCTGGTCAAGGCCACGCTGGAGCTCCACGAGCGGATCGAGGGCAAGTCCCACCATGAGACCGAGAAGCCTGCCTATGCCGGCTTCTGGCTGGTGGTGACGCAGATCGTCATCCTGGACGCGGTGTTCTCGCTGGACTCGGTGATCACCGCGGTCGGCATGGTCGACCATCTGAGCGTGATGATGGTCGCGGTGGTGTTCGCCATCGCGGTGATGCTGTTTGCATCCAAGCCGCTGACGCGCTTCGTCAACGCCCACCCCACCGTGGTCGTGCTGTGCCTGAGCTTCCTGCTGATGATCGGCCTGAGCCTGGTCGCCGACGGCTTCGGCTTCCATATCCCCAAGGGCTATCTGTACGCGGCGATCGGCTTCTCGGTCGGCATCGAGGCGCTGAACCAGCTGGCACGCCGCAATCTGCTGCGCTACGAGGCGCGCCGCCCGATGCGGCAGCGCACCGCCGATGCGGTGCTGCGCCTGCTGGGCGCGCGCCGGGCCGCCGAGGGCGAGGCCGGCGAGCCGGTCAGGCGCGACACCGCCGCGCCCGCGGCCTTCGCGCCGGAGGAGCGCACCATGGTCAGCGGCGTGCTGTCGCTGGCCGAACGCTCGGTGCGCTCGATCATGACGCCGCGCTCGGAACTGTCGTGGATCGATATCGAGCAGGACGCCGACACGCTGCGCCGCCAGATCCTCGCCACGCCGCACAGCTTCTTTCCGGTCTGCCGCGGGCAGCTGGACGATATCCTCGGCGTCGCGCGCGGCAAGGACCTGATCGGCACGCTGGCCGAGCAAGGCCGCATCGACGAAGCCAGCCTGCGGCCGCCGATCGTGGTGCCGGAATCGATCCGCATCCTGCCGCTGATGGAGACGCTGCGCGCGTCGCGCGGCCAGCTGGTGCTGGTGACCGACGAATACGGCGCGGTGCTGGGCGTGGTGACGCCGGTCGATGTGCTGGAAGCGATCGCGGGCGAATTCCCCGACGAGGACGAACTTCCGACCATCGCGGCGGCGGGGGAGGGGCGCTGGCTGATCGACGGCAGTGCCGATCTGCATGCGGTCGCCCACGTGCTGGAGCTGGGCGAACCGTGGACGCAATCGCAGGGGCGCTATGCGTCGCTGGGCGGCCTGCTGCTGGACCGTTTCGGCATCGTGCCGCCGGTGGGCAGCGCGATCGATCTGGACGGCTATCGCTTCACGGTGGTCGAGGCGACCGAACGGCGCATCGATCGGATCGAAGTGGTGCGCCTGGGCGCCGAATCGGTGCAGGCGGGCGCCGATGCCGAGCAGCGGGAGCGCTGAACGAGATCGACGGTGCGGGCGGTGATACGCGGAACCGTACGCGCTGGTCCTTCTATCCCGGTTCTTTTACCCGCCCCTTACACGCCGAACGACTGCAGCCGCGAACGGGCCGGCCGGCTGGCGTCGCGCGATCGTACCGGGCGCAGTTCCCCTTGCCACGGGGCGGCCAGCGCATCGAGCAGATGATCGCCGGCGAGGGTCTTGTCGTGCAGCGCGTCGCGCAGCGCCTGGCCGATCGCCAGCCGGCACAGCGCCTCGCCGTCGCGGGTCAGCGTGCCGCGGGCCGCAACCGTATCCGCATCCGCATCCGCATCGGCGCGGATCGTGAACGAGCGCCGGCCCACGCCGACGAAACTGGTGAATCGAACGCAATCGCATTCGCCGGAACCGGCGAAATTGACGCTGACATGGTAGGCGAGGCTGGTACCGGCCCATGGCAACGTACAGAGGTAACTGACGGCTTCGCTCATGGCGGGCTCGCTTTGGCGCTTCAGGCCGTAGGCAGCGTTTCGGTCGGGACCAGGCCGTCGATGATGGCGCGGCCGTAGTCGACGGCGGCGCGTCGGGCGGTGCCGACGTTCTCGCACGAGCCGCTGGTCAGGCGGTACAGGCGTGATTGCTCGTTGCCAGGGGGCTGGCCTTCGATGCAGATCATCACCGAGACGTCAAAAGCAAGTTCGGGTTTGGTACGCGGCCATGTCTGCACCGGGGTGCGCCGGTAGACCAGCGGGTAGAGCTCGTAGCCCTTGTAGCTGGCGGTAGGAAGGGAGTCCATGCATCGCTCCTGTTGAACAACGTGGACGCCGGCTGGCTGCGACAGGCAGAAAAAGCGGCCGGCAATAAAAAACCCCGCAAGCGCGGGGTTTTCGTGGCAAGCGTCAGACCGGTTCGATCTTCGTGGCGGCCGGGCCCTTCTGGCCGACGCCGCGCACGTAGCGCACCTTCTGTCCTTCCTGCAGCGACTTGAAACCGCTGCCCTGAATTTCCGAAAAATGCGCGAACAGATCGTCGCCGCCGGCGTCCGGCGTAATGAAGCCGAAGCCCTTCGAATCGTTAAACCACTTTACGGTACCGGTATCCATGTATATCTCCTGGATTGTTCCCATCGGACGAATGTCCCGAGGGGCATGACGATCAAGAAGAAACATGGAGAAGAAGTGGCGGAGCCGGGGGCGGCCAACTCGGTAATCGACGTGCTTGCTTGAAGATCCTGCGGTTCCCGTTATACAGGTCATGTGCCGGACTGTCAAAACAATGCGACAAATCCATTGACGGATGCCCTCTGCCGCATCTTTATACCTTCTTTACGGCACCCCTCCACCTTTCTACCCCGTTTTTAGCCGCCCCTCCCTAATCTGCAAGCCGGTATCACTCTCGGTATTTGCCATGGACGGGATTTTCCTGATCGTACTGTTCGGCTTCGCCGGACTCTGTGCCGTGCTGCTGCAGCTGTGCGTCGTGCTGGCGCCGCGCGCGCCGGCGAATGTGCGCCCGCACGGGCCGGCCAACGACACGCCGCCGCAGTGCGGTGCCACCCCGGGCAGGGGGCAACGATGAACTGGACCGATCTGCTGGCCGCGGCGATGGCCGCGGCCATGTTCGTCTATCTGCTGATCGCGCTGCTGCGCCCGGAGAAATTCTGATGACCACGCAGTTCATGGGCCTGCTGGCCCTGTTTCTCGCCATCCTGCTGACGATGGCGCCGCTGCTGGGGCGCTATCTGCGCCGCGCCGTCGAGGACGGCCAATACGCCTTGACCGCATGGGGTCGGCCCGTCGAGCGTCTGCTCTATCGCGTTGCCGGCGTACGCGCCGATGCCGAGATGGGCTGGAAGCGGTATGCCGTCGCCGTGCTCGCGTTCAACGTGCTGGGCGTGCTGGTGGTCTATGGCCTGCAGCGGCTGCAGGGCGTGCTGCCGCTCAATCCCCAGGGCTTCGGCCCGGTGTCGCCCGATTCCGCGTTCAACACGGCGATCAGCTTCGTCGCGAACACCAACTGGCAGGGCTATGCCGGCGAATCGACGATGGCCTATCTGACGCAGATGCTGGGCCTGACCGTGCAGAACTTCGTGTCGGCGGCGACCGGTATCGCGGTGGTATTCGCGCTGATCCGCGGCTTCGCGCGCCAGAGCGCGGCGACCATCGGCAACTTCTGGGTCGACATGACCCGCACCACGCTCTATGTGCTGATGCCCATCGCGACCGTCATCGCGCTGGCCCTGGTCAGCCAGGGCGTGATCCAGAACTTCGACGCCTACAAGCCGGTGTCGATGGTGTCCGCGGTCGAGTACACCATGCCGAAGACCGATGCCGCCGGGCAGCCGGTACTGGACGCCGAGGGCAGGCCCGTCGCGGAGCCGGTCCGCACGGACCGGCAGACGCTGGCGATGGGTCCGGTCGCGTCGCAGGAGGCGATCAAGATGCTGGGCACCAACGGCGGCGGCTTCTTCAACGCCAACTCGGCGCATCCCTTCGAGAACCCGACCGCGCTGGCGAACCTGATCGAGATGCTGGCGATCTTCCTGATTCCCGCCGCGCTGTGCTTCACCTTCGGCGAGATGGTCGGTGATCGCCGCCAGGGCATCGCGGTGCTGGCGTCGATGGCCGCGATCTTCGTCGCGATGGCCTGCGTGGCCGCGCTGGCCGAGCAGCAGCCCAACCCCGCGCTGGCGGGATTGCCGGTGGACAGCCTCGCGTCGGCCTGGCAGGACGGCGGCAACATGGAAGGCAAGGAAACGCGCTTCGGCCTGGCCGCATCGGCGCTGTTCGCCACGGTCACGACCGCGGCGTCGTGCGGCGCGGTCAATGCGATGCACGACTCCTTCACGGCCCTCGGCGGACTGGTGCCGATGCTGCTGATGCAGCTCGGCGAGGTCGTGTTCGGCGGGGTCGGCTCGGGCCTGTACGGCATGCTGGTGTATGCGGTGCTGGCCGTGTTCATCGCCGGCCTGATGATCGGCCGCACGCCCGAATATCTCGGCAAGAAGATCGAGGCCTACGAGATGAAGATGGCCGCCGTGGTGATCCTCGTCACGCCGTTGCTGGTGCTGCTGGGCACGGCGGCGGCGGTGTCGATGGAGGCCGGCCGCGCCGGCGTGCTCAATCCCGGCACGCACGGCTTCTCCGAGATCCTGTACGCGCTGTCCTCGGCCGCGAACAACAACGGCAGTGCCTTCGCCGGCCTGTCGGCCAACACGCCCTTCTACAACACGCTGCTGGCCGCCGCGATGTGGTTCGGCCGCTTCTGGGTCATCATCCCGGTCCTCGCGATGGCCGGCGCCCTCGCCGCGAAGAAGCGCGTGCCGGCCAGCGGCGGCACCATGCCCACGCACGGGCCGCTGTTCGTGGTGCTGCTGGTGGGCACCGTGCTTCTGGTCGGTGCGCTGACCTATGTGCCCGCGCTCGCGCTCGGTCCCGTGGCCGAGCAGCTGCAGGGCGCCGCCGTTCGATGAGCCGGTTCGGTTCGATGAGCCGGTTCGATGAGGCAGTTCGATGAGCCAGTTCGATGAGCCGGGCGTTCCCCTGATGACATCGGACGCCGCGCGTGTTCCGACCGCGTCGGCGTTCCTCCCTCCTCTCTAGCGCACTGCGGAGATCCCATGCAACAAGAATCCACGGCCAATGCGGCCGAGATCGGCGGCAATCCGGGCGAAGTGTCGGCCGGCACGCCCGTGACCGATCGCCAACCCGCGCTTTCCGATCGCGCCCCGGCGCGCGGCATGTTCGCGCCGCAGCTGCTCAAGCCGGCGCTGGTGGCGGCCTGGCGCAAGTTGTCGCCGCGCCAGCAGCTGCGCAATCCGGTGATGTTCGTGGTCTATGCCGGCAGCATCCTGACCACGATCCTGTTCCTGCGCGCGGCCTTCGCGCCCGAAACCTCCGCCGGCGGCGAGAGCGCCGGCTTCATCCTGGCCGTGTCGGTCTGGCTGTGGTTCACGGTGCTGTTCGCCAACTTTGCCGAGGCGCTCGCCGAAGGGCGCAGCAAGCAGCAGGCGGCGGCGCTGCGCGGGCTGCGCACCACGGTGACGGCGCGCGTGCTGAAGGACGGCCGGCGCGGCGGCCCGACCGAGCCGCGCGCCGCCACGGCGCTGCGCCGCGGCGATGTGGTGCTGGTCGAGGCGGGCGACATGATTCCCGGCGACGGCGAGGTGATCGAAGGGGTCGCCTCGGTCGACGAAAGCGCGATCACCGGCGAATCGGCGCCGGTGATCCGCGAATCGGGCGGCGACTTCTCGTCGGTGACCGGCGGCACGCGCGTGCTGTCCGACTGGCTCGTGGTGCGCATCACCGCCAACCCGGGCCAGAGCTTCATCGACCGGATGATCGCGATGGTCGAGGGCGCGAAGCGCCAGAAGACGCCGAACGAGCTGGCGCTGACCATCCTGCTGGTAGGCCTGACCATCGTGCTGCTGCTGGCCACCGCGACGCTGCAGCCGTTCTCTGTCTACAGCGTGCTGGTCGCCAAGGCCGGCGTGCCGGTGACCGTCACGGTGCTGGTGGCGCTGCTGGTCTGCCTGATTCCGACCACCATCGGCGGCCTGCTGTCCGCGATCGGCGTGGCCGGCATGAGCCGCATGATGGCGGCCAACGTGATCGCCACCTCGGGCCGCGCGGTCGAAGCGGCCGGCGACGTCGACGTGCTGCTGCTCGACAAGACCGGCACCATCACGCACGGCAACCGCCAGGCCTCGCGCTTCATCGCCGCGCCCGGCGTGGCGCCGTCGCGCCTGGCCGAAGCCGCGTGGCTGTCCTCGCTGGCGGACGACACGCCGGAAGGGCGCAGCATCGTCGCGCTGGCCCGCCAGCAGGCGGATCCGCGCACCCCCGAGGTGGCGCCGCGCCATGCCCAGTTCGTGCCCTTCACCGCGCAGACGCGGATGAGCGGCGTCGACGTTCACGAGGACGGCGAACGAGGGCACGTGCGGCACGTGCGCAAGGGCGCGGCCGACGCGGTGCGCCGCTACGTCGCCGAGCGCGCCGGCAAGTTTCCCGATGCGGTGGCGCAGGCGGTCGAGGAAGTCGCCCGCGCCGGCGGCACGCCGCTGGTGGTGGCCGACGAGCAGGGTATCCAGCAAGGCGGCGAGCAGGGCAGCGACATCCGCGTGCTGGGCGTGATCGAGCTCAAGGACATCGTCAAGACCGGCATCCGCGAGCGCTTCGGCGAGCTGCGCCGGATGGGCATCAGGACCGTGATGATCACCGGCGACAACCGGCTGACCGCGGCCTCGATCGCCGCCGAGGCGGGCGTCGACGACTACCTGGCCGAGGCCACGCCCGAGGCCAAGCTCAAGCTGATCCGCCAGTACCAGGCCGAAGGGCGGCTGGTGGCGATGACCGGCGACGGCACCAACGACGCGCCGGCGCTGGCCCAGGCCGACGTGGCGGTGGCGATGAACACCGGCACGCAGGCGGCCAAGGAGGCCGGCAACATGGTCGACCTCGACAGCAACCCGACCAAGCTGATCGAGATCGTCGAGATCGGCAAGCAGATGCTGATGACGCGCGGCTCGCTGACCACCTTCAGCGTGGCCAACGATATCGCCAAGTACTTCGCGATCATTCCGGCGGCCTTCGCCACGACCTATCCGCAGCTGGCATTGCTGAACGTGATGGGGCTGTCCACGCCGGCGTCGGCGATCCTGTCCGCGGTGATCTTCAACGCGCTGATCATCGTCGTGCTGATTCCGCTGGCGTTGAAGGGGGTCGCCTACCGGCCGCTGGGCGCCGCGGCGCTGCTGCGGCGGAACCTGCTGGTCTACGGGCTCGGCGGCATCCTGGTGCCGTTCGTGGGCATCAAGCTGATCGACATGCTGCTGACCTTGCTGGGCTGGGCCTGAGCGCCGGGCCGCGCAGTTACCGAGTCACCGGACCACCGGATCACCGGACCACCGGATCACCGAACCACACAAGGACATCGATCCATGATGAACACCAACGCATCGCTGCAGCCCGCGTCCGTCCCCGCACCGCAGGCGGGCCTGTTGCGCCCGCTGCTGACCGTCTTCGCCGCGCTGTCGGTGCTGACCGGGCTGCTGTATCCCGCCGTCGTCACCGGCCTCGCCCAGGGCCTGTTTCCCCATCAGGCGGCCGGCTCGCTGATCGTCAGGGACGGCACGACGATCGGCTCGGCGCTGATCGGGCAGCCGTTCTCCGAGCCGCGCTATTTCTGGGGCCGGCTGTCCGCCACGGCGCCGATGCCCTACAACGCGGCGGCCTCGGGCGGCTCGAACCTCGGCCCGAGCAATCCCGCGCTGGCGGATGCGGCGCGCGCGCGCATCGAGGCGCTGCGCACGGCCGACCCCGGCAACACGGCCCCGGTGCCGGTGGACCTCGTCACCGCCTCGGGCAGCGGCCTCGATCCGCATATCAGCCCGGCAGCGGCCGAGTATCAGGCGGCGCGGGTTGCCCGCGCCCGCGGCCTGCCGCTGGAGCAGGTACGCCAGCTGATCGCTGCCCACACCGACCGGCCTGCCCTGGCGGTGCTGGGCGCTGCCGGCGTCAACGTGCTGCGGCTGAACCTGGCGCTCGACGCGCTCGGCCCGAAGTAGTGCCGCGCGGGCCGTGGCAGAATGGCCTTCGCCTTGCCCTCCCTTGTTCTGCCATTGTTCTGCCATAGTCCAGCCCGGTTGCATTGCCGATGACCGAAGCCGAATTGCGCGATGCCGGTGCGCGCGCCGATCCCGATGCCCTGCTGCAGATGGTCCAGCAGGAGGGCGAGCGGGCCGCGCGCGGCAAGTTGCGCGTGTATTTCGGCGCCTCGGCCGGCGTGGGCAAGACCTTCGCGATGCTGACCGCGGCGAGGGCGGCGATGGCAGAGGGCGCCGATGTGGCGATCGGCGTGGTCGAGACCCACGGCCGCGCCGAGACCGAGGCGCTGCTGGCCGGCATGGAGCGGCTGCCGATGCGCGAGGTGCCCTATCGCGGCCGCGTGCTGCACGAATTCGATCTCGACGGCGCGCTGGCGCGCCAACCCGCGCTGATCCTGGTGGACGAGCTCGCGCATTCGAATGCGCCGGGCAGCCGCCACCCGAAGCGCTGGCAGGACATCCAGGAGCTGCGCGCGGCCGGCATCGATGTCTGGACCACCGTCAACGTCCAGCACCTGGACAGCCTGAACGAGGCGGTGGGCGGCATCACCGGCATCCGCGTCCGGGAAACGGTGCCCGACGCGGTGTTCGACGGCGCCGACGAGGTCGTGCTGGTGGACCTGCCGGCCGACGAGCTGCTGCGCCGGCTGAAGGAGGGCAGGGTCTACCTGCCCGAGCAGGCGCGCCATGCCGCGCGCCATTTCTTCCGCAAGGGCAACCTGATCGCGTTGCGCGAGCTGGCGCTGCGCCGCACCGCCGAGCGTGTCGATGACGACGTGCGTGCGTGGCGGCAGTCCGAACCGGTGCAGCCGGTATGGCGCACGCGCGAGGCGGTGCTCGCCTGCATCGGCAGCGGCGACGATGCCGAGCAGGTCGTCAGGAGCGCGCGCCGCCTGGCGGGCCAGCTCGATTGCGACTGGCATGTGGTGACGGTCGCCACGCCGCGGCTGGCGCCGCCTTCTGAGCGCGCCAGGGCCCGGCTCGAGGATGCGATGCGGATGGCCGAGCAGCTCGGCGCACGCACCGAGACGCTGGCCGGCGCGGACATGGTGCAGGCGGTCGCCGGCTATGTGCGGCGCCACAACCTGACCAAGGTGGTGATCGGGCGCGCGCCGGGCGATTGGCGGCGCGGCGGCGCGTCGCTCGCCGATCGCGCGCGTTCGCTGTTGGCGCTGGGCCTGTCGCCGCTGGTCGGCGCGCCGGCGGCCTGGTTCGGCAGGCGCAGCTTTGCCGACGCGCTGGCGAGGGGCTGTCCCGAGATCGACATCATCCGCGTGGCCGCCGATACCATTCACAACCCCGCTCGCAACCCCGCGCGCACCGATCCGCGGCCGGGCCACGACGCCGCCGAGGGGCAGCCCGACGCCGGCACCGCAGGCGCGGGGCGGGGCGACTACCTGTGGGCCGTGGTCTGGTGCGCCGGCGCCTCGGCGCTGTCGGCGCTGGCCACGCCGTGGTTCGACGTGGTCAATATCGCGATGCTGTTCCTCGCTGCCGTGATGGGCGTCGCGCTGCGGCACGGCCGCGGGCCGGCGGCATTGGCCTCGGTGCTGTCGGTGGCCGCGTTCGATTTCTTCTTCGTGCCGCCGCGGCTGTCGTTCGCCGTCACCGACGTGCAGTACCTGCTGACCTTCGTGGTTCTGTTGTCGGTGGGCCTGGTGATCGGCCAGCTGACCGCGGGGCTGCGCGAGCAGGCGCAGGTCGCGGTGCGGCGCGAGACCGATGCGCGCACGCTGTACGAGCTCGCGCGCGAACTGTCGTCGGCGCTGACGCTGGAGCAGATCGTGCCGATCGGCAGCCGCTTCCTGCGGGCGGCGTTCGATGCCAATTCGGCGTTCTTCCTGACGTCCCCCGACGGCAAGCTGCTGCCGCCGGTGATGGACGCCGAGCAGCAGGACACCGCCGCGCGCACCGATTCGATCGACCGCGTGCTGGCGCAATGGGTGTTTGACCACGGCCAGCCCGCCGGCACGGGCACGCACACGCTGCCCGGCAGCACCGTGCTCTATCTGCCGCTGAAGGCGCCGATGCGGACGCGCGGCGTGCTGGCGGTGGAGCCGGCCGCGTGGCGCGCGTTCGCGCAGCCTGCGCTGCGGCGCCAGGTGGATGGCTTCTGCACGCTGATCGCGATCGCCATCGAGCGGCTGCACTATGTCGAGGTCGCGCAACAGGTGCTGCTGTCGATGGAGTCGGAGCGGTTGCGCAGTTCGCTGCTGGCCGCCGTATCGCACGATCTGCGCACGCCGCTGACCGGCCTGATCGGCATGGCCGAGACCCTGCGGCGTGCCGACCCGCCGCTGGCGCCTTCGGTGGCCGATACCGTCGACGCGATGCTCGAGCAGGCGCAGCGGATGCGCACGATGGTGGTCAACCTGCTCGACATGGCGCGGCTGCAAAGCCGCGACGTGCGGATGAAGCGGGCGTGGCAGTCGGTCGAAGAGCTGGTCGGCTCGAGCCTGGCCGCGATGCGCGAGTCGTTGTCGCGGCACCGCGTCGAGGTGGCCGACCTGTCGCGCGTGCCGCTGGTCGAGTGCGACGCGGTGCTGATCGAGCGCGTGCTGTGCAATCTGCTGGAGAATGCGGGCAAATACACGCCGGCGGGAACGACGATTCGCGTGTCTGCCGAGGCCGTCGAGGCTGGCGAGGACGGCAAGGCCAGCGAGGGCCGCGAGGACGGGGAGGACAGCGAAGACGGCAAGGGCAGCGTGGGAGGGGAGGGCGAGATCCGCATCGCCGTGGAGGACGAGGGTCCCGGCGTGCCGGCCGGCAGCGAGCGGCAGATCTTCGAGAAGTTCACGCGCGGGCAGCGCGAGTCGGCCACGGTCGGTGTCGGCCTCGGGCTCGCCGTCTGCGAGGCGATCGTGCAGGCCCACGGGGGACGGATCTGGGTCGAACCGGCGCGGTCCGCGGCGCGCCGGGCCGTGCACGGGCCCGGCGCCCGCTTCGTGGTCGCGTTGCCGCGCGGCAACCCGCCGGCGGTGGAGGCCGAGTCCGACATGCCACCCGCTTGAACCGGCGGACTGTTCGTTCGAATCCGCGCACCGCCATCCGCAACACATTCGGCCCACGTCCGCACCACGTCCTCGCTACGTCCGCACCACGTCCGCACCACGTCCGCACCACGTCCGCACCACGTCGATCCCAAGGAAACCACTACCGTCATGCCATTCGAATTCTCTCCCACGGTGTTGCTGGTCGAAGACGAGCCGCATATCCGCCGCTTCGTACGCGCGACGCTCGAGGCCGAGGGCTGCACCGTGCATGAGGCCGAGACGCTGAAACGGGGGCTGATCGACGCCGGCACGCGTCAGCCCGATCTGGTGATCCTCGATCTCGGCCTGCCCGACGGCGATGGGGTCCAGCTGATCCGCGAGATGCGCAGCTGGACCCAGGTGCCGATCCTGGTGCTGTCCGCGCGCAGCGGCGAAGCCGACAAGATCGTCGCGCTCGACGGCGGCGCCGACGACTATCTGACCAAGCCCTTCGGCGTGGGCGAGATGGTGGCGCGCGTGCGCGTGCTGCTGCGCCGGCACGCCAGGACCAATCCGCAGGGCACCCACCTGATCGCCTTCGGCGACGTGCAGGTGGACCTCGCCAGTCGCGTGATCACGCGCGCGGGGCAGCCCGTACATCTGACGCCGATCGAGTATCGCCTGCTGTCGGTGCTGATCGCCCACCGGGGCAAGGTGATGACCCATCGCGAACTGCTGCGCGAGGTATGGGGGCCGTCGCAGTCGGAGAGCAGCCAGTATCTGCGCGTCTACATGGGTCATCTGCGGCACAAGCTCGAGCGCGATCCCGCGCAGCCCGTGCACCTGCTGACCGAGACCGGCATCGGCTATCGCTTCGCGGGGTGAGCGACCCGGGGCATGAACGGCCGGCGTGCGCCTTTACGCGGTTCGCATGCCGCGCCTCGCACTCTTGACACCGTTTTTACGCGCCGATGCCTATCTTGGCGAAGGTCCCCAACGGGACTGTACCTTCTACTTCGCCACGATTCTCATGATCCGAATCACGCTACCGCGCCATCCCGCCGCGGCGCTGCTCGCCGCTTCCCTGCCCGCCGCTTCTCTGCTCTCCTTCACGCTGCTGTCCGCGATGCCGGCGGCCGCGCAGACCGCGCCGCACACGTTGACGGCCAATCTGTCGCTGGCCACCGACTACCGCTATCGCGGCATCACGCAGACCGATCGCCGGCCCGCGATCCAGGGCGGCTTCGACTACAGCCATGCCAGCGGCTTCTATCTGGGCAACTGGAACTCGAGCATCAGCTGGCTGGGCGACAGCAACGACCAGGTGTCGGCGCCGATCGAGATGGACTTCTACGCGGGCTTCAGGAACACCTTCGGCACCGAGGGCAAATGGAGCTACGACGTCGGCGTGCTGCAGTACTACTACCCCGGCGATTACCCGGGCGGCTTCACCCGTCCCCATACCACCGAAGCCTATGCCGGCGTCGGCTACGGTCCGGTGTCCCTCAAGGTCTCGTATGCGCCGACCAACCTGTTCGGCCTCGCCGACAGCCGGCACAGCTGGTATGCGGACCTGTCGGCCAACGTGCCGCTGCAGGTCTGGGGCCTGACGCTGAACACGCACATCGGCTACCAGAAGGTGCAGGTGGCTGACGCCTCGTATGTCGACTGGAAGCTCGGCCTGACCAGGGACCTGGGCAACGGCTTCGCGCTGGCCGTGGCCTATGTCGACACCAACGCGGACCGCACCGTCTACACCAACGCCAGCGGACGCTACATGGGCCGCGGCACGGCCTGGGCCTCGCTGACGAAGACGTTCTGAGGCCGCGCCGCCATCGCCCACCGCCGCCCGGCGGCGCTACTGCGCGGCGACCTGCGCGTGCACGTCGTGCGCCAGCTCGAGCAGCCGCTGGCGGTCGATGCCGCCCGACACCGCGTAGCCGAACTTGCCGTCGATCCAGTAGAAGACATTGACCGGACCGTCCTGATACAGCCGGAACGCGGTCACGTCGGCGGCGAGGTCGCGGTGCGAGATGCACAGCGTGATGCGCTCGCCGTTGGCGTCGTGGTACATGAACTGCGCGACCGGGCCGTGGTTGCTCGGCAGCAGGCGTCCGCCCATCAGCGAGAAGCCGGTGCGCGTCAGGATCGGCGGGCGGACATCGGCCCCCAGCCGGTTCGATACCCATTTGACCAGCTCCTGCTCGCGGTCCGCGCCGACCTCCACCGGCCGGCGTACCTCGGGGGCATAGATCACGTGGGCGATCGCCGATTGGCGCGCGAACGATTCGCCGGTATCGAGCCCCGTCGGCGCGCGCCGGGCCAGCTCGCCGCCGAAGGACGGCACCGCGCGGCGCCACGCATCGGCATTGGCGCCGATGCCGATGCCCACCACCAGCGCCGCGGCCATGCCGCCCAGCAGCTTCCAGTCCAGCCGGCGCAGCCATGCGCCGCGCCGGCCGGGGTCGCGCAGCCGCGACGGCAGCGGTTCGTTCAGCACGCGGTCGTAGCGCGCGTGCAGCATGTGGTTCAGCGCGTAGTACTGGCTGATCCTCTGGGCGAGCTGGGGGTCGTGCTCGAGCCGCTGCTCGATTTCGGCGCGCCGCGCGTCGGGCAGCATGCCGTCGACGTAGGCGTGGATCTCTTCCTCGCTGATCGCGAATGCTTCGTTGCTCATCGCACCACCCTCAGTCGGGCTTCGGGTTTGACACCGGCCATCAGGCTGCGCAGGCGCTCGCGCCCGCGCGACAGCCGGGACATCACGGTGCCGACCGGGATGCCGAGCGCCAGCGCGACCTCGGCATAGCTCATCGATTCGAGGCCGATCAGCAGCACCACCTCGCGCTGTTCGGCCGGCAGCCGCTGCAGCGCGTAATCGAGGTCGCGCACTTCCAGCGAGCCCGCCGGATTGGCCGCCGTGCTGTGCCAGTCGGCGCCGGACAGGCCGTCGGACAGCGTGTCGTCGTCCATCGGCACATGCGTCGCGCGCATGCCGGCGCCGCGCATCTGGTTGACGAAGGCGTTATGCATGATCGTGAATAGCCAGGCCCGCAGATCGGTGCCGTCGTGGTATTGCCGCGCATGGCGCAGCGCGCGCTCGAGCGTGTCCTGCACCAGATCGTCGGCCAGCTCGCGGTTGTGGACCAGCGCGCGCGCATAGCGGCGCAGCCGCGGCACGTGGTCGATCAGTTCTTCACGAACCCCCATCGCTGTTCCTTTGTCGGTCGGCGGGCCGCGCCGGGTTTGTCCGCCGGCGCTGTGCCCTTGCAGCGTGAACACCATCGGGGCGATTTTATTCCGGCCAATGCCGGCCACCGTCCGGATTTTTTTGCCGCTCGGCGGGAATAAGCGGGGCGGGAGCGCTGTTCACCTGTGGGTACGGACCTCGAGGAGTGCAGCATGCCAGTCTGTTTTCGATGGCGCGGCCGCGACCGCGGCGCCGCGCGGGTGGCGTCGGCCATGCCGTTTGCCATGCCGTTGGTCATACCCGTGGCCATGTCCGTGACCCTGGTCGGGGCGCTGGCGATATTCGTTGCGCCGGCAGCCGCGGCCGAGCCCTCGGCGGCCACGGGTGCGGCCTCCACCGAAGCCGCCAACCACGCCGCCTTCCTCGCCGAGAACGACCGTGCGATGGAGCGGATGATGAACGAGATGGCGATCACGCCGAGCGGCAACGTCGACCGCGACTTCGTCCACATGATGGTGCCGCACCACCGCGGCGCGATCGAGATGGCGATGGCTCAGCTGCGGCACGGGCGCAATCCGCAGCTGCGCCGGCTGGCGCAGGAAATCATCGCCACGCAGCAGCAGGAGATCGCGGCGATGTATCTGGCGATCGGGTTGGCGCCGCCAGCTGCCGATACGTCGGCCGATACGTCGGCGATTACGTCGACCACTACGGCAGCCACTGCGCCGGCCACAACGCCGGCCACAACGCCGGCCACTAGCTCGGCTGACATGTCATCCGATCCCCCCGCCGTCGCCGGGGGCGGCCACCGCCACCGCACCGTCCACCATTCGCACAAGGAGCCACGATGAAGCCCACCCCGACCGCCGCCGTCGTCGCCGCCATCGCGGCCCTGGCGCTGGCCTTGCCGGCCGCCACGCAGGCCGGGCAGCCGCCCCGCGCCGCCACCGATCCGGATCGGCCCATCAGCCATCGCGACCGCATCTATGCCGCGGAGCAGTTCTCCAACACGGTGTCCGTCACCGACCCCGCCTCCAACGAGGTGCTCGGCATGATCCGGCTGGGCGAGCCGACGCCGGCGAACTTCAGCCCCTTGTACAAGGGGCAACTGCTTGTGCATGGCCTCGGCTTCTCGCCGGACGGCCGCACGCTGGCGGTGGTGTCGATCGGCTCGAACTCGGTGTCCTTCATCGACACGCAGACCAATGCGGTCAGGCACGTGACGTATCTCGGCCGCTCGCCGCACGAGGCGTTCTACACGCCGGACGGCAAGGAGGTCTGGGTCACCGTGCGCGGCGAGGACTATGTCGCCGTGATCGACGCGGCCACCTATCGGGAGAAGACGCGCATCACGGTGCCTGCGGGTCCCGGCATGCAGATCTTCTCGCCGGACGGCAAGTACGGCTATGTCTGCTCGTCGTTCCAGCCGCGCACCAGCGTGGTCTCGGTGGCCGAGCACAAGGTGATCGCCACCATCGAGCAGGCCAGCGCCTTCTGCCCGAACATCGCGGCGACGCCCGACGGCAAGCAGGTCTGGTTCACGCTGAAGGACATCGGCAAGGTGCAGGTGTTCGATGCGCGTCCGCCGTTCGCACCAATCCGCACCATCGATACCGGGCCGATCACCAACCACGTCAATTTCGTCCGCAACCGCAACGGCCAGTTCGCCTACGTGACGGTGGGCGGGACCAACGAGGTCAAGGTGTTCCGCACCGACGACTTCGCGCCGGTCGCCACCATTCCGGTCGGCAAGCTGCCGCACGGCCTGTGGCCGTCGGGCGACGGCAGCCGCATCTATGTCGGGCTGGAGAACGAGGACGCGCTGGCGGCGATCGACACGCTGAGCCAGCGCGTGGTCGCGACGATCCCCGTCGGTCAGGCGCCGCAGGCGGTGGTCTACGTGCCGGACGCGGTCAGGCAGGGAGATGGGCGGCAGAACCTGCAGCCTGCGGGAACGATCGCCCGGGCCACGCAACTGTCGCTGGTGCCGGTCGCTGCCGGCGGACAGCCGCTTGCGCAACAACCACCTTCCCAGCAGGCGCCGACCAGCGTCGCGCTGTTCGATCAGGGGCTGGTGCAGGTGCTGCAGGCCTCGGTCACCGGACTGCAGCCGAAGCAGGCCTATGTGCTGGGCCTGGCGGAGCGGGCCGACGGCGGCGGCCGCATCGAGCCGCTGGCGCGCTTCATGGCGAATCCGGCGGGATCGGCGATCGTCAATACGGTCGGACCGATCCGGCAGGTGGTCGCCGGCGGCGGCGAGCGCCAGGAGGCGCGGCGCTATCTGGTGATCGCGCCCGTGACGGACGCCGGCATCGGGGCGCCGGTGCAGCGGCAGACACCGTAGCGGCTGGCGTGCTGGGGCTGACCTATGGCTCCCTATGGCCCCGTATGGCTGCCTGTGGCCCCATGGCCCCCATGGCCCCATGGGCCCCCAATGACCCGCCAATGGCCCCCCCCAATGGCCCCCCAATGGCCCCCTATGGCATCTCCGCGAAGCACTCGGCGAGCCAGTCGGCGACGGCGCGAAAGCGCGGCTGGCGCCGGTATTCGGACGGATAGGCCAGCCAGACGTCGCGCCTTACGTCGGGGCAGTCCTGCAGCAGATGCAGCGATGGCTGCGTCCGCGCGGCAAAGTGCGGCAGCAGCGCGGCCCCGGTGCCGGCCGCGGCGGCCATCAGCAGCGTGTCGACGCTGTTGCTCGACAGCACGATGGCGTCGCGCGCGATCTGCCGGTCGACCCAGCGAATCTCGGGCAGCGCCACGCCCGGGGCGAGCGACAGCGCGAGCTGGCAGAACGGCAGCGCGGTCAGGCCCTCGTCGGCGTAGCGGCGGCGCATGGCCGCGTTGCCGTAGACGCCGTAGTGGATCGTGCCGATGCGGCGCGCCACCACCTGCTCCTCGACCGGGCGATTGAGCCGGATGGCCAGATGCGCCTCGCGGCGTGCCAGGCTGGCGCGGCGCGCCTCGACGATCAGTTCCACCGTCAGCCCGGGATGACGCTCGCGCAGCGCCGGCAGCCGCTCCGCGATGAACAGCGTCGCCACGCCCTCGGTGGCGGTCAGCTTGACGGTGCCCGAAACGCTGCCGGGACTGGCGCGGCGCGCTTCGAGTTCGCGGCCGATGCGCGCGGCATGCCGCTCCATCTGCTCGGCGGCGGCCAGCGCGATGCGCCCGGCTGGCGACAGTTCGATCCGGCCCTGCATCGATTCGGCCACCGATGCGCCCAGCGCCGTCTCCAGCCGCCGCAGCCGGCGAATCACGGTGGCGTGCGTCAGTCCGAGCTCGCGCGCGCAGGCGGCGTAGCTGCCCGAACGGGCCAGCACGGCCAGCGTCAGCAGATCGTCCCAATGGGTGGTCCCGGCTGTTCGTTTTTGCACAGTGCCTCGTCGGAATTTGGCATGGTGAATCGGCAAGCCGAACCCTATCATGGCGGCACCGCACGATGTCGTGCATTCGACGAGGAAGAGACTCCATGCCGCAAGCCAAGACCCTGATGGATTTCGCCGGCGCGACCCGCCAGCCGGCCGACTGGCAGCAAGCCAGCCTGGTGCTGATCGACCACCAGCGCGAGTATGTCGACGGCAGCCTGCCGCTGTCCGGCATGGCCGAGGCCGTCGCCGAGTGCCAGCGCCTGCTGGCCGCCGCCCGCAAGGCCGGCGCACCGGTGGTGCACATCCAGCATCACGGCAAGCCCGGCGGCGCGATCTTCGATCCGCAGGGCCCCTATGTCGAGCTGATTGCCGAACTGGCGCCTGCGCAGGGCGAGGCGGTGATCGCCAAATCCCTGCCGAACGCGTTCGCCGGCACGGGCCTGGCCGACGCACTGGCCAGGACCGGCCGCAAGCAGCTGGTGGTGGCGGGCTTCATGACCCATATGTGCGTCAGCGCAACGGCGCGCGCCGCGCTCGATCTGGGCTTCACCACCACGGTAGTCGCGGCCGCCTGCGCGACGCGCGATCTGCCCGATCCCGTCAACGGCGAGGTGGTACCCGCCGCGGTCGTGCATCGCACCGCCCTGACGGAACTGAACGACCTGGTGGCGCTGGTGGTGCCGGATGCGGGAGCGTTGGGGGCGTAAGCGAGAACGCAGCCGTCTCCGCGGACGCGGGGATCCAGCGACGTTGGAAAGACGTTGGGATTCCCCGGCTTCGCGGGAAGGATGTGCGCGCTGGTGGTGCTTCGCCAGAGCCCATGGCGGAAGAGGCCGCTCGCGCGGCCTCTTCTGCTTCTTCTGCTGTCTGGGGATCGAGCGGGGCTATGCCACTGCCCCGCGCACCACCCTCGGCCCGACCTCGTTGGCCGCGACCGCCGCGGTGCGCGCCAGCACCGGCACCAGCGCCGCCCCGGTATGGCTGCCCGGCGTGCGCGCCAGCACGTCGGGCGGTGCCGCCGCGACGATGGTGCCGCCGCCGTCGCCGCCTTCCGGACCGAGGTCGATGACCCAGTCGGCTTCGGCGATCACGTCGAGGTCGTGCTCGATCACCACCACGCTGTGGCCGCCGTCGACCAGCCGGTGCAGCACGCGGATCAGCTTGGCGACGTCCGCCATATGCAGGCCCACGGTCGGCTCGTCCAGCACGTACAGCGTATGCGGCGGCTTCTGGCCGCGGCGCGTGATGTCGTCGCGCACCTTGGCCAGTTCGGTGACCAGCTTGATCCGCTGTGCCTCGCCGCCCGACAGCGTCGGCGACGGCTGGCCCAGCGTCAGGTAGCCGAGCCCCACGTCCTTGAGCAGCTGCAGCGGATGCGCGATGTTCGACTGCGCGGCAAAGAACTCCACCGCCTCGTCGATCTCCATCGTCAGCACCTCGCCGATATTGCGGCCCCGCCAGGACACCGCCAGCGTCTCCGCGTTGAAGCGCTGGCCGTGGCAGACGTCGCACAGCACCTTGACGTCCGGCAGGAAACTCATGCCGATGGTGCGCACGCCCTGGCCCTCGCAGGCCGGGCAGCGGCCGTCGCCGGTGTTGAACGAGAAGCGCGACGCGGTATAGCCCCGCGCGCGCGCCTCCAGCGTATCGGCGAAGAGCCGCCGGATCGCGTCCCAGACGCCGATGTAGGTGGCCGGGCACGAGCGCGGCGTCTTGCCGATCGGGGTCTGGTCGACCTCGAGCACGCGGTCGATCGCCTCCCAGCCGGTCACCGACTCGCAGCCCTGCCAGACATGCTGGACGTCGAGCTTCCTCACGCCCTTGCTGGCGCCCGCGGTGCCCGCCGCGGTCTCGCTTGCCTGCGCCGACTTGCGCGCGCGGCGCGTGGCCGGCGACGACAGCACCGAGCGGCCGACCGCATCGAGCAGATTGGTCATCAGCACATCGCGCGCCAGCGTGGACTTGCCGGAGCCGCTGACGCCGGTGATCGCGACCAGCCGCGACAGCGGCAGGCTGGCGGTGACGTTGCGCAGGTTGTGCAGCGTGGCGCCGTGCACGGTCAGCCAGCGTTCGGGCACCGCCGTGTCCGCAGTGCCCGCCTTGCCTCGCGTTGCCGCCGCCGACACGGGCCGGCGCGCCTGCAGCGGATGGACGATCGGCCGGGCCAGGAACTGCCCGGTCAGCGACGACGGCTGCGCCGCCAGATCGGCGACGCCGCCCTGCGCGACCACATGGCCGCCGCGCTTGCCGGCGCCGGGGCCGATGTCGATGATGTGGTCGGCGCGGCGGATGGTGTCCTCGTCGTGCTCGACCACCACCAGCGTGTTGCCCTTGTCGCCGAGCTTGCGCAGCGCGTCGAGCAGGATGCGGTTGTCGCGCGGATGCAGGCCGATGGTCGGTTCGTCCAGCACATAGCAGACGCCCTGCAGATTGCTGCCGAGCTGCGCCGCCAGCCGGATCCGCTGCGCCTCGCCGCCCGACAGGCTGGGCGCGGCGCGGTCCAGGCTCAGGTAGCCCAGGCCAACCTCCTCGAGGAATTCGAGCCGGCTGCGGATCTCGCTGACCACGTCGCGCGCGATCTCGGCGTCGCGGCCGCCCAGCGTCAGCTGCTCGATCCACGCGCGGGTCTGCGACACGGTCCACTGCGCGATGTCGACGATCGAGCGGCCGGCGAAGCTGACCGCGCGCGCGGCCGCGTTCAGCCGCGTGCCGTGGCACGAGGGGCAGGCCGCATGGCCGACGCCTTCGGGCTCGAGCTCCTCCGACGGCAGCGTCTGCTCGCGGCCGCGTTCGTCGCCGCCGATCACGCTGTCGTCATAGGCGGCGCGCTGCTCGCCCGTCAGCGCCAGGCCCGTGCCGACGCAGCTCTCGCACCAGCCATGCTTGCTGTTGTACGAGAACATGCGCGGGTCCAGCTCGGGATAGCTGGTGCCGCATTGCGGGCAGGCGCGCTTGGTCGAGAAGACCTTGGTCTGGCCGACGCCATCGCCGTTGTGGCCGTTGCCGAACGCTTCGCGCAGGCCGTCCAGCGGCGCCAGCAGATGCATCACGCCCTTGCCGTGCTCGAGCGCCTGCTCCAGCAGCGCGCGCAGCGCCGCCTCGTTGTCGGGAGAGACCACCACGTCGCCGACCGGCAGCTCGATCGTGTGTTCGCGGAAGCGGTCCAGCCGCGGCCACGGATCGACCGGCAGGAAGGCACCGTCGACGCGCAGGTGCGTATGGCCGCGCGCCTTGGCCCATTTGGCGAGATCGGTATAGACGCCCTTGCGGTTGACCACCAGCGGCGCCAGCAGGCCGACGTGCTGGCCGCGGTATTCCCGCAGCAGCTGCGCGACGATCGATTCGGGGCTCTGCGCGCTGACCGGCGTGCCGTCGTGCACGCAGTGCTGCAAGCCGAGCTTCACGTACAGCAGCCGCAGGAAGTGCCAGACTTCGGAGGTGGTCGCCACCGTGCTCTTGCGGCCGCCGCGCGACAGGCGCTGCTCGATCGCCACGGTCGGCGGAATGCCGAACACCGCGTCGACCTCGGGCCGGCCCGCGGGCTGCACGATCGAGCGCGCGTAGGCGTTCAGCGATTCGAGATAGCGCCGCTGGCCCTCGTGGAACAGGATGTCGAAGGCCAGCGTCGACTTGCCCGAGCCCGACACGCCGGTCACCACGTTGAACTTGTTGTGCGGGATATCGACGTTCAGCGACTTCAGGTTGTGCTCGTGCGCGTTGACGATGCGCACCACGTTCTCGCCCTGGATTTCGGCCAGCGCGCGCCGCGCGCGGCGGGCGGCCGGCGAGCCGTGCGCCGACTGCAGCCGCAGCGCGTCGTGCTCGGCCTGCGCGTCGCTGCGCCCGATCTGGTTCTCGTACTGCAGCAGCGCCGCGCCGGTATGCGAAGCCGCGCACCGCTTGACGTCGTCCGGCGTGCCCGCGCAGACCAGCTGCCCGCCGGCGTCGCCGCCTTCCGGGCCGAGATCGATCAGCCAGTCGGCGGCGCGGATCACGTCGAGGTTGTGCTCGATCACGATCAGCGAATGGCCGCCGTCCAGCAGCTTGCCGAAGGCGCGCATCAGCTTGGCGATGTCGTCGAAGTGCAGGCCGGTGGTCGGTTCGTCGAACATGAAGAGCCGCCCTTCGCTGGCGTCCGGCGCGACGCGCTTGCGCGCGGCCTGCGCGGTCTCGGCCAGGAAGCCGGCCAGCTTCAGGCGCTGCGCCTCGCCGCCCGACAGCGTCGGCACCGGCTGGCCCAGCTTCACGTATTCGAGGCCGACGTCGACGATCGGCTGCAGCACGCGCAGCACCTCGGCGTCGGCGGCGAACAGCGCCACCGCCTCGCTGACGGTCAGCTCCAGCACGTCGGCGATGCCCAGCGCGCGGCCGCCGCGCTCGATCCTGACCTCGAGGATTTCGGCGCGATAGCGCGTGCCGTCGCAGTCCGGGCAGCGCAGGTAGACGTCCGACAGGAACTGCATCTCGACGTGCTCGAAGCCCGAGCCGCCGCAGGTCGGGCAGCGTCCGTCGCCCGAGTTGAAGCTGAAGGTGCCGGCGGTATAGCCGCGCTGCCTGGCCAGCGGTGCCTTGGCGAACAGCTTGCGGATCTCGTCGAAGGCGCCGACATAGCTGGCCGGATTGGAGCGCGCGGTCTTGCCGATCGGCGACTGGTCGACGAACACCGCATCGCCGATCTGCTCGGCGCCGACCAGTGCGCGATGCGCGCCGGGGCTTTCGGTGGCGCGGCCGAAATGGCGGGCCAGCGCGGGGTGCAGCACGTCCTGGATCAGCGTCGACTTGCCCGAGCCCGACACGCCGGTCACGCAGACCAGGCGCTGCAGCGGGATCGACACGGTGACGTCCTGCAGGTTGTGCTCGCTGGCGCCCTCGAGCACCAGCCGCGGCGTGGTGTCGTCGACCGGCCGGCGGACCCAGTCCGACGCATCGGCGACGCGGCGCTGGCCGCTCAGGTACTGGCCGGTCAGCGTGCCGGCGTGGCGGATCTCGGCCGGCGTGCCGTCGTAGACGATCTCGCCGCCGCGCTCGCCGGGGCCCGGGCCCATGTCGATCAGGCGGTCGGCGGCCAGCATCACCGACGGATCGTGCTCGACAACCACCAGCGTGTTGCCGGCATCGCGCAGCCGCCGCATCGCCTCGACGATCCGGTTCAGGTCGCGCGGATGCAGGCCGATGCTGGGCTCGTCCAGCACGAACAGCGTGTTGACCAGCGAGGTGCCGAGCGCGGTGGTCAGGTTGATCCGCTGCACCTCGCCGCCGGACAGCGTGCGGCTCTGGCGGTCCAGCGTCAGGTAGCCGATGCCGACGTCGCACAGGTACTTCAGGCGCGTGCGGACTTCGGTCAGCAGCAGCTTCAGCGCGTCGTCGAGCAGCGCGCTCGGCAGCGTCAGCGTGTCGAAGAAGCGGCGGATGCGCTCGATCGGCAGCAGCATCAGGTCGTGCACGGTCAGGCCGGGCAGCGCCTCGAGCTGGTCGCGCCGCCAGGCCACGCCACGCGGCATCACGCGGCGGGCGGGATCGAGCACGGCATCGGCGTTCTCGCGCGAGCCCAGGCGCCACAGCATCGCCTCGGTCTTCAGGCGTGCGCCGCCGCAGGTCTCGCACAGCGTGTAGCTGCGGTACTTCGACAGCAGCACGCGGATATGCATCTTGTAGGCCTTCGACTCCAGATAGTCGAAGAAGCGGCGCACGCCGTACCACTGGCTGTTCCACTTGCCGTTCCAGGCGGGATCGCCGTCGATGACCCAGTCGCGCTGCGCCTGTGTCAGTTCGGCCCACGGCGTGTCGCGCGGAATGCCGGCGCGCGCGGCGTAGCGCATCAGGTCGTCCTGGCACTCCTTCCATGCCGGCGTCTGCATCGGCTTGATCGCGCCCTCGCGCAGCGTCTTGCGCCCGTCGGGAATCACCAGGCCGAGGTCGACGCCGATCACGCGGCCGAAGCCGCGGCAGGCCTCGCAGGCGCCGTAGGCCGAGTTGAACGAGAACAGCGCCGGCTGCGGGTCTGCATAGCGCAGGTCGCTTTCAGGACAGTGCAGGCCGGTGGAGAAGCGCCAGATGGTGGCTTCGGCGTCGGCGGCTTCCCCGGAAGCCGCTTCGCCCTCCGGCAGCACGTAGATATTGACCCTTCCGGCGCCGCGCTTGAGCGAGGACTCGATCGCCTCGACCACGCGCGCCTTGTCGGCGCGCTGCAGGCGGAAGCGGTCGGCCACCACGTCGAGCATCTTGCGCGGGCCTGTCGGCGAGTTCACCACGCGCTGCGCCTGCACGCGGGTGTAGCCGCTGACCGACAGCCATTGCGCGATCTCTTCCTCGGTCGCGGACTCCGGCAGCTCGACGGGGAAGGTCACCGCCAGGCGCGGATCGCCGTCGCGGGTGCGTTCGAGCAGCTCGGCGTAGATCGTCTCGGGGGTGTCGTGGCGCACCGGCAGCGCGGTCTCGCGGTCGAACAGCTGGGCCGAGCGCGCGAACAGCAGCTTCAGGTGGTCGTTCAGCTCGGTCATGGTGCCGACCGTCGAGCGCGAGCTGCGCACCGGATTGGTCTGGTCGATCGCGATCGCCGGCGGCACGCCCTCGACGCGCTCGACCTGCGGGCGGTCCATGCGATCGAGGAACTGGCGGGCGTAGGCGCTGAAGGTCTCGACATAGCGCCGCTGCCCTTCGGCATAGAGGGTGTCGAAGACCAGGCTGGATTTGCCGGAGCCGGACGGACCCGTGACCACCGTCATTTCGCCGGTGCGCAGGTCCAGATCGACTTGCTTGAGATTGTGCTGACGCGCGCCGCGGATGCGGATGACGCCGGAAGACATGGGGGAATCCTTTCGATGGCCGCACCGCGCCCAAGGCCGGGGGCGGTGGAAAGTCGGGCGTAAACTTTAGCAAAAGTCCCGCGGACGCGTCCGAATGCCACCCGGACGCCGGCTGGCGGCCCGCCGATGGCCGCCGGACGCGGGATGCCGCACCGACTGCCGCCGATTCTCCCGGCGCGCTCCTTTGCACAGATTCCGGGTGTTTTCAATAGATTCCGCCAGCCGGCACCCATAGCATGGCGGCGCCGGCGGTGGGCGCGTCCGGTCGAGCGGCATACCGCTCCGGCTGCCGGAATCGCCGCCGGCAGTCTCCGCAGTCCCCCGGCCGCCGCTGGCAACGACAAGCCGCCACCGGCGGCCGCCGGCAGCTACCCGCCTTCACAGGCAGCCGCCTGCTCCCACCAGCAAGCCCACCGCCGTCCTTACGCCGCCAGCCCGCCATCCCGGCGCTCGGCTGGCAACCGGCGCCGCCACCTTCCGCGGCGTCCATCCCCAACGCCAGGAGTACACGCACATGGTGCTAACAACCAGGAGTCTCGTCGACGCCAAACCTGCCGGTGCGGCGGGCGGCGCACCCACCGTGGAAGGGGCGGAGGTCGCCGCCCTGCATGCCGCCCTGCATGCCGCCATCACGCGCGGCGACGCCGCGGCGATCGACACGCTCGCCGCCGGCCAGCCCGCGCTGCTGCGGGTGCCGGACCGCGATGGCAATACCGCGCTGCACCTGGCGATGCTCGCCGGCGGCGATCTGAAGACCGTCGAACGTCTGCTGCAGCATGGCGCCGATCCGGCGCTGACCAACGTCAATGGCGATACCGCGCTGCATCTGGCTTTCCAGATCCGGCCGCCCGCGCCGCAGCTGGTACGCGCGCTGCTGCGCCAGCTGGAGTACCAGGGCACCCATGCCGCGAAGCTGGCGCTGTCGGCCCGCAATGGCGACCATCAGCCGCCGGTGGCGCTGGCGGCCGACACGCTGGCAGACGACGGCGCGCTGTCGGCCACCATCGGCGAACTGGTCTCGGACTATCTCGGCTGGCTCGCACGCAGCGGTACCGGTGAACTGGCCCACGCCGCCGGCAGCGGCGACGTGGCGCAACTGGCGCCGTGGCTGGCGCGCGCCGAATCGTTGTCGCTGCCGCTGTCGCCGCGCGGACACGGGGCGCTGGCCATCGCCGCCGGGCGCGGCCACCTGGCGGCGATGCGCGAACTGATCGCGGCCGCGCAGCCGCACGGCACCTGGCTGATCGACCTGGCTTCCTTTCCCGACGGCGAGACGCCGCTGGCGCGCGCCGCCACCTTCGGGCGGCGCGAGGCGGTGGCGCTGCTGCTCCAACATGGCGCCGCGGTCGACGGGCGCGACGCCGCGCGCCGCACGCCGCTGATGCGCGCCGCGGTCTACGGCCATGCGGACGTGGCCGCGACGCTGCTGGCCGCGGGCGCCGATCCGCGGGCGAGCCAGGCCGAAGGCTGGACGCCGCTCGGCTATGCGGCCGCGGCGCTGCAACCGGAGGTCGTCGCGATGCTGCTGATGCATGGCGCCGGCGATAGCGTGCAGCAGCGCAATGCCGCGATGCGCACGCCCTTGCTGCTGGCGGCGGCGAGCGACGAGCTGGGGCGGTCCCCGGCGGTGCGGGCGCGCACGGTGGCCCTGCTGCTGCAGGCCGGTGCCGGCGTCGATGCGGCCGATCAGCACGGCACGACGCCGTTGATGTTCGCCGCACGGTCCGGCGACGTCGCCGTGGTCAGGCTGCTGCTCGAGGGCGGCGCCAATGCGCTGCTGCGCAATGCCAAGGGGCACACCGCGCTGACGCTGGCGCAGGCCGCGGGACAGCACGAAGTCGCCGCGCTGCTGGCCGCGGCGGCGAACGCGCCGGTCTGAGGCGGAGCCGAGCTTGGACGCCGGGCCGACGCTTCAGCGCAAGGCCGTGGTTCCGTGGCGCCGCCGGTCCCGCCCCGCCACCAGCCTCCGCCGAGGCTCAGTGCGAGGCCGTCGTCGCGGGGCCGCCGGCGAGTTCCCGCGGCGCGCCGTCGGCCTCGGCCTGCCACCAGCCGCCGCGGAGGTTCAGCGCGAGGCCGTGGTCGCGGGGTTGGCGGCCCGGTCCGGCGGCGGGGCCCCGGCATTGGCCTCGGCCTCGGTCTGCCACCAGCCGCCGCCGAGTGCCTGCAGCAGGGCCGCCGAATCGGCCAGCCGATCGGCGCTGGCCCGCGTCAGCGCCAGCGTGGTTTCGCGATGCTGGCGTTGCGCGTCGATCAGCGCCAGCTGGCTGACGCCGCCTAACCGATATTGCTCGCTGACGATGGCAAGCGTGGCGGCGGCGCGCCGGGCCGCTTCGGCCCGCGCGCGCAGCGTGGCGGCATCGCTGTGCACCGCCTGCAGCGCATCGGCAACCTCGCGCAGCCCCTGCAGCACCGCCTGCCGGTGCGCCGCCAGCGCCTGGCGATAGGCCGCCTCCGCCGCGCGTTGCCGCGCCCGCAGCGCGCCGCCGCGAAACACCGGCTGCACCAGTCCCGCGGCGATATTCCATACATTGAGGTGATCGAACAGGTCGCCGCCGCTGCGCGACTGCGTGCCCGCGCTCGCCGACAGCGTCAGGCTCGGATACAGGTTGGCGGTGGCGACGCCGATATCGGCGCTGGCCCGGTGCAGCAGCGCCTCGGCCGCGCGGATATCGGGACGCCGGCGCGCCAGCGTCGAGGGCAGGCTGACCGGCAAGGTGTCGGGCAGCCGCAGTTCGGCAAGGCGGAATACCGGCACGGCGGTGGCCGGCGCGTTGGAAGCGGCCTGTCCCGCCTCGCTGTCCGCCCCAGGTCCGGCCGCCGGTCCGCCCGTCGGGGCGCTCGCCGCTTTGTTCGACCGCTCGCTCGACGGTTGGCGCGCGCGTTCGCTCGCCGGTCCACTGGTCGAAGCGCTCGCCGCCTTGTGCGCCGGTTCGCCCGCGAGTTCGCTCACCGGCTCCGCCGCCGCTGCCGGCGGCAATCCCAGATAGACCGCCAGCTGATGGCGCGTCGCCGCCAACTGCCGCGTCAGGCCCGGCAGCAGCGCCTCGGTCTGCGCCAGTTCGCCGCGTTGGCGCTCCGCTTCGACCCTCGCGGTCCCGCCGAGCGTGACCCCTTGCTCGACGATCGCCAGCTGCCGCCGCTGCGCGTCGACCAGCGCCTCGGTGTCCTCGATCTGCGCGCGCAGGCTGGCCTCGCGGATGGCGGCGGTGGCGACATTGGCGGCGAGCGACAGCCGCGCGGCCTCGAGCTCGAAGCGCTGGAAATCCACCGCCGCGCGCAGGCCTTCCAGTTCGCGCCGCTGGGCGCCGAACAGGTCCAGCACGTAAGAGACCCGCACCGACGCGCCGTACAGCGTGAAGGGCGGGGGACTGGGGAACGCCGTGATGCCCATCGACTCGATATTGACCTGCTGGCGCGCGGCGTCGAGGCGCGCGTCGATGGCGGGCCACTGCGCGATGCCCGCCGCCGCCGCGTAGTCGTGCTGCGCGCGCTCGAGGCTGGCCTGCGCCTGCGCCAGCGTCGGACTGTTGGCGAGCGCGGTGCGGATGGCGCCATCGAGGGCGGCGCTGCCGAACAGCCTCCACCATTGCGCCGGCACGTCGGCGCCATCGAGCAGACGCTGCGCATCACCGTGCCGCACTGGCGCGGAGGTCGTCGTCGAAGGCGAGGACCCGGCGCCGTAGCGGGTGCCGTCGGGCGCTGGCGGTGCGACGAAGTCCGGGCCGACGGCGCAGCCGGCGAGCAGCGTGGCGGCACCGACGAGCGGCGCCAGCCGTTTGCATCGGAACGCGGACAGGGTCATCGCAATCTCCTTGCTGGCATCGAGGTTTGGCGAACGCATCGGTCGATCGTCACAGCCCGATCAGTCTTCACCGTCGCTTCGGCAGTCGCAGTCGCATCGGCCATCACGGTCGCATCGGCACCACAATCTCACCGCCCTCAATCCAGCGTCCGTCGATAGAAGCGCACCGCGATCGCCATCACCACCGCGGTAAACAGCAGCAACGGCCAGACATTGGGCCAGAGCTCTGTCCAGCCGCTGCCCTTGAGCAGGATGCCGCGGATCATCCGGTGGAAATACGTCATCGGCAGCAGGTTGCCGATCGCCTGCGCCCACTGCGGCATGCCCTGGAACGGGAACATGAAGCCCGACAGCAGGATGCCCGGCAGGAAGTAGAAGAAGGTCAGCTGCATCGCCTGCAGCTGGTTCTGCGCCAGCGACGACAGCGTGATGCCGACCGTCAGGTTGGCGGCGATGAACAGCAGCGCGGCCAGATAGACCGCGACCACCGAGCCGACGAAGGGCACGCCGAAGACCCAGCGCGCCGCCAGCAGGATGATGGTGCTCTGGATCAGCCCGATGAAGACATAGGGCACGATCTTGCCGCTCATCACCTCGAGCGGGCGCACCGGCGTGGCGAGCAGGTTCTCCATCGTGCCGCGCTCGCGTTCGCGCGTCATCGCCAGCCCGGTCATCATCACCATCGTCATCGACAGGATCACGCCCATCAGGCCCGGCACGATGTTGTACTGGGTCAGGCCCTCGGGGTTGTAGAGCCGGTGCACCTGCACGTCGAAGGCCGGCTTGCCGCCGGCGAGCGGCGCCAGTGGGCCCTTCAGGTCCTTGTCGGCGACCGCGACCGGCATCTGCGCCAGCGCGGCCAGCGCGGCGCCGGTCGCCGAAGGATCGGTGGCGTCGGCCTCGACCAGCACCGCGGGCCGTTCGCCGCGCAGCAGCCGGCGCGTGAAATCGGGCGGGATGGTGACGACGAACTGCAGCTCGCCGCGCATCAGCGCCTCGCGTCCCGCGGCCTCGTCGGGCAGCGTGCCGACCACGCGGAAATAGCGCGAGGCCTGCATGCTGGCGACCAGCGAGCGCGTGAATTCACTGTGGTCGGCGGCGATCACGCCGGTGGGCAACTGGCGCGGATCGGTATTGATGGCGAAGCCGAACAGCAGCAGCTGCAGCACCGGCAGCCCGACGATCATGCCGAACGTCACGCGGTCGCGGCGCAGCTGCAGGAATTCCTTCAGCACGATGCTCCACCAGCGCCGCAGCGAGAAGCCGAGGGGCGCTTCGCCGGCGTGCCCGCCGGCTCTCATATCGCCTCCCGCATCTCCTCTCGCATGGCCTCGCGCATCGCGCCTCACGGTCCGGCCCTCCGTGCATGCCCGGCGGCCCGCCGGTCCGCGCGCGCGCTGTTGTCGGCCCGCATGTTGTCGTCCGCCCGGTTCATCATGTGGATGAACACGTCCTCCAGGCTGGTGTCCACCGGTGCGATCCGATGTCCGCCTTCGCCGGCCAGCCGCCGCAGCGTGGCTTCCAGCGCGGCGGCGTCGCGGCCGGTCACGTGCAGCGCGTTGCCGAACACCACGGTCTGCTCGACCGCCGCTTCGTCGGCGAGCTGGCGCGACAGCGCGTTCAGGTCGCCGCCCTCGACCGACCAGGTCGACAGGCCCTGCGCCGCCACCACCTGCTCGGCGGTGCCCTGCGCCAGCAACTTGCCGTAGGCGATATAGGCGAGCTTGTGGCAGCGCTCGGCCTCGTCCATGTAGTGCGTGCTGACCAGCACCGAGATGCCGCGCGCGGCGAGCCGATGCAGTTGCTCCCAGAAATCGCGCCGCGCCTTCGGATCGACGCCGGCGGTGGGCTCGTCGAGCAGCAGCAGCTCCGGTTCGTGCAGCAGGCAGGCGGCCAGCGCCAGCCGCTGCTTCCAGCCGCCCGACAGCGCGCCGGCCAGCTGGCGCGCGCGGCTGGCCAGCCCCAGTCCGTCGAGCGCGCGCTCGACCGCCGCCTTGCGATCGGGCACGCCGTAGACGCGCGCGACGAAGTCGAGGTTCTCGCGGATCGACAGGTCTTCCCAGTACGAAAACTTCTGCGTCATATAGCCGACGCGACGCTTGATCTGCGCGCTGTCGCGCAGGATGTCGAAGCCCAGGCAGGTGCCGTGGCCGGCGTCGGGCGTCAGCAGCCCGCACATCATGCGGATCGACGTGGTCTTGCCGCTGCCGTTGGGGCCGAGGAAGCCGAAGATCTCGCCACGGCGCACCTGCAGCGTCAGGCCGTCGACCACCTGCTTGTCGCCGAAGCGCTTGCCCAGGTCGTGCACGTCGATCGCCAGTTCGGGGGCATCGCGCTCCATCGTCGGGGTGTCGGCTGGCGCGCTGCGGTTCATGACCGCGCTCCACTTGCGGGGGCCGTTGGGGCCGATTCGTTCGTTGCCGCCGCAGCCGGCTCGACCTCCACCGGCTGGCCCGGGTGCAGCCGCGCCGCGTCGGCCGGCGCCGGGCGCGCCTCGACCAGGAAGACCAGCTTGCGCCGCGTCTCGTTGCTGTAGATCACCGGCGGCGTGTATTCGGCCTGGCTGGAGACGTAGCGGATCGTGGCCGGGATCGCGGCGCCGCAGCCGTCGCAGGTCAGCCGTACGGTTTGCCCGGCCCGCAGCGTGCCGACCGCCGCTTCGGGCACGAAGAAGCGGACCTTGACGTTGCCCGGCGGCAGCAGCCGCACCACCGGGCTGCCGGCCGGCACCCATTCGCCCTGCCGGTAGAGCGTGTCGTAGACCAGGCTGCCCGCGGGCGCGGCGATGGCCTTGCGCGAGAGCCGCCAGTCCGCCTGCGCCAGCGCGGCGCGCGCGGCTTCGACCTGGGCCTGTTGCGCGCCGCGGCGCGCTTCGCGTCCGGGCAGTCGGGCCACCGCCAGATCGCTGCGCAGCTCGCGCACCCGCGCGGCGTCGGCCTGGGCGGTGGCGCGGCTCTGTTCGAGCTGGGCCTGCGGGATCGCGCCGATGCGCAACTGCGCCTCGTCGCGCGCCAGCGCGGCGGCGCTGCGCTGCGCGGCGGCCTCGGCCTGCGCCAGTTGCGCGCGGACGGCGTCGATTTCCGGGGGGCGCCGGCCCGTCTGCAGATCGGCGAGCTCCGCTTGCGCGGCTTCGAGCTGCGCGACCGCCTGTGCGCGGGCGGTCGATTCTTCCTCGGTCTCCAGCGCGAACAGCGGCGCGCCGGCGGCGACCTGCTGGCCGCGCTCGACGCTCAGGCGCTCCAGCCGGCCGGGGAAGGGGGAGGCCAGGTGGACGAACTCGCCTTCGACATAGCCTTGCCAGCGGGCGGGGGGCGCGTCGCCGCAGCCGGACAGGACCAGCGCCGCCCCCAGCGCGCCGGCCCCCGCCGGGTTCGGCGCCCAGGCCCGGGCCAGCGCCGCCAGCGCCCAGGCCCGAGCCAGCGCCCAGGCCCGAGCCAGCGCCGCCAGCGCCCCAATCCGTAACCATGCGCTCCGTCGACCTGCCGGAGGCGATGACGCGGGTGGGTGGCAATCGATCTGCGGAAGGTCGGCGGCGGGCATGGCGGCGGTGCGGGTCGGTGGTGGTGGTCAGCGGCGATCGGCGGCGCGGCCCTTGCGGCGATCGGTGGGCCGCGCCTCAGGGCGGGCAGAGGAGACGGCAGAGGGCACGGCATCGGGCGCGGCACCGGGCGCGGCACCGGGCACGGCAGAGGGCACGGCAGAGGGGACGGCAGAGGGGACGGCGGAGGAGACGGCGGAGGAGACGGCACGTTCCGCGGGACGGATGCCATGCGTCAGCAGCGCGCGCGCATGCGCGACCATGGCGTCGACATCGACGGCGTCGGCCCCCGGCAGGCGCCGCCAGATATGGCCGGTGGCCAGCGGCAGCAGCGCCAGGCCGATCACCGAGACCATCAGCAGCGGCGGGGCCAGCGCAGCGTCGATCCGGCCGCGCTCGCGCGCCTCGCTCAGCGCGGCGACCACGACGCCCAGGCGCTGCAGCCCGAAGCGCTGCATCACGCGTTCGCGCAACTGGCCCTCGCCGGTGACGATCTCGCGCACCCAGAGGGCCGGAAACCATGGCGTGGCCACCGCCGCGCGGATCAGCCGCTCGGCGATGCCGGCCAGCAGCGCGGCGGGGTCGGCAACCGCGCCCGAAGCATCGATATCGGCTCCTGCCCTTGCACCGGCTCCGGCCCTGTCCCCGGCTTTGGCGGCGGCCTTTGCACCAGCACCGCCCCCGGCGCGAGCACCAACGCCAGCACCAGCACCAACGCCAACGCCAGCACCAGCGCCAACGCCAGCACCAGCACCAGGCGCGGCGTCGCCCGGCTCAGCCTGCGCAAAGACCCGGTCCACCAGCGGCCCGAGGCGTTCCTCGGCCACCGCATCCAGCAGACGGCCCCGGTCGCCGAAGTAGTAGTGGACCAGCGCCGGCGTCACGCCGGCGCGGGCCGCGATGGCCTTGACCTGGGTCGCGGCGATACCGTGCTCCGCAAACAGCGTCACGGCGGCGTCCAGCAGGCGCTCGCGCTGGTCCTCGGCGGCAAGCGTACGACCCGGGCCGCGCGGCGGCGCGCTGCCGAGGCCCTTGCTCGCCGGGGCGCTCCGCCCGGGACGGCCGGGGCGGCGCAACGGCGCGGGCTGCTGCGGCGAAGCAGGGAGGGCGGCGGGAGAAGCGGCGGAAGAGCGGGAGCGGCGGGCGGTCATGGGCGGAGGGGATCTGGTGTGCTGGATATTAATTGGCACATTAATTAATTCAAGGCCTGTTACAAAGAAGGCCGGCGCAGCGCTGTCGCGCCGACGCCGGCCCGGCCTTGTCTTCGGAGAGGGACCTTATTGCCGCGCGTTGCGCCGGTTATCCGGCCACGGTGTGTTGAAGTTGGTGCGGAATGGATTGATGTCCAGGCCGCCGCGCCGCGTATAGCGCGCGTAGACGGCCAGCTTGACCGGCTTGCACTGGCGCAGCACGTCCATGAAGATGCGCTCGACGCACTGCTCGTGGAACTCGTTGTGATTGCGGAACGAGATCAGGTACTTCAGCAGCCCTTCCTGGTCGATCGGCGCGCCGACATAGCGGATCTGCACGCTGCCCCAGTCCGGCTGCCCGGTGACCAGGCAGTTCGACTTGAGCAGATGCGAGACCAGCGTTTCCTCGACCGGCGTCTCTTCCTGGTCGGCGCGCAGCAGCTGCGGCGCCGGCTCGTAGATGTCGGTCTCGATGTCGAGGCGGTCCAGCAGCAGGCCGTCGAGCTCGCCCATCTGCTGGCGGCCGAAGTCCGGCTCGGCCGTCAGGCGCACCTGCACCGCGCCGCCGGTCGCTTCGGACAGGTCGTTGCGCAGCAGCTGCTGCAGCGCCTCCGGCGATTCCAGCCGGGTCTGGTTGAAGCTGTTCAGATACAGCTTGAACGACTTCGATTCGACGATGTTCGGCGTGTCGGCCGGGATGATGAAGCTCGCCAGCGCGACCTGCGGCTTGCCCTTCGGATTGAGCCACGACAGCTCGTAGGCATTCCAGATGTCCACGCCGAAGAACGGCACCGCGCGGCCGTCGGGCAGGCCGATCTCGGCGCGCTTGGGCGCGCGCGGGATCGGAAACAGCAGGCTGGCGTCGTACTCGGTCTTGTAGGCCGAGACTTTGCCCAGCGGCGAATGTTCGGGCACGGTCATGAGGACTCCTGTCGGGGTTCCGCCATTCAGCGGTTCAGCGGTTCAGCGGTTCAGCGGTTCGGCGGTTCAGCGGTTCAGCGGTTCAGCGGTTCGGCGGTTCAGCGGTTCGGCGGTTCGGCGGGTCGGCGGTTCGGCGATCCGTCGATCAAGCGATTTCCGCAATCCGGCGGTTCGGCCACCCGGCGTGACGGCGGCGGACGGCAGCCGCCGTCACGCCAGGAACAGCTTGTAGACCGGATTGTCGGTTTCTTCCCAGTGTAAGTAACCGAGCGTGGCAAGGAAGGCCCGGAATTCGCGCTTCTCGTTCTTCGGCACCTGGATGCCGACCAGGATGTTGGACGTGTCGGCGCCCTGGTTGCGGTAGTGGAACAGGCTGATGTTCCAGTTCGGGCTCATGCTCGACAGGAACTTCATCAGCGCGCCCGGACGCTCGGGAAATTCGAAGCGGTACAGCAGCTCGTCCTGGGCCAGCGCGGAGTGCCCGCCGACCATATAGCGGATGTGCTGCTTGGCCAGTTCGTCGTTGGACAGGTCCAGCGCCGCGAAACCATGGCGGCGGAAGCTCGCGGCGATCTTGTCGCTCTCGGCGCGGCTGCCGATCTGCACGCCGACGAAGATGTGGGCGAGCTGGTTGTCGGCGATGCGGTAGTTGAACTCGGTCACGTTGCGCGTGCCCAGCTGCTCGCAGAAGCGGCGGAAGCTGCCGCGCTCCTCGGGGATGGTCACCGCGAACACCGCCTCGCGCGCCTCGCCGACCTCGGCCCGCTCGGCCACGAAGCGCAGGCGGTCGAAGTTCATGTTGGCGCCCGAGGCGATCGCCACCAGGTTCTTGCCCTTGAGCTTCTCGCGCTCGGCATAGGCCTTCAGGCCGGCGACGGCCAGCGCGCCCGAGGGCTCCAGGATGCTGCGGGTGTCCTGGAACACGTCCTTGACGCCCGCGCACAGCGCGTCGGTGTCGACCAGCACGATCTCGTCGACCAGTTCGCGCGCGATGCGGAAGGTTTCCTTGCCGGCCAGCTTGACCGCGGTGCCGTCCGAGAACAGGCCCACGTCCTTGAGTTCGACGCGCTTGCCGGCCTCGATCGAGCGCTTCATCGCGTCGGAGTCGACCGTCTGCACGCCGATCACCTTGATTTCGGGCCGCACGGCCTTGATGTACGACGCCACGCCGGCGATCAGCCCGCCGCCGCCGATGGCGACGAACACCGCGTGCAGCGGGCCCGGGTGCTGGCGCAGGATTTCCATCGCCACGGTACCCTGGCCGGCGATCACCTCGGGATCGTCGAACGGATGGATGAAGGTCAGCTTGTGCTTGCGCTGCAGTTCGGCGGCGTGCTGGTAGGCGTCGCTGTACGACTCGCCGTGCAGCACGACCTGCACCCACTTGCCGCCGTGCTTGCGCACCGCGTCGATCTTGACCTGGGGCGTCGTCACCGGCATCGCGATGATGGCCTTGCACTCCATCCGCGCCGCGGCCAGCGCGACGCCCTGCGCGTGATTGCCGGCCGAGGCGGCGATCACGCCGCGCTTGAGTTCGTCGGCGGTCAGCGAGGCCATCTTGTTGTAGGCGCCGCGCAGCTTGAACGAAAACACCGGCTGGGTGTCCTCGCGCTTGAACCAGACCCCGTTGCCAATTCGCGCCGACAGTTCGCGGGCGTAGGTCAGCTCGGTCTCCTGCGCCACGTCGTACACCTTGGCGGTCAGGATCTTCTTCAGGTAGTCGGGTTTGCTGGCTGTCTTGCGGGTCATGTCGACGACCGGCGCGGGGCCGGATTGGATGGACGGAGGAAGGCGGAGGGCCGGCGCCGGGGGCGGGGCGCAGGGCGGCTCGGGGTCGCGGCGCGCGATGCTTGCGCCGCCCCGGCATCGGCCTTGGCGTTCGGGAAACCGCTAATGATAAAGGATCGGGCGGCGTCGGGTCCGCATGGCGCCCGGTGCTACGCCATGGTGCAGGCCCCCTGGCGTGCCGCACCGCCGCGGTGCTCGCGGGGCGTCGCGGCCGGCGGCGTGCGTGCGCCGGTGACCCATCCGCCTTGTAGGACGCCATCCGGTGGACGCTCGTCAAGCTAACGTGATACGGTGTGCGGCGATGTCATCCCTTCCGCTGATCGATCCCGATAACGCGCTATTCCTCGACTTCGACGGCACGCTGGCCGACCTGGCGCCACGCCCGGAGCTCGTGCAGGTCGAAGCGGGACTGGTGGGAACGCTGCGCACGCTGCACCGGCAGCTGGGCGGCGCGGTCGCGATCGTATCGGGGCGCACCATCGCCGAACTTGACGCCTTCCTGGCGCCGCTGCAGCTGCCCACCGCGGGCGTGCATGGCGCCGAACTGCGCGACGCCGAGGGCCGGCGGCTCGAAGTCCCCGCCCCCGATCTGGACCGGCTGCACCGCCGGCTCGAGGATTTCGCGCAGGCCCATCCCGGCCTGCGGCTCGAACGCAAGCCGATGGCGCTGGCGGTCCACTACCGCGCCGCGCCGGAGCTCGAGACGCTGGTGCGCGAACAGGTCGCCCAGGCGCTGGGCGATGTCAGCGGACTCGAAATGCTCCACGGCAAGATGGTGGTCGAGGTCAAGCCGGCCGGCGTCACCAAGGGCAGCGCGGTCGAGCTGATCATGCGCTCGCCGCCGTTTGCTGGCCGCATGCCGATCTTCGCCGGCGACGACGTGACGGACGAGGACGGCTTCGCGATGGTCGCCCATCTGGGCGGGGTCGGCGTGCTGGTCGGCCAGCGGCCGAGCGCCGCCACCGTCAGCGTGCCGGCGCCCGCGGACCTGCGCGCCTGGCTGCATCGCAGCGCGAAGGCGCTCGATGGCGGTGCGGCCGGTGGTGCCGGTGCCGCCGGCGAGGGCGGCAAGGCTGGCGGGCCATCCTCCGCGCATGCCGCCGGCGCCGACACCCATGCCGGCACCGATGCCGGCACCGATATCGACGCCGCTCCCGCCGCTGCCGCGGCAGCGGCGCCGTCCGGCAGCGGCACCAATCCATCCGCGTCCACCACCTCATCCTGACAAGGGGGAAGTTTGTGAGTCAGCCTGAATCCGGGGTAGCGCGCAACCGCGCCGACGAGATCAACAGCGACGGCACACAGCAGGGCGGGCGATATTGCCCGCCTTCGCTATCGCTGGGCATGATCGGCAACTGCGCCTTCTCGGCGCTGGTCGATTCGCGCGGCCGCATCGTCTGGTGCTGCCTGCCGCGCTTCGACGGCGATCCGGTCTTCAACGCGCTGCTGGACCCAAGCGAGAACGCCGGCCACTTCTCGATCGAGATCGAGGACTTCGCCGAATCGCGCCAATGGTACGAGCCGAATACCGCGGTGCTGCGCACGCGCCTGACGGACCGTCACGGCAATTGCCTCGAGATCACCGATTTCGCGCCGCGCTTTTTCCGCCTCGGCCGCTATTTCCGTCCGCTGACGCTGGTGCGGCGCATCCGCCCGGTCAAGGGCGCGCCGCGCGTGCGGGTCTGCATCGCGCCGCGCTTCAACTGGGGCCGCACGGTGCCGCAGACCTCGCGCGGCAGCAGCCACGTCCGCTTCGTCGGCGACGACATGACGCTGCGCATGACCACCGACGCGCCGCTGACCTATGTGATGGCCAACACGCCGTTCCTGGTCACGCAGGGCATGAACTTCATCCTCGGCCCCGACGAGACGCTGCAGCACGGCGTCGACGAGACCGCGCGCGACTTCGAGCAGGAGACCATCTCGTACTGGAAGCTGTGGACGCGCCGGCTGGCGGTGCCGCGCGAATGGCAGGACGCGGTGATCCGGGCCGCCATCACGCTGAAGATGTCGCTGTACGAGGAGACCGGCGCGATCGTCGCCGCGATGACCACCAGCATTCCCGAGGCCCCGCACAGCGGCCGCAACTGGGACTATCGCTTCTGCTGGCTGCGCGACGCCTTCTTCGTGATCCGCGCGCTCAACAGCCTGTCCGAAGTCGGCACCATGGAGGACTATCTGCGCTGGATGTCCAATGTGGTGATGCAGTCCAAGGACGGCCATATCCAGCCGCTGTACGGCATCGGCCTCGAACGCGAGCTGCCCGAGAGCGTGCTCGAACATGTCGCCGGCTACCGCGGCATGGGGCCGGTGCGGGTCGGCAACCAGGCGCAGGAACACTTCCAGCACGACGTCTACGGCAACGTGGTGCTCGGCGCCGCGCAGGCCTTCCACGACCACCGGCTGCTGCATCGCGGCGGCCCGGCCGAATACCGCGTGCTGGAGCAGGTCGGCGAACAGGCGGTGCGCGTGTTCGGCACGCCCGATGCCGGTATGTGGGAGTTGCGCACGCGCGCCCGGGTGCATACCTCGTCCGCGCTGATGAGCTGGGCGGCCTGCGACCGGCTCGCCAAGATCGGCGACGAGCTGCAGCTGCCGGCGCGGGCGGCCTACTGGCGCAAGCATGCGGACACGATGCGCGAGCGCATCCTGCGCGAATCGTGGAGCGAGGAACGCCAGGCCTTCGCCGAGAGCTTCGGCGGACGCGAGCTCGACGCCAGCGTGCTGCTGATGGCCGAGGTCGGCTTCATCGATCCGCGCGACGCGCGCTTCGTCGCGACCCTCGAACGGCTGGAAGAGGTGCTGTGCGACGGCCCCTACATGCGCCGCTACGAGGCGCCCGACGATTTCGGCAAGCCCGAGACCGCCTTCAACATCTGCACCTTCTGGCGGATCGATGCGCTCGCGCGCATCGGCCGCAAGGAACAGGCACGCGAGATCTTCGAGGCGATGCTGGCCGCGCGCAATCCGCTCGGCCTGCTGTCCGAGGACACGCATCCGGTCACCGGCGAAATGTGGGGCAATTTCCCGCAGACCTATTCGATGGTCGGCCTGATCAACGGCGCGATGCGCCTGTCGTCGCCATGGGACGCGGTGATCTGAGCCGGCCCCGATTCACCGGGCGGCGCGCGCCGGCGCGCCGCCACACAGGAGGCCTATGTCAAGACTGGTAGCGGTATCCAACCGCGTCGCCGACCCCCGCAATGCCGCCGCCGGCGGTTTGGCGGTGGCGCTCGGCGAAACGCTGAATGCCACCGGCGGGCTCTGGTTCGGCTGGAGCGGCCGGGTCGTCGAGACCGCGCAGGGTGGCACGCCCGGAGAAGGCGAACTGCATCTGCAGCATGCCGGCGACGTAACGCTGGCCACGGTCGACCTGAGCCGCGAGGACCACGACGCCTACTACCTCGGCTACAGCAACGGCGTGCTCTGGCCGGTGTTCCACTACCGCGTCGATCTGGCCGATTTCGACGCCGGCCATCTGAACGTCTACCGCCGCGTCAACCAGCTGTTCGCGCGCAAGCTGGCGCCGCTGCTGCGGCCGGACGACATGATCTGGATCCACGACTATCACCTGATTCCGCTGGCCGCGGAACTGCGGGCGATGGGATGCGGCCAGCGCATCGGTTTCTTCCTCCATATCCCGCTGCCGCCACCGCCGATCCTGACCACCATTCCGCAGCACGAATGGCTGATGCGCGCGCTGTTCGCCTACGACCTGATCGGCTTCCAGAGCCAGGCCGACCTCGAGCACTTCGCGCGCTACGCGCAGTCCGAGGCCGGCGCCGAGCCGATGGGCGACCACCGCTACCGCGCCTTCCATCGCACCGTGCGGGCGCAGGCGTTTCCGATCGGCATCGACGTCGACGAATTCGTCTCGCTGGGCAAGGGCCACGAGGCCCAGGAAACCTACGAGATGATGATGGCCCAGTACGCGCGCCGGCGGCTGCTGCTGGGCGTGGACCGGATGGACTATTCGAAGGGGCTGCCGGAGCGGCTGAAGGCGTTCCAGGCGCTGCTGGCGCAGTATCCCGAGAACCGTTCGAGCGCCACGCTGATCCAGATCGCGGCGCCCTCGCGCGAGTCCGTCGACGCCTATGCCGATCTGCGCCGCCAGCTGGAGGGCATGTCCGGGGCGATCAACGGCGAGTATGGCGAGCTCGACTGGATGCCGATCCGCTATATCCACCGCACCACGTCGCGCCGGCGCCTGCCCGGGCTGTGCCGCGCGGCGCGCGTCGCGCTGGTGACGCCGCTGCGCGACGGCATGAACCTGGTCGCCAAGGAATATATCGCCGCGCAGGACCCGGACGATCCCGGCGTGCTGGTGCTGTCGCGCTTCGCCGGCGCTGCCGAGCAGCTCAAGGAAGCGCTGCTGGTCAATCCCTACGACATCCAGGGCACCGCGCAGGCGATCCAGCAGGCGCTGCACATGCCGCTGGCAGAGCGGCAGAGCCGCCATCAGAAGCTGCTCGAGAACATCCGCGCCCAGGACGTGCACTGGTGGAGCCGCGAATACCTGCGCAGTCTTGCGGAGAGCGATCAGGGGTGATGGGGCACTCCATCTTTTTTCCGTCGCCCCAACCCTCTCCCCCTGAGGAGGAGAGGGAGAACGCAATCAGCTAGCGGGCCGCGCCCGCAGCCATCAGCGCAGGTCCTCGGGCGTATCGATATCCCTGAAGGCGCCGTCGTGATCGGTCAGGATGCGTGTCACCGCCCGGCCCTGCAGCAGCGCGCGGGCGCCCTCGTCGCCGTCCAGCCGCAGCAGCGCGTCGCGCCACGCGCGGCCGAACGCCACCGGGTGGCCGCGCCGGCCGTCGCGCCACGGCGCGGCAATCGCTTCGGCGCTGGCCTCCGGCGTGACGATGCTCAGCGCCACCGCGCGCACCAGTTCGACCGGCAGCCACGGCATGTCGGCCAGCGCCACCAGCCAGCCGGCCGCCTGTTCGCTGGCCGTGACCGCCGCCGCCAGCGCGGCGCCCATGCCGGCCTCGGCGCGCGCCGAGGCAACGACCTTGCAGCCGCCCTCGCTCAGTTCCCGTTCCAGTTCGGGTTGTCCCGGCCGCACGACGGCGATCGCGCCAGGCAGCGCGGTGGCCAGCGTGCGGGCGCTGTGCCAGGCCACCGTGCGTCCGTCCGGCAGCGCCTGCAGCAGCTTGTTGCGCGCGCCGCTGGCATCGAAGCGGCGGCCGTAGCCGGCGGCCAGCAGGATGCCGGCCGGCAGATCGGAATCGATCAGCGGCCCGGACTGCATGCGCTCGCCTCGTTGGCGGCCAGTTCGCGCGCGGCCTTGGCGCCCTCGACCTGCAGGATGTCGGGCAGCGACACGTGGTTCTTCGCCGCCACCACCTCGGCCAGGATCGAGATCGCGATCTCCGGCGGCGTGCGGCTGCCGATATAGATGCCGACCGGCCCATGCAGCCGCGCCAGCTGCGCGTCGTTCAGGTCGAATTCCTTCAAGCGCTCGCGCCGCGCCTGGTTGTTGCGGCGCGAGCCCAGCGCGCCGACATAGAACGCGCGCGTGCGCAGCGCCTCCATCAGCGCGAGATCGTCGAGCTTGGGGTCGTGCGTCAGCGCGATCACCGCGCAGCGCTCGTCCAGCTTCATCTCGATCACGGTGTCGTCCGGCATGGTGCGCACCATGGTGACGCCGGGAATGTCCCAGGTCTCGGTGTATTCCTCGCGCGGATCGCAGACGGTGACCTGGAAGCCGAGGCCGACCGCGATCTGGCACAGGTACTTCGACAGCTGGCCGGCGCCGATCACCAGCATCCGGTAGCGCGGCCCGTGGATCGTCGCCAGCGTGCGGCCGTCGAAGGTCAGGCCGTCGGTGGCCTCGGCAGGGCCCAGCGTGGCCTTGCCGGTCTCCATGTCGAGCGTGCGGGTCACCAGCCTGCCGTTCTCGACCGCGTCCAGCAGCTCGGCCAGTCCGCTGTCGGCGCTGACCGGCTCGGCGACCAGCTCGATCGTGCCGCCGCAGGGCTGGCCGAAGCGGTGCGCCTCCTCGGCGCTGATGCCGTACTTGATCGCCTCCGGCGCGCGGGCCGCGATGCCCTCGCGCCGGACCCGGTCGATGATGTCGTCCTCGATGCAGCCGCCCGACACCGAGCCGACCACCAGCCCGTCGTCGCGCACCGCCAGCATCGCGCCCTCGGGGCGGGGCGACGAGCCCCAGGTCCTGACCACCGTGACGAGCAGCGTGCGGTGGCCCTCGGCGGTCCAGCGCACGCTGCTTTTCAGGACTTCGAGATCCACGCTGTCCATGATCGCTTCCGTTTGGTTTGTTCGCCTGCTTGTTTGTCAGCCGGTTCGCCCGCGGCAGTGGCTTGGTTCGATTCGCCCGCCAAAGGTTCACCGGCTTCGCCTGCCTGTCCGTCGGCCGGCTGCTGGCCGCCGCTGACCGCCTCGGAAATGCGCGTGAAGAAGGTGTCCGCCATCTTGCGCGCGGCGCCGTCGACCAGCCGCGAGCCGATCTGCGCGATCTTGCCGCCGACCTGCGCCTGCACCGTGTACGACAGCACGGTCTCGTCGCCGTCGGGGTCCAGCCGCACCTTCGCGGTGCCCTTGCCGAAGCCGGCCGCGCCGCCCTGGCCGTCGAACGCGATGGTATAGCTGTCCGGCGCCTGGATGTCCTGCAGCGCCATCCGGCCCTTGAACTTCGCCTTCACCGGCCCGATCGCGGCCGTCATGCTGAGCAGATAGGCGTTGTCGCCATCGGGCTCGATACTCTCACATCCCGGAATGCAATGCTGGAGCAGGGCCGTGTCGTTCAACGCCTCCCAGGCGACCTGCTGCGGCACTGGCAGCCGGTGGGTTTGGGTCATTTCCATGGTGCGGGGTTCTCCTTGTCGTTGGGGGC
The DNA here is from genome assembly GCF_020418465.1 of Cupriavidus sp. DB3. Taxonomy (NCBI): domain Bacteria; kingdom Pseudomonadati; phylum Pseudomonadota; class Betaproteobacteria; order Burkholderiales; family Burkholderiaceae; genus Cupriavidus; species Cupriavidus sp. DB3. The sequence goes on along the minus strand of NZ_JAIZPL010000005.1, from coordinate 546,251 downwards.
TCGCCGGCCCGGGGCCGGACCGGGGCGCTGTTGCGCCGCGGAATGCGATGCGGAATGCGGTGCGGAAGGCGGCGCCGCCAGCAGCGATTCCAGCGCGAACAGGCTCGCCAGGTTGTGGGCGGGGCGCAGCGCGTCGACATGCGGCAGGATCGCCTGCACGCCGCGCGCCTGCGGCGTGAAGCCCGCGTAGCGCAACAGCGGATTCAGCCAGACGATGCGATGGGCGAAACGCCGCAGGCGCGCCATCTCGTCGCCGAGCAGGTCGATCCGTTCGTGATCGAGGCCGTCGGTGACCAGCAGCACGGTGGCGCGGCCGCCCAGCGTGCGGCGCGCCCACTGGCGGTTGAAAGTCGCCAGCGCGGCGCCGATGCGCGTGCCGCCGGCCCAGTCTCTCACCTGCTGCGAGATGGCCTCGACCGCGTCGTCCGGATCGCGCTCGCGCAGCGCCCGGCTGACATTGGTGAGCCGCGTGCCGAACAGGAAGACCGACAGCCGCTCGCGCGATTGCATCAAGGCATGGCAGAAGTACAGCACCGCACGCGAATACTGGCTCATCGATCCCGAGATATCGAGCAGCAGCACCAGCGGCGGGCGGCGCTCGGCGTGGCGGCGATATTTCCAGCGCATCCATTCGCCGTGCTGGCGCACCGCCAGACGCGCGCTGGCGCGCAGGTCGGCATGGGTGCCGTGCGCGGCGGCCCGCAGCCGGCGCGTGCGCTCGGTGGCCAGATGGGTGCGGCGCGAGCGGATCAGATGCTGCAGCGCGCGCCATTCGTCGGCCGACAGCGTGTCGAAGTCGCGCTGCGCCAGCCGCTCCTGCGCCGAGAAGGTCAGCACCGCGCCGATGCGCTCCTCGGCAGGCGAAGGCGCCGGTGCGGGTTGCGCGGCGGGCGGCTCGCGCGCGGCCAGCGCATCGGCGAGACGGTTGCTGCGGCGGGGCGGCGGTGCGCCGGCCTCGACGCGCGGCAGCAGCAGCGCGCGCAGCTTGCCCTCCCAGTCGGGGTCGCGCCAGAACAGGTCGAAGGCGGCGTCGAACAGCGGACGTTGATCGGGGCCGGACAGCATCAGCGCCGCCAGCGTGGCGTGCACCTCGTCGCGCCGGCCCAGGTCGACATGCCGCAGCGCCTGCAGCGCGTCGACCGCCTGCGCCGGCGACAGCGGCAGGCCGGCCGCGCGCAGCAGCCGTACGAAATGGGTGATATTGCGGGCCAGCACCGGCAGGGGCGGCGGCAGCGCCGCCGGCGCGACCGGCGTGGCCTGCCCGACCGGTGGACCCGGCGGCTCCGGCGGGACCGGCGCCGCCGCCGCGTCCGGCGCTGTCCCCGAACGAGGCTCGGGCGGAGTCGCGTCGGCTGGCTGGCGCGGCGTCATTCAGCGCTCCCCGGCCGGCTCCGTCGGCGTGCCGGCCAGCAGTTCGGCTACCGTTGGCCCGTCGACGCGCGCGAGATCGTCCTGGTACTTGAGCAGGACCCCGAGCGTGTCGCGCACCGAATCGGGATCCAGCTCGGTCACGCCGAGCGCCGCCAGCGCGCGGCACCAGTCGATTGCCTCGGCGATGCCGGGCGCCTTGAACAGATCGATGCCGCGCAGGCGGTGCACGAAGTCGATCGCCTGTGTCTGCAAGGCGGCCGCGGCCTCTGGTGCGCGGGCGGCGACGATGTCGAGCTCGCGCTGGCGCTCGGGATAGCCGATCCAGCGATAGAGGCAGCGGCGCTTGAGCGCGTCGTGCACCTCGCGCGTGCGGTTCGACGTGATCACGATCAGCGGCGGGCGTTGCGCGGCGATGCGGCCGATCTCCGGGATCGACACCTGGTATTCGGACAGCACCTCGAGCAGGAAGGCCTCGAACGGTTCGTCGGCGCGGTCGATCTCGTCGATCAGCAGCACGCGCGGCACCGCAGGAGCGGCCGGGTCGGGCAGCAGCGCCTCCAGCAGCGGGCGCTTGAGCAGGAATTCGTCGCGGTACAGCGATTGCGCCTCGGGCCGCTCGCCGCGCGCCTCGGCCAGCCGCAGCGCCATGATCTGGCGCGGATAGTCCCATTCGTACAGCGCGCTGGCGGCGTCGAGCCCTTCGTAGCACTGCAGGCGCAACAGCCTGGTGCCGAGGCCCGCGGCGATCGCCTGCGCCAGCGCGGTCTTGCCGACGCCGGGTTCGCCTTCCAGGAACAGCGGGCGCTGCATCTTCAGCGCGAGGAACAGCACGGTCGCGGTCTCGCGGTCGGCGAAATATTGCTCGCGCTGGAGCAGCGTCAGGGTCTGGTCGATCGAATCGGGCAGCATGAAGGCGAGGTCGGGCGATGGCTGGCGATGGCTGGCGATGGCTATGGCGGGCAGGCGGGCGGCGCGCTGATAAACGAAATCAGGTTCGCAGGGGGAAAGACTGCGGCGGGACGGCGGACCGGCGAGCCGCTGTCCTTCACGGCCCGCCGCGCCGCTTCACGTCCCGCCCCCCGCTTCAGGGCGATGGCGTGGACGACTGCGAGGAGGCCTTCATGGACGATTGCCCCAGCGCCTGCTCGACCGCCCGCGCCGCCAGCACCGGAATCAGATGCGCCCGGTACTCGGCGGACCCGTGCAGGTCGTCGTTCAGGCCCTCGGTCGGAATCGTCACGGCGCGCGCGGCCGCCGCGCTGAAGTCGGCCGACAGCGCCCGCTCCAGCGGCTCGCAGCGGAACACCGCATCGGCGGCGCCGGTCACGGCAACGCGCACGTCGCCGCCACTGCCACCGTTGCCACCGCCGCTGCCGTTCGCAGCGCCGCCGCCGACGCCACGCGCCACCATCACGCCGACCAGCGCAAAGCGCGAGGCCGGGTTGCGGAACTTGACGTAGGCCGCCTGCCGCGGACAGGGGAAGCGCACCGCGGTGATCAGCTCGTCCGGCTCGAGCGCGGTCTCGTACATGCCGACGAAGAAGTCGTCGGCGGCGATGCTGCGCCGGTCGGTCACCACGGTGGCGTTCAGCCCGAGCACCGCGGCCGGATAGCAGGCGGCCGGATCGTTGTTGGCGATCGAGCCGCCCAGCGTGCCGAGCGCGCGCACCTGGCGGTCGCCGATGCCGCCGGCCAGCGCGGCCAGCGCCGGCAGCCGGCGTTTGACCTCGGGGTGCGCCTCGACATCGGCGTGCCGCGCGCCGGCGCCGATCACCAGCGTGTCGCCCTCGACGCGGATATCGCGGATGCCTGGAATGCGGTTGATATCGACCAGCGTCGATGGCGCGGCCAGCCGCAGCTTCATCGCGGCGATCAGGCTCTGTCCGCCCGCCACGATCTTGGCGTCGGGGTCGTTGCGCAGCAGCGCGGCCGCGGCCTGGGCATCGGTCGCGCGTTGGAACTCGAATGCGTACATGGAAGTCTCCTCGCGCGTCAGATGGTCCGGGCCGCGGTGGCGGTCTGGCCGGTGGTCTGGTTCGCGGCCTGGCCCGCGGCCGGGGAAGCCCCCTGCGTGCCGCCGCGCTGCCTGGCCGCGTGGATCGCCTGCCAGACCCGGTGCGGGGTCGCGGGCATCTGCAGGTCGCGCACGCCCAGCGGCGACAGCGCGTCGATCAGCGCGTTGATGAAGGCCGGCGGCGAGCCGATCGCGCCGGCCTCGCCGCAGCCCTTGACGCCCAGCGGGTTGTGCGTGCACGGCGTGCCCTGCGCGGTCTCGACGGTGAAGTCGGGCAGATCGGCCGCGCGCGGCATCGCGTAATCCATGTACGAGCCGGTCAGCAGCTGGCCGCTGTCGCCGTCGTAGACGCACTGCTCGAGCATCGCCTGCCCCAGCCCCTGGCCGATGCCGCCGTGCACCTGCCCCTCGACGATCATCGGATTGATGATGTTGCCGAAGTCGTCGACCGCGGTGAACTTGACCACCTGCGTCTCGCCGGTGTCCGGGTCGACCTCGACCTCGCAGACATAGGCGCCCGACGGATAGGTGAAGTTGGTCGGGTCGTAGAACGCGTTCTCGTTCAGCCCCGGCTCCAGCCGTTCGAGTGGGTAGTTGTGCGGCACATAGGCCGACAGCGCGACCTCGCCGAAGGTCTTGCTGCGGTCGGTGCCGGCCACGCGGAACACGCCGTTGCTGAACTCGATGTCGTCGGCCGACGCTTCGAGCAGGTGCGCGGCGATCTGCTTCGCCTTGGCCTCGATCTTGTCGAGCGCCTTGACGATGGCCGAGCCGCCCACCGCCAGCGACCGCGAGCCGTAGGTCCCCATGCCGAACGGCACGCGGCCGGTGTCGCCGTGCACCACCTCGACCGCGTCGAGCGTAATGCCGAGCCGGTCGGCCACCACCTGCGCGAAGGTGGTCTCGTGGCCCTGCCCGTGGCTGTGCGAGCCGGTGAAGACGGTCACGGTGCCGGTCGGATGCACGCGGATCTCGCCGACCTCGAACAGGCCGGCGCGCGCGCCGAGCGCCCCGGCGATATTCGACGGCGCCAGCCCGCATGCCTCGATGTAGCAGGAATAGCCGAGACCGCGCAGCTTGCCGCGGCGCTGGGCCTCGTCGCGGCGCGCCGGGAAGCCGGCGACGTCGGCCAGCTCCTGCGCGCGCTGCAGGCAGGGCTCGTAGTCGCCGGTGTCGTAGGTCAGGCCGACCGGCGTGGCATAGGGGAAGCTGCGGATGAAATTGCGGCGGCGCAGTTCGGCCGGATCGATGCCGAGCTCGCGCGCCGCGGTCTCGACCAGGCGCTCGACCACATAGGTCGCCTCGGGCCGGCCCGCGCCGCGATAGGCGTCGACCGGCGCGGTATTGGTGAACACCGCGGTGACCTCGGCGTAGATCGCCGGGGTCGCGTACTGGCCGGCCAGCAGCGTCGCGTACAGGATGGTCGGCACGCTGGAGGCGAAGGTCGACAGGTAGGCGCCCATGTTGGCGGTCGTGTGGACCCGCATCGCCAGGAACTTGCCGTCGGCATCGAGCGCCAGTTCGGCGCGCGTGACATGGTCGCGGCCGTGGGCGTCGGTCAGGAAGGACTCCGAACGCTCGGCGGTCCACTTGATCGGCCGCTTGACTTTCTTCGACGCCCAGGTCAGCGCGACGTCCTCCGGATACAGGAAGATCTTCGAGCCGAAGCCGCCGCCCACGTCGGGCGCGATCACGCGCAGCCGCGATTCCGGCAGGCCCAGCACGAAGGCGCCCATCAGCAGCCGCTCGACGTGCGGGTTCTGGCTGGCGACGTACAGCGTATAGCTGTCGTCCATGCGGTTGTAGCTGGCGTTGACCGCGCGTGGCTCGATCGCGTTGGGGACCAGCCGGTTGTTGACGATCTCCAGCGTGGTCACGTGCGCGGCCTTGGCAAACGCCGCATCGGTGGCCGCGCGATCGCCATGGCCCCAGACGTAGCAGGTGTTGGCCGGCACGTCGTCGTGCACCAGCGCGGTGGCCGAGGTCGCGTCGGCGGTGCGCACCACCGCCGGCAGCTCCTCGTAATCGACCTCGATCTTCTCGGCGGCGTCGCGCGCCTGCTGCAGCGTCTCGGCCACCACCAGCGCGACCTGGTCGCCGACATGGCGGACCTTGCCCTGGGCCAGCACCGGATGCGGGGGCTCCTTCATCGGCGAGCCGTCGATGCTGTGGATCAGCCAGCCGCAAGGCAGGCCGCCGACCTTGTCGGCCGCCATGTCCTCGCCGGTGAAGACGCCGATCACGCCCGGCGAGGCCATCGCCTCGCGCGTGTCGATCGAGCGGATGCGCGCATGCGCGTAGGGCGAGCGGACGAAATAGCCGTAGCTCTGCTGCGGCTGCACGATGTCGTCGGTGTACTGGCCGATGCCGGTCAGGTAGCGGTAGTCTTCCTTGCGCTTGACGGAGGCGCCGACCAGCCGTTGGGTCTCGGGTGCGTTCATGGCGGGCTCCTCCTTACTCGGCCGCTGCGGTGGCCGCTGCGTTGGTCGGTGCCGTGGCCGATGCGTTGGCCGATGCGTTGGCCGATGCAGCGCCGCCGGTCATCGCGGCCTGGCCCTGCTGCACCGCGCGCACGATGTTGTGATAGCCGGTGCAGCGGCACAGGTTGCCGTCCAGATGCGCGCGGATCGTCGCGGCGTCTGCGTTCGGGTGCTCCTGCACCAGCGCGGTCGCGCTCATCACCATGCCGGGCGTGCAGAAGCCGCATTGCAGGCCGTGGCAGTCGCGGAAGGCGGCCTGCATCGGATGCAGTTCGCCGTCGGGGGCCAGCCCCTCGATGGTGGTCACCTGGCTACCGTCCGCCTGCACCGCCAGCAGGTTGCACGACTTTACCGCCCGCCCGTCCAGATGCACGGTGCAGGCGCCGCATTGCGCGGTGTCGCAGCCGACATGGGTGCCAGTCAGGCGCAGCTGTTCACGCAGGAATTGGACGAGAAGGGTGTGGGGTTCGACCTGGGCGTCGACGGTCTTGCCGTTGACGGTCAGGCGGATCGGAATCGCCATGCTGGTCTCCATGTGGGTGGACGCACATGGCCGGCCCCGGACATCCCGCGTGTATCCCGAAAATGCGCGATGACTGCCCGGAACAGGCTACGGCGCGGTGCTGCCGCTTGTTGGAACGCGGCTATTTCGTGATGGTGGTGCAGCGAGTGTTACAGCAACGATGCAGCTAACGATGCAGCGGTCAATTCGGGCGACGGGCGATCCGCCGCGGTCCATCGGCCGGTGAACGTTCGGGCCGAAAAGGCTCTAACAGTAAATCACAAATCCCTGGGGTGTGCCATGCGGGTTGCCCCGTTCGGCGCTTGCTAGAATGGCCGGCCGCGTGGGCGGGGCAGGTCCGGCATGACCTTGTCGCCGACGGCCACCGTACCCCTCTTCGAACCCTGCACCGAACCACCGCATTCATCGATGGAAGGCCTGATCGACTGGCTGTTCGACACCGCCGCGCTGCCCAAGGTTGGACTGAGCGCGATCTTTCTCGTCAGCCTGCTGTCGGCGACGTTGCTGCCGGTCGGCTCGGAGCCCGCGGTATTCGGCTATATCAAGCTCAATCCGGACATGTACTGGCCCGCGCTGCTGGTGGCCACCGCCGGCAACACGCTCGGCGGCGCGATCGACTGGTGGCTGGGCTATGCGGCCAAGCTGGCGCTGGTGCGCTACCACCTGCGGCGCCAGCATCGCGAACACGAGCGCGAGCATGCCGAACACCGCAAGCATCCGCGCAAGCCCCGCAAGCCGCCGCTGGACGCGCGCTACTTCCGCTGGATGCGCCGGCTCGGCCCGAAGACGCTGCTGCTGTCCTGGCTGCCGATGTTGGGTGATCCATTGTGCACATTGGCCGGATGGCTGCGCCTGCCGTTCTGGCCGAGCCTGGGCTACATGGCGATCGGCAAGCTGCTGCGCTATCTGGCGATGACCAGCGCGCTGCTGTGGATTCCGGACAGCTTCTGGCAGCGGCTCGGCGACACCATGCGGGCCTGGTTCTAGACGGTCCGCCGATTCCCGCCGCCAGCCGGAGTGCCCATCGCCCCAGCGCGGGTATGGAATTGCTGCGCCGCGGAAAAACGGGGCGTTGCAGTACAATCGCGCTTTAGTTGACGACAGGCGCACCGTCCCCGTGCGCCGCATGCCGCGGTCCCGCCCATGAATGCCCCACTCGTGCTCGACGCCAAGCTCGCCGCGCAGGACGCTCCTCCGCGCCTGCGCGAGATCCCCTATAACTACACCTCCTTTTCAGACCGCGAGATCGTGATCCGCCTGCTGGGCGAGGAGGCCTGGCGGATCCTGGACGAACTGCGGGGCGAGCGCCGCACCGGCCGTTCGGCGCGGATGCTCTACGAGGTGCTGGGCGACATCTGGGTGGTCCGCCGCAATCCGTATCTGCAGGACGACCTGCTGGAGAACCCGAAGCGCCGCGAGATGCTGATCTCCGCGCTGCACCACCGGCTCGCCGAGATCGAGAAGCGCCGCGCCGCCGATCGCGCGGAGCATGCCGAGCCGGCCGCCGAGGACCGCTCGCACCGGGTCGAGCAGCTGGTCACCTTCGCCCGGCAGGCCATCGAGGAATTCAAGCGCGAGTTCACCGACGCCTACGACCTGCGCAAGCGCGCGTTGCGCGTGCTGGGCCGCGTCACGCAGAAGGACAACATCAAGTTCGACGGGCTCTCGCGCGTGTCGCACGTGACCGACGCCACCGACTGGCGCGTCGAATATCCGTTCGTGGTGCTGACCCCCGACAGCGAGGAAGAGATCGCCGGGCTGGTCAAGGGCTGCTTCGAACTGGGCCTGACCATCATTCCGCGCGGAGGCGGCACCGGCTATACCGGCGGCGCCGTGCCGCTGACACCGTTGTCGGCCGTCATCAATACCGAGAAGCTCGAACAGCTGGGTCCGGTCGAGGAGACCGACCTGCCGGGCGTGCAGGGCAAGGTCGCGACGATCTTCTCCGGCGCCGGCGTGGTGACGCGCCGCGTCGCCGATGCGGCCGACAAGGCGGGCCTCGTCTTCGCGGTCGATCCGACCTCGATCGACGCGTCGTGCATCGGCGGCAACGTCGCGATGAACGCCGGCGGCAAGAAGGCCGTGCTGTGGGGCACCGCGCTGGACAACCTGGCCTGGTGGCGCATGGTGGATCCGGAGGGCAACTGGCTCGAGGTCACGCGCCTGGACCACAACCTGGGCAAGATCCACGACGTGCCGGTGGCCACCTTCGAGCTCAAGTGGTTCGACGGCAACCGCGCCCCGGGCGAGAAGCTGCTGCGCAGCGAGACGCTGGCGATCGAGGGCCGCAAGTTCCGCAAGGAAGGGCTGGGCAAGGACGTCACCGACAAGTTCCTGGCCGGCCTGCCGGGCGTGCAGAAGGAAGGCTGCGACGGCATCATCACCAGCGCGCGCTGGATCCTGCATCGGATGCCGCGCCATATCCGCACGGTCTGCCTGGAGTTCTTCGGCCAGGCGCGCGACGCGATCCCGAGCATCGTCGAGATCAAGGACTTCCTCGATATCGAGTCGAAGACGCCGGGCGGCGCGATCCTCGCCGGCCTCGAGCATCTGGACGAGCGCTATCTGCGCGCGGTCGGCTACGCCACCAAGAGCAAGCGCAATGCCTTCCCGAAGATGGTGCTGATCGGCGACATCGTCGGCGACGACGAGAACGCGGTCGCGCGCGCCACCTCGGAAGTCATCCGCATGGCCAACGGCAAGAGCGGCGAGGGCTTCGTCGCGATCAGCCCGGAGGCGCGCAAGAAGTTCTGGCTCGACCGTTCGCGCACCGCCGCCATCGCCCGCCACACCAACGCCTTCAAGATCAACGAAGACGTGGTGATCCCGCTGAACCGGATGGGCGAATACACCGACGGCATCGAGCGCATCAATATCGAGCTGTCGATCAAGAACAAGCTCAAGCTCGCCGACGAGCTGGAGAGCTTCTTCGCGCGCGGCAACCTGCCGCTGGGCCGCAGCGACGACGCCAACGAAATCCCCAGCGCCGAACTGCTGGAGGACCGCGTGCAGCAGGCGCTGACGCTGCTGCGCGACGTGCGCGCGCGCTGGATGTACCTGCGCGACAACCTCGACACGCCGCTGACGCAGGCGCGCGCCGCGCTGATCGGCCATGGCCTGGGCCTGCTGGGCCAGGCCTTCGAGGCGCGCCTGGCGCAGCAGCCCGATGCCGCGGTGTTCCACCTGCTGCAGGACCGCACCATCCGCGTGTCGTGGAAGAACGAGCTGCGCGCCGAGCTGCGCAAGATCTTCAACGGCGGCGAGTTCAAGCCGATCCTCGACGAGGCGCAGAAGATCCACAAGCAGGTGCTGCGCGGCCGCGTCTTCGTCGCGCTGCACATGCACGCCGGCGACGGCAACGTGCACACCAACATCCCGGTCAACTCCGACGACTACGACATGCTGCAGGACGCCCACAAGGCGGTGGCCCGCATCATGGCGCTGGCGCGCTCGCTCGACGGCGTGATTTCCGGCGAGCACGGCATCGGCATCACCAAGCTCGAGTTCCTGACCGAGGAAGAGATCGGCGACTTCCGCCAGTACAAGCAGCGCGTCGATCCGCAGGGCCGCTTCAACAAGGGCAAGCTGCTGCCGGGCGCCGATCTGCGCAATGCCTACACGCCGTCGTTCGGCCTGATGGGGCACGAGTCGCTGATCATGCAGCAGAGCGACATCGGCGCGATCGCCGACAGTGTCAAGGACTGTCTGCGCTGCGGCAAGTGCAAGCCGGTGTGCGCCACGCACGTGCCGCGCGCCAACCTGCTGTACAGCCCGCGCAACAAGATCCTGGCCACCTCGCTGCTGATCGAGGCCTTCCTGTACGAGGAGCAGACCCGCCGCGGCGTGTCGATCAAGCACTGGGACGAGTTCTCCGACGTGGCCGACCACTGCACCGTCTGCCACAAGTGCGTGACGCCGTGCCCGGTCAAGATCGACTTCGGCGACGTGTCGATGAACATGCGCAACCTGCTGCGCAAGATGGGGCAGAAAAAGTTCAACCCCGGCACCGCGGCGGCGATGTTCTTCCTGAACGCGACCAACCCGCAGACCATCAACATGACCCGCAAGGTCATGATGGACTGGGGCTACAAGGCCCAGCGCGCCGGCAACGAGCTGATGAAGACGCTGGCGCGCAAGCAGACCGCGCATCCGCCCGCCACGGTCGGCAAGCCGCCGGTGCGCGAGCAGGTGATCCACTTCGTCAACAAGAAGATGCCGGGCAACCTGCCCAAGAAGACCGCGCGCGCGCTGCTCGATATCGAAGACAACGAGATCGTGCCGATCATCCGCAATCCGAAGGCCACCTCGGTCGAGAGCGAGGCGGTGTTCTACTTCCCGGGCTGCGGCTCGGAGCGGCTGTTCTCGCAGGTGGGTCTCGCCACGCAGGCGATGCTGTGGCACGTCGGCGTGCAGACCGTGCTGCCGCCGGGCTATCTGTGCTGCGGCTATCCGCAGCGCGGCACCGGCCAGTTCGACAAGGCCGAGAAGATCGTCACCGACAACCGCGTGCTGTTCCACCGGGTCGCCAATACGCTGAACTACCTCGACATCAAGACGGTGGTGGTCAGCTGCGGCACCTGCTACGACCAGCTCGCCGGCTATGAATTCGAGAAGATCTTCCCGGGCTGCCGCATCATCGACATCCACGAATACCTGCTCGAGAAGGGCGTCAAGCTCGAGGGCGTGACCGGGGCGCGCTACATGTACCACGACCCCTGCCACACGCCGATCAAGACGATGGACCCGACCAGGCTGGTCAACCAGCTGATGGGCGGCAACGGCGAGGCCGGCAGCATCGAGAAGAACGAGCGCTGCTGCGGGGAATCGGGCACGCTGGCGGTGACCCGTCCGGACGTGTCGACGCAGGTCCGCTTCCGCAAGGAAGAGGAAATGCGCAAGGGCGCCGGCAAGCTGCGCGCCGACGGCTTCGACGGCGACGTCAAGATCCTGACCAGCTGCCCGTCGTGCCTGCAGGGCCTGTCGCGCTACAACGAGGATGCCTCGGTGCAGGCGGACTACATCGTGGTCGAGATGGCGCGCCATCTGCTGGGCGAGAACTGGATGCCCGACTACGTCGCCGCGGCCAACGCGGGCGGCATCGAGCGGGTCCTGGTGTGAGGACCCGGCCATGAGCGCGGCGGAGCAGGGCGCGGCCCGCGTGACGGGCTGCCCGCTGTGCGAAGGGGAGGGAGGCGAGCTGGCCTGGCAGGATCCGGGCCGGCGCGCCCGCGTGATCCTGGTCGAGCACGAGCGCTTTCCCGGCTTCTGCCGCGTGGTCTGGCAGGACCACGTGGCCGAGCAGACCGATCTGTCCGATGCCGACCAGGCCTGGCTGATGCGGCTGGTGGCCCGCGTCGAACGCACCGTGCGCGACGCGATGGCGCCCGACAAGGTCAACCTGGCCGCCTTCGGCAACATGGTGCCGCACCTGCACTGGCACATCATCCCGCGCTATCGCTGGGACACCCACTTTCCCGAGGCGGTCTGGGCCGCGCCGCAGCGCGAGCGCGACGCGAGCCGCATCGAGGCGCTGCAGGCGCGGCTGCCGGCCTTGCGCGCGGCGCTGGCCGCGTTGCGGGCCGACTGACGCCGATCCCGACTGACGCCGATCCCGCATCGCGCTCCGGTCGCCCCGGCCGTCAACCCGGCCGTCAACCCGACGCGCCGCCAATGCGCTCAATAGGGATGTCTGCCCCGCGGGCGTGGAACCCGGCCGGGGCGGGCGCCGTCTGATGCCTGATCCGGCTGGATAGGCCGATGACGCCGTTTCCGCCAATTCCGCCGCTCCCGTTTTCCCCTTCGCCGACCCGACTTCATGTCCACGCCCACCACCGCTACCGTGCCCGGTCCCGCCGTTCCGGCCCGCGAGCTGCAGATCCAGAGCCGCCTGCGCTTTCGCGCGACCTGGGCGCTGATCAAGCCCTACTGGAAATCCGAGGACCGCAAGGCCGGCCTCGGGCTGTTGCTGCTGCTGGTCGCGCTGAACCTGGGCATCGTCTACATCAACGTGCTGCTCAACGAGTGGAACCGCGTGTTCTACAACGCGCTGGAGCAGCGCGACTACGCCTCGTTCAAGGAGCTGCTGCTGCGGTTCAGCATGATCGCGGCCTGCTTCATCGTCGCCGCGATCTTCCGCCAGTACTACACGATGATGCTGCAGATGCGCTGGCGGACCTGGATGACCAACCAGTTCCTCGGCAAGTGGCTGGCCTGGCAGGCCTACTACCGCATCGAGCAGACCCACGCCACCGACAACCCCGACCAGCGGCTGGCCGATGACCTGCGGCTGTTTACCGACGGCGCGCTGTCGCTGTCGCTCGGCCTGCTCAATTCGGTGGTCACGCTGGTGTCCTTCGTCGGCATCCTGTGGGCGGTGTCCGGGCCGATCAGCTTCGCGCTGGGCGGCACGACGATGACGATCCCCGGCTACATGGTCTGGTTCGCCGGCGGCTACGCGGTGCTCGGCTCGCTGCTGACGCACTGGATCGGCCGGCCGCTGATCGGCCTGAATTTCCAGCAGGAGCAATACGAGGCGAACTTCCGTTTCTCGCTGGTGCGGCTGCGCGAAAACGCGGAGCCGGTCGCGCTCTATCGCGGCGAGCCCACCGAGCAGGCCGGGCTGCGCGCGCGCTTCGAGCAGATCCGCGTCAACTGGAACCAGCTGATGTTCTATACGCGGCGGCTGACCTTCATCAGCTCGGGCTACGGCCAGTTCGCCATCATCTTCCCGATCCTGGTGGCCGCGCCGCGCTATTTCGCCGGCAAGATGACGCTGGGCGGGCTGATGCAGATGTCGACCGCCTTCGGCCAGGTGCAGGGCGCGCTGTCGTGGTTCGTCGACAACTACGCGACGCTGGTCGGCTGGAAGGCCGCGTCGAACCGCCTGATCGATTTCCAGCACGCGATTCGCGAGGCCCAGCGGCAGGAGCGCCTGCACGACGGCGAGCACGACATCCAGGTCAACGTCGGCGAGGCGCACGCGGGCGGGCGCGACCGCATCGAGATCGACGCGCTGGCGCTGGCCCTTCCGGTCCTGTCCGGCCCCGGCCTGCCGGTGGTCAAGCGGCCGCTGGTGTCGGCGTTCTCGCTGACGATCGAGCGCGGCGAGCGCTGGCTGGTGACCGGTCCGTCGGGCTGCGGCAAGAGCGTGCTGTTCCGCGCGCTGGCCGGCATCTGGCCATACGGCAGCGGCTCGGTGGCGATGCCGGCGGCGTCGCGCACGTTGTTCCTGCCCCAGCGCAGTTATCTGCCGGTCGGCACGCTGGCCGACGCGCTGGCCTATCCGCAGGCCGGCGACGCGCATCCGGCCGAGGCGCTGCGCGACGCGCTGCGCCAGGCCCAGCTCGGCGCGCTCGCCAACCAGCTGGACGTGTTCGACAACTGGGCGCTGCGGCTGTCGCCCGGCGAGCAGCAGCGGCTGGCGTTCGCCCGCGCGCTGCTGTGCAAGCCCGATTTCCTGTTCCTCGACGAGGCCACCAGCGCGCTCGACGAGGAAACCGAGCGCGCCATGTACCAGCTGATGGTCGACGCGCTGCCCGGCGCGGCAATCGTCAGCATCGCGCACCGCAGCACGGTCGCGGCCTTCCACAATCGCCGCCTGCGCTATCTGCCGGAGCGCGAGACCTTGCAGTCCGATGGCGCGGCCGATGGCGTGGCGACCGAGGCCGGCGTGCCCCGGCCGGCGCTGGAAGATGGGCAAGGCGGGTCGCGTGCGGTAAGCTATCGGGTCGTACAAGAAGCGTGAACTCGGCGTGAGTCCCGACCCGGGGCCCGGGTTCGCGCCAACACGGCTGGCGCCGACAATCATGGCAGGACTGGAAAAAGATACCCCGCACCCCACCGCGCTGACGGTCCATACGCAATCGCGCGTGCTGGAAATCGGCTTCGACAATGGCGCCAGCTTCCGGCTGCCGTTCGAGTACCTGCGGGTCTATTCGCCGTCCGCCGAGGTGCAGGGCCACGGCCCGGGCCAGGAAGTGCTGCAGACCGGCAAGCGCGACGTCAACGTGACCGCGGTCGAGCCGGTCGGCAACTACGCGATCCTGATCCGCTTCTCCGACGGCCACGACAGCGGCATCTATTCCTGGGATCTGCTGTACCGCCTCGGCGCCGAGCAGGAGGCGCTGTGGCAGGACTACCTGCGGCGGCTCGAGGCCGCCGGCGCCGATCGCGACACGCCGATGCCGCCCGCCGCGGCGCACGGCCACGGCTGCGGCCACCACTGAGCCGGCCGGTCCCCACCGACTCCCCTGGATTTCTGGAGCCAGCGATGAGCGAAACCCACTTCGGGTTCGAGAAGGTCGACGAGACCGAGAAGGCCGGCAAGGTTGCCGGCGTGTTCCATTCGGTCGCGTCGAAGTACGACCTGATGAACGACCTGATGTCGGGCGGCATGCACCGGCTGTGGAAGCTGTTCACGATCGCCCAGGCGGGCGTGCGGCCGGGCCACAAGGTGCTCGACATCGCCGGCGGCACCGGCGACCTGGCCAAGGCATTCGCCCGCCAGGCCGGCCCGACCGGCGAGGTCTGGCTGACCGACATCAACGAATCGATGCTGCGCGTCGGCCGCGACCGGCTGCTGAACGACGGCATCGTGACGCCGACCTGCCTGTGCGACGCCGAGCGGATCCCGTTTCCGGACAATCACTTCGACCTGGTCACCGTGGCCTTCGGCCTGCGCAACATGACCCACAAGGACCGCGCGCTGGCCGAGATGCGGCGCGTGACGAAGCCTGGGGGCAAGGTCATGGTGCTGGAGTTCTCCAAGGTCTGGAAGCCGCTGGAAAAGGCGTACGATGTCTATTCGTTCAAGGTGCTGCCCTGGCTGGGCCAGCGCGTCGCGGGCGACGCCCACAGCTACCGGTATCTCGCCGAGTCGATCCGCATGCACCCCGACCAGGGGTCGCTTGTGCGGTTGATGGAACAAGCGGGCCTCGAGAACGTCGAATACTTCAACCTGACGGCAGGCGTGGTCGCCTTGCATGTCGGCCGTAAGTACTGAATCAGCGCCGATTGCGGCGCAATAAAAGGGGATAACAAATCATGTCCACGATTCGCGGAAAATTCCTGGCGGGGTCGCTGGCCGGCATGCTGGCCTTCGGGATGGTGTTCGATGCGGAGGCCAAGCGCATGGGCGGCTCCCGCAGCTTCGGCAAGCAGTCGTCCAACGTGACCCAGCAGCGCCAGCAGGCGCCGCAGACGCCGGCCCAGCAGCAGGCTCAGCAACCGGCCCAGCAGGCGGCGCCGGCGACCGCCGGAGCCGGCGCCGCGACGGCCGCCGCGCCCCGCCGCAACTGGGGCGGCATCCTCGGCGGCATCGCCGCCGGCCTGGGTATCGGCTGGCTGCTGTCGCACTTCGGCCTGGGCGGCGCCGCGCTGACCTTCCTGTCCAACCTGATCCTGATCGCGCTGATCGCCATGGTCGCCATCTGGCTGATCCGCAAGTTCCGCGGCGGCGCCAAGCGCCCGCAGCCGGCCTACGCCGGCGCTGGCGCTGCACCCGGTGCAGGCCGTACCGACCTGAACCGCGGCGCCTTCGATCGCGGCCAGGAGCCGATGATGCGCGAGCCCGTGCTGCAGCCCTCGGCGCAGCCTGCCGCGCAACCGGCCCTGCAACCGGCCGGGGTGGCGCAGTCGCAAGGCGTGCAGCCCTGGGGCGTGCCGGCGGACTTCGATACCGAAGCCTTCCTGCGCAACGCCAAGGTCTACTTCGTGCGCCTGCAGGCCGCCTGGGACGCCGGCAATCTCGACGACATCCGCGAATTCACCACGCCGGAAATGTTTGCCGAGATCAAGATGGACCTGGGCGATCGCGGCGCGCAAAGCAACCACACCGACGTGGTCACGCTGGACGCGACGCTGCTCGGCATCGAGTCCACCGACAACCAGCATGTGGCGAGCGTGCGCTTCAGCGGCATGATCCGCGAGAACGAGGGCGAGGCGGCCCAGCCGTTCGCCGAAGTGTGGAACCTGGCCAAGCCGGCCAGCGGCGCCGGCGGCTGGGTGCTGGCCGGGATCCAGCAGGAATCCTGAGTCCGCGGCTGAGCCGCTGGTCGAGCCAGTCTCCGGGCGCGGCGTGATGTGCCCGGCGCTGGCTTAGAATGGAGGCCCACGCGCCAACGCGCGTGGGCCTTTTTCATTGGCGCCGGCCTGGCCGGCGTGGTCCGCCCCATCACGCCATGAACACTCTTCCGTCCGCGCTGGCCGGCCCCATCGTCGCCGCGCTCAATCATCTGCTGGAACAGGAACCGTGGGCGCGCAAGCTGCTGACGCCCTATGCCGGCCGCGTGATCGGCTTCGATGCCGCCGCCTTTGCGATGGCCCTGCGGATCGACGCGCAGGGCCTGGTGGCGCTGGCCGCCGCCGACGCGCCGCCGCCCGCGGTGACCATCACCGTGCCGCTGCAGCAATGGCCGCTGGTGGTGGCCGACGTCGCCGCCGGCGGGCAGGCCGCCGCGATGCGGCATGTGCGTCTGGAGGGCGATGCCGAGCTGGCCAATACCGTGTCGACGCTGGCGCGCAGCCTGCGCTGGGATGCCGCGGAGGATCTGGCGCGGGCCTTGCGTGCCGTGATGGGCGGCACCGTCGGCGACAGCGTCGCGCAGCGGCTGGTGGACGGCGCGCAGCAGGCCCATGCCGGCGCGCTGCGGGTCGGGCGGGCGCTGGTCGAGAACGTGACCGAATACCTGCTGGACGAACAGCCGACGCTGGTCCGCCATGCCGCGCTGGACGATTTCCGCGCCGACGTGGCCGCGTTGCGCGACGATCTGGCCCGGCTGGAAAAGCGCCTGGAGCGGCTGGAGCGCGGCACGGGTGCTGGCTCCGGCGCTGGCACCGGTACCGGCCCCGCCCGGCTGCCGTCCGCGCATCGCTGAACCGGAGCCACCGGGCCAACCGCGCCGACCGCGGAACCGCTGACGAGAATCCCGCCTGCCGGCGGCAAGGACGCGCAACAGCGCGCCCCGATCCGGCCGGCTTACCAACAAGACCTGCATGACCCGTTTCCTGCGCCTCTGCAAGATCGCCTTTGTCATCTTCTATTACGGCCTGGACGAGCTGGTGCTGTCCGGTTTCCAGAACCGGCATATCCGCCTGCTGGTCAGGGTCATCACGATCGGCCGCCGGCTCGATACCGTGCCGCGCGGCGTGCGGCTGCGGCTGGCGCTGACGCGGCTGGGGCCGATCTTCGTCAAGTTCGGCCAGGTGCTGTCGACCCGGCGCGACCTGCTGCCGGCCGACATCGCCGATGAACTGGCGCTGCTGCAGGACCAGGTGCCGCCGTTCGATCCGGCCGTCGCGGTCGCCATCATCGAGCGCTCGCTGGGCCGGCCGCTGACCCAGCTGTTCGAGACCTTCGAATACCAGCCGGTCGCCAGCGCGTCGATCGCGCAGGTGCACTTCGCCACGCTGAAGGCCGGCACGCACCGCGGCCGCGAGGTAGCGGTCAAGGTGCTGCGCCCCGGCATGCTGCCGGTGATCGACAGCGACCTGGCGCTGATGCGCGACGTCGCGATCTGGATCGAGCGGGTCTCGGCCGACGGCAAGCGGCTCAAGCCGCGCGAGGTGGTCGCCGAGTTCGACAAGTACCTGCACGACGAGCTGGACCTGATGATCGAGGCGGCCAACGCCAGCCAGCTGCGCCGCAATTTCCAGGACACCGAACTGCTGCTGGTGCCCGAAGTGTTCTGGGACTTCTGCAGCAGCGAGGTGTTCGTGATGGAGCGGATGCACGGCATCCCGATCTCGCGCACGGAATCGCTGAAGGCCGCCGGGGTCGACCTGCACCGGCTGGCGGAGGAGGGCGTCGAGATCTTCTTCACCCAGGTGTTCCGCGACGGCTTCTTCCACGCCGACATGCACCCCGGCAACATCCTGGTATCGGTGCAGCCCGAGACCTTCGGCCGCTATATCGCGCTGGACTTCGGCATCGTCGGCGCGCTGTCGGAGTTCGACAAGAACTACCTGGCGCAGAACTTCATTGCCTTCTTCCGCCGCGACTACCACCGCGTCGCGCTGCTGCACGTGGAATCGGGCTGGGTGCCGCCGCAGACCCGGGTCGAGGAGCTCGAGAGCGCGGTGCGCGCCTGCTGCGAGCCGTACTTCGACAAGCCGCTGAAGGAAATCTCGCTGGGCATGGTGCTGATGCGGCTGTTCCAGACCTCGCGCCGCTTCAACGTCGAGATCCAGCCGCAGCTGGTGCTGCTGCAGAAGACGCTGCTCAATATCGAGGGGCTCGGCCGGCAATTGGATCCGGACCTGGACCTGTGGAAGACCGCCAAGCCCTACCTGGAACGCTGGATGCACGAGCAGGTCGGCTGGCGCGGCGCCTGGGAACGCATCCAGGTCGAGGCGCCGCAGTGGGCCAAGATGCTGCCCGACTTTCCCCGCCTGGCCCACCAGTTCCTGGAGCGCCGCGCGCTGGTCAACAACAGCCAGCAGGACCGCCTGCTGGCCGCGCTGGTGGTCGAGCAGCGCCGCACCAACCGGATGCTGGCGATCGGGCTGCTGCTGGGCGGCGCCGTGACCATCGCGCTGGTGCTGACGCAGCTGGCGGACTGGTTCGGTTGAGGGTTTGGCCGGGGTTGGCCTGGCTGCCGGCTGGCCCGATGTTGACCCGATGGTGGCCCGATGTTGACCCGCCGTTGGCCGACGGTTTGGCCTATATCGGCCGCTGACCCTGTGCGGGCCGATGCCCCGCCCGGCTGCCAATTTTTTTGGCACAACGGGCTTGTATCGTCGCTTGCATCGCTATAATCCGCGTCTTGATTCGGCTACGACCGCAGGCCAGTGCTCCTCCCAGGGCACCCGATCCGCCACCCACGCGGCCCCGACCGATGAATTGGACTGCGGACGCGCGCACCTTGCCGCCGTCCGCCATTCGGTTTCTTGGCCCCTGGGCTCTTTGGGATAGGGCAGCAGCATGCTGATCTGGTTTGTCATCATCTACTGGGTAATCTCGGTCGGCATCGGCCTGTGGGCCGCGCTGCGCGTGCGCAACACGACCGATTTCGCCGTGGCCGGCCGCAGCCTGCCGTTCTACGTGGTCACCGCGACCGTGTTCGCGACCTGGTTCGGCTCCGAGACGGTGCTCGGCATTCCGGCGGTATTCCTGAAGGAGGGGCTGTCCGGCGTCGTCTCCGACCCGTTCGGCTCGTCGCTGTGCCTGATCCTGGTCGGCCTGTTCTTCGCCCGTCCGCTGTACCGGATGAACCTGCTGACGATCGGCGACTACTATCACAACCGCTATGGGCGCCTGGCCGAGATCCTGACCACGCTGTGCATCGTGGTGTCCTACCTGGGCTGGGTCGCGGCGCAGATCAAGGCGCTGGGGCTGGTGTTCTATACGGTGTCGGACGGCGCCCTGTCGCAGGACGCCGGCATGATGATCGGCGCCGCCAGCGTGCTGGTCTACACGCTGTTCGGCGGCATGTGGTCGGTGGCGATCACCGACTTCATCCAGATGATCATCATCGTGATCGGCATGCTGTATATCGGCTACGAGGTCAGCGGCCAGGCCGGCGGCGTGTCGGCGGTGGTGTCGCACGCGGCCGCGGCGGGCAAGTTCGAGTTCCTGCCGGAGCTCGACCTGATCCAGATCATCGGCTTTGCCGCCGCGCTGTCGACGATGATGCTCGGCTCGATCCCGCAGCAGGACGTGTTCCAGCGCGTCACGTCGTCACGCACCGAGCAGATCGCCGGCCGCGCCTCTGTGCTGGGCGGCGTGCTGTACTTCTGCTTCGCCTTCATCCCGATGTTCCTGGCGTACTCGGCCACGCTGATCGATCCGGCGATGGTGCAGCGCTATATCAATACCGATTCGCAGCTGATCCTGCCGACGCTGATCCTGGACCACGCGCCGCTGTTCGCCCAGGTGATGTTCTTCGGCGCGCTGCTGTCGGCGATCAAGAGCTGCGCGTCGGCCACGCTGCTGGCGCCGTCGGTGACGTTCGCCGAGAACATCCTGCGGCCGTATTTCCGCCATCTCGACGACAGGCGCTTCCTGCGGGTGATGCAGGCGGTCGTGCTGGTGTTTACCGTCCTGGTCACGCTGTTCGCGCTGAACTCGCACCTGTCGATCTTCCACATGGTCGAGAATGCCTACAAGGTCACGCTGGTGTCGTCGTT
The DNA here is from genome assembly GCF_020418465.1 of Cupriavidus sp. DB3. NCBI lineage: Bacteria > Pseudomonadati > Pseudomonadota > Betaproteobacteria > Burkholderiales > Burkholderiaceae > Cupriavidus > Cupriavidus sp. DB3. Next base: position 525,739 of record NZ_JAIZPL010000005.1, on the reverse strand, counting down.
CGTGCCGCTGGCCTTCGGCCTGTTCTGGAAGCGCGCCACGCGCCAGGGCGGCCTGGCGGCGATCCTGCTGGGCCTGAGCTCGTGGCTGGTCTGCGAGATCCTGTTCTCCGAGGCCGCGGTGCCGCCGCAGATGGTCGGCCTGCTGTTCTCGCTGGGCGGCATGCTGGTCGGCTCGCTGCTGCCGCAATGGATCGGCGACCGCCCGCCGGTCAAGGAAGTGCATATCGCGTGATCGCGGCGCGAAAGGGCTGGCGCACGCCAATCCGGGCTGAACAATCCGGGCTGAAGCGAGGCGCTGAACCCGGGCGATTTCGGAGCGGATTCGCGGCAAATCCGGGGCCGATCCGAGTCGAATCCGGGGCCCATCTGCCGCCAATCCGGCGTCGATCCGGCCGAATCCCCTCAATCGGCCGGTCTGCGCCCCAGGCAGGCCGCTTTTCCGGCGGCAACGGCGCCCAAACGGTTTATAATTCAAGGCTTTGCATGGCCGGACGGTGGCGGGCGACAGCCCGGAACGCCGCGCCGGCCGCGCGCGTTGATTTCCTTTGATTTTTTGTTGACCCCTTTGTTGACCCCCGTTGTTGACCCAATGGGGATCTCCCGGAGAGCCACGATGCCGATCTATGCCTACCGTTGCGACGCCTGCGGCCATGGGCGCGATGTGCTGCAGAAAATGAGCGATGCCCCGCTCACCGACTGCCCATCCTGCAATACGGCGGGGGCCTTCAAGAAACAGCTGACCGCGGCCGGTTTCCAGCTCAAGGGTTCGGGCTGGTATGTGACCGACTTCCGCGGCGGCAACACCAACAACGGCGCCAGCACCGGCGCCAGCTCGGGCGCGGGCAGCACCGGCGACGCCGGCGCCGCCAAGCCGGCCGAGACGTCGGCCTCCGCCAGCGCGGCGCCCGCGGCCGGCGGCTGCGGCAGCGCCTGCGCCTGCCACTGAACCAGGAAGGAACGTGGCAACCAACAAGAAAACTTCCGCACTGAAGACCTGGTTCCTGACCGGCCTGCTGGTGCTGGTCCCGCTGGGCATCACGCTGTGGGTGCTCAGCCTGATCATCGGCACGATGGACCAGAGCCTCGCGCTGCTGCCCGAGGCCTGGCAGTTCGACCGCCAGCTGTTCGGCATGCGCGTGCCCGGCCTGGGCGCGATCCTGACGCTGCTGTTCATCCTGCTGGTCGGCGTGCTGACGCACAACTTCATCGGCCAGCGCCTGGTGCGCTGGTGGGAAGCGCTGCTGCACCATATCCCGGTGGTGGGACCGATCTATTCCAGCGTCAAGCAGGTCTCGGACACGCTGCTGTCCTCGTCCGGCAACGCCTTCCGCAAGGCGCTGCTGGTGCAGTACCCGCGCGAGGGCTCGTGGACCATCGCCTTCCTGACCGGCCGGCCCGGCGGCGACGTGCAGAACCACCTGCAGGGCGAATACGTCAGCGTCTACGTGCCCACCACGCCGAATCCGACCTCGGGCTTCTTCCTGATGATGCCCAAGGCCGACACCATCGAGCTCGACATGACCGTCGATGCCGCCCTGAAGTACATCGTGTCGATGGGCGTGGTCGCGCCGGCCGAGCTGCCGCGCAAGGCCGCGCCGAGCCGAGCCCCCGCCGCCGCTGCCGCCGGCGCCTCCGCCGCCGACCCATCGCACTCCAATTGACCGCGGGCCGCCCGAGCGCGGCCGCGCCTTACCGGGAATTTCTCCTATGTCCTCCATGCGAACTCACTACTGCGGTCTCGTGACCGAACAACTGACCGGCCAGGAAGTGGCCCTGACCGGCTGGGTGCAACGGCGCCGCGACCACGGCGGCGTGATCTTCATCGACCTGCGCGATCGCGAGGGCCTGGTGCAGGTCGTCTGCGATCCGGACCGCCCCGAAATGTTCAAGGTCGCCGAGGACATCCGCAACGAGTTCTGCATCCGCGTGACCGGCAAGGTGCGCGCGCGTCCGGCCGGCACCGAGAACGCCAACCTGACCTCGGGCAAGATCGAGGTGCTGTGCCATGAGCTGACCGTGCTGAACCCGTCGGTCACGCCCCCGTTCCAGCTCGACGACGACAACCTGTCGGAGACCACCCGCCTGACGCACCGCGTGCTGGACCTGCGCCGCCCGCAGATGCAGTACAACCTGCGCCTGCGCTACAAGGTGGCGATGGAAGTGCGCAAGTACCTGGACGAGCAGGGCTTCATCGACATCGAGACGCCGATGCTGGGCAAGAGCACGCCCGAGGGCGCGCGCGACTACCTGGTGCCGTCGCGGGTCAACCCGGGCCACTTCTTCGCGCTGCCGCAGTCGCCGCAGCTGTTCAAGCAGATGCTGATGGTGTCGGGCTTCGATCGCTACTACCAGATCACCAAGTGCTTCCGCGACGAGGACCTGCGCGCCGACCGCCAGCCCGAATTCACGCAGATCGACTGCGAGACCTCGTTCCTGACCGAGCAGGACATCCGCGACCTGTTCGAGAACATGATCCGCACGGTGTTCAAGAACACCATCGGCGTGGCGCTGGACGACCGCTTCCCGGTGATGGAATTCCGCGAGGCGATGGCCCGCTTCGGCTCGGACAAGCCGGACCTGCGCGTCAAGCTCGAGTTCACCGAGCTGACCGAGGTCATGAAGGACGTCGACTTCAAGGTGTTCTCGGGCCCGGCCAACAGCGACAACGGCCGCGTGGTCGCGCTGCGCGTGCCCGGCGGCGGCCAGATCTCGCGCGGCGAGATCGATGCCTATACGCAGTTCGTCGCCATCTACGGCGCCAAGGGCCTGGCCTGGATCAAGGTCAACGAAGTGGCCAAGGGCCGCGACGGCCTGCAATCGCCGATCGTCAAGAACCTGCATGACGCCGCCATCGCCGAGATCCTGAAGCGCTCGGGCGCGCAGGATGGCGACATCCTGTTCTTCGGCGCCGACAAGGCCAAGGTCGTCAACGACGCGATGGGCGCGCTGCGCCTGAAGATCGGCCACTCGGAATTCGGCAAGGCCAACGGCCTGTTCGAGGACGCGTGGAAGCCGCTGTGGGTGGTGGACTTCCCGATGTTCGAGTACGACGAGGAAGACGCCCGCTGGGTCGCGATGCACCACCCGTTCACCAGCCCCAAGGACGAGCACCTGGAGTACCTGGCCACCGATCCGGGCAAGTGCATCGCCAAGGCCTACGACATGGTGCTCAACGGCTGGGAAATCGGCGGCGGCTCGGTGCGTATCTATCGCGAGGACGTGCAGAGCAAGGTGTTCCGCGCGCTGAAGATCAACGAGGAAGAGGCCCGCGTGAAGTTCGGCTACCTGCTGGATGCGCTGCAGTACGGCGCGCCCCCGCATGGCGGCATCGCCTTCGGCCTGGACCGCATCGTCACGATGATGGCCGGCGCCGATTCGATCCGCGACGTGATCGCCTTCCCGAAGACGCAGCGCGCGCAGGACCTGCTGACGCAGGCGCCGAGCTCGGTCGATGAGAAGCAGCTGCGCGAGCTGCATATCCGCCTGCGCACGCCCGAGCCGAAGGCTTCGGCGTGATGCCGCTGGCGAGGTAGCGAGAGACGACGGCCGTGCGCGAGCGCGGCCGTTTTTCGTTTGTGTAGGCTGGGGAGGGCGATCGAGGTTTCCAATTGTTTCCCATGGGAACGATCGGCCACCCCGCGAGGTCATCCATCGGGCTGCCGCGGGCAGCCGCACCTGACAAGGGGAGAACAAAGGTGACACTGGATATCGAACTGATCCGCCAATTCCTGCTGCAGCACGCGGAGACGATCCTGACCTGGCTGGTCGCCGGGCTGGTGATGATGCTGCTGGCGCGCTTCGAGCTGCGCCGGGCGGTGCGCAAGTCCGCGCAGGCGATGTCCGAATCGGTGGCGACCACGGTGGCCGCCTGCGTCCCCGATATCGCGCACGCCGCGCAGGTGGGCAGCGCGGCGGCCGAAGGCGGCGCCGTGCAGATGCAGCGCGCCGAGGCGCTGCGGCGCGTGGCGCTCGATACGGTTGCCGCGGTGATGGCGCGCGGGCGCTGGCTGGAGGAAGTCGGCAACCTGCGCCTGCCGGAGGATGCCCTGCTGACGGGCCGCCGCGGCAGCGGCGCCGATCCGCTGCTGGTGGTCGCGCCGCAGCCGGTGGTGCAGGCCTATCTGGCCGCGCAGCGGACCTTCGAGACGATGGCCGCGCAACTGCAGGCGCGTCGCCGCGACGCGCTGGCGCTGCAGGATGCGGCACAGGCGCTGGTCGCCGAGGCCGCGCAGATCGAGCAGGAGACCGCCAGCATCGTGCTGCGCTTCGAGCAGGTGAACGCGCAGGCCGCGCAGGCCCCGCATGGCGAGGGCGGCGACTACCAGCGCTTCCTGATCCAGAAGTACCACGCGCTGGGCCAGCGCGAGAAGGAGGTCGCGCAGGCGCGCACCGAGATGCAGGCGCGCGCCAACCAGGCCGCCGAAGCGCTGGCGACCGAGGCGCACGCCGCCGCCGCGCGCTACACCGAATCGCTGGCGCCGCTGATGCAGCAGCTGCGCGCCGCCTGGGGCCACGGCGACTCGCCGGAAGTGTTCGACAGCTGGGTGCGCGAAGCGGGCGTCCGGGAAGAGCGGGCCTGACAGCGGATTTTCTCCCCTCTCCCGCAAGCGGCAGAGGGGCAGGGGAGAGGGTAGCGGCAGGTGGTCGGGCCACGGCGCATTGGAACCATCCCCCCTCCGCAATCCTCGTCCCCGAGGAGGAGAGGGAGAACATCCCCGGTCCAGGGTGCCGGCGGCCTCGCAGCGCGTTCGCAGTGCCCACGCCATCACATCATCCCCACGCCTCCCAGGCTTGTCGGACTAACGCCGGTGGCGCCGGCGGGCAACTGCGTTAAGCTTGTCAGCCTGTTCCCGTCCGATCCCATGCCCTACAAGATTCCCGAATCCGTGCTGGTCGTGATCCATACGACCGATCTGCAGGTCCTCTTGCTGGAGCGCGCCGACCGTCCCGGCTTCTGGCAATCCGTCACCGGCAGCCTCGATACCCCCGACGAACCCTTGGCATTGACCGCCGCCCGCGAGGTGGCCGAGGAAACCGGCATCGTCGCGAGCGAGCACCGCCTGCAGGACTGGGGCCACCACATCGAATACGAGATCTATCCCGAATGGCGCCATCGCTACGCGCCCGGGGTCACGCGCAATGTCGAGCACTGGTTCGGCCTGTGCGTCGAGCGGCCGCTGCCGGTCACGCTGTCGCCGCGCGAGCATCTGCAATCGGTCTGGCTGCCGTGGGAGCAGGCGGCCGCGCGCTGCTTCTCGTCGAGCAACGCCGAAGCAGTGCGCCAGCTGGCGTGGCGAGCGGCGGCCGGGGCGACGGCTTGCGGCGCGGGCGCCATGAACGCTGGGGGCGCCGCCGTGGACGCAGCAGGCGCCGGCCAGGCCGGAGGGCCGCGATGAAGCTGCGCGTGGTCACCTACAACATTCACAAGGGGCTGACCGGCTTCGCGCGCCGTCCGCGCATCCAGCATGTCCGTGACGGGCTGCAGACGGTCGACGCCGACATCGTCTTCCTGCAGGAAGTGCAGGACCGCAACGATCGCCTGGTGGCCGCCTCCCTGTTCGATTCCGACTACACGCAGCTGAACTACCTGGCGACCGACGCCTATCCGCATTCGGTCTACGGCCGCAACGCGGTCTACGACCACGGCCACCATGGCAACGCGATCCTGTCGCGCCATCCGATCCTGATGTCGGAGAACCTCGATATCTCGGACCACCGCTTCGAGCAGCGTGGCCTGTTGCATGCGGTCGCCGACGTCCACGGCATCGAGGCGCATCTGATCTGCGTGCATTTCGGCCTGTTCGCGCGCAGCCGCGCGCGCCAGGCCGAGGCGCTGGTCGAACGCGTGCGCAATGTGGTGCCGGCGGACGCGCCGCTGGTGATCGCCGGCGACTTCAACGACTGGAACCACCGGCTCGATGCGCTGATCTGCAACACGCTGGGCGCGCTGGAGGCCTCGCAGGCGCGCGGCTCGCGGCTGCATACCTTTCCGAGCCATATGCCGTGGTGGCAGCTCGACCGGATCTACGTGCGGGGCTTCGAGATCGAGCGCGCCCGTGTGCTGACCGGGCGCGACTGGGCGCAGCGCTCGGACCATGTGCCGCTGGTCGCCGAACTGGCGCGGCCACAGGTGCCCGAGGCCAATCCGCGGCACAGCGACGAGACGGCGGGCGCCGCCGGATAGTCGCCCGGGGGCCGCCGGCCCGGCGGCGAGGCCGCGCCAAGGCGTCCGCTTCCGCTACAGCCCGGCCCGTTCCCGCACGAAGGCCTCGATGGCGTCGATCCGGTTCAGGTCGAGCACCGGCAGCCGGGTCAGCGCGGCCACCTCGCCCGGCGCATCGGTGGCGACGCCGACGATCCCGGGCACATCCGGCCACAGCGGCGCCCGGCCGTGGCCGGGACGATAGACCTCGAGCTTGGGCACGTCGCTGTGCTTGTATCCCTCGACCAGCACCAGGTCGGTATCGGCGGGCAGCACCGCGAGCGCGTCGGCCAGTTCGGGCGGCGGCGCGCCTTCTTCGTATCGGCGCATCAGCGTCAGATGGCGCGCACCGACCAGCACCACATTGGCGCAGCCCGCCTCGCGCATCCGCCACGAATCCTTGCCCGGCGTGTCCGGGTCGAACCCGTGATGGGTATGTTTGACGCCGGCCACGCGTAGCCCGGACGCGACGAAGCGGGGAATCAACTGGTCCAGCAAGGTGGTCTTGCCGCTGCCGGAAGTGCCGGCGATACCGAATACCTTCACGATCGAATCAGTTCCATGCGCAACGCGGTGCGCACCTGAGTGCGCGGGGGCGACGGTGGGGACGATGTCAGCAACAGCGTCGGGACGAAAGCGCGACGATAGCAGAGTCGGCGCGGGCCCGTCCCTCCGGGCCCGAAGTCCCACCCGAGGTCTGGCCCGAAGTCTGGTCCGAAGTCTGGCCCCAAGTCTGGCCCGAGGTCTGGCCCGAAGTCTGGCCCGAGGTCTGGCCCCAAGTCTGGCCCGAAGTCTGGTCCGAAGTCCGGCCCAAGGTCTGGCCCGACTTCGGGCGCCAATGCCCGCCGGGTGGCGTTCCCGCCGCGAGGTGACCGATAATGCCGCCATGCCCTTGTCCGAGAGCCCACCCGAACCCACCCGGTCCTCCAGGATCGCCGCCCATGCGGTGGAAGGCGAGACGGCTGCCACGGCCGCCGAAGGGCGGCACGGCCCCCGCCTGCTGCACACCGGGCCCGGCCGGCCGGTGGGCGGCAACCGCGTCGAGCTGCTGCGCGGCGGCGGCGAATATTTCCCGGCGCTGATCGCGGCGATCGACCAGGCGGTGCTGTCGGTCTCGCTGGAGACCTATATCTATGCCGACGACCAGGTCGGCCAGGCGGTCGCCGACGCGCTGGTGCGCGCGGTCGAGCGCGGCGTGCGCGTCCATCTGCTGGTCGATGGCTTCGGCGCCGGCGACATGCCCGCGCCGCTGGTCGAGCGGCTGCAGCAGGGCGGCGTCAGGCTCGGCGTGTACCGGCCGCTGCGGGGCTTTCGCCTGGCGCGCCGGCATCTGCGCCGGCTGCACCGCAAGCTCGCGGTGATCGACCGGCGCATCGCCTTCGTCGGCGGCATCAACATCATCGACGACCACAATCACGGCCCCTTCGACGAGGCCCAGCTCGGTCCCCGCTACGACTTCGCGGTGCGCGTCACCGGCCCGCTGGCCGGCCAGGTCGCACTGACCGCCGAGCGGCTGTGGTGGCGGCTCGCGCTGCGCGGCGAGATGCAGGGTGGTGTGCGGGCGGGCGGCCTGTCGAGCCTGGCCGGCGAGTTTCCGCTTGCGCAGGCCCCGGTGCCCGCGCCGGCCGAGGGGGGCGGCGTGCGGGCGGCGCTGCTGCTGCGCGACAACCTGCGCAATCGCCGCACCATCGAGCGAGCCTATCTGCAGGCGCTGGGCGCGGCGCGGCACGACGTGATCATCGCCAACGCCTATTTCCTGCCGGGCGCGAAGATGCGGCGCGCGCTGCTGGCCTGCCGCCGCCGCGGCGTGCGCGTCCGGCTGCTGCTGCAGGGGATGGTCGAGTACAGGCTGCAGCATTACGCGACCCACGCGCTGTACGCCACGCTGCTCGAGGCCGGCGTCGAGATCCACGAGTACGCCGAGAGCTTCCTGCACGCCAAGGTTGCGGTGGTCGACGACAGCTGGGCGACGGTCGGCTCCAGCAACATGGATCCGTTCAGCCTGCTGCTGGCGCGCGAGGCCAATGTGGCGGTCTACGACGAGGCCTTCGCCGCCGAGCTGCGCCGCGAACTGGAGCGTGCGATCGCGCTGCGCAGCGCGCCCGTCGTGCCGGAGGATCATGCCCGCCGCGGCCGCCTGCGCCGCTGCCTGGACTGGACCGCCTACATGCTGTTGCGCTTCGGCGTCATGGTGGCCGGCGCGGCCGGCCGCTATTGAACGTGGCATGCCGGTGCTGCCTTGCGGCAAAATGCGGCGCGCATCCGCACATCGGCCTCGCCGCTGACGCCGGCCGGCGGATGTTGCACCGCAGTTCGGTGCAAGTTCGGTTTAGAAACGAAGGTCTAATTAAAAACTTGATAGCGGCAGGCGCGGCCAGAATAATCTGAACGACCGTTCTTTTTTGGCTTAGACTGCGTGCATTCGCCACCCGGCGCCGCCTTGTCCAGCGGGGCCGCGGCGATCGACATCACAGGCCAGGGCCAAGCGCGGCATCGCGAACCGATGCCGCAAAAAGTACGGAGAAAAATCATGCGACACCAGTCAGCCCGTCTCGAATCCGCCGCCAACGCTTCTCCCACCCCGATGCGCAAGGGGGAGATGACGCGGGTGGCGATTCTCGACGCCGCACTGGAATTGTCGTCCCGCGACGGACTCGAAGGTTTGACCATCGGTCTGCTCGCGGAACGCATGCAAATGAGCAAGAGCGGCGTGTTCGCGCATTTCGGTTCGCGCGAAGACCTGCAGGTGGAGGTGGTGCGCGAGTATCACCGCCGGTTCGAGCAGGAGGTCTTCTATCCCTCGCTGAACGAGCCGCGCGGTCTGCCGCGCCTGTGGTCGATGGTGCGGCGCTGGATGGAAAAACGGATCCAGGAAGTCACCACCGGTTGCATCTACATCAGCGGGGCGGTCGAATACGATGACCGCGCGGAAAGCCCGGTGCGCGACGAGCTGATCAAGAGCGTCACGATCTGGCGGGCCGCGCTGACACGCGCGATCGAACAGGCCAAGGAAGAAGGCCATCTGCGCGCGGACTGCGATCCGCGGCTGATGCTGTTCGAGATGTACAGCCTCGAGCTGGGGCTGCATCACGATGCCCGCTTCCTGCGCCTGCCCGACAGCGCCGAGCTTGCCATGGTCGCGCTCAACAAGCTGATTCAGTCCTACCGTACCTGATGCCGTCGCGGGCATGGCGTGCTTGACAGCACCAGCGGCGCGGCGGCTTCGCCAACTCCAAGGAGATCTTGATGGGCCAGTACACCGCTCCGCTGCGCGACATGCAATTCGTGCTGCACGAACTGCTCGGCGTCGAGGCCGAGCTCAAGGCGATGCCGCCGCATGCCGACGTCGATGCGGACACCATCAACCAGGTCATCGAGGAAGCCGGCAAGTTCTGCTCGGAAGTCATTTTCCCGCTGAACCAGAGCGGCGACCGCGAGGGCTGCACCCACCACGGCGACGGCGTCGTGACCGCGCCGGCGGGCTTCAAGGAAGCCTACCGGCAGTACGTCGAGGCCGGCTGGCCGGCGCTGGCGTGCGATCCCGAATTCGGCGGCCAGGGCCTGCCGATCCTGGTCAACAACGCGCTGTTCGAGATGCTGAACTCGGCGAACCAGGCCTGGACGATGTACCCGGGCCTGTCGCACGGCGCCTACGAGGCGCTGCACGCGCACGGCACGCCCGAGCTGCAGCAGCGCTACCTGCCCAAGCTGGTGTCGGGCGAGTGGACCGGCACCATGTGCCTGACCGAGCCGCACTGCGGCACCGACCTGGGCATCCTGCGCACCAGGGCCGAACCGCTGGACGACGGCTCGTACAGCCTGACCGGCACCAAGATCTTCATCTCGGCAGGCGAGCACGACCTGTCGGCCAACATCATCCATCTGGTGCTGGCGCGCCTGCCTGACGCGCCGCAGGGCACCAAGGGCATCTCGCTGTTCGTGGTGCCGAAGTTCATTCCCGATGCCGACGGCAATCCGGGCGAGCGCAACGGCATCGTCTGCGGCTCGATCGAGCACAAGATGGGCATCCACGGGAACGCAACCTGCGTGATGAACCTGGACGGCGCGCGCGGCTGGCTGGTCGGCGAGCCCAACAAGGGCCTGAACGCGATGTTCGTGATGATGAACGCCGCGCGCCTTGGCGTCGGCATGCAGGGCCTGGGCCTGACCGAGGTCGCCTACCAGAACTCGGTGGCCTACGCGAAGGAGCGGCTGCAGATGCGTTCGCTGACCGGGCCCAAGGCGCCGGACAAGCCGGCCGATCCGATCATCGTGCATCCCGACGTGCGCCGCATGCTGCTGACGCAGAGGGCCTTCGCAGAAGGCGGCCGCGCCTTCAGCTACTGGACCGCGCTGCAGATCGACCGCGAGCTGTCGCACCCGGACGAGGCCGTGCGCAAGCAGGCCGGCGACCTGGTCGCGCTGCTGACGCCGGTGATCAAGGCCTTCCTGACCGACAACGCCTTCATCGCCACCAACGAGGGCATGCAGGTGTTCGGCGGCCACGGCTATATCTCCGAATGGGGCATGGAGCAGTACGTGCGCGATGCCCGCATCAACATGATCTACGAGGGCACCAACACGATCCAGGCGCTGGACCTGCTGGGCCGCAAGATCCTCGGCGACATGGGCGCGAAGATGAAGGCGTTCGGCAAGATCGTGCAGGAGTTCGTCGAGGCCGAGGGCACCAACGAGGCGATGCAGGAGTTCATCAATCCGCTGGCGGACCTCGGCGACAAGGTGCAGAAGCTGACGATGGAGATCGGCATGAAGGCGATGGCCAATCCCGACGAGGTCGGCGCCGCCGCGGTGCCCTACCTGCGCGTGGTCGGTCACCTGGTGTTCGCCTACTTCTGGGCCCGCATGGCCAAGATCGCGCTGGAGAAGCAGGGCAGCGGCGACAAGTTCTACACCGCCAAGCTGGCCACCGCGCGCTTCTATTTCGCCAAGCTGCTGCCGGAGACCGCCGCGCAGATCCGCATGGCGCGCGCCGGCGCCAGCACGCTGATGGCGCTGGACGCCGAGCTGTTCTGAGGCACCGCCGAGACACCGAGACCATCCTCCCGGTTTTCCCTCTCCCGCAGGCGGGGGAGGGAAGGCAACCGAGGACATCCATCATTTCAACGCTCACCTCCGAGGAGCGCGCATGTCCAATTTCATCGTCAAGAAAGTCGCCGTGCTGGGTGCCGGCGTCATGGGCGCGCAGATCGCGGCCCACCTCGTCAATGCCCGCGTGCCGGTGGTGCTGTTCGATCTGCCGGCCAGGGAAGGCCCGAAGAACGGCATCGTGCTGCGGGCCATCGAGAACCTGAAGAAGCTGTCGCCCGCGCCGCTCGGTCTCAAGGACGACGCCGGCCTGATCCGCGCCGCCAACTACGAGGACGACCTCGCGCTGCTGAAGGAATGCGACCTGGTGATCGAGGCGATCGCCGAGCGCATGGACTGGAAGCACGACCTGTACCGGAAGGTCGCCCCGCATCTGGGCACCGATGCGATCTTCGCCACCAACACCTCCGGCCTGTCGATCACCGCGCTGTCCGAGGGCTTCGACGCCGAGCTGAAGGCGCGCTTCTGCGGCGTGCACTTCTTCAATCCGCCGCGCTACATGCATCTGGTCGAGCTGATCCCGACCGAGGCCACGCAGACGGCCATCCTCGACCGCCTGGAAGCGTTCCTGACCACGACCCTGGGCAAGGGCGTGGTGCGCGCCAAGGACACGCCGAACTTCATCGCCAACCGGGTCGGCATCTTCTCGATCCTGGCGGTGTTCGCCGAGGCCGAGAAGTACGGCATTCCGTTCGACGTGGTCGACGACCTGACCGGCAGCAAGCTGGGCCGCGCCAAGTCGGCGACCTTCCGTACCGCCGACGTGGTGGGCCTGGACACCATGGCCCACGTGATCAAGACCATGCAGGACAACCTGCAGGACGATCCGTTCGCGCCGGTGTACCGGACGCCCGCGGTGCTCAAGTCGCTGGTCGACGCCGGCGCGCTGGGCCAGAAGACCGGCGCCGGCTTCTACAGGAAGGAAGGCAAGCAGATCAAGGTGCTGGACGCCAGGACCGGCCAGTATGTCGACGCCGGCGGCAAGGCCGACGAGATCGTCGCGCGCATGCTGAAGAAGGAGCCGGCCGAGCGCATCAAGCTGCTGCGCGAATCGGGCAACCCGCAGGCGCAGTTCCTGTGGGCGATCTTCCGCGACGTGTACCACTACATCGCCGTCTATCTCGACCAGATCGCAGGTTCGGCGGCCGACGTCGACCTGGCGATCCGCTGGGGCTTCGGCTGGAACTCCGGTCCGTTCGAGGACTGGCAGGCCGCGGGCTGGCAGCAGGTCGCGCAATGGGTCAAGGAAGACATCGAGGCCGGCAAGGCGCTGTCGAAGGCGCCGCTGCCCGAGTGGGTCTTCGCCGGCCCGGTGGCGGACAACCAGGGCGTGCATTCGGCGCAGGGCTCGTGGTCGCCGGCCACGCAGTCGTTCGTCGGCCGCAGCGCGCTGCCGGTCTATCGCCGCCAGGCCTTCCGCGCCGCGTTGAAGGGCAGCGACGCGGTCGATCCGCGCAAGGCCGGCCGCACCGTCGAGCAGAACGACGCGGTGCGGATCTGGGTCTGCGAGGGCCAGGACGACGTGCTGGTGATCTCGTTCAACAGCAAGATGAACACGATCGGGCCGGACACCATCGACGGGCTGATCCGCGCGATCGATCTGGCCGAGAGCGCCTACAAGGGCCTGGTGGTGTGGCAGCCGACCTCGCTGCAGCTCGGCGCGCCGGGCGGTCCGTTCTCGGCCGGCGCGAACCTCGAGGCGGCGATGCCGGCCTTCATGATGGGCGGCGCCAAGGGCGTCGAGCCCTTCGTCAAGAAGTTCCAGGACGGCATGATGCGCGTCAAGTACGCCGCGGTGCCGGTGGTGTCGGCGGCGTCCGGCATCGCGCTGGGCGGCGGTTGCGAGCTGATGCTGCATTCGGCGCGGCGCGTGGCCGCGCTGGAGACCTATGTCGGCCTGGTCGAGGTCGGCGTGGGCCTGGTGCCGGCCGGCGGCGGACTGAAGGAGGCCGCGCTGGCGGCCGCGCGCGCCGCGCAGGCCGCTGGCAGCACCAACTATCTGCAGTTCCTGACGCAGCGCTTCCAGAACGCGGCGATGGCCAAGGTCTCGGCCTCGGCGCTCGAGGCGCGGCAGATGGGCTATCTGCAGGCGGGCGATCCGATCGTCTTCAACGTGCACGAGTTGCTGCATGTCGCCTGCAGCGAAGTGCGCGCGCTGCACGAGGCCGGCTACCGTCCGCCCGCGCAGGGCGAGCTGGTGCCGGTGGCGGGCCGCTCGGGCATCGCCACCATCAAGGCGTCGCTGGTCAACATGCGCGACGGCGGCTTCATCTCCGCGCACGACTTCCTGATCGCCTCGCGCATCGCCGAGGCGGTCTGCGGCGGCGACGTCGAAGCGGGCGCGCTGGTCAGCGAGGAATGGCTGCTGGCGCTGGAGCGCCGCGCCTTTATCGAACTGCTGGGCAACCCCAAGACGCAGGAACGCATCATGGGCATGCTGCAGACCGGCAAGCCGGTGCGCAACTAATCGGCACGCGAGGAAATCGATCATGAAACAACTGCAAGACGCCTATATCGTTGCCGCGACCCGCACGCCGATCGGCAAGGCGCCCAAGGGCGCGTTCAAGCACTACCGGCCCGACGATCTGCTGGCCACCACGCTGCGCGCCGCGCTGGCGCAGGTGCCGAACCTGGACCCGGCGCTGATCGAGGACGCCATCGTCGGCTGCGCGATTCCCGAAGCGCAGCAGGGCCTGAACGTCGCGCGCATCGGCGCGCTGCTGTCGGGCCTGCCGACCTCGGTCGGCGGCATCACCGTGAACCGCTTCTGCGCCTCGGGCCTGAGCGCCGTCGCGATGGCGGCCGACCGCATCCGCGTCGGCGAGGCCGACGTGATGATCGCCGCCGGCGTCGAATCGATGAGCATGGTGCCGATGATGGGCAATACGCCGTCGATGTCGCCGTCGATCTTCGCGCGCGACGAGAACGTCGGCATCGCCTACGGCATGGGCCTGACGGCCGAGCAGGTCGCGCGCAAGTGGCAGGTCAGCCGCGAGGACCAGGACGCCTTCGCGCTGGCCTCGCACCAGAAGGCGCTGGCCGCGCAGCAGGCCGGCGAGTTCGCCGACGAGATCACGCCGGTCGAGATCGTCGAGAAGCTGCCGAACCTGGCCAGCGGCGAGGTCGAACTGAAGACCCGCACGCTGTCGCTGGACGAGGGCCCGCGTCCCGATACCTCGCTGGAGGGGCTGGCGAAGCTGCGCCCGGTGTTCGCCAACAAGGGCAGCGTGACCGCCGGCAACAGCTCGCAGACCTCGGACGGCGCCGGCGCGCTGATCCTGGTCTCCGAGAAGATCCTGAAGGCCTGCAACCTGGTGCCGCTGGCCCGCTTCGTGTCGTTCGCGGTGCGCGGCGTGCCACCGGAGATCATGGGCATCGGTCCGAAGGAAGCCATTCCGGCCGCGCTGAAGGCCGCCGGCATGACGCAGGACCAGCTCGACTGGATCGAACTGAACGAGGCCTTCGCCGCGCAGGCGCTCGCGGTGATCCGCGATCTGGGCCTCGATCCGGCAAAGCTGAACCGGATGGGCGGCGCGATCGCGCTGGGCCACCCGCTCGGCGCGACCGGCGCGATCCGCTCGGCCACCGTGGTGCATGCGCTGCGCCGGCACAACCTGAAGTACGGCATGGTGACCATGTGCGTCGGCACGGGCATGGGCGCCGCCGGCATCTTCGAACGGGTTTGACGAGAGGGCGAGCCCAGGGATTGCCCCGGGAAGCCGCTCCGGGGAACCGCGTTTCCCCCGGGGCGGTTCCCGTCGCGGCGGCACAGAGGGGAACATCGCCGGGAACACGGCCAAGAACATCGACGAGAACACCGACCACCAAGGAGACACCATGAGCATCCTGACCCGCATCGAGCAAGGCGTGCTGACCATCGAGTTCGACCGCCTGGACAAGAAGAACGCGATCACCGCGGCGATGTACCAGCAGATGGCCGACGCGCTGCGCGCGGCGGCCACCGACGACGCCGTGCGGGCGATCGTGATCCGCGGCAAGGACGAGATCTTTACCGCGGGCAACGATCTGGAAGACTTCCTGAAGCGGCCGCCGAGCAGCGAGGAGGATGCCGCCAAGGCGCCGGTGTTCCAGTTCCTGCACGAGATCAGCCATGCCGCCAAGCCGCTGGTGGCGGCGGTCAGCGGGCCGGCGGTGGGCATCGGCACCACGCTGCTGCTGCATTGCGACCTGGTCTATGCGGCCGAGGGCGCGCGCTTCTCGCTGCCGTTCGTGCAGCTGGGGCTGTGCCCGGAAGCCGCGTCGAGCCTGCTGCTGCCGCGCCTGGCCGGCTACCAGCGCGCGGCCGAGAAGCTGCTGCTGGGCGAGCCGTTCAGTGCACAGGAGGCGCAGCAGATCGGGCTGGTGACCCGCGTGGTGGCCGGCGCCGAGCTGCACGACTTCGCGCTGGCGCAGGCGCGCAAGCTGGCGGCGCTGCCGGCGTCGTCGCTGCGGGAAACCAAGCGGCTGATGAAGGGCGCGGATACCGCGCAGATGGAGACGCAGATGGCGCAGGAGGGCGCGGTGTTCCGCCGGCTGCTGCAGTCGCCCGAAGCGAAGGAGGCCTTCACGGCCTTCTTCGAGAAGCGCAAGCCGGACTTCTCGCGGTTCAATTGATCGGGGAAGGGGGCAGGCCACCCCTTCTCCCTGCCCTTCTCCCAGAGGAGCTGGAGGAGAGGGCGGGGCGCACGCGATGCCGCGGCGCCCGTCCTAGACCTTCGGCAGCACCCGCGGCTGCCGTTCCTCGTCGGTCGCCACATAGGTCAGCGTGGCCTCGGTGACCTTGACGATCTCGTTGCTATGGCGCATCCGCTGCGCATAGACCTCGACCTCGACGGTGATCGAGGTCCGCCCCGTCCTGACGATGTCGGCATAGAAGCTGACCAGGTCGCCGACGAACACCGGATGCTTGAACAGGAAGGAATTGACCGCCACCGTGGCGACGCGGCCCTGCGCGCGCTCGACCGCGGGAATCGAGCCGGCGATGTCGACCTGCGCCATGATCCAGCCGCCGAACACGTCGCCGTGCACGTTGGCATCGGCGGGCATCGGCACCACGCGCAGCGCGGGGTTCTTGCCGGGAGGCAGGGACGACAGGGTCTGGGGTTCGCTCATGGTCAATCCGGAAGGCAGCAGGGGCAGCAAGGGCAGTAGGGGCCGATTCACAGGCCGAGTTCATGGGCCAGATCCATAGGCCCCTTCAACAAGCCCGGTTCATGGGCCCGAATCAGGGCCGGTCCAAGACGGGCGGGGCAGAAGGAAAAGCCGGGCGCGTGCAGGGGCAATACTGGGGCAATACTGGGGCAATACAGCGGAAACACAGGCGGAAAACCCCTCGCCCCGAACTCTGCGACAATCGCACATTCGCCCGAATTCTAACGTATGCGACGCTACTCCACGACGGACGAGCCTGCCCCCACGGCCCCGTCCTCGCCGCTGTTCTCCGGCGCGCGCGGCCAGCGCAGCGACTGGCAGACCGTGCGCAATCTGCTTCCCTATCTGTGGCATTACAAGTGGCGCGTGATGCTGGCGCTCACCTGCCTGGTGGCCGCCAAGGCCGCCAACCTGGGCGTGCCCGTGCTGATGAAGCGCCTGATCGACGCGATGAACATCGCGCCCGGCGATCCGCGCGCGCTGCTGGCGGTGCCGGCCGGGCTGATCGTCGCCTACGGCCTGCTGCGGCTGTCGACCACGCTGTTTACCGAGCTGCGCGAGATCCTGTTCTCCAAGGTCACGCAGAGCGCGGTGCGCGAGATCGCGCTGCAGGTGTTCCGCCATCTGCACAGCCTGTCGCTGCGCTTCCATCTGGACCGGCAGACCGGCGGCATGAGCCGCGACATCGAGCGCGGCACGCGCGGCATCCAGTCGCTGATCTCGTATTCGCTGTACAGCATCCTGCCCACGCTGGTCGAGATGGCGCTGGTGATGGGCTTCTTCCTGCTGCACTACGACATCTGGTTCGCCGCGATCACCGGCGGCGCGCTGCTCGCCTATATCGTCTTCACGGTGGTGGTGACCGAATGGCGCACGCACTTCCGCCGCAAGATGAACGAGCTCGATTCGCGCGCCAACCAGAAGGCGATCGACTCGCTGCTGAACTTCGAGACCGTCAAGTACTTCGGCAACGAGGCGTACGAGGCCGCGCGCTACGACGAGAACCTGCGCACGTACAGGACCGCCGCCATCCGCTCGCAGAACTCGCTGTCGCTGCTGAACTTCGGCCAGCAGGCCATCATCGCGATCGGCCTGATCCTGATCCTGTGGCGCGCCACCGTCGGCGTGGCCGAGGGCGTGCTGACGCTGGGCGACCTGGTGCTGGTCAATACGCTGATGATCCAGCTGTACATCCCGCTCAATTTCCTCGGCGTGATCTACCGCGAGATCAAGCAGGCCACCACGGACATGGATCGGATGTTCGTGCTGCTCGGCACCAACCGCGAGGTCGCGGATTCGCCCGATGCCCGCCCGCTGGCCGTGCAGGGCGCCGAGGTGCGCTTCAGCCATGTCGGCTTCGGCTACGACAGCAACCGCCGCATCCTCGACGATGTCGATTTCACGATCGCGGCCGGTACCACCACCGCGGTGGTGGGCCATAGCGGCTCGGGCAAATCGACGCTGGCGCGGCTGCTGTTCCGCTTCTACGACGTCGGCAGCGGCGCGGTGCTGGTCGATGGCCAGGACATCCGCACCGTGACGCAGGACAGCCTGCGCCGCGCGATCGGCATCGTGCCGCAGGACACGGTGCTGTTCAACGACAGCATCTACTACAACATCGCCTACGGCCGCCCGGGCGCGAGCCGCGAGGAGGTCATCGAGGCCGCGCGCGCCGCGCAGATCGACGCCTTCATCCGCGAGCTGCCGCAGGGCTACGACACGCCGGTCGGCGAGCGCGGGCTGAAGCTGTCGGGCGGCGAGAAGCAGCGCGTGGCGATCGCGCGCACGCTGCTGAAGAACCCGCCGATCCTGATCTTCGACGAAGCCACCTCGGCGCTGGACTCGCGCACCGAGCAGGCGATCCAGGCCGAACTGATGCGCCTGGCGCAGAACCGCACCACGCTGCTGATCGCGCACCGCCTGTCCACCGTGGTGCATGCCGACCAGATCCTGGTGATGGACCGCGGCCGCATCGTCGAGCGCGGCACGCATGCCGAGCTGATGCGTGCCGACGGACGCTATGCCGAGATGTGGCGCATCCAGGCGCGCAGCGCGGCGCAGGGCGCGACGTCGGCGGACGGGACGGCCGATGGGGCGGCTGATGCCAACGGCGGCGAACTGGCCCGCATCGAAGGCGCC
Source organism: Cupriavidus sp. DB3 (assembly GCF_020418465.1). Classification (NCBI taxonomy): domain Bacteria; kingdom Pseudomonadati; phylum Pseudomonadota; class Betaproteobacteria; order Burkholderiales; family Burkholderiaceae; genus Cupriavidus; species Cupriavidus sp. DB3. The sequence goes on along the minus strand of NZ_JAIZPL010000005.1, from coordinate 507,141 downwards.
GCCGCGGTCGCGGCCGACCTCGGCGACGCGACGCAGGACGCCTGAGGTCGAGCCGCAGGCCACTTGAGATCGGCCGAGATCGCCTGACATCGCCCATGGCCGCCTGAGACCGCGCCAGGCCGCCGCCCTCGCATTGTCGACAATGGCCGCGTGCAATCACGCGTGGCCAGGCGCGGTGCACAAGTTTGGTTGGACAAACCGCCGCGGCCATGCCCCGCTTTGGGGCCGCCTTGATGCAGTTTTGGCTGGCATATCGCTTGCAGACACTGTTCGCGCAAAACAGGCACGAACAGGAGAGCAAACATGCCGCACCACAGGTCGCAACACCAGGATCCGCAGCAGCAAACGCAGCCGCAGGCGCCGCAGGACATGCATCGGGGCGAGGGCGCGCGCGGGGCGCAGGCCAGCGCGGCACCATCGCCGCTGCGCCGCCGGATGCTGCGGCTGGGCACGCTGCTCGGCACCGCGATGGTGCTGTCGACACAATGGGCCGCGCCGGCCCATGCACAGGCGGCGACCAAGGTCCGCTTCCAGCTCGACTGGCGCTTCGAGGGGCCGTCCGCGCTGTTCCTGCTCGGCGAGCAGAAGGGCTACTACAAGGCCGAGAAGCTCGACGTGTCGATCGACGCGGGCAACGGTTCGGGCAATGTGGTCAACCGCGTGGCCTCCGGCACCTATGACATGGGCTTCGCCGACCTTGCCTCGGTGATGGAGTTCTACGGCAACAACCCGGAGGCGAAGAACAAGCCGGTCGCCGTGATGATGGTCTACAACAACACGCCGGCCGCGGTGCTGGCGCTGAAGAAGTCCGGCATCAAGGCGCCGAAGGACCTCGCCGGCAAGAAGCTCGGCGCGCCGGTGTTCGACGCCGGCCGCCGCGCCTTCCCGATCTTCGCCAAGGCCAACGGCCTGCAGGCATCGAGCTTCAACTGGCAGGCGATGGACCCGACGCTGCGCGAGACGATGCTGACGCGCGGCGATCTCGATGCGATCACCGGCTTCTCGTTCACCTCGATCCTGAACCTCAATGCGCGCGGCGTGAAGGACGAGGACATCGTGGTGCTGCCGTACCCGCAATACGGCGTCAAGCTGTACGGCAATGCGGTGATCGCGTCGGAGGACTTCCTGAAGAAGAACCCCGAGGCGGTCAAGGCCTTCCTGCGGGCCTTCGCCAAGTCGGCGCGCGACGTGATCGCCAGGCCGGAGGAGGGCATCAAGGCGGTCAAGGCGCGCGACGGCATCATCGACGAAAAGCTCGAGGTCCGGCGCCTGAAGCTCGCGCTCGACAGCGTGGTCAAGTCGCCCGATGCCCGCGCCGACGGCTTCGGCCGCGTCAACAAGCCGCGCCTGTCGCTGATGGCCTCGCAGGTGGCCGATGCGTTCGGCACCAAGGGCCGGATCAATCCGGATGCGCTGTGGACCGACGCCTATCTGCCGTCGGCGGCGGAACTGGACGTGCTGCGATGACGGCCGACCTTGCTGCATCGGTTGCTGCATCGACTACAGCATCGGCCGCGGTATCCACCACAGTCTGCGGCGGCGTGCCGGGGGCACCGGCCGCACCGCCCGCCGCCGACGCCGAAGCTCCCTTCGTCGACTTCAATCGCGTCTGGCTCGCCTACAACGACGAGCTGGCCCGCCAGGGCGAGTTTGCGGTCGAGGACATCTCGCTGCAGGTGCGGCCGGGCGAGTTCATCGCGATCGTCGGCCCGTCGGGCTGCGGCAAGTCGACCTTCATGAAGCTGGCGACGGGGCTGAAGCCGGCCACGCGCGGCGTCGTGAAGATCGCAGGCGAGAAGGTGACCGGCCCGCTGAAGATGGTCGGCATGGCCTTCCAGGCGCCGACGCTGCTGCCGTGGCGCACCACGCTGCAGAACGTGATGCTGCCGCTGGAGATCGTCGAGCCCTACCGCTCCACGCTGCGGGCCCGCCGCGACGAATACGTCGAGCGCGCCCGCACGCTGCTGCGCACCGTGGGGCTGGCGGGCTACGAGGACAAGTACCCGTGGCAGCTGTCGGGCGGCATGCAGCAGCGCGCGTCGATCTGCCGCGCGCTGATCCACGAGCCGCGCATGCTGCTGCTGGACGAACCGTTCGGCGCCCTCGACGCCTTCACCCGCGAAGAACTGTGGTGCGTGCTGCGCGACCTGTGGCAGGCGCAACGCTTCAACGTGATCCTGGTCACCCACGACCTGCGCGAGGCGGTGTTCCTCGCCGACACGGTCTACGTGATGAGCCAGCGGCCGGGCCGCATCCTGATGCGCAAGCCGATCGAGCTGCCGCGTCCGCGCGATCTCGAACTGACCTATACCGAACCCTTCGCCGATCTGGTGCACATGCTGCGCGAGAAGATCGGCCATGTCCGCCAGCACTGAGATGACCACGCTGACCGATTCGACCCAGCGGCGCGTGGAGCGCGTCGCCCCCTGGCTGCTGCTGGCCGCCTGCCTGCTGCTGTGGCAGGGCGCCTGCATGATCTTCGACGTGTCCGACTTCATCCTGCCCAGCCCGGCAGCCATCGTGGTGTCGCTGGTCGACTACTGGGACGTGATCGCCGTCCATGCGTGGCGCACCTTCTGGACGACGATGGTGGGCTTCGGCATCGCCATCGCGGTCGGCGTGGTGCTGGGCCTGCTGATGGGCTCGTCGCGGCTCGCGTATGCGGCCGGCTATCCCTTGATGACCGCGTTCAACGCGCTGCCCAAGGCGGCCTTCGTGCCGATCCTGGTGGTGTGGTTCGGCCTCGGCGCCGGGCCCGCGATCCTGACGGCGTTCCTGATCTCGTTCTTTCCGGTGATGGTCAATATCGCCACCGGGCTGGCGACGCTGGAGCCCGAGCTGGAGGACGTGCTGCGCGTGCTGGGCGCCCGGCGCACCGACGTGCTGTTCAAGGTCGGCCTGCCGCGCGCGCTGCCGTATTTCTTCGCCTCGCTGAAGGTGGCCATCACGCTCGCCTTCGTCGGCACCACGGTGTCGGAGATGAACGCGGCCAACGAGGGCATCGGCTATCTGCTGGTATCGGCCGGCTCGGCGATGAAGATGCCGCTGGCCTTCGCCGGCCTGGTGGTGATCGCGGTGATGGCGATGGCGATGTACGAGCTGTTTGCCGTGCTGGAGAAGCGGATGACCGGGTGGGCGCATCGGGGCTGAGGCCCCGGGGCGATGCTCAAACGTACTCCAGCGGCAGCGCCGTCGTGTACTTGATCTGCTCCATCGCGAAGCTCGAGCTGACGTCGGCCAGCTCGGCGCCCTGGATCAGCCGCTTGTAGACGCGGTCGTAGGCGGCGATGTCGGGCACCACCACGCGCAGCAGGTAGTCGGTGTCGCCGGCCATCCGGTAGAACTCGGTGACCTCCGGGATCGATGCCACCAGCCCGTGAAAGGTCTTGAGCCACTTCGCGCTGTGCTGGTTGGTGCGGACCGACACGAACACGGTGACGCCGACGTTCAGCTTGGCGGGGTCGAGCAGCGCCACGCGCTTGCGGATCACGCCGCTCTCCTGCAGCTTCTGCACGCGGCGCCAGCAGGGCGTCGAGGTCAGGCCGACCCGTTCGGCCAGTTCGGCCACCGGCAGGTCGGCGTTCTGTTGCAGCTCGGCCAGGATCTGGCGGTCGTATCGGTCAAATCGGTCCATCGTGCTGGCTCCATCGGTATGGCGGGATTCGTTGGATCGCGAACGGGCGGCGCCACCGCGCCCAGCCATGGCCATCGCGCCTCGCTGCGCCCTCACCGCGCCTCACCGCGCCTCACCGCCTGATGCTGCGCTAGCCCGTCGCCACCAGCAGATTGATGCCGGTGGCGATCTGCGCGGCCTCGACGCCGTACAGATGCAGCGAGACGGCGATGTCGCCGGCCTCGCCGTCGTGCTGGTCCATGTGCTGGTCCATGTCCTGGGCCATGCCCCTGTCCATGCCCCGGCCCGCATGGCCGAGCGAGTGGATATGGCCAAGCCCCGCCGGCACGCTGAACACCGCGCCCGGCTCCCGCACGACGCCGCCGCTCGGCCGCGCAACTTGCGCCGCCTCGTCCCAGCGGTAGTGCCGCTCGTACAGCGAGCCCTGCAGCACGCGGTAGGCGCACCAGGTGCGGTGCCCGTGCACGGGACTCGCCTGGCCCGGGCGCCAGACCAGCAGCATCGCCGAGAAGCGCGCCATCGGGTCGGCATAGATCAGGTGGCGCGTATAGCCGTCCGGGCTGCCGGCACGCGCGGCCGCGGGCAACAGCGCCAGCAGCGCGTCGGCATCGTCGCCGAGGCAGGCCTGGACCTGCGCCGCCACGCTGCGCGCGCTGTCGTCGAACACCCGTGCCAGCGCCGGCGACAGCGCGGACAGCGCGGACGGTCCGCACGAGGACGGCAGGCCGGCTTGCGGGCCGGCGGCTTGGGGCGACGACAGGCGCGACTGCGGTTCGGCGTGCAGGCTTGGCATGGAGACTCCGGAGGGCAAGAGAGCGGATGGGTCCGATCATAGCCAGCCGGGCCGAGCAAGCCGATCTAAAATGTGGTGCCGAAGCGATCCGGTGGGGAATGATATTCCGCTTCGATCGGGCTTTCTAGAATATTTTTGCGCCGGCGGCCGCCGAGAGATAATGCGCCATGGAAATCAAATGGCTTGAAGACTTCGTCAGCCTGGCGGAGACGCACAGCTTCTCGCGCTCGGCCGAGCTGCGGCACGTGACCCAGCCCGCCTTCTCGCGCCGCATCCAGTCGCTCGAGGCCTGGCTCGGCACCGAGCTGATCGACCGCTCCAGCTATCCGACCAACCTGACCCCGGCCGGCAAGGTGTTCTACGAGCAGGCGCTGGCGATGCTGGCCCAGGTCAGCGAGACCCGTGCGCTGATGCGCGGCCAGCGCTCGGCCAACGCGCAGATGCTCGAATTCGCGGTGCCGCACACGCTATCGCTGACGTTCTTCCCCGAATGGCTGAAGGCGCTGGAGCGGCAGGTCGGCACGCTGGCCTGCCGGCTGCGCGCGCTGAACGTGCACGACGCGGTGCTGATGCTGGTCGAGGGCGGCTGCGACCTGGTGATGGTCTACCACCATCCGCGCCAGGCGATCCAGCTCGATCCCTCGCACTACGACATGCTGGTGCTCGGCGTCGAGCGGATGTCGCCGTTCAGCGTGCCCGATGCCGGCGGCAAGCCGCTGTACCGGCTGCCGGGCACCGACCGCAAGCCGGTGTCCTTCCTCAGCTATACGCCCAACGCTTTCCTCGGCCGGATGGTCGAGATGCTGCTGTCGGACACCAGCGAGTCGTTCAAGCTCGACAAATGCTACGAGACCGATATGGCCGAGGCCCTCAAGGTGATGGCGCTGGCCGGCCATGGCCTGGCCTTCCTGCCCGAGAGCGCGGTGCGGGAGGAGGTCGCGCAGGGCCGGCTGGTGCGGGCAGAGGGCCCGCGCGCGGCGCCGCTGTCGATCGAGATGGAGATCCGGCTGTACCGGGCGCGGCCCGGCGAGCATGGCAACGACCGGCGCGGCAGCCAGCTGCGCCGCAAGCGGGAGCTGGTCGACCGCATCTGGGCCAGCCTGTCGGCCGGCGCGGCGCCGATCGAGGGCGGGGCGGGCTGAGACCTGGGACGGGGCGGGCGGAGTTCGGAGAAGGGCGGGCTGAGCGCGGGGACGGGCCGCCCACATGGGCGTTCCGGCAACGCCCGGCACCCCCTTTCGGCGGGGTGGATCGCGCTCTCGCAAGGTTATGCATTTCCGGCATGACCGAATGAACAAACGGCATTGGATTTCCGCGGCGCGGCGCCCCTAAGCTTGTCGCCATTCCATTTCCGGATAACCACGATGTCTTCCGATTCGCCGATCATCACCGCTTCCGCGCATTCCGTCCCCTCCTATCTGAACGCCGACAACCTCGGCCCCTGGGGCATCTACCTGCAACAGGTCGACCGCGTGACCCCCTACCTGGGCTCGCTGGCCCGCTGGGTCGAAACGCTCAAGCGCCCCAAGCGCGCGTTGGTGGTCGACGTGCCGATCGAGATGGATGACGGCACCATCGCCCACTTCGAGGGCTACCGCGTCCAGCACAACACCTCGCGCGGCCCGGGCAAGGGCGGCGTGCGCTTCCACCAGGACGTGACCCTGTCCGAGGTGATGGCGCTGTCGGCCTGGATGTCGATCAAGAACGCCGCCGTCAACGTGCCGTACGGCGGCGCCAAGGGCGGCATCCGCGTCGACCCGCGCAAGCTGTCGCGCGCCGAGCTCGAACGCGTGACGCGCCGCTATACCAGCGAGATCAACATCATCATCGGGCCGAACAAGGACATCCCGGCCCCGGACGTCAACACCAACGAACAGGTGATGGCGTGGATGATGGACACCTATTCGATGAACGAGGGCAGCACGTCGACCGGCGTGGTCACCGGCAAGCCGATCTCGCTGGGCGGCTCGCTGGGCCGCCGCGAGGCGACCGGTCGCGGCGTGTTCGTCGTGGGCGCCGAGGCCGCGCGCAACCTGGGCCTGGAAATCAAGGGCGCGCGCATCGTCGTGCAGGGCTTCGGCAATGTCGGCAGCGTCGCCGCCAAGCTGTTCCACGAGGCCGGCGCCAAGGTCATCGCGGTGCAGGACCACAAGACCGCGCTGTTCGACCCGGCCGGCCTGGACGTGCCGGCGCTGATCGAACACGTCGCGCACAACGGCACCATCGACGGCTTCCGCGCCGAGACCATCAGCGCCGAGCAGTTCTGGCAGACCGAGAGCGAGATCCTGATCCCCGCCGCGCTGGAAGGCCAGATCACCGCCGCCAACGCGCCCCACATCAAGACCCGCATGGTCATCGAGGGCGCCAACGGCCCGACCACGCCCGAGGCCGACGATATCCTGCGCGAGCGCAATATCCTGGTGGCGCCGGACGTGATCGCCAACGCCGGCGGCGTCACGGTGTCGTACTTCGAATGGGTGCAGGACTTCTCCAGCTTCTTCTGGACCGAAGAGGAAATCAACCAACGGCTGGTACGGATCATGCAGGAGGCGTTCCGCTCCATCTGGCAGGTCGCGCAGGAGAACAAGGTCACGCTGCGGACCGCGGCGTTCATCATTGCCTGTACCCGTATCCTGCAGGCGCGCGAAATGCGCGGCCTGTATCCCTGATCGCCCAGCGCGAAATCGGGGCAATCGGACCCGCGCCGGGGCATGCGCCATGCTGCGATGCACCAAGGCGGGGGCCGGACGACAAGCGAGGCGGCAGCCGGAGATTCCGGCTGCCGCTTTTTTTATTACAGCCGCGTGGCGCAGCCGATTGCCGGACAGCGGCGGCTAGGGAAATACCCGTTGTATTGCAGCGTCGGCTTGCGCAATACTATTTCGTCGGCGGCACGTTTCTTGTTAGAGTCCCGCCTTTCTCTCATGGTCAAGGAGATGTTATGAAGGTTGCCAAACTGGCTGCGCTGATGATTGCGGCAGGCGTGCTGTGCGGTACCGCACAAGCGGCCGAGCAATTGACCGGCACGCTGAAGAAGATCAAAGACACGGGTGTCATTACGCTGGGCGTGCGGGAATCGTCGATTCCCTTCAGCTATAACCTCGGCGGCGTCCGCACCGTCGGCTATTCCTATGACATCAACGTCAAGATCGTCGAGGCGATCAAGGACCAGCTGAAGCTGCCGAACCTGCAGGTCAAGGAAATTCCGATCACCTCGCAGAACCGCATTTCGCTGCTGCAGAACGGCACCATCGATATCGAGTGCGGCTCGACCACCAATAACCTCGACCGCCAGAAGCAGGTTGCCTTCAGCAATACCATCTTCATCATCGGCACCCGCTTCATGACCAAGAAGGACAGCGGGATCAAGGACTGGGCCGACCTGAAGGGCAAGAACGTCGTCACCACCGCCGGCACCACGTCCGAGCGCCTGCTGCGCACGATGAACGACCAGCAGAAGCTGGGCATGAACATCATCAGCACCAAGGACCACGGCCAGTCGTTCCTGACGCTGGAGTCGGGCCGTGCCGCCGCCTTCATGATGGACGACGCGCTGCTGTACGGCGAGCGCGCCAAGGCCCGCAACCCGGCCGACTGGGTCGTCACCGGCAAGCCGCAGTCGCGCGAATCGTACGGCTGCATGCTGCGCAAGGACGATGCCCCGTTCAAGAAGGTCGCCGACACGGTGATCGCCAATCTGATGAAGAGCGGCGAGATCAACAACCTCTACGCCAAGTGGTTCACCCAGCCGGTGCCGCCGAAGGGCCTGAACCTGGACTTCCCGATGTCCGACGACATGAAGGCACTCATCAAGAACCCGAACGACAAGGCGCTCGACTGATTCGGCTCCAGTCACGCGTGTGAAACGGAAGGCGTGCGCGAAGGCATGTCCTTCCGTTTCTTTTTGAGGACGCATCATGAATTACAACTGGCATTGGGGTGTTTTCCTCGAAGAAGCCGCGATGAACGAGACCTATCTCGACTGGATGATTTCCGGTCTGAAGGTCACCATCGCGCTCGGCCTGACTTCGTGGGTAATCGCCCTGATCATCGGCTCGATTCTCGGCGTATTGCGCACGGTTCCGAATAAATTCCTGTCGGGTATCGCGGCCACCTACGTCGAAATCTTCCGCAATATTCCGCTGCTGGTGCAGCTGTTCATCTGGTATTTCGTCGTTCCCGAATTGCTGCCGTTCGGCGAATCGATCAAGCAGATGAATCCGTTCACCCAGCAATTCCTGGCCGCGATGTTCTGCCTCGGCACCTTTACCGCCGCGCGGATCTGCGAACAGGTGCGCTCGGGCATCAACTCGCTGCCGCCGGGACAGCGCAACGCCGGCCTGGCGATGGGCTTCACGCTGCCGCAGACCTATCGCTACGTGCTGCTGCCGATGTCGTTCCGCGTCATCGTGCCGCCGCTGACCTCCGAATTCCTGAACATCTTCAAGAACTCGGCGGTGGCGTCGACGATCGGCCTGCTGGAACTGGCGGCGCAGGGGCGCCAGCTGGTCGACTACACGGCGCGGCCGTACGAGTCCTTCATCGCGGTCACGCTGATGTACGCGCTGATCAATATCGTCGTCATGCTGGGAATGCGCTGGGTGGAAAAGCGCACGCGCGTGCCGGGCTTCATCGGCAGCAAGTAAGGGGAACGCGATGGCTTATTCATTCGATTTCACCTCGATCAACGCCGATACGCTGCACGTGCTCGGCGAGGGCATGATGGTGTCGCTCAAGATCACCGCCACCGCGGTGGTGGTCGGCATCGTCTGGGGCACCATCCTGGCGATGATGCGCCTGTCCTCGGTCAAGCCGCTGAACTGGTTTGCGCAGGGCTACGTCACCGTGTTCCGCTCGATACCGCTGGTGATGGTGCTGCTCTGGTTCTTCCTGATCATTCCGCAGGTGCTGCAGGGCATCTTCAATCTGTCGCCCGCGACCGATCTGCGCATGACGTCCGCGCTGGTCGCGTTCGCGCTGTTCGAGGCGGCCTATTACTCGGAGATCATCCGTGCCGGCATCCAGAGCGTGTCGCGCGGGCAGATGTACGCGGCGCAGGCGCTCGGCATGACCTATGGGCAGACCATGCGGCTGGTGGTGCTGCCGCAGGCGTTCCGCAACATGGTGCCGCTGCTGCTGACGCAGGGCATCATCCTGTTCCAGGATACCTCGCTGGTCTACGTCAGCGCGCTGGCCGATTTCTTCGGGCAGGCGTATGGCATCGGCGAACGCGATGGCCGCATCGTCGAGATGCTGCTGTTCGCGGGTCTGGTCTATTTCGTGATCTGTTTTTCCGCATCGTTGCTGGTCAAGCGATACCAGAAAAAGGTGGCTGTATGATCGAAATCAATAACGTTTCCAAGTGGTACGGCTCCTTCCAGGTGCTGACCGATTGCACCACCCGCGTGGCCAAGGGCGAAGTGGTGGTGGTGTGCGGCCCGTCCGGTTCGGGCAAGTCCACGCTGATCAAGACCGTCAATGCGCTCGAGCCCTTCCAGAAGGGCGAGATCTTCGTCGACGGCACCCCGGTCGGCGGACCGAAGACCGATCTGCCGAAGCTGCGTTCTCGCGTCGGCATGGTGTTCCAGAACTTCGAGCTGTTTCCGCACCTGTCGATCACCGAGAACCTGACCATCGCGCAGATCAAGGTGCTGGGCCGCTCGCGCGACGAGGCGATGGCCAAGGGCATGAAGTACCTGGAGCGCGTGGGCCTGAAGAACCAGGCCAACAAGTTTCCGGGTCAGCTGTCGGGCGGCCAGCAGCAGCGCGTGGCGATCGCGCGCGCGCTGTCGATGGATCCGATCTGCATGCTGTTCGACGAGCCGACCTCGGCGCTGGACCCCGAGATGGTCAATGAAGTGCTGGACGTGATGGTGCAGCTGGCCCACGAGGGCATGACGATGATGTGCGTGACCCACGAGATGGGCTTTGCCCGCAAGGTGGCGAACCGCGTGATCTTCATGGACCAGGGCCGCATCGTCGAGGACACGCCGAAGGAGGAGTTCTTCGGCAATATCGAGGCGCGTTCGGAGCGGGCCCGCCAGTTCCTGTCGAAGATCCTGCAGCACTGAGCAGAGGGCTCCCTCTCCCCCGGCCCCTCTCCCGCTTGCGGGAGAGGGGCGTCACCCCCCTCAAGTACAGGCCGAATTGGCCGCGTTGCGCGCCTGCACCTCGGGCGGAATCGGCACCGTCAGCGTCATCGTCGGCTGGCCGGCCTCGAACATCATCAATTCCCCCGGCGCGAACGGCGTCCACACTTCATCGTCGGTCAGCGGCGCGGTGGCGATCACCGCCACGCGGTCTTCCGGCGTGGTCACCTGGGCGAAGTCGATCGACAGGTCCGCATCGATCAGATGCGCGGTCGAGAACGGCCATTGGCGCACCAGGTAATACAGCCGCGTCGAACAGTGCGCGAACAGCGCCTGCCCATTGCTCAGCAGATAGTTGAAGACACCGTACAGCGTGATCTCGCGCGTGATGTCGGCCAGCGCGTGGCACAGCTCGTTCAGCGGCGGCTGCGAGCCGGGGAAACGCTTGCGCAGGCCCTGCATCAGCGCGCAAAACGCCAGCTCGCTGTCGGTGTCGCCGACCGGCTGATAGACCCCAGACAGGAACGGCGCGAAGCCCTTCAGGTCGCCGTTGTGGGCGAAGATCCAGTGGCGGCCCCACAGCTCGCGCATGAACGGATGGCAGTTCTCCAGCCGCACCGTGCCCTGCGTGGCCTTGCGGATATGGGAGATGACGTTCTTCGACTTGATCGGGTAGTTCTTGATCAGTTCGGCCACCGGCGAGGTACCCGCCGACTGGTTGTCGATGAACAGGCGGCAGGCCTTGTCCTCGAAGAAGGCCACGCCAAAGCCGTCGGCATGATGATCCGTGACGCCGCCGCGCGCGGCGAAGCCGGTGAAGGAGAACGTCACGTCGGTCGGCGTGGCGCAGTTCATGCCGAGCAGCTGGCACATGGCGTGGGACCGGGACGGCGTGAGGGCCGGCCGATTGCAATAGAATTGCGACATTATCCCGCCGGGCCGGGCGTTCTGCCAAGCACGGCCGCGGCCGCCGGCGTGGTGCGCTGGCGTGGCAGCCCGAGGCAGCCGAATCGCCCGGCGATCCGCTTCCACCAGCCGCTATTAGCTTCCACCAGCCGCCACTTCGCTGCAACGAGCTTCAACCAGCCTCAACCAGCCTCCACCAGCCTCCACATCGAGCCCTCCGCCATGAGCCAATACAAGATTGCCGTGATCCCTGGAGACGGGATCGGCACCGAAGTGATGCCCGAAGGCGTCCGCGTGATGGACGCCGCCGCGCGCCGCTTCGGCATCGACCTGCAGTGGGACCATTTCGATTTTTCCAGCTGCGACTACTACGCCCGCCACGGCAAGATGCTGCCGGACGACTGGTTCGATACGCTGTCGCGCTATGACGCGATCTATTTCGGCGCGGTGGGCTGGCCGGCCACGGTACCCGACCATGTGTCGCTGTGGGGCTCGCTGCTGCAGTTCCGCCGGGCCTTCGACCAGTACGTGAACCTGCGCCCGGTCCGGCTGATGCCCGGCATCCGCAGCCCGCTGGCCGACCGCAAGCCCGGCGACATCGATTTCTACGTCGTGCGCGAGAACACCGAGGGCGAGTATTCCAGCATCGGCGGCCGCATGTTCCCGGGCACCGAGCGCGAGGTCGTGATCCAGGAAACGGTGATGAGCCGGATCGGCGTCGACCGCATCCTGAAGTTCGCCTTCGAGCTGGCCAGCAAGCGTCCGAAGAAGCATCTGACCTCGGCCACCAAGTCCAACGGCATCTCGATCACGATGCCCTACTGGGACGAGCGGGTCGAGGCGATGGCGGCGAACTATCCGGACCTGAAGGTCGACAAGTACCACATCGACATCCTGACCGCGAATTTCGTGCTGCATCCGGACTGGTTCGACGTGGTGGTGGCCAGCAACCTGTTCGGCGACATCCTGTCGGACCTTGGCCCCGCGTGTACCGGCACCATCGGCGTCGCGCCGTCGGCCAATATCAATCCGGAGCGAACCTATCCCAGCCTGTTCGAGCCGGTGCACGGCTCCGCGCCCGATATTGCCGGCCGCGGCATCGCCAATCCGATCGGTCAGATCTGGTGCGGGGCGATGATGCTCGAACACCTGGGCCATGCGGATGCTGGCGCGGCGGTGCTGGGCGCGATCGAATCGGTGCTGGCCGCCGGGCCCGCGCACGCGCCGCTGACGCGCGATATCGGCGGCAACGCCGGCACCGCCGACCTCGGCCGCGCGATCGCGGAAGCGCTGTGAGCGAGACCACCAAGCCGGGCATGGACCCGCGCGCGCTGCTGCGCGCGAGCTTCGATGCGGCGGTCGCGGCCGCCGATCCGCTGCGCATCGTCGACGCGCACCTGCCGCCGCCGAGCCGCCAGGGCCGCACGCTGGTGGTCGGCGCCGGCAAGGCCGCGGCGTCGATGGCGCTGGCGGTCGAGCGCGCCTATGCCGGCGTCGCGCTCGAAGGGCTGGTCGTCACGCGCTACGCGCATGGCCTGCCGACCGAACATGTGAAAGTCATCGAGGCCGGCCACCCGGTGCCGGACGAGGCGGGCGAGCGCGCCGCCGCGGAAATCCTGGCCCGCGTGCAGGCGCTCGGGCCCGAGGACCGGCTGATCGTGCTGGTCTCCGGCGGCGGCTCCAGCCTGCTGTCGCTGCCGGCCGAGGGCGTGTCGATGGCCGATCTGCGCGCCACCACGCAGGAGCTGCTGCGCTGCGGGGCGCCGATCACCGAGATGAACGTGGTGCGCAAGCATCTGTCGCGCATCCAGGGCGGGCGCCTGGCCCAGGCCAGCCGCGCGCGGGTGACCACGCTGATCGTCTCGGACGTCGCCGGCGACGATCCCAGCGCCATCGCGTCGGGTCCGACCGTCGCCGATCCGAGCACCTACGACGATGCGCTGGCGATCCTGCGCCGCTACGAGGCCCGCGTGCCGCCCGCGGTGCAGGCCTATCTCGAAGCCGGCGCGCGCGGCGAGCATGCCGAGACGCCGAAGCCCGGCGATCCGCTGTTCGCGCGCGTCGACAACCGCATGATCGCCACCGCGCACGGCAGCCTGGCGGCCGCCGCCGAGGTGTTCCGCGCGCACGGCGTGACCCCGGTGATCCTCGGCGATACCGTCACGGGCGAGGCCCGCGAGGTGGCGCGCGTCTACGCGGCGCTGGTGCGCGAAATCCGCGCGTACAATGCGCCGTTTGCCGCGCCGGTGGCGCTGATCTCCGGCGGCGAATGCACCGTGACGCTGCCCAAGGACGGCGCCGGACGGGCCCGCGGCGGCCGCTGCTCCGAATTCCTGCTGTCGCTGGCGATCGAACTGGAGGGCGTGGCTGGCGTGCATGCGATCGCCGCCGATACCGACGGCATCGACGGCTCGGAGGACAATGCCGGCGCGCTGGCCGATCCCGGCACGCTGGCCCGCGCCGAAGCGGCCGGCATGCCGGCGCGCCGCCAGCTGGAGGCGCACGATGCCTGGGGCCTGTTCGATGCGATCGGCGACCTGGTCGTGACCGGGCCGACCCGCACCAATGTCAACGACTACCGCGCCATCCTGATCCTGTAATCGCCGATCGTCCACGCCGCCCGCCGCCGCCGCTGCGGACCGTTGCCGACCGCTCAATCCCACGCTTTCGATTTGCCGAAGTCATGACCCAGACCCTGACCATCACCCGCCCCGACGACTGGCACCTGCATCTGCGCGACGGCGCCGCCCTCGCTGCCGTGTTGCCCGATACCGCGCGCCAGTTCGCCCGCGCCATCGTGATGCCGAACCTGAAGCCGCCGGTCACCACGGTGGCGCAGGCGCAGGCCTATCGCGCCCGCATCCTGGCGGCGCTGCCGGCCGGCCTGTCGTTCGAGCCGCTGATGACGCTGTACCTGACCGACAACACGCAGGCCGACGAGATCGTCGCCGCCAAGGCGAGCGGCTTCGTCCATGGGGTCAAGCTGTATCCGGCTGGCGCGACCACCAACAGCGATGCCGGCGTGACCGACATCCGCCGCTGCAGCGCGGCGCTGGAGGCGATGCAGCGCGTCGGCCTGCCGCTGCTGGTGCACGGCGAGGTCACCGACAGCGAGATCGACCTGTTCGATCGCGAGGCGGTCTTCATCGAGCGCGTGATGACGCCGCTGCGCCGCGATTTCCCGGGGCTGAAGGTCGTGTTCGAACACATCACGACCAAGGACGCGGCCGACTACGTGCGCGAGGCCGAAGGGCCGATCGGCGCGACCATCACCGCGCATCACCTGCTGTACAACCGCAACGCGATCTTCATCGGCGGCATCCGCCCGCATTACTACTGCCTGCCGGTGCTCAAGCGCGAGACGCATCGCCAGGCGCTGGTGGCCGCGGCGGTATCGGGCAACCCGCGCTTCTTCCTCGGCACCGACAGCGCGCCGCACGCGCGCGGTCTGAAGGAGCACGCCTGCGGCTGCGCGGGCTGCTATACCGCGCTGCATGCGATGGAGTTGTATGCCGAGGCCTTCGATGCCGCCGGCGCGCTCGACAAGCTGGAAGGCTTCGCCAGTTTCCACGGGCCCGACTTCTACGGCCTGCCGCGCAATACCGGCACGCTGACGCTGCGGCGCGAGCCGTGGCAGCTGCCCGAAGCGCTGCCGTACGGCGAGACGGAGCTGGTGCCGCTGCGGGGCGGCGAGACGCTGCAATGGAAGGCCGCGCTGGCCGCCTGAGCGGTGGGCGGTCCCAGCGCTGAGCGGGCCGTCGAGGGCCTGCAGCCTGCTGTCCAGGGCCTCACGCCTGCCGTCGACCTGGCGCAGCGGCTGGCCCGGGTCGATTGGTCCCGGCCCTGGTTTGCGCCGTTCGCGCGGGCGGGCGCCGCGATCGCGGCCGAGGTCGGCCAGGGCCGGCCGGTTCATGCGGCGCTCGATGCCTTTGCCGCCGCACAGGGGCTGACCAATGCCGCCGGTCTGCCGCTGCGCTTCGTCCCGCAGCACACGCTGCCGCCCGGCAGCGCCTACGAGGCCCATATCCACGCGCACGGCGAGGTGCCGACGCGCGAGAACCTGCACGACTTTTTCAATGGCCTGATCTGGCTGCATTTCCCGCGCACGAAGGCGATGCTGAACCGGCTGCAGGCCACGGCCATCGCCGCGCACGGCGTGCAGCCCACGCGCGGGCCGTTGCGCGACGCGGCGACGCTGTTCGACGAGAACGCGGTGCTGTTCGTCTGCGCCGAGCCGCGGCTGGAGGCGGCGCTAAGGGGATTTCGCTGGCGCGAACTGTTCGTCGACGGCCGCGGCGCGTGGGCTGATCGCTGCGCCGTGGTGCCGTTCGGCCATGCGCTGCTGGAAAAACTGGTCGCACCCTACAAGTCCATCACGGCGCACGCCTGGCCGATCGCCCGTTCGCTCGCCGATCCGCATCCGGCCACGGCGCAGACGCTGGATGGGCCGCTGGCCGAGATGCTCGCGCAGGCGCAGCTGCGGGGCCGAAGCAGCTTCGCGCCGCTGCCGGTGCTCGGCATTCCGCACTGGTGGCCGGCCAATGCCGATCCCGCTTTCTACGACGACACCACGGTGTTCCGCCCCGGCCGCCGCGGTCCCGGCGGTCCCAGTGGTCCCAGTGGTCCCAGTGGTCCCAGTGGTCCCAGTGGTCCCAGTGGTCCCGGCGGTATCAGCGGTCCCGGCGGTATCAACGATATCGGCGATGCAAGCGGTACTGGCGAGGCCGGCGCGACCGGCGGGATCGACCCAAAGGTGCTAGACTGCGGCCCGCGAAGCAGGACAGACAACCGCTGCTCGCCCGGCAACGGGCGAGGGGAGGAAAGTCCGGACTCCACAGGGCAGGGTGGTGGCTAACAGCCATCCACGGCAACGTGCGGAATAGGGCCACAGAGACGAGTCTTCGCGCCGGGTTTTGCCCGGTGCGAAGGGTGAAACGCGGTAACCTCCACCCGGAGCAATCCCAAATAGGCAGACGATGAAGCGGCCCGCCGAGTCTGCGGGTAGGGAGCTGGAGCCGGCCGGTAACGGTCGGCCTAGAGGAATGGTTGTCACGCGCGCGCGGATCGCAAGGCCCGTGCGTCGCGCACAGAATCCGGCTTATCGGCCTGCTTCGCTTCGAATTCGCTTCCCGGTGCGGCGCGCCGGGAACGCCTCAAGGGCGCCGACGCGCCAGTATCAAGCTTTCCGGTCTTACACCTCGACCAGTTCGACGCTGTGGCTGATCTCGGCCGTCTTGGCCAGCATGATCGACGCCGAGCAGTACTTGTCGTGCGACAGCTGCACCGCGCGTTCGACGGTCGCCGGGTTCAGGTTGCGGCCGGTCACCGTGAACTTGAAGTGGATGCGGGTGAACACCTTCGGATCCTCGGCGGCCCGGTCTGCCTGCAGCGTGACGGAGCAGCCGCGCACGTCGTGGCGTCCGCGCTTCAGGATCAGCACCACGTCATAGGCGGTGCAGCCGCCGGTGCCGAGCAGCACCATCTCCATCGGCCGCGGCGCCAGGTTGTGACCGCCGCCCTCCGGGGCACCGTCCATCGCGACGAGGTGACCGCTGCCGGTCTGCGCCACGAAGCTCATGCCGTCGTTGCCGATCCAGGTGACCTTGCATTCCATTTCGTTCGTTCCTGCTCTCAATGTTTCGTTTCGATGCTGCGATGCGCGTGCATCGAGCGCTTGCATTTTCCTCAAATTTTCCGTGCGCCGTGTGGTGTCTTTGCCGCTCGAACGGGCGGAAAACCGAGGGAAACCTCTAAGATGTCAGTTTGATGACATCTCGGTCTACCCGTAAGTTGTTGAATTTTAAGCTTTTCTGCTGGCTGTCGTCGCCGTGACAATTTTTTGCATTACGAAATGCCATTTCGCACTGCAAATTTTCTTGCATCGCACAAGCCGTCATGTATAATTTCAACCATTGAACGACGGCGCGCCGATGGCCCGCCAGAGTGCGAAAGCGAAGGGTGGTCGAAGCGACCGAGGCAGTTTCCCGACGCCAGCCCGCACCGCCGGCCCCGTCCCGTTGTTCTCCCAGTGTCTCCTCCACCCTCCTCCTTTGGTGGATTCAAACCCAAGCCTCAGCGGCTTGGGTTTTTTTTCGCCCCTGCGCCGCTTCCTTTCCTGGAAAAAGCGGTCCGCGAGACACTGCATGCCCCGATCTCTTGACGGCAAACGCATTGTTTGCTTGTGCCGGGCGGCGAACCGCAAGTATAATCGAGGGCTTTTCCGTCATGCCCGCGGAAGAAGAACTCAGGGAGAGCCTGCACACACAAGCAGGAAGGTCAGGTCCAAAGGGCCGGCCGACGACGAAAGTCATGTTACGGGCAGGTTCTACAAGTCTCAGGAAAGATCATGAAAACCTTTTCCGCCAAGCCTCATGAGGTAAAGCGCGACTGGTTCGTGATTGACGCGACGGACAAAGTCCTCGGCCGTGTCGCCAGCGAAGTGGCACGCCGTCTGCGCGGCAAACACAAGCCGGAATTTACTCCGCACGTCGACACGGGCGATTACATCATCGTCGTCAACGCGGCCAAACTGCGTGTCACCGGCACGAAGGAAACCGACAAGAAGTACTACCGCCACTCGGGCTACCCGGGCGGTATCTACGAAACCACGTTTGGCAAGATGCAACAGCGCTTCCCGGGCCGCGCCCTGGAGAAGGCTGTCAAGGGCATGCTGCCGAAGGGTCCGCTGGGCTATGCGATGATCAAGAAGCTGAAGGTGTACGCCGAAGCCGAGCATCCGCATGAAGCGCAGCAGCCCAAGGCGCTGGAAATCTAAGGGGGCCATCCATGATCGGAAATTGGAACTACGGTACTGGCCGCCGCAAGAGCGCTGTGGCTCGTGTCTTCATCAAGTCGGGCAAGGGCGACATCGTCGTCAATGGCAAGCCCATCAACGAGTACTTCGCTCGCGAAACCTCGCTGATGATCGTGCGCCAGCCGCTCGAACTGACCGCCCACGCACAGACCTTCGACATCAAGGTCAACGTGACCGGCGGCGGCGAAACCGGCCAGGCCGGTGCGGTGCGCCACGGCATCACCCGCGCGCTGATCGACTATGACGCCACGCTGAAGTCCGCGCTGTCCAAGGCCGGCTTCGTCACCCGCGATGCGCGTGAAGTCGAGCGCAAGAAGGTCGGTCTGCACAAGGCACGTCGTCGCAAGCAGTTCTCGAAGCGTTGATGCGCCGGGCAAGCCGGGATCCTGTCCCGGATTGCGCAGCCAGCAAGAACCGCACGCCTGTCGTGCGGTTTTTGTTTTGGTAGCGTCGCCATCTGGAGCGTCGTTGCCTGGTGCGCCTTTGCTTTGGAGCATCGTTGCCAGCAGCGTTGTTGCCGCATCACGGTGGTACGGGCAGTTGGCCGCACAATGCATCGTCATGGATACAATGGCGCTTTCCCAAGTTTCCCAGTGAGGCCGCGATGCTGTTTTCGAAGAAGAAAGGGTTGACGATCGACACCCTGATCGGTCGCCAGACCGTCGTCGAAGGCGACCTCCACTTCTCGGGCGGCCTGCGGCTCGACGGCCGCGTGCGCGGCAACGTGCTGGCCGTGGCCGATCAGCCCAGCATGCTGGTGGTCAGCGAGACCGGCGTGGTCGAGGGCGAGGTCAAGGTCGGCCATCTGGTGCTGAACGGCACGGTGACCGGTCCGGTACATGCCGCCGAGCTGCTGGAACTGCAGCCGCAGGCCCGTGTGCAGGGCGAAGTGCATTACGCGGCTCTGGAAATGCACCAGGGCGCGATTGTCGAGGGCCGTCTGGTTCCGCTCGGGAACACCGAGCCCAAGCAGTTGCCCAACTTGAAACTGGCCGCAGGCAGCGAAGAAAGCGCCTGAGGCCGCGCGCCCGGAAATGCGCGTGAACCATGCCCCTTGAATCGATGGGGGATCGGCACGATCTTTCCAGTGCGCTTAGAATACCGGCGTATCTAAATAGGAGAACCCCATGAACGCAGTCGCAGAGGCACCCGTTACCGAGGACGTGCCGGCCCCGTTCGTCTTTACCGACAGCGCCGCCGACAAGGTCAAGCAGTTGATCGAGGAAGAGGGCAATGCCGATCTGAAACTGCGCGTCTTCGTGCAGGGCGGCGGTTGTTCCGGCTTCCAGTACGGCTTCACGTTCGACGAGGAAGTGAACGAGGACGACACCACGATGGTCAAGAACGGCGTCACCCTGTTGATCGACTCGATGAGCTACCAGTATCTGGTTGGCGCGGAGATCGACTACAAGGAAGACATCAACGGCGCCCAGTTCGTGATCAAGAACCCGAACGCCACGACCACCTGCGGTTGCGGCTCGTCGTTCTCGGTCTGACGCCAGTCCGCCTCGGCAAAGAAAAAGCGCACCGGCCGGTGCGCTTTTTTTTGCCCCTCTTTATTGCTCCATCGGTTGCTCGGTCGGTTGCCGATTCGGTTGCCGATTCGGTTGCCGCTTCTGTTGCCCCCTCCTGTCAGCCCCTGCTGTTACCCCCAATTTCCGGCGGCGGCCGCGGGTCTTACTGCGTCGCCCGCCAGACCACCGGAAACCAGTCCTCGCGCATGCGCTCTCCGTCGGCGAGCCCGATGCCCGGGAAGGGCGGCGAGGTGCGGCCCGGGCGGGCGATGTAGCGCACATCGTCGCCGAGAAAGCGCGCCGAAAACGCGCGCCGGCGTCCGGTGCCGGTATTGCCGGCGGCGCCATGGACGGTGCGGAAATCGAACACCACCGCGTCGCCCGGCTCCAGCTCCGGCGTCAGGATCCGGTGCGAACCGTCCTCGACGTCGGGCATCTCCATGAAGGCGTCGTCGCCGGCATAGAAGTTGTCGTTGCTGGCCCAGCGCTTGGGCCGTACCAGCCTGGGCCAGCGATGCGAGCCGAGCACCACGCGCAGCGTGTTGGCGGTAGTGACCGGGTCCAGCGGAATCCAGTAGCTGGCGGTCTGGCAGCCGTCGACGCAGTAATAGGGCAGGTCCTGATGCCAGGGCGTCGGCTTGGCCGTGCCGGGTTCCTTGACCAGGATGTGCTCGTGGAAGACCTGGGCCGCCTGCGAGCGCATCAGTTGCCCCGCGATCGCGGCCGCCGGCGACTCCCGCATGAAGGCCGCGAAGGCGGGAATGCGCTGCCAGTTGCAGTAGTCCTCGAAGAAGCGGCCGCTCTCGCCGCTGCGCACGTTCTCGATGGCAAACGGCCCCGGCGACGCCAGGTTCTGCTCGAAGCCTTCGCGCAACCGCTCGACCCAGCCACTGAAGGCACCCCGTAGGACCAGCGCGCCGTCGCGCTGGAAGGTCTCGATCTGCGTGGCGCTGATTTCCATGGCTCCCCCTGAGTGATATCGGTCCGCGACGACAGTATCGACGGCCCCTCCGAATAGAGAAAGCATATATTTTCTATGCTTCAATATAGCCTATCTCTATAAAGCGGCCCCGACCCCTATCTCGACCCCGACCCCGCCCACCGGGCCCGTCCCGGGTTCCGGCTCCCTGGCCCCCAGGCCCAGCCCGCCACGCTCGCGATGATCGCCTTCTCCTTCCGCCAACTCGAATACTTTGTCGCCGTCGCCGAGCAGGGCAGCATCAGCGGCGCGGCGCGGGTGCGCCACGTTTCCCAGCCATCGGTGTCGCTGGCGATCGGCCAGCTGGAACAGATCCTCGGCACGCCACTGTTTCGCCGGCAGGTCAGCCGCGGCCTGGCGCTGACGCCGGCGGGCCAAAGGCTGCTGGCGCGCGCCCGCGACATCCTGGCGCTGGCGGCAGGCATCGGCGCGGACGAGGGCGAGGCGGCGACGCTGAGCGGCCAGCTGTCGCTGGTCTGCTTCCAGGACCTCGGTCCCTACCATGTGCCGGCGCTGCTGGCCGGTTTTCGCGCCCGCCATCCCGGCGTCGCCGTGACGCTGTTCGAGGCGGATCTGGCCACGGTTGCGCGCACGCTGCACGCCGGCAAGGCCGAGCTTGCGCTGACCTACGACCTCGGCTTCGACCACCGCGTGCTGCGCTGGCGCCTTGCCGAGCTGGCCCCCTATGCGCTGCTGCCGGCCGAGCATCCGCTGGCCGCGCAGCCGGACGTCAGCCTTGCCGAGCTGGCCGGCGAGCGCCTGATCCTCGAGGACATCGCGCAGACGCGCGAGTATTTCCTGTCCTTGTTCTGGGCCCACGGCCTGTACCCGCAGCTGCATCAGTACACGCAGACCTTCGAGATGCAGCGCGGCCTGGTCGCGCACGGCTATGGCGTGGCGCTGTCCTGCACGCGACCGGCCGGCGATCGCAGCTACGACGGTACGCCGATCGCCTGCCGCCCATTGCGCGAGACCGTGACGCCGCAGCGCGTGGTGCTGGCGCGGGCGGAATCGATCCGGCCCTCGCCGGTGGCGGAGGCCTTCATTCGGTGGGTCGAGCTGGAACGGGGTGCCGTGGCGTTGCACGAGGAGGGGCAGGCCGGCGCGGCCCGCTGAGACCGGTCCGCCGGTCCGCCAATCCGCCAGTCCACGGCACGCGAGAAGCGCGAGGCCGGGACCGCCGCGTCGCCGGAGCGATCAGCGCGGGTAAATCGCGCCGAGTACGCGCGGGCCGGCGGCGCCGGTCACCGTCGGCATATTGCCCGGTTGGCGGCGCAGGCATTGGCGCGCCAGCCAGGCAAAGGCGAGCGCCTCGACCTGCAGGACCGGCACGCCGAAATCGTCGGAGGTTTGCACGGTGACGCCGGGCAGGGCGGCCGCCAGGCGCGCCATCACGAAGCCGTTGCGGGCCCCGCCGCCGCAGACAATCAGGCGCCGCGCGTCCGGCGCATGGCGGCGGATATCCCGGGCGATCGCTTCGGCGGTCAGCGCCGCCAGCGTGGCCTGCACGTGCTGCGGGTCGCGTTCGGCGTCCTGCAGTTGCGCGTCCAGCCAGGCCGGATGGAACAGGTCGCGGCCGGTGCTCTTCGGCGGGGTTTGCTTGAAATAGGGCTCGTCGAGCAGCCGCGCCAGCAGCGCCTCGTCGATGCGGCCGCCGGCCGCCCAGTCGCCGTTGCCGTCGAAGGGCTGGCCGCGATGGCGCGCGATCCAGTGGTCCAGCAGCGCATTGCCCGGGCCGCAGTCGAAGCCGATCACCGGCCCGCCATCGCCGGGCAGCACGCTGATATTGGAGATGCCGCCGATATTGCAGACCACGCGGGTCTCGCCGGCCAGGCCGAACAGCGCCTGGTGCACGGCCGGCACCAGCGGCGCGCCCTGTCCGCCCGCGGCGACATCGCGGCTGCGGAAATCGGCAATGACGTCGATGCCGGTCAGCTCGGCGAGCAGCGCCGGATGCTGGCTCTGGCGCGTATAGCCGATGCCGTCGTAGCGGCCGGGACGGTGGCGGATGGTCTGGCCATGCGCGCCGATCGCCGCGACGGCGTCGGGCTTCACGGCGGCGTCGCGCAACAGTGCGGCCACGCAGTCGGCATAGACGCGCGCCAGCGCATTCGCGGCCAGCGCCTCGCGATGGATCTCGTCGTCGCCGGGCTGTTGCAGCGCGCCGAAGGCGGCGCGCAGGTCGTCGGGGAAGGGCTGGTGGCTGGCCGCGAGGACCCGGGGCTGCGCCCCGGCGAAGTCCACCAGCACGCCGTCGGCCCCGTCCATGCTGGTGCCGGACATCAGGCCGATCAGGAGTTCGGGGCGCGTGGCGGACATCGCGGCGTGGGGCGGTGCGCTCGGTGCCGCGTCAGTTGCCGTTGGAGGCGACGTTGTAGGTGCGCAGCGCGTTGATCCGGCTCAGCATGTCGCTGGTGTAGCTCAGGAACTGCTGGCGCGCGCGTCCGGTCAGCGCCGGCGATTCCATCAGCGTGATCGTCAACGGGTTCTGCGGCACGTCGTTGTGGCGGAACTCGTAGTGCAGGTGCGGACCGGTGGCCCAGCCGGTCGAGCCGACGTAGCCGATCAGCTGCCCCTGCATCACGCGCTGCCCTTGCTGGATGCCGGCAAAGCGCGACAGATGCGCGTAGTAGGTCGAGTAGCCGTTGTGGTGCTTGATGACGACGATATTGCCGTAGCCGTTTTGCTGGCCGACGAAATCGACTTCGCCATCGCCGGTGGCGAACACCTTGGTGCCGGTCGGCGCGGCGAAGTCCACGCCCTTGTGCTGCTGCCACTGGTGGTGCAGCGGGTGGTCGCGGCCGCCGAAACCGGACGACATCCGCGAGAACTCGACCGGCGAACGCAGGAACGGCCGCTTCATGCTGCGTCCGTCGAAGGTGTAGTAGGCGCCGTTCTTGCCGTCCGGCGCGTACCACAGCGCCTGGTGCAGCTGGTTGCGATTGATCAGTTCGATGGCGACCACGCGGCCGTTGCGCACGAAGGCCCCGTCGCGATAGCCCGATTCGTAGACGATGCGGAAGCGGTCGCCCTTGACGATGTCGTGGTGGAAGTCGATCACGCCCGAGAAGATCGAGATCATCTGGTCGACCACCTCATCGGGCACGTTGGCCGCGTCCATCGCCTTGAAGAAGCCGCCCGTGCCGATCGTGCCCGAGCCCATCTCGTAGTGCAGCTCGTTCTTGACGACCTCGATGCGGGCCTTGTACTCGGGATCGGCCAGGTCGCCGGCGCGCTCGATCACCAGCTGGCGCGAGATCGAGACGTCGCCGCCCATGTTGGCCTGCAGCGAGACCAGCAGATTGCTCTGGTCGACTTCCGCCTGCACGATCTGGCCCGGTTCGAGCTTGAACAGGCCGCGCGCGGTCGGGTTCTTGTGGATGAAGGCCTGCGCGTCGGGGTCGTCCACGCCGAGCCGCTTGAGCAGCGTGGCGATGGTGTCGCCGCGCTGCATGCGCTCCTGGCGTACGAAGGTGGCGCTGGTATCGGTCAGGCGCTCGAGCTGGTCGCGCAGGTCGGGCAGGCGCATGCCCTGGACCACGCGGGGCGCGTCGGGATCGTCGTAGGCGGTGCGCGGTGCCACGCCCATGGCGGCGGCCATGCCGAGCGTAAAGACGGTCGCGACCGACGCCGTCAATTGCTTGCGGCGGCGCGCATGCAGCGCATGGGTCGGATCGACGAGCACCACGAGCTCACGCGCGAAAACTTCGCGGAGTCTGGACCACATCACGTAAAATTCTGCCTTGGTTCGGGCTCCGCTGCCGCGACGATCTGTGCGTGTCTGCCTTCCTCCCCCGAGGTGCGGCGCGGGCTGTCTTTCGTTTGCCGCCTACAATGGCGGTTGGCCTACGGGATGGCTCCCGGCCGGCCGAATCGGCGGATTATACCAAAAACTTCCCCGGTGTCCGCCCGAATGTTCATGTATTTCAACGACTTAAGTCATGACCGACGTATCCTCCGGCGCCGCGACCTCCTATCCCCTGACACCGTCCGTGATGCACGCGCTGGAAGTGTCCAAGCGCGGCTGCGACGAACTGCTGATCGAATCCGAATGGCTGCAGAAGCTGGCGCGTAGCGAAGCGACCGGCGTGCCGTTGCGGATCAAGCTGGGCCTGGATCCGACCGCGCCGGACATCCACATCGGCCACACGGTCGTGCTCAACAAGATGCGCCAGCTGCAGGACCTCGGCCATCACGTGATCTTCCTGATCGGCGACTTCACTTCGACCATCGGCGATCCGTCCGGCCGCAACAGCACCCGGCCGCCGCTGACGCGCGAACAGATCGAAGCCAACGCGCAGACCTACTACCGCCAGGCCAGCCTGGTGCTCGACCCGTCCAGGACCGAGATCCGCTACAACAGCGAGTGGTGCGACCCGTTGGGCGCGCGCGGCATGATCCAGCTCGCCGCGAAGTACACCGTCGCCCGCATGATGGAGCGCGACGACTTCACCAAGCGCTACCGGTCTGGGATTCCGATTTCGGTCCATGAGTTCCTTTACCCGCTGATGCAGGGCTACGACTCAGTTGCATTGAAGTCCGATCTGGAGCTCGGCGGTACCGACCAGAAGTTCAATCTGCTGGTCGGCCGCGAGCTGCAGAAGGAATACGGCCAGGAGCCGCAGTGCATCCTGACCATGCCGCTGCTGGTCGGCCTGGACGGCGTCGAGAAGATGTCCAAGTCCAAGGGCAACTACGTCGGCGTGACCGAGCCGCCCAGCGAGATGTTCGGCAAGCTGATGAGTATCTCGGACGACCTGATGTGGCGCTACTACGAATTGCTGTCGTTCCGCCCGATGTCCGAGATCGACCTGATGAAGCAGGAAGTGGCGCTCGGCCGCAACCCGCGCGACTGCAAGGTGATGCTGGCGCAGGAGATCGTCACGCGCTTCCACAGCGCGGCCGATGCCGGCAAGGCGCTGGAGGACTTCAACCACCGCGCCCGCGGCGGCGTGCCCGACGACATCCCCGAAGTCAGCCTGTCCGGCGCGCCGCTGGGCATCGCGCAGCTGCTCAAGCAGGCCAACCTGGTGCCGTCGTCGTCCGAGGCCAACCGCAATATCGAGCAGGGCGGCGTGCGCATCGATGGCACCCAGATCAGCGACAAGGCGCTGAAGGTCGAGGCCGGCACCTATGTGGTCCAGGTCGGCAAGCGCCGTTTCGCGCGCGTGACGCTGTCCTGAGGCGGCCCCGATGATTGCGTTGATCCAGCGCGTGGCGCGAGCCAGCGTGACGGTCGATGGCCGGGTCACCGGCGAGATCGGTGCCGGCCTGCTGGCGCTGGTCTGCGCCGAACGCGGCGACACCGAGAGCGAGGCCGAGCGCCTGCTGGCCAAGCTGCTCGGCTATCGGGTGTTCTCGGACGCCGCCGGCAAGATGAACCTGCCGGTGCGCGACATCGACGGCAAGGGCACGCCAGGCGGCCTGCTGGTGGTGTCGCAGTTCACGCTGGCCGCCGATACCAACAGCGGCACGCGGCCCAGCTTCACGCCGGCGGCCTCGCCCGAGGACGGCCGCCGCCTGTACGAGCATTTCGTCGCGCGCGCGCGCGCCGCGCATCCCGAGGTGCAGACCGGGGAGTTCGGCGCGATGATGCAGGTCAGCCTGGTCAACGACGGCCCGGTCACGTTCTGGCTGCGGGTGCCGCCACCGTCGCCGCCGTCCCCGTCCCCGTCCCCGTCATCCACGCCGCCCCGCGCGGCCAACCCTTGAGCGCAAGGAGACAAGCATGAGACTCTGGAGCAACGCCTTTGCCGACATGGCGCCGATTCCCGGCGAGTTCGCCTTTGCCGTGCCGGATGCCGCCAACCACATCACGCTGTCCGGCAACCGCAATCCGGACCTGCACTGGGAAGGCGCGCCCTCGGGCACGCGCTCGTTCGTGCTGATCTGCCACGATCGCGACGTGCCCAGCCGCGGCGACGACGTCAACCAGGAAGGCCGCGAAGTCCCGGCCAGCCTGCCGCGCGTGGACTTCTTCCACTGGGTGCTGGTCGACATCCCGCCGGGCCTGACGACGATCTCGGCCGGCTCGCACAGCGACGGCGTGATCGCGCGCGGCAAGCCCGGTCCGGAGGCGACCGGCGGCACCGCGGCCGCGGGCGGCCTGCGCCACGGCGTCAACGACTACACCAGCTGGTTCGCCGGCGACAAGGACATGGCGGGCGACTACTACGGCTACGACGGCCCGTGCCCGCCGTGGAACGACGCGATCGTGCACCACTACGTGTTCACGATCTATGCGCTGGATCTGGACCGCCTGCCGCTCGAGGGCCGCTTCACCGGCGCGCAGGTGCGCGAGGCGATCGAAGGCCACGTGCTCGACCAGGCCAGCCTGACCGGCACCTATACCCTGAACCCCAAACTGGCGGCGAAGCAGTCGGCCGGCTGACGCCGCCGCAGCCCCAACACCAAGAAAAAGCGCGCACCCGGCGCGCGCGAAGGAAACGGCATGACGTTCACGCCCGGGCCGCAGTCGCTGCTGGCCATCACCCATCTGATCGTGATCCGACACGGCGAAACGGCCTGGAACCGCGAACGGCGGCTGCAGGGGCAGCTCGATATCCCGCTGAACGATACCGGCCACGCGCAGGCACGCGCGCTGGCCAGTTCGCTGGCGGGCGAACCGGTCGACGCGATCTATTCGAGCGACCTGTCGCGCGCGATGCAGACCGCGGCGCCGTTGTCCGAAGCGCTGGGCGTGCCGGTACAGTCCGAGCCGCGCCTGCGCGAGCGCTGCTACGGCACGCTCGAGGGCATGACCTATGCCGAGGTCGCGCAGCAGCGGCCGGAGGACTTCGCCCGCTGGCAGGCGCGCGTGCCGGACTACGCGCCGCCGCAGGGCGAGTCGCTGCGGGACTTCCACGAGCGCGCCGTCGAGGTCGTGCTGGCGCTGGTGCGCCGTCATCCGGGCGAGCGCATCGCGCTGGTCGCGCATGGCGGCGTGCTTGACTGCCTGTATCGCGAGGCCACCGGCATGACGCTGGAAGCGCCGCGCGAGCACGAGCTGCTCAATGCCAGCGTCAATCGCCTGCGCAGCGACAGCCACCGGCTGACCGTGGCGCAGTGGGCCGACGTCAGCCACCTGGCCACGCTGACGCTGGACGAGGTCGATCGGCGCGTGCCGTGACTTACGGCAGCGCCGATTCCGGTCGGCGCTATCCTCCGGCGCTATTCCCCGGCGTTATTCCGCGGCGCTATTCCGGAGCGCAACTTCCAGCGCTGTGCCGCGGCGTTATTGCCGAGCGCAATCTCCCACGCTATACCCGCAACCGGAACGGCGTGAAGTCGGTATCGCGGTCGTACCAGTCCTCGTCCTCGGCACGCTTCAGGAAG
The DNA here is from genome assembly GCF_020418465.1 of Cupriavidus sp. DB3. NCBI lineage: Bacteria > Pseudomonadati > Pseudomonadota > Betaproteobacteria > Burkholderiales > Burkholderiaceae > Cupriavidus > Cupriavidus sp. DB3. The sequence continues at coordinate 479,077 of NZ_JAIZPL010000005.1, read as the reverse complement.
GCCACCACGCGATAGGTGACCGGCGTCATCACGACCTCCCAGCCGGTCTTCAGCACGTACTGCGCGACCGCCACCTGCACCACCTTCTCCAGCGGCCAGATGCCGTAGAACGCGATCACGTAGAACAGCGACGAGTCGACCAGCTCGCCGGCCAGCGTCGAGCCGATCGTGCGCGTCCACAGCCAGCGGCCGCGCGTCCACAGCTTCATCTTGGCCAGCACGTAGCTGTTGGTGAAGCTGCCGCAGCAGAAGGCGATCAGCGAGCCCAGCGCGATGCGCCACGTGTTGCCGAACACGTCCTCCAGGCTCTTCTGATAGTCGGCCATGAACGGCGCCACCGGCATCGACAGCACCACCAGGCTCATGAAGGTCGCGAAGGCCAGCGCCGCGAAGCCGGCCCACACCACGCGCCGGTCGCGGCCATAGCCGTAGACCTCGGTCAGCACGTCGCCGAAGATGTACGAGACCGGGAAGAACAGCACGCCGGCGCCGAAGGTCACCGGGCCGATCCAGGGCAGCGTGACCTGCGCCGCCTTGGCCGCGCCGATCAGGTTCGAGCACAACAGCACGGTGACGAAGGCCACCATCACCAGATCGTAGTAGCGGTAAACGCGTCCGGTACGGGGCGCGGCGCGGGTTGTGGTCATGGTGTTCCCTGGTTTTTTGCTGGCGATTATGCCAGCAGCGGGCAGGGCGGGCTGGCGGGGGGCCTGGAGGCCCCTGGTGCTTTGGGGCTTTGGGCCATTGGGGCTCCGGCGAGGCCGCCGTCCCCGCTGGCGCCGCATGCGAACGCGAGGCGCCAGGTGTATCGTTGCGGCATTCTCGACCGCCAAGCCACACGGAGCCCGCCGCCATGACATGGTCCTCCAGCCAATACCTGCAATTCGAAGACGAGAGAACGCGCCCGGCGCGCGAGCTGATCGCCGCCGTGCCGACGCAAACCGTTCGCAGCGCGATCGACTTGGGCTGCGGCCCCGGCAATTCGACCGAGGTGCTGGCCGCGCGCTATCCCGACGCGCGGATCGTCGGCCTCGACAGCTCGCAGGACATGATCGACGCCGCCCGCAAGCGGCTGCCGCAGTTCGAGTTCCAGCTCGGCGATATCAGCGCCTGGCGCGATCCGGGGCCGTACGATCTGGTACTCGCCAACGCCGCGCTGCAATGGGTGCCGGACCATGCCGGGCTGTTCCCGTCGCTGGCCCAGCGCCTTGCGCCGGGCGGCAGCCTGGCCGTGCAGATGCCCGACAACCTCGATCAGCCGACCCATCGGCTGATGCGCGAGGTCGCGGGGGACGGTCCGTGGGCGCAGGCGCTGTCGCAGGCCGCGGCCGCGCGCACCACGCTGCCGCCGGCGGGCTGGTACTACGACCTGCTGCGGCCCCACTGTGCCCGCGTCGATATCTGGCGCACGACGTATCACCACACGCTGGCGGGCGCGCCGGCCGTGGTCGAATGGCTGAAGGGAACGGGTCTGCGGCCTTTCCTGGAGCCGCTGGACGCCGGGCAGCGGGAGGCGTTTCTCGCGCGCTACACGGCGGCGATCGCCGAAGCCTATCCGGCGCAGGTCGATGGGGTGGTGCTGCTGCCGTTTCCGCGGCTGTTCATCGTGGCGACGCGATGATGCCGCGGCGTCAGTTCTTGCCGGCGGGGGGGTTGGTGGACGCGTCGGCGGGACCGTCGGCGCAATCGCCGGCGGAGGCGTTGGCGGAATCGCGGGCGGTATCGTTGGCAGAACCATCGCCCGTCGCGCCGGCGAGCGCAGCCGCGCAATAGGCGGCGATCGCGTCGAGCACGCTGTCGGCCTCGCCGACCGCCGCCGCGCTGCGGATCCGGATGCCGGCCAGCCGCGCGCGGCAATCGTCGAGCAGCGCCGGCAGGTCGCGGCGCAGATGGCCGCCCTGGCCGAAAAACACCGGCACCACCAGGATGTCGTCGATCTGCTGCGCGGCCAGTTGCGTCAGCGTGTCGGGCAGGTTCGGCGTCATCAGCTCAAGAAAGGCCAGCCGGACCGCGCAATCGGGCAGCATCGCGGTCAGTCGCGCATGCAGCCGGTCGAACGGCTCCCGCCAGCGCGCATCGCGCGCGCCGTGGGCGAACAGCACCAGCGCCTGGCGGGCCGGCTTGTCGCTGGGCAGGTCGGCGCGCGAGGCCATCGCTCAATGCCGGTCGACCCAGCGCAGCGCGGTCAGCGCGACCAGCAGGTACAGCGTGCCGGGCAGCAGCGCGGAAACGATCGGCGGCCAGGTGTGCAGCAGGCCCACGTGCGAGAACAGCGTGTTGGACAGGTGGAAGGACAGCCCCAGCATGATGCCGCCGAACACCTTGATGCCGACCGCGCCGGCGCGTGCGTGCAGATAGGCGAACGGCAGCGCCAGCGCCATCATCACGAACAGCGTCAGCGGATAGACCACCTTCTTCCAGAACGCGATCTCGTAGCGCTGCGTGTCCTGCTTGTTGTCGCGCAGATGGCGGATATAGCGGAACAGGTCCAGCGTCGACATGCGCTCCGGCGTCACCAGCAGCACCGACAGGATCTGCGGCGTCAGCTCCGAGTGCATCGTCATGTCGGGAAAGCTCTTGCGCTCGGCCCGGAACGCCGGCGCCAGCCCGTCGCGCTGCGCGCCGGCCGGCGGCGGCGCTTCGGCGAAGCGGGTTTCCGTGACCTTGGACAGCTGCCATGACTGGTCGCCGCGGTAGCGCCCTTCCTCGGCGACGCGGATCACGCTGAGGCGATAGTCGCCGTCGAATTCGTAGATCGTCACCCCATTGATGGTCTGGTCCGGCTTCAGGCCGGCCACGTTGACGAAGCGGGTCAGCTCGCCGCCGGTGGCCGGATCCTTGCCGCGGTCCTTGACCCAGACGCCCGAGCGGAAGCCCGACGACACCGTCGCGCCCAGCGAATCGAGCTTGACCTTCTGCGCGTACTGCTCGGTCTTGGGTCCGATGAACTCGCCGAACAGGAACGTCGCGATCGCCAGCGGAATCGCCAGCTTGAACAGCGAGAACAGCGCCTGCCGCGTATTGAGACCGGCCACGCGGAAGATCGTGTATTCGGACTGGCTCGCCAGCTGCGAGAACACATAGATCGCGCTGATCAGCGCCGCGATCGGCAGCACCTCGTAGATTCGGGTCGGCGCCTGCAGCACGACGTGGAAGAAGGCGACCAGCGAGGTGTAGCCGGCCGTCACGTTCTCCAGCTCGTTGAGCATGTCGAAGAACACGAACAGCGCCAGCACCGCGAACAGGATGAACGCGAAGACGCCGTAGATCAGCCGGCCGAAGTAGCGCTCGTAGACGTGCAGCAACCTCATGCCGGGTCTCCCTGCGGGGTGCGGCGGCGCAGCCCGAACACCGCGCGCCAGCCACCGAGGCTGTAACGCTGGCGGTAGCGGAACAGCATCACCGCGCCGAGGAAGGCGAGCAGGTGGAACGGCCACCAGGCGAGCCCAAAGGGCAGCGAGCCGGAGCGGACCCAGGCCTGCGACAGGTTGATCAGGTTGCTGTAGGTCAGGTAGATCAGCACGGCGAACACCAGCGGCGTATAGCGCCCCAGGCGCGGGTTGACATAGGCCAGCGGGATCGCGATCAGCACGAAGTTGAAGGCCAGGATCGGCAGCGACAGCCGCCAGATCAGCTCGCCCAGGTTTTCATTGGTCGGATTGCGCAGCAGCTCGATGGTGTCGCGGCTCTTGACCGGAAGGTTGGCGTCGCTCTCGGGCGGCTTGCTGTCGACCTTGACCGCATAACGGTCGAACTCGACGATGCGGTAATCCAGCTTGCCCGGGGTGCCGGCGTAGCGGCGGCCGTCCTCCATCACCACCAGCCGGTCGCCGTTGGGCATGGTCTCGAACTGGCCCTGATGGGCCAGCGCCACGCCGACCTTGCCGGCTTCGGCATTGGCCACGAAGACATTGCGCGCATGGCGCATATCGCCGTCGATGCTCTCGATGAACAGCACGTAATTGCCGTTGGCCGGCTCGATGAAGCGGCCGGCGGCGATCATCGACAGCACGCCGCGCTGCTGGAAGCGGTCGCGGAACAGCGCGCTCTGCTGGTTGGCCCAGGGCCAGGCGAAGGCGCCCAGGAACAGCGCCAATATCACGAAGGGCGCCGCGAACTGCAGCACGGGCTTGATGAAGTCGCGCAGGGACAGGCCGGCCGAGAACCAGACCACCATCTCGGAGTCCTTGTACCAGCGCGTCAGCACGATCAGCGTGGAGATGAACAACGTCGCGCACAGCAGGATCGCCAGGTAGCCGAGCGCGGCCAGGCCGATCAGCATCAGCACGTCGTTGGGGCTGGCACGGCCGGTGGCGGCCATGCCGAGAATACGGATCACGAGCGAGGTCAGCATGAAGGTCAGCATGACCAGGAACACCGCGCCGGCGGTGTAGGCGAGCTCGCGTCGCAAGGCTTGTTGAAAAATCATGCGATGTCGGTTCCGGGCTGCCGGCCAGCGCGGCGGCGGCGCACGCCGGCGGCTGACGGAGGGTACGGCGTCAGCGCTGCAGGCCAGCGGCGGCCAGTCGCTGCGGAAGTGACTGCCAAAAGTTCGCGAAGCAAAATCGCGGATAATGGAGGCTTTCGTTCTACACGAGCCCCTGGAAGGAAGCGCGATGGAATTTAGCACAAAAGCCCTGGATTTGAGCAAAGCGGGCCAGAATGGTTTCCTGGCGACCAAGACCGACTGCCTGGTGGTCGGTGTGTTCGAGGGCCAGAGCCTGGACGGCGTCGCCAAGGCGCTGGACGCCGCGACCCGGGGCCTGGTGGCTAGATTGATCAAGCTCGGCGACTTCGAAGGCAAGCGCAATTCGCAGCTGATGCTGCACGAGGTCGCCGGCATCGGCGCCGCCCGCGTGCTGCTGGTTGGCCTGGGCAAGGAGGCGGAGTTCGGCGACAAGGCCTTCGCCGATGCGGTGCGTACCGCGTTGCGTGCGTTGAGCGGCACGCGTGCCGCCAATGTCCTGTGGTGCCTCGCGCAGCCGGCGCCGCGCGCCGCCGGGCAGGGCGCGGAGGGCGCGACCCGCGACATCGCCTGGCGCGTGATCACCACCGTCACGCTGATCCGCGAGGCGGGCTACCGGCTGCTGGAGCGCCATCCTGAGCTCAAGCGCAACGGCGCCAAGAACAACGACAAGGCCCTGGGCCTGCGCAAGGTCGTGCTGGCGGTCGATGCGGCCGAGGCAAAGGCCGCGAACCAGGCCGTGGTGCGCGGCGTGGCGATCGCCAACGGCATGGAGCTGACCAAGGACCTGGGCAACCTGCCTTCCAATATCTGCACGCCGACCTATCTGGCCGACACCGCGCGCTCGATCGCGCGCCGCTTCAAGCTGAAGGTCGAGGTGCTGGGCCGCAAGCAGATCGAGGCGCTGAAGATGGGCGCCTTCCTCGCGGTCACCAAGGGCACCGCCGAGCCGCCGCAGTTCATCGTGCTGCGCTACGACGGCGGCGGCGCGCGCCAGGCGCCGGTGGTGCTGGTGGGCAAGGGCATCACCTTCGATACCGGCGGCATCTCGCTGAAGCCGGGCGAGGGCATGGACGAAATGAAGTACGACATGTGCGGCGCCGCCTCGGTGCTCGGCACGCTGCAGGCGGTGGCCGAGATGGGGCTGAAGCTCAATGTCATCGCCGTGGTTCCGACCTGCGAGAACATGCCGAGCGGCACCGCCACCAAGCCGGGCGACGTGGTGACCAGCATGTCGGGCCAGACCATCGAGATCCTGAACACCGATGCCGAGGGCCGCCTGATCCTGTGCGACGCGCTGACCTATGTCGAGCGCTTCAAGCCGGCCGCGGTGATCGACGTCGCCACGCTGACCGGGGCCTGCATCATCGCGCTCGGCCACGTCAACAGCGGCCTGTACGCGCGCAGCGACGCGCTGGCCGACCAGCTGGTGCAGGCCGGCCGCAAGGCGATGGACGGCGCGTGGCGCATGCCGCTGGACGACGAGTACCAGGAGCAGCTCAAGTCCAACTTCGCCGACATGGCGAACATCGGCGGCCGTCCGGCCGGCAGCGTCACGGCGGCCTGCTTCCTGGCGCGCTTTGCCGACAAGTACGACTGGGCCCACCTGGACATCGCCGGCACCGCGTGGAAGAGCGGCGCGGCCAAGGGCGCCACGGGCCGCCCGGTGCCGCTGCTGACGCAATTCCTGATGGACCGCGCAGGCTGATCTCCCAACTCCCATGACGCGCATCGACTTCCACAGCAACGTGCCGGACAAGCTCGGCTATGTCTGCCGGCTGATCCGCAAGGCCTACGGGGCCGGGCAAAAGATCGTGGTGCATGCCGAGCCGGCGATGCTGGCGCGGCTCGATGCGCAGCTGTGGACCTTCTCGGCGCTGGATTTCCTGCCGCACTGCGGGCTCGACAGCCCGCACGCGGCGGAAACGCCGATCGTGCTGGCCGCCGCGCTCGACGCGGTGCCGCACCACGAACTGCTGATCAATCTGGATACGAGGATCCCGCTGCAGTTCGCCAGCTTCGAACGCATGATCGAAGTGGTCGGCGGCGACGCCGACGATCGCGCCGCCGGGCGCGAACGCTATCGCCAATATCGCGAGCGGGGCTATCCGCTGATGCACCACGATATCGGGCAACGCAATCAGGGCGAGGCCGCCGGCGCCTAGCGTCGGCTTCCCTCGGGGCAGCGTAGCGCGGTCCCTCCAACGCTCGCTCCGAACGCTTCGCTTCGAGCGCTCCCTTCGAACGCTTCGCTTCGAGCGCTCCCTTCGAACGCTCGCCTTCGAGCGCTTCCCTTCGAACGCTTCCTATAGTGGTCTCCGCCAGTTAACTTCGCAGCATTTCAGGCAAGCACCGTAGCCCATAGGCTGGCAACTTACGGCATCGGCTTCCGCCGTGTTCCGTTGTCCTTCCTTCAGGTGTCCTTGCCCTATGCTCGACTACTCTGCTCGCCAGCCGCGGCCGCGTCCGCCGCGCCATTCAGGCCGAAACCCGGTCGATCGCCATGTTGCCGATCATGCCGGCCGCTATCCGCTGTACGGTCCTCTGCGCTATCCCACCGGCCATTCCCGCATCCCGCCCGGGCATGACGGTCACGACTTCCACTTGCCGTGCCGCCTGCCGGGGCCGACCTGCCTCGACGTACGCGAGCCCGTCGACGAGGCGAATGGGGACGGGCTGCGAACGCCCGGCTGTCATCACGACGCCTCATACAAGCTGGTGTTCGCGTTTCGCGAGGTCGTCCGCGACCTGATCCGCGACTTCATCTCGGATCCGTGGCTGCAGACGGCCGACTTCGATTCCATGGAGATGGTGCCGACGCACCACGTATCGGACGGGCTGCGCGTGGGCCTGAACGATGTGGTCTGGCGGGTGCGCGTGCCGGGACAGCAGCAGCCGGTCCACCTGCTGATCGAGTTTCAAAGCAGCCACGACCCGCATATGGCCGCGCGCATGCTGGCCTACGTCGGCATGTTCTATCGCGATGTCAGCCGACGCTGCCGCGGCCGGGGCCGGCACCGCTATCCGTTGGTATTCCCGATCGTGCTTTACAACGGCACCGAGCGATGGCGTGCGCCGACGGACATTGGCGCAATGATTCCGGTCGTACCGGGCCGCGTCGCAGATCATCAGCCCAGTCTGCAGTACTGCCTGATCGACCGTAGCGCCTATACCCAATCGGAACTGGCAACACAGCGCAATCTTGTCGCCGTGCTGATGCGACTCGAACAGGCGACGACGGTGGATGCCGTGTTTGCGCCGTTGCGGCTTGCCAGGGAACTGGCGCAAGGCAATGCCGCGCTCGACACCGCGCTGGCCGCATGGGTCGTGGCGCGAGCCGCCAACTTCAGCGCCGCCGCGCTGGATCTCAACGAAGTGCACAACCTGATGGAGCTGGATATGGAACTGTCGCAAGGCTATGGAAAGTGGGCGCGCCGGTTGGAGCGCGACATCACGCGGAAGGTCAAGGCCAAGCTCGAGGCCGAAGTAAGGGCAGAGCTATTGATCAAACTGCTCGACCATCGCTTCGGTCCCTTGCCCGAGGACATCGCCGCCAAGGTGCTTTCCGCGTCGGTGCAGCAGATCGAGGACTGGGCGCGTCGCGTGCTATACGCGCAACGCCTCGATGACGTGTTCCTCTGCTAGCCGGCGGCCGTCCCGCCGGCGCCTGGGTCGCGGCGCACGTCTCGCGAACGCGACCCCCAACTCCCCGACGCTTCACTGGCGTATCAGCGTCGATCTCCCGAACAGGCTCTCGAGAAAATCCACCATCAGCCTGGCGGTCTGGTTGCGCACGTCGCAAGCCGGATTGAGTTCGAGCACGTCGAGCGATCCGAGCCGGCCGGTGTCCGCGATCATCTCCATGCAAAGCTGCGTTTCGCGATAGGTCGGGCCGCCCATCACGGTTGTGCCGACGCCCGGTGCGATGCTGCAGTCGAGGAAGTCCACGTCGAAGCTGACGTGTAGATGGGTGTTGTCGTCGATGCCAGCGAGCGCGTTCTGCATGGTATGGCGCATGCCGTTCTCGTCGATGTAGCGCATGTCGAAGACCGCGAGGTTCAGGTCTCGCAGCCGCCGTTTCTCTTCGGCGTCGACGCTGCGAATGCCGACCTGCCGGATATGCTCGGGCTTGACCGCCGGCACCGTGCCGCTCAGCGAGATCAAAGGCGCGGGGCCATCGCCGCACAGGCACGCCACCGGCATGCCGTGGATATTGCCGGTCGGACTGGTGGAGCCGGTATTGGCGTCGGCGTGCGCGTCCAGCCAAAGCACCAGCAGCTTCTTGCCGGTGTCGCGGCAATGGCGCGCGGCCGCACTGATCGACCCGATCGCCAGGCAATGGTCGCCGCCCAGCAGCAGCGGAAAGCGTCCGTCCTGCAGGCAGCCGTAGCAGGCATCGAACACGCCGCGGTTCCACGCCACCACTTCGTCGAGGTGCCGCATGCCGTCGATCGGCTGATGCCACGGATTGGCCGGGCCGGATAGATTGCCCCCATCGACGACGTCGAGCCCATTGCGCAGCAGGGCGCCGGCGATATCGGCGACGCGCATCGCCTCCGGTCCCATCGATGCGCCGCGCGTGCTGGCGCCGACATCGGTAGGCGCGCCAATCAACATCACTGTCTTCATGGTCCCTCCTTGCGGTATCCGGGGCCGCCGGTGCCGGCGCGTTGTCCGGGGCCGCCGATCACCGGGCCATGATACCGCCCGGAGGACAGCTCAGTCCGGCATGGCCCGCGGGTCGTATTGCGCGGCGAACTCGGGCGAGGGCGGAATCGGCTTGATGATGTCGATCAGTACGCCGTTGGGATCGGCGGTGATGAAGTGCCGCTGGCCGAAGGGCTCGTCGCGCAGCGCCAGCCGGATCGGCAGGCCGGCCTGCTGCAGCCGCGCGTACAGCGTGTCGACGTCCTCGACCTCGAAGTTCAGGATGGTGCCCGCAACCGGCGCGCGGCTGCCCACGGGGATCGTCTCGTGCCGGTAGTCGAGCACGGCGAGGTTGACGCCGGCATCGTCCGCCGACTGCAGATGCCAGTACCAGTCGCTCGAGAACAGCGCCTTGAAGCCGAAATGCCGCTGATAGAAGGCCGCCGTGGCTGCCACATCGGTGGTCTGGATGACGGGGTAGAAGCTGGTGATCTTCATGACGGACTCCGTTCGGTGCGGCCGCTTGGGGAAATGGCCAGATGACATTAACATGCAGTCTGTATCTTTTTCGTCGTTATAACATACAGGCTGTATGTATGCAAAGAAAAATGCCACGGACCAACCGTGAACGCACCGAGGCCACGCGCGGCGCCTTGCTGGCGGCCGCGCGCGCCCTGTTCGTCGACAAGGGGTATGCCGATACCTCGACCCCGGAAATCGTCGCGGCCGCCGGCATCACGCGCGGCGCGCTCTATCACCACTTCGATGACAAGCGCGCGCTGTTCCGCGCGGTGCTGGAGGAGGAGGCAAGGGCGGTGGCCGACGAGATCGAGCGCGCGGCGCCCGCCACGCGCTCGGCGCGCAAGGCGCTGATCGCCGGCAGCGAGGCCTATCTCGATGCGATGACGGTGGCCGGACGCACGCGGCTGCTGCTGGTGGACGGTCCGGCGGTGCTGGGCGCCGGCGAAAGCCTGGCGCTGGACCAGGCCCACGCCGGCCGCACGCTGCGGGAGGGGCTGGCGGCGGCCCTCGGCCCGCGCCTGCCGCCGCCGCTGACGGTCGATGCGCTCGCGACGCTGCTGTCGGCGGCATTCGACCGGGCCGCGCTTGCCATCGATGCCGGCGACGACCCGGCCGCGATCCGCGCCGCGATGGTCCGGCTGATCGAGCGGACCGTGGCGGCGGGCTGAGCGGGGGGTGAACCGACGCGCTGATCCGCGCGCGGCGATCCCACAAACAGAAAAGCCTGCGATCGCTCGCAGGCTTTGGCATGGCGCCCGCAGGCGCCGACCTACTGGACGATGTCGCTCAGTCCGTGACCGCGCCCTTGCTGGCCGTCGACGCCAGCTTCGAGAACTTGGCCAGCACGCCGCGCGTATAGCGGGGCGTCGGCTGCTTCCAGGCGGCACGGCGGCGCGCCAGTTCCTCGTCGCTGACGTTCAGCTGCAGCAGCAGCTTGTGCGCGTCGATCGTGATCGAATCGCCTTCCTGGACCAGGGCGATGGTGCCGCCGACAAAGGCTTCAGGCGCGACGTGGCCGACCACCATGCCCCAGGTACCGCCCGAGAAGCGGCCGTCGGTGATGAAGCCCACGGACTCGCCCAGGCCCTTGCCGATGATCGCCGAGGTCGGCGCCAGCATTTCCGGCATGCCCGGGCCGCCCTTCGGTCCGAGATAGCGCAGCACCAGCACGTCGCCGGCCTGGATCTTGTCGGCCAGGATCGCGTCCATCGCGCTCTGCTCGTCGTCGAACACGCGCGCCGGGCCGGTGATGACTGGGTTCTTCAGCCCGGTGATCTTGGCCACCGCGCCTTCCTCGGCCAGGTTGCCCTTCAGGATGGCCAGATGGCCTTCCTTGTACAGCGCCTTGTCGATCGGCAGGATCACGTCCTGGTCGGCGCGCGGCTGGTCGGCCACGTGCTCCAGTTCCTCGGCCAGCGTGCGGCCGGTGATGGTCAGGCTGTCGCCGTGCAGCAGGCCGGCGTTCAGCAGGATCTTCATCACCTGCGGAATGCCGCCGGCGCGATGCAGGTCGGTGGCGACGTACTGGCCCGACGGCTTCAGGTTGCAGATCACCGGCACCTTGCGGCGGATGCGCTCGAAATCGTCGATGGTCCATTCGACCTCGGCCGCATGCGCGATCGCCAGGTAGTGCAGCACCGCATTGGTCGAGCCGCCGGTCGCCATGATCAGGCTGACGGCGTTCTCGATTGACTTGCGCGTGATGATGTCGCGCGGCTTGATGTCCTTCTTGATCGCCTCGACCAGCACGCGCGCCGATTCGGCGGCGCTGTCGACCTTTTCCTGGTCCGGATTGGCCATCGTCGACGAATACAGCAGCGACATGCCCAGCGCCTCGAACGACGAGCTCATCGTGTTGGCGGTGTACATGCCGCCGCAGGAGCCGGTCGACGGGCAGGCGTTCTTCTCCACGCCCTCGAAGTCCTCCTGGCTCATCCGGCCGGCGGTGAACTCGCCCACGGCCTCGAACGAGGACACGATGGTCAGGTCCTTGCCCTTCCAGTTGCCCGGCTTGATGGTGCCGCCATAGACATAGATGCCCGGCACATTGGTGCGCGCCAGCGCGATCATGCCGCCCGGCATGTTCTTGTCGCAGCCACCGATGACGACCACGCCGTCCATCCATTGGCCCTGCGCGGCGGTCTCGATGCAATCGGCGATTACCTCGCGCGAGATCAGCGAGTACTTCATGCCCTCGGTGCCCATCGACATGCCGTCCGAGATGGTCGGCGTGCCGAAGATCTGCGGATTGGCGCCGGAGGCCTTGATCGCATCGACGGCGGCATCGGCCAGGCGCTGCAGGCCGGCGTTGCACGGCGTGATGGTCGAGTGGCCGTTGGCGATGCCGACCATCGGCTTGTCGAAGTCTTCCTTCTGGTAGCCCAGCGCGTAGTACATCGAGCGGTTGGGCGAGCGCGCCACGCCTTGCGTGATGTTCTGCGAGCGTTTGTTGTATGCCATGCGTATCTCTCCGGGGACTGGCGTGGCGCCCGGCCGGGCGCCGCTGTAGTTGTGGCCGACAGCATGCCGTTTGCGTTTTGCAGTGTCAAATATATTATTCGTGCTGTATTGAGTCGTTTTTCCTATCACAAGAACATGTCACGGAAGCGGGCGATCGCCGGGAATCGATGGCGGTCGCCGGCCTCGCCGCACCGGGAGTCCGCGTGGATCTGCGCCAATTGCGCTATTTCGTCACCGTCGCCGAGGAACTGCACTTCGGCCGCGCCGCCGCGCGCCTGGCCATGACGCAGCCGCCGCTGTCGCAGCAGATCCAGGCGCTGGAGGACGAGATCGGCGTGCCGTTGTTCGTGCGGACGCGCCGCTCGGTGGCGCTGACCCCGGCCGGACAGCAGTGGCTGCCCGAAGTGCGCCGGGTGCTGGCCGACGCCGCCAACCTGCCCGCGCTGGCGCAGCGGCTGGCCCGCGGCGAGATCGGCACGCTGTCGCTGGCCTTCGTCAGCACGGCGGACTACGGCATCCTGCCCGACCTGCTGCGGCGCTTTCGCGCGCGGCATCCCGAGGTTCAGCTGCAGCTGCGCGAGGCCACCAGCGATATCCAGCTCGATGCGCTGGCCGACGGGCAGATCGACGCGGGGCTGGTGATCCGCCCGCAGATGCCCGCCTTGCCCCATGGCATGTCGTACCTGCCGCTGGTGCGCGAGCCGCTGGTGCTGGCGGTCCCGCAGGACTGGCGCGCGCCGGGCCGGCGCGGCGGCGCGAAGCAGCCGGATGCCGTCGCGCTGGCCGATTTCGCGCACGAACCGCTGATCCTGTTTCCCCGCCGAAGCGCGCCGGCGTTTCATGACATCATTACCGGTTACTATGCGCGCGACGGCTTCGCCCCGGTGATCGCGCAGGAAGCGATCCAGATGCAGACCATCGTCAGCCTGGTGTCGGCCGGCATCGGCGTCGCGCTGGTGCCGGCCTCGCTTTGCAACCTGCGGCGCACCGGCGTGTCCTATCTGACGTTGCGCGGCGCGGTGCCGGAGATCGAGACGGGCCTGGCGTGGCGCGACAATGGCGCGGCCGGACCGAGTCCGGTGCTGCGCTCGTTCATCGAGATTGCATCGGCGCTGGCGCCGGCGGCCCGCCCGGGCAGCGGCACATCGAAGGGCCGCGCCACCGTGCCCGGGCCGAATCCGGGGCCGAAGCCGAAGCATTGAGCCCGATGCCGATCCCGATCCTGAATTCGATCCCGTCCATCCCACCAACCTCATCCGACAACGCCAAGCGATAGACCCGCATGCTGATCCATCCGAACTTCGATCCCATCGCCATCCATCTGGGCCCGCTGGCGATCCGCTGGTACGGGCTGATGTACCTCGCCGGCTTCATCATGTTTATGTGGTTCGGCCGCATCCGGCTGCGCCAGCCGCAGGTGGCGGCGCAGGGCTGGACCGCGCGCGATATCGACGACCTGCTGTTCTACGGCGTGCTCGGCGTGATCCTCGGCGGCCGACTCGGCTACGTGCTGTTCTACAAGCCGTCCTTCTACCTGTCGCACCCGCTGGATATCTTCAAGGTGTGGGAGGGCGGCATGGCCTTCCACGGCGGCTTCCTCGGCGTGGTGATCGCGATGTGGGTGTTCTCGAAGGTGCGCGGCCGGCATTGGATGGAAGTGACCGACTTCATCGCGCCGATGATTCCCTGCGGCCTCGCCGCCGGGCGGCTCGGCAACTTCATCAATGGCGAGCTGTGGGGCCGTCCCACCGATCTGCCGTGGGGCATGGTCTTCCCGCAGGCCGGCGACAATATCGCGCGCCATCCGTCGCAGCTGTACCAGTTCGCCGGCGAGGGCGTCGCGCTGTTCGTGATCCTGTGGCTGTTTGCCCGCCATCCGCGGCCGACGGGCGCGGTGTCCGGCGCCTTCCTGCTGGGCTACGGGGTGTTCCGCTTTCTCGCCGAATTCGCGCGCGAGCCGGACAACTTCCTCGGCCTGCTGGCGCTGAACTTTTCGATGGGTCAGTGGCTGAGCCTGCCGATGATCGTGGCGGGCGCGGCGATGATGTGGTGGGCGTATCGGCGCCAGCCGCAGCTGTCGGCCTGAAATCGGGTGATATCAGGCCTGACGGCGCCTGATATCGCCCGACAGCCGTCCCGCGTCAGGCCAGTTCCCACTTCCAGCGTACCCAGCCTTTCGAGGCCGCCCTGGCACGCCCGCCCCGGTCGCCGCCCTCGCGCGACAGCACCGACGGGGCGAACCGCTCCAGATGCGATCGCATCATCTGCTCGATGATCGGGTCCTTGCGCCCCTCGGCATTCATCCGTCGAATCAACCGCCACGCCGGTTTCAGCAGATAGACGCAGGCTTGCGGCGGCAGCAGCGGGAACACCTTGGCGAAATTGCCGATGGTGCTCAGATCCTTGTTCCGCACGGCCACCTCCAGGCCCGTTTCGTTGTCGGCCGAACGCGCGCACATCAGCGAAGCGAGAAGCAGGGGCGGCAACGACGACAAGGCGGCGGCATACGCCGGCGGCGTATGGCAATACCCGTGCTTGCAGGCGTGATAGAGCGCGGAGGTTCCGTCCGGCATGGCGGCCACCAGCATGGCGTAGTGATGGTCGCTGGGCACCAGCGCCTGCAGCAGTTCCAGAAATGGCCGGAACATCTCGGTGCGGCCGGCCTTCACGGCATAACCGAATGCCGTCGTGCCGCAGTCCGCCTGCGACCGCAGCAGGCGAATCCGCTGCTCCAGCGGAAGGTCGGCGATCAGCTCCCCGAACAGCCTCGCCGACGATGGCAGCCCGTGCGACATGATGTCGTAGAACAGCTGGGTCGAGCGGTTCGTGCTTAGCCGCTGGATGCGCTCATGCTGGGGCAGCGCGCGCAGTGCCGGTGCCAGCTGACGGACCGCGTCCTCGCAGCCATAACGCAGCAGATACCACAACGCATCGGCAGTCAGAGGCGGCAGCGCACCCGACAATTGCCGCGGCTGCTCGGGCAGGGTCACGTCGATCTCGCGCAGCTGCCGCAGCGTCGCCATGTCGAGCTCGACCATCAGCATGGCGTCCACCGTGTTCAGCGTCCGGTGCTGCCGAAGGAATGGATCGTAGTCGCGCGCGAACTCGGTGAAGCATCGCGCCTCCAGCTCACGTACTCCTTCCATGTCGTCGAAGCACGCTTCCAGATGCGTGGCGGTGATGTTGGGATCGTAGAAGGCGACCACGTAGCGGGTTCGATGCGGGTGGGGCAGGACGCGCAGCCCGACGGCCATTGCGTGATCGGGTGTCAGGATCAGCAGGGTCGTGGCCGTTTCGTCCCGGCCCTCGAGTTCGGCCAGGCGCGCGGCGAACTCCTCGCCCCAGTCTCCGATCATCACCACACGCAGCTTGCCGAGCTGCACGGCGTTCGGTACCACCCTGTAGTCGTAGTGCAGCGGGATGTTGTCCCGCAGCGCCTGTGCGGTCCCCAGCCTGGAGTAGTCGGGGCCGTGCGGCAGGCCATCGATGAACAGGCCAAGCCAGAAGACGGCCAGATGGCGGCAGGCAATCGGCCCGGACGGGCGTCCACGCGCGAAGGAGACCTCGCCATTGAGCCGCACGCGCGGGTTGGTCCCGCGTGGCCAGTGGAACCGATCCTCGAACAGTTCACTGTATCTGTCGGCCAGCAGCGCCGCCAGCGCCTGCCGTTGCGGCTCCGCAGCCGTTTTGCTGCGGACATGGAGCCGCCCATTTTCCCAACGGATCCGGAAGCGATCGCTTCCACATTGGAGCCACCCGCCATGGGCTTGCAATAGCCGCCGCATGTCACGGTTGCGCAGCGCCTCCGGCACTGCGCATCGCACCACGACGGGTTGTTTCGTGGGGGGAGGGGCGAGGAACATGATGTTCTCCGGAAAAGAGCGGTCGAACAGCATGCGGCCACGGCATGGCATGGCTCAAGAGACATGTGTCACTTATCGCGAGTTGCCTGTCGATTTATGAAAGCCTTTGCACATTACTTGCGCCATCCTGCCGCATCGGCGATCGCTTCCCCCGACGATGCGACCCGTGCCGACATCGATCGGCATTGGTCCGCGCCTTCGTTCCTGCGGCCGTCGCCACATTCGCTTCCCTTCGTTCAGCCCGCTTCCGGATTCATCATGCCGCCCCTGTCCGCTCCCGCCATCGCTACCGTCCTCTTTCCATCGCTGACTCCTGGCATCCGAGACGATGTCGGCAAGCGGACCGGCCGGTCCGCCGAGGCGCCCGTCGACGCGGTCCCGCAGGCGGAAGGCGCGATCGGGGACACAGTGGCAGCGAGCTGCGCACAGCATCTGCATCAACTGAAAAGGACGATTGACGCGCTGGCCATTCCGGCCAGCCAGAAGCAGCCTTTGAGACAGGAACTCGATGCGTGCGACAAGGACCTGACGGCGCTGCTGAACACGGCACGGGACATCGCGCAGCTCGAGCATCGTGCCACCATGCCATGGGAGGCCGGCCCACACGCGCGGGAGCGACACATCGCCGTGGTGATGGCACGCAACCTGAAGCTCGCGACGCAATGCCAGGCGCTGATGCAAAGGCTTCAGTCGCTGCAGGACGACATCGCGCCCCACGTGCAAAAGCGCAGCGTCGGCAAGGCCATCGCGCTCGCCGTGGGCGCACTGCTCGGCATTGCCGGTGCCGTCACGCTGGCGGTGATCCTGTGGCCGGTGGCCGTGACCGGCGTTGCGCTGGGCGGCTCCTTCCTGCTGACGGCGGCGTGTGCGGCGGGAACCGGTGCATCGGCCGCCGTGGGCGTGCTTGCCACGATCTTCGGCGCAGGGGAAGTGTTCGCCAAGCCCGAGGCCTACCGCCATTTTCCTGACCGGCAACCCGATCTCGCCGGCCTGATACACGAGATTGGCGAGCAGATGAGCCGTTGGCTCCAGGCCAATTCGGATTTCTCGCAGCCGCTCGCGTGGGACGTGCTGTCGGAGCTTTGTGGCGGTGAGATCAGGGCGGCTCACTTTTGCGCGGAAGTGCAGGGCATCAAGCTGTGCGAGGCCGCCAAGCGCCTGGTCGACCAATTTGGCGAGCGCGCGCCGGCGCAGAGCGGCCTGGCCCGCACCGTATCGTCGCGGCCGATCGTCCCCGACCGGAGCGCGGCCGACGTGCCTGACAACGTGCCTGACAACGTGCCTGACAACGTGTCGGCCAACGTTCGCGCCAACGCGCCTGAGGACGTGGCCGGCAGCCACGACAGCGACTGGGACGAAGTCCTGGAAAACGACCAGATGATCGAACAGCTCTGGCGCCGCCTGGGCTTTGAGCGGAAGAGTCCACCGAACGCGGCGGGTTGCACCGCGGAGGCGGCGTCGGCGGACACACCGGTCGACAATGCAGGCGATACCGCCAGCGATCGCACATTGAGCCGAACCGTATCCACCTCGAGCATTGGGTCGTACAACTCGGTGTACATGGAAGAGGGCCCGGACGGGTTGGACGATGCGTCGGCCTATGGTCTTGGGAAGAGCGGGAGTGCCTCGCAGCCTCTTCCCGCCGCGGCGGCCACCCCGACGGCCGCTCCCGCCGCCGCCGATGCCGACGCGGGCCCCGATGCCGGGGCGGCCGCGGCAGGTACCTCCACAGTGCAGTCGGCGCAGGCGGTGCAGGCGCCCGCGGTTGACGTGCAGGCACAGTGGGAGGAGAGCCTGGCCTGGGCGCAGGGCCGGATCCGCACCGCGACGCGATACTTGCAACACCTTTCGACCGCGCTTGCGCAGCCCCTTCCGGACCGTATCGACGGGGCCGAGCACAAGAAGGACATCATGGTCGAATATCTCTGCGCCTTCCAGCTTCTGGAAAAGGTACGCAGCGAGATGCTCGCGCTGGAGGAGATGGGGGGCCTCCATGCCGACCGCTTTGCCACGGCCGGTGCGATGAATCAGCTCGCGGTCACGATGTATATGGAACGCGGCCGGTTTCTGGGCAATAACGTGACCGGACTGCGCGCGCTGTTCGACGACCACAACAGCATCGGCTTCGACGAATTGCCGGATGCTTCCGGGCGCGCCGCGGCAAGCCAGGCCTGGAACGCCGTCATTGCCCAGGCGGCGGCGCTCGCCCGCCAATTGGACGACGTGTGCGCTTCCGTTTTCCAGCGAACTTTCCGGAACCTGGCGCTCGAGCGAGCCATGCACTTCTTCGCCCAATCCATCGCCGCACGCATCGCGACGATGGAGCGGCAATTGAGGCGGGATCCGCCGAAAGGGCAGTAGGGCGGCGCTACGCGCGAGCCGGCTTCAACGAGCTGCCTTCCGCAATCTTCGCGGCGACGATCTCGCGCAAGGCCTCGGCCACCGCGTCGGCGGCGGCCGTCCGCGGCAGCGCACGCGGCCAGCAAAGCGACAGCGTGCGGTCGAGCTCGGGGAGAATCAGCCGTGTCGGCAGGGCATCGTCATCCGGCTCGCGGCTCAGTGACGACGCGGGCAGGATCGTGCAGGCCAGCCCTTCCCGGGCGGTCTGCAGCAGGATCGGCAGCGAGTCGAGGTCGGCCACGACCTGCAGCCGAATGCCGGCGCCGCTGGCATGCCGCTCCAGCACTTCGCGCAGCCCTTGCGCCCCGCTCGGCAACACCAGCGGGACATCGGCCAGCGCCTTCAGGGCAATGGTTCCTTCCTTGCCCGACCTGGCGCGATGCCGCTTCGAGGCCGCGGAGACAGGCGGCGTGCCGACCAGGTACAGCGCCTCGCTGGCCAACGGCTCCAGTTCCACCGCCCGCGATGGGGTATCGCGAAACAGAATGGCGAAGTCGAGCCGGTTGTTGTTCAGCAGTTCGGCGATATAGCCGCTCATGCTCTCGAACAGCTGCAGCCGGACGCCCGGATAGCGCTGGCGCACCGCGCGCACCAGCGGCATGCCGAATGCCGCGGCGGCGGTGGTCGGCAGGCCGATCGCCACGGTGCCGGCGATGTCCGCGCCGGCGACCTTGACGTCGGCGCGCGCCACGTCGATCTGCTTGAGGATCGCGCGCGCATGCCGGTACAGCGTGCGGCCCGCCTCCGTGGGTTTGACGCCCTTGGCGCCGCGATGCACCAGCGCCACGCCCAGTTCCGCTTCGAGCGCCGCAAGCTGCTGGCTCAGGGCGGGCTGGGCCACGTGGGCGACCTCGGCGGCGCGGGTCAGGCTGCCGTGCTCCACGATCGCGACGAAATAGCGCATGCCCCGGATATCCATGTCCCGCCCCAATGACCCAGTGAAAGCCGAAGGTATTGATTGTACTTATGGCTGGCTCGCGATTCCGTATTTCCGCGCGGCGGCGATCGCGGCTAGATTGATGCCATCGCCCGCCATCCCGGCCCTCCCATTCCCTTCGCCAAGCCACTGCCATGACCCGACCGCTTGAAGGCATCACCGTCATCTCCCTCGAACAGGCCATCGCCGCCCCGTTCTGCACGCGCCAGCTGGCGGACCTCGGTGCCCGCGTGGTCAAGATCGAGCGTCCGGGCGCCGGCGATTTCGCGCGCGCCTACGACGATCGCGTGCACGGCCTGTCCTCGCACTTCGTCTGGACCAATCGCGGCAAGGAGAGCCTGACGCTGGACGTCAAGCACGAGGGCGCGGGTCCGGTGCTCGACGCGCTGCTGGCGCGCGCCGACGTGCTGGTGCAGAACCTCGCCCCGGGTGCGGCGGCGCGGCTGGGGCTCGATCATGCCGCGCTGTCCGAGCGCTTTCCGCGGCTGATCGTCTGCGATATCTCGGGCTACGGCGCCGACGGTCCCTATCGCGACAAGAAGGCCTACGACCTGCTGGTGCAGAGCGAGTCGGGCTTCGTCTCGGTGACCGGCACGCCGGAGGAGGGCGTCAAGGCCGGCGCATCGATCGCCGATATCGCCGCGGGCATGTACGCCTACACCAATATCCTGGCCGCGCTGCTCGAGCGCGGGCAGACGGGCCGCGGCAAGCGCATCGATATCTCGATGCTGGAGTCGATGGTCGAGTGGATGAGTTTCCCGCTGTACTACGCCTTCGATGGCGCCTCGCCGCCGCCGCGCGCGGGCGCCTCGCATGCCACCATCTATCCCTACGGGCCGTTCCCGACCGGCGACGGCAAGACCGTGATGCTCGGCCTGCAGAACGAACGCGAGTGGGCGGTGTTCTGCGAATCGGTGCTGCAGCAGCCTGAGCTGATCTCGCATCCCGACTACGCCAGCAACAGCCTGCGCAGCGCCAATCGTGGCGCGCTGCGCGAGCGCATCGTCGCGGCGTTCTCGCAGTGGAGCGCCGAGGAGGTCGGCGCGCGGCTCGACGCCGCGAAGATCGCCAACGCGCAGGTCAATACGATGGCCGACGTCTGGGCGCATCCGCAGCTGGCCGCGCGGCAGCGCTGGCGCCAGGTCGACACGCCGGCGGGCGCCATCCCGGCGCTGCTGCCGCCCGGCATGACGGACGCGCGCATGGACCCGGTGCCGGCCCTGGGCCAGCATACCGACGCGATCCTGGCCGAGCTGGGCATCGCGGGCGAGCAGATCGCCGCGATGCGCGCGGCCGGCGCGGTATGACGGCGGAGAACGCGATGACGACTCCGGGTACGCGGCTGCCGCGCAGCTATCTGTTCGTTCCGGCCAACCGGCCGGATCGCGTCGGCAAGGCGCTCGCCGCCGGGGCCGACGCGGTGATCGTCGATTTCGAGGACGCGGTGGCGCCGGCCGACAAGGCCGCCGCGCGCGAGGGCCTGCGCGCGCCCTGGCCCGCGCTGGCGCGGCAGGCCGTCGATGCCGGCGTGCTGCTGCTGGTGCGCGTGAACGCCGCCGGCACGCCGTACCACGACGACGATATCGCCTGGTGCCACGCGCTCGGCGTCGACACGCTGGTGTTGCCCAAGGCCGATGCCGAAGCGATGCGGGCGCTGCGGCAGGCGCTGCCGGCGGTGCAATGCCACGCGCTGCTGGAAACCGCGGCGGGCTTCGCCCAGCTTGCGGAGCTGGCCGCGCAGCCCGGCGTGGTGCGGCTGCTGTTCGGCAGCATCGACCTGATGGGCGACCTGGGCGTGGGCGATGAAGGCGAGCCGCTGCATGCCTTTCGCAGTCTGCTGGTGCTGCATTCGCGCGCGGCGGGGCTACCTGCGCCGGTGGACGGCGTCTGCACCGCGCTCGGCGATACCGCGGTGCTGGCCGCCGAAACGGCGCGTGCGCGCGCCTTCGGCTTCGGCGCCAAGCTGCTGATCCACCCGGCGCAGGTGGACCCTGTCCACGCCGGTCTCGCGCCGACCGAAGCGGAGCTGGCCTGGGCCAGGCGCGTGGTCGAAGCGGCCGCCTCGGCCGATGGCGCCGCCGTGGCGGTGGACGGAAAGATGGTCGATCGCCCGGTGCTGGAGCGGGCGCGGCGCATTCTGGCGGACGGCTGAAGCGGCGGACCGTCCTTCGGCGCCTGCCCAGGGCGCCGCCTGCAAGGCAAGCGCCCTACGAGGCGAGGCCCCACAGGCGCTCCCAGCCGCCTCAAGCCTTCGGCAAGCCGCTCAGAGCCGCTCAGAGCCGCTCAGAGCCGCTCAGAGCCGCTCAGAGCCGCTCAGAGCCGCTCAGGGCCGCTCAGAGCCGCCGGGGGCCACCCTGCAACCCTTACAGCACTTGCCGCTCTGCAACATCGAAACGCCTTGCCATTCCCTCGGCGTTATTCATAATTATGAATTATTGCGAGGGCCTCCCAAGGGGCTCCGGCCTTCGCGATGTCCATGCATCGCACCGGGAGGCCTCCATGCGCATCGTCCAGCAGGCGCTGTATCTCGAAGTCGCCGATCGCCTGCGCGCCATGATCGACGAGCACACGCTCGTGCCGGGCGCCTGGATCGACGAGGCGGCCCTGGCGACCACGCTGGGCATCTCGCGCACCCCGCTGCGCGAGGCGCTGAAGGTGCTGGCCGCCGAAGGGCTGGTGCGGCTGGAGCCGCGCCGCGGCTGCTTCGTCAACGAGTTGTCCGAACAGGACCTCGACGAGATCTTTCCGCTGATGGCGCTGCTCGAAGGGCGCTGCGCCTACGAGGCGGCCCGCAACGCCACCGCCGCCGACCTCGACGCGCTCGAGGACCTGCATCGCGATCTGGCGCGCTACGCCCGCGCCGGCCAGATCGACGCCTACTACGAGGCGAACTACCAGATCCACGAGGCGATCCAGCGGCTCGCCGGCAATCGCTGGCTGTCCGGGCTGATCGGCGACCTGCGCAAGGTGCTGCGCCTGTCGCGGCACAAGAGCCTGCAGTTGCCGGGCCGCATCGACGAATCCTGTGCCGAGCACCTGTCGGTCTTTGCCGCGCTGAAGGCGCGCGATCCCGAAGGCGCCGAGGCGATGATGAAGACCCACCTGCTGCGCCAGCGCGCCGCGTTGAAGGCGCTGGACGCGGATGCGCAAGCGGCAGCGCCCGAACCCGCGGCCCCGGCGCGACGGCGCCACAGCCGGCTTCGCCTCGCCGCCAAGGCCGCCTCCGACCGCTAGACCGAGCGCTGACCGAGCGCTGACCGACGGCTAACCGACCCCGCTGACACGACCGCTAACCGACCGCTGATCCGACCATCGACGACTCTCACTCACCCTCGCCACGCAGCACCGTAACGTTTCGAGTTCCGCTTCCATCCTTTGCCCGACAGGTAGTTCGATGACTTCTTTCGAGACCGGAGACAAGACCGTCAGCGCGCCGCTCGGCGCCAGCGAAACCCTGGGGGACGCCCGTCCCGACGCCGCCGGCGGCACGCTGCTGGCGCGCTTCGGCCGCTGGTGGAACCGCAAGGGGACCCCGGCCGAGGCCAACGCGGCCAACGATGGCAAGACCCGCACGGCCGCGCCCGCCACGCTGAGCGCGCGTGTGCAGCGCCGCCAGCGCGAGGAACTGCGCTTGTGCTTCGATGCCCGCCTGACCGACAGCGCCGCCAACGCCGCCGCGCAGGCCTGGCGCAACGAATACGAGGCCGCCGACGAGCCCACCCGCCAGGCCATGCTGACGCTGCTGGCCGAGGTCGCCAACAGCGGTGCGCAGGGCGACGGCGCCGCGGAAGGGGTGACAGGGGGCACGACTACGGGCACGGCCTCGGGCACGGTGGGCGAGGGCGGCAAGCCGGGACGCAACGGCTCGGGACTCTCCCATGCGCTGTCGAGCGCCCGCATCCGCTTCTTCAAGCGGCTGGCCGGGCTGCATGGCCCGAGCGCGACGTCGGCCTGCGGCCTGCATTTCATCATCCACCTGCGCGCGGACATGCTGCGCTGGTACAAGAAGATCCCCGGCCTGCGCGTGCTCGACGAAGACCTGGAAGGCCTGCTGTCGAACTGGTTCGACGTCGGCCTGCTCGAGCTGCAGCCGATCACCTGGGATTCGCCGGCGTCGCTGCTGGAAAAGCTGATCCGCTACGAGGCGGTGCATGAGATCGCCTCCTGGGCCGACCTGCGCAACCGGCTCGATTCGGACCGCCGCTGCTACGCCTTCTTCCATCCGCGGATTCCGCGCGAGCCGTTGATCTTCGTCGAGGTGGCATTCGTGCCGGAAATGGCCGCCAACGTGCAGAGCCTGCTCGACGAGGCGGCGCCGCAGGAAGACCTGCGCCGCGTCAAATGGGCGATCTTCTATTCGATCTCGAATACGCAGCCGGGCCTGCGCGGCGTCAGCTTCGGCAATTTCCTGCTCAAGCGCGTCATCGAGGAATTGCAGCGCGAATTCCCCAAGGTCAAGCAGTTCGCCACGCTGTCGCCGATACCGGGTTTCGCCGACTGGCTGCGCAAGCAGGACGGCGATACCGTCGCCAAGGTGCTGGGCGGCAAGTGCATGCAGCGCTGGAGCGCACGTGCGCCGGCTGCCGGGGAAGCCAGGCCGCCGGCGGTGCCGGCGACCGGCGCCGAATGGCTGGCCGCGCTGAACGCCGGTTCGGACGACGCGCTGGTGCGCGACAGCGGCCTGGCGCTGGCCGCGCACTTCCTCGTGCACGCCCGCAACGGCGCGCTGCCTGCCGATCCGGTGGCGCGTTTCCACCTCGGCAACGGCGCCTGCGTCGAGCGGCTGAACTGGGGCGCGGACCTGTCGAGCAAGGGACGCGCGCAGTCGTGCGGCATGATGGTCAATTACCTGTACGTGCCGGAGGCGCTCGACGACAATCTGGCCAAGCTCGGCGAGGGCAATCCGCGCATCAGCCGGTCGGTCGCCAAGCTGCTGGCGCGCTCCTGAGGGAGCACGGCCGGCAGGGCTCGCATCACCGGATGGCATTACCGGATGGCATCACCGGATCGCATCACCGCATCACCGCATCACCAAGTTTCGCAGTGCTTTTTCGACGGGAAGTTCCAACGCGGTTCACACCAGCAGTTCACATCGCATTTTCATAAGACAAAGCGAGGAGACACACCATGGAACGTAGTCAGTTCAAGCGGACGGCGCGGATGCTGGCAGTGGCCGGCGGCATCGCCATGATGGCGCTCGGCCCGGCGGCGGCGCAGGAGCCCTGGCCGTCGCGGCCGGTCACCATCGTCGTGCCGTTCCCGGCCGGCGGCGGCACCGACGCCTTTGCGCGCCCGCTGGCGGCGCAATTGTCCAAGCAGCTGGGCAAGCAGTTCGTCATCGACAACCGCGGCGGCGCGGGCGGCACGGTCGGCGCCAGCCTCGCCTCGAAGGCCGCGCCCGATGGCTACACGATCTTCATCGGCGGCGCGCATCACGTGATCGCGCCCTCGTTCTACAAGAAGCTCGACTACGACATCGAGAAGGACTTCGTGCCGATCACCGTGATCGCGCAGCCGCCGCAGGTGGTGGTGGTCAACCCGACCAAGGTCCAGGCCAGGACGCTGCAGGAGCTGATCGCCTACGCGCGCCAGAATCCCGGCAAGCTGAACTACGGTTCGGCCGGCAACGGGTCGTCGCACCATCTGGCGGGCGAGCTGTTCAAGATCCAGACCAAGACCTTCATCACGCATATCCCGTACAAGGGCGCGGGCCCGGCGCTGTCCGACCTGATCGCCGGCCAGGTCGACATGGTGTTCGATGGCCTCGGTTCGTCGGCCCAGCATATCCGCGGCGGCCGCATCCGGGCGCTGGCGGTGGCCGCGCCCAAGCGCTCGCCGGCCTTCCCCGACGTGCCGACCGCGGCCGAAGCCGGCGTGCCGAACTACGAGGTGTCGACCTGGTATGCGCTGTGGGTACCGAAGAACACGCCCAAGGAGATCAGCGACAAGCTCTACGCCGAGGTCAACAAGGCCCTCAATACGCCGGAGCTCAAGCAGATCTGGCTGAACAACGGCTCGGAGACGCCGTCGTACACGCCGGACCAGTTCGCCCAGTTCCAGCGCGCCGAGATCAAGCGCTGGGCCCAGGTGGTGCAGCAGTCCGGCGCCAAGATGGATTGATGGCGATGATGCCGACAATGACGTCGATGGCCGCGTTGAATCCGCGGGGGGTACTGTGAGCGGTGCGGTCAGTTTCGAGCGCGATGGCGACATCGCGCTGGTCACGCTGTCGAATCCGGGCAAGCTCAACGCGATCTCGGAAGCGATGTGGCGCGCGCTGACGGATGGCTTTGCGCGCCTGTCGGCCGACCGCACGCTGCGCTGCGTGGTGCTGCGCGGCGCCGACGGCAACTTCGCCGCCGGCGCCGATATCGCGGAGTTTCCGCGGCTGCGCGGCGATCCCGCTTCGGTGCGCGCCTACCACGTCGACCTGCTGGCGCCGGCGCTGGCCGCGATCGCGGGCTGCCTGCATCCGACCGTGGCCTGCATCGAGGGCGTCTGCGTCGGCGGCGGGCTGGAGATCGCCTGCCATTGCGATCTGCGCATCGCGGGAACGGACAGCCGCTTCGGTGTGCCGATCAACAAGCTGGGTTTCCCGATGGCGCCCGGCGAGTTGCGGGGCCTGCTGGCACTGGCCGGGCGCGCGGCGACGCTGGAAATCCTGCTGGAAGGCCGCGTGTTCGATGCCGCCGAGGCGCAGGCCAAGGGCTTGCTGACGCGCGTGGTGCCGCGCGGCGACGTCGCCGCCGAGGCGATGGCCACCGCCCGCCGCATCGCCGCCGGCGCACCGCTGGCCGCGCGCATCAACAAGGCCACCATCGCGCGCCTGTCGCCGCAGCCCGCGCCGCTGTCGGCGAGCGAGCTCGATGCCCATTTCTCTTACGCGGCGAGCCGCGACCATGCCGAGGGCGTCGCCGCCTTCCTGGCGCGCCGGCCGCCCCGTTTCGACGGACAGGAGGGCGCCTAGCGCCGTCGCTGCCGTTCCCCGTTTTCTTCTTATCCCTCCAAGCTTTTATCCGCTGATCGCATGAACGCCAATCTGTTCGCCCTGTTCGAATCCCGCTTCCCCGCCAAGCGCGAGGCCTGCTGCATCGAGACGCACGACGGCCTGTACTACAGCTGGGACGATCTCGATCGCGCCACCGCCAAGCTGGCCAACCTGCTCGCCTCGCTCGACCTGCCGGAAGGCGCGCGCGTCGCGGTGCAGGTCGAGAAGTCGCCCGAAGCGCTGTTCCTGTACCTGGCCACGCTGCGCGCCGGCTATGTCTATCTGCCGCTGAACACGGCCTATCAGGAAGCGGAGATCGACTACTTCATCGGCAATGCCGAGCCCGCCGTGGTGGTCTGCAGCAGCGCCAATTTCGGCTGGGTGTCGAAGCTGGCGTTCCGCCACGGCACCGGCCATGTGTTTACGCTCGACGACGACCGTGGCGGCACGCTGCTGGCGCGCGCCGCGGCGCAGCCGGACCGCTTCGACACGGTGCAGCGCGAGCCCGACGATCTGGCGGCGATCCTCTATACCTCGGGCACCACGGGCCGCAGCAAGGGCGCGATGCTGACCCATCGCAACCTGTCGTCGAACGCGGAGACGCTGCACAAGGCCTGGGGCTGGCGCAGCGACGACGTGCTGCTGCACATGCTGCCGATCTTCCATGTGCACGGGCTGTTCGTCGCCTCGCATGGCGCGCTGCTGGCGGGCGCCAAGATGATCTGGGCGCCGAAGTTCGACATCGAGCAGGTGCTGCGTTTCCTGCCGCGCTCGACCGTGATGATGGGCGTGCCGACCTACTACGTGCGGATGCTGCAGGACCAGCGCTTCGACGAGGACACCTGCCGCCGCATGCGCCTGTTCGTGTCGGGCTCGGCGCCGCTGCTGCTGGAGACCTTCGAGGCGTTCCGCGAGCGCACCGGCCATACGATCCTCGAGCGCTATGGCATGAGCGAGACGGTGATGCTGGTGTCGAATCCCTATGACGCCAGCGAGGGCGAACGGATCGGCGGCACCGTGGGCCGTCCGCTGCCGGGCGTGTCGGTGCGCGTGGTCGATGGCGAGGGCAAGCCTTGCCCCGCCGGCGAAATCGGCGCGGTCGAGGTCAAGGGTCCCAATGTGTTCAAGGGCTACTGGCGCATGCCGGAGAAGACCCGCGAGGAATTCACGGCGGACGGCTGGTTCAAGACCGGCGACATGGGACGCTTCGGCGGCGCCATCGTCGGCATGTCCGGGGAGCGCAAGGTGCCGGACGACTACCTGACCATCGTCGGCCGCAGCAAGGACCTGATCATCTCCGGCGGCTACAACGTCTATCCGAAGGAGATCGAGAGCTTCCTCGACGAGATGCCGGGGGTGCAGGAGAGCGCGGTGATCGGCGTGCCGCATCCGGATTTCGGCGAGGCCGTGGTGGCCGTGGTGGTCGGCAAGCCCGGGGCGGAGCTGAACGAGCAGGCGATGATCGGCACGCTGAAGCACCGCATCGCCAACTTCAAGGTGCCCAAGCGGATTCACCTGGTCAGCGAATTGCCGCGCAATACGATGGGCAAGGTGCAGAAGAACCTGCTGCGGGAGCGGTTCAGCGGGTGATTGGGTCTGGGGGAGTCTGGCGCCCCTCTCCCGCGCGTGGGAGAGGAGCGGGGGGAGGGCACGCGCTGGTCGTTGCGCCGCGCGCCGTTTGAAACCACCTCCCTCTCCCCGACCCTCTCCCCTCACAGGGGAGAGGGAGTACGCATCAGGCAGCGCAGGGCCTGCCGCGCCTTACTTCAGCATCTGCACCGAGCCGTTCACCGTCACGGTGACCTGGGCCTTGCCGCCCTCCATCGGCACCGGCGCCGCCTCCGCGGCCATCGCGGCCTTGGCGTACATGCGCGGCATCGGCGTCACGGTGCCGGCCTCGCCGACCTGCACGCTGCGGATCGTGTAGCTGCCGTAGCCGAACAGCTTGGTCGTGGTCTGCGCCTTGTCGCGGAACGCGGCGACCGCCTGCTCGGTCAGCTTGCTCTCGGCCGCGAGTCGCGCCTCGCGCGACAGCGAGAAGCTGATGTTCTGCACCTGCATCTGGCTGGCCAGCTCGCCGGCGAGCTTCGAGGCCGCGCTGAAATCGCGCGACTGCAGGATGACCTCGGCGCGTCCGCGCCAGGTGCTGATGCGGCCGTTGCGGTCGGTGCTCGGATAGATCGTGAAGCCGCCCGATTCCGCCTGGATGCCGGATTCGCGCTTGGCGCGCGCGATCACCTGCTGCGCCTTGGCCGACAGCGCCGACGAGATAGCGGCCGGCTCGGCGCCTTCCTGCTCCGCGGCCAGCGTCACGCGCACCACGTCGGTCGGCACTTCCGCCGCGGCCTCGGCCGACAGCGACAGCACGCCCGCGGGCGGCTGCCATCCCTCGGGCGGCGTCGGTCCGCCCTGTGCGGAGGCGGCCAGTGCGGTGGTACCGAGCAGGGTAGCGGCGAGCAATTGCTTCATCGAGTTCTCCATGACAATGTGATGGTGATCAGACGGTCACTGGCAGCGCCGGGTTCCCTTGCGTAGCCGGGCGCTTGTATCGGCGTATTACCGGGCCGACGCGGGCCGACGCGGGGCCGACACGGGCGGACGTGGCCGACACGGGCCAACGCGGACCGACGCGGACTGGCGCGGACCGGCGCGGACCTCACGCCCTGGCCAGCTTGCTCAGAACGTCTGCCAGGCCTTCCACAGCATGTAGGTGGCCAGGCAGAACAGCATGCCGGCGAAGATGCGCTTGAGCTTGCGCACCTCCATCCGGTGCGCGGTGCGCGCGCCCAGCGGCGCGGTCAGCACGCTGGCGATCGCGATCACGGCCAGCGCGGGCAGATAGACATAGCCGAGCGAACCGGCCGGCAGGCCGGTCATCTGGTAGCCGCTCCAGACATAGCCGATCACGCTGGCCGCGGCGATCGGGAAGCCCAGCGCGGCCGACGTGGCCACCGCGTGGTGGATCGGCACGTTGCACCAGGTCATGAACGGCACCGAGACAAAGCCGCCGCCGGCGCCGACCAGGCTGGACAGGAAGCCGATTGCCGAACCCGCGCCGAACATGCCGGGGAAGCCAGGGAGCTGCCGGGTCGCCGACGGCTTGCGATTGCGCAGCATCTGCGAGGCCGAGAAGCCGACGAACAACGCAAACAGCAGCGACAGCCAGCCGGTCTTCAGCGCGGCGAACACCTTGCCGCCGCCGATCATGCCGCCCAGCAGGATGCCTGGCGCCAGCGCCAATACGATCTTCCAGCGCACCGCGCCCTGCTTGTGGTGGGCGCGCACCGACGACAGCGAGGTGAACAGGATGGTGGACATCGAGGTGGCGATCGCCATGTGGACGATCGCTTCTTCGGGAAAGGCCAGCCAGCTGAAGGTCAGCGTCAGGAACGGCACCATCATCATGCCGCCGCCGACGCCGAGCAGGCCGGCGCAGAAGCCGGTGAACGCGCCGAGCAGCAGCAGCGCAGGAATCAGGGAGAGAGTCATGCGTGGATCGCTTCGTGATGTTTTTCGTTATGGTTATCTCGCGGGCGGTGGATGTACCGCCCACGCGCATCGCACGCGGTTCAGCGGCGTCCCATCAGCCGCGTGGTGATGAACTGCCATTCCTGCGGCGTGACCGGCGTGATCGACAGCCGGTTGCCCCGGCGCAGCACGATCATGTCGGCCAGCTCTTCATGCTCGCGCAATTGCGCCAGCGAGATCAGCTCGCACTTGTCGACGAACTTGACGTCGACCAGCTCCCAGCGGGGATGCTCCGGCTTCGAGGCCGGGTCGTGGTACTTGCTGTGGGGATCGAACTGGGTGGGATCGGGGTAGGGCGTCGAGCAGACCTCGGCCAATCCCGCGATGCCGGGCTGCGGGCACGACGAGTGGTAGAACAGCACGCCGTCGCCGATGCGCATCGCGTCGCGCATGAAATTGCGCGCCTGGTAGTTGCGCACGCCGGTCCAGGGCAGCCGTCCCTGCTCGGCCAGCGTATCGATGCTGGCCTCGTCGGGCTCGGACTTCATCAGCCAGTACTGGCGCGCGCGGGACGCACCCGCGGCCGGCTTGTCGGCGGCCTTCGTTGCGGACCTTGGGGCCGATTTGGAAGCCGATTTGGCAGCCGATTCAGCAGCCGATTTTGCAGCCGATTTTGCGGCGGACTCGGTGGCCGCCTTCTTGTCGGAGGGACTCATGCTCGCACGTCGTGGATGGTCGGAACGGCATCGCGAAGACGCGGCAAGGGCCTTGCAGCGGCGGCGCGACGCGGCAAGCATACCGTGAAAGCGCCTTCGTCGCCCGCATTGGCATCGTAGGCATAAACGCGCGCAACAGGGCAGGGGACTGCGCCGGCAACGGAGCTCTGCGGCTGCGCGGCAGAAATGGGGGGAAATGCGGGGGAAATGCGGGGGAAATGCGGGGGGAAAACGCGGGCAAAAACGCCGGCAAAAAAAGAGGCGATGGTCCAAAGACCATCGCCTCTTGCTGTAGGGTCCCCGCCTCGGCCGTTGGGTCGGCATCCTGAACCCAAGTGAGGTTCAGTGTGGCTGCGGAAGCCGTATTTCGGGTACATCACCTATTCAGGGAGCCCAGGTTCGAGACCTACGCTATGAACACTGTGACGCGCTCGCCCACACGGCATCATCCCGCACCATGCAATGCATATCGGTTCAAGGAGTTTATGACCTTCGCGAACCAGGCAGGGAAACTGTCAAACGTCTGACTATCCAATTGGGCCCGGACATCGAAGTCCGGGGGAGGTCAGACGTTTGCCGTTTCAAACTGGGATGGGAGGAAAACGGCGGCCGGGCGCGATAACCCGACCATGTTTCTGCACCTTGGTACCCCCGTGCAGTGGCTCCACTATACACCGGGCTTTCTCGCATACCAAGCGCGTCTTGGCTTGTCGTTACATTTTGCGTGGCAGCCGCGGCACGGTCTTCACATGCCCTTCATATCCGGTCCATTTGCCCTATATCGCTATGGTGAAGGGCCTTGCACAAGGGCCCATATGCGGGCCCCTGCGTGCAATTCAAGGGGTCAGGATTGCGCCGGCGAAACGGTATGGGCAGGGCCGGTATGGGTATGGCCCACACTGCCGCCGCCCATGCTGGTGCCGACATGCGCGTACTGGCGCAGCGCCTCGTCGGCGCGCTCGTTCAGCTCGCGGATGCGAGCGCGCACGGCGTCCACCGGAATCGCGCCGTCCTCCTGCTGCTTGCGCTTGAGCGCGAGCAGATCCGAGGCGATGCTGATCGCGGCCATCACCGCGACCCGTTCGACGCCCTTGGTCGAGGCGCCGGACTTGATGCGCGTCATCTGGTCGTCGACCAGGGCCACCGCTTCGAGCAGCGCGGCCTCGTTCTCGGGGGCGATCGCGAAGCGGTAGGGCTGCCCCGCGATATGGACTTCGACTTGCTTGTTGCCGCTCATGCGTGTTCTCCGGAAGGCTGGGCGCCGCGCGGCTCGCCCTGGATGCGCTCGGCGGGAAGCTCCCCTTCCTCGAGCAGATCCAGCTGGCGCGCATCGGTGGCCGTGGGCAGCTTGTCCAGGATCGACTGGATGCGCAATTGCGCTTCCTCGATCTTGATGTTCAGCAGTTCGCGATCGGCGGCCATCGCCTCGCGATCGCTGCGCAGCTGCGCGGCCTCCGCCTGCAGGCGTTCGATCTCCTCGCGCAGCCGCTGGTTTTCTGCCGCCAGCGTGTCCGCGTGGTGCAGCACGCGGCCGATCTTGGCGGCCAGTTGTTCGAGTTCGGTCAGCATGGGCCTGTCGTGTTCTCAGGGTGTCAGGTAACGGGATTCTAGCCGATGCATGGTCCGCGTCATCACTGCGGGAAGCGATTGTGACCGTGCATTCCCCTCGAAGTTGCATCGATCGTCGGCCAATGGCCTCAATGAGCGCACCCCAGGGGCACGCTGCAGGGCAATGGGCCGAGGGCGCCGCCAATTTGACGGGGGCCGCCAAACTGCCTACACTCACGCGCGTTTTCAGGTGCTCGCGATCCGGTCCCCATCGGATTGCAGTTAAACGGGAAACAGGGAGTCCGCCACGCCGCCGCGCGATGCCGGGCCAACCTGTGCTGCCCCCGCAACGGTAAGCGATTGCGATCGCCGCCGCGCCCCGAGCCGATCGGCACGATCGGCTCCACGCCCGCCGGCTTCGCCTCACCGCCCCACATGCCACTGGACCGATGGTCCGGGAAGGCGGGCGGTGCCGATCGCCAGCCCGGATACCGGCCTGGATGCGGGCATGCCGGTCGCCATCGCGCTCGCGCAGCCTCACCGCCAGACGGTCCGCGGGGGAACGGGCCAGGCTATCACTTCCGCTCGAGCACCATGCTTTCATCGTCTTCGAGGTCGCGTCGCCTGGCACTGCCAGTCCCGCGCCCCGCTGCGCGCGTCCGCGCCCATGCCATCGTCCGCCGTCTTGTCGGGGATATTGCCCGCCGTCCTGCCGCCGATATTGTCCGCAATCTTGCCGGCGATATTGCGCGCGCCGCCCCCGGCTCGCCCGCGCAGGCCGCGCTGTTGTCCGCCGCCACGCTGTGCGCATGGCCCGCGCTGGCGCAGCAGCCCGCGCCGTCGGCGGACACCACGCTGGCGCCGGTCGTCGTCAGCGCCACGCGCACCGCGCAGCCGCTGGACGAGGCGCTGCCCCATACCACCGTGATCACGCAGCAGGAGATCGCCAACAGCCAGGCGCCCGACCTGCGTTCGCTGCTGCGCACGCAGGCCGGCCTGGAACTGGCCGCCACCGGCGGCATGGGCGCCAACACGACGCTGTTCATGCGGGGCGCCAATTCGAACCAGACGCTGATCCTGATCGACGGCGTGCGCATCGCCTCGGCCAGCAGCGGCACCGCGCAACTGGCCAACATCCTGCCCGACGAGATCGACCGGATCGAGGTGGTGCGCGGCAACGTCTCGGCGCTGTACGGCTCCGACGCGATCGGCGGCGTGGTGCAGATCTTCACCAAGAGCGGCGCCGGCAAGCCGCCCGCGGCCAACGCCCAGGTCGAATACGGCAGCGACAATACGCGCCGCGCGACGGTGGGGTACGGCGGCCAGGTCGGCGACACCTCGTTCAACCTGACCGGCTCGATTTTCAAGACCGACGGCTTCTCCGCGGTGAACACGCGCCTGCAGCCGCGCGCCAATCCGAACGACAACCCGTACGAGAACAAGAGCGTATCGGGCCAGATCAAGCATCGCTTCAGCGCGGACTGGGAGGCGGGCGTCGCGGCCTACTACAGCAAGAGCAAGCTGTCCTACGACAGCACCTTCGGGCGGCCCACCGACGACTGGCGCAGCGACAGCGAGCTCTATACGCTGTCGGCCTTCGTCAACGGGAAGCTGGCTCCGGACTGGACCACGCGCTTCAAGGTCGCGCAAAGCGAGGACGACAGCGACAACACGCTCAACGGCGTGTTCGACAGCCGCTTCAAGACCCGCACGCGCCAGTTCACCTGGCAGAACGAATACGCGCTGGCCAAGGGCCATCAGCTGATGTTCGGCACCGAATATCTGCAGCAGCAGTTCGACTCGAACTCGTACGCCGCGCCGAGCCGCAACGTGGTGTCGGTGTTCGGCGGCTACGACGGCCGCATCGGCAAGCACCAGCTGCAGCTGAACCTGCGCAACGACCACTATTCGGACTTCGGCGACAAGGGCAGCTATTTCGCCGGCTACGGCTACTACGTGACCGAGCAGTTCAAGCTGCTTGCGAACGCGAGCAACGCGTTCCGTGCGCCGACCTTCAACGAGCTGTACTACCCGAACTATGGCCAGCCGAACCTGCAGCCGGAGCGGGCGCGCTCGGTCGAGATCGGCGCGCAGTACGACAGCAAGGGCGCCGGCCTGCTGCGCGTGACGGCCTTCCGCACGCAATACGACAACCTGATCACGTCCGCGCTGCAGCCCAATGGCATGTTCCTGGCGCAGAACGTCAGCAGCGCCAAGGTCGAGGGCGTCGAGGCGTCATGGCGCGCGCGCCTGCTCGGCACCGACTTGACCGCCAGCGTCACGATGCAGAATCCGGTCGACGAGCAGACCGGCACGCAGCTGATGCGCCGCGCGCGCCGGCATGCGGCGCTGGACCTGGGCCGCGATATCGGCAACTGGCGCTTCGGCGGACAGTGGATCGTGTCGTCGTCGCGCCGGGACAGCGGCTCGCGCACGCTGGGCGGATACGGTATCGTCAACCTCAACGCGCGCTACAACATCGACAAGCAATGGTTCATCGCCGCCCGCGTCGAGAATCTGTTCGACAAGGACTACCAGCTGGCCTATCCCTACAACACGCAGGGCCGGGCAGGCTTCATCACGCTCGGCTGGCGCCAGCGCTAAGCGGCATCGCCGGAACCAGGGACCATGATGCGGACCGCGGCGTCGGCGGGTACGACGGCAGGCAGTTCGATGCGCGGCGCGGCTGAGATGCGGCGCGCGCTGGCCGTGTGCGCGCTGCTGGCCGGTGCCGCCGTGGCGGTGTTCCTGTTGTCGCTGGCGGTCGGCAGCGTCGGCCTGTCGCCGAGCGAGGTCTGGCACGCGCTGTTCGCGCTGGCCGATGCATCCGGCGATCGCGGCGCGGCCGACCAGACCGCCGTGGCCATCGTGCGCGAGCTGCGGCTGCCGCGCGCCGCGGCCGCGTTCGCCTGCGGCGGACTGCTGGCGCTGTCCGGCGCGCTGATGCAGGTGCTGCTGCGCAATCCGCTGGCCGAGCCCTATGTGCTCGGCGTGTCGGGCGGCGCGGCCACCGGTGCGTTGCTGGCGATGCTGGCGCTGGCGCCGCTGTGGACCGTGCAGGCCGGCGCCGCCGGCGGCGCGCTGGTGTCGATGGTGCTGGTCGCCACGCTGGCGCGGCGCGATCTGCTGCATCCCCAGGTCCAGGGCGGCCATCATGAGGCGGGCTCGCGGCTGCTGCTGACTGGCGTGATCCTGGCCGCGGGCTGGGGGGCGGTCATCACGCTGATCCTGAGCATCGCGCCCGAGGGCCGGCTGCGCGGCATGCTGTTCTGGCTGACCGGCGATCTGGGCGGCACCGCCAGCTACGGGCTCGCGCTCGGCACGCTGGTGCTGGCGCTGCTGCTGACGCTGCCGATGGCGCGCGCGCTGAACGTGATGCTGCTCGGCGAGACCGTGGCCCAGTCGCTGGGCGTGCGCGTCGGCCGGGTACGCCTGTCGGCCTACCTGGTGGCCTCGCTGTCGATTGCGGCGGCCATCACCACGGCCGGCTCGATCGGCTTCGTCGGGCTGGTGGTGCCGCATCTGGTGCGGCTCGCCTGGGGCAACGACCAGCGCCTGCTGTTGCCCGCCGCGGCGCTGCTGGGCGGCACGCTGCTGATGGCGGCGGACCTGATCGCGCGGACCGTGATCGCGCCGGCGCAATTGCCGGTCGGCGTCATCACGGCGCTGCTCGGCGTGCCGACCTTCCTGTTCCTGCTGCTGCGCCGGCCCCGATGAAGGATCCGCAATGACGACCGCCGCCGACTGGACCGTCCCCACCGTGCCTTGCCCGCGGCTGTCGCTGCACGGCCTGGGCTTGCGCGCGGGCGGCAAGACGCTGTTCGACGCGCTCGACTTCACCATGCGGCCGGGCGAGCTGTGGTGCGTGCTCGGCCCCAACGGCGTCGGCAAATCGACGCTGATGGCCGTGCTCGCCGGGCTGCGCCCTGCCGAGCGCGGCGAAGTCCGTCTCGACGGCGAGCCGCTGGCCACGCTGGCGCGCCAGCGGCCCGAGGTCCTGGCCAGGCAGCGCGCCTACCTGCCGCAGGCCATTCACGACACCTTCTCGATGACCGTGCACGACGCGGTCGCCGTCGGCCGCCACCCGCATCTGTCGGGATGGGGCTGGAGCGGCCGCGACGACGACGCGGTGGTGGCCGCGCTGCTCGAAGCGCTCGACCTGTCCGGCCTGGCCGGCCGCGACGTGCTGACGCTGTCCGGCGGCGAGCGCCAACGGGTGTCGTTGGCCGCGGTGCTGGCGCAGCAGGCGCCGCTGCTGCTGCTCGACGAACCGCTGGCGCATCTGGACCTGCGCCATCAGATCCTGGTGCTGGACACGCTCGCGCGGCTGACGCGCGCCGGCCGCCATGCCGCGATGCTGATCCTGCATGACCTGAACCTGGCGCGCCGCTATGCCACGCACGCGCTGCTGATGGCCGAGGACGGCAGCTGCCTGCACGGCCCGGCCGACGAGATTCTGACGCCCGCCCACTGCTCGCGCGCGCTGCGCACGCCGATCATCGCCGTCGCGCAGGGCGCGCATACGGCGTTGATCGCCAATGGTCCGGCCTGAGGCACGGCCGCGCCGCTTACCGCTTACCGCCATGACAATCGACCACGACGACAACGAGAACCACGGCAATAACGACAACAACGGCAGCAGCGGCGGCAACGCGATCGATGGCCGCAACGACATCGACGGCCGCGACGAACGCCACAAGGCCCGCATGGTCCGCAAGAAGGCGGTAGTTGACGCGAAGATCGCCGCCGCGCAGGACGAGCGCGGCGTGATCGTGATCGCCACCGGCAACGGCAAGGGCAAGTCGAGCTCGGGCTTCGGCATGGTGATCCGCGCGCTCGGCCACGGCATGCAGGCCGGCGTGGTGCAGTTCATCAAGGGCGCGTTTCCCAGCGGCGAGGAGATGTTCCTGCGGCGTTTTCCCGAGCAATGCCGCTTCCACGTGATGGGCGAGGGCTATACCTGGGAGACCCAGGACCGCGCGCGCGATGTGGCCAAGGCCGAGGCCGCGTGGGAGGTCGCTCGCGGGCTGCTGCGCGACCTGTCGATCGGGCTGGTGCTGCTCGACGAACTGAATATCGCGCTGAAGCTGCACTATCTGGACGTCGATACCGTGATCGCCGATCTGCGCGCGCGTCCGCCCATGCAGCATGTGGTGATCACCGGCCGCGGCGCGCCGCCCGCGCTGATCGAGGCGGCCGATACCGTCACCGAGATGACGCCGGTCAAGCATGCGTTCCAGCAGGGCATCAAGGCCCAGCGCGGCATCGAGATGTAAGCCATGACGTCCGTATCCAACACCGTGCCGAACACCGCATCGAACACCGCCTTGAACACCGATTCGCACTTCGCGCTCCCTACGATCGCACCGCTGGACGAGGCGCTGCGTCCGACGCTGCAGGCGGCCATCGACGACAAGACCAAGCCGCTCGGCGCGCTCGGCCGGCTGGAATCGCTGGCCCTGCAGATCGGGCTGATCCAGCGCAGCGCACGTCCCGAACTGCGGCGCCCGGCGATGATCGTGTTTGCCGCCGACCATGGCATCGCCGATGCCGGCGTCAGCGCCTATCCGGCCGACGTCACCGTGCAGATGGTCCGCAATTTTGCCGCCGGCGGCGCGGCGATCAATGTGTTCGCGCGCCAGCACGGCATGGCGCTCGAGGTGGTCGATGCCGGCGTGCGCGTGCCGCCGGGCGTGGCACAGGGTCTGGTGGACTGCCGCATCGATGCGGGCACGCGCAACTTCGTCGACGAACCGGCGATGCGGCGCGAGCAGGCCGAGGCCGCGCTGGCGGCGGGCGTCGCGCGCGTGATGCACCATGCCGCGCAGGGCACCAATGTGATCGGCTTTGGCGAGATGGGCATCGGCAATACCTCGGCCGCCGCCTGTCTGGTCAGCCGGCTGACCGGCCTGCCGATCGCCGCCTGCGTCGGGCGCGGCACCGGCCTGGACGATGCCGGGCTCGCGCGCAAGCTGGCGCTGCTCGAGCGCGCGCTCGCGCGGCATGCCGATGCGGTGGAACCACTCGATGCTCTGGCCGCCCTGGGCGGCTTCGAGATCGCGATGATGGCGGGCGCCTTCCTCGCCGCGGCGTCGCAGCGCATGGTGATCCTCGTCGACGGCTTCATCGCGTCGGCGGCGCTGCTGGTTGCCAGCCGCCTCGATCCCAAGGTGTTGCCGTACTGCGTGTTTTCGCACTGCTCGCACGAGCAGGGCCATCGCCCGCTGCTCGAGCACTTCGGCGCGCGGCCGCTGCTGGCGCTGGACCTGCGGCTGGGCGAGGGTAGCGGCGCCGCGCTGGCGTATCCGCTGGTGGTATCGGCGGTGGCCTTCCTGCGCGAGATGGCGACCTTCGGCGCGGCGGGTGTCAGCACGGCGAGCGCGACCGCGGACGCGAACGACGGCGCCGACGCGTCCGCGCGATAGACTCGCGCCATCCTCTCCGCCATCCGCCCATGACGACGATGCCGACCGAGCCCACGCCCGCGCCGCCGCGGCGGCCGGCCCACCCCCTGCTGCAACGCGCCTGCGACGAGCTGCGCTACCTGCTGACCGCGGTCGGCTATTTCACCCGCGTGCCGGTGCCGGCCTGGGTCGGCTTCGCCCCGCACTACCTGCATGCCGCCGCCCGCTATTTCCCGCTGGTCGGCCTGATGGTCGGCGCCATTGGCGCGCTGGCGACGCTGGCCGCGTGGCTGCTGTGGCCGCCCGCGGTCGCGGTGCTGATCGGCATCGGCGCCACGCTGCTGCTGACCGGGGCCTTCCACGAGGACGGCCTGGCCGACTGCGTCGATGCCTTCGGCGGCGGCTACCGGCGCGAGGACGTGCTGCGCATCATGCACGACTCGCGCATCGGTACCTTCGGTGCGCTGGCGCTGGTGCTGGCCCTGCTGCTGAAATGGCAACTGCTGCTGGCGCTCGGCCAGCGCGGCGGGCTGCGCGAATTGCTGCTGGTGCTGGTGGCCGCGCATGCCGCCAGCCGTGCGATGGCGGTCAGCTATCTGGCGACGCTCGACTACGTGCGTCCCGAGGGCAAGGCCAAGCCGGTCGCGCAGCGGCTGTCGCCGCGCGGCCTGGCGCTGGTGCTCGCCTGCGGCGCGCTGCCGCTGCTGGCCGTCGCGCCCGGCTTCGGTGTCGCGGCTATCGCCGCGCTGGCGCTGCTGCGGCTGGTTCTTGGGCGCTATTTCGTGCGCCGCATCGGCGGCTATACCGGCGACTGTCTCGGCATGGCGCAGCAGCTCGGCGAACTGCTGATCTATCTGCTGGCGGCGGCATGGATCTGGTCCTGATCCGGCACGCGCATCCCGCGGTTGACGATGGGGTCTGCTATGGGCGGCTGGATCTGCCGCTGGTCGAGCCGATGTCGCCGCCGGCCGATGCGATCGTGAACGCCGCATCGGTGGCGGCTCGCGCCAACGGTGTGCCGCCACCGGCGCGGATCCTCTGCAGCCCCGCGCAGCGCGCTCGCGCTACCGCGCAGCGCATCGCACAGGCGTTCATGACGCAAGCCGGTGGAACGGCGCTGACGATCGACAGCGATGCCCGGCTGCACGAACTCGACTTCGGCGCCTGGGAAGGGCAGCGCTGGGATGCGGTGCCGCGGGAGAGGCTCGATCAGTGGGCGGCAGACCTGATGGATGCCTGCCCGCATGGCGGCGAATCGGCGCGCAGGGCCTACGCCCGCGTGGCCGGGTGGGCGGATTCGCTGCAAGCGTCTCCTTCCGTGCTCGCGTCCGTGTCCGTGTCCGAGCCCGAGCCCGAGCCCGAGCCCGAGCCCGAGCCCGCGTCCGAGCCCGAGCCCGAGCCCGCGTCCGAGCCCGAGCCTGAATCATGCCTGTGGGTGGTCGGCCACGCCGGGCCGATGCGGATGCTTGCCGCGCATTGGCTGGGTCTGCCGCTGTCGGTCACGCTCGACTGGCAACTGGGCTGGGGCGCCAGCTGCGGCTTCCGGCTCGATCCGGGCGAGGCGCGGCCGGGGCGCCTGTTGTGGTGGAACCGTACGGTTGGCTGAGGGCCGACGCCAGCCCTACGCACACGTCGACGCAAAGGGCACCCCGCAAGCACCGCGCTACTGCGCGGGCCGCCGGCTTCGCGCGATCTCCAGCTGGCGACACAGGATCTCCGCCGCATCGATGGCGCGCGGTCCCGCGCGATTGATCAGGTCGCCGTCGATCGTGAAGAGATTGCCCCGCGCCACTGCGGTCAGCTGCTGCCAGCGCTGCCATTGCGCGAAATCCGCCAGCGGCCGGTCCGACTGCGTCGCGCCCATGCTGGCCGTGATCATCGCCTCGGGATTGCGCGCGAGCACCGCTTCGACCGAAATCGTCGGCACCAGCGGCGTCTCGTCGGCGAACACATTGCGGCCGCCGCACAGCGCCAGCATGTCGCTGACCATGTGCTGGCCGTTCAGCGTCATCAACGGCTGCTGCCAGACCTGATAGAACACCGACACCGGCGGACGCGCGGCGTGGGCCTTGCCCAGCGCGGCGATGCGCGCGCGCAGGCGTTCGGCCGCGGCGTGCGCGGTCGGGCCGGTGCCGAGCAGCACGCCCAGCTTCTCGATGTTGTCGGGCACCGCCATCAAGCGCCGCGGCTCGCTGTGGAACAGCGGCAGGCCCAGCGCGCGCAGCCGTTCGGTCTGCTTCTGCGCGTTGCCATGCCGCCAGACCACGATCAGGTCGGGCTTCAGCGCCGCGATGCGTTCGAGATCGAGCGCCTTGTTGTCGCCGACCCGCGCGATCGCGCGCGCCTCGGGCGGATAGTCGCTGTAGTTCACGGTGCCAACGATGCGGTCGCCGCCCCCTGCCGCGAACAGCATCTCGGTGACATGCGGGGCCAGCGACACGATGCGGCGCGCCGGCTGCGCCAGCGTGATGGTCTGGCCGGCATCGTCGACGACGGAGACCGCGGCGCGCGCATCGATGGGCCTGGCGGCCGCTAACGCCGTGGCAAGGCATGCGATGGCGGCAACACCGTGGGCGGCAGAACGCGTGGCAGAACGCGTGGCTGAAGGCCCGGCGGAACGCGTGGCGGCAGAACACGTGGCGGCGGAACGCGTGGCGGCGGAACGCGTGGCGGCGTGCGGCCGACGTCGGCGGGACAGGAACGGCAACAGGGACATGTCAGAGCGGAAGAATGGTGGCGAGGGCATCGGCCAGCCGCTGCCAGCAGGCCTCGCGATCGGGCGGCAGGCCGAGGCGCAGGCTCGGGAGCCTGGCGGTATTGCCGGTGGTATCGCTGGGGGACTTGGCCGTGGAATCGCCGGATGAATCCCCGGGGCGACCGCCAGCGAAATCCCCGGGACGACCGCCGGCGGCCTCCCGCGAAGCCAAGGACGCCCCCGGTGCATCGAACAGCCGGGTCCAGACGCCGGCATGCGCCAGCGCCTGATGCATGCGCTCGGCATCGGCATGCGGCACCCAGGCGAACAGCGGCAAGGTGACCGGCGCCAGGCCATGCCGGCGCAGCAGCGCATCGAGCCGGGCGCTCGCCACGCGCAGCCGCGCCCGTGTGGCGGCCTGCCAATCGGTGTCGCACAGCGCCAGCCGTGCCACCGCGCGTGCCGGGCCGGACACGGTCCAATGCCCAAGACGCTCGGCCAGCGCCTGCAGCAGCGCCGGTTGCGCCAGCACGAAGCCGCAGCGCACCCCGGCGAGCCCATAGAACTTGCCCAGCGAGCGCAGCACGATCAGGCCGGCACGGTTGCTGTCCGCCGCCAGCGAGCCACCGCCTTCATCGGTAACCCACGCATCGGCGAAGGCCTCGTCGACCAGCAGCGTGCCGCCGCGCGCGGCCAGCGCGGCATGCCAGCCCAGCAGGCGTTCGCGCGGCACGATGCGGCCGGTCGGATTGTTCGGATTGACGACCACCAGATGGTCGAGGCCATCGGCAAGGGCCGGATCCGAGAAGTGAGCCTCATCCAGCGGCACCACGCGATGGCCGGCGGCGGCAAACGCCGGCGCGTACTCGCTGTAACCGAGCGCGGCGATGCCGACGCGGCCCGGCGGCAGCAGCGCGGGCAGCGTGCGGATCGCGGCCTGCGAACCGGCGACCGGCAGGGCATGCGGCGAGCCGTAGGCGCGGGCGGCGATCTCCGCGAGGCCATCGTCGTCCTGCGGCAGCCGCTGCCAGCAGTCGGCCGGCAACGGCGGCACCGGATAGCCGTCCGGATTGATGCCGGTCGACAGGTCGAGCCAGTCGGCCGGGTCGCGGCCGTAGCGGCGCACCGCGGCCAGCAGATTGCCGCCGTGGCGGATCGGAGGGGGCAGGGAATGCGGGTGGTTCATCGCGACAGCGCCAGCCGTTGGGCGACGATGCCGCAGGCGAGCGTCAGCGCCAGCAGATTGCCGCCGTGGCGGATCGGAGAAGGCAAGGGATGCGGATGGTTCATCGCGACAGCGCCAAACACTGGGCGACGATGCCGTACGCGACGGCCAGGGCCAGCCAAAGCCACAGCGTTCGCCGCACCAGCCGCAGGCTGGCCATGACGTCGGCGGCGCCCGGCGGCTGGCCTTCGCCCAGCGGCGGACGCGCTTCCCACTGGCCGTGGTAGCGGGCCGGACCGCCGAGCGCGACACCGAGGGCACCGGCGCCCGCCGCCATCACGGGGCCGGCGTTCGGACTGGACCACGCCGGGGCCTGCACGCGCCAGCAGCGCAGGGCGCGCGCGGTCGAGCCGAGCAGCGCATAGGACAGCGCGGTCAGCCGCGCGGGAATCAGATTCAGCAGATCGTCGAGGCGGGCCGCGGCCCAGCCGAAATGCAGCAGGCGCTCGGTCCGGTAGCCCCACATCGCATCGAGCGTATTGGCGAGCCGATAGGCGATCGCCGCCGGGGCGCCGCCGATCAGGAACCAGAACAACGCGCCGAAGATCGCGTCGTTGCCGTTCTCGAGTGCCGATTCGCAGGCCGCGCGGGCCAGTGCGGGCGCATCGGCGTCCACGGTGTCGCGCGAGACGATGCGCGCGGTCAGCTGGCGCGCTTGCGGCAGGTTTCCGTCGGCCAGTGCCCTGGCGATCGGTTCGATATGCTGGCACAGGCTGCGCGCGCCCAGCGTGGCATACAGGCCCAGCGCATGCAGCAGCCAGCCCAGCCAGGCGCCCGCGAATTCGGTGGCGGCCGCGATCAGTAGCGCGGCCAGCGCAGCCGGCAAGAGCACCAGCACGGACCAGGCCATCAGCCCGAGGCCGCGCTGGCGCCAAGGATGTCCCGGCCGGTTCAGCGCGCGCTCGGCGGCATTGGCCAGCCTGCCGAAGCCGACCAGCGGATGCCAGCGGCGCGGCTCGCCGAGCCAGCGGTCGAGTCCTACCCCGGCGAGGGCCGTCAGCGCAATGGCGGCGCCCGGCGCCAGCGGCGCCGCGGGCCACAGCGAACTCACCATGCCGGGTCCGGTCCCTTGATCGCGACCGGCAGGCCGGCGACCAGCAGGCGCACGCGGTCCGCCGCGGCGGCCAGCTTCTGGTTCAGGCGGCCGAGCTCGTCGACGTAGAAGCGGGTGATCGCGCCCATCGGCACCACGCCGAAGCCGATCTCGTTGGAGACCAGGATCACATGGCCCGGCAGCGTCGGCAGCGCGGCCAGCAGCGCGTCCATCTCCTCGGTGAAGGCCGGCGGCGGCGTGATGACGCCGTGCTCGGGATAGGGGCGCTTGTCGAGGAAGATCAGGTTGTTCAGCCAGACCGTCATGCAGTCGACCAGGATGCAGCCGTCGCGGCGGGCATGCGCGTACAGCGCGTCGGCCAGATGCAGCGGCTCCTCGACCAGATTCCAGTCGGCGGGACGCCGCGCGCGATGCAGCGCGATGCGCAACTGCATTTCCTCGTCGGTGTCGTCCGGGTCCTCGCGCGCAGTGGCGATATAGGTCACGGGCCCGCCGGTGGCCACGGCGTGATCGGTGGCCAGCTGCTCGGCGAAGTGGCTCTTGCCGGAGCGTGCGCCACCCAGCACCAGCGTCAGCTCGCGCGGCCCGGGCCTGGGCAGGCCGACGGCCGTCTGGGTGGCCACCGCGATGGCCGCTTCGCCGGTGGGCAGCGCGACGTCGGACGGCGTGTCGGCGGGGCCGGTGCCGGCGTGAGGAGGGGCCTTGGGTTCCATCCGGGTATTGTAGCGGGCGCATCGCGTGCTGCCAGGGCGGATCGGCGCGGGGCTCGGTGTGGTGCGGGGACCGAGGCGAGGGATCGATGCGGCAGATCGATGCGGCAGATCGATGTGGCGGATCGATGTGGCGGATCGATGTGGCGGATCGATGCGGCGGATCGATGCGGCGGATCGATGCGGCGGATCGGTGTGGGGACCGGTACGGCGGTCGGCCCCAGGGCCAGGCGCAGGATGGCGATGGCCGGGCATGGGCCGATGCGATAATCGCCGCGATGCAAGCCTATCCCGATCCGACCGATCCCCCCGAAGCAGCAGGCTCAGCCGACGCCGCCGACCACGCACCGGCCGTCCCCATTCCCTACGCCTCGCTGTTGCGCGGCACGCTGATGATCCAGGGCACGACCTCCGACGCCGGCAAGAGCACCGTGGTCGCGGGCCTGTGCCGGCTGCTGGCGCGTGCCGGGGTACGGGTGGCCCCGTTCAAGCCGCAGAACATGGCGCTGAACAGCGCCGTCACCGCCGACGGCGGCGAGATCGGCCGCGCGCAGGCGTTGCAGGCCCAGGCCGCCGGGCTGGCGCCGCACACCGACATGAACCCCGTGCTGCTCAAGCCGAGCA
The DNA here is from genome assembly GCF_020418465.1 of Cupriavidus sp. DB3. Lineage (NCBI taxonomy): Bacteria > Pseudomonadati > Pseudomonadota > Betaproteobacteria > Burkholderiales > Burkholderiaceae > Cupriavidus > Cupriavidus sp. DB3. The sequence goes on along the minus strand of NZ_JAIZPL010000005.1, from coordinate 434,351 downwards.
GCGACACCGGTGCGCAGATCATCATCCATGGCCGCGCCCGGCTGGACCTCGATGCCCGCGCCTATCACGCGTACAAGCCGGTCGCGATGCAGGCCGTGCTGGCCTCGCACCGGCGCCTGCGCGAGGGCTACGACGTGGTGCTGGTCGAAGGCGCGGGCAGCCCGGCCGAGGTCAATCTGCGCGAGCGCGACATCGCCAACATGGGCTTTGCCGAGGCGGTCGATTGCCCGGTGGTGCTGGTCGCCGATATCGACCGCGGCGGCGTGTTCGCGCATCTGGTCGGCACGCTGGACTGCCTGTCGGCCAGCGAGCGCGCGCGCGTCAAGGGCTTCATCATCAATCGCTTCCGCGGCGATATCGGGCTGCTCGAACCGGGGCTGGACTGGCTGCGTGCGCGCACCGGCAAGCCCGTGCTGGGCGTGCTGCCCTATCTGCATGGCCTGCATCTGGATGCCGAGGACGCGGTGGCCGCCACGCAGTCGGCCAAGGATGAGGGCGCGCCGCGCCTGCGCGTGATCGTGCCGGTGCTGCCGCGCATTTCGAACCATACCGATTTCGACGCGCTGCGCGCCCATCCACGCGTGGACCTGCGCTGGATCGGCCCTGGCATGCCGATCCCGCCTGCCGATCTGATCGTGCTGCCGGGCAGCAAGAGCGTGCGCGCCGATCTGGCGTTCCTGCGCGAGCAGGGCTGGGACCGCGCGCTGCTGCGGCATCTGCGCTATGGCGGCAAGGTCGTCGGCATCTGCGGCGGCATGCAGATGCTGGGGCGCCGCATCGAGGATCCGGACGGAAGGGAGGGTGCGCCCGGCGGCAGCGACGGGCTGGGCCTGCTCGACTTCGCCACCGTGCTGGCCGCCGACAAGCAGTTGCGCCAGGCGCGCGGCACGCTGGCCCTGCCGCAGGCGGACGCCTGCGTTGCCGGCTACGAGATCCATCTGGGCGTCACCGAAGGCCCGGCGCTGGCGCGGCCCGCGCTGCGGCTCGACGACGGCCGCGCCGACGGTGCGCTGTCCGACGATGGCCAGGTGCTGGCCACCTATCTGCATGGGCTGTTCGACGATCCGGCGGGCTGTGCAGCGTTGCTGCGCTGGGCCGGTCTGGATGGCGCCGACGGAGTCGACCTGGCCGCGCTGCGCGAAGCATCGCTCGAACGCCTCGCCGATACGATGGCCGCGCATCTGGACCTGAGCGTCTTGCTGGCGCCGCTGCGGCCGGCTGCAAGCTGAGGTCGGCCCGAGGCCTGAAGCGCGCCGCGCGGTGAAGCGGCCACCGACAGAGGCAAGCCGCGAGCAGAAGCCGGCGGCCGGCTGAGACCAGCCGTTACCTGATGCGGCCAACTGAGGCCAGCCGCCGGCCGAAGCCACGGGCGCGGTCCGAGCGCGGCGCCGGCATCGCCCAGATCGAGGCGCCGGCCGACGTCCCGCAAGACCGGCCTGCTACACTTGTCGGCTTTGTCAGCCTCGTAGTGCGCGCCGGTATCGGCCGGCCGCGCCATCGTTCCACACCATGGTTACCGGCCGCCTGCGCGTCCTGCTCGTCAAACTCCATCTGTATATCGGCCTGTGGCTCGGCGTGCTGTTCGTGCTGCTGGGCCTGACGGGCACCGTGCTGTCGTGGCGCCACGAGATCGACGCCGCGCTCAATCCCGAGCTGCTGGTGGCCTCCGCGCCGGTGTCGCTGCCGCTGCGTGCCGACGCCGTGCAGGAAGTCGTCGCGAAGCTGAAGGCCGATCCGCAATACGGCAAGCCGAGGATGCTGATGCTGCCGGTGTCGGAGCGCGACGTCTTCATCGCCTGGTATCACGTCAAGGAGCCGGGCAAGGCCGCCCCGGTGCCGGGCCGCTCGCGCCAGGTGATGATCGACCCGGCCACGCTGGCGATCAAGGGCGAACGCGTCTGGGGCGAGCCCGGGCTGTCGCGCCCGTTGCTGATGCCCACGCTCTTCCATCTGCATCACTATCTGCTCGCCGGCGATACCGGCAAGACCGTGGCCGGCGTGGGCGGCATGCTGCTGCTGTTCACGGTGCTGGCCGGCATCGCGCTGTGGTGGCCCAAGCTGAAGGCGCGCGCGATCCTGCAGGCGTTTCGCATCACGCACGGCGGCTCGTGGTGGCGGCTGAACTATTCGCTGCATCGCGCCGGCGGCATCCTGGCCGCGCCGGTGCTGGCGACGATCGCGTTTTCGGGCTGGTATCTGAATCTGCCAAAGTGGGTCACGCCGCTGGTCGGCAGCGTGATGACGGTCACCGCGCCGGCACGGCCGGCGTCCACGCCGCCCTACGAGGGGGCCATGCCGATGGGCACGCAGCAGGCCGTGCAGGCGGCCCAGGCGCTGTACCCGGAGGCGATCGTGTCGCGCGTGACCTTCCCGCGCCAGCCGACCGATGTCTACGAGATCCGGCTGCGCCAGCCGGGCGAGGTGCGCCAGGGCAGCGGCGCGACCCGGCTGTGGCTCGATGCCTATACCGGTGCCCGCCTCGGCGTGCGCGATCCGCTCGCCGCGCCGGCCGGTGACACCGTGCTGAACTGGATGTATCCGCTGCATACCGGCGAGGCGTTCGGCATGCCGGGCCGCATCTTCATCTCCGCGTTCGGGCTGGCGCCGCTGCTGTTTGCGCTGACCGGCGTTCTGATCTGGTGGAAGCGCCAGCGCGGCCACCGGCGCCATCTGAAGAAGACCGAGCAGCGGCAGGCAGTACGCCGCTGACGCCGTGCAGCGCCCGTGCGATTTCGCCCGGGCGCGGCCGGCAGCAGGGCCGTGCCGGTCCCTGCGCGCGCGGGACGGGCGCTGACACGGAGTCGGGAAAGCGGGAGCGGGGAAGGCGGGAAAGGCGGGAAAGGCGGGAAAGGGGGAAAGGCGGGAAAGGGGGAAAGGCGGAAAGGGGGAAAGGCGGACAGGGGGACAGGGCCGGCGGGCCTGGCGCCGCCGGCCTTGCCCGCTAGATTTCCAGATTGTCGATCAGACGCGTGGCGCCGAGCTTGGCGGCGGCCAGCACCACCAGCGGTTCGCCGGCCGCGTATTCATCGCGGCTCGGTGCCTGCAGATTGCTGCGCTTGCGGATCGACACGTAGTCGGGCTTCCAGCCGCGGGCCTTCAGCGCATCGAGCGCCTGCGCCTCGACCGCGGTCAGTTCGAGGCCGCGGCCGGCGTTGGCCAGCACCTGGTCGCGCACCTGATGCAGCGTGCGGTACAGCATCGGCGCCTCGGCCCGCTCGTCCGGCGACAGATAGCGGTTGCGCGACGATAGCGCCAGGCCGTCCTCGGCCCGCACGGTCTCGGCCGGCACGATGTCGATCGGCAGCGCGAACTGGTTTGCCATGCGCCGCACGATCATCAGCTGCTGGTAGTCCTTCTTGCCGAACACCGCGACGCGCGGCTGCGCGCACGAGAACAGCTTCATCACCACCGTGCAGACGCCATTGAAGAAGCCCGGGCGGAACTCGCCCTCCAGGATGTCGCCCAGGTCGTGCGGCGGATCGACGCGGTATTCCTGCGGTTCCGGGTACATGTCGCGCTCGGTGGGCGCGAACAGCACGTAGACGCCTTCCTTCTGCAGCTTCTCGATGTCGTCCTGCAGCGTGCGCGGATACTTGTCGAAATCCTCGTTGGGACCGAACTGCAGCCGATTGACGAAGATCGAGGCCACTACCGGATCGCCATGCTGGCGCGCCAGCCGCATCAGCGACAGATGGCCTTCGTGCAGATTGCCCATGGTCGGGACGAAGGCGATCCGGTTCTGGCCGCGCAACTGGTCGCGCAGCTCGTGAATGGAGGAAATGACTTTCATGGATGCGGTGTACTGCTCGTCAGGAAAAGCGCGCGGCGATGCCGGGGCTATGCGGGGGTATAGGCCAGGCGCACGTAGATCGGCGCATAGGGCTCGGCCTGGGTGATTTCGACCAGGGACTCGCGCGACAGCTCGAGCATCGCGATGAAATTGACCACCACCACCGGCACGCCCTTGCCCGAGCGGATCGCATCCTCGAACAGCTCGGTGAACTCCATGAAGCGGGCATGCTGCAGCCGGCGCAGGATCTGGCTCATGTGCTCGCGCACGGACAGTTCCTCGCGCGAGATCTTGTGGTGCTGGTTCAGCTTGGCGCGCTTGAGCACGTCGGCCCAGGCGGCCTGCAGGTCGGTGGTGTCGACGTCGGGGAAGCGCGGCGCCAGGCTCTGCTCGATGTAGACCTGCGAGCGCAGGAAATCGCGGCCCAGCTGCGGCACCTGATCGAGCTTCTGCGCGGCGAGCTTCATCTGCTCGTATTCGAGCAGCCGGCGCACCAGCTCGGCGCGCGGGTCTTCGGCGTCCTCGTCGCTGTCGGCCTTCTTGACCGGCAGCAGCATGCGCGACTTGATCTCGATCAGCATCGCGGCCATCAGCAGGTATTCGGCCGCCAGCTCCAGATTGCTCTTGCGGATCTGCTCGACATACGCCAGGTACTGGTGCGTGACCTGCGACATCGGGATGTCGAGCACATTGAAGTTCTGCTTGCGAATCAGGTACAGCAGCAGGTCCAGCGGTCCTTCGAACGCTTCGAGGAAGATCTCGAGCGCGTCGGGCGGGATATACAGGTCCTGCGGCAGCTGGAACAGCGGCTCGCCGTACAGGCGCGCGAACGCCATGCCGTCGACCGTGTCCGGCGAGGCGCCCTCGGGCGCCGCGCTGGGCAGCTCGAGCGCGAGCGCGAGCTTGTCCTGTTCGCTATGGTTCATGAGTGGGGCGGTTGCGCACGCATCGCGGCGGTCGGCCGGGGCCGCGGCGCCGGGATGCGTGCCGGCATCAGTCCAGCGAGTAGACGTAGGGCTTCTGCGGGACCCGCGATGCCTCGGCGCGCTGGCGCTCCTCGAGGTCGATCGGGGCCTTGTCCCACAGCAGGGCGCGGCCTTGGCGCTGTTCCGCCTCCAGCGACGGGCGCTCCTGCTTGAGCGCCTTCAGGAACTGGGTGATCTCGGATTCGTACATGGCCATGGCAGGAAAGCTATACAGAATGCTATAGGGGAATGGAAAACTGCCGCGATTCTACCGTATTGCCATGCCGGGGCGGGCTTTGCCGGCCTGGGGCGCTCGGGGTTTGGGGATCGGGCCGTGGGGTGTGGTCAAATAGCGACTTTGTCGGATCGCAACGACGGATGATATTGGACCTCGGGATCATGCGCATCGGATTCCGCCGCCCCCGGGGCAGCGGCGCGGTGGCGTCCGCGCAGGCGTCGCGGTGGTTTGCCCGGCGGTTGGCCGCGCAGCCGGCACCCTCCCTGGCTCCCCACCTGCCTCCCCCGCCGGCTCGCCCGCCGACTCCTCTGCTCGCCCCGCTGCTGGCCCCGCTGCTCGTGCTGCTGTTCGTCCTGCTGCCGGCGCCGGTCCAGGCGGCCTACCGGGTCCAGGTGGAGGCGCCCGAGCCGCTGAAGGACATCCTCGAAGAGCATCTGGACCTGGTCCGCTATCGCGAACGGGCCGACCTGGGCGAGGACCAGATCGCGTACATGATCGAAACGGTTGGCGACCAGGTCCGGGCCTTCGCCGCCACCGAAGGCTGGTTCGATCCGCAGACCACCACCCGTGTCGAGGGCAGCGGCGACAGCCGCGTGATCCACGTGACGGTCGACCCGGGCGCCCGCACGCTGATCCGCCACGTCGATGTCGATGTGCGCGGGCCCGCCGCCACGCGCTCGCCCGAGCAGGTCGAGGCGATGCGCAAGAAGTGGGGCCTGCCGGTCGGCGATCCGTTTCGCCAGTCCGACTGGGACAAGGCCAAGGAAGACGCGCTGGTCGAGCTGCAGAGCAACGCCTACTACGGCGCGAAGCTGGCCGCCTCGCAGGCGCGCATCGAGCCCGAGGAGCGCGCCGCCGATCTGAGCGCGACCTACGACAGCGGCCCGGCCTACCGCATGGGCGCGCTGGTGGTCAGCGGCACCCGGCGCTATCCCGAGCAGATCGTGCGCAACGTCAATCCGCTGTACGTCGGCGAGCCCTATCGCGTCGAGCGGCTGCTTGAGCTGCAGCGCGCGATCCAGAACCAGCCGTACTTCTCCAATGTGCTGGTCGAGCTCGGCGATCCGGTGCCGGATGCCGATGGCAATGGCGACACGGTGACTGCGCCGGTCAATGTGCGGGTGCGCGAGTATCCGGTGCATCGGATCGTCTCCGGCGTCGGCTACAACACCGATACCGGCGCGCAGGTCGAGGGGCGCTACGCGTACTACAACCTGTTCAACCGCGCCTGGATCTTCGATTCGCAGGCCCGCATCGAGCAGAAGCGGCAATACGCCTTCGCCGAGGTGGCGATGCCGCCCGACAGCAAGACCTACCGCAACAGCGTCTACGCCAGCTACGAGCGCACGCTGGATATCGAGAATACCGACACCCGGAGCTGGCGTACCGGCGTGCGCCGCGCCCGCACGCGCGAGCGCTACGACACCGCGCTGTCGCTCGATTTCTTCTACGACGACCTGCAGCCGTACGACCAGCCGCGCCAGCTGAGCAAGGCGCTGGTGCCGCAATACGCGTGGACCCGCCGCGATGTCGACAATCCGGTGTTCCCGCGCCGCGGCAATATCATCAACACCCAGATCGGCGCGGCGGTGGAGGGCTTGCTGACCGACCAGAGCTTCGTCCGCCTGTACGGCCGCATCCGGCAATACATCCCGGTGCGCACCCGCGACCTGATCGTCGCCCGGCTCGAGCTTGGCGCGGACCTGACCAGCGGCAGCGCCGACAAGATTCCCGCCACGCTGCGCTTCCGCGCCGGCGGCACCGATTCGATCCGCGGCTACGGCTTCCAGTCCATCGGCACGCGGCGGGGCACCAGCGTGCTGCCGGCCAAGTACCTGGCCACCACGAGCCTGGAGTACCAGTACTGGTTCAAGCCCGACTGGGGCGCGGCGATCTTCTGGGACGCCGGCACCGCCACCAACAACCTCGACGGCGTGCGCATCTACCACGGCGTCGGCATCGGCGCGCGCTGGCGCAGTCCGGTGGGACCGGTCCAGCTCGACGTGGGCTACGGCATCCAGGAGCGGCAATTCCGCCCGCATATCTCGCTGGGAGTGGCATTCTGATGGCGATGCGTCCTTCGTGCCGGCCGGCACCGGCGCATGAGGCGATTGTCGGGGGCGCCTGGATCGCTTCGATAGCTCCGGTTGCATCGATGGCTTCGATGCCTCTGATGGCGCCGATGGCTCCGATGGTTTCGGCCGCTGCGATCGCCCCCGTCCCCGCCGATTTCCCGAGTCCCGGCGCATGAGCACGCCCGACCTGCCTTCCGTTCCCGCCCGCGGCAGCGAGACGCCGCGCGCGCCGCAGCCGCGCCGCCGGCGCTGGCTGCGCGTGTTCGGCATCGTGCTGCTCGCGCTGGTGGCGCTGATCGTGCTGCTGGCGGTCGTGCTCGGCGCGGCGCTGCGCACGGAGCGCGGCTCGCGCGAGCTGTGGTCGCTGGCGACCCGGCTGTCCGCCGGCGTGCTGGCCGGCCAGTACCAGGGCGGCACCTTCGCGCGCGGCCTGCAGTTGCGCGACGTGGTGTTCGCGCAGGGCGAGACCCGCGTCAGCGTGGACCGGCTCGACGGCAGCTGGTCGCTGGCCTGGCATCTCGGCCCCGGCCGGACGCGGCTGCACGTGGCCGCGCTGCGGCTGGGCAACGTCGACGTGCGGCTGCCGCCGTCCGAGGACAAGCCCGACCAGCCGCCGCCAACCTTGCCGGACTCGCTGTCGCTGCCGCTGGCGATCGACGTCGATGCGCTGACGCTGGCGCGGCTGTCGATCCTGCGCGGGCCCGAGGCGACCGCGTCGCCGCTGGTGTTTTCCGATCTGTCGGCCGCCTTGCATACGGACGGCAGCCGGCACCGGCTGACCGTCGACCGGCTGGTGACGCCCTACGGCAAGCTGTCGGCCAACGCGCAGATCGCCGGCGAGACGCCGTTCGCGCTGAACGGCGAGGCGCTGCTCGAAGGCGAGTGGGAGAAGGAGGCCTATAACGTCAGCGCGCGCGCCGACGGCACGCTGGAGGCGCTGCGGGCGGACGTCGAGGCGAGCGGCGACCGCCTGCGCGGCCGCGGCGAAATCGAACTGACGCCGTTCGGGCAGGTGCCGTTCACGCGCCTGCGGGTAGACGGCGAGCGCATCAATCCGCGGCTGTTCAACCCTGCCGCGCCGCAGGCGAACCTGTCGGTGCATGCGGAGTTGCGGCCGGTGGACGGCAGCGGTGGCGCGGCGGCGCCCGCTGCGCCGGAGGCCGCGTCCGCGCCGGCCAGTGTTCCGGCGGCGCCGGCGCCCTCGGCTCCTCCGGCGAGTGTTCCGAGTGTTCCGGCAGCGTCGACGCCATCGGCTCCCGCGGCCAGTGTTCCGGCCACGTCGGCGCGATCGACCCCTGCGGCCAGCGTTCCGGCGGCGTCGGCCCCGCAACCATCGCCCTCGGCGGCACCGGCCGCCGCGCCGCTGACCGTGGCCGGCGAAGTCTCCATCCGCAATCACGAGCCCGGACCGCTCGACGCGGAGCGGCTGCCGGTGCAGTCGCTGCGCGCCACGGTCGAGCTGAGCGAGGCCGCCCAGCATGTCCGCGACCTGCGCGTGGCGCTGGCCGGCAATGGCGAGATCGTCGGCAGCGGTTCGCTGCGCGAGGGCCGCGGCGGCTTCGATCTGGACGTGCGCCGGCTCGATCCGCATGCGCTGCACGGCAAGCTGCGCAGCGCGAAGCTGTCGGGCCCGGTAATCGTGCGGCTGGAGCCGGGACGCCAGAGCGTCGCGCTGGACCTCGGCGGCGGCGAGCTGAAGCTGTTCGCCGACGCGCGCATCGATGCCGACGCCGTCACGCTGGCCGCGCTGCGCCTGGGCGTCGCGCAGGGCAGCCTGCACGCCGAGGGCAGGCTCGGGCTGAAGGACCAGCAGCCGTTCAGCTTCAAGGGCCGCATCAGCGATCTGGACCCGGCGCGGCTGGCGAGCGTCGCCAAGGGCCGCATCAACGCGAACTTCGACGCCTCCGGCACGCTGGCCGGCGAGCCGCGCGTGGCGGCGGACTTTTCCATCGGCGACAGCGAATACGCGGGGCTGCCGATGACCGGCGGCGGCAAGGTCCGGCTGGCCGGACAGCGTCTGCTGCCGAGCGAGGCGACGCTGTCGATGGCCGGCAACCGCGCCGACCTGCGCGGCAGCTTCGGCGCGCGCGGCGACCGCATGACAGTGGCCGTCGACGCGCCGCAACTCGATCGGCTCAAGTTCGGCGTCGGCGGCACGCTCAAGCTCGACGCCCAGGTCAGCGGCACCTGGCAACGGCCGGAAATCACGGCAACCTACGATGCCCGCACGCTGTCGATGGGCCCGCACCGCGTCGAGAGCGCCAGCGGCAACGCCGATCTGCGCGGCGGCATCGACGGTCCGCTGCGGCTGCGGCTGGACGCGCGCGGCTATCGCGGTCCGCAATTGTCGATGAGCACGCTGCAGGCGAGCCTCGACGGCACGCAGGCCAGGCACAGCTTCAACGTCGAAGGCGAGGGCCGCATGCGGCGCCGGCCGTTGCAATTGCAGGCCGCGGGGCAGGGCAGCTGGAAGAACGGCACCTGGACCGGCACGGTCAGCACGCTGGAGGAGCGCGGCACCGTCGAACTGAAGCTGCTGACGCCGGTCGCCGTCAGCGCCGGCGCGCAGAAGCTGACCCTGGGGCAGACGCGGCTGCAGCTGGCCCGCGGCACCATTGCCCTGGACCGCCTGGATTGGGACCGCGGCCGCATCCGGACCCAGGGCGCGCTCAATGGCCTGCAGGTCGGCCATCTGCTCGCGCTGGCGGAGGCCTTCACCGGCGATGCGCCACCGCTGCGCTCGGATCTGATACTGGACGGCCAGTGGAACCTGAACCTGGCCGAGACCGCATCCGGCTTTGCCGAGCTACGGCGCCGCAGCGGCGACCTGTCGGTCAACGCCGGCCGGGGCTACACCACGCTGGGGCTGGGCGACACCGTGCTGCGCGCCGAAGCCGCCGGCACCCGCCTGCAGCTGCGCGGCAACGTGGTGTCGTCGCGCCTGGGTACCGCCAGGGTCGACGCCTTCGCCGGCCTGATGCCCGAGCAGGGCGTGCTGACGGTGACGCCGGCCTCGGCGCTGGGCGGCCAGGTCGCCTTCGATGTGCCGCGGCTCAAGGCGCTGGAGGCCCTGACCGGTCCGCAATACGCGTTCGACGGCCGGCTGGCGGCCGCGATGCAGCTGGCCGGCACGATCGGCGCGCCGGTGCTGACCGGCACCATCAACGGCGACGGCCTGGCCATCACGCTGTACGACCAGGGCATCCGCCTGACTGACGGCATCGTGCGCATCGTGCTCGACCGCAACGTGATCGAGCTGCGTCAGGTGCTGTTCCGCGGCGGCGACGGGACGCTGACCGCCAGCGGCAACGTGCGGCTCGGCGAAACCGATCCGACGCTGCGTGCCCGCATCGTCGCCGACCGGCTGGAGCTGTTCGCCAGTCCCGAGCGCACGCTGGTGGTGTCCGGCAACGCCGACATGGCCAACGAGAACCGGCAGTTCGTGATCCGCGGCAAGTTCCGCGTCGATCGCGGGTTGTTCGACCTGCCCAAGGCTGGCGCGCCGGTGCTGGGCGACGACGTGGTGATCGTGCGCAAGTCGGACCGGCGCGCCGAGCGCGAGGTGCGCACCGCCGCCACGCCGGCGGTGCCGGAGTCGCAGCCGACCAGCCGCTTCGCCCCGGTCATCGACCTGTCGGTGGACCTGGGGGACCGCTTCCGCTTCCGCGGCGCGGGAGCGGATCTGCTGCTGGCCGGGCGCCTGGGCGTCAACAGCGAGCCCTTGACGCCGATGCGGGTCACCGGCACCGTGCGGGTGGTCGAGGGCACCTACGAGGCCTTCGGTCGGCGGCTGCAGATCACGCGCGGCATCGTCAATTTCAATGGCCCGGTCGGCAATCCGAATCTGAATATCCGCGCGATGCGGCTGAACCAGGAAGTCGAGGCGGGCGTCGAGGTCACCGGCACGGTACGGCTGCCGCGCGTGCGGCTGGTGTCCGAGCCCAACGTGCCGGACGAGGACAAGCTGTCGTGGCTGATGTTCGGCTACGGCGCCGACAGCAGCACGGCCGGGCAGCAACAGCAGCTGAGCGGGGCGGCGCTGGGCGGTGCGGCGCTCGGCATGCTGGGCTCGAAGGCCGGCAAGGGCGTGGTGCAGCGCTTCGGCATCGACGAATTCTCGATCGGCCCGAGCACCGCGGGTTTGAACGAGCAGCAGGTGGTCAGCGTCGGCAAGGCGGTCAGCGAGAAGATTTCGGTCGGCTACGAGCAGAGCCTGACGTCGGCGGCCAACGTCGCCAAGGTGACCTGGGCCTTCTCGCGGCGCTGGTCGCTGATCGCGCGCGGCGGCACCATCAACGGGCTGTCGCTGCTGTTCAACCGGCGTTTCGACAGCTGGAGCCAGCTATTTTCAGGATCGTCACCACGGCGCGAGGGCGCCAGGAGAGAGCAGGATGCAAGTACGGGAAGCACCGGCGGCGACGCCGACAATCCGCCCACGCCACCGGAGGGGCCTGCCGAGGCCATCAAGCGATGAGCGAGGCAACGGCGTGGGTGCGGGCCGCCGGTCCGCGCGCGGAGTGGCAGCGATGGGACTGATCGCTTCGGTGCTGGCGCTGTTCGGCTGCGACCAGCGCAAGGTCGACGAGGCGCTGAACAAGGCGGGCGACGCCGCGCGCTCGGCCTGGAAGTCGGTCCAGCCCGACAGCCAGCTGTTCAAGGGGATCGAGCCGGGCGTCTCCAGCGAGGACGACGTGCGCCGCCAGGCCGGCCGGCCCGAGATCGTCTGGGAAGAGGAGAACGGTGCGCGCCGCCTCGAATATCCGCGCGGGCCCGAGGGCGCCACCACCTGGATGGTGACGATCGGCGCCGACGGCAAGGTCGGCGCGATCGAACAGGTGCTGACGGCGGAGAACTTCCAGCGCGTGCGTGCCGGCATGAGCCAGGACAGCGTCCGCCGCATGCTGGGCAAGCCCACGAAGATCGAGGCCTTCCGCCTGAAGCAGGAAACCGTGTGGGGCTACCGCTGGTGGGAGACCTCGCAGGACAAGGCCTTCTTCAACGTGCACTTCGGCACGGACGGGCTCGTCACGCATACCTCGCGCAGCGACGATCCGTCGAAGGTGCAGGGCGGCTGACGCCGCCCTGCACGCGCGAGGCGATCAGCGAATGCGCATGCCGGGCACCGCGCCCGCATGCGGTTCGAGGATGTAGAGGCCCGGCGCCGCCTTCTCGTCGGCCGCCGAGGCCGCCAGCACCATGCCTTCGGACAGGCCGAACTTCATCTTGCGCGGTGCCAGGTTGGCGACCACCACGGTCAGCTTGCCGACCAGCTGCTCCGGCTGGTAGGCCGACTGGATGCCCGAGAAGACGTTGCGGGTCTTGCCCTCGCCCAGGTCCAGCGTCAGCTGCAGCAGCTTGTTCGAGCCCTCGACCTTCTGGCATTCGACGATGCGCGCCACGCGCAGGTCGACCTTGGCGAAATCGTCGATCGTGATGGTGTCGGCGATGGGCTCGATGCCGGCGGGGGCGGCATTGCCGGCTTCGGCTCCGGCCGCGCCGGCCGCCGGCGCGGCCTGCAGCGAGTCGCGGTTGGCGGCCAGCAGCGCCTCGATCTGCTTGGCGTCCACGCGCGTCATCAGGTGCGAGTACGGCTTGATCGGGCTGGCGCTGCTCAGCTGCCGGTCGATCGCGCGCCAGTCCAGCGGCTCGACATTGAGGAAGGCCTCGACGCCGGCCGCGACGTTGGGCACCACGGGCTTCAGGTAGACCGTCAGCAGGCGGAACGCTTCCAGCGACACCGAGCAGGCGGCATGCAGGGCCGGGCGTTTCGCCTCGTCCTTGGCCAGTTCCCACGGCTTCTCGGCATCGACGAAGGCGTTGACGGCGTCGGTCAGCTCCATCACCAGGCGCAGCGCCTTGCTGTATTCGCGGCCCTCGTACAGCTGCGCGATCTGCGGCGCGGCCTGGCGCAGCTGCTCGAGCAGCGGGTGCGACAGCGCGGCGTCGTCGACGCGGCCGTCGAAGCGCTTGACCAGGAACCCCGCCGCCCGGCTGGCGATGTTGACGTACTTGCCGATCAGGTCGCTGTTGACCCGCGAGACGAAGTCGTCCAGGTTCAGGTCCAGGTCTTCCATGCTGGCGTTCAGCTTGGCGGCGAAGTAGTAGCGCAGCCATTCCGGGTTCATGCCGGTGTCGATATAGCTCTGCGCGGTGATGAAGGTGCCGCGCGACTTGCTCATCTTGGCGCCGTCGACGGTCAGGAAGCCGTGCGCGAACACATTGGTCGGCGTGCGGTAGCCCGAGAAACGCAGCATCGCCGGCCAGAACAGCGTGTGGAAGTACAGGATGTCCTTGCCGATGAAGTGGTATTGCTCGGCGGTCGAATGCGGGCCGACCCAGGCGTCGAAGTCGATGCCCTTGCGCTCGCACAGGTTCTTGAAGCTGGCGTAGTAGCCGATCGGCGCGTCCAGCCAGACGTAGAAGAACTTGCCCGGCGCGCCGGGGATCTCGAAGCCGAAATAGGGCGCGTCGCGCGAGATGTCCCAGTCCGACAGCGTGGAAGCCTCGCCGTCGCCGCCCAGCCATTCCTGCATCTTGTTGCTGGCTTCCGGCTGGGCCAGGTCGGCCACCCACTCCCGCAGGAAGCTCTCGCAGCGCGGATCGGACAGCTTGAAGAAATAGTGGGTCGAGGACTTGCGCACCGGCGTGGCGCCCGACACCACCGAGTACGGGTTCTTCAGGTCGGTCGGCACATAGGTGGTGCCGCAGACCTCGCAGGAGTCGCCGTACTGGTCCTTGGCGCCGCACTTGGGGCACTCGCCCTTGATGAAGCGGTCCGGCAGGAACATGTTCTTGACCGGATCGTAGAACTGCTCGACGTCGCGCTCGGCGATCAGGTCCTCGGCCTTCAGCGCCAGGTAGATCTTCTCGCACAGCAGCCGGTTCTCCTCGGAGTCGGTGCTGTAGAAGTTGTCGAACGAGACGAGGAAGCTGTCGAAGTCGCGCTTGTGCTCGTTCCAGACCCGGTCGATCAGCTGCTTCGGCGTGATGCCTTCCTTTTCCGCGCGCAGCATCACGGGCGTGCCATGGGTATCGTCGGCGCCCACGTAATAGACCTCGTTGCCCATCATGCGCTGGAAGCGGACCCAGATATCGGTCTGGATGTATTCCACCAGGTGGCCGATATGGATCTGGCCGTTGGCGTAAGGCAGGGCAGATGTGACGAGGATGCGACGTGCTGTCATGGGGATGCCGGTCGGGAAGCGGTTGGATATCGGTGTTCCGCGGCGCGGGCGGGGCCGGCGCGGAAAACCGACATTCTAGCAAGCGGGGGAGGCGGCCACCGGCCGCGGCGCCGGTGCGGACCGCGCGGCCACGCGTGCGGGCAAACGCGCGGCCCGGTGCGTCACCAGGTGCGGCCCAAAAAAAAGCGCCGGTCTGAGCCGGCGCAGCTTTCCACAACGGAAAAGGAGGAGAAATCAGGTACCGCCCGGGAGGTCAGCCACCCATCGCGAGCCAGCAACGGTGGCAAGCGGTACCTGTTTCTATGACTCCATCACCCTTGAATTGGTTTCAAAAAAATTTCGACCCGGCGATTTTGGGCCCGGCCGGCCTCGGTGGCGTTGTCCGCGATGGGCTGGGACTGGCCCCGGCCCTCGGCACTCAGGCGGTTGCGCGCGACCCCGCGGTCGCCCAGGTAGCCGGCCACGCTCTGGGCGCGGCGCTGGGACAGCTGCATGTTGTAGGTCGGGTTGCCGGTGCTGTCGGTATGGCCGATCACCGTGGCGTTGACGTCCTGGTGCTGGCTCAGCGTCTGGGCGACCTGGTCGAGCACCGAGCGGAACGACGGCTTGATGGTCGCGCTGTCGGTATCGAACGTCACCTGGCTGGGGATATTGACCTTCAGCGAGCCGTCCGGCTGCTCGGTGATCTGGGTGCCGGTGCCGGCGGTATCGCGGCTCAGCTTGCCCCGGATCGCGTTCCAGTTGTAGCCCAGCGCACCGCCCGCGGCGGCGCCGACGGCCGCGCCGATCACGGTGCCCTTGGTGTTGCCGCCGATCAGGTTGCCCAGGCCGGCGCCCACGGCGGCGCCCGCACCGGTACCCACGGCGGTGTGCGTACCCTGCTCGGTCGCACAGCCGGCGGCCAGTGCGGCGACGATCGAAAGGCTGACGAGCTTGAGTTTCATGCTTTCTCCTTCTGTCGATTGTTGTGCTTCAACTGCGGCTGCCTGCGCCTCGGGTTGAGGCATTGTGACGCACTGGCCTAATTGCGCCAGCAGCTTCCAAAAAATGCAAGCGCCAAGTGGCGATTCAGGCTGCTTTCGGGCACCGCCGAAGTCTCGGGCGGGATCCGGGGCGAGCCGACGTTTCGGGGCACTACAATAGGGAGATGGCGCCCCGTGCACAAGCGCCACGCTGTGAAAGTTGTAAGCACGTGTAATCCCTTGTGCACCACAGGGATAATCGAAGCCTTCCTGGCCCTCGCCGAGCCGCGGGGCCACTCTTTGATACAGTACGCGCCTTCCCCCACATATCAAGTAGCGGAGATTGTCTTGAGCCTTACCGTTGACCAGGTTACCGAAGCCTTGCGTACCGTGATCGATCCCAACACGGGCAAGGATCTGGTGAGCACGCGCTCCGCCCGCAATATCCGTGTCGATGGCGGCGATGTCTCGCTCGACGTCGAACTCGGCTATCCGGCCAAGAGCCAGCTCGACCCGATCCGCAAGCTGGTGATCGCGGCGCTGCGCGCCCTGCCCGGCGTCACCAATGTCAGCGTGACGGTGACCATGCACATCGTCGCCCATGCCGTGCAGCGCGGCGTCAAGCTGCTGCCGGGCGTCAAGAACGTGATCGCGGTCGCCTCCGGCAAGGGCGGCGTCGGCAAGTCCACCACCGCCGTCAACCTCGCGCTGGCGCTGGCCGCCGAGGGCGCACGCGTCGGCATGCTGGACGCCGACATCTACGGCCCTAGCCTGCCGATGATGCTGGGCATCGACGGCCGTCCCGAGTCCGCCGACGGCCAGACCATGGAGCCGCTGGAGGGCCACGGGCTGCAGGCCAACTCGATCGGCTTCCTGATCGAGCAGGACAACCCGATGGTATGGCGCGGGCCGATGGTGACCTCGGCGCTGGAGCAGCTGCTGCGCCAGACGAACTGGCACGAGCTGGATTACCTGATCGTCGACATGCCGCCGGGCACCGGCGACATCCAGCTGACGCTGTCGCAGAAGGTGCCCGTGACCGGCGCGGTGATCGTCACCACGCCGCAGGACATCGCGCTGCTGGACGCGCGCAAGGGCCTGAAGATGTTCGAGAAGGTCGGCATCCCGATCCTCGGCATCGTCGAGAACATGGCGGTCTATTGCTGCCCGAACTGCGGCCACGTCGAGCATATCTTCGGCGAAGGCGGCGGCGAGCGGATGTGCGAGCAATATGGCGTCGACCTGCTGGGCAGCCTGCCGCTGAACCTGTCGATCCGCCAGCAGGCCGATTCCGGCCGGCCCACGGTGGTCGCCGAGCCCGACAGCCCGATCGCCGAGCTCTACCGCGGCATCGCGCGCAAGGTGGCGATCAAGGTCGCCGACAAGGCGCGCGACATGACCAGCAAGTTCCCCAGCATCGTCGTGCAGAACACCTGACCATGGAACCGATGCAGTCCGAGGCTCCGCCGCCGGCCGGCGGCCGCCCCGCCGTCAGGATGGCGGTGGTGATGCGCAGAATCGCGCTGGCGAGCCGCTGGCAGCCCTGGAAGTGGGAGCTCGAAGCGGTGGTGCCGGACCTTGGCGCGTTCGGTACCGAGCCGCACTGCCTGCACGAGGACGAGCAGGGCGCGCGCTGGCTCTATCCCGGCTACCCCGTCGAGCTGTTCCGCGACGAAGCCGAGGGCTACTATCTGAACCTGAGCTCCACGGCGCCGTGCTGGTTCGTGCTGTGGCGCATGGACGAGACCCAGCCGGAAGACGGGCGCCGGCCGCTGCCCGTGACCGTCTCGCTGTCGTACAACGAGGCGGGGCGCTGGCTCGATGCCGGCGAGACGGTCGAGAACGTGCCGCTCGCACCCGAACAGCTGGCCTGGCTGCAGGCCTATGTGGCCGAGCACTACCGGCCCGAGCCGAAGAAGCGCCGGCGGCCGGAGTCGTTCAAGTCGCCGCAGGACCGGGCGCGCTATTGAGCGCACGGCCGAACGCACCACTCCACTGAACGCGTTGCTGAGCACGCCATTGAATTCCGCGGCAGGGATGTCGTTACCCGTCTCTTTGCCGCCTGACTTTCCATCATGAGCGATTCGACCGAAACGTCCTTCCTGTCCCGCTGGTCACGCCGCAAGGCCGCCGTGCGTGAGGGCAAGGCCGTGGCAGCCGAACCCGTATCGCCGCCTGCCGCGTCGCCCGCCGCGCCGGTCGCCGTTCCGGCAAAGGCCGATGTGAAGGCCGACGCAACGGCCGGTGCCGTCGCGCCCGAGGCCGAAGCCCCGCCCGCGCCGACGCTGGCCGACGTGGCGATGCTCAAGCCCGGCGACAGCGTGGCCCGCTTCGTCGCCCGGGGCGTCGACGAAACCGTCAAGCGCGCCGCGCTGAAGACGCTGTTCGCCGACCCGCATTTCAATGTGATGGACGGGCTCGATATCTATATCGACGACTACAGCAAGCCGGACCCGATTCCGCCCGACGTGCTGCGGCGCCTGCGCCAGTCCGAGACGCTGGGCCTGTTCGATCCGATCGAGGAAGTGGAAGAGCCCGGCACCGCTGCCGGCCGTCAGGGCTCGGCTCCGGACGACGAAGCGCAAGCTCAAGCCGGGGCCGAATCGTCCGTTGATGTCCCCGAGGACGGTACCGGCGAGCCGGATGGCACCGCACAGGCCGGCGCGCACATCGCCCCGGACGACGGCGCCGATGCCGGCGTGAAGGCGCAAACCACGCCCGCGCCGGGGGGCGATGCCACCCCCGCCGTGCCGCATACCGAACCAGCTACGGACAAACCTGCGTAGCCCCGGCCCCGCGTCGGGCCTACAATGTCACTCCCCCACAAACCGCCGGCGCGGACCCGCTCGAAAGAAGCGGGCTGGCAAGCCGGCCAGCTGTACCGACCATGCCGACGCTGATCTGCAATTGCAACGACACCATGCCGCTTGACGGGGCGGCACTGTCGGATGCCTCCACCCAGCCGGGCGCCGCCCCGCTGAAAGTCCACCGCCTGTTGTGCCGCCGCGAGGTCGGCGCCTTCACCGCCGCGCTCGACGGCACCGAAGACGTGATCGTCGCCTGCACGCAGGAACGCCCGCTGTTTACCGAACTGGCCGCGAAGACGCAGGCCGACGGCGTCGTCACCGCGCCGGTGCGCTTCGTCAATATCCGCGAGACCGGCGGCTGGTCGCGCGGCGCGCGCAAGGACCCGCGCACGGCCAATGCCAAGATCGCCGCGCTGCTGGCCGCCGCGGCACTGCCCGACCCGGACCCGGTGCCGGTGGTCGACTACCGCTCGGCCGGCAGCGTGCTGGTGTTCGGCCCGGCCGCGCGCGCGCTGCCGTGGGCTGACCGCCTCGGCGAGGCGGGCCTGCAGGTGACGGTTCTGCTCGGCGGGTCCGAGGGCACCGGCCCTGGCACCGGCCCTGGCACCGGCGCCGTCGATGGCGC
The DNA here is from genome assembly GCF_020418465.1 of Cupriavidus sp. DB3. Classification (NCBI taxonomy): domain Bacteria; kingdom Pseudomonadati; phylum Pseudomonadota; class Betaproteobacteria; order Burkholderiales; family Burkholderiaceae; genus Cupriavidus; species Cupriavidus sp. DB3. Next base: position 415,705 of record NZ_JAIZPL010000005.1, on the reverse strand, counting down.
GACGCCGCCCGCGACGCGCGACTATCCGGTCCACAGCGGCCGGCTCGACAAGTTGAGCGGCTGGCTCGGCGCCTTCGAGGCCAGCTGGGAGACCGGCGCGGGCCGCGCCAATCCGATCGATCTGGACCTGTGCACGCGCTGCAATGCATGTATCGAGGCCTGCCCGGAAGGCGCGATCGACTTCAGCTACCAGATCGACCTGAGCCGCTGCACCGCCCATCGCGATTGCGTGAAGGCCTGCGGCGCCGCCGCGGCGATCGATTTCGACCGGCCCGCTGCCACGGTCAGCGAGCGTTTCGACCTGGTCTTCGACTTGAACGACAGCCCCTTCTTCGGCCGACACGCGCCGCCGCAGGGCTATCTGCACGCGGGCGCGGACCCGCTGCGCCAGGAACGGATGGCGCTCGCCGCGACGCAGCTGGTCGGCGAATTCGAGAAGCCCAAGTTCTTCCAGTACAAGGAATCGCTGTGCGCGCACGGCCGCAACCGGACCACGGGCTGCTCGGCGTGTATCGACGTCTGCTCGGCCGAGGCGATCGGCTCGCGCTGGCAGGACGGCAAGGGCCGCATCGAGGTCGCGCCGAACCTGTGCGTGGGCTGCGGGGCCTGCACCACGGTCTGCCCGACCGGCGCGATCAGCTATGCCTATCCGAAGCCCGATCATCAGGGCCGGCGCCTGCGCACGCTGCTGTCGACCTACCGGCAGGCGGGCGGGCGTGATGCCGTGCTGCTGCTGCATGGGCAGGAGCATGGCGATGCGCGCATCCTGGCGCTCGGCAGGGAGGCCCGCGCGGGCCGGCTCGACGGCATCGCGCCGAACGTGATTCCGGTCGGCCTGTTCCATCCGGCCTCGGTCGGCCTGGAGTTGTGGCTGGCGGCGATCGCCTGGGGCGCGGACCGCGTCGCGGTGATGCTGACCGGCGACGAAGCGCCGCAATATCGCACCGCGCTGGCCGAGCAGATGGCGGTGGCGCAGGCCATCCTTACTGGCCTGGGCTATCGCGGCGAATTCTTTACGCTGATCGACGCGCCCGATGCCGGCTCGCTCGATCGCGCGCTGGCGCGCTTGTCGCCCAATGTTGCTGCCAAGGGCGCCGCGCTTCCGCCGGCTGCCTTCCATGCCGCCGCGGCCAAGCGGGAAACGCTGGGCTTCGCGCTCGATTACCTGGCCGCGCATGCGCCGCTGCCGGCCGAGACCGTGCCGCTGCCGGCCGGCGCGCCGCTGGGCGCGGTGCAGGTCGACACCGGCCGCTGCACGCTGTGCATGGCCTGCGTCGGCTCCTGTCCGTCGCAGGCGCTGCGCGACAACAGCGAGCGCCCGGTGCTGTCCTTCCTCGAGCGCAACTGCGTGCAGTGCGGCCTGTGCGAGCGGACCTGCCCGGAAGACGCGATCACGCTGGTGCCGCGCCTGCTGACCGGCGATGCCGTGCGCCAGCCCGTCACGCTGCACGAGACCAGGCCGTTCCACTGCATCCGCTGCGCCAAGCCCTTCGGCACCGCGCAGATGGTCGAGGCCATGCTGGGGCGGCTGGCCGGCCATCCGGCCTTTGCCGGCGCCGCCGCCGATCGCCTGAAGATGTGCAGCGACTGCCGGGTCGTCGACATGATCGAGAAGGACACCGGGGCCGCGACCGGCGCGACGCTGCAATGAGCAGGGCGCCGGCGGCAGCCGGCGCCGCTTTCCGATGCCGCAGGCCGATGCCACGAGCCGATGCGACAGGCCATTGCCACGAGCCAATGCCGCAGGCCGATGCGGCCCTTGACGTAGTACTGCCACCTCTCACCGCGATCCGATGACCGATTTCCAGCCTATCCAGCTGACCCAGGCCGCCCCCGCGGACCAGGCCGAAGACACCGCCCGCGCCGACCTCTACGGCCTGCTGGCCACGCTGTTCTATAGCGCCCCCGACGCGGCGCTGCTGCACCATATCGCCGCCAATCGCGCGCATGCCGACGATGCCGCCAGCCCGCTGGGCCAGGCGTGGAACGCGCTGGGCGAAGCGGCGGCGGGCACCACCGAGGCGGAGGCCGCCGACGAGTACCAGCAACTGTTCGTCGGCATCGGCAAGCCCGATGTATTCCTGTACGGCTCGTACTACCAGACCGGCTTCCTGCATGAACGCCCGCTGGTGGCGGTGCGCGAAGATCTGGCGCGCTACGGGCTCGAACGTCATGAAGGCGTCAGCGAACCCGAGGACCATATCGCGACGCTATGCGAGGTGATGCGCTTCCTGATTGCCGGCGACGATGTCGCGGTGTCCAACCTCGGCGAGCAGCAGCGCTTCTTCGCGCGCCATCTGCAACCGTGGGTCGAATCGCTGTGCGATACGGTCATCGCCCATCCGGGCGCGCGCTTCTATGCGCGCGCGGCGGAACTGCTGAAGTCGTTCGCGGCCGTCGAGGCGGTCGCGATGGAGATGCATTGATTGCTTGAATTGCGTGAATTCCCTGAATTGCCTGAATTGCGCGGATTGCCTGGATTGCGTGGCAGCGCTAAAGCCCACGGCCCGGTGAGCCGATAAACGCAGTTGGCGTGCAGAACGAGATGTCGCGATGCGGGTTCGCGTGGCGTGCAAAGACATGTCTCAAGACATTTGATGCACAGCGCCATGATTACGGAAAATCAGGATAAACCCGCGGTCAGCATGGCCATTGCGTACAGATCGATCTACAATACGCAAAAGAATGCATAACTAGATTGGTAATCGGTAAATATTACCGAGGAGCCCCCCCATGAAAGAGAAGGAAACCCGGGTCGCACGTCGCCATTTCCTCGCCGGTGCTGGCATCGTGACTGCCGCCGCGGGTGCCGCGGCCCTGACCGCGCGCACTCCCGCCGCCCCCGCCGGTGCGATCCCCGCGCCGGAACCCACTCCTGCCGACAGCAACGGTTACCGTGTCTCTGAACACGTACGGAAGTATTACCGGACGACGCTGGTATAAGCCGCGCGATTGCCGGCCCGCCGCGATGCCGGCGCGGCCGTCTCTCGCGATATCGCCTTTGCCTGCTTCGTACCTTTCCCGAGGTGACACATGATTCTGACCCGCAAGCACGCGGCCCAGGGCGGCGCCCCTGCGCAGCGCGTTGATCGACTCGCGTCCGCTCAGCCGGCCGCCGCTTCGTCCGCACGCCTGTCGGCGCGGCTGGCCACGAGCCTCGCCGGCGCAATGCCGACCATGGACCGCCGCAGCTTCCTGAAGCGCTCGGGCATCGGCGTGGGCGCGGGCCTGGCTGCCTCGCAACTGTCGCTGATCCGCAAGGCCGATGCCGCCGACGGCAAGGCCGCCGGCAACGGCAAGGGCGATATCGTCGTGCGCCGCACGGTCTGCGGCCACTGCTCGGTCGGCTGCGCGGTCGACGCGGTGGTGCAGAACGGCGTCTGGGTCCGCCAGGAGCCGGTGTTCGATTCGCCGATCAACATGGGCGCGCACTGCGCCAAGGGTGCGGCGCTGCGCGAGCACGGACACGGCGAGTACCGCCTGAAATATCCGATGAAGCTCGTCAACGGCAAGTACCAGCGCATCAGCTGGGACCAGGCCCTGGACGAGATCACCGCGAAGATGAAGCAGATCCGCCAGGAGACCGGCCCGGATTCGATGTTCTTCATCGGCTCGTCCAAGCACAGCAACGAGCAGTCCTACCTGCTGCGCAAGTGGGTGTCGTTCTTCGGCACCAACAACACCGACCACCAGGCGCGCATCTGCCACTCGACCACCGTCGCGGGCGTGGCCAATACCTGGGGCTACGGTGCGATGACGAACTCGTACAACGATATGCAGAACAGCAAGGCTGCGCTGTATATCGGCTCGAACGCGGCCGAGGCGCATCCGGTGTCGATGCTGCATCTGCTGCATGCCAAGGAAAACGGCTGCAAGGTGATCGTGGTCGACCCGCGCTACACCCGCACCGCGGCCAAGGCCGAGCAGTACGTCCGCATCCGTTCGGGCACCGACATCCCGTTCCTGTTCGGCGTGCTGTACCACATCTTCAACAACGGCTGGGAAGACAAGGAGTACATCCGCACCCGCGTCTACGGCATGGACAAGGTGCGCGAGGAAGTCCTCGCCAAGTGGACCCCCGACAAGGTCGAAGAGGCCTGCGGCGTGCCCGAGGCCGAGGTCTACAAGGTCGCCGAGACCATGGCCAAGAACCGGCCGAGCACGCTGGTCTGGTGCATGGGCCAGACCCAGCACACGATCGGCAACGCGATGGTGCGCGCCTCCTGCATCGTGCAGCTGGCGCTGGGCAATATCGGCGTGTCGGGCGGCGGCGCCAACATCTTCCGCGGCCACGACAACGTGCAGGGCGCGACGGACGTCGGCCCGAACCCGGACTCGCTGCCGGGCTACTACGGCCTGGCCACCGGCGCGTGGAAGCACTACGCCGCGGTGTGGAACGTCGATTACGAGTGGATCAAGTCGCAGTTCCCCTCGCAGGCGATGATGGAGAAGTCCGGCACCACGGTGTCGCGCTGGATCGATATCGTCACCGAGAAGAGCGATCTGATCGACCAGGACAACAACGTCCGCGGCGTGTTCTTCTGGGGCCATGCGCCGAACTCGCAGACGCGCGGCCTGGAAATGAAGAAGGCGCTCGACAAGCTGGACCTGCTGGTGGTGATCGACCCGTATCCGTCGGCCACCGCGGCGATGGCCAACATGCCGCCCGCCGAGGGCGACAAGGTCAATCCGAACCGCGCCGTCTACCTGCTGCCGGCCGCCACGCAGTTCGAGACCTCGGGCTCCTGCACGGCGTCGAACCGCTCGCTGCAATGGCGCGAGAAGGTCATCGAGCCGCTGTTCGAATCGATGCCCGACCACACGATCATGCAGGCCTTCGCCGACAAGCTCGGCTTCGGCAAGGAGCTGTCGCGCAACTTCAAGATGATCGAGGTCAAGCGCGCCGGCCGTACCTGGATGGAGCCGGAGCCCGAGTCGATCCTGCGCGAGATCAACAGGTCGAACTGGACCATCGGCTACACCGGCCAGTCGCCGGAACGGCTGAAGGCGCATATGAAGAATATGCAGATGTTCGACGTCAAGACGCTGCGCTGCAAGGGCGGCAAGGACGCGGCCACCGGCTACGACCTGACCGGCGACTACTTCGGCCTGCCGTGGCCGTGCTACGGCACGCCGGAGCTCAAGCACCCGGGCTCGCCGAACCTGTACGACACCACGCGCCACGTGATGGACGGCGGCGGCAACTTCCGCGCCAACTTCGGCGTGGAGCGCGACGGCGTCAACCTGCTTGCCGAGGACGGCTCGCACTCCCTGGGCGCGGAGATCACCACCGGCTATCCCGAGTTCGACCACGTGTTGCTCAAGAAGCTGGGCTGGTGGGACGACCTGACCGACGCCGAGAAGCAGGCGGCCGAGGGCAAGAACTGGAAGACCGACCTGTCGGGCGGCATCCAGCGCGTCGTGCTGAAGGTGCACGGCTGCCATCCGTTCGGCAACGCCAAGGCGCGCGCCGTGGTGTGGAACTTCCCGGATCCGATTCCGCAGCACCGCGAGCCGCTGTACTCGACGCGTCCGGACATGGTCGCCAAGTATCCGACCCACGACGACAAGATGGCGTTCTGGCGTCTGCCCACGCTGTACAAGACCGTGCAGCAGCGCAACGTCGAGAACAAGATCCACGAGAAGTTCCCGATCATCCTGACCTCCGGCCGCCTGGTCGAGTACGAGGGCGGGGGCGAGGAAACGCGTTCGAACCCGTGGCTGGCCGAGCTGCAGCAGGAGAACTTCGTCGAGATCAATCCGCGCGCGGCCTCCGCACGCGGCATCCGCAACGGCGACTACTGCTGGGTCAAGACGCCGACCGGCGCCACGCTGAAGGTGCGCGCGCTGGTCACCGAGCGGGTCGGCCCGGATACCGCCTTCATCCCGTTCCACTTCTCGGGCTGGTGGCAGGGCAAGGACATGCTGGACTACTACCCGGACGGTGCGCATCCGATCGTGCGGGGCGAGGCGGTCAACACCGCGACAACCTACGGCTATGACGCGGTGACGATGATGCAGGAAACCAAGACCACGGTCTGCCAGATCGAGCGCTTCGCGTAAGGGGAACACAATGGCACGCATGAAATTCATCTGTGACGCCGAGCGCTGCATCGAGTGCAACAGCTGCGTCACCGCTTGCAAGAACGAGCACGAGGTACCGTGGGGCGTCAACCGGCGCCGCGTGGTGACGGTCAACGACGGCGTGCAGGGCGCGGAGAAATCGATCTCGGTGGCCTGCATGCACTGCTCGGACGCGCCCTGCATGGCGGTCTGCCCGGTCGACTGCTTCTACCGCACCGACGACGGCGTGGTGCTGCACGACAAGGATGTCTGCATCGGCTGCGGCTACTGCTCGTATGCGTGCCCGTTCGGCGCGCCGCAGTTCCCGTCGACCGGCACCTTCGGCGTGCGCGGCAAGATGGACAAGTGCACGTTCTGCGCGGGCGGTCCGGAAGCCAACGGCAGCGAGGCCGAGTTCGAGAAGTACGGCCGCAACCGCCTGTCCGAAGGCAAGCTGCCGCTGTGCGCGGAGATGTGCTCGACCAAGGCGCTGCTCGGCGGCGACGGCGACGTGATCGCCGACATCCTGCGCAACCGCGTGATCAAGCGCGGCACCGGCGGCGATGTGTTCGGCTGGGGCACCGCCTACGGCACCAACGGCAAGGCTGCCCAGACCGCGCCGGCCGCGCCGGCCGGCACCCCGGCTCCGGCCCAGCAGACGCCGGCCGGTCCGTCCACTCCCGCGGGACAGGCATCATGAAGATGAACAAGCTGATGTGGATGGCGGCGGGCGCCGCCGCGCTGATCGGGCTGGCGGGCTGCGGCGAGGAGCCGCAAACCGCCAGGCCGAGCCCGAAGAAGACCGACACGGCGGCCTGGAAGGGCGCGCCCGGCGATCCGTTCGTCGCCACCGGCTGGACGCAGGGCGACCAGACCAGCTGGCAGAAGCAGATCCGCCAGCGCAATCAGCTGCAGAACGAGTACACGCGCGTCCAATGAGTGGGGCGTGCATGGGCGGCCGCCGTTGCCGCCGACTTCAAGCCGATCCGAAGGAGGCCCTATGAGCGCCAAGCTGATTTCCGCGCTGGCCGGCAAGGCCCGTGCCGCCGCGGCAACGGCCGCATGCGCGCTGGCCCTGGCCGTGCCGCTGCTGCATGCCGGCGCGGCGCAGGCGCAGACAACGCCCGCGCAAGCGCCCGCACAGGCCGCCGCGCAGGGCCAGAGCCCGGCCGCTACACCTGCGCCGAGCGATGCCGACACGAACAACCCCGCGCTGCATCCGCAGCAGCCGTTCTCGGGCATCGCCTCGCAGAACATCTTCGACGTGCCCGAGCGCGACATCGCCGCCGAGGCGCGCGAGCAGCAGAGCCGCACGCGGACGCAGCCGGGCAACAACGCGCCGGTCTGGCGCGAGATCAACTCTGACCAGCGCCACTACAGCAGCCTGCCCGACAAGGAAGCCGGCGTGCTGATCCTGCGTACCGGCCAGGAATGGCGGCTGTTGCGCAATGGCGTGATCACGGTCTGGGGCGGCTGGCTGCTGGTGCTGGTGCCGGCGGTGATCCTGGCGTTCTTCGTCTGGCGCGGCACCATTCCGCTGAAGTCGGCGCCGACGGGCCGCATGATCGAGCGCTTCACGCCGCTGGAGCGCATCGTCCACTGGACCATGGCGATCGCCTTCGTGGTGCTGGCGGTGTCGGGCATCGTGATGCTGTTCGGCAAGCATTTCCTGCTGCCGATCATGGGCCATACGCTGTTCGGCTGGCTGACCTATCTGCTGAAGAACGTCCACAACATCGTCGGACCGGTCTTCACGCTGTCGCTGATCGTCGGCTTCGTGATCTTCGTGCGCGACAACCTGCCGTCGCGCGACGACATCCGCTGGCTGACCAGCCTGGGCGGCATCGCCAGCGGCAAGCATGTGCCGAGCGGCCGCTTCAATGCCGGCGAGAAGGGCTGGTTCTGGGTCGGCGTGTTCTTCCTTGGGCTGCTGATCTCGGCCTCGGGCTTCGTGCTCGACAAGATCGTGCCGGGCCTGGACTACTACCGCACCACGATGCAGCTGGCCCATATCGTCCACTCGATCGCCGCGATCGTGATGATGGCGATGGCGTTCGGCCATATCTACATGGGCACGATCGGCATGGAAGGCGCCTACCGCGCGATGCGCGACGGCTATGTCGACGAGGCCTGGGCGAAGGAGCACCACGAGCACTGGTACGACGACGTCCGCTCGGGCAAGATCCCGGCGCAGCGTTCCACGCCTTCGCGCCGCCAGCCGGAACGGCGGCCCGCGCCCGGCGAGGCGTAAGCGCTGCCGTACCGGCGTTGTCGGGGAAAGGGCCGGGATGAGCGCTACAATGCATGCTCGACATCACCGTGACAGGAGGTTCGGCATGAAGCGTATTCTTTTCGGTCTGGTGGCAAGCGCTGCGTTGGCAGCGTGTTCGCAGATGGAGCATCTGGGACACAAGATGGGCGGCGGAGCGACGGCGGAACGCGCGGTCGCCCCGCTGACCGCCAAGAGCGGCACCAATACCCAGGGCACCGTCACCTTCACCCAGCATGGCGATCATGTGATGGTGCTGGCGGACGTGACCGGCCTGCCGCCGAATTCGGTGCATGGCTTCCACGTCCACGAGAAGGGCGACTGCTCGGCCCCCGACGCGATGAGCGCCGGCGGCCATTTCAACCCGACCGGGAAGCCGCACGGCTCCGTCAATACGTCGGACCACCATGTCGGCGACATGCCGAACCTGACCGCCGACGCCAACGGCCGCGCGCGGGCAAGCTTCCAGCTGACCAGCATGACCGTCGCGCCCGGCCCCAACAGCATCGTCGGCCGTGCCGTGGTCGTGCACAAGGACCCCGACGACTACAAGACCCAGCCCACCGGCAATTCGGGCGGCCGCATCGCCTGCGGCGTGGTGGTCAAGTCCTGACTGACCTGACCTGACCGGCGCGGCCGGCGCCGTGGTCCGCCGTGGCTCACCACGCGGGCCAGCCAGGCGCCGGTCCCGCCTCGATGTTTTCGATTTCCCCGTACCCATGTCCCTGCGTCCCGAACTGAGCCAAGCCGCCGTCCCGCTGATCGAGGAGGTCGAGGTGGTCGACGAGCAGGGCCGCGTGCGCTCCGCCTTCCTGCCGGGCGAGCGGCCGCTGACGGTCTACCTGGACAAGCGCGAGCTGGTCACGCTGATGACGCTGGGCGGCGCCCCGGAGGCGCTGGTGCTGGGCTATCTGCGCAACCAGCGCCTGGTCGAATCGATCGAGGACATCGCCGCGATCCAGGTCGACTGGGAGACCGAGTCGGCCGCGGTGACCACGCGCGGCGGCGTCGACCGGATCGAGGAGCGCACCGCGCGCAAGATCGTCACCACCGGCTGCGGCCAGGGCACGGTATTCGGCTCGCTGCTCGACGAGGTCGACCAGATCCGGCTGCCCGACGACGCGGTGCTGGACCAGCAGACCCTCTACAGCATCATCGATACGATCCGGCTGCAGCAGTCGGTCTACAAGCAGGCCGGCTCGGTGCACGGCTGCGCGCTGTTCCAGGGGCGCGAGCTGCTGATGTTCATCGAGGACGTGGGCCGCCACAACGCGGTGGACGCGATCGCCGGACGGATGTGGCTGGAGGGAATGGACGGCGCCGACAAGGTGTTCTACACCACCGGCCGCCTGACCTCGGAGATGGTCATCAAGGGCGCGCAGATGGGCATCCCGTTCCTGCTGTCGCGCTCGGGTGTCACGCAGATGGGCTACCAGATGGCCAGGCGCGTCAACATGACGCTGTTCGCGCGCTGCACCGGCAAGCATTTCCTGCTCTATACGGGCCGCCAGCGCTTCCGCCACAGCGAGCCGCAGGCCGCGGTGGCGTAAGGCCGCTCTCCTCGCGCGCTCCCTTCCGCTCTCGCGTCCGCTGTCCTTCCGGCTTGCACTTCGATACCCCGGCCTGCCTTGCCGGGCCGGCCGCGCTTTGGTTGTACAATGCGGCCCATTGCGCGCCATGCCGCCCGTTGCGGCGTTCCACTTCGCGGCGCTTCCCCCGTTTACCGCTACCTTATGAGCATCAAATCCGACAAGTGGATCCGCCGCATGGCGGAGCAGCATGGCATGATCGAGCCGTTCGAGCCGGGCCAGGTCAGGGAAATGGATGGCCGCAAGATCGTCTCCTATGGCACCTCCAGCTACGGCTACGACATCCGCTGCGCCGACGAATTCAAGATCTTCACCAACATCAACAGCACCATCGTCGACCCGAAGAACTTCGACGAGAAGTCGTTCGTCGACTTCAAGGGCGATGTCTGCATCATCCCGCCGAACTCGTTCGCGCTGGCCCGCACCGTCGAGTATTTCCGCATTCCGCGCAGCGTGCTGACGATCTGCCTGGGCAAGAGCACCTATGCGCGCTGCGGCATCATCGTCAACGTGACGCCGTTCGAGCCCGAGTGGGAGGGCTACGTGACGCTGGAATTCTCGAACACCACGCCGCTGCCCGCGAAGATCTACGCCGGCGAGGGCTGCGCGCAGGTGCTGTTCTTCGAGAGCGACGAAGTCTGCGAGACCTCGTACCGCGACCGTGGCGGCAAATACCAGGGCCAGCACGGTGTCACGCTGCCGAAAACCTGATTGCCCTACAATGCGGGCCAATGGCCCCGGGAACGCACCACCCCCCGATTGCCGACGACCGACGGAGCGGCCCGACCGCTCCGCATGAATCTCCGAGCCACATGCCGCCGCGCGCCTGAACGCGGCCATGTGGCTCAAGTCCTTTTGCCTCTCTCTCCTTTCCGCGAGGACGCCCGATGAAATTCCGCTTCCCCGTCATCATCATCGATGAAGACTTCCGCTCCGAGAACATCTCCGGCTCGGGCATCCGTGCGCTGGCCCAGGCCATCGAGGCCGAGGGCATGGAGGTGATGGGCCTGACCAGCTATGGCGACCTGACCTCGTTCGCGCAGCAGTCCAGCCGCGCCTCGACCTTCATCGTGTCGATCGACGACGACGAGTTCGCCAGCGGCACCGACGAGCCGGAAGCGGCGGCGATCGAGAAGCTGCGCGCCTTCGTCACCGAGGTGCGCCGGCGCAATGCCAACCTGCCGATCTTCCTGTACGGCGAGACCCGTACCTCGCGCCATATCCCGAACGACATCCTGCGCGAGCTGCACGGCTTCATCCACATGTTCGAGGACACGCCCGAGTTCGTGGCCCGGCATATCATCCGCGAAGCCAAGGTCTACCTCGAATCGCTGGCGCCGCCGTTCTTCAAGGCGCTGATCGACTACGCGCAGGACAGTTCGTACTCGTGGCACTGCCCGGGGCACTCGGGCGGCGTCGCCTTCCTGAAGAGCCCGGTCGGCCAGGTGTTCCACCAGTTCTTCGGCGAGAACATGCTGCGCGCCGACGTCTGCAACGCGGTCGACGAGCTGGGCCAGCTGCTGGACCACACCGGACCGGTGGCGGCGTCCGAGCGCAATGCCGCGCGGATCTTCAACTCCGACCACATGTTCTTCGTCACCAACGGCACCTCGACGTCGAACAAGATGGTGTGGCACGCCAACGTGGCGCCCGGCGACATCGTGGTGGTCGACCGCAACTGCCACAAGTCGATCCTGCACGCGATCATGATGACCGGCGCGATTCCGGTGTTCCTGATGCCGACGCGCAACCACTACGGCATCATCGGTCCGATTCCGAAGAGCGAATTCGACCCGGAGACCATCCGCAAGAAGATCGCCGCGCATCCGTTCGCCAGCCAGGCGAAGAACCAGAAGCCGCGCATCCTGACGATCACGCAGGGCACCTACGACGGCGTGCTGTACAACGCCGAGCAGATCAAGGAGATGCTGGCGGCCGAGATCGACACGCTGCATTTCGACGAGGCCTGGCTGCCGCACGCGGCGTTCCACGATTTCTATCGCAACATGCACGCGATCGGGCGCGATCGTCCGCGCAGCAAGGACGCGCTGGTGTTCGCCACGCAGTCGACCCACAAGCTGCTGGCGGGCCTGTCGCAGGCCTCGCAGATCCTCGTGCAGGACTCGGAGACGCGCAAGCTCGACCGCTACCGCTTCAACGAGGCATACCTGATGCATACGTCGACCAGCCCGCAGTATTCGATCATTGCCTCGTGCGATGTGGCCGCGGCGATGATGGAAGCGCCGGGCGGCACCGCGCTGGTCGAGGAGAGCATCCAGGAGGCGCTGGACTTCCGCCGCGCGATGCGCAAGGTCGAGGGGGACTACGACGCCGGCAACAACGGCGACTGGTGGTTCAAGGTCTGGGGTCCGGAAGATCTGAACGAGGACGGCATCGGCGACCGCGAGGACTGGATGCTGAAGGCCAACGACCGCTGGCACGGCTTCGGCGACCTCGCCGACGGCTTCAACCTGCTGGACCCGATCAAGGCGACCATCATCACGCCGGGGCTCGATGTCGATGGTGAGTTCAGCGAGCGCGGCATTCCGGCCGCGATCGTCACCAAGTACCTGGCCGAGCACGGCATCATCATCGAGAAGACCGGGCTGTACTCGTTCTTCATCATGTTCACGATCGGCATCACCAAGGGCCGCTGGAACTCGCTGGTGACCGAGCTGCAGCAGTTCAAGGACGACTACGACCAGAACCAGCCGCTGTGGCGCGTGCTGCCGGAGTTCGTCGCGCGCTTCCCGCAGTACGAGCGGATGGGCCTGCGCGACCTGTGCGATGCCATCCACAGCGTCTACAAGGCCAACGACGTCGCGCGCGTGACCACCGAGATGTATCTGTCGGACATGGAGCCGGCGATGAAGCCGTCGGACGCCTGGGCGATGATGGCGCACCGCGAGATCGAGCGGGTGCCGGTCGACGATCTGGAGGGCCGCGTCACCGCGATCCTGCTGACGCCGTACCCGCCGGGCATTCCGCTGCTGATCCCGGGCGAGCGTTTCAACCGGACCATCGTCCAGTACCTGAAGTTCGCCCGCGAGTTCAACCAGCTGTTCCCGGGCTTCGAGACCGATATCCACGGCCTGGTGGCCGAGGAGATCGACGGCAAGCGCGTGTATTTCGTCGATTGCGTGAAGCAGACGGCTTGACGGCTTGACGGCGGCGGGGCGGTAAAGAAAAACGGCCGGCATGTAGATGCCGGCCGTTTTTTCCTGGTGCCGTCGTTCGGGCGTTTCGACTTGAGAGATTTCGGCTCGAACGATCCCGGTTCCAACTACTTCTTCTCGAACTCGAACACCGGTGCCGCCGGGCCGCTGTCGTTCGACTGGGCCGGCGCGCCTGGCGTCTCGAGCTGCGCGCCGCCCGGCAGCGTCGGCGCCTCGGGCGCCTCCGACAGCCCGGAAGGAGCGGGGCCGCCCGGTGCTGGCTGCGAGGGCTTGCCCAGGTCGATGTCCAGGCTGCGCGTGATGCTGCGGTCCTGCGCCTTCGCCTTGTCCGTGGTGACCAGGCCCGGGAAGATGATGATCAGCGCCACCATGATCAGCTGGATCACCACGAAGGGCACCGAGCCCCAGTAGATGTCCGAGGTCTTGACCGAGCGCGGCGCGACCGAGCGCAGGTAGAACAGCGAGAAGCCGAACGGCGGGTGCATGAACGAGGTCTGCATGTTGACCGCCAGCAGCACGCCGAACCAGATCAGGTCGATGCCCAGCTTGTCCGCCACCGGGCCGACCAGCGGCACCAGGATGAAGGCCAGCTCGAAGAAGTCCAGGAAGAAGGCCAGCAGGAAGAACAGGATGTTGACCGCGATCAGGAAGCCGGTCTGGCCGCCGGGCAGCGCCGTCAGCAGATGCTCGACCCACAGGTGGCCGTCGACGCCGTAGAACGTCAGCGAGAACACCCGGGCGCCGATCAGGATGAAGATCACGAAGGCCGACAGCTTCAGCGTCGATTCCATCGCCTGCCTGGTCAGGCCCAGGTTCAGCCGGCCCTTGATCAGCGCCAGCACCAGCGCACCGAGGGCGCCCATGCCGCCGCCTTCCGTCGGCGTGGCCACGCCGATGAAGATCGTGCCCAGCACCAGGAAGATCAGCGCCAGCGGCGGGATCAGCACGAAGGTCACCTTCTCGGCCATCTGCGACAGCAGATTGAGCTTGAGCACGCGGTTGATCACCGCCAGCACAAAGGCGAACGAGATCGCCGCGCCGATCGACACCACCAGCCGCTCGTCCAGCGGTCCGCCGGGGTTGTAGTTCAGGTCGACCACCACGCCGACCACCACGGCCAGCGCGGTCAGCACCAGCACCGAGGTCGAGCCGCTCTTGCCGCTGGGCTCGCGGAAGGTGCGCGCCTCCAGCGGCAGGGCCGGCGCCGAGGCGGGCTTGACCAGCGTCATCAGCAGCACGTACAGCATGTACAGGCCGGTCAGCACCATGCCGGGCACGAAGGCGCCCTTGTACATGTCGCCGACGGAACGGCCCAGCTGGTCGGCCAGCACGATCAGCACCAGCGAGGGCGGGATGATCTGCGCCAGCGTGCCCGACGCGGCGATCACGCCGGTCGCCAGCCGCTTGTCGTAGTTGTACTTGAGCATCAGGGGCAGCGAGATCAGCCCCATCGAGATCACCGAGGCCGCCACCACGCCGGTGGTCGCCGCCAGCAGCGCGCCGACGAAGATCACGGCATAGGCCAGACCGCCGCGGATCGGGCCGAACAGCTGGCCGATGGTATCGAGCAGATCCTCGGCCATGCCGGATCGCTCCAATATCAGCCCCATGAAGGTGAAGAACGGGATCGCCAGCAGCGTGTCGTTCTCGATGATGCCGAACAGCCGGCTCGGCAGCGCCTGCAGCAGTTCGGGCGCCAGCAGGCCCAGCTCGATGCCGATGAAGGCGAACAGCAGCCCGTTGGCCGCCAGCGCGAAGGCGATCGGAAAGCCCGACAGCAGGAAGACCACCAGGGAGCCGAACATGATCGGCGCCATGTTGTGGATCAGGAATTGCGTCATTGCGCGCCTCGCTTACGGGGTTGCCGGGGGACCGGAGCGGCCGCCATCGGCCAGCGCGGCGGCGTTTTCCGCGGGGCTGTGGCCGTGCTTGCGGAAGGCTTCGAACGGCAGTTCCCCCCTCAGGTAGGCAAAGCGCTTGATCAGCTCGGACAGGCCCTGCAGGATCAGCAGGAAGAAGCCGGCGACGATCAGGAACTTGGCCGGCCAGCGGATCAGGCCGCCGGCATTGCCCGACATTTCATGGCCGACGAAGGACAGCCAGAAGTAGGGGATCGACAGCCACAGGATGATCAGCGAGATCGGCAGCAGGAACAGCAGGATGCCGAAGATGTCGATCCAGACCTGGGTCCGCTCGGAGAAGCGTCCGGCGACCACGTCGATGCGCACATGCTCGTCCTTGCGCAGGGCGTACGGCGCGCCGAGCAGGAACACGGCGGCGAACATGTACCACTGCATTTCGAGCCAGGCGTTGGAGCTGATGCTGAAGGTGTAGCGAATGATGGCGTTGCCCGCGCAGACCAGTACGGCCAGCAGGATCAGCCATTTCGCCCACCTCCCGATGACATCGTTCACGGCGTCGATAAGCCGTGAGATCCTCATGAGGAGAGACATGTGAACGTCCTAGGGATGGGGAAAAACCGGGGTGGCGCGTCAGTTTACGGTTGAACCCCACGGCAAATCGCTAGGGTTAATCCCCAATTCGTCACTTTGTCTGCGTGGTTGTCTGCGTAGTCCGCACCGGAAGAGGGCGGGTGGAGGGAGAGGCGGGGAGAGGCGGGAGAGGGAGATTCCCCACCAAGGTGGGGAGCGTCCCCGCGGGAAACGGGGACGCCATGGTGCGCGGCGGACCGGCAGCCGATCCGCAAATCAGCAAATCAGCAAATCGTCAGCTCAGCGGATCAACAGGTCTGCGAATCGGCAGATCCGCCGATCAGCCAAGTCATCGATCAGCCGGCCTTGCGCGCGGCCGCGATCGCGGCGCGCACCTGGTCCGGCGCGGTGCCGCCGATATGGTTGCGGGCGGCGACCGAGCCTTCCAGGGTCAGCACGCCGTGGACATCGTCGCCGATCAGGGCGGCCTTGTCGCCCAGGCCGGTGGCCTCGCGCAGCTCCGCCACGGTCAGGTCGGCCAGATCGCACTGGCGCGCGTCGCAGGCGCGCACGGCGTGGGCGACCGCCTCGTGCGCGTCACGGAAGGGCAGGCCCTTCTTGACCAGGTAGTCGGCCAGGTCGGTCGCGGTCGCATAGCCCTGCAGCGCGGCGGCGCGCATCGCCTCCGGCTTGACCGTGATGCCCGGCACCATGTCCGCGAAGATGCGCAGCGTGTCGACCACGGTATCGACCGTGTCGAACAGCGGCTCCTTGTCTTCCTGGTTGTCCTTGTTGTACGCCAGCGGCTGGCCCTTCATCAGCGTCAGCAGGCCGATCAGGTGGCCGTTGACGCGCCCCGTCTTGCCGCGCGCCAGCTCGGGCACGTCCGGGTTCTTCTTCTGCGGCATGATCGAGCTGCCGGTGCAGAAGCGGTCGGCGATATCGATGAAGCCGACGCGCGGGCTCATCCACAGCACCAGCTCTTCCGAGAAGCGCGACACGTGCGTCATCACCAGCGCCGAGGCCGCGCAGAATTCGATGGCGAAGTCCCGGTCCGACACGGCGTCCAGCGAATTGCGGCAGACGCCGTCGAAGCCCAGCTGCTGGGCGACGAATTCACGGTCGATCGGATAGCTGGTGCCGGCCAGCGCGGCCGCGCCCAGCGGCAGGCGGTTGACGCGCTTGCGGGCGTCCTGCATCCGCTCGGCATCGCGCGTGAACATCTCGACGTAGGCCAGCAGATGGTGGCCGAAGGTCACCGGCTGCGCGACCTGCAGGTGCGTGAAGCCCGGCAGGATCGTGTCGGCGTGCTGCTCGGCCAGATCGAGCAGCGCGTGGCGCAGGTCGCCCAGCAGGCCGACGATGTTGTCGATCTCGCTGCGCAGCCACAGGCGGATGTCGGTGGCCACCTGGTCGTTGCGCGAGCGGCCGGTATGCAGCCGCTTGCCGGCATCGCCGACCAGCGCGGTCAGCCGCGCCTCGATATTCAGGTGAACGTCTTCCAGGTCCAGCTTCCATTCGAAGCTGCCGGCCTCGATTTCGCCGCGGATCTGCGCCATGCCGCGCTCGATCTCGGCGCGGTCGGCGTCGCTGATGATGCCCTGCCGGGCCAGCATCGCCGCATGCGCCAGCGAGCCCTGGATATCGAACAGCCCGAGGCGCTTGTCGAAGAACACCGAAGCGGTGTAGCGCTTCACCAGGTCGGACATCGGTTCGGAGAAGCGGGCGGACCAGGCTTCGCCTTTCTTGGCAAGTTGGGAGGTCATGGCGGTAGGGAACTGGACAGTGCCCACGCACCGAGGCGTGCCGGGCAACGGAAAGGAGGATAGGAAAAGCGGCAATTATATCGTTGCCGGGCACCGTTGACGGACGGGAACACTTTCACCGTGCCGCCGAGCCTACGCTCGAGCGTCCATTCCAACGCGGCAGCACGCCGCCACCGAAGGCCCAGCCGCCGAGACATGGCGACCACGACATGCGGCCGCAACGAGACGTAAGGCGTCCCTTTCCCTCCGAAAATTCGGTTGACCCCAATTCGTCTTTAAACGAAAATGACCCGCTACTTGATCGAACACTATGTCACGGCCGACGGACAGCGGGATCTCTTCATGGAGTGGCTGAGCCGCTTGCGCGACCGCGAGGCCAAAGTCGCGGTGATTCGTCGCGTGGCTCGCATGGAGCAAGCCAATTTTGGCGACTACAGGTACTGCCGCGAAGGGGTGTGCGAGCTGCGCATCGACGTGGGGCCCGGTTATCGGGTGTACTACGCGTTGCACGGACAGCGCGTCGTGGTGCTGCTATGCGGGGGCGACAAGCGCACTCAGCAGGGCGATATCGATCGAGCGGTATCTTATTGGCAAGACTGGCAACAACGAGGCGACGATGAGAAGCAGACCGCATGACGAGGCGATGGCCGAGCTGTACCGCAGCGATCCGGCGCTCGCGCTCGATGTCATCAACGGCATTCTCGAACATGGCGACCAAGGCGAATTGCTGACGGTGCTGCGGCAACTGGCGCAGGCGTTCGGCGGCGTGCAGGCGGTAGCGGAGCAGGCCGACCTCAATCCCACCCAGCTTTACCGCACGCTCTCGCCAAAGGGAAACCCGGCGCTGAGCAGCCTGACTGCCATCCTGAAGGCGATGGGATTGTGCCTGGCGGTGCGGCCGCTGAATTCATCCGCGCCGCGTCACGTGGCTTGACGGCAGCGCTGGAGGGCAGCGGGCTACCCTCCAGCCCCCGCCCCTCAACCCGTATTGCGCAGCCCCGCCGCAATCCCGTTGATGGTCAGATGGATGCCGCGCCGCACGCGCACGTCGTCGCCGTCCTTGCCGGCCCGGTAGCGCTTGAGCAGTTCCACCTGCAGGTGGTTCAGCGGGTCCAGGTAGGCGAAGCGGTTCTTGATCGAGCGGGCCAGCAGCGGGTTGTCCGCCAGCCGCTCGTGCTTGCCGGTGACCAGTCCCAGCATCTCGCCGGTCAGATGCCACTCGGTGCTGATCCGGTTGAACACGGCCTTGCGCAGCGCCGCGTCTTCGCACAGCTGGGCGTAGCGCGAGGCAACCGCCAGGTCTGTCTTGGCCAGCACCATGTCCATGTTGGACAGCAGCGTCGAGAAGAACGGCCACGTCTTGACCATGCGTCGCAGCGTCGCCACCAACGCCTTGCGGGCCTTGTCGTCACCGGCCTCGTCGAGCAGCGCGCGCACGGCGCTGCCGAAGCCGAACCAGCCCGGCAGCAGCAGGCGGCACTGGCCCCACGAGAAGCCCCAGGGAATCGCCCGCAGATCCTCGATGCGGCGGTTCTTCTTGTCCATCAGCTTGCGCGAGGCCGGGCGCGAACCCAGGTTCAGATCGGCGATCTCGGTGATCGGCGTGGTCGCGAAGAAATAGTCCTTGAAGCCCGGCGTCTCGTAGACCAGGTCCCGGTAGGCGACGAAGGCGCGGTCCGACAGCTTCTGCATGATGCTCTCGAACGCCGCCAGGTCTTTCGGCGCGTTCGCCGTCGGCAGCAGCGACGCCTCCAGCGTGGCGGCGATCACCGTTTCCAGGTTGCGGCGCCCGATCTCGGCGTTGGCGAACTTGCTGTTGATGATCTCGCCCTGCTCGGTCAGCCGGATCTGGCCGTTCACCGTGCCCGGCGGCTGCGACAGGATGGCCTGGTAGGTCGGACCGCCGCCGCGTCCGACCGTGCCGCCGCGGCCGTGGAACAGCCGCAGCTTGATCTTGCGCTGCGCGAACAGCTGCACCAGCGCCAGTTCCGCCTTGTACAGCTCCCAGTTCGAGGTCAGGAAGCCGCCGTCCTTGTTCGAATCCGAATAGCCGAGCATCACCTCCTGCTCGCCGCCCTGGTTCGCCAGCACCGCGGCGAAGCCGGGCAGATCGAGCAGCGCCTGCATGATGCCGCTGGCGTTGCGCAAGTCCTCGATGGTCTCGAACAGCGGAATCACCATCAGCTCCATGCGCGCCGGATCGCTCGTGCTGCCCAGCGTGCCGCGCAGCATGCCGGTCTCCTTCTGCAGCAGCATGACCTCGACCAGGTCCGACAGCGTCTCGGTGTGCGAGATGATGTAGTTGCGCGCCACGCGGGCGCCGTAGCGGGCGCGCAGCTCGCGGGCCGCCGTCAGCACGCGCAGCTCGCTGCGGGTTTGCTCCGAATAGGTATGCCAGGGCAGCGTCAGCAGCCGCGGCTGGCGCAGCTCGGCCAGCAGCAGCTCGAGCTTGCGCTCCTCCGGCAGCGCGGCGTAGTCCGCCTCGACGCCCGCGGCCGCGAACAGCTCGGCGATCACGGCCTCGTGCACGTCGGACACCTGGCGCATGTCGATCGACGCCAGATGGAAGCCGAACACGCCGATCGCGCGGTGCAGCGCATCGATGCGGGCACGCGCCAGCGCCTCGCCGTGGTGCTCGCGCAGCGAATCGATGACGACTTCGATGTCGGCGGCGAAGGCCTCCGCGCTGGCGTAGGGCTCGGCGTCGGCGACCGGATGGCGCGGCGCCGCGCGGCCGGTCAGCGCATGGCAGGTCGCGGCCAGCCGCGCGTAGATGCCGATCAGCGCCCGCCGGTACGGCTCGTCGGCGCGGTGCTCGGAGCGGTCGGGCGAGGCCTCGGCCAGCGCCAGCAGCGCGGGGCTGGCCTCGACCATCAGCGTGGACATCGACAGCTCGGCGCCCAGCGCGTGGACCTCGTCCAGATACCACTCGAGGATCAGCAGCGCCTGCTGGCAGGCCGCGTGCTCCAGCGTGTCGGCGGTGACGTTGGGATTGCCGTCGCGATCGCCGCCGATCCACGAGCCCATCTGGAAGAAGGGCGGCAGCGGGCCGGGCTCGGTCCTGGCGCGGCGCGAGGCCGGGTAGACCGCGGCGATGTCCTCCTCCAGCTCGGTCATCAGCTGCGGAATGCCGCGCAGGAACGTCGTGCGGTAGTACGACAGCGCGTTTTCGATCTCGTCGACCACCATCAGCCGGGTATTGCGCAGCATCCGGGTCTGCCACAGCGTGGTGACCTTGGCGCGCAACTGCGCAGTGTTGTGCGCCAGTTCGCGCGCGGTCATCGGCAGGTCGCGCTCGGCCAGCAGGCGGGCGATCTCGCGCTCGGCGTCCAGGATGCTCTTGCGCTGGACCTCGGTCGGGTGCGCGGTCAGCACCGGCACGATCAGCGCTTCATCGAAGAACTTGCGCAGCTGCTTGCCGGTGACCCCGGCGGCGTCGATCGCCTGCAGCGCGCGGGCCATGCTGCCCGGCTGCGGCGGCGAGCCGGCCAGCGCATGGACGCGCCGGCGGCGGTTGTGGTGCTGGTCTTCGGCGATATTGGCCAGATGCGAGAAGTAGCTGAAGGCGCGCACCACCTGGTTGGTCTGGTCGCGCGACAGCCGCTTGAGCAGGCGGTCCAGTTCCGCAGCAGCGGCGCGGTCGTTCTCGCGGCGGAAGCGCACCGCGGTCTGGCGGATGGTTTCCACGACCTGGAAGGCTGCCTCGCCTTCCTGCTCGCGCAGCACGTCGCCGAGCAGGCGGCCCAGGAAGCGGATGTCCTCGCGCAGCGGCAGGTCCTTGTCGCTGGCCGCCTTGCGTGCCGGTGCGGCCGGCACCACTTCGAGGTGGGAGGCCGGTTTTGCGGCGGCGCGGCGGGCCGTTCGAGCCGAAGGCGCGGAAGGGGCCGAACGGGCGGTGGAGGGTGCCGCCTGGGCCGATTCCCCGTTCTCGGCGTTGTCGGGCGAAGCGCCGGGCGTCCCGGGCTCGGCCGGCCGATTCGGCTCGTTCCCGGCGGTTTCCGATCGGCCTCGGACAGCGCGGATCCGGCGGCCGGCCGGGCGCGCAGCTGGCTGCGTCATGCAATCTCCTCTGCGTTTGGTTCTGATGTGGCTGGTGTTTCCGATCGTTCCGATCGCCTGCCGGACCCGCTGTTGCCCCGGCTCTTCGGCCTTCGGGCGCCACGCCGCCAGCGTCCGGGGCGGCGGCCGGAGCGGCAGGGGGTGCGTGCTACCATTCGCGGCATGCAAGCTTCCGTCCCTTCCGCATCCTCATCCGCCGCGCCGGGCAGGCTCGTGATCGCGTCACGCGAAAGCCGACTGGCCATGTGGCAGGCCGAATATGTGCGTGCTGCGTTGCAACAATACTATCCCGCGTGCGATGTGTCCATTCTGGGTATGACTACCCGGGGCGACCAGATCCTGGACCGAAGCCTCTCCAAGGTCGGCGGCAAGGGCCTGTTCGTCAAGGAGCTGGAAGTGGCGATGGCCGAGGGCCGGGCCGACCTGGCGGTGCATTCGCTGAAGGACGTGCCGATGGAGCTGCCCGAGGGCTTCGCGCTGGCCGCCGTGATGGAGCGTGAAGATCCGCGCGATGCGCTGGTGTCGACGCGCTTCGCCTCGCTCCACGAGATGCCGCCCGGCACCGTGGTCGGCACCTCGAGCCTGCGCCGCGAGGCCGCGCTGCGCAGCCGCTATCCGCATCTGGTGGTACGGCCGCTGCGCGGCAATCTCGATACCCGGCTGGCCAAGCTCGATCGCGGAGACTACGGCGCGATCATCCTGGCCGCGGCCGGCCTGAAGCGTCTGGGCCTGGCCGATCGCATCCGCGCGCTGCTGGACCCGGCGACGTCGCTGCCGGCGGCCGGGCAGGGCGCGCTCGGCATCGAGATCCGCTCGGATCGGCCCGAGCTGGCCGCCTGGCTGGCACCGCTCAATCATGTTCCCACCGCGCTGGCGGTCGGCGCCGAACGCGCGGTATCGCGCCGGCTCGGCGGCTCCTGCCAGGTGCCGCTGGCCGCCCATGCTTATTGGAATAGCAGCGGGGATGGCAGCCGGGATGGCAGCCGCCTCCAACTGGACGCCTTCGTCGCCACGCCCGACGGCTCCCGCAGCGTGCATGCGCAGCGCGCGGCCGAAGTCGGCAGCGCCGCCGATGCCGAAGCGCTGGGCAACGCCGTCGCCGACGCGCTGCTGGCCCAGGGCGCCGATGCGCTGCTGGCCGTCGCGCTGCGGAACGACGGCGCGCCGGCGGGCCCCGGCGGCCACTGAGGGGAAGCGATGCCCCGCCCGACCGTCGTTGTCACACGACCCGCCGGGCAGTCCCGGCAACTGACCGAGGCGCTGCAGGCCGCGGGTCTGGACGTACTGAGCTTTCCGCTGCTGGCGATCGGGCCCGCGGCCGATGACGGCCCGCTGCGCGCGGCGCTGGCGCGGCTGCCGGAGTTCGCGCTGGTCGTGTTCGTCAGCCCCAACGCGATTGCCTATGCGCTCGATGCGCTCGCGCTGGCGCAGGGCGGCGCCGCGGCCTGGCCGGAATCGGTGCCGGTCGCGGTGGTCGGGCCCGCCAGCGTGGCGGCGCTTGCAGAGCGCGGCATCGCCGCGCCGCGCCACCGCGTGATCTCGCCGGCCGGCGCCGATGGCGCCGCAGCCGACATCGATCCTGCCGAGGCGCGTTTCGATTCCGAGGCGCTGTGGGCGCAGCTCGACGTGCCGGCGCTGGCCGGCCGCGAGGTGCTGATCGTCCGCGGCAACGGCGGCCGCGACTGGCTCGGCGACAAGCTGCGCGAGGCCGGTGCCACCGTGCTGGCGGTCGAGGCCTATCGACGCACGATGCCCGTGCCGGGCTCGATGCAATGGCAGGCCGTGCGTGACGGCCTGAAGCCGGGCGCGGCGCCGCAGGCGTGGCTGCTGACCAGTTCCGAAGCCGTGCGCAACCTCGACCAGCTGGTGCGCGACAACCTGTCGCCGCAGGAAGACGCCGCGCTGCGCGAGGTGCAGTGCATTGCCCCGCATGCGAGAATTGCCGAGCAGGCGGCGGCCCTGGGCTTCACGCGCGTGCTGCTGGCCGCGCCGGGGGACGAGGGCCTGCGGGCGGCCTGCCTGCGTTGGGCGGAGCCGTATCGGAGTCAATTGCAGGCGACGGCGCAATCGGCTTCACAGCCGGCGTCGCAATCGGCGTCGCAACCGGCGTCGCAACCGGCGTCGCAACCGGCGTCGCAACCGGCGTCGGAATTGGCGTCGCCCGCGGTATCGCAACCTGTGCCGCCATCGATGTCGCCGTCGGTCTCGCAGTCGGAGCCTGGCCCGACTGCCGCGCCCGTCCCCGCGGCCGCTTCGACCGCGCCGGCTCCGGCGCCGGGACCCGCAACGCATCGGCAGGCGCCATCGCTCGCCGCATCGGCGGCACCGGCGAGCCCGCCCGCCGCGCCGCCCCCAATCCCGCCCACCGAATCACCGCAATCCACGTCAACGAAGGTCGATCGCGTGACGCAACAGCAAACCTCCACCGCTTCCTCCTCTTCTCCACCGGCCGGCATGCCGCCCGGCCCGACGCCCGCTGGCGCCTCGCCCGGCGAGCGGCCCGCTTCACGGGGCCGCGGCGCCCTGGCCTGGCTGCTGCTGGCGATCTTCGTGCTGGTCGCCGGCGGCGCGTTCTGGTGGCTGCAGCAACGGGTCGACCGGCTGACCGAGGAACTGGCGCGCCGCCAGCAGAACAACGACGCGCTGGTACAGGAGTCTCGCGTGCTGACCCGCGAGGCGCAGACCACCGTCAAGGAAATGCAGGCGAAGGTCGGCGCGCTGGAGGCCCAGGTCGGCGAGACCCGCGACAAGCAGGCCACGCTCGAGCAGGTCTACCAGGACCTGATGCGCAACCGCGACGACTGGGAGATCGCCGAGATCCAGCAGCTGCTGACCAACGCCGGCCAGCAACTGCAACTGACCGGCAACGTGCAGGTCGCGCTGTCGGCGCTGCAGAGCGCCGACGTTCGCCTGGCCCGCTCCGACAAGCCCGAATACAACCAGCTGCGCCGGGCGATCGCGCGCGACATCGGCCGGCTCAAGGCGATGCCCGACACCGACCTGACCGGCGCCGCCATCAAGCTCGACGAAGCCATCAACCAGATCGACGCCTTGCCGCTGCTGTCGAGCGAACGGATGCTCGAACGCAGCGAAGGCACGCCGCGCGGCACGGCGGCCGCGTCCCAGCCCGGCGCGGCCTCGGCCGTTGCCGCAGGCAATGGCGACGGCACCGGCAATCGCGTGACGCAGTGGTTCGCCGGCGTCTGGGGTACCGTGCGCGACGAGCTGATGCGCGTGATCCGCGTGCGCCGGGTCGACGATACCGAGGCGCTGCTGCTGACCGGCGACCAGGGCTGGTTCCTGCGCGAGAACGTCAAGCTGCGGCTGCTCAACGCGCGGCTCGCGCTGCTGTCGCGCAATGAGCAGGTGTTCCGCAACGATCTGGCCGCGGCGCACGGCATGATCGAACGCTATTTCGATACCAAGAGCCGCCGCGTGCAGGCCGTGCAGACCCTGCTGAAGCAGGCGCAGGCCGGCGCGGTGGCCGTGCAGCTGCCGACGATGTCCGACAGCCTCGGCGCGCTGCGTTCCCTGAAGAAGGAGTAGCGCATGCGACTTCTATTCTGGGTGGCGATCCTGTTTGGCGGCGCCGTCGGGCTGGCGCTGTTCACGCAGTTCAATCAAAGCAATGTGGTGCTGTTCTACCCGCCGTATCGGGTCGAGCTGTCGCTCAATCTGGCGCTGGCGCTGCTGTTGCTGCTGTTCTTCATAGCCTGGACCGTGCTGTCGGCGATCCGGCATCTGTCCGAGATGCCCCGGCGCGCCGCGGCCTATCGCGAGCGCAACCGCATGCTGAAGGCCCAGGCCGCGTTGCGCGAGGCGATCGAGAACCTGTTCGCCGGCCGCTTCGCCCGCGCCGAGCGCACCGCGCGCGAGGCCCAGGTCTGGCCCGAGCAGGCGCAGACCGCGGCGCTGATCGGCGCCCGCGCCGCGCACCAGATGCAGGAGGCCGATCGGCGCGACGGCTGGCTGGCCCAGGTCACCGCACCCGAGCGCGAGCAGGCCCGGCTGGTGTCGCTGGCCGAGATGCTGGTCGACGCGCGCGATGCCGATGGCGCGCTGGAAACCATCGCCCAGCTGCAGGCGCAGGGCGGGCGGCAGATCCATGTGCAACGGATCGCGCTGCGTGCGCATCAGCATCTGAAGAACTGGAGCGAGGTGCTGCGGCTCGCGCGTTCGCTGGAGAAGCGCAACGCGCTGCATCCGGTGCTGGCACTGCGTCTGAAGCAGCTGGCCTGCGAGGCCATGCTGGAGGAACGCCGCCACGACGCCGACGCGTTGCAGGACTTCTGGCGTTCGCTGTCGAACGACGAGCGCCGCGCCGCCCGCATCGCCGAGCCGGCCGCGCGCTATTTCTCGGCGCTGGGCCGCCAGCAGGAAGCGCGCCGGATCGTCGAGGACGCGTTGAAGGTCAACTGGGACAGCCGGCTGGTACTGCGCTACGCCGACTGCGCCGAGCCCGGCCAGGCGCTGCCGCAGATCCAGCAGGCCGAGAAATGGCTGGCCCAGCATCCGAACGATGCCGAGCTGCATTTCACGCTGGGCGTGCTTTGCCTGGGCGAACAGCTGTGGGGCAAGGCGCAGTCCAATTTCGAGCGCGCGCTGAAGTACGCCACCAGCGAGGAACAGCGCCGCCTGCGCGTGCGCGCGCATCTGGCGCTGGCGCGGCTGTTCGAGCAGACCGAACGGCCGGAGGACGCGCAGCGGCATTATCGGGAAAGCGCGCTGCTGGCGGCGTAACGCTTGCTGGTGGTGTGACACCGCGGGTGGTGTAACACCGCTGGTGGTGTGGCACTGCTGGTGGCGTACCCCAGCCTGAGGGCGTAACACGCCTTGGGGCCTGACACGGCTGAGGAGTAACAGGGCTGGTCGCGTCACGCGAATACCCGGGCAGCCGTGGTTTGCTCCCTCTCCCGCGCGCGTGAGCGGGGCCGGGGAGAGCGCAAGGTGGCTGCTATCCCGATCGCTCGCTCGCGGCCGCTGCCGCGGGCGCTCCCACTCCCGCCTTCACCACCGCATACCGCTCCAGCGTTTCCTGCCGCGCCAGGTCGTGCTGCACGACCGGGCGCGGATAGTCCTTCCCCAGCGTGATTCCCGCCGCCGCCAGCACCGCTTCCGGCGCGGTCCACGGCGCGTGCAGATATTTGTCCGGCAGCGCGGCCAGCTGCGGCAGATAGCGCCGGATGAAAGCGCCCTCCGGGTCGAACTTGCGCGACTGCGTAACGGGATTGAAGATCCGGAACCACGGCTGCGCATCGCATCCCGTCGATGCGGCCCATTGCCAGCCGCCATTGTTTGCCGCGAAGTCGTAGTCGTTCAGCAGGTCGGCGAACACCGCTTCGCCGCGGCGCCAGTCGATGCCCAGATCCTTGACCAGGAAGCTGGCGCTGACCATGCGCAGGCGGTTGTGCATATAGCCGCTCTGGCGCAGCTGAAGCATCGCCGCATCGATCAGCGGATAGCCGGTCCGCGCCTCGCGCCATGCGGCGAAGTACTGCTCCGCAACGGGCCCGGTGCGCCAGCGGATCGCGTCATAGGCGGCGTGGTACGAGCGGCCATCGGCCAGGTCCGGCCGGTGGTGCAGCACCATGAAATAGAAATCGCGCCAGATCAGTTCCGACAGCCAAGTCGCCGCGCCGTTGGCGTCGGCACCGCCCTGCAGCATGGCCGCATGCGCCGCGCGCGCCAGCGTGCGGATCGAGATGGTGCCGAAGCGCAGATGCACCGACAGATAGCTGGGCCCGCGCACGGCGGGGAAATCGCGCCGGCGCGCATAGTCGCCCAGCCGGTCGAGGAAGGCATCGAACAGCGCGTGCGCGCCCGGACTGCCCGGCGCGAGCGGCACTGCCTCCGGCTCGGCCGGGGCGAAGCCGAGCGCGTCCAGTGTCGGCAGCGGCCGGTCGTGCGCCGCGGGCAGCGGCGCCAGCGCAGGCAGATAGGGCGCGACCGGGTAGGGCCGCAGATCGAAGGGCTGCAACGCCTTCAGCCATGCGTTCTTGTACGGCGTGAAGACCGAAAAGGGCTTGCCCTGGCCGTTCAGGATCTCGTCGCGCTCGAATACGACCTGATCCTTGAAGCTGAAATAGACGCGCGCATCGGCCGCCAGTGCGTTCGCCACGGCGCGGTCGCGGTCGATGGCCGCGGGCTCGTAGTCATGGTTGGCGAAGACGGCCTGCGCGCCGAGTTCGCGGGCGAGCGCGGGGATCGCCGTGCGGGCCGCGGCGTGCAGCACGATCAGGCCGCCGCCGGCCTTGCGCAAGGCGGCGTCCAGCGGGGCCAGCGAGGCGAGGATGAAGGCCACGCGACGATCGCTGGCCTTGCCGCGCGCCAAGCTGCGCGCCAGCAGCGGGTCGAGGATTTCCCGATCGAATACGAACACGCACCACACCTGGCGGGCATGCTTGAGGGCATAATGCAGCGCCGCGTGGTCGTCCACGCGCAGGTCGCGGCGAAACCAGACCAGCGCGCGGGCGAACGAACGGCCGACGCGGTACGGTTCGCGATGGGGGGATGGGTTCAAGCTCGATTCTCCGTGAGCACCGCGCCGCCGGTCGCGCGATCGTTTACCGTAGCATGACCCCCTGCGCCATTCCCCTGCAACGCGCCGCTTCGCCCCTGACCGCCCTGACTCCCTTCACTCCCTCACTCCCTCCTTACCGCCGATGAACGCGAAGACCGCCAAACCGCCCAAGACCACGCCGCTCGACCGCATCCTGCAATCGCAGGGCTTCGGCACGCGCCGCTATTGCGGGGATCTGGTGGCGGCCGGCATGGTCGAGGTCGAGGGCGAGCTGTGCGAGGACCCGCGCGCCGAATTCGTGCTCGAAGGGCTGCGGCTGACCGTCGATGGCGAGGACTGGGTCTGCCACGACAAGGCCTATCTGATGCTGCACAAGCCGACCGGATACGAATGCTCGCAGCGGCCGCTGCATCATCCCAGCGTCTACACGCTGCTGCCGGTGCCGCTGCGCGAGCGCGGCGTGCAGGCGGTCGGCCGGCTCGACCAGGACACCACCGGGCTGCTGCTGCTCAGTGACGACGGCCAGTTCATCCACGCGCAGACCTCGCCCAAGCGCAAGGTGCCCAAGATCTACGAGGTGACGACGGCCGAGCCGGTCACCGAGGCCCAGGCCGCGGCGCTGCGCGAAGGCGTGCAATTGGAGGACGAACCGGCCCCGATTGCCGCGCTGGCCTGCGAGATCGTCGGCGAACGCGCGCTGCGGCTGACGCTGGCCGAAGGCAAGTATCATCAGGTCAAGCGGATGGTCGCCGCGGCCGGCAACCATGTCGCCGCGCTGCACCGCAGCCGCATCGGCGGACTGGCGCTGGACCCGGCGCTGGCGCCCGGCGAATGGCGCTGGCTGACGCCGGCGGATCTGGCCGAACTGGCGCGCAAGGACTGAGGCGGGGGCCAACCGCGGCCGCGATGCTGCGGCGCAACGGCTGTGGGGCGGCGCGCACCGTCCAGCTCCCTGCGCGGGCCCGGACGAGGGAATCTTTTCCGGAACATTGGCGCTGATTTGATAAAATGCAACGCATGGCGACGTCCGCAGCCCCCATCAATCTGACGAATCAATTCCTGATCGCCATGCCCGGCATGGCGGATCCGACTTTTACCGGCGCCGTCGTCTACATCTGCGAACACAACGAGCGTGGCGCGCTCGGCCTGGTGATCAACCGGCCGATCGACATCGACATGGCCACGTTGTTCGACAAGATCGATCTCAAGCTCGAAATCCAGCCCGTTGCGCAACAACCCGTCTATTTCGGCGGCCCGGTGCAGACCGAGCGCGGCTTCGTGCTGCACGACCCGGTCGGCGTCTATGTGTCGTCGCTGACGGTGCCCGGCGGCCTGGAGATGACCACCTCCAAGGATGTGCTCGAGGCCGTCGCCAACGGCAGCGGCCCGCATCGCTTCCTGCTGACGCTGGGCTATGCCGGCTGGGGCGCAGGCCAGCTGGAGGAAGAGCTGAGCCGCAACGGCTGGCTGACCGTGCAGGCCGACCCCGAGATCGTGTTCAGCGTGCCTCCCGAGGAACGCTTCGCCGCCGCCATTCGCCTTTTGGGCATCGACATCACCATGCTCTCCGGCGAGGCGGGGCATGCCTAGCGCGGACGCGGCCACGCCGCTCCACAAGCCGGCGCCGCAAGGCGCGCCCGTGTCTGCCGTGCCAACCGACGGCACCGTATTGGGTTTCGACTACGGCGAGCGCAAGATCGGCGTGGCGCTGGGCAACTTCATCACGCGCGAGGCGCGGCCGCTGACCATCCTGCCGAACATCACCGTCGAAGGGCGCTTCGAGGCCGTCGCCGCGCTGATTGCCGAGTGGGCGCCGGTGCATCTGGTGGTGGGCCTGCCGCTGACCCCGGAAGGCGGCGAACAGCCCGCGACCAAGCTGGCGCGTCGCTTCGGCAATCAGCTCAATGGCCGCTTCAATCTGCCGGTGACCTGGGTCGACGAGCGCTACAGCTCGCTGGAGGCCCAGGCCGCCGGCGCCAGGCCGGGGGCGCTCGATCACGAAGCCGCCCGCATCATCCTGCAACAGTATTTCGACCAACTCCCGCTATGATTTCCAACGTCACCCTCGACGCCGAGGCGCTCTACCGCGCGCTGCGCGACCACGTGCAAGGGATGCTGTCCGCGGCATCGGGCTCGGCCTCGGGCTCTGCCTCGGGCGGCGCGCCCTGGTCGATCGCCGGCATCTATTCGGGTGGCGCGTGGATCGCCGAGCGGCTGGCGGCCGATCTGCAGCTGCCGCATTATGGCGTGATCAATGTGGCCTTCCACCGCGACGATTACGCGAAGAAGGGCCTGCACAGCCAGGCGCAACCGAGCACGCTGCCGTTTTCCGTGCAGGACAGCCATGTGCTGCTGATCGACGATGTGCTGGCCACCGGCCGCACCATCCGCGCCGCGGTCAACGAACTGTTCGACTACGGCCGGCCCGCGCGCGTCGCGCTGGCCACGCTGGTCGATCGCGGCGGCCGCGAGCTGCCGATCGGGGCGGACTTCGTCGGCGAGCGGATCACGCTGCCGCGCGGCACGAACCTGGTGTTGTCGCGCGAAGGCGAGGGGGCCGGCATCCGTTTTTCCTTTGCCACCGAAACGCTGAACGGCAACCACGATTCCGCCGCCGGCTGACCGGCACGCATTACCGCAGTAGAGAACGAGCACACAAGCCCGAGCCAAGGCAAGCACCAGCACAAGTACCAGCACCCGCGCACCCGTACCGAGCCAAACCGCACCCGCCCACGCCTCACCCATGACCAAGACGTTCCGCAACCCGCAGCTCACCAGGAACGGCGAGCTCAAGCATCTGCTGTCCATCGAGGGGCTGTCGCGCGACATGATCACGCACATCCTCGACACGGCCAGCCAGTTCGTGTCGCTGTCGGACTCCGACCGCGACGTCAAGAAGGTGCCGCTGCTGCGCGGCAAGAGCGTGTTCAACCTGTTCTTCGAGAACTCCACGCGCACCCGCACCACCTTCGAGATCGCCGCCAAGCGGTTGTCCGCGGACGTGCTGAACCTGAACATCAATGCCTCGTCGACCAGCAAGGGCGAATCGCTGCTCGACACCATCAACAACCTGTCGGCGATGTCGGCCGACATGTTCGTGGTGCGGCATGCCAGCTCGGGCGCGCCCTACCTGATCGCCGAGCACGTCGCCCCGCACGTGCACGTGATCAACGCCGGCGACGGCCGCCATGCGCACCCGACGCAGGGCCTGCTGGACATGTACACGATCCGGCATTACAAGCAGGACTTCACCGGGCTGACCGTGGCGATCGTCGGCGACATCCTGCACTCGCGGGTGGCGCGCTCGGACATCCACGCGCTGACCACGCTCGGCGTGCCCGAGGTGCGCGCGATCGGTCCGCGCACGCTGCTGCCGTCGGGGCTGGAGCAGATGGGCGTGCGCGTCTTCCACAACATGGAAGAGGGGCTCAAGGGCGTCGACGTGATCATCATGCTGCGGCTGCAGAACGAGCGCATGAGCGGCGCGCTGCTGCCGTCGGCGCAGGAATACTTCAAGGCCTTCGGCCTGACGCCCGAACGTCTGGCCCTGGCCAAGCCCGACGCGATCGTGATGCACCCCGGGCCAATGAACCGCGGCGTCGAAATCGATTCGGCCGTGGCCGACGGTCCGCAGTCGGTGATCCTGAACCAGGTCACCTTCGGCATCGCGGTGCGGATGGCGGTGATGGGCATCGTCGCCGGCAACAACGACTGAATGACTGAAGCGCGATCCACCGGGCAATCGTCGGCCTCGTGACGGTCGCCAGGCACCAAAACAAGCCGCAATGGCAAGCGATAGCAAGCGACACGATATGAAGATCCACATCAAGGGTGGCCGCCTGATCGACCCGGCCGGCAATATCGATGCCCAGCAGGACCTGTTCCTGGCCGCCGGCAAGATCGTCGGCATCGGCAGCGCGCCGGCCGACTTCCAGGCCAACAAGACCATCGACGCCAGCGGACTGATCGTCTGCCCGGGCCTGGTCGACCTGTCGGCCCGGCTGCGCGAGCCGGGCTACGAATACAAGGCCACGCTCGAATCCGAAGTGGCCGCGGCCACCGCCGGCGGCGTCACCAGCCTGGTGTGCCCGCCCGATACCGACCCGGTGCTCGACGAGCCGGGCTTGGTCGAGATGCTGAAGTACCGCGCCCGCACGCTGAACCAGACCCATGTGTACCCGCTCGGTGCGCTGACGCTGGGGCTGAAGGGCGAGGTGCTGACCGAGATGTCGCAGCTGACCGAAGCCGGCTGCGTCGGCTTCTCGCAGGCCGAGGCGCCGATCCTCAACACCCAGGTGCTGCTGCGCGCGTTGCAGTACGCGCAGACCTTCGGCTTCACGGTCTGGCTGCGGCCCGAAGACCCGTACCTGGGCGGCGGCGTCGCGGCCAGCGGCGCGGTCGCGTCGCGGCTCGGGCTGTCGGGCGTCTCGGTGATCGCGGAGACCGTGCGGCTGCATACG
This sequence comes from Cupriavidus sp. DB3, assembly GCF_020418465.1. Taxonomy (NCBI): domain Bacteria; kingdom Pseudomonadati; phylum Pseudomonadota; class Betaproteobacteria; order Burkholderiales; family Burkholderiaceae; genus Cupriavidus; species Cupriavidus sp. DB3. The sequence goes on along the minus strand of NZ_JAIZPL010000005.1, from coordinate 383,371 downwards.
ATCTTCGAGCTGATGCGCTCCACCGGCGCGCGCGTCCACCTGTGCCGGCTGTCGTCGGCGGCGGGCCTGGAACTGGTGCGGCAGGCCAAGCGCGAGGGGCTGCCGGTCACCTGCGACGTCAACATCCACCACGTCGCGCTGACCGACATGGACATCGGCTATTTCAATTCGCAGATGCGCTTCTCGCCGCCGCTGCGCAGCGGGCGCGATCGCGACGCCATCGTCGCCGCCCTGGCCGACGGCACCATCGACGCGCTGTGCTCAGACCACACGCCGGTCGACGACGACGAGAAGTTGCTGCCATTCGCCGAAGCCACGCCGGGCGCGACCGGGCTCGAACTGCTGCTGCCGCTGACGCTGCGCTGGGCCGACGAACACAAGGTGCCGCTGGTCAAGGCGCTGGGCCGCATCACCAGCGAGCCGGCACGCGTGATCGGCCTGCCGGCCGGCCGGCTCGCGGTCGGCGGCGCGGCCGACGTCTGCCTGTTCGATCCGAATGCCGTGTGGAAGGTCGAGCGCCGCTCGCTGAAGAGCCAGGGCAAGAACTCGCCGTGGCTCGGCTACGAGATGCGCGGCCGGGTCACGGCCACGCTGGTCGGCGGCCAGCTGGTCTACGAGCTGGCCGGCCAGCCGCGCAACGGCGAGGCGGTGGCCGCCCGCTGATCCCGAGGCTCGGCGTCGGCCCTGGCAGACCGACACTTCCCTCGCCCGCTTGCGGGAGAGGGGCGGGGGAGAGGGCAGCAGCCCTTGACCCGCCGCCACGGTTCCGACGCCTGCTATTTCCATCGATCCCATGATCGCCCTGCGCAAGCTCGCCCTCTGCCTGCACCTGCTGCGCGGCCTGCTGACCTGCGCGGTCCTGTTCCCTTGGCTCGGCAAGACATCTCGCCAATGGCATATCCGCCGCTGGTCGCGCCGGCTGCTGCGCATCTGCGGCGTCGACATCGAACTGATCGGTGCCGTTCCGGCGACCGGGCGCGGCGCCATGATCGTCGCCAACCATATCTCCTGGCTCGATATCTTCGTGATGCACAGCTGGGAGCCGTCCCGCTTCGTCGCCAAGTCGGAGATCCGCGACTGGCCGCTGATCGGCTGGCTGTGCGAGCAGACCGGCACGCTGTTCATCGAACGCGGCCGCAAGCGCGACGCGCACCGCGTGCTGCACGACATCACCGACTGCATGCTGCAGGGCGATCGCGTCTGCGTGTTTGCGGAAGGCACCACCACCGATGGCGCCGACGTGCTGCCGTTCCACGCCAACCTGATGCAGGCGCCAATCTCTGCGGGCCTGCCAGTGCTGCCGGTGGCGCTGCGTTATTGCGACGCCGCCACCGGCGAGCGTACCGTCGCGCCGGCCTATATCGGCGACTTGACGCTGCTGCAGACGCTCGACGCGATCCTGCACTCGCCGCCAATCATCGCGCAGATCGCGTTCGGCCAGCCGCTTCAGGCGGACGACGGCGGGCGCCGTGCGCTGGCCGAGCATGCGCGCGAAGGCGTGGTCGCGTTGTGCCGGCAACTAGAGGGCGAGACGGCGGTGCCCGCCGGCGGACCGTCCGCCACCGCGGCGGCAACCACGGCCACCGGCAATCCGGTCTGATCGTCGGTGCGCCTGCACACCGACATCCCGTCGAGGGGATGACAAAATCAGCCTAAAGGATCACAATATTGCGGGCAATCGACCTGGATGACCTCGCGGTCGGCCGGCTCGGGTGCCAGGCGGGCTGCGGTCAGCCGGCCGCCCCAGACGCAGCCGGTATCCAGCGCCATCAGGTCGGGCCGCATCACCAGCCCCAACGTGGACCAGTGGCCGCAGACGATCGTGGTATCGCCGGTGCGGCGTGCCGGCACGTCGAACCAGGGCAGCAAGCCATCGGGCGCCTTGCCCAATCCCTCCTTGGTCTTGAAGTCCATCACCCCGTCGACGGTACAGAAGCGCAACCGGGTCAGCGCATTGATCACGACGCGATGCCGCTCGATGCCGCGCAGCCCCTCGTGCCAGCGGTTCGCTGCATTACCAAAAACATCCGCGAGAAATGCTTTCCAGTCCGATCCCTGTAGCTTCCGCTCGACTTCGCCGGCAAGCTCGAGCGTCTGCTCGACGGTCCATTGGGGCAGCACGCCGGCGTGGATCAGCAGGAAGCCGTTCTCATGGAGGGCCAGCGGCCGGTGGCGCAGCCAGTGCAGCAGCTCCTCCCGGTCCGGCGCCTGCAGGATGTCATTGAGCGTGTCAGACGAACCCGGATTGCGTACGCCGGCGGCGACGGCTAATAGATGGATATCGTGGTTGCCCAGCACCGACTCGGCCCGCTTGCCCATTGCCCGGACTCTCCGCAAGGTATCCAGCGACGCCGGCCCGCGGTTTACCAGATCCCCGACGAAGCGAAGTGGCGCATCGTCGGGGATTTTGGTGACAAGTTGTTCCAGGGAGGGACAGCAACCTTGCAGGTCGCCGACGGCGTAGGGGTAAGGGGCTGGCACCGAGGAATGGGGCATAGAGGTAAAAAAGAGAGCCGGAGGCGGCTTTTTGTCGATTGTAAAGAGGGGGGGCGTGAGCCGTTACAACAGGCTACAAAAAGATGACTGGCCCGGGTAATCCCGGGGGGGCGCTCGGATAGAATACCGCCACTTCTGAGAACACTGATGATCCTGCCGTCCCACCCACGGATCAAGGTGGGCGCCGGGCTATTGTCCCGTTTTCGAAACATATCGATTGTTAGGGAGAAAGGGGTTTGCCGCACATCCTAGTGACTGGCGGCGCTGGTTTCATTGGCGCCAATTTCGTTCTGAACTGGCTGGGCAATGCCGACGCAGACAGTGTCATCAATGTCGACAAGCTGACGTACGCCGGCAACCTGAAGACGCTCGCCTCGCTCGACGGCGACCCGCGCCACGTTTTCTCGCGCACCGACATCTGCGATCGCGCCGCGCTGGATCGGCTCTTGGCCGAATATCAGCCCCGCGCGGTCCTGCACTTCGCCGCCGAAAGCCACGTCGACCGCTCGATCCATGGCCCCGGCGAGTTCATCCAGACCAATATCGTCGGCACCTTCACGCTCCTCGAGGCCGTCCGCGCCTACTGGAACGAGCTCGACGACGCCCGCAAGGCCGCCTTCCGTTTCCTGCATGTGTCGACCGACGAGGTGTTCGGCTCGCTGGGCCCGAACGATCCGCCGTTCTCCGAGACGACGGCCTACGCGCCCAACAGCCCGTACTCGGCCTCGAAGGCCGGTTCCGACCATCTGGTCCGCGCCTACCACCACACCTACGGCCTGCCGGTCCTGACGACCAACTGCTCGAACAACTACGGGCCGTATCACTTCCCGGAAAAACTGATCCCGCTGATGATCGCCAACGCGCTGGGCGGCAAGCTGCTGCCCGTCTATGGCGATGGCCTGAACGTGCGCGACTGGCTGTACGTGGGCGACCACTGCTCCGCGATCCGCGAAGTGCTCGCGCGCGGCCGGCTCGGCGAGACCTACAACGTGGGCGGCTGGAACGAGAAGACCAATCTGGACGTGGTCCACACGCTGTGCGACCTGCTGGACGAACTCAAGCCCAAGGCTTCCGGCTCCTATCGCGACCAGATCACCTTCGTCAAGGATCGTCCCGGCCACGACCGGCGTTACGCGATCGACGCGCGCAAGCTCGAGCGCGAGCTGGGCTGGACGCCGGCGGAAACGTTTGAAACCGGGCTGCGCAAGACAGTGCAGTGGTATTTGGACAATCAGGCCTGGGTGCAGGACGTGATGTCCGGGGAATATCGGAATTGGGTGGCGAAGCAGTATGCAGCGTGAGCCGTCATCTATCCCAACGATTCTTGTGACCGGAAGCAACGGGCAGGTCGGATTTGAGTTGCGGCGCAGCCTGGCACCGCTGGGCCGTGTTGTTGCGCTGGACCGTAAAGGTTGCGACTTATCACGGCCGGATAAGGTGCGTCAGGTGGTGCGCGACGTACGCCCGGATGTCATCGTCAATGCCGCCGCCTATACCGCAGTGGACAAGGCCGAAAGCGAGCCCGAGCTTGCCTACACGATCAACGGCACCTCGGTAGGTGTGTTGGCCGAAGAGACCAAGGCAAGCGGTGCGCTGCTGGTGCACTACTCTACCGACTATGTGTTCGACGGACGCAAGGAGGGCTGGTATGAAGAATCCGATCCGGTCGATCCGCAATCTGTATATGGGAAAAGCAAGCTGGCCGGCGAGCAGGCCATTGCTCAGATTGGTGCTACGGCAGTGGTGCTGCGTACGTGCTGGGTGGCCGGTGCCCATGGCGGCAATTTTGCCAAGACGATGCTGCGGCTGGCGTCAGAACGGGATAGCTTGCGCGTGATTGCCGATCAGTTCGGTGCCCCGACGACGGCGTCGCTGATTGCCGATGTCACTGCGCACATTGTGGGCCGGCATTGGCTCAACGGCACGCGGGAAACGTTTCCAGGGGGTATCTACCATCTTGCCGCAGGCGGGGAGACGACTTGGCACGGTTATGCCTCTGAAGTGCTCTCCCAGGCTGAGTCGAAGGGCGTTGCGTTGAAAGCTCGCGCCGCCAATGTCGCCCCGATATCCACCAGCGAGTATCCGTTGCCGGCCCCGCGTCCGGCGAATTCGCGGCTGGACACAGGCAAGTTGCAACTGACCTTCGGCATTTACCTGCCGGAGTGGAAGCAGGGCATTGCGTTCCTGATTGACCAGCTTTATTCGTGATTGAAAACGATATGCGCAAGGGCATCATTCTGGCCGGTGGTTCAGGTACCCGGCTTTACCCAATTACTCGTTCGGTGTCGAAGCAGCTTTTGCCAGTCTACGACAAGCCGATGATTTACTACCCGTTGTCGACCCTGATGTTGTCCGGCATCAGAGACATCCTTATCATCTCCACGCCTGAGGACACACCGCGGTTCGTGGATATGCTGGGCGATGGAAGCAAATGGGGGATCAATTTGCAGTATGCTGTGCAGCCGTCACCGGACGGTTTGGCGCAGGCGTTCATCATCGGGCGCGACTTCATTGGAAATGCTCCTTCCACGCTGATCCTCGGTGACAATATTTTCCATGGTCATGATCTGGTCGGTCAGCTGAACCGGGCAGCAATCAAATCCGCCGGGGCGACGGTATTCGCCTATCACGTTCACGATCCCGAACGTTATGGCGTGGTCGAGTTCGATGAGAACTTCCACGCTCTTTCACTCGAAGAGAAGCCAGTTGAGCCACGTTCGAATTACGCCGTGACTGGCCTTTATTTCTATGACAACCAAGTCTGCGACATCGCAGCGGCAGTGCGACCGTCAGCTCGGGGAGAGCTAGAGATTACTGACGTCAACAAACATTACCTGTCGATGGGTCAGTTGGATGTCGAGATCATGGGGCGTGGCTACGCGTGGCTCGATACCGGTACTCATGATTCCTTGCTGGAAGCGGCTAGTTTTATCGCTACGCTTCAAAACAGGCAGGGCCTCATGGTAGCGTGTCCGGAAGAGATCGCATATCGAAGCCGCTGGATTGACGCAGAGCAGGTGGCAAGATTAGCCGATCCTCTCGCCAAAAATGGATACGGAAAATACTTAAAGCAAATTATTTCGGAGCCGATCAAATGAACGCTATCCGCACCGAAATTCCGGATGTGATTATCATCGAGCCGAAGGTGTTTGGCGATGACCGAGGCTTTTTTTTTGAAAGTTTCAACGCGCGGCAGTTTGCCGAGGCCGCTGGTATTCAACGCAACTTCGTTCAGGATAATCACTCACGGTCCGCTCGCAATGTTCTGCGCGGACTTCACTACCAGATCCAGCATCCGCAAGGCAAGCTGGTACGAGTCTGTTCGGGTGAAGTACTGGATGTAGCGGTCGATCTTCGGCGACGTTCGCCCACGTTTGGTAAGTGGGTTGGTGTCAGGCTGTCAGCCGACAATAAACGTCAGCTGTGGGTGCCGGAAGGGTTCGCCCATGGCTTTGTGGTCCTGTCTGAGTACGCCGAGTTTCTCTACAAGACAACAGATTACTGGTATCCAGAGCATGAACGTAGCCTGCTGTGGAATGACCCAGCGTTGGCTATTGATTGGCAAATCAATGGCGAGCCCAAGCTAGCAGCAAAGGATGCTATCGGCAAGACACTCTCAGAAGCCGAGACGTTCGATATGGGTGTCTCTGCTTAGCTCATACTGGGAAGTGCGGAACGCGCCGCGATGTGCACACTTACCGCGGTGATCCAAACTTCTCAAGACTCGAATCGAAAGGATTATTCGTGAGTCTGATACCAACTATCCTGTGCGGCGGTGCCGGCTCGCGGCTGTGGCCATTGTCTCGCGAGCTGCATCCGAAGCCGTTCATTCGCATGCAGGACGGCGAGAGCCTTCTGCAAAAAGCGTTTCTGCGTGCGGTGAATCTTCCGGGCGTGGACACGGTGCTTACTGTGACAAACCGGGAACTGCTGTTCAAGACTGCCGATGAGTACCGCGACGTTAACCGTACAAACTGCGCCACCTCATTTCTATTGGAGCCGTTTGGCCGCAATACGGCCGCTGCAGTGGCGGTGGCTGCTCAGCATGTAGCCAGCACGTACGGTCCCGACAAAATGATGCTAGTGCTTGCAGCGGACCATCTCATCGCGGACCAATCGGCTTTTGCCGATGCTGTCCAGAAAGCTGTAGCGCTGGCCGGAGAGGGCCGAATTGTTACTTTCGGCATTCGCCCGGAACGCCCGGAAACCGGCTACGGCTATATCGAGGCCGATGGCGATAGGGTGGTCCGCTACGTCGAGAAGCCGTCAGTTGAGCGGGCTGGCGAGTACGTCGCGAGCGGGCGCTTCCTTTGGAACTCGGGCATGTTCTGCTTCACCGCTGCCAGCATGCTCAGGGAAATGCGAGAGCATTGTCCGGATATTTTGGACGCCACCTCAGTTGTCCTGCAGCACTCTCGTGGGGCCAAGGGCGACGGCTGGACCCAGGTTTCGCTTGACCCTTCCTGCTTCGAATCCGTGCGGGAGGACTCTCTCGACTATGCCGTGATGGAGAAGTGCACCCGGGCCTCCGTGGTTGCATGCAGCCTCGGCTGGAGCGATATCGGTTCCTGGAAGGCGCTGGCCGAACTCAGTCCGGCCGACGCCGACGGCAATCGGGTCGACGGCGAGGCGCTGCTGGCGGATGTGACCAATTCGTACGTAATGAGCCGTGACCGGGTGGTCGGCGCGATCGGGGTGGAGAACCTCGTGATCGTTGACACACCGGATGCGTTGCTGGTCGCTCACCGTGATCGCACGCAGGATGTTAAGCAATTGTACGCGGCACTGAAAGACCGTGGCCATGAGGCCCACAGGGTTCACCGGACGGTCAAGCGTCCATGGGGCACGTACACGGTGCTTGAGGAAGGTCCGCGATTCAAAATCAAGCGCATCATTGTCTCCCCTGGTGCCAGCCTCAGTTTGCAGCTGCATCACCATCGAAGCGAGCATTGGATCGTCGTGAGCGGAACGGCGAAGGTCGTCAACGGCGAGCGCGAATTCTTCGTACGCACTGACGAGTCCACCTACATTCCGGCGGGCCATAAGCACCGCTTGGAGAATCCTGGTCTGGTCGACCTCGTGATGATCGAGGTCCAGAGCGGCGACTACCTCGGCGAGGACGACATTGTGCGCTTCGAAGACGCCTATGGGCGCGTTTGATATGGATATTGCGATTTCGGAACAACAACGGGCCGATCTGGGCCGTCACGCCGGCACGGATGATCTGCTGGTAGGCATTACATCGGCACGCATCTGGGGAACACTCGGATGGCACGACATCCGTCAGCGCTACAGGCGCTCGGTGATCGGCCCGTTCTGGTTCACGCTGAGCACCGCAATTATGGTGGTGGTGTTGGGAGCGCTGTACTCAACGCTACTGCATCAGCCGATTCACGACTATCTGCCGTATTTAGCAGTTGGCTTGGTGGTTTGGCAGTACATTGGCGCGGTAGCCAATGAGGGGTGTAATTCCTTTATCGGCTCGGCGTACCTCATCAAGCAAATTCGGATTCCATTGACGATCCATGTGTGTCGGATTGTCTGGCGAAATTTCGCCATTATGTTGCATAGCTTGCCCGTAGTGATGATTTCATTGCTGGTATTCGGCCACTATCCGAGCTGGGAGTATCTACTGGTACCAGTCGGTCTGCTGCTATTGCTATTGCATGGCGTGTGGGCGGGCGCTGCGCTGGGTGTCCTGTGCGCACGCTTTCGTGACATTCCGCCGATCGTCAACAACCTCGTTCAGGTGGTGTTCTTCTTTACCCCCGTGATGTGGTCGCCAGAGATCCTCAAGGATCGATCCTGGATTGCGGAGTACAACCCCTTGTATCACTTAATCGAAACCGTGCGCGCACCCATCACAGGCCGACCGTTGCAGTGGCAATCATGGGCATGGTCGCTTGGCCTATTAGTGGTTGGCTTTGCCGTCACCCACGTTTTAATGCGCCGCTACCGTGATCGCGTTCCCTATTGGCTTTGATATCGTGAGTTCCTACCTGATTGCGAATGAAATCTCGGTCGAGTTTCCGATCTATGAGAATTCGCACCGCTCGTTGAAGAAGGCGGTGCTGAATCTCACCACCGGTGGGCGTATCGGCCAAGACGCTGGCCGGCATGCCATCGTCACGGCGCTCGATCAACTCAGCTTCCGGATTGGAGATGGGGAGCGCGTTGGTCTGGTTGGCCACAACGGGTCCGGCAAGACGACGCTGTTGAGGACCTTATCTGGCGTCTATGCGCCGGTACGCGGCAAATTGGAAACGCGAGGCAAGATCGCGTCGCTGTTGGATGTCTCGATGGGACTGGACCCGGATGCGACTGGATTTGAGAACATTTACCTGCGAGGCATCATTGACGGTCTCAAGCCGGCGACCATCAGGAGCAAAATTGACGAGATCGCGGATTTCAGCGAGCTTGGCGAGTATCTGAACCTGCCGGTTCGTACGTACTCAAGCGGCATGATGCTCCGGCTTGCGTTTGCAATATCGACCAGCGTCGAAGCCGACATCCTTATCATGGACGAGTGGCTAAGCGTTGGTGACGCAGATTTCAACGCCAAGGCCGCCAAACGTTTGGAGCGGTTGATCGGCAACGCATCTATTTTGGTGCTCGCCTCGCATGATGCCCAACTGGTCGATCGCATCTGCACACGTCGGATCGTCATGGAGCATGGCCGAATCGTGTCGGACACGCCGGTGGAGCGTCCTGCGGCGCCGGTTGACACCGAGGTGGAGGCCAAGGTCGAAACGCACAGCTAACGACGTCGCGCCTGAGGGCGCTTGGCCGAGGTCTGCCGTTGACTGGCAGCGATCACCTGCCGTTATGTATCGTGTACGCGCATCCCGGTGCGCGGATAGCGAACGACCGCACCACAAGAATGTCTATGCGAGCCGATCACCCACTATTGCGCTGCGGCGCCACCTTGCTTGCGTACCAGCCGTTTCGGCTGATGCATGGGATCGCGGGGGGCTATGTCGCCTATCCCATTGCAGAGCGCGCTGAAAAGCGCAGTGTTTCACCGAAGGTTTCTGAATTGTGCGCCCATTATGCGTTGCCGATGGCCGAGCGTCGCCGCATCGCAATGGATCGGCTGACCGAGACCCTGCAGTTCGCCGGGACTGAGGTGCCCTACTATAGGGACCTGTTCCGCAGAATCGGTTTTGACCCGGTCAAGGTGCGAAATGATCCCCAACGGCTCGAGTCGCTGCCTTATCTCACTAAGGACATTATTCGAGAGCAGGGTGAGCGTCTGCTATCGCGGCCACTGGCCGAGACCCGCCACCACGTGTGCAAGACCGGTGGCTCGACGGGCTTGTCGTGCACTATTTTCTATGATCAGGAGGCAGCCGATTACTCCTCCGCGGTCACCTATTTCGCCCGCAGGCGTATCGGCAAGCCGAGGCATGGCTTCGAATTGCACTTCGCCTGCAAATTTCCCGGCCATACTGTGTCGCAGTGGCCGTCCCGCGAAGACTTCAAGTGCTTTGCGATGAATCGAAGCAACATCTTCTTCGACCGCATAGACGATGTCGGGCTGGAGGAGATGTGGCAAACGATCAAGCGTCGGAGGCCGTATCTCGTCCACGCGCATCCTTCGACGATTTACGCGCTCGCCTGTTATGTCGAACGCCGCTACGGCAGCGGGCACGCTTTCGAGGTTTTCGAGTCGAGCGGCGAACTGCTTGAGCCGCGTGCGCGCGAAGTGATTGGTCGCGTCCTCAAGTGCAGGGTGGTGGATCGCTATGGTTTGGCCGAGTTGGGTGTCATGGCTTATGAGTTGGGCGGAGGCGGTACCGGACTGCAGGTGATGGACTCCGAAGGATGGGCGGAGAGCCGTATGACGACCGACGGTGTGGACGGCACACACGAGCTTGTCTTTACCGGTTTTCGCAATCGCTTGATGCCGCTTATCCGCTATGCGACTGGCGACATGGCGCGAGTCGAAGTTCGTGAGGACGGTGTCTATCTAACCGATGTGGTCGGTCGTATCCACGATGTCGTGCCGATCAACGGCGTCGACCATCCCACTCATCACATACAGGACATGCTGGACCACCGCGTAGGGGGAATCCAGGAATTCCAGATCGACTTGCGCACCAGCCCCCCGACCCTGCGCATCGTACTCGAACCGTCGGCTGACCCCGAGGACACCCTAAAGAAGTTGCGAGGCTTCTGGGGCGACGCATTCACGGTCGCTTTTGTCGGCCATGACGATTTGATTCGGGTAGGCCGGCGGGCGAAGTTCCGCCATGTGGTGACGGGATGATTGGCGTTCTCTACCCCTACGTCGCGCAAACACCGGGCCGTCTGGTGCTGGCGGCACTCCGCCGGTCGGTGAGCCGTACGCAGGCCGTCCCGGTGGCCCGTGCCGCGCTGGCAGATGGCCCGTCGATGCTGTTGCTGGTCGAGGGGACGCATGCATGGAGCGCCGACTTGCTGGCTTGGTTGCATGCAGGTCGTCGCAAGCTGGTGATATTCGGGCAGATCCCCGAAGCCCTGCGTGGCGCTCTTGGATGGTCGCCGCGGCAATGGCCTGACGATCTGGCCGCGGCCAGCCGGAGCGAGGCCGCGCCAGCATACGGCTCCAGCGTCAGCCGTGCGACGGTGTCCTATGGACCAGCCGCTGCGTTGCTCGGCGGCAAGCCATGGCGGCGCCCCTTTGAGCGCTTCGATTTTGCCAACGAGTGGAACAACCTCGGCTACGGCTCGATTCGTTCCGACGATTCGCCGTGGTCGGTGGGTGTGGCGCTCGATGCCGGTTCAGCCGAACTCGCGGCGGTCGAAATCGATGGCACCCGCTGTGCTTCCTACGTAGCCTTGGCCGAGCTCGGCGGGAGTGCTATTTTGTGGGTCAATCGCCCGGTGGGCGTCATCGATTCGTTTGAGTGGCGACTGGTCGAGACTTTCTTCTCCAGCTACCGCGCCGATGAGCTGCCCTGCCAGCCGGTGCTACGCGAGATTCCCTGGGGTTACGATGCTGCCGTCACGTCGCGCCTTGATTGCGACGAGGATGTGGAGTCGGCTCGGCCATTGTGGCAGTCGTATCGCGAGATGGAGGTACCGTTCAGCCTCGCCGTGTTGGCCCGCCATTTGTCGGACACGAACCACCATGCGATCCTGCGCGATCTTGCCACGGACGGCGGGGCGCTGTTGTCCCATAGCGTCACGCACGCGCGCGACTGGGGCGGCGACTACGAGACGGCCCTGCAGGAGGCGGGGCACTCCGCTTCCGTGATCGGGGAGATTACGGGCCGGCCGGTGCGCTATGCCGTGTCCCCATTTCATCAGACGCCCCATTACGCACTGCAGGCGCTTGTCGATGCGGGGTACCGCGGCTGCGTGGGCGGCATTGCCTGCAACGATCCCGAATTCGTGTTGGCGCGTGGAGGCACCCTGGCCGGTTTGCCGGATGGTTTTGTCGGCCATAGCCAGCAATGCATGCTGCACGGTCACAGCTTGCTGTCGGACGGGGATCCGTTGCAGGTCTTTCGGGAAGCCTTCGACCTGGCCTTCGACGCAGCGACGCTGTTCGGCTATCTTGATCACCCATTCTCGGCCCGCTATGCGTATGGCTGGGCCAGCGAGGCGCAGCGCATCGCAGCGCATCGCGCGCTGATCGCGCATATCCGCGAGCGCGCCGCGCGTCCACTGTTCTTGAACGAGGAGACCGCCCTCGATTTCCTGCTGTTCAAGTCGCGTGCAACTGTACAAGAGGGTGCAGAGGGCTATCTGGTTTCACTGTCTGCCCCCCACTGTGGCGGCTTGAGCCTTTCGCTGGACTACAAGGGCGAATGCCTGCCCGTGACGGAAGGAGAGCGGTACCGATGAAAGTCATGGTGGTCATGGGTACGCGGCCGGAGGTCATCAAGTTGGCGCCGGTCGTCGGTGCGCTGCGGTCGGTAGCCGAAACCGTGGTCTGCTCGAGTGGCCAGCACCGCGAGATGCTTGAGCAAGCATTGTCTGTGTTTTGCATTGAGCCGGATATCCGCCTCGACGTCATGGTGCCCGGCCAGTCCTTGAATGCGCTCGCCGCAACGCTGCTTTCGGCGCTCGATCGTGCCATCGAACAGGCCAGACCGGATTGGGTCCTGGTGCAAGGCGATACCACTACCGCGTTCTGCGCAGGCATGGCCGCGTTTCATCGGGGCGTACCGGTGGGGCATGTGGAGGCGGGACTGCGTACCGGCAATCTGGCGAGTCCGTTCCCGGAGGAGGCGAACCGTAGCTTGCTCGCTCGGCTGACGACGCGGCATTTCGCGCCGACGCGGCGCGCGCGCGCGAATCTGCTTGGCGAAGGTATCGCCGAGAGTACGGTGGTGGTGACCGGCAATACCGTGGTGGATGCTATAGGCATGGTGAGGCAGAGCTGGAGCAGCACGCCGCCAGCATTGCCTGCGGAGGTCCACAGTAGCGAGGGCCATGTGTTGGTTACTTGCCATCGGCGCGAGAACTTCGGCGACGTGATGCACGGCATCTGCCGCGCGCTGCGTCGCCTCTGCGCGCGTTATCCGCACCGTCGGTGGCTATTCCCGGTCCACCCCAATCCGGCCGTGCGCGAGCCTGTTCGCCGTGAATTGCACGGCATCGAAAACCTTGTACTAATGGATCCAGTGGACTATGCAGGCAGCCTCTACTTGATCAGCCGCAGCGCGCTTGTCGTCAGCGATTCCGGCGGCATTCAAGAGGAGGCACCAACCTTTGGCGTACCGGTCGTGGTGATGCGCCACCATACCGAGCGCCGCGAGGGTCTCGACGCAGGCTTCGCGACCCTCGCGGGCCAGTCGCCCGACAAGATCGAGGCGGTAGTAGCAGGCTGGCTTGACGACCCCGACCGCTGCGGAGCCTTGCGTAACCGGGACAATCCTTACGGCGATGGCCGGGCCGCTGCGCGGATTGTGGCGAGCTTGCAAGGTCAGCCCATCGGAGACTTCGGTGGTTGAGGCAGTGAACTCGTCTAAACCGGGAGACTGTCTGATGTTTTCGACGGCAGATTGGGACGAGCCCTATTGGACCAACAAGCAACATACAGCGACCGTGTTGGCCGGCATGGGTTGGCGCGTGCTGTATGTGGAAAGCGTTGGACTACGCACGCCACGCATGGACAGCCGACGCGACTGGTCGCGGCTATGGCGGCGGCTATGGCGCGGCTTGCAATCGGTTCTCGTCGGTCCGCCGCAACGCGCGCCCGGGATCTGGGTTCTGTCGCCACTGATCGTTCCGGCTAAGCATCATTGGGCGATGGTTCGCTGGTTCAATCAGGCATTACTGCGTGCGACGATCACCCGCTTTGCCCGCCGCCATCGTTTTGCCGCACCCCTGGTGTGGACCTATCACCCATTTATGCTGGATGCCGTGGCTGACGTGGAACACGGCCCGCTCGTGTATCACTGTGTCGATGACATTGCAGCGGTGCCCGGTGTCGACGTGCGGGCGTTCCATGCTGCCGAGCGTGAGCTGCTTCGGCGCGGCGACACCGTCTTCGCCACCGCTACGGCCCTGAAGGAGCGCTGCGAGGCCGTCAACCCGAATACCCATTTCTTGCCTAACGTAGTGGATGCTGGGCATTTTGGCCGAGCGCTAGAGCCGGGGCGGGTTCCCGAAGATGTACGTGTTCTTTCGCGTCCGCGGTTGGTCTATCACGGCGTACTTTCCGACTTCAAGGTCGACTTCGCGCTGCTGCTGGAGGCAGCGCAGGCGCGGCCGGACTGGCAGTGGGTACTGATCGGAGAGGAGCGCGAGGGGCAGCGCAACGCGCAACTCGCGAAGCTTAGAGAGCTACCGAACGTCCATCTGCTCGGCTACCGCAGCTATGGTGAATTGCCCGATTACCTGCGGGCGATGGACGTCGGTCTGCTACCCACACTGCTGAACGACTATACGCGGTCGATGTTTCCGATGAAGTTTTTCGAGTACCTAGCCGCAGGGCTGCCAGTTGTCTCGACACCGTTGTCGTTCACTGAGCATCAAACTGAGGGTATCGAAGTGGGACTGGGTGCTACGCAGTTCGTCGTGGCGGTGGAGAAGCAGCTCGCTCGCGGTCGGCTGACCCGCGAGGAGGCGGCGAGATTTGTCGGCGACAATACGTGGACAGCCCGCACAGCCAAGATGCTGGCATGTGTCCGGTCAGGAGGAACAGCGGCATGATGCGAGCTGACCTTCCACGTCATGCCGGCACACCGTTCGCAATCACCGGCACCCCGACGGAGGTACGGCCGCTGCGTGTACTGCACGTATATCGCACCTATTTCCCTGATCCGCCCGGCGGGCTACAGGAGGCGATCCGGCAAACCGCGCAATCGTGCGGCGCTTACGGAATCGAGTCGCGCATCTTCACGTTGTCGCCGGACCCGACGCCCGCGGTACTGCAATTCCCGGAGGGAATGGTGGTGCGCAGCCGCTCATGGGCGGCTCCCGCATCGTGCGATCTGGGCGGGCCGGCTGCCCTGCTTCGTTATCGGCGGCTGGCGCGCTGGGCCGACGTGCTGCATTTCCATTTTCCGTGGCCGTTCGGTGACGTGTTGCGTCTGTTGGGATGTGTCTCCCGCCCGGCGGTGATGACTTACCACTCCGATATCGTCCGCCAGCGGTGGCTCGGCAAAGTCTATGGGCCGCTGATGCATCGCATGCTGAAGTCGATGTCGGCCGTGGTGGCGACGTCGCCTGCCTATGCGAGAACCAGTCCGGTTCTCGGGCAATTGCTTCCGCCGGAAAAGCTGCGCGTGATTCCGCTCGGTATTGCGGACTACGCCTCGAATCCGGGCGAAGGCACGGATGCCCGCACGTTGGCGCGACTGGGACTGTCCGGCCGCCCCTTTGTGCTTGCGCTGGGGGTGCTGCGGTACTACAAGGGTTTGCATACACTGATCGACGCTGCGTCGTCGATTGGTGCTGATATCGTGATTGCTGGCTCCGGACCCGAGGCGGAACGCTTACGAGCGCAGGCGGCCGCGCGCGGCGTCGCTAACGTGCACTTTGCCGGCCAGGTATCGGAGGAGGAGAAGAGGGTCCTGCTGCGCAGTTGCACGATTATGGTGCTGCCCTCGCAACTGCGTTCCGAGGCATTCGGGATGGTGCTGGTCGAAGCGGCGATGTTCAGCAAGCCGATGGTCTGCTGCGAGATTGGCTCCGGTACCTCGTATGTCAATCAGCACGGTGTGACGGGTTGGGTGGTCCCTCCCGAAACGCCGGCCGCACTGGCGGAGGCGGTCAATCGGCTCGTCGGTGACCCCGAGACGGCCGCGCGCATGGGCCAAGCGGCCCGTCTACGGTACGAACAGCTCTTTTCCAGCACGGCATTGGGACAGGCATACAGCGCGCTGTACCGCGAGGTTGTCGGCAGATGAATACGGTTCACCATATCTCCGCGAGGCGCGAAGCAGGCATGAATTGTCTGGTCACCGGAGCCACCGGATTTGTCGGCCGAGCGGTCGTGGAAGCCTTGCGGGCCGCTGGTGACACCGCCGTCCCGGTGGTGCGAGGGAAGGGCGAAAGGAGCAAGACAGATGTGTTATCGGTGGCCGTGGCGGACGACTTCGCCGACATTGTTCAGTGCTGGCCCGCCTCCGCTGTGTACGATTGCGTGATCCATCTGGCCGCCCGGGTCCACGTTACGCAGGAATCTTCCAGTGATCCCCTGCAGGCGTTCCGTGCCACCAATGTCGCCGGCACCCTGCGCGTCGCTCAAGCCGCCGCGCAGGTCGGCGTTCGCCGTTTCGTATATGTCAGCAGCATCAAGGCGGTTGACGCCATCGACCACGGCGCACCTCTGTCAGAAGCAGATACGCCGCGGCCGGTTGACCCATATGGCATTTCCAAGCTTGAGGCGGAACAGGCTTTGTTCGAATTGGGGCAGCGCACCGGAATGGCCATCGTTGTGGTCCGCCCTCCGTTGGTATATGGGCCCGGTGTGCGGGCCAATTTCCACGCCCTGATGCAAGCCGTAGCGCGGGGACTGCCACTGCCGCTTGGTTGCGCGGACGCGCCGCGTAGCATGATTGGCCTGAACAACCTCGTGTCAGCCATCCTAGCCTGCGCCCGCCATCCCGCAGCTGCGGGCAAGGTCTATCACGTTTGCGACGGCGAGGACGTATCTGTCGCCGAACTGGTTCGTTTGCTTGCCCGCGCGTTCGGTCGATCGCCACGGCTGGTGCCGGTCCCCGCTGCGGTGCTGCGCCTCGCGGCGCGCGCGACGAGCAAGCAAGATGCGATGAACCGTCTGTTCGAACCCCTGCGCGTGAATGGCAGCCGGATCGTTGATGAGCTGGACTGGCGTCCGCCACAAAGACTGTGGGCCGGCCTCCAGCAGACCGTGGACTGGTATCGAACGGAAGGAACATAGCGATGCCGTCAATGGAAGCTCTTCGACATCTGCTCGCGCCTGCCATCCTTGCGTTGCTTGGCTGCGCCGGCGTGCTGGTTCTTTTGCTGCGCACGGGCCTGGCGTGGCGGCTCGCGGTCGATCTACCGAACCACCGTTCGCTTCATACCCGTCCGACACCGCGGGTTGGTGGCTGGGGCGTGACACCGGTCAGTACACTGCTCATCCTGATCTTCAGCCCCGCCCTGGTTGGCGTGGCTCTGGCAACGCTCGCGCTGGGTCTACTGTCACATTTGGACGACCGCTACGGGCTACCTGCCCGACTGCGCTTCATCGCACATTTGCTTGCGGCGGCCGGGCTGTTGTGGGTCTTGCCGCCAACGGCGACGCCGTGGTTGGCACTGCCATTGATCTTCGCCTTGGTGTGGCTGATCAACCTCTACAATTTCATGGACGGCGCCGACGGACTGGCGGGCGGTATGGCTGTGTTCGGCTTTGGCGCATACGCAATCGCGGCATCGCACACCCAGCCGGATCTTGCCGGTGCCTCCGCGATCGTGGCCGGCGCTGCGCTCGGTTTCCTGCTGTTCAATTTTCCGCCGGCTAAGGTCTTCCTGGGCGACTCAGGCTCCATTCCGCTAGGCTTTTTAGCGGGTGGGCTTGGCTACTGGGGCTGGCATACTGGCGCCTGGTCCTGGTGGTTCCCTATGATGGTGTTCCTCCCCTTCATCGCGGATGCGTCAATAACCCTGCTTAGGCGCTTGCTCCAGGGCGAACGGTTCTGGGAGGCGCATCGGCAGCACTATTACCAGCGCATGATCCAGATGCGGGGGGCGCATCGCGGTATTGTGCTGCGCTGGTACGGGCTGATGCTGTGCAGTACGTTTGTCGCTTTTTGCGCGATGGACATGCCTAGGCACCAAGCCATTGCAGCGATGGCCGCGTGGGTAGGCGCGGTCGTCGCGCTTGGTTGGAATGTCGACCGCCAATGGCGGCGCTTCAGTTTGAGGCGGCCGGATTCCAATAAGGTGTAACGCATGGTGCTAGCTCGACTCTCACGTCTTCGTGCCAAGTGGCTGTCGTTCACCGCTTTCGCCTTCGACCTCAGCGCGGTCGCCGTCGCGTGGCTGCTTGCCTATTCGATCCGCTTCAACGGTTTACCACCCGATCCTTACTTGATGTCCGCGCTGCGCGCGATGCTCTGGGTGGTGCCGCTATACGGAGCGATGTTCAAAGTGTTCGGCTTGTACCGAGGCATGTGGGTCTTCGCCAGCCTGCCGGATCTCATGCGGATCGCGAAGGCAGTGGCCTCCGGTGCGATCATGACAACCGTGGTGGGCACTATGCTTCAACCGGCGCCACCGGTACCACGATCCGTGCTGGCACTGGCGCCGATCCTGCTGCTGCTTGGAATGGGCGGCAGTCGGGCTCTGTACCGAGCGACCAAGGAGTTTTACCGTTATGGCGGATTGATCGCCCAAGGCAAGCCGGTGTTGGTGCTCGGTGCAGGCGAGGCGGCGGCTAGTCTCGCGCGCGAACTCAGCCGTTCGCCGAAATGGCGCTTGGTCGGGCTGTTGGACGATGATCCGGCAAAGCGGGGCCGAGAAATTCAGGGCTACAAGGTGCTGGGGCGCATCACTGAGCTGGGCCAGATTGCCGCACAGCACAAAGTCGAGCATGTGATTATCGCGATGCCGTCGGCTCCTCCTCAGGTTCACCGGCGGGTGGCTACACTGTGCGTCCGCGCAAATGTGCGCGCGATGGTGCTGCCAGCTCTGACCCCGCTGACGCAGGACGAGTCTTTTCTGTCGCGCGTGCGCCAGATCGACCTTGAGGATCTGCTTGGCCGGCAAGCTGTCAGGATTGACACGCCGCATATCGAGGCGCTGCTCAAGGACCGCGTCGTGATGGTGACAGGGGCTGGCGGCTCGATCGGGTCCGAGCTCTGTCGCCAACTGCTGAAGTTCGGTCCCGCGCAGCTCGTCGCTTATGAAATTTCCGAGTTTGCGGCCTATTCGCTGATCGAGGAACTGCGACACAAGTTTCCGCAAGTGAGCGTGGTACCAATGATCGGCGATGTAAAGGATTCGTTGCTGCTGGACCAGACCATGCGTCGCTATGCTCCGCATGTCGTCTATCATGCGGCCGCCTACAAGCATGTTCCGCTGATGGAGGAACTGAATGCGTGGCAGGCTGTGCGCAATAACGCATTGGGGACGTATCGGGTGGCCCGCAGCGCCATCCAGCATGGCGTCCGTCGCTTCGTGCTGATTTCGACCGACAAGGCCGTCAATCCCACCAATGTCATGGGCGCCTCCAAGCGCCTTGCCGAGATGCTGTGTCAATCGCTGCAGCAAACCACGCGCGCCACACTGCTGGAAACCGTGCGTTTCGGCAATGTGCTGGGCAGTGCGGGCAGCGTGATTCCAAAATTTCAGGAGCAGATCGCCCGTGGGGGACCGGTGACTGTGACCCATCCGGAAGTGATCCGCTTCTTTATGACGATTCCAGAAGCGGCGCAACTGGTTCTACAAGCGTCAAGCATGGGCGACGGCGGTGAGATCTTCCTGCTTGAGATGGGCGAGCCAGTCAAGATCGTCGATCTCGCGCGTGACCTGATTCGGCTGTATGGCTTCGACGAGAATCAGATCAAGATCGTGTTTACTGGGTTGCGACCGGGCGAGAAGCTGTACGAAGAACTGCTTGCTGATGACGAAACCACCCTGCCTACCCCGCACGACAAGCTGCGCATCGCCCGTGCGCGGCCGGTACCGGATCACTTGCTTCAGGAGGTGCTCCCGTGGTTGATGCAGCCCCGCATCCCGTCCGACGACGAGGTGCGACGCGACTTGCGCCGATGGGTGGCCGAGTACGCACCGGTAAGCAAGCCTATGTTGCAGTCGGTACCCTCGACGGGCCAATTCCGCGAAGGCAGCACGCCGCCCGCGGTAGGTTGATGGTGCATCCGATCGCCCCTTCGCGCTTCATATTCTCCTCACCCCGAGGCTGATGAAAGTCCTGTTCGCTACCTATCCAATGGCATTTCATACGCCTGGCGGCGGTGAGATCCAACTCCTGGCGTATCACAAGCACCTGCCGTCGCATGGTGTCGAGGTTTCGCTGTTCAATCCGTGGGACCCGCGTTTTCACGAGCACGATGTCGTGCATTTCTTCTCGTGTGTCGGCGGCTCGGTCCACTTCTGCAATTTCGTCAAGCAGCTTGGTCTGCCGCTGGTTGTGAGTTCGAGCCTGTGGGTGACCGAGGACACCTTGCACCTTTATCCAATCGGCGAAATTCGACAGCAGTTTTCGTTGGCCGACTTTGTGGTCGCGAATTCGGAGATCGAGTGCGATACGCTGGCGCGGGTACTAGACCTGCCGCGCGAGAAATTCGTGTCGGTGTTCAATGGGGTCGAGCAGGCGTTCTACGAACCCGTCTCAGGCGCGATATTTCGCAAGCAGTTCGGTATCACCGGGCCATTCGTCCTTAATGTCGGAAATATCGAACCCCGGAAGAATCAGCTAGCGCTGGTGCGGGCGATGAAGGCACACCCTGACATGCGGCTGGTGCTGATTGGACATCAGCGCGATCCTGACTATGCCAGTGCATGTCTCGAAGAGGGTGGCAACCAAGTCAGCTACCTAGGCCCGCTGCCCCACGACTCGCAATTGCTTCGCTCGGCCTATGCTGCCTGCGAAGTGCTCTGCCTACCCAGTACTCTCGAGACTCCGGGCTTGGCGGCGCTGGAAGCCTATGCTGCTGGCTGCGCCATCGCGGTAACGCAGGTCGGCTCCACCGAAGAGTATTTCCGCGAGGCAGCAGTCTATGTTGATCCCTTGGATATCAACAGCATCGCGATTGGGATCCAGTCCGCGCGACAGCGTGGTCGATCGGCCGACGCAGGCACCGAGCGGCGTGCATTAAGCTGGCCCGTGGTGGTCGGGCCTTTGAAGAATATCTATCACTCCCTTGTACGTAAATGAAACTCGAACTGCAAGCGCTGAATAACGTAGAGGCCACGATTGGATCGGATTTCCAATGGCGAGCGACCTCTAACGATCCTCAATTCGCTATTGTTGGATGGGAAAACATGCGGGGGCGGACCACCCGGTTATCGTTCCGTCTGGCGACTGGCCCGATGCCGCGCACGCCTTGCATGTTGTACGTCGACTGTGGCGAGGGCATGTCCGAGCATGGCGCAGTCTTCGTGGCTGTGGCGCCGGATGGCACGGTAGACCAGCACATTGACCTGCCGTGGTCGCTACGTGCGGTGCGGTTCGATCCGATTGCCTTTATCGGCGAATTCTCGCTTCATGACTTTGCGCTTGAGGTAATCGAGGCGTCGCGGCCGTTTGGCGAAGAGTGCGACGAGGCGGAAGCATGGACCTCCAACAGGGCATCGGACGGGGCCCGCGCGTTAGAGCCGACCTACGACAACTGGATGAAGGTCGCGGAGGTTTCCGCTGACGAGTATCCCGCGTACCGGGAACTCGTGCAGCGCTGGGACACTGCGCCGTGTATCAGCATCGTGATGCCGACGTATAACTCGCCGGGCGAATACCTTAGCAAGGCGATCGAGTCGGTGCTGGGCCAGCTTTACCCGAACTGGGAACTCTGCATTGCAGACGACAATTCCACCCAACCGCACGTGCGCCAGATACTCGACGAATACTGTGCGCGCGATGCGAGAATCAAGGTGGTCTATCGACCTACCAACGGACACATCAGCGCGGCAAGTAATAGCGCGCTTGCACTTGCTAGCGGCGAATTTACCGCGCTGCTCGATCACGACGACGAACTACATCCGCTGGCCCTTTACTACGTGGCCGAGGCAATTCGCAACAATCCCCGCGTCGGTCTGATCTACAGCGACGAGGACAAGATCACAGTCGACGGAGTCCGCTACGAGCCATACTTCAAGTGCGATTTCAACTACGATCTATTTCTGGGCCAAAACATGATTTCCCACTTGGGGGTCTATCGGACGTCGGTGCTGCGCGAAGTCGGTGGTTTCCGCGAAGGCCTGGAAGGTTCTCAGGATTACGATCTGGCGCTACGCGTCCTCGAGGCTGTGGGTCCGGAGGCGATTCATCATATTCCACGCGTGCTATACCACTGGCGCGTTCTGCCAGAGAGCACGGCTTCCAGCCATGAAGCCAAGCCGTATGCGGTGATCGCTGCTGCCCGGGCGGTGTCTGAACATCTGCAGCGCTGCAATGTTGAGGCCACGGTGGTACAAGCCGAAGGGGCGGTCGCGTACCAGCGCGTGCGCTACCACCTGCCAGAACAACAGCCGTCGGTGGAGATCATCATTCCCACCCGGGACGCAGCCGGCCTGGTCAAGCAGTGCGTCGATTCCATTCTCGGCCGCACGCTCTACCGCAACTATCTCATCACGATAGTGGATAACGGCTCGTGTCAACCGGAGACGTTTGCGCTATTCGACGGGTACACCGCCGAGACCCGCGTGCGTGTGGTTCGCGACGATTCCCCGTTCAACTATTCGCGGCTGAATAATCGCGTCGCTCTGGCCAGTCAAGCGGAACTTGTCTGCTTGCTGAACAACGATATCGAGGTGATCACGCCGGACTGGCTCGACGAGATGGTTTCTATTGCGATCCAGGACAAGGTGGGTGCGGTTGGTGCAAAGCTGCTTTATCCCGACGATACGGTGCAGCACGCGGGCGTGTTTCTCGGCATGGGCGGTCTGGCCGGCCACGGCCACAAACATATGCCGCGCAACGCGCCCGGTTATTTCTGCCGCGCTGTGCTTCGCAGCGCCATGAGCGCTGTGACGGCGGCCTGCCTGCTGATTCGCACGTCGATCTATCGGGAAGTCGGTGGACTCGACGAGCAGCTGGAGGTAGCGTTCAACGATGTGGACTTCTGCCTGCGCATTCGCAAGGCTGGCTATCGCAACGTATGGACGCCGTTTGCTGAGCTCTACCATCACGAATCGGCTTCGCGCGGCTACGAGGACACGCCGGAAAAACAGGCCCGCTTCCTGCGCGAGATCGCCTTTGTCAAGCAACGGTGGGGCGACGCCCTGTGGGCCGACCCGTACTACTCGCCGAACTTGACCATTGAGACCACGGACTTTTCCATCACGTTGAATCCACGTACCAGCGTCCAGCCATCCATCACACCATGAGTCTTACCACTAGCTGGGCAACGGCGCGCCGGCATCCTTCGGAGCATGCGCGCTTTTCTTTGCCAAACGCAATCTACTTCCTGCTCAAGTTCCGACAGGACCTGGCCGCGTTCGAGCACAGGTCTTTGAAGGGAAGAATGGAGCTGTATTTCTGGTGGCGATTCCTCGGCCGGAGGGACTACCCGGACTTCGACTGGGTGCTGACCGAGGAGGACGTCGCTTTCACCAGGCATCTGGACCCCATGACGCTTATCTCCGCGTATCCGAGGTGCGTGGCCTATTGGCTGGGTGGGACGTCGGACGACGTGCTTGACGAGGCGGCATTGCGCCCGCTGCTGTTACAGGATCGTTACGTCATCGGGCCGACGTCGGCCACGATCCCGCGCTTTCTCGGGATGCTGATCGACAGCCGCTCTGACTTGCGGCAGCACATGGACCTCGGCACTTTCGCCGGGCAGCTTGCCGCGCTGACGTGGTGGGAAACCCACGGTCAATGCGAGTATCCCCGACTCGCTTGGTCCACCAGGGATGCCTGGGCTCGGTTGAACGAACTCAACGAGGACGATGGCAGCGAGCTGTTCCCGGTGCCCAGGTTCCTGTCCTTGCTGGTCGACAGTCGTCCCGATCTGCGCAGCACGATGGATTTGTCCACCTTCTCGGGAAGGCTCGCGGCCCTGCTCTGGTGGGATGGGCATGGCCAGCACGAGTACCCACGTCTGCATTGGCTGACCGACAGCACCTGGCGAAGCCTCAATCAGCCGGCCGACGCGAATTTGGATCCGGCGTTCATGGTGCCCCGATTTCTGCCTCCATTGCTCGAGGGGCGGCCAGATCTGCGCTCGGCGCTCGATTTGTCGACCTTCGCAGGGCGGCTCGGCGCATTGATGTGGTGGGATGCCGATGGTCGCCGCGAGTATCCACGGCTGATATGGCGGACATCGCCAGTGTTTGACTGGCTCAATGAGCTAGTGACCCCGGAATTAAGCGAAATCGGCCCTGTGCCGCGTTTCGTTGCGGCGCTGGTGGCATCCCGTCCAGACTTGTACCAGCATTTCGATCTCAACAGTTTCGCTGGCTGGCTTGATGTACTGCACTGGTGGGATCGCCACGGGCGGCACGAGTATCGCGGCCTGTGTTGGCCCGTTCATGGTACCTGGGACAGCCTCAGCCAGCCCGCGCGGGAGCAGCCAGACCCGGTCTTCGCACTGCCGCGCTTCCTTGCGCCCTTGATCGCCAGTCGACCCGACCTGCGCGCACAGCTGAGCCTGTCCAGCTTCGCGGACCGACTTGCCGTGCTGGCTTGGTGGGACACGTCGGGTAGGAAGGAATATCCTCGGCTCGTTTGGCGTACGTCAACGGTGTTCGGCTGGCTTAACGAGATGGTGCCGTCCGATGCTAATGCTGCCTTCCTTTTGCCGCGCTTCCTAGAACCGTTGATCGAGACCAGGCCCGATTTGCATGGCTATCGACAGCATGACCGACTCTCAGCCCTGCTGGCTTTGCTAGACTGGTGGCAGAACTACGGCAAGCACGAGTATCCTGGCTTGGAGTGGTCCACTCGCGATACATGGGACCGTCTGGCCACGCTGGACGCTGCCGCGGATAGCGCTGCCGCAACGGTGCCCACGTTTCTGCGGCAAGTGCATCAGGATCGGTTTGACTTGCGCGAAGCGTTTGACCTTCGCCATAACGGTGGTGTCGAGGGGCTGTTGCACTGGTGGGAGACCGCGGGCAGGAACGAGTATCCGGCGCTTGCTCATCTCTCCTCGATCGCCGCCAGCCGAGGCGGTGCGGCGTCCCACGTAGTCAGGGAGCGCGTGCGTCCTTTGGGCGTCAACGTGGTGGGCTTTCCCCAAGGTGTGCTGGGGTTGGGCGAGGATGCGCGCATGGCCGGTCGCGTGCTGCAGCAAGCGGGTATCGACGTCGTACTGGTCAATGCTCCGATGAGCGGCCCGGCGAGAATCGATACATCTGTCACCAGCATGCTCAGCGCCGAGCTCAAATATTCGGCGAGCCTGTTCTGTCTGCCACCGCCTGAGATGGTTCGCCTTGCGCTTGAGGGTGGCCGGCGCATGATTGAAACGGATACGTACCGGATTGGCGCCTGGCCATGGGAATTGCCTCACTGGCCCAGTGCTTTCGGTAGTACGCATCGGTTCGTCCATGAGGTGTGGGCGCAGAGTCGATTCGTAGAGGCAGTCTATGCTCGCCTGGGCGGCCCCAAGGTGCATCGAATGCCGATGGCTGTGACGCTTCCACTGCCGCGGAAGCCGGAGCGAGAGCGTTTTGGCTTGAGCATTGACCGCTTCCTGTTCTACCTCATGTTCGACGGCAACTCCTGGCTTAGTCGCAAAAATCCGGTCGCTGGCGTGCGGGCATTCCAACAGGCATTTGCGCATGGGCAGAAGAGCGTAGGGCTTGTCATTAAGGCGATGAACGTTCACGATGACAATCCGATCTGGCGGGAAATTGTCGAGATCGCCGCAGCAGACGACCGTATTACCATTGTGTCGGAACGCATGGATCGCCAGGACACCGTCGACTTCATGGCCTGCTGCGATGCCTATATCTCGCTGCATCGAAGCGAGGGATTTGGCCGCATCATCGCGGAGGCCATGCTGCTTGGCCAGCCAGTAGTCGTAACGAATTTCTCAGGCAATGTCGACTTCTGCGATGCAGAGACGGCGTACCTCGTTGACGGCGAGCTGGTTCCGCTCAAACCGGATGAGTATTTGTTCCACGAAGGGCAGTACTGGTGTAATCCGGATATCGACATGGCCGCCGATCAGCTGAAGCGTCTGCTGGACGACAGCGCCGAGCGCAATCACATTGCACAAGCCGGCAAGGCACGCATCGTCAACAACTACTCGATAGAGGAGGTGGCGCGCAGCTATCGTGCGCGTTTGCGACATATATTCGGAGGAGACGCGCTCTAATGAAATTGATGATCTATGCCGTCGACGTGTTTCCTGGCGATGCGGTTGGCAATCATTGCCTCGCTATCGCTCGTTGCGCACAGCGTAACGGGTGGGAGGCGCGGGTGTATGCGCGTAACTTCGAGATGGGTGTGGCTGATGTACGGCCGGTTCAAGCCTTGCTCGACGAGATTGGCGCTGAGGACGTGCTGTTGGTTAGCTACTCCATTTACGATCCGTCGCTGAACGAGTTGTTGAGCTTGGCCTGCCGCAAGATCTGTTATTTCCATGGTGTCACCGACCCGGCGTTGCTTAGGGGATTCGAGCCGCGGACGGCGGAACTGTGCGAGCAGGCCTTGCGGCAAGTGCCCGCGCTGGCGGCCTTCGACCAGCTGTTGGCCAATTCCGTACATACCGCGGTGGCGCTCGGGCAGGCCACTGGACGTCTCGACACGGTTGTCATGCCTCCAGTCTTTGCCGACATGCGGGCTTTTCATGAGTACCACACGCACCTCGAACGCGGCCGCACCGACGTCAGCCTGTTGATGGTCGGCCGGGTGGTTCCCCACAAACGCGTCGAGGACGCGTTCAGCGTACTTGAGGCGCTGCTTCGGCGGGATGTTGCGGCCACGTTGTCCGTCGTCGGCACGATGCCGAATGCCGAATATTTCCGGTTCCTGATCAACCGGGCGCGCGCAATGGGCGTTCTTGAGGCGGTCGACTTCGAGGGCATGCTGGACGATGAGGATCTCCGCGATAGCTACGATAAGTCCGACATGCTGCTGGTAATGAGTCGCCACGAAGGATTTTGTGTGCCAGTGCTGGAGGCGATGCACTTTGGTAAGCCGGCCCTAGTGCGCGGCGGAACCGCAGCTGAGGAGTTGTGCATGCCCGACGACGTTCTGGCTCCCGACGCCGATCCGCAGGCGTGGGCCGACGCGATCATGCTTCGACTGCGTGTGGTACGTGAGCTCGGCCCTCTGCGTGCCCGCGGGTTCTATAAGAGCCGGGCATCCGAGATACTGGCGAAGGCGGACGATCACGTATGGAAGACGCTGCTGGTCAAAGCGATTGAAGGGGAGGTGCGATGAATCGTCTCAAGCTGCTTTTGACCACCTACAGTACGGCATTCGCGACCAGCGGGGGCGGCGAATCTGAGCTTGTGCAAGTTGCAGAGATGCTAAATGTATCCGGCATCCACGCCGACATTTATGGCATCGGCAGTCGCCCGTTCAGTTTCTACGACGGCATCATGCATTTCTCGGTGCATGCCGATGGCGATGCGATGCTGCGCGAGGCGCGCGCTCGCAGCAAGCCGATCTTCTTGTGGCCGAACGTATGGTGGAACCAGGCGCCGTCGGACATGGAAGTTTCGCGCATCGCGGAGCTTTGTACCGGTGCACGCAAACTGCTGTTCAAGTCGGAGGCAGAGTGGCGCAATTTCCGTCACTATGTCGAGGTGCCTGACGACAAGGTGGCAATCGTGCCGGCATGTGTTTCCGAGCGCTTTCTCGCGCCGGCCGATCGTGAGCTCGCCTCGACCGTCTGCAGTGTTTCGCACTATGCATTGTGCCTAGGCTTGATTGAGCCCGTAAAGAATCAGCTTCAACTTGTGCGCGCCCTGGCATCGCTGAAGATGGACGGAGTGTTCGTAGGCGGCGCGCGCGATGATGGCTATCATCGCCAGTGCGTCGAGGAGGCACATGCGGGCGTGGAATTTCTGCCATTCGTGCAACCATGCAGCGCGTTGCTGCGGTCCATCATTGATAATTGTAGTGTGCTGGTCGAAGTCAGCGCCGATCCACCTGGTCGCTCGAGCCTGGAGGCCGCAATCATGCGGAAGCCAGTGGTCGTCGCCGATGGTCCGTGGCAGCGTGAGCATTTTGGCGATGACGCTTGGTACGCGGCCGCTAATTCCGCTGAAGCGGTGGCACAGGCGATTCGAGCCGCACTAACCGACCCCGAACGGGACCACAAGATCGAAGCGACGTATCAGCGCATGATGTCGCGTCACTCCGCCGTCGTGATGGGGAAAAAACTGGTCGAGCTGTTGGAAACGGAGTGTGTCTGAAATGCGCAGGGTGCCTCGCTTACTGGTGGTCCAGCGGATTTCGCTATCGCACGACAAATTGATGTCGCGTTCGATTGCCGCCCGCTTCGGACCACTGCTAGCCTACGGGTCTGCTTCAGTGGGAACAGATTGTCGAGGGTGACGTGACCATCGGGCAGTTGCGGCGCTTCGATGCAGTATTGTTTAACAAGCACACGTCGAGTCGGGCTGTTGACATCATGAAGATGGCCAATGACCTCGGACTCACTACTATCTACGACATGGACGACTGGATCATCGATCTGCCGATGTACAGCGTCACTGACCTTAGCGACGATCTGCTCGCCAATATCATCTGGATGGTCCGCCATGCAACGGTGGCGACGGTATCGAATAGGGTATTGCAGGAAAAGCTTCGACGCATCCGTCCCTCGGTAGTCATCATCCAGAACGGTTTCGACCATCAATTGCTGCCGGCGGACAACGACAACTGGGTGGAAGCGCAGCCCCCGCGCATATTGTTCTCAAACACAGACGGCATCAAGTTGGTACGTTTCAAGAATGACTTCCTTCAAGTCGTCAGTGACTTCATGTTGCGGCATCCTGAGGTGGAGCTGGATTTCTGGGGAGACCGTTTTCCCGAGATGGGGAAAATCCCTCGCCTGCGCGCTCGTGGCTTTTTGGACAACGCAAGTTACAAACAGGTGCTTCTTGAGACAGGCTACACCTTCGCTATCGTGCCGCTCGGTGGTCGTGAGGATCCGGAGACACTGTTTTTTAATAGCTGCAAGTCATGCATCAAATACATCGACTATGGGAGCCTTGGCATTCCAGGCATATACTCGCGCACGCCCGTCTATGAGGACGCCGTCACCCACAAGGAAACCGCCTTACTGGTCGATAATGCTGCGGAGCACTGGGCGTGTGCAATGGAGGAGCTCTATCGCGATCGCATGTTGCGCGACCAGCTCCGACACAATGCGTACCGTGACACGCGCACCCGCTACGGCCTAGCCGGTCCGGCGCAGGTACTACTTGACCTGCTCCATCAAGCCCCGGAAGTCTGAAGGAATCAAAGATCAAAATGGACTTGCTGATTATCCGCCACGGGCAGTCGAACGCTAACGCGAACGGGCTCCTAATCGCCGACGACCGTGATGAGCTGTCCAAGCTTGGGCGGGAACAGTCGCTGCGATTGAAATCGACCTTGGCTGACTTCGGTTTCCAGCCGTCCCAAATTGTCTGCAGCCCCTGGCTCCGGGCTCGCCAGACCGCCGAACTGGTATTCGATCGGCATCCCTTGACGCTGGAAGCCCGCCTCGCCGAGACCCATCCAGGCATGTTCGGGACTTGGCTGGAGGGAGAGTTTAACCGGACCTATCCCGACTTTTGCCGGGATATCGCTAACCGTTATGAAGGCGGCGAGTCCCATCTGGAGATGGCCTGTCGTGTCCGGCAGTGGGTGGACGAGACGATCAAGCCGTCCATGGCAGAACCGGGCTTGCTTGCTGTCGTAGCTCATGGGGGTCCGATAAGCGTGGTGCTGCAGTATTTATTGGGTATTCCGATCGAGTCGCACTATCCTACGTTCACGGTGCCGAACGGCTCGTTCACGCTGTTGACGTGGCGTGCCGATTTGCAACGCTATTGCGTTGAGCGTCTGGGGCACGTATGAGAGAGGGGGTCACGATCTTCGAACCAGTGCTGGGACAGCAGGAAGAGGCGGTTCCAATCGATCCCGCTTTTCTGCCACTGCGCAGCGATAATGCCCGACCCGCGTGGCGCGAGTTGCAGTTGCTGATCGCGCTCTATCGCGAAGGGACTTACCTTCGCCATGGTCTCACCGGCTTGTTCTCGCCTAAGTTCGCCCTGAAGGCGCGCATGCCGGGGCAGCGCTTCCTCGAGTTCGCGCAGGCGGCTCTAGAGGCGGATGTGGTGTTCATCAACCCGTTTCCGCAAATCGGCTACTGGTCGTACAACGTATGGGTCCAAGGTGAGGGGGCCCACCCCGGACTCACGTGTGCGGCGCAGAAGCTGCTAGATGCCAGCGGAGTTGCGCTGCACGTGCGTGAGACGCCAAGGCATGGCCCGGGAACGTTGGCGTACTGCAATTTTTGGGTCGGCAGTGCAAGATTTTGGGAGCGCTACGTCGGCGGCGTGCTGGAACCGATTGCACGCTTTCTCGAAACCGAGCCGGAACATCCAGCTGCGCTTGAGGTGATGCGAGATACTGCGCATACCGACGCCGCGCCTTATTTGCCGTTCATCGTGGAGCGCTTGTTCAGCACCTTTCTATCGCAGAACGACGATTTGCGCGTGCGCCCTTACGTTATGGGCGCGCACGAGGTGCCCGACTATTGCATCAACGATTTTGAGCGTCTGTTGTATTCGCGTCTGCGGGACGAGGTCGACGCAGCAGATCGCACCGGCTACTTTCCTTCCGACCTGCGCGAACGGATGGACCTGGGATGCTGTCTTTGGCAGCAGCATTTCTTCGACCTGTACTGCTTGATACCGCATCCGCATACCGGCCGGAGGCTGTCGGCTGTCTAAGAGTCGCGTGCGAGCGAGGACGGCATAGTAGATCGTCGCCGCGACAAGGAGTCATCCTTTCAACGCAGTGCATCTGCGGTGCCAGTTTCCGGCGCGCTCCAACTAACTGACCGCACAATCGCTACGAGCAATCTGCTGTAATCGACCACCAAAAAATTTCCACCTGGCCATTTCGCTATCCCGCCATTCTGGCTGCAGGTCAGTGCGCAGCGTTTTCACAATGGAATCCCGACGGTAGAACGCTACGCTCCCGTCCATGGCAGTCCTGCAGTTCGACGGACCAGCCAACTGCACACTGCCCCTGCCTCTCCGCGCAGTTGGTTCGTCAATTCACAAATATGCGTTTATGTCCGACCGGGCCACGCTACAGGCCGAGATGGTCGGGTGCGCTACTCCCGCATCTCATGCGGCAACGTGGGCGCATTGCTCAATGCGTGCGTCGACATCCGCTACGGCGACCTTCTGAAGGAGCTTGTATCCCTGGAACTGGAACGAGTCCACTTCGCGATAGGCTTGCTTCGTCAGCAAACAGTTCGCACTTGCCTCGAACGACCATAGTGGCACGTGGACGAGGATGTAGTCTGGCCGGTATTTGCCCAGCCACGAATTGACGTCCTTTTTAGCGATGTAGTCGGCGTTGTAGCGGTTAGTGAGTCCGAGGATATCAACGAGATAGCGCTCAGAGTACCAGCCCACGGTACCGATCTCGACCGCCGCCAATACGGAATCGGGCGGCGTGTTGTGCTTGATCCAGTTGCCGATGTTCTTGTATGCGTCCATCGGGCCTCTTTCTACATTGGCGAGCCGGAAGCTGTGCTGCACGAACCAGGCTGTGGCCAGGGCTGCCGCCACTCCGATGGCTATTCCAGTCACGCGTCCCACCGGCAGCTGCGCCGTCCGCGCTATCGCGTGCCATGCACCTGTGGCCGAAAACAGCAGCGCGAAGTAGTAGAAAGGCGCGTAGTACCAGTGGTAGTTCGGGATATTGGCGATGGTGTAGAAACCGCCCAGTAGGGCCAGGTAGGCTAGCACCAGCCAGGTAGTGCGTTCACGCCATGACATGGCGACGCCGAGCAGGCACGACGGTATCAGAAACCACAGCATACGGGAGCTATTGCCGAACACCCAACCGTACATATACTCGATGTTGAGAAAGATCAGGCCGGTTCCCCAGAATCCGGATTTCCCCTGGCCGATCTTGGCGCCGCCCGTGGCTGGAAGGAAGGCGCCGTAATAGAAGTAATTGAAAAGGAAATTGGCGCCGATTAGCAGTACCGGGGCGGCGAGATAGCGGACGTGGGGGAGTTTGCGATGGCGAATAATATAGTCGGCAACGATCACGAGACCGAGGAATACGCCTTCACTGCGAGTCAGGAATAGTAGACCCAAAGTCACGCCGAGCCCGAAATAGGACTCGCGACGGTAGCACAGTAACGCCAGAGCTGACAGGAACAAGAATAGAGAAGTCTCCATCCCGAATGTCAGGTAGAAGTAATTGAAGGACACAACGAAAAGGCCGCACAGGAGTTTGCCCATGCGAGTGCCCGACGCCATCAGATTACTTCCCGCAACCGAGGCGCAGAACAGAAAGAGGCCTGAGATCAAGACCGTTGTTGCCTGCAGATTCTGGATCGCTGTATTGGCGGCGATCAACAGATAGGAGTAGAGCGGGGATGTGAGACCGTTGAACCTGTCGCCAACGTTGTAGACAAGTCCGTTCCCGTCGAAGAAATTGCGCAGATAGCGAAGGTAGATCAGCGCGTCGTCAAGTTGGAAGTGACGGGTCTTCCATGAAAGGAAGCCGCAAACCGTCGCCGTGATCACGAATAGCAGGGCGTTCTCGGCAAGATATCGTTTGGTCCCGTTGATGTTGGACAGCCCATATGGCATTGCTCGGCTTGCTGCCAGCGCGGCATCGGCCGAGGCACGGGCGATGTCAGTCTCGCGTTCACCGCGGGTTGGACTTTGAGAAGACATAAGTTTTATCCAGCCAGTACTTCGTTACGTAACCAATTGATAGACCGATCGCGCCCCCCACGAAACGGGCTTCCTCCGAACGGAACAGTGCTTCGGCGCCGAATTCGAATGCCCAAAACACCGCCGTCGTGGCGACACCCATCAGGGAGTAAAGCGCGAAATTTTGGACGCCGTGGGACAGGTTGCGATGCTGATAGCGGAAGATCCAGGTCTTATCGAGCACAAACTTCGTTAGTAGGCCCACCGCCGTGCCAAATAGCACTGACAATGGGATCGCGAAGCGATGATCGTATCCCAATAGGAAGAGCTTCTGTGCGCCAAGGTTCGCGATGATCGAAACGATTGCGAAAACGGTGTACAGGATGGCGATGTGCGTACGTGCTGTCGGCATGGAAAAATTCGAAGGCGCTGTAGAGACTTGCCGATCTTGTGATGACATCGTACTGGCTCAGATGTCCAATCGGTTGAAAATCATACGTGGCAAATGCCGGATCACCATCATGATCAGCGCCCATTTGGTTGGCGTGTAAATTGTGTGCTTGCCGGCGCGCATGCCTTCGGTGATGTCCTGTGCCACCTCCTCAACGTTTGCCAAGCGGGCGCCACGCTCTGCCAGATGTGCGGTCATGGGGGTGGAGGTCGGCCCCGGCTTG
Organism: Cupriavidus sp. DB3; assembly: GCF_020418465.1. Lineage (NCBI taxonomy): Bacteria > Pseudomonadati > Pseudomonadota > Betaproteobacteria > Burkholderiales > Burkholderiaceae > Cupriavidus > Cupriavidus sp. DB3. Next base: position 350,255 of record NZ_JAIZPL010000005.1, on the reverse strand, counting down.
ATCAGCACAACGTTCACGCCGGTGTTGGCAAAGCGGTGCTGCATTCCCTGTGCGTAGCGCGTGACCAAACCCTTCGCAGCCCCATAGACGTAGTTTGATTTGCGGCCACGATCGCCAGCGACAGAGCCAATGATGCCTAGCGTTCCGCGATTGGCATTTGCCATGTGGTAGGCGAACGCTTCGGCAAAGAGCACGGGGGAAATACCGTTGACGGTGAGGGCGTCGGCCGCGCTGCCAAGATCCTGCTGGCACTGCGCTTGATCTGGCAGGGAGCCATGCGCAATCAGCACAGTGTCGATCGGCCCTTCATCGACGATCGCGTCCACCTGCCGGCGGATAGCGGATGCACCAATGAACTCGCATTCGACCACCTGTACTTCGGCGTTGGGCCCGCGGACCTTGAGATCGGCGGCAATCATTTCGGCCTTGGCGCCGCTGCGGCACAGGAGTATCAGTTGCACATCTGCTTCGGTCACCCAGCGGCGCATGCAGTGTTCCGCGATGGAGGAGGTCGCGCCGACGACCACAATTCGCTTCTTATGATTTTGCAAGGCTAATGTCCCATAAGTCTGCGTGACAGGGCTGAACTGATACCTGGATCACGGAATGGTCGAAACTCCTGGATGCGCGGATAGCCGGCCTCAAACAATGCGCGCGGCATGCGTGCGTCCTTTGCGGGGTATAGTCGCCCGCCTGCCTCTGCGACGATGGCGTCTAGCCGTTCGAACAACTTGGTCGTGGAATCGCCAAGATTGGGGAAGTCCAAGGCTAGCGTTACACCGGGCTGCGGAAAGCTGAGCATGCCGGGTGCATGCCGGTTTCCGAAGGTTTTAAGCACGGCAAGGAAGGAACCCTGGCCGGAGCGTGCGATTTCGCTCATCATCGCATTAATCGCATCGTAGCCCGCCTCGCGTGGCACAACACTCTGATACTGGAAGAAGCCTCGCGGCCCGTACATGCGGTTCCATTCATGCAGGTTGTCCAGCGGGTAAAGGAACGCCTGGTAATGAACTGTGGCGTGGCGGGCGCGTCGCTTGTTCATCTCGTAGTAGAGGAAATTGAACGGGCGTAGCGTCAGGCGATTCACCAGCGAAATCGGCGGTACGAGAGGCATGCGCCGGATCCGGGTTTTGGGCTCGGGCCGCTCGCGCGTCTGACTCGGATTGCCTCGCATAAACAAGCCCCGCACATTATTGCCTCCGCTCAGGCAGTCGATCCACGCGACGGTGTGTTCCCACGCGGCTGCGGAGCCGTCAGCCAGAGCGAAGAATTCGTCGAGGCTGTGATAGGGTAGCGTCTCGGAATCGATCCACGCCCCTGCCACACGTCGGAGTTGCAATTCGGCGGTCACGATCACGCCGGTCAGTCCGAGTCCGCCGACGGTGGCCGCGAACCATCCGGGATGGTGTCTCGGTCCACATTCGATCGTGTCGCCGTTGGTGCGAACCAATACCAGGTTTCTGACATGGTCGCCGAATGTACCGAACCCGTGATGGTTCTTGCCGTGCACGTCGTTGGCGATAGCTCCGCCGACGGTGATCAATTGCGTTCCCGGTGTGACAGGGAGCATCCAGCCGTGTCGTAACGCGAGTTGCTGGATGTCCCGCAGCAGGACACCAGATTCGCAGGCCAGCCGGCCCTGATCTCTGTCGAAAAAAATAAAGCGGTCTAGACCGGTTGTCTTCCACAATACGTGGCCTGGATTGAGGCAGACATCGCCATAGCTGCGAGCCATACCCAACGGCAGGCCGGGCCCAGGCCCGGCCAAGCAGTCCGCAACCCGTGCTCGCTCGGTCAATTGCCTGACCTCGTGGTCTGGACTGGCTAGCCGCCCCCACGACGATACGGCTACCATGGAATCCCCAAACTGCCGAGCACAAACACAGCGGCGAAGGCCACCGCCGCTACTTGGCTTGCCCTGTCCTTGACGGCGAATACCAGCGGGTCATCATGCATTTCGCCCCGATGGGCCTTCATCCACACCCAGCTGATCCAAAACAAGATGATAGGGATCGAACCCCAAATGTATTGGGGCATCGGGTACAGCGTTACGACCGCGTTTGTTTGTAGATAAAGCGCGAGCACCAGAACGGACGCATAGCCGGCGCTGATACCCAAAGTCTGAATCAGCTGTGCGTCGCTGGTGTAGTAACCGCGGCCGTGTACCTTTTCCTTGCCGCTTTTGAGTTGAACCTCCAGTTCCGCATAACGTTTGACAAAGGCCAGCGACATAAACAGGAAGGTCGAGAAGGCAAGCAGCCAGAACGTCAGCGAGAGCCCGACAGCGGCTGCGCCGGCGACGATCCGCAAGGTGTACAACAGCGCGAGTACGAGGCAATCAATGAGGATGATGCGTTTGAGTCCCCACGAGTAGGCACAGGTCAATGCGACATAGAAGACAAGCCACACTAGGAAGGCCGCATTTACCAGCGCGCCTAGAACAAGGCTTATCACAAGCAACACCGGCGCAAGCGCAGCGCCTTTCCACGCGGGTACTTGACCCGATGCAAATGGGCGCAAGCGCTTGCGCGGATGTTGGCGATCGCTTTCGAGGTCCAGCAGGTCATTTGCGATGTAGACCGACGACGCGCAGATACTAAGAGACCGTTTCAAAAAGAGCCCCGGGGGGCTGTTAACCTTTTCGGCAAGCTGTTAACCTTGGCCATCTGAACAACTGGAACCGAGGGGATGAGCGCGCCGATCATTGATGATGAACTGTGGGCACTGATCGAACCTTTGCTGCCGCCGCCGAAACCGCGACGCAAGAAATATCCAGGGCGGCTCCCGGTTTCGAACCGGGCTGCACTGAACGGCATCCTGTTCGTGTTCAAGACTGGCATACGCTGGTGCGACCTGTCGACCAAGTTGGGATTCGGGTCGGGGCCGACCTGCTGGAGGCGCTTGCGCGATTGGCAGAAGGCCGGCGTTTGGAAGCGATTGCACGAGCTACTGCTGGCGAAGTTACGCGAGGCCGGCGAACTCGACTTCTCCCGAGCAGCCGTCGATTCATCGTCTGTGCGAGCCGTTGGGGCGGGCGAAAAACTGGTCCGAACCCCACGGATCGCTCGCGACCAGGTTCCAAGCATCACATCCTCGTCGACGCAAATGGCGTCCCCATCAGCGCAATCCTGACCGGGGCGAACCGCAACGACGTCACCCAACTGCTGCCGCTCGTCGACGCGATCCCGCCAATTCGCGGCGTGCGCGGTCGCCCGCTTCAAAAGCCCAAAGTCATCTACGCAGACCGTGGCTACGACTCCGAGCCGCATCGTCAGCGGCTTCGCGAGCGCGGCATCAAACCGGTGCTCGCCAAGCGCCGGACAGAACACGGCAGTGGCTTGGGCAAATTCCGCTGGGTTGTCGAACGTACTCACGCGTGGCTTCACAACTTTCGTCGTCTTCGCATTCGCTTCGAACGTCGAGCCGACATTCACGAAGCGTTCCTAAAACTCGGCTGCTCTCTCGTCTGCTGGAACATCTTCAGGCGCGCTGAGCCGTCTTTTTGAAACAGTCTCTAAAAGCCAGGAAGGCAACGAAGAGGGACTGCCAGACCGCGAGCCTATCAAGCTCATGCGCAGCGAAAGCCGGGACGAATAGGAGGATGTTCTTGAGCCATTGATGCATCCTCAATACCCGCGGCCATACAGTCAACCTCTGAGGTTCCGTGGGGAATACGCGTTCGATGGTGCAACAGGTGCCGGCTGCCCTTGCAAGCCCCGATGCGGCGTTGACGACTATCGCCTTCCGGGCGCAGCGCCAGACTGCGACATCTGCATGGGAATTACCAACGTAATCGAAGCCACCTTCTCCGAAACGTTCGCATAGCGATCTTGCCTTGCGGTGCCCGGCGAGATTGGTAACGCCGTCGCTTGCTAGTACCTCGTCGAAGATGGTGAGATGCTCCGCAATAGCTTCTGCGACGCTCCTATCGGAGGCGGTGCAAAGTATCAATCTACGCCCAGCCGCCTTCTGCAATCTTAACCATTCCAGCAGCTCCGCGTTGTATGGTAGACATGCAGGGTTGATCGAGACGAGCGCTGCCAGTCTTTCCTTCAGCACCGCTTTGCCTTTGGACAACCAGAAAGGAATGCGAAGCACATTGGCTGGACGGTCCCGGAGGACACGTAGCGCCGACTCATGAAGCATGTCGGTGTGAACCAGCGTGCCGTCGAGATCGACGACTAGCGGCGTGGAGGCCAACTATCTCTCCCTGTTATCGTTGTTCGCTATGCAGCAACCGTCTTGGGTCGATATGCGAAACTGGTCGTGTATTTGAACATCGGTCTGGTCGTGCGCTCGCCGCTTTGGCGAAGGTGGGTGACGCTTTTGAGCCGGTATTCTAGCGATATTCCGTACTCCGTCTAGGTGAACAGCCGAATTTAGCTCCGTCGCGGAGGCGACGGTAACGCCATTCAGGCATTCCGCGTGGAAGCGTCTGAAGCGCATTCAGGCATATGTCACATTCTCATCCGCCTTTAGCACTTAGCTGGGCTTACCATCGCTCGATCAACCGCATGGGGCGCCATGTGGTCCGGAAGTGCCTCAAAACTTTCCAGGCGGCGCGATGGCCCGGACCGTGATCCCAGGCAACATGGCAGGGACTGGACTACTCAACTGTCCGACAGCACGCGTGCACGCTGATGACCGGAACAAGGGCAGATTGTCACTTCCTTCATGGGCACATACGACTTGTGGGCCGTACCATCGAGCTCGCGGGAATCGTTGCAGTTGATGTTGAGATTGAAGACATGCCGCTTCAGCGAGGCAAGGTACACAAGTAGGTGATCGTTTGTCCTAAGCCTTGCCGCATGGCAATGCGCTTGGTCAGGACTGCCGGTTCCTCGTCAAGGCTCGATGCTGGGGCCCCTCTGGCAACCGAGCAATCTCTGCCAATGTTCGGCAATTGCGCCCACGTCAAAGCGTTTGGCCCGCTGTCGTGCCGACGGCGATAGCGCTCCGGCGCGGCCCGGACTACCGATTGTCCGGCAAACTGCATCGGCAAGCGCTTCGCTTTTTCTGGCCGGCACCAATATGCCGGCCAAGCCATTGGCCAATACCTCTCGTGGCCCCGTTTCGCAATCCGTCGCCACCACCGGTAACCCATAAGCCATCGCCTCAATCAACACCAAGCCGAAGCCCTCGTACCGCGACGACAAACAAAACAACGACGCCCCGCGATACAGCTCGGACAAATCCTGCCGTGTCGGCAACAACCGGACACATTGCGATAATCCCAGCCGATCCCGCTGGGCCAACAGCGCATCGCGCAGTTCCCCATCGCCGACGATATCCAGCCGCCAGTCCGGATACTGACGCGCGACAATTGCCCAGGCGTCCAGGAGCACATCAAACCCCTTGGCATACGTCAACCGCCCCACCGCCAACGCCACCTTCGACGTCCGCGGCGCCGGCTCCGCCGGCATCGCAAACGGCAAGGCATTCGGAATCGCCACCACATTCCGCGCGCCCAGCGCCCGTTCCCATTTCTCCCGATCCCGCTGCGTCAGCACGACCACATGCTCGCAAGTCCGCACCGCGAGCCGCCGCGCCAGCCGTCGCACCCGTCGCCCGAGGTCTTGGTCGTAATTGCAGTGTTCCCAGGCAATGCGGCGCACGCCAAGGCCCATGCAAGCCGGCAACGTAAACAACGTCAGCATCGTATCGACCTCGATCAGCACGTCGATCCGATGCCGCTTCAGATACCGCCGAATGCCGAGGACGGTCGACAAAAACCGTGTCTTGAACGATGGCCGCTGCGCGAACAGCGCGTCGTGCCGCACCGTCGGTTCGAGTTCGAAGCAGCTGGCAGCATCCCACAGGCTCAGGATATGCACCGTGTATCCGCGTCGCGCCAGCTCGTTGGCGATCACCGCGGTCATCCGTTCGGCGCCGGCGAACGCGTTCAGTGTTCCCGTCAGGAAGCAGAGGGTCGGCTTAGCGCTCATGGGTTGCCGTTGCGGTTTGCAGGGGGATAGCGGCCCGGCAGCGCCACCACAGCGCGAGCCCGATGACGACCGCGAAACCGTTGGCCAGTGCATAGCCCGCAACGGCGCCCCAAATGCCATAACGCGGTACGGCGATCAGGTCGAACACCAGGATCATGGCCAACGTGCCGGCCCATTTGAGCGCGACCCATTCGGGCCTGCGCAGATACACCGGCAGCAAAGTCAGGCCGACATCGACGAACAGCAACGCGGTGGCAAATGCCGCGACGCGCAGCAGCCCGACGGCTGCGCTGAACTGCTCGCCGTACAGCAGATGAATGATCCAGTCCGCGGCGCCCGCGATCATCGCCGCACCGGCAAGCCCTACCACGCCGAGCAGCAGCGCCAGCCATCCCACGTTGCGCCGCGCCGACGCCGGATCCGTCTGCCCGTAGACATAGACCGGCGCAGCGCCTGCCGCGATGATGGTGGCCGCCGCCGCGTAGTTGTCGAGAATCTGCATCGTCGCGGCGTAGGCGCCGAAGTCTGCGAGCGGCACCAGCGGCTGCAGGATCAGCTGATCGACGCGGCGCGCGGCCATCATCATCATGAAGCTGGCCCAGAACAGCGTGCCGCCGCGCAGCAGTTGACCTGCGAGCGCGGAATCGACAGTGATGCGCCGGTGCGGCACACGGCTCAGGTAATAGCCGGCGAGCAGCAGCGCGAGTACGATCGCCTCCACCGCGAAGGCGCTGGCGAAGGCCGGTGCGGCTCGGCTGCCGGCGGCAAACAGCAGCCCGACCATGCCGGCCTTGATGGTCAGCGAAATCAGGCTGAACACGGTGGCCGGCCGGTTGTTGGTATGCGCCTGCATCCAGGCGCCGACCACGCCAAACGGTTCGCGCAGCAGGATGGCGATGCCGAGGAGCAGCGCCACGGCCCAGACCTCCGCGGCGGCGCCTGCCACGGCCAGGTAGCCGCACATCAGCGCATAACCGAGCAGGCCGCCAAATGCGCGCAGCACGAAGGCATGCGCGAGCAGGCGATGCTGGGCCGCGCTCGCCGCATCGGCAACCAGCCGCGGTACCACCACTTCGCTGCCGCAGATCAGCGCGACCGACGCGGCGATGGTGACCACGGCTTGGGCATACTGGAAATGCGCGAAGCCTTCGGGTCCGAGCGCGCGCGCCAGCATCGCGACGATCGCAATGCCGGTGACGACCTGCAGCCCGCGCTCGGTCAGCATCCACAGCAGGTTGCCGGCGACCCGTCTGCGCATCAGGCGGTTCCCATGCGTGAGGGGGCCTTTGCAGCGGCAAGCGCGGCGTAGCGCGCCAGCCATTGGTCCGCGATGGCCTCGAGGCCGAGCAAATCCGCGATATGGCGGTGCCTTGCCGCTTGCTGTGCGATGTCGCCGCGTCCGTCGCGCAGGGCGCGAGCGAGGGCGGCTGCCAGCGCGTCGGCATCGCCGCGCGGTACGACCTGGCCAAAGCCGTCGACCATCTGCGCGACACCGGCCGCATCGGTCGCCACCACGGGGCAGCCGCAGGCCATCGCTTCGCCGACGACCAGCGGCATGCCCTCGATATCGGACGACAGCGCAAACACGTCCGCCGCATTGAGCAGGGCCGGGATATCGGCGCGCGTGCCGAGCAGACGGACGCGGTCGCCGATCGAGAGGGCGGCAATGCGGCGTTCCAGCGCGGCGCGTTCTGGGCCGTCGCCCGCGATCAGCAGTTGTGCGGAGGCAAGCGACGACGGCAGGCGGGCAAATGCCTCCAGCAGCAAAGCCTGGTTCTTCTCGGGGACGAGTCGTCCGACATGAAGCAGCAGCGGTGTGGCCGCATCGAGGCCCAGCGCCGCGCGCGTCTGCGCCCGCGCCGTGCCATCGGGCCGGAACCGTGCGGTATCGATGCCATTGGGCATCACCGCGATGCGCCCCGCCGGCACCGCGCCGGCCGCGATCATTCTTTCCCGGCCTTCGGCGCTGACATGCGTCGTCAGGCCGGCCCAGCGATCGGTCAGCCGATAGGCCAGCATGCGCGCCGTGCCGCCCTCGCGGGCACTGTGCGCGGTGCAGATCAGCGGCGGCATCGCGCGCGCCGGACCGGTCGCGATCAGGGCGCGGCCGAACAGGTTGGCATGGACCATATGCGCGTGGATGACGTCCGGCCGCCAGTGCTGGACGAAACGGCGCATCTGCCGCAGGGCCCGCGCCATCGACCACGGCGTCTTGCGCATGGCGAGATCCAACGTCTCGATGCCCGGCGGCAATGCGACCTCGCATCCCGGCGTCAGGCTGGCCACCGCGACGGCGTGGCCGAGTGCATCGAAGCGGCGGGCGAGCGCGGCGACCTGCTGCTCGGCACCGCCAAGGCGCAGGCCGGTGGTCAGCAGCAGAATGCGCATCGGCGATCGCGACAACTGCGGCGATTCCGTGGAGGCGGACGAGGCGGACGAGGCGGACGAATCCGACGCGAACGGCGAGCCAGTCGAGCCCAACGAACGGGCCGCATCCGGCGACAGTCCGGGCACCGGCGCCACGCCTTGCTCACGCGCTCGCATCAACGCGCCCCGTACCCGGTCAGCAGCGTCCGCACCGTCTTCACCGCCACCAGCAGGTCCAGCGCGAAGCTGCAATGCTTGACGTAGTACAGGTCGTAGCTGAGCTTGGTGACCGTTTCCTCGTGCGTGCCCGCATAGCCCTGCTGGACCTGCGCCCAGCCCGACAGCCCCGGCCTCACCAGATGCCGGTACGGGTAATAGGGGATCGTGTCGGCGAAGCGCTCGACCATCGGCACCTGCTCGGGACGCGGTCCGATCAGGCTCATGTCGCCCGTCAGCACGTTCCATAGCTGCGGAATCTCGTCGAGCCGGTATTTGCGGATCACGCGGCCGACGCGCGTCACGCGCGGATCGCGCCGGGCGGCAAAGCGCGCGGTGTCCTGCGGCGCGGTCTCCATGCTGCGGAACTTCAGCATCGTGAACGGCTTGCCGAGCAGTCCGACGCGGCTCTGCCGGAACAGCGCCGGGCCGGGGGAGTCCAGGCGGATCGCTAGCGCCACCACCAGCGCCGCGGGCAGCGCCAGCGGCGCCAGGCACAGTACCGTGGCCACATCGATCAGGCGCTTCAGATAGCCGTAGAAATAGTGCGCGGCATGATCGTCGAGGAAGTTCTCGTCGATATGGTCGAGCCCGAGCCGGCCGGTCAGCATCTCGCCCACACGCTCCACGGAGTAGATCCGCACGTGGCTCATCTTGTAGCGCGCCAGCAGCCGGGTCCGTTCCGGATCGGCCGCGGCACTGCGGTCGAGCATCAGGCCGTCGCAATGCACCGCTTCCTCGATCGAGCCGATCGGCTCGAAGCGGGTGCGTCCCGGCGGCAGTGCGCCCGGCATCGCCAGCAACTGCTGCAGTTGCGCCAGCGCGGCGGGATCGGTGTAGCCGAACACCGGCACGTAGTTCTGCACATAGCGCCGGTAGCCGGCCCAGATCCACGCCAGCGTGGTCAGATAGCCGAGCAGCAGCGCGCCGCGCGAGTAGGGAATCTGGAAGGCGGCGAAGGCGAACAGCAGCGCGACGAAGGGCAAGGTCGCCGCCAGGCCCACCAGGCTGTTGCCCTCCATCGCCGGCAGATGCAGCGAGCGGTGCAGCAGCACGAAGGCGAGCAGGTAAGGCGCGATCGACCACAGCAGCGTGCGCGGGAACACGTGGGTCACATAGCCGGCCTGATGGGCGGCCTCGGCCAGTCCCATGTTCAGCGCGAACGGCAGCAGGCCGAGCAGGGCCCAGCCGAGCATACGGCTGGCGCGGCGCATCGTTTCGGAGCCGCGGGCGCGGATGGCCAGGGCGGGGCGGGCGGTGCCCGATGCCTTGTTCATGCGCATCCCCTCAGGCCCGGTCCCGCGCGAGCGGGGCGTTGGCCGGCGCGGTGGCGGGCAGCTGCTCGCGGTAGATCGCCCAGGTCGCATCGGCCATCGCCGTCACGCCATATTGCAGCGCCCAGCGTTCGCGTGCGGCCGTGCCGAGCGACGTCCGCAGCGTGGCATCGCCGGCCAGGCGCGCCAGCGCATCGGCCAGCGCCGGCACGCTGCCCGGCGCGCACAGCAGCCCGCAACGGCCCTCGTCGAGTTGTTCGCGAATGCCGGGCAGATCGCTGGCGACGACCGGCAGGCCGGCGCGCATCGCCTCGAGAATGGACAGCGGAAAGCCTTCGTGGTCGGAGGCCAGCACGAAGGCCTGCGCCGATGCCAGCAGCGCGGGCACCGCGGCGACGTTGCCGGTGAACACCACGCGGCCGGGAGCGAGGCGTTGCGCGAGCGCGCGCATGGCCGGCAGTTGCGGGCCATCGCCGGCGATCACCAGCTCGCAGCGGGCCAGCGCGCCATCGCCAGGTTCGGCGCGTTCGGCGGACTCGGCCATCTCGGCGAGTTTGGCGAAGGCGCGGATCAGCAGATCGGGCCGTTTCGGGGCGGCAAAGCGCGCAACCATCACGATGCGATGCATCGGCGCGCCAGGCTCGGCCCGCTCGGGGACATCGCCAATGCCGTTGTGGATCACCGCGATCCGCCGCGCGGGCAGCGGCAGGCTGCGTGCCAGTTCGCGCTCGGCCTCGGACACGCAGATCAGCCGTGCGGTCAGCGGGGCCAGCAACCATTCCGCGACGCGGGCGGCGAGCCGTTGCCGGCGCGGCGCGGCCGGCTTGAAGCCGAAGCCGTGCACGGTATAGACGACCGGGATGCCGAGCAGCCAGCCGGCGATGCGGCCCAGGGCGCCGGCCTTGGCGCTGTGCGCGTGGATCAGATCCGGATCGGCCTGCCGCAGGGCCTGGATCAGCTCGCGCAAGGCCGCGATCGCGCGCAGCGGCGACAACGCGTTGTCGAGCCGGGAGAGCCGGACCGTGCGCGCGCCCAATGCCCCGGCGGCCGGCAGCAGCGGACCGTCGCCGCCGGCCAGCACGATCGCTTCCACGCGCTCGCCCAATGCCTCCAGCAGCGTGGCCACATGGGCCTGCGCGCCGCCGATCTCCGAATTGGTGATCAGGTAGGCGATGCGGGGCCGCTCGGCCTGTCCCAGGTCCGCCGCCGAGGCGGAGGCAGGCAAGCGCTCGGGTTCGGCGCAACGCGGGGACCAACGCAAGGACCAACGCAGGGACCAACGCAGGGACCGGCGCTGAGACCGGCGCGCCGGAGAATGGGGAAACGAGCGCGGCGACAGGGGCACGGTGGCAGGAGGGCGCGATATCGGAATGGCGGCGGGAATGGCGGCGGGCGGCGCAGCAAATCGTGCGTGCGATGGCGTGTGTCAGGACACCGAACTGCCCGGCCGAACCGATTATAACTGCCGTGCCTGATCGCAATCCGGCAAAATACAGGTTTTGGCGCGCCGTTCTGGGCACATGGCGGGATCACGAAGTCCCGCGGTTCCATGCCCCGCGGCGGGGCGCCCGCTCCCTTCACTTCCAGGAAGCTGCATGCAAATCGACTCCTCCATCTTCAAGGCTTACGACATCCGCGGCATCGTCGGCAAGACCCTGACTCGCGACGTCGCCCGTGCCATTGGCCTGTCCTTCGGTTCCGCTGCCGCCGAGGCCGGCGAGACCGCGGTAGTTGTCGGCCGCGACGGGCGCCTGTCCGGACCGGATCTGCTGTCGGCGCTGGTCGAGGGCCTGCGCGCCGCCGGCATGGACGTGATCGACCTCGGCATGGTCGCCACGCCGATGGTGTACTTCGGCACCAATATCGAACTCGCCGGCCGTCGCGCGACCTCGGGCATCATGGTCACCGGCAGCCATAACCCGCCCGACTACAACGGCTTCAAGATGGTGCTGGCCGGCAAGGCGATCTACGGCGAGCAGATCCAGGGGCTGCGCCAGCGCATCGTCGACGAGCGCTTTGCCAGCGGCGCGGGGGCCTATCAGCAGGTCGACATCCGCCAGCTGTATCTGGACCGCATCGCCAGCGACGTCAAGCTGGCGCGGCCGATGAAGATCGCGCTCGATGCGGGCAACGGCGTGGCCGGCGCCTGCGTCGGCGATCTGTTCCGCGCGCTGGGCTGCGAAGTGACCGAGCTGTTCTGCGACGTCGATGGCACCTTCCCCAACCACCATCCGGACCCCGCGCATCTTGAAAACCTGCAGGACCTGATGCGCTGCCTGCGCGAGACCGACAACGAGCTGGGCCTGGCCTTCGATGGCGACGGTGACCGGCTCGGCGTGGTCACCAAGGACGGCCAGGTCATCTTCCCCGACCGCCAGCTGATGCTGTTCGCGCAGGAGATCCTGTCGCGCCATCCGGGCCAGCAGATCATCTACGACGTCAAGTGCACCGGCAAGCTGGCCCCGTGGATCCGCGAGCATGGCGGCGAGCCGCTGATGTGGAAGACCGGCCATTCGCTGGTCAAGGCCAAGCTGAAGGAAACCGGCGCGCCGATCGCCGGCGAGATGAGCGGCCACGTGTTCTTCAAGGATCGCTGGTACGGCTTCGACGACGGCCTCTATACCGGCGCACGCCTGCTGGAGATCCTGTCGCGGCACGACGATCCCAGCGCGGTGCTGAACGCGCTGCCCAATTCGATCTGCACGCCCGAGCTGCAGCTCAAATGCGCCGAGGGCGAGCCCTTCACGCTGCTCGACAAGATCCGCGCCAATGCGAAGTTCGAGGGCGCGCGCGAGGTCATCACGATCGACGGCGTGCGCGTCGAATACCCCGACGGTTTCGGGCTGGCCCGCCCGTCGAACACCACGCCCGTGGTGGTGATGCGCTTCGAGGCCGATAACGACGCCGCGCTGGCCCGCATCCAGGCGGAGTTCAAGCGCGTGATCCTGGCCGAGAAGCCGGATGCCCAGCTGCCGTTCTGAGCGGATGCCGGTCGATCCGGCAGTACCGTTGCAGGACAGCGCCGCCCCCGAGGCGATCGAGACCGCCGGCATGCCGCGCCCGCTGGGCGTGCGCATGCCGGAGCGGCCGCGCATCCTGGTGGTCAAGGTGTCCTCCCTCGGCGACGTCGTGCACAACATGCCGCTGATCCACGATCTGCGCGCGCGCTGGCCCGGTTGCGAGATCGACTGGGTGGTCGAGGAGGGCTATGTCGAACTGGTGCGCCTGCTGCCGCAGGTGCGGCGCGTGATTCCGTTCGCGCTGCGGCGCTGGCGCAAGGGCCTGTTCTCGGGCGCGGTGTGGACCGAGCTGGGCGCGTTCCGCCGCGCGCTGCGCGAGGACGCCTACGACGCGGTGATCGAGACGCAGGGGCTGCTGAAGACCGCGGTGGTCTCGCGCATCGCGCGCCGCCATGCGGGCGCGCCGGTGATCGGACTCGCCAATGCGACGCAGGGCTCGGGGTACGAGCCGGCGGCGCGGCTGTTCTACACCGATCCGATCCAGGTCCCGCTGCAGACCCATTCCGTTCGTCGCTCGCGCCTGCTCGGGGCCGCGCTGACCGGCGTCGCCCCGGCCGAGCCGCCGCGTTTCTTCGGCGACGAGGCGCGCGTGCTGCATGCCAACGATCCGCTGTGGTCCGACCTGCCGACGCGCTACGCGGTCTGCTTCCATGCGACCGCCGGCGCGAAGAAGCGCTGGCCGCTGGAGCACTGGCATGAGCTGGGCCGGCGCCTGTTCGCCGAGGGGCTGGCGGTGATGCTGCCCTGGGGCAACGAGGCCGAACGGCATGCCGCCGAGCGCATCGCCGCGGGCGTGCCGGGCTCGCGCGTGCTGCCGCGCTTCACGGTGATGCAGGGCTTCGGCCTGATCAATCGCGCCGAACTGGTGGTCGGCGTCGACACGGGGCTCGTGCATATCGCCGCGGCGCTGTGCCGGCCGACCGTTGAAATCTATACCGCGACCTGGCGCTGGAAGACCGAGGGCTATTGGTCGCCGCGCATCGCCAATGTCGGCGACGACGGCGAGGCGCCGACTGTCGAGGAAGTCCACGCGGCGGCGCGCCGCGTGCGTGGGCTCGGACGGGAAGGCTGATGCTGTTGCGTGTTTTGTACAACCTGGCCTGGGGTTTGATCCTGCCGGCCGCGCTGGCGCGGCTGGCATGGCGCGCGCGCAAGGAGCCCGGCTATCTGCAGCATGTCGGCGAACGGCTCGGACGCTACGACGCGCTGCCGAGGCAAGGCCCCTGGATCTGGGTCCATGCGGTCTCCGTTGGCGAAACGCGCGCCGCGCAGCCGCTGATCGCGCGGCTGCTGGCCGCCTATCCCGGCCATCGCATCGTGCTGACCCATATGACCCCGACCGGCCGGCAGACCGGCGCCGAACTGTTCGGCAAGGAGCTGCGGCTGGTGCAGTGCTACCTGCCGTACGACGTGCCGGCGCTGGTGCGGCGTTTCCTGGCGCATTTCCGGCCGGAGGCCGGCATGCTGATGGAGACCGAGGTCTGGCCGAATCTTGTGCGCGGCGCGCGCCTGGCCGGCGTGCCGCTGTATCTGGTCAATGCCCGGCTGTCGCCGCGCAGCTTTCGCCGTACCGCCCGCTTCGGGCGCGCCGCGGCGGCGATGTATGCGGACTTCACCGAGGTACTGGCGCAGACCCAGGCCGATGCCGAGCGCTTTCGCGCGCTGGGCGTCGCGGCGGTGCGCGTGACCGGCAACCTGAAGTTCGACATGCAGCCATCGGACGAGCAGATCGAACGCGGACGACGGCTGCGCCGGGCCTTCGGCACGCGGCCGGTGCTGGCGGCGGCGAGCACGCGCGAGGGCGAGGAGGCGATGCTGCTCGACGCGCTGTCGCGCTGGCGCAAGCTGTGCGGCGAGGTGTGGGACCAGGGTTCGGACACGGCGCGTCCGCCGGCGCTGCTGCTGGTGCCGCGCCATCCGCAACGCTTCGATGCGGTGGCGGCGATGGTCACGCAGACGGGCTTCACATTGCAGCGCCGCAGTGCACTGGGCGAGGACGGGCTCGATCAGCCCATCGAGGCCGACGTGCTGCTGGGCGATTCGATGGGCGAAATGGCCATGTATTTTGCGGCATCGGATGTCGCCTTTATCGGCGGCAGCCTGCTGCCGCTGGGCGGCCAGAACCTGATCGAGGCCTGCGCCGTCGGCACGCCGGTGCTGATCGGCCCGCATACCTTCAACTTTGCCCAGGCCACCGACGATGCGATTGCCGCGGGCGCCTGCCTGCGCGTCGACAGCGCCGAGCAGCTGATGCATACCGCCGCGGTGCTGCTGTCCGATCGCGAACGGCTCGCCCGCATGCAGACGCAGGCCCGCGCCTTCGCCGGCGAGCATCGCGGCGCCACCGCACGCACGGTCGAGGCGCTGGTGCCCGCGCTGCCTGCGCCGGCCGCCCCGGGCAAGGCCGGCGACGCCGCCGATGGGCCGGCCCCGGCGGACAGCCCGGGCACTCGCTGATCCCGGCTGCGTCAAATCGATTGCGTACACTTGCCGGGCGTCCCCCTGTGGCGTCCCCTGTGGCGTCCTCCGTGGCGTCCTCCGTGGCGTCACCTTGTGGGTGCGTCCGGCACTCTCTTTGCTTCGGGACGCATCATCGTCGTCGATGCATCCCGCCAACTCGAGGAGCGAACCGATGTCCCTGTCCTTCCGCATGGGTACCGCAGCCGCGGCCGCAGCGCTGCTTGGTGCCGCGATGTCCGGCTGCGTCACCGCGCCGGCCCCCGATTCGCCGTCGGCGACGCCGACCCTGAGCGAGACCCGGCCCGGTGGCCCCAGCCGCTGGGAGCTGGTGCGCTGGCAGATGCCGGACGGCTCGCTGAAACAGATCCCGCATGGCGATAACGGCGAGCCGGTGCTGTTCGAGTTCAACGCCGGCATCGACGCGGCGCAGGGCACGGTCACCGGCAACACCGGCTGCAATCGCATGACGGGCAGCTATGGCAAGACCGACAGCGGCATGCGCTTCGATCGCGTCGCCAGCACGCGCCGCGCCTGTCCGCCGCCGTTGATGGAGGTGGAGAACAGCCTGCTGAAGGCGATGCAGTCGCCGTTTACGACGGTCGGCACGCAGCCGTCGGCAGGCTCCACGGGCCGCCAGATCATCTGGAAGACCGCCGATGGCGATCTGCTGCATTTCGTCGAACGCGAGGGCGTGGGCCGCCGCGGCGATCGGCTCGATGGGCAGCAAGGGCAGGGCCAGCAAGGCCAGTCGGGGCAGACGGGCCAGGGCCAAGGCCAGGCCGCCGCGTCGGGCGTCGAGAAGACCGTCTATGTGGATTCGCAGCGCGTCGAATGCACCGGCGTCGGCAAGCAGACCTGCTATCGCGTCCGCGACGATCCCAACGCCCCCTGGCAGCTGTGGTACGGGCCGATCGAAGGGCTCGATTTCGAGCCCGGCATCGCCTACACGCTGCGCGTGCGCGAGTACCGCGTGCCCAATCCCCCGGCCGATGCGTCCGCGATCCGCTGGGAGCTGCTGGAGGTACAGCGGCGTACGCGGGTGAATTGAAGGCAAGCAGGATTTACCGATGGGGAGAACCCCCTCTCCCCGGCGGCGCGCACGCCCATGGCGGATTGAATCGCGAGAGGGAGGGGATCGCCCCTTTGCCGATGCGGCGCGAACGGAAGGAGTTCGGCCATCGGCATTGCACCGATGGCCGTGGATCGATTGGCGCTAGCCGCGCTTTGCCATCCGCGCCGGCTTCGCCGCCGGCGCTGCGGCCTTCGGCGGCTCCGGCAGCTTGTACATCGAGCCCGGTGGCAAGGTCAGCAGCGTGTTGATCTGCACCAGGTCCTCTTCGCTCAGCGAGCCGGTGGCGGCCTTCAAACGCAGGCCGTTCATGATGGTGTCGTAGCGCGCGCGGGCGAGGTCGCGGCGGGTCGAGAACAGTTGGGCCTCGGCGTTCAGCACATCGATGTTGATGCGCACGCCGACCTCGTAGCCGAGCCGGTTCGATTCCACCGCGGTCTGCGCCGAGCGTTCGGCCGCCTCCAGCGCGCGCACCTGGGCCAGCCCGTTGGAGACGCCGGAGAAGGTCTGCCGCGCGTTCTGCGCGGCGGTGCGGCGCGCGAATTCGAGATCGCTGGCGGCGCGGTCGGCCAGCGCCAGCGTTTCGCGCGCACGGGACTGGATCTGGCCCCCGGCGTAGATCGGAATGGTCAGCTGCACGCCGATCTGCGCACTGTTGTAGCGGCTGGCGACGTTGACCTGCTGCTGGATCAGGCCCGACGAGTCCTGATAGCCGTAGGAGGCGACCAGGTCGACCGACGGCAGGTGGCCGGCGCGCGCCTTGTTGTATTCGCGCTGCGCCGTTTCCAGGTTGTAGCGGGCGAGGCTGACCTGCGGGTTGGTCTGTTCGGCCTGCTGGGCCCAGAGGTTGACGTCGGCCGGCTGCGGACCCGGGATATCGGCAGCGGGGCGCAGCCCCATCAGTTCGTCGACCGGCCTGCCGGTGATCTGCTGCAGCGTCGCGCGCCGGACTTCGAGCTCGTTCTGCGCGGCGATCTCGGTCGAGACCGCGAGGTCGTAGCGGGCCTGCGCGTCGTTGGTATCGGTGATGGTGGCGGTGCCGACCTCGAAATTGCGCTTGGCCTGTTCGAGCTGCTCGGCGATCGCGCGCTTCTGCGCGCCGGCCAGATACAGGTTGTCCTGCGCGGCCAGCACGTCGAAATATGCCTGCGCGGTGCGCGTGATCAGGTCCAGCTGCGCCTGGCTGAAGGTGACTTCCCCCGCCAGCGCGGCCAGTTCGCCCTGCTTGTAGGTTTCCCAGCGATCCCAGCGGAACAGCGGCTGGGTCAGCTGCAGCGCCCAGTTCTTGTTGTTCAGGAAGCGGTTGGCGTCGATCGGCGCGCTCTGGTCGATCTTGGTTCGGGTGACACCGGCCACGCCGTTGATCTGGGGCAGCAGGCCGGCGCGGCCCTGCGGCAGGCGTTCCTGCGAGGCGGCAAGCTGGGCGCGCGCGCTGGCGAACTGGGCGTCGTTGGACTGCGCTTCGCGATAGACCTGCAGCAGGTCGGCCGCGCTGGCCGGAAGCGGCAGCAGGGCGGCCAGGCACAGCGCCAGCGCCACGCCGGAGGCGGCGCGCGAAGGCGCGTGCGGAAGGCGGCCGCGCCGACCCTCGCTCAGAGCATCCGACACACCGATCGGCACACCATTCGACGCAACATTCGACGCAACAGCATGCGCGGCACTCCGCGCGGGACACAGCGCAAACCTCATGACGTCTCCAGCTTGTCGGACGCGGCGCGGCCGACGGTTAGCGTCCGCTCAGTACTTCGGCATCGCGGGATCGACCTGCTCGGCCCACGCATGCACGCCGCCGCTCAGGTTGTAGACCTTGCCGAAGCCATGCTGCCGTTCCAGGAAGTTGGCTACCTGCATGCTGCGGCCGCCGTGATGGCAGACGCAGACGACCTCGGCGTCCGGGTCCAGCTCGGCCGCGCGGGCGACGATCTGCCCCATCGGGATATGCGTGATGCCGGGCAGCGCGCAGGTCTGGACTTCCCAGTCCTCGCGCACGTCGAGCAGCACCGGCTTGGCGCGGCTGGCGTCGCCCAGCCATTGGGACAACTCGGTGGCGGTAATCTGCTGCATGGTGGTTTTCCGGCTCAGAACTGGAAGCGCGACGGCGCCTTGGCGCCGGTCAGCGGGGCGACCGCGGTCTCGAACAGATTGACGGTCTGGTATTCGGTGTCGGACACGCGCGTGATCAGCTGCGCCTCCATCACCGGCAGCGTGCCGACGAAGGCGGCGATGCGGCCGCCGACCTTGATCTGCGACAGGATCGCCTCGGGCACCACCGGCAGCGAGCCGGAGATGCAGATCACGTCGTAGGGGGCGCCGGCGGGCCAGCCTTCGGCGGCGTTGCCCTCGGCGACCTCGACATTGACGATGCCGGCCTTGGCGAGGTTATCGCGGGCCAGTGCGGCCAGCTCGGGGCGGATGTCGACCGTCAGCACGTGGCGGGCGCGATGGGCCAGCAGCGCGGCCATGTAGCCGGACCCTGCGCCGATCTCCAGCACGTTCTCGTGCTTGCGCACGCCCAGCTCCTGCAGCACGCGGGCCTCGACGCGCGGGGCCAGCATGTTCTGGCCGCCCGGCAGCGGGATTTCCGTATCGACGAAGGCCAGCGCCTGGTACGCCGTGGGCACGAATTGCTCGCGCTTGACCACGGCCAGCAGGTCGAGGATTTCCTGATCCAGCACGTCCCAGGGCCGGATCTGCTGTTCGATCATGTTGAATCGGGCTTTTTCGAGGTCCATCTTGCCTTCCTTGCTATGCCAACCGCTATCTGTTTCGTGTTCCGGCCGCGCGGTGCCAGGGGCCGGGGAATTCCGTCAAACCCGACATTTTAACTCCCCGGCGTGACGCCGGGGCATCCGACCGGAGCGGGGGCCGGGCGCCCGGCACCGCCGGGCCGGGCCGTCATTCCGCGCGTCATTCCGCGCTCGCCGGCCGCCCTGAGGCGGGCAGGGCGGGCTTGGTGGGCTCGTGGCCCTGGTCGTGGCCTCGCTCGTGGTCCTGCCGGGGGGCCGCCGGGGCCACTGCCTCGGCCCCGCCGTGCGTGCCCTCAGTTGCCGCCTTGCCGCGCCAGCGGCGGGCCAGCCAGCCGCCAAAGTCGTCCAGGTAGGTGTAGATCACCGGCACCACGACCAGCGTCAGGATCGACGAGGTGATGATGCCGCCGATCACCGTCTGCCCCATCGGCGCGCGCTGCTCGGCGCCCTCGCCGAGGCTGAAGGCCAGCGGGACCATGCCGAAGATCATCGCCAGCGTGGTCATCAGGATCGGGCGCAGCCGTACGCGCGCCGCCTCGACCAGCGCGGCCTCGCGCGACAGCGGGGCCTTGCCGTGCTCGCCGCGCCGCGCCTGGTTGGCGAAGTCGACCAGCAGGATCGCGTTCTTGGTCACCAGCCCCATCAGCATGATGAACCCGATGATCGAGAACATGTTCAGCGTCGAGCCGAACAGCAGCAGCGCCGCGAACACGCCGATCAGCGTCAGCGGCAGCGAGGTCATGATGGCGATCGGCTGGAAGAAGCTGGCGAACTGCGAGGCCAGGATCATGTAGATGAAGATCACCGCCAGCGCGAGCGCCGACACCGCATAGCCGAACGATTCGTTCATCGACTTGGTCGAGCCGCCGAAGCGGTACTTGTAGCCGACCGGCCACGTCATGCCGTCGAGCGCCTGCTTGATGTCGCGCGCGACCTCGCCCTGCGAGCGGCCCGCGGTATTGGCGGTCAGCTCGACCTCGCGGTTCAGGTCGCGGCGGCTGATCTGGTTCGCGCCGGTGGTGGGCACCAGCTCGGCGATCTGGCGCAGCGGCACCATCCGGGGCGAACCGTCGGGGTTGGTCTGCGTGCTGGCGATCATCAGCGCGGACAGGTCCGCCATGCCGGTGCGCGCGTCCTTCGGCAGCCGCACGCGCACGTCGTAGTTCTCGTCGTCCGGCGCGCGCCAGCTGCTGATGGCGTCGCCCGCCAGCAGCGGCCGCAGCGCGTTGCCGATCTGCGTGATGCCGATGCCCAGGTCGGAGGCCAGCTCGCGGCGGATGCGCACTTCCACCGTGGGGCGATCGTCCTTCATGCTCGAATCGAGATCGACCAGGCCGGGAATCGCCCGCATCCGGCGCGACGCTTCCTCCGACAGCCGCTTCAGTTCGCCCAGGTCATCGCCCTGCAGCGACACCTGGATCGCCTTCTGCCCGCCGGCGCCATCGGGCATGCCGACCATCGTCAGCGTGATGCCGGCGATGCGGTTCATCCGCTCGCGGATCAGCGGATTGAGCTGCGTGGTGGTTCGCTCGCGCTGCTTGCGGTCGACCAGCCGCACCGACACCAGCGCGTTGTTGCGGCCCGAGGTATTGCCGGCGTTGATGGTGGCGTAGGTGTAGGCCACTTCCGGGAATTCGCGCAGCGCGGCCTCGACCTGCCGCACCTTGGCCTCGGTGACCTCGAGCGCCGTGCCGACCGGCGTGGTGAAGCCGATCTGCGTCTCGCCCAGGTCCGCGTTGGGCACGAACTCGGTGCCGATCAGCGGCACCAGCGCGAAGCTGCCGAAGAAGGTCACCACGGCGATCAGCGCGGTGGCCAGCCGGTGTTTCAGCGCCCAGCCGAGCATCGCGCCATAGCCGTGGCCGAGCGCGTCCATCCGCGCCGAGAACCAGTCCAGCAGCCGGCCGATGCTGCGCCCGTACCAGCTGCGCTTGTTGCCGGTGCCGTGCAGGTCCGGATCGTGCCAGACCGACGACAGCATCGGGTCCAGCGTGAACGACACGAACATCGAGATCATCACCGCGGCCACCACGGTGATGCCGAACTGATGGAAGAAGCGGCCGATGATGCCGCCCATGAAGCCGACCGGCAGGAACACCGCGACGATCGAGAACGTCGTTGCCAGCACCGCCAGGCCGATTTCCTCGGTGCCGTCCAGCGCCGCCGCGCGGTGGTTCTTGCCCATCAGGTTGTGCCGCACGATGTTCTCGCGCACGACGATCGCGTCGTCGATCAGCAGGCCGACGCACAGCGACAGCGCCATCAGCGTGATCACGTTCAGCGTGAAGCCGAACAGGTACATCACGCCGAAGGTGCCGATCAGCGCGATCGGCAGCGTCAGGCCGGTGATCACCGTGCTGCGCCACGAGCCGAGGAACAGGAAGACGATCGCCACCGTCAGGAAGGCGCCTTCGAGCAGCGTCGAGCGGACCTCGTCGACGCTGCGCCGGATGCCGCGCGCGCTGTCGTTGATCACGGTCAGCTGCACGCCGGCCGGCACCAGCTTGCGCACCTCGTCGGTCATGCGGACCAGGCCGTCCACCGTATCGACGGTGTTCTGCCCCTGCGCCTTGACCACCGACAGGAACAGCGCGCGCTTGCCGCCGAGCAGGGCCAGGCTCTCCTGCTCCTGCTCGCCGTCGCGCACCTCGGCCACCTGCTCGAGCGTGACCGGCTGATTGCCGCGCCGCGCGACGATGATCTGCCTGAAGGCGGCCGGATCGACCACGCGGCCCTTGATCTGCACCACGGTCTCGGTCGCCGAGGAACGCAGCTCGCCCGCCGGCAGTTCCTGGTTCTCGTTGCGGATCGCGGTCATCACCTGGTCGACGCCGATGCCCAGCGCCTCGAGCTGGGCCGGCCGGATGCGGATCTCGATCTCGCGCTTGGTGCCGCCGACGATGCTGATCGCGCCGACGCCGCGCACCGTCTCCAGCCGCTTGCGCACGATCTGGTCGGCGATGGTGGTCAGCTCGCGCTGGCTGCGCGCGGAGCCGGGGGCGTTCGATACCGACAGATGGAAGATCGGCGCGTCGGAGGGGTCGTAGCGCAGCACGCGCGGTTCCTCGACCTCGTCGCGGAATTGCGGCCGGATCAGCGCGATCTTGTCGCGCACGTCCTGCGCGGCCTGGGCCACGTCGACGCTCAGGTCGAACTTGATCACGACCACCGAGGTGCCCTGGTACGAGTGCGAGAAGATCTCGTCGATGCCGGAGATCGTATTGACGATCTCCTCGACCTTGCGCGTGACATCGGACTCGACCGACTCGGGCGGCGCGCCCGGGTACTCGGTCTGCACCACGACGATGGGGAACGTGATGTCGGGAAACTGGTCGACCGGCAGCCGCTGGTACGAGAACAGCCCGATCACGATGAAGGCCATCATCATCATGGTGGCCATCACCGGGTTGCGGATCGACAGACGCGTGAACCACATATCGGGCGCTCCGCTCGTTCAGGCCTTGACCAGGCGAACCTGACTGCCGACCCGCAAGGTGCCGAGATTGCTGCGCACGACCTGCGCGCCGCTGGCAAGGCCCCCGGCGATCTCGACCAGCCCGGCGCTGTCGTCGCGAATGCCGAGCTCCACCGGCCGCTCGGCCAGCATGCCGTTCTCGATCACATAGACGAAGGCGCGCTCGCCTTCGGTGCGCACCGCGGTGATCGGCACCGACACCACGCCGGCGCGCTGTCCCAGCACCAGTCCGCCTTGCGCGAACATGCCGGCGCGCAGCCGGTGCTCGGGGTTGTCGACGCGGACATAGACCATGATGCTGCGCGTGCCCTGCGTGACGGCGGGATTGATCCGCACCAGCTTGCCCTCGAATTGGCCCGCGCCCTCGACGTCGAGCTGCACCGGCTGGCCGATCGCCACGCGGCCAACATCGGCCATCGGCACCGGCGCCTCCAGCTCGAGGATGCGCAGGTCCACCACCTCCAGCAGCGCGGTGTCGGGTGAAACCTTCTCGCCGGGCTGCACCGAGCGCACAGCGACCATGCCGTCCAGCGGCGACTTGACCACGGTGTCGGCCAGCGCCTTCTGCGCGACCGCCAGCCCGCCCTCGGCCGCATCGAGGTTGGCCTTGGCCACGTCGAGCTCGGACTGGAACTTGTCGAAGGCGGTCTTCGAGATGAAGCCGCGGCCAACCAGGTCGCGATTGCGCTCCCAGGTCTGGCGCGCGTTCTCGTACTGGCCGCGCTGCGCCAGCATCTGCCCGCGGGCCTGCGTGACCTTGGCCTGGTATTCGGTCGGATCGATGCGCACGATCACCTGGCCGGCGCGCACCGGTTCGCCCTCGCGCACCAGCACGTCGCGCACCTCGCCCGAAACCTTGGCCTTGACGGCGGCCTGGTTCAGCGCGCGCAGGCTGCGGGACAAGGGCAGGGTTACGCGCAGGTCGTACGCCGCGGCGGCGACCACATCGGTCTGCAGCAGCTCGATGACGTTGGCCGCCGGGGCAGCGGCCACCGCGGCGGGCTGCTTGCTGCCGCTGGCCTTGCGCACCATCGCGCCGGCGCCGGCCAGTACGGCCAGGCCCAGCACCACGAGCAGCAGCTTGTTACGCGAGATCTTCATCGTCAGGGGCGCGGCCGGTGCGGCGGCGCTTCGGTTTCGGTTCGGGAGTGGCCGCCGGAGCAGGGCGGCCGTTTGCGCGTGCGGTGGGCCGGGGGTGGGTGCGTACCTTGGCGCTGGCTTTGGTGCCGGCTTTGGTGCTGACTTTGCTTCGTACGGTGCTGTGACCGGCGGTACGTCCGGCGCCATGTACCGTGATGGGCGTCGTGCCGTCGGCGGGCGCGTCGCCCTGCAAGCGGGCTTGCTGCTGCATCTCGTCGCGGATCTGTTCCCAGACGTAGGGACCGGCCTGCGGCGGCAGCGGGGTATCGCGCGCGGCCCCGGCGGTCAGGCCGAACAGCAGCACCTGCAGCAGGTTGTCGAGAAACGCCTCGGGGTCGATGTCGACGTCAGAGCCGATGCGGAACGCACGCTGCCACAGCATCAGGAAGACCAGCGGGGCGCAGATCAGCGTGGTGGTCGGATTGGCCGGCAGCGCGCGGAACTCGCCCCGTGCGACGCCGCGCGCCAGCACGCGCGCGAACAGCTCGTCGCCGGGCACCATCACTTCCTCGTGGTAGAAGCGCGCGATATCGGGGAAGTTGGCCGATTCGGCCATGATCAGCTTGGTCAGGCCCGCCACCGGCGTCGCGCCGATCAGGCCCCACCAGCCGCGCAGCAGTTCGCGCAGCAGCTCAGGGGTCGAACCCTCGTAGCTGTCGACCAGATCGGTGCCGCGCACCAGCGCCGGCACCAGGTTCTCGCGCACCACGGTCTTGAACAGTTCCTTCTTGTTGGCGAAGTACAGATAGACCGTGCCCTTCGACACGCCGGCCGCCGCGGCGACGTCCTCCAGCCGCGTGGCCGCGTAGCCGCGCTCGACGAAGAGGTCGAGCGCGCCCGCCACCAGCTCCTGCGGGCGGGCGGACTTGCGGCGCGACCAGCGTCGCGCTTCGGGGGCGCCGTCGTTGGCACCGTCGTTCGCACCTTCGTTGGCGCCAACGCGGGCATCGAGGCGTGGGACTTGGGGTGGATTCACTGCAGGGGGAGCGCCGGGCCAGGACGGGCGGCGAAATAAATAACCGATGGGTCAGTAATGTAGTGTGCGCCTCCGGAGCGGTCAAGCGCGCCGCCCGGATGTGGGCGGGAACACAGGCCATGGCGGTGCGGTGGTGCACAATGGCGCCAAAGCCGTTCTGAACCATTGCGATGTCCTGCCAGTCTGACGTTTCCTGCCGTGCCGGTTGCGGCGCTTGCTGTATCGCGCCGTCGATCGCCTCGCCGCTGCCGGGCATGCCGCACGGCAAGCCGGCCGGCGTGCCGTGCGCGCAGTTGCTGCCCGACATGCGCTGCGCGGTGTTCGGCCGCCCCGAGCGGCCCGCCTTCTGCGGCGGCCTGCGGCCGTCGGCCGAGATGTGCGGCGAATCGCGCGAGGCGGCGCTGCACTGGCTGACGCAACTTGAGGTCGCGACCGCGCCGGCATCGGCCCGCGGCGCCTGACCGAATCTGGAGACCTGTGGATGGCCACGATTTCTCGCCGGCGCTGGCTGGCGGCCTGCGGCACCGCCGCACTCACCGTGTCCGTGACGGCCTGGCTGGCCGGCTGCGGCTGGGTGGGCAATGAATACACCTTTTCGCAGAGCCAGCTGCAGGCGGCGCTCGAGCGCAAGTTCCCGTTCAGCCAGCGCTACATGCAGCTGTTCGACATCCAGCTGGCCAACCCGCAGCTGCTGCTCGATCCGCAGCGCAATCGCGTCAGCATCACGTTCGACGCCACACTGGACAACCGGCTGTTCTTCCGCGAGGCGATGAAGGGACGGTTCGCGCTGGACAGCGCGCTGCGCTACGACCCGTCGACCCGTTCGCTGGTGCTGCAGGACCCCGAGGTCAAGCAGTTCGACGTGGCCGGTCTGCCGCAGCAGTACTCGCGCCAGTTGAACGCGCTCGGCGGCATTCTGGCCGAGCAGCTGCTGCAGGACTATCCGCTCTACACGTTCAAGCCCGACGAGCTGAAGTTCGGGGGCACGCGTGTCGAGCCCGGTACAATCACCGTGCTGCCGGACGGCATCAACGTCAAGATCAATCGTCCGTAGCAGCGCAGAACAATCCATGGCGAGGCCGGCGTTCGCCCGGCCATCGCGGGGCGGCATGGTCGTGCCGCCCAGGGTCGTCCCCCGGTATCAACGCAATTTGCCAATTACGCGTGCTCGTGTGGCTGCGCCAATGCGCCGGCCGGCGAGCGCCTTGTCCCTGAATCGCTCCAATCGTCCGCCATCGCATGGATATTGCCATCGCCCTCAAAGCCCTGATCCTCGGCATCGTCGAAGGACTGACCGAGTTTCTCCCGATCTCCAGCACCGGACACCTGATCCTGGCTGGCGAGTTGCTGAACTTCAACGACGAGAAGGGCAAGATCTTCGAGATCGTGATCCAGTTCGGCGCGATCCTGGCCGTCTGCTGGGAATTCCGCCGGCGCATCGTCGACGTGGTTGGCGGGCTCGCCACCGAGCCGCGCGCGCAGCGTTTCGCGATGAACGTGATCATCGCCACGGTGCCGGCGATCGTGCTCGCCTTCCTGCTCGGCCCCTGGATCAAGGCCTATCTGTTCAACCCGATCACCGTGGCGACCGCATTTATCGTCGGCGGGCTGGTGATCCTGCTGGCCGAATGGCGCGAGAGCCGGCGCGGGCAGGTCTCGCATCCGCAGGGCAATGCGCTGCTGGAAGCGGCCAAGGCGAGCGCTCCGCGCATCGAATCGGTCGACGACATGAACTGGCGCGACGCGCTGAAGGTCGGCATCGCGCAGTGTTTCGCGCTGGTGCCGGGCACTTCGCGCTCGGGCGCCACCATCATCGGCGGCATGCTGTTCGGCCTGTCGCGCCAGGTGGCGACCGAATTCTCGTTCTTCCTGGCGATCCCGGTGATCTTCGGCGCCAGCGTCTACGAACTGTACAAGGCGCGCAACCTGCTGTCGGCCGACGACATCGGCGTGTTCGCGGTCGGCTTCGTGTTCGCCTTCCTGTCGGCCTTCCTGTGCGTGCGCTGGCTGCTGCGATTCGTGGCGACGCACGACTTCAAGCCGTTCGCCTGGTATCGGATCGTGTTCGGGGTGCTGGTGCTGGCGACGGCGCAGCTGGGCATCGTGGCCTGGCACGGTTGAAGATTCTCCCCTCTCGCTTGCGAGAGAGGGGAGTGCAATCTCATCCCCGCTTGCGGAACACCACGTCCCACACGCCGTGCCCGAGCCGCAGCCCGCGCCGCTCGAACTTGGTCACCGGCCGGTAGTCCGGCCGCTGCGCGAAGCCGCCGGGCGCCTCCGAGGTATTGGCCAGCGTCGGCTCGCCCGACAGCACCTCGACCATCTGGTGCGCGTATTCCTCCCAGTCGGTCGCACAGTGCAGATAGCCGCCGGGCTTGAGCCGGCTCGCCAGCAGCTTGACCAGAGGCGGCTGCACCAGCCGGCGCTTGTTGTGGCGCTTCTTGTGCCAGGGATCGGGGAAGAAGATATGCACCCCATCCAGGCTTTCCTCGGTCAGCATGTGGGCGACCACTTCGACCGCGTCGTGCTGCAGGATGCGGATATTGTCGATGCCCCGTTCGCCGATCAGCTTCAGCAGCGCGCCCACGCCGGGCTCGTGCACCTCGCAGCCCAGGAAGTTGTCCTGCGGCCGCAGCTGCGCGATATGCGCCGTCGTCTCCCCCATGCCGAAGCCGATCTCCAGGATCGACGGCGCCGCGCGCCCGAACGCGGCCTGCCAGTCCAGCGGCTGGCCGGTGTAGGGCAGCACGAAGCGGGGCCCGAGCTCGTCGATGGCGCGCTGCTGGCCGGTCGAGGTCCGTCCCGCACGGCGCACGAAGGAACGGATGCGGCGGGGATGGGCGACGTTGGCGGCGGGATCGCCAGCCGTGCCGGCCGGCTCGTCGTCGGGCACGGTGGCCTCGGTCGGAATGGGATCGTCGGGAAACATGGCAACAAAAAGGCTGCCGGGCGATTCACCGTTCGGAATGACCCGGTGTCGGAGGGGCGGCCAGAGAATGATGGGTTCCGTGGGCCAGTGGCCGGTGCCTGGTGGTGCCGGGCGGCCAGCGGCAAGCGCGTATTCTAGCGCAGTGCCTCCCCATACGGAGCCGCGCCGCGGGTCGCCACTAGTAGTGACGATATGGGCGCTTCCACGCAGGCAACGCCCAATACCTTAGCGGCCCTGGTATTGCGCATCGCTGACCTTCTCCATCCACTCGACGTTCTTGCCGTCCCTGGTGCCGCTGACCGCAAGATGCGTCATCGCGGTCGTCGGGGACGCGCCGTGCCAGTGCTTGACCCCGGGCGGGCACCAGACCACGTCGCCGGGCCGGATCTCCTGCACCGGCTTGCCCCACTCCTGCGTCAGCCCGACACCCGAGACCACCACCAGGCGCTGCCCGGCCGGATGCGTGTGCCAGGCCGAGCGCGCGCCGGGCTCGAAGGTCACCATTGCGCCGGAGGCATGGATGTCGTCGCCGGCTGGCCATAGCGGGTCGATACGCGCGCGCCCCGTGAAGTACTCGGCCGGACCGGCGGCCGAGGCCTGGCTGCCGACGCGGGTGATGCGCTGCCCGTCCGCCGCCTTCGGCTCGGCCGCGCCGGCGACCGCGGCCTGAAGCGCGGCGGCGCACAGGGCCGTTCGTGTCAGGGATCTCTTCATTGCGATGCTCCTCGGTCATTGATCGACGGGCGCCACCGCTCAGGCGTCCGCCACCGTCCGCGCCGACTTTACGCGCCTGCCGTTGACCGAAAAAGATGCTAGATTCGCACGCGGTTATAAGGAGGGCTTATCAATGCCGCGCACGACCTTCGACGATCTCGCCGCCTTTATCGCCGTCGCGCGGGCGCGCAGCTTTACCCGTGCGGCGGCGCAACTGGGCGTATCGCAGTCCGCCTTGAGCCAGGCGGTCCGCGGTCTGGAGACGCGGCTCGGCGTCCGTTTGCTGACGCGCACGACGCGCAGCGTCTCGGCCACCGAGGCCGGCGAGCGCCTGCTGGCGACCGTGGCGCCTCGCCTCGAGGAGGTCGAGGCCGAGCTGGGCGCCATCGCGGAATTGCGCGACCAGCCGCGCGGGACCATTCGCATCACCGCCACCGAGCACGCCGCCAATTCGGTGCTGTGGCCGCGTCTGGGTGATTTCATGCGGACGTATCCCGATGTCCGCGTCGAACTGATCCTCGATAACGGGCTGTCGGACATCGCCGCCGACCGCTATGACATGGGCGTGCGATTGGGCGACCTGGTCGCGCAAGACATGGTCGCGGTGCGCATCGGTCCCGACGTGCGCTTCGCCGTCGTCGGCTCGCCCGCCTACCTTGCCGGCAAGCCACACCCCAGGACGCCGCAGGAGCTGACCGGGCATCGCTGCATCAATCTGTATTTGCCGACCTACGGCGGGCTGTACGCGTGGGAGTTCAGGAAGGGCAAGCGCGAACTGAATATCCGCGTGGATGGGCAATTCGTGGCCAACGACAGCGACCAGATGGTGACCGCCGCCCTGGCCGGCATGGGACTGGCCTTCGTTCCGGAAAACATGATCCTGCCCCACGTCGAGCGGGGCGACCTGGTGCCATTGCTCGAGGACTGGTGCCCGGTTTTTCCTGGCTACCATCTCTACTACCCGAGCCGCCGGCATTCGTCGCGGGCGATGACCTTGCTGATCGAGACGCTGCGTTATTCGGGGAAGCCGCCCGCGGACCGTAGCGCAAGACGAGCGCGGCCTTGACCGTTCGCATGCTTACGGACAGCGCTTTCGGATCGGACCAGGGGATGGACTGCAGGGGAGGGTGGAGCGGGCGATGGGAACATCATCGTGTTCCCAACTCGTTGATTGATAACGAGTTTTCCGCACTCAGCGAACCGAGATGGACATAATTATGGACTGAAAAACCACGCTTGGTCAACGTGCGCTCCGAGCAAGTGTCGCGAGTTCTTGAGTTGTCCGGATTTGTAGCACGCGATCTGTCCGGTCGTCATAGTTGCCTCAGGGAGGTGACTGATGAGGCCGACGGAGCTGCTACAGGAGATCCGGAAGATGAGGTTTGGAGAGGCTTATGAGGGATGGAACGCTGGCCGGCTGACGCAAGCGGAGGCGGCCCGGCTGCTGGGGATGTGCGAGCGCAGTTTCCGCCGCTACCTGGTGCGATTCGAATCCGAGGGGTTGGATGGCTTGATTGATCGGCGCCTGGAGCAGGTGTCGAACCGGCGCGCTCCGGTGGATGAAGTGGTGGCGCTGACCGATCGGTACCGCAGCCGCCATCGTGGCTGGAACGTTCGGCACTTTCACGCCTGGTACCGGCGCGAGGGCGGCACGCGCAGCTACAGCTGGGTCAAAAAGCGCCTGCAGGAGGCGGGGCTGGTCGAGGTGGGCAAGCGTAAAGGCGCGCACCGCAAGAAGCGCGAACGCATGCCGCTGGCGGGCATGATGATCCATCAGGACGGCAGCCGGCATGAATGGGTGGCCGGGCACCTGTGGGATCTGATCGTGACGATGGATGATGCGACCAACGAGCACTACTCGATGTTCTTCGTCGAGGAGGAAGGCACGGCAAGCAGCTTTCGCGGGGTGGGCGAGGTCATCGGCGCCCGGGGGCTGTTCTGCTCGTTCTACAGTGACCGGGGCAGTCATTATTGGACCACCCCCGAGGCGGGCGGCAAGGTCGACAAAGATCACCCCACGCAGTTCGGGCGGGCGATGAAGCAATTGGGCATCGAGATGATTGCGGCCTATTCGCCCGAGGCGCGGGGACGCTCCGAGCGCGCCTTCGCCACCCATCAGGACCGGCTGCCCAAGGAGTTGGCCTTGGCGGGCATCACCGACATGGCGCAGGCCAACCGCTACCTGGCTGAGGTCTATCTGCCGGCGTTCAATGCCGAGTTTGCCGTGCCGGCCCGCGAGGAAGGCAGCGCATTCGTACCCTGGATCGGCGCCAATCTGCAGGACATTCTATGCGAGCAGATCGAGCGCACCGTAGGCAACGATAACTGCGTGCGCCTGGACAACCTGTCATTGCAGATTCCCGCCGACCGGCACCGGTGCAACTACGTCAAGGCGAGAGTACGGGTGCATCGTTATGCCGATCGCAATCTGGCGGTGTTTCACGGGCCGCGCAAGCTCGCCGCGTATTCCCCCGACGGCAAGCTGATCGCCAAGGAGCTGAAACAGGCCGCCTGAACCGTCCGCCAGGCGCGCCGCCGGGTGGCGGGAACCGGCTCCGGGCTACGCCCTCCGCCGCTCCCCGCCACCCGGCAAAAAAGCGGACAATTCATGTGCTACAAAACCGGACAGATCTAAAAACCCGCGACACGTGCGCTCCGAGCAAGTCCAGTGCGAGCCATGGACAGCCAGCAGTAGCCAATGTACCCGAGCGCTCAACGTCACGAGGCCGGTTCATCTCCCTTTGGCAGGAACTCCTCGCGGGCGCGCTGCAGAAACCGCTTCATGGGCTCAGAGGGTTCGGCGCTGCGGCGCAGCAGGTAGGTGGACAGCATGGGCGGCGTGCCGGCCAAGGGGCGAACGGTTATGTCGGGGCGGTTCAGGGTCTGCACCTGCGAGGCAATGGCGAAACCTAGGCCATAACCGGCACCGACCAGAGTCAGCATCACGCCTAGGCTCGTCACCTGATCTACCAGCTTGAGCGGCTCGGACGCACCTTGAAGCACCGCCTGGATCTGGTGGTGGCAGCCCGATCCCGCGTCCGGATGGCACAGTACCAACGGAAACTTCAAGGCTTCATCCAATGGCACTTCCGCGTGCGCCAACAAGGGGTGGCGCACGGGCACGATCACCGACAGAGGATCGGTCCACACGGGCTCGGCGACAAGGCCTTCGCTCACCGCGTCCGACAGCGCAAAGCCGATGTCCAGCAGATCGTTGTGCAGGCCCTTGAGCTGCTGCGCGAAAGGCAGCTCGAAGACGCGAATCTCCAGTTCGGGCTCTTCCTCGCGGCTGCGCGCCAGCAAGGTGGCAATGTGGGGCTGCGCCAAGCTGGCGCAGATGGCGATGCGCAGATAACCCTGATAGCCCTGCGCCGCCGCCTTTGCGGCACTCACCGCCTGCTCCACGGTGGCCAGCACACGCCGGCACTCACCGAGGAACACTTGACCGGCCCAGGTCAGTCGCGTCTGGTGCGCGCTGCGGTCGAACAACTGCACGCCGAGCGTGGCTTCGAGATTGCGCATTGCGCGCGACACAGGCGATTGTTCTACGCCAAGGCGCTCGGCCGCTCGCGCGAAATGCAGTTCTTCCGCGACCGCAACGAAATAGCGCAGTAGTCTGAGTTCCAATGCGGCCTCCTGTTTGCCTCGTTCCTGGCCTGCGTCCACCTCATGCGGATTGCGCCTCGCTTTCTCCTTCGATGATTGGCAAGAGGTTCCGGCGTTGCATGCTTGCCTATTCGGATAGGCAGATCGCATCCGAAAATTACGGAGGTTGAGGCGGAACGCTACCTGGCCGAAGACCTGAGAACCTCAATCGCCGCGACGCTGCACTACCGCCTGATCCACAGGTTCAGTTCAATCAATTCCCGGGTTGCAGCTCCACACGCACCTCGCGCGATTTGCCGGCCCGTTCCACTGACAAGACCACCACATCGCCGACCTTCCTGTCGTCTAGCCGCGCGAGCAGCTTGGCCACATCGTCCGTCGCCTTGCCATCAACATCGATGATGCGGTCGCCCGGCACGATGCCTTGCGGCGTGACTTCGACACCCGCGAGCCCGGCTTTGTGCGCTGCAGAGCCGGGGGTGACACGCAGCACGAACACGCCCTTGCTTCCGGTCAGTGCAAGCAGGCGCTGATTGAGCTGTTCGTCCACCTCGATGCCAAGCGCCGGGCGGATGTATTTGCCGGACTTGATGAGTTGCGGCACTACCCGCATGACG
The DNA here is from genome assembly GCF_020418465.1 of Cupriavidus sp. DB3. Classification (NCBI taxonomy): domain Bacteria; kingdom Pseudomonadati; phylum Pseudomonadota; class Betaproteobacteria; order Burkholderiales; family Burkholderiaceae; genus Cupriavidus; species Cupriavidus sp. DB3. The sequence goes on along the minus strand of NZ_JAIZPL010000005.1, from coordinate 317,700 downwards.
GTGTCCACCGGCACGGCAAAACCGATCCCGGCCGAGGCGCCGGAGGGACTGTAGATCGCCGTGTTGATGCCGATAAGCCGCCCGGCCGAATCGAGCAGGGGGCCGCCCGAGTTGCCGGGGTTAATGGCGGCGTCGGTCTGGACCAGGTGATCAATTGTCGGGCCGCCCGCTTCTCCCGGTAACGAGCGGTCGAGCGCGGAGACGATGCCGGTGGTGAGCGTCCAGTCCAGGCCAAAGGGGTTGCCGATAGCAAACACCTTCTGTCCCACCTTGAGGTCGGTGCTGGTGCCGACAGGCACAGTAGGCGGGCGTTTGAAGCCGACGCCGATCTTGAGTACGGCGATGTCGTGCGCTGGGCTCGCCCCCACCAGCGCGGCCTGGTAGTCGCGGCCGTCGGCAAGCTTGACGGTGGCTTCGGACGCGCCCTGGATGACGTGGAAGTTGGTGACGACATGGCCGGCGTCGTCCCAAATGAAGCCCGATCCCGTGCCACGGGGCACGGAGAAGACATTGCGCGTCCAGACGTCGCGCACCAGCTGCGCGGTGGTTATGTAGACCACCGAGGCGCGTGATTTTTCGAACAGTTCGATGGTGGCCTTTTCGTCCGCCGCCAAGTCGCCGCGCGCCGTCACGGTGCGCTCTGCCGCCTCGCGCGGACTGAACCATGCCTCGATGGCGGGCAGGAACTGCCACAGCAGCATGAGCGCAGCAATGCAGGCGGTGATGAAGAGCCACCGCCGGATGAAGGGATCCGGTGCGGGGCGTGGATACGGGTTAGGGTAGGCCATGAGAAGTCTCCTGTTGATAGGCAATCAGCGCCATAGCCCGCTCGGGCGCCAGCGCGGCGGGCGCGGCGTCACAGCGGATTCCGGCAAGAAATGGGGCGCGTGAAACGGCAAGGCTGTTGCTGGTCCAGGCGCCAACGTCAGCAGGCGTGAGATGCGATCTTGCGTTGCCGGATGCGTGCGCAACCAGGAAGGCTCGGGATTGCCCCATCCCGGCCACAGCCAGGCACGCCAGGAGCGGCTGACCCGCTCGATCTTCGCCAGTGCGGACGCCAGCCCTTGCGGGTCGCCGGTCAGTTCCGCCGCGAGGCGGTCGGCGTCGAACTCACGCACGCGAGACAAACCGAGCTGTGCGAGCAGGGCCAGCTGGGGCGAGGCGGCCAGCAGAAGCAGTCCAGGCCAGTTGACCGCCACCGCGCCGGCCAGCAGTGCGGGCAAGCTGAACACAATAGCGATCTGTCCGACCATCGCCAGCAGGCTCGTGAGGCGACTGACGGAATCCGCCATCCCCATGACACGCAGATCCTCATTAGCGATGTGCGCGAGCACACCCGCCAGTTCGCGCGGACTCAGGTTGCGCAGCAGGCCATCGGTGAGGGCGATCGATGCATGCTGCTTCGAGCCGATAGCGAAGGCGTTGACGACGGCACTGGGCACGTAGTGCGGCACCGGCGTGGCGGACAAACCGGCACGGGCGGACAGTTCGCGCAACATGGCCCAAATCTTGGGCGCTTCGTGCGGGTGCAGGGCCCGCGCGCGGTACAGGCGCAAGGTCAGCGCCGACGCGGCTGTCGGCTCCAGCAGCAGCGCGCCAGCAACGGCAAACAGCGCGAGCCAAAAGCCGCCTTCGCCGAACAACAGGCTCCCCGCAGCGGTCGCAATCCCGACCAGGGTCAGGACCAGCAACCCCGTCTGCAGGCGGTTGAGCCGGCGATGTTGCAACAACGCAGCACGCAGGTCACTGGGATGATGACGGTTCATGCCCAGATGTCTCGGCTGCGCGGTTGTCGCGATCGCGCAGCAGCCAGTAAGTGATACTAAGCGCCAGCGTGGCGCCTGCCAGCGCGGCGATTTTGGCGGGACTCGTGTCGGGGTCGAGGACCACGAACTTGCGTGCCAGCGCGATCAGGCCGATGACGATCACGGTCTTGACCTGGATGATGCTGTCCCGACGCAGCGCCACGCGCACGATGGAATGCTTGAACTCCATCGCGATCAAGAGCGTCATGATCATGCCAAACACGCTCTGGAATACCTTGTGGTCCATGGGATTGAAGGCATCGAGGATCAGCAGTGTGAAGACTATAGAGATGAGCTGGAGAAGCGACACCACGATGATGACGGCAATCACCGCCGACAGAACGAGGGCGACGACCTGCTCGAAGCGCTCGTAAACCGTCATCAACCGCCACTGGGAGCGCATCTCGTCAAGGGCCGTGTGGCCAGATTCTTTATGCATAAGCGTTGCTCTCTCTTTCAATGAAACGTTAATGGAACGGGGAGTCCGAGAAGACGACTCGATTACACCTGGATTGCCGAGGCAATTGCGAAGCCACCCAGCGCATAATGTCCTGCGCGCCCGTGGCGCCGCCGATGGGTGGATCAGCCTCTTGCACGTCAACCCTTTGTCCCATGCATGGCATCAATCCGGCTTCTGGTCTGGCGGCAGCAATCCCAGCAGATCCGCCTGCAAATGTTGCAACCTGTCGATGCCAGCCCTCAATGCCTCGACACGGCCGGCATTTTTCATTTCACTCAGGGTGTGAGCCAACTGCTGGATGCTCTGATGCAGGACATCGACCTGATCATTGGGATCCTTGCCGAAGAACGTAGGGCGACCACTTTGATCCCGCCAGTATTGGAGTGTTTCGGATTGAGGAGGCACTTGGGTCTTGCCTGACAGATAGTCGATCATCTGGGAAATCCAGACCCGGTGGTCGGCGTATGTGAACGGCACGGGCAGCGCGGCGCGACTGTCAGGTTTGAAACCCATCCAGGATACGGGTACCTGCCAGGTGTGTAGCCATTGCTCGAATTCATGCACCGGCATCGGATGCCCGATGGCATAACCCTGGCCCCACTCGCATCCCAGACGCAGCAGAATTTCACCATGCTTAATGGATTCGACTCCCTCCGCGATGCAGTTCCTGCCAAACGACCTTGCCAGTGCCAGTAGCGCATCCAGGATGGCGATATCGTCCGGATCCTCGAGCATGTCGCGTATAAAACCTTGGTCGATCTTGAGCAGGTACGCGGGCAGGCGCTTCAGATAGGTCAGCGATGAATAGCCGCTGCCGAAATCGTCGATGGCAAAACGCAATCCCATCCTCTCGCACAGCGCCATCAACTGAGACACTTGAACGAAGTCCTCCACGGCGCTGGTTTCGAGGATTTCCAGTTCAAGGTCTTGCGGCTGGGCGCCGGGATGTCGTGACAACATACCCCGTAGATGCATGATGAAGTCCGGTTGCAGCAAGTGCTCGGCACCGATATTCACGCTGATCGGGACATGTAGGCCGGCCTTGCGCCAAATTTCGATCTGGGTCAGCGCAGCCTCGATGGTCCATTTCCCCACGTCAATCCCGAGCGGATGATTCTCAATGAGGGGTATGAAGGAGGCAGGAGATAACAAGCCACGCGCCGGATGTTGCCAGCGGATCAAGGCTTCGGCGCCCAGCACCTCACCGGTGCGCATGTTGACCTTAGGTTGGAAGTAAAGCAGAAACTGCCCATTGGCAAGTGCATTCTTTATGCTGTCCAATCCTTCGTGACGGGTGCGCAGCGTACGATCCTTCTCCGTATCGAAAACGTGATACCGATTCTTGCCAGCTTGCTTGGCGAAATGCATGGCCTGATCTGCCTGCCGCAGTAGTTGGTCGGCGTCGATGTCTTCGACTTGCGGGTAGTAGCTCACACCGATACTCGCGCTCACCTCGCACAGTGCGTCACCAATCGGTACGGGCTGCGCAGCTACCTCGATCAGGCGATCAAGAATCGGTACGCTGATGGAAATATCCGGCAGGTCGACCAGAACAGCGACAAACTCATCACCACCAAGACGGGCCAAGGTATCGCCTTCGCGCAACACTTGCGTCATACGCCTGGACAGGACGGACAGCAATTTGTCGCCGACTGCGTGGCCGTGCTGGTCGTTGACCTTCTTGAATCCATCCAGATCGATGAAGACAACCGCCAGGTGCATGCCACGCCGACGTGTCTGACGAATGGCCTGCTTAAGGCGGTCTCCAAGCAATAGTCGGTTGGGCAAGCCGGTGAGCAGGTCGTAATGAGCAACGCGTTCAAGCTGTTGCTGGTTCTCCTTCAGCGCTGTGATGTCGGAGAACATGGCTGCGTAATGCTCGATATGGCCCTGCATATCCGGGACTGCACTGATCGTCAGCAGCGCGGCAAACTGGCTGCCGTTCTTGCGTCGGCACCAGAGCTCTCCGTGCCAGTAGTCGTGCTCACGCAGAGCCTGCCAAACGGTCTGATAGAACTCATCGTCATAGCGATCGGACTGGAGCAGACGGGGTGTCTGGCCCAATACTTCCTCCCGCGCATAACCAGTGATCACGGTAAACGCCCGGTTGACGTTGACAATGTGGGCCTGAGCGTCGGTAACGAGGATGCCCTCTCCTGCGTGCGCAAAAACTTTAGCCGCAAGGCGAAGCTCTTCCGCGGATCTTCTGCGTGAGGTGACATCATGGATATAGCCGTGCCAGAGGATGCTCCCATCAGGCATGGCTTCAGGCGACGCCTCGCCTTCGACCCAGATCACCCGACCGTCTGGAAACTGCACCCGGTACTCGTCATGCCAAAGCGCGAGTGACCTCCCCGACGCCTGTATGGTTTCATGCACACGGTTGCGGTCTTCAGGATGGAGCGCCGCGAACACAGGAGTGGCATCTTCGACAACATCCTCCGGTGCAACCCCGTATATTTCCCGTATCTTCGCGCTGGCATAAGGGAAGTGCGAGCTGCCGTCCGGACGAAGACGGTATTGGTAAAGCATACCGGGAACGTGGCTGGCCAACTCTTCTCGCTGTAGGCGCATAGAGTTCAGCGCCTGCTCGACCCTCTTGAGATCGGTGATGTCCTCTACCGTCGCTGTGGTCAGCTCGATGGGTTCTCCGGCGAACAGCGGGTACTGGCACCGCCCGCAATTGGGCTGCTCAGCCAGTTTGTTGGCTGGAACGCGATTGATGGATTGGCAGTGTGGGCAGACGATATGAAGGCTGTCACTCATGAGGTGGCTCTTTGGGACACAGAGGAAGTAATGGCTCCGGCAGTTGGGCCGCTGTGACATGGGGATTCGAGCAGTAGCCCTTGCGTCAGTTGTCGGATGCTGTGTTCATCCAGCGTTTCCCGTGCGAGCAGTTCGCGCGCGCACCGCTCCAGCACTTCTCGGTTAATTTCGAGAATTCGGTATGCACGATCAAACACACCCATCACGATGTCACGGATGGCTTGGTCGATGCGTGCCTGAGTCGATTCGGCTACCCGGCAGCCACCCTGTACCAGTTCAGGCGCATCAAGAAAACGCGGCCTCTGTGCCTCAAAAGCGACGTACCCCAAGCCCTCATCCATGCCGAAGCGCGTAATCATGTCGCGGGCGATGTCGGTGGCCCGCGCGAGATCGTCTGCCGCGCCCGTGGACAGTTCGCCGAACACCAGTTTCTCGGCGGCGCGCCCGCCCAGCAGCACGGCGATCTTGTGCTCCAGGTCGGCCCGTGTCATCAGGAAACGGTCTTCGGTTGGGCGTTGCAGCGTGTAGCCGAGCGCGCCGATGCCACGCGGAACGATCGACACCTTGTGCACGGGATCGGTCCCCGGCAGGGCCAGTGCCACCAGCGCATGGCCCATTTCGTGGTAGGCCACGGTTTCCCGCTCCTTCGTGCTGAGCACGCGGCTCTTCTTTTCGAGCCCGGCCACAATGCGTTCGATGGCGGCGGTGAAGTCCTGCAATTCCACCGCCTGCGCGCGGCGCCGTGTCGCGGCCAGCGCCGCCTCATTCACCAGATTGGCCAGGTCGGCGCCGGAAAAGCCGGTGGTCAGCGCCGCGACCTGCTCCAGGTCCACATCGCGCGCGAGGGTGACCTTCTTGACATGGACCTTCAGGATGTCGAGACGCCCTTTCTTGTCGGGCCGGTCCACCAGCACCTGGCGATCGAAACGGCCGGCGCGCAGCAGCGCCTGGTCGAGAATTTCCGGGCGATTGGTGGCAGCCAAGATGATGAGTCCCACCGAACTGTCGAAGCCATCCATCTCGGTGAGCAACTGGTTGAGCGTCTGCTCGCGCTCGTCGTGGCCGCCGATCGGCCCACCCGCACCGCGCGCGCGGCCGAGAGCGTCGAGTTCGTCGATGAAGATAATGGCGGGCGCCTGGGTGCGGGCCTGCTCGAACAAGTCGCGCACGCGCGCGGCCCCCACGCCGACGAACATCTCGACGAACTCCGAGCCGGAGATGGAAAAGAACGGCACCCCGGCTTCGCCGGCCACCGCCTTGGCCAGCAAGGTCTTGCCCGTGCCCGGCGGGCCCACCAACAGCACGCCTTTGGGGATGTGCGCACCGAGGCGGCCATAGTCCTGCGGGTTCTTCAGGAAATCGACGATCTCGACGAGTTCAGCCTTGGCCTCGTCCACGCCCGCCACATCCGCGAAGGTCACGCCCGTGTTTTTCTCCATGAACACTTTGGCGCGGCTCTTGCCAATGCTCAGGAAACCGCCCATGCCCTGCTTCTCGGCAAAGCGGCGGAAGAGGAAAAACCAGACGCCAAAGAATGCCACTGCCGGCAGAATCCATGACAGCAGATCGCGCAGCCAGGTGCTTTCCACCACCCGTGCATAAGGAACCTCGTATTTGGACAGGCGCTCCGCCAGATCAGGTTCGACGCGGGTCGCAACGATGGTGGTCTTGCCACGGGCGTCCGGTGATTTAAGGCGCCCGGTGACGGTACGGTCCGATACCAGGACTTCGGCAACACGGCCCTCGGCCAGCGCCTTCTCGAATTCGCTGTACGGCACCGGCTCGACGGTCTGCGCCGCTTGCCAGTAGTTCTGGAGCATCAGCAGCATCAGGCCGGCAACGATCCAGTAGCCGACGTTCCATTGATCTTTCTTTTCCATCAGCGTTGTTCTCCGAAAGTCGTTTCTCTATAGAACCGGTGTGAACAGGCGGGCGACACCGTCGCGCACCTTTACGGCAAGCGGACGCATGCGCACGGCCGTGGGTGTGACAAGGGCCGACGCGTCGCGTGTGGTATCGAAAAGTGCTTCGAGACGGTCACACAGAGCAGCGTCGTAGACCTCGACGTTGAACTCGAAGTTGAGCCGCAGGCTGCGTGCGTCCCAGTTGGCCGACCCCAGGCAGCACCAGGCGCCATCGACCAGCATCAGCTTGGTGTGGTCGAAGGGGCCGGGCCGCTCGAAGATCCGTACGCCATGCTCCATCACCTGCCAGTAATGGGCGCGGGCCGCCCATTGCACGGACGGGTGATCGCCGTTGGCAGGCGTGAGCACCTCGATCCGTACGCCGCGCAAGGCGGCCGTGCTCAGCGCGGCGATCATCGGTTGATCGGGCACGAAGTAGGGCGTCCAGATGCGAACCGACTGCCGTGCCGCACTCAAGGCCCCCATGAATGTCCAACGCATCCGGTCCAGGGTTTCGTCAGGGCCGGCCTCAATGCCTCTGGCCCAGCTTGTACCCAGCTCGGCAGCCGGCGCAGGCCGCCCACCCCAGAAGCGCTCGTCGAGCCGCTCGTCCGAGGTGTCACACCAATCCTCGGTGAAGCAACGCTTGAGATCGGCGACGACCGGGCCCTGCAGGCGGAAATGCAAGTCATGGCAGGCCTGCTCGGGCGCATCCGGCCGCCAGTAGGGGCTGAAGATGTTCATGCCGCCGGTAAAGCCTGTTTCGCCGTCGACCACCAGCAGCTTGCGGTGATTGCGCAGGTGCGCGGCATGCAGCCGTGCGGGGATCAGCGTCGGATTGAACGGCGCCACCATTAATCCGCTGCGCTTCAGCCGTCGATAGGCGCTCTGGCGTACCCATCGTGCGGAGACATCGTCGATCAGCACCCGCACCTGCACGCCGCGCGCATGGGCACGCTGCAGGGCTTCGACAAACTGCGTACCGATGCCCTGGCCATCGAAGATGTAGGATGTCAGGGCAACGCTGTGACGGGCCGAGTCGATCGCGGCGAGCATGGCCGGGTAGGCCTGCTCGCCATCGACCAGTGGCTCGATGCGATTGCCACCGGTCAGCGGCTGACCGGTGGCTCGCCCCACCAGATGCGCTAGGCCGGCGAACGCCGAGGGCAGCGTGGCGGGGACCTCCATACAGTCTGTGGTCGGCGATGCGCGACCAGCGCCCGGGTACAGCCTCCGCGCCCGCCGCTGATAGCGGTTGATACCGAACAACAGGTACAGCAGCGAACCGCCAAGCGGTAGCAGGGCGATCAGCAGCACCCAAAGCGCGGCCGATCGCGGGTCACGCTTGTAGACGACCGCGTGCCCCGCAGCGGCGAGCGCCGCCGCGAGTGAGACCAGGGTGGCTGCCGATGCCAGGCCATGGGAAGCAGACATGACAGCCCCCGATGCATCAGGATGGATCGCTCGCCGGTTTCTTCTTCCGGGAACCCTTGCCGTCGTCGCTCTTCGGCGCATCGGTTGACTTGGCTTCGGCCGGCTTGTCGGCCTCGACCTCGCTCTTGGGCGGCTCCGTGCGCTCGAAGCCGACCCGATCCGCCTTGTCGTCCCAGCGGGCGACGACGTGATCGCCCTTGCCGATGCCGCCGCCCAGCATCTCGCGCGCCAGCGCCGTTTCCAGCTCGCTGCGGATCACGCGCTTGAGCGCACGGGCGCCGAACTCGGGCTTGTAGCCTTCTTCGGCAAAGTGGTCGATCAAGGTCTGGTCGAAGGTCAGCGTCACGCCCTGGCTGGCCGCGTTACGCGCCACGCGATCGAGTTGCAGCCCGACGATGTGACGGATCTCCTCCTTGCCCAGGGCATGGAAGACGATGATTTCTTCGATCCGGTTGAGGAACTCGGGCCGGAAGTGCCCGCGCAGCACGTCCATGACCTCGTTTTTTGTCTTCTCGTACTCCTCGCCAGCCGCACCGCGCGCCTTCAGGCGCCGCTGGATGATGTCCGAGCCCAGGTTGGACGTGGCGATGATGATGGTGTTGGTGAAGTCCACCACGCGCCCCTTGCCGTCGGTCAGGCGGCCGTCGTCGAATACCTGCAGCAGGATGTTGTAGACGTCGGGGTGGGCCTTCTCGATCTCGTCGAGCAGCAGCACGCTGTAGGGCTTGCGACGCACTTTCTCGGTCAGCTGACCGCCCTCGTCGTAGCCGACGTAGCCCGGGGGCGCGCCCACCAGTCTCGCCACGGTGTGGCGTTCGCCATACTCCGACATGTCGATGCGCAACAGTGCGCCCTCGTCGCCGTAGATGGCTTCGGCCAGGGCCTTGGCCAGCTCAGTCTTGCCGACGCCGGTGGGCCCGAGGAACAGGAACGTGGCTACCGGCTTGCTGCCCTCGCGCAGGCCGGCGCGCGACAGCCGCACCGCATCGGCGACGGCGCGCACCGCTTCGTCCTGCCCGACCAGGCGCTCGTGCAGACGCTGCTCCAGGTGCAGCAGCTTCTCGCGCTCCTCCACCGTCAGCTCGTTCACCGGAATGCCGGTCAGGCGCGAGACGATCTGGGCCACGTGCTCGGCCTTGACCTCGGCGCTGCCCGAGGCGCGCTCGCGCTCCCATTCCTCGACGCGCTTCTTGAGCTCGGCCTCCTTGGCTTCGATCCGCTTGCCGATCTCTGCCGCCTTGTCGTATTGCTTGCGGGCTGCCACGTAGTCCTGCTCACGGCGCAGCTGGTGCAGTTCCGCCTCCAGCTCCTGCACGGCGATCGGACGTGCCGTCGCAGACAGCTTCACCCGGGCGGCGGCCTGATCAAGCAGGTCGATGGCCTTGTCCGGCAAGAAGCGCGCGGTGATGTAACGGTCGGAGAGCTCGGCGGCGGCGATGATCGCTTCCTCCGAGATGCTGACCTTGTGGTGCGCCTCGAAGGTGTCGCGCAGGCCGCGCAGGATCATGATGGCCTGCGCAACGGTCGGCTCCGGCACCGTCACCGGCTGGAAGCGGCGCTCCAGCGCGGCGTCCTTCTCGATGTATTTCTGGTATTCGTTGAGCGTGGTGGCGCCGATCAGGTTCAGCTCGCCACGCGCCATCATGGGCTTGAACACGTTGGCCACGTCCAGGCCGCCTTCGCCGCCCCCCTGACCCGCACCGACGATGGTGTGCACCTCGTCGATGAACAGGATCAGCTCACCCTGGTGCTCGGAGATCTCCTTGAGCACCTTCTGCACGCGCTCCTCGAACTCGCCCCGGTACTTGGCACCCGCGACCATCGCATTGATGTTCAGCTCCACCAGGCGCTTGTCGCGCAACGTCTCGGGCACCTCGCCGGCCACCATGCGCTGTGCCAGCCCCTCGACGATGGCGGTCTTGCCCACGCCGGGCTCGCCGATCAGCACCGGGTTGTTCTTCTTGCGCCGCGCCAGCACCTCGATCGTGGTCTCGATCTCCTGGGCCCGGCCGATGACCGGGTCCAGCTTGCCGTCACGCGCCATCTTCGTCAGGTCGCGGGAGTACTTGTCGAGCTCGGGGGTGTTGGTGGGCGTCTCGGCGCGGCCGTCCTCGGCGCCCTTGCCGACCACCTTGTTGACCTGCTGGCGCAGCGCCTGCGGCGTGAGGCCATAGCGGCGCAGCAGGTTGGCCGCCAACCCTTCGCCTTCTTCGGCCAGTCCCACCAGAAAATGCTCGGGGCCGACATAGGAATGACCAAGTTCGTTGGAGGCCACGAAGGCGCGGCTGAGTGCGTCCTTGACGCGCGGCGACACACCGATTTCGCCCTCGAAGGGCTTGTCGCCCCGCTTGGCCTCGGATTCGATCTGGCGCTTGAGGTCGTCGACCTTGATCTTGAACTGACCCAGAATGGTCTTGACCACGTCACTGTCAGTCAGCGACAGCAGCAGGTGTTCGGTATCCACCTCGGGACGGCCAAACTCGGCGGCGTGCTTGGCGGCCTCCTGCAGCAGGGTCTCTGATTGTTCGCTGATGCGGCTGGCCAGCCCGCCACCGCGACGGCGCGGTGCTCCGGCCCCTGCGGACGCCGGTTCGCCGAACGAGGCATCGACCACTTCATCGTCGGCATCGGCTGTCACCGGCGCCGAGTCGTCACCGAGGCGGAAGAAGTCGCTGCCCAGGAAATCCTCGAACAGCCCGCTGCGCGAGCCGAACAAGGCTTCCAGCGGGGAAACGGTACGCTTTTGCTGGCGTACCAGCTGGCGGTAGTGGTCGTCGCACAGCAGCATGGTGCTGTGGCGACCATTCAGATTGGCTTCTACCCGCACGGTGGCGGGCTGGCCGCAGACTTGGCATTGTTTTCTGGCCATGCTGGCACTCCTGGAGTGATTGGGACGACGAGGTGCCGCGTGTCATGGCACCTCGTCTGCGAGTTGATTCATCAAGTACGCAAGCGGCAGTCGATTTCAGCTGTTGATGGGAATGGAGCGCCCCTGCTTCGGTGCACTGGCCTCGCGCTTGTCGATCGTGATGGTGAGCACACCGTTCTTGAAATTGGCCTTGATGGAGTCCTGATTGGCATCGCCGGGCAGGTTCAGCGCACGCTGAAAACTGCCGTAGGACCGCTCGATCCGATGGAAGCCACCCTCCTTCTTCTCCTGCTCCTGCCGCTTTTCACCGCGCACCACCAGCACGTCGTTGTCGAGCGTGATCTGAATGTCCTTCTCCTCGACACCTGGAACTTCCACAGCAATCCTGTACTGCGTATCGGTTTCCTGGATGTCCACGGCCGGCTTCAGCATGCCTGGCCACTCTGCCGGCCAACGCGGCATGGCCAAAGCCGGAACACCAAACCCGCGAAATGCGTCATCAAAGAGGCGGTCGATCTCGCGATGCAATTGCAGGATCGGACTGACTGCACCGCCTGCCACAGGCTGGTCATTGCGCTGCACAGGCAGCGAGGCCGCCGCCTGTTGCTCTTCCTGTTCGTTCTTGAACCAGTTCCAGGGAGCCAATTTTTTCAGATCGAAACTCATGTCACACCTCCAGAAATAGTCAGGGAATCTCTCAATCCGTTTGCCTGCTGATCCAGGCCAAGGCACACAGGCCATACGGCGTACGTGTCGGAGTCAAGCTGTTCACCTTCGCGCATCACCTCCTTTCCGTGCCTCGGTTGGCGATCGATCTTCAATCCAGCGATCGATGTCGCTTCGCCGAAACCGCCATGTCCCACCCACTTTGAACGCCGGGATATCCTCTTGCGCGGCCAGTCGGTATAGCGTGCGCTTGCCAACCTTCAAGTACGCCGCCAGCTCGTCGAGCGTGAAGATTTCATCCGGACCAGCTTTCATGGTTCCACCACGCAACTCTTTGGCCTTGTTCATCAATTGCCGATTCTTGCAACCATTTGCAATGGTGCGCGCTTTCTTGCAAATTTCGAGGGGAATAGCACGTAACATTGATCTATGTCAATGGCGCCCGCCGTTTTTGCCTAGGGTCTGTTGCCGTTTCGATCTAAGCCATTGATATATAAGAGCAATCGCGTGTCGTTGTAGCTCTCACACAACACCAATACGAGCTTGCAATGCCCCGATTACTGCTCAGTGACGAGCACTGGTCGAAGCTGCGGGAAATTCTGCTGCACAAGGCCATCTACTGATCTACGAATGACCGTGGAAGGCATGCTGTACCGCATGCTCCCAGCGGCTTCCCGCCCTCGCGGCGGGAAGCCTCTCTTCCTGCCTCTCTGGAGATCACACCCATGTCTGTGTGATTCAAAGGTACCGACCTGCGGCCCGTACCTGCCGAGGCCGTGGTCAACCAATGCCGCATCATCCTGGTCAAGGATCAGGGCGTGTACTTCCTGGCCGAGCGCGGCGAGCGCCGACCCGATGGTCGTCTGAAGACCATCGCCTATGCCGCCGGCTGCAACCCGGATGTCGATGCGTTCGATGACTGGTGGGAGCTGGCGCGCGCCGCGTTCGGTGGCGACGACTTCGGCGAGTTCTTCGATCCGCAGGAGAGCGTGTTTGCGCGCATCCTGCACAGCGAGGACGACCTCGACGTGTCCACCACCGCGACACACCTGTCGCTGCAGGCGGTTCCTTCCACGCCCAGCGGCAACTGACTGCCCATCCCTGGCCCCCGCTCCGGGGGCCTCTTTCTTCCCGGCAATGCGGACAGCCGCGAGTGCCGATTGCCGCTCGCCTGCGCGCTGCCCTGGCGCCACGCTTCCGGCCATGTTCCGCTGACGTCCGTCAGCGACATGCCCAGGCAGCCACGATCTTCAAGGCTGCGACGCGGTTCCGACCGCGTTGATCACTCCAGTTCGCACCGGCATCCATGCGCGAACGGCCATCGGTTCTCGATGGCGATGCCACCAAGCTGTTCCATCAACCCACGCGGGGGGTTCACACCTTCCCCGCCTTGGGTCGGGTGTGTCTCCGCCTCTTTTTTCTTCAGGAGATTCACCATGACCACTTCCACCGAAAAGTCCTACTTCGATCTGCCAGGCAAGCGCCTGACCGAACCTCGGCGCGACCCTGGCTTGATCAATCTCCGGCCGTCGCTTCGGCGGCATCGGCAGCGACGGCTTCGCGCACCAGCCGCTGCACGCTTTGCCGGACCGGCTCAGGGAACTCGGTCGTCACGACTGGCTCGCTCGCCTGCGTGCACTGTGCGGCCACCAGCCGCGCGGCAAGGTGCAGGTTCGTTGGGTTGACGGCTTCGATGGCCGGCCGTGTCCCGAGCGCCTCGTACGAGCGCAGGAGTGCGTGGTAGATGTCCCAGGTGTCGATGCCCCGTGGCAGTTGCTTCAGGACGGACTGGACCAGCCTGCGCTTGAGCGGATCGAGTTGCCAGTCCGGCACCCGCTGCCCGCGATGCCCCATGTGGATCGACAGCAGGTTGCCGGCCTGGATCTCGTAGGTGATCCAGCGGCGCGACTTGCCCGCGAGCTTGGCGTAGTCCGCCACCGAGAGGTTGTGTGGTGCCTCGAAGGTCTCCAGCACTTGCAGGCGTTCGCGCTGCGCCTCCGACAGGCGCGGCCGTGCGTACTCGGGCATGCGCACGGCCGACAGCCGCTGCACCGATGCCGGCGCTTCAAGTTGGTCGGGCGTTGGCGCGGTCACGATCAGTTGCGGCGCAGTGAGGTCGACCACCGGAGGCTGCACGGCCGCCTGGCCGGCGATGGTCGGCAGGCCCTGAAGCGTGATGGTCAGATGCCGGCTGGCAACCTCGACCTGGTTCTGCTCGAACAGGTCCAGGCGATCGGCCCAGTCCTGCATCATGACGCGGCGCTGCTCGACGTATTCGGCATGGTTGTAGGTCGCGCTGATCCTGTCTGGATCGGCATGCGAGAGCTGGGCGTCCACCCACTTCTTCGGGTAGCCGAGTTCGTTCAGCGCCGTCGAGATCGTTGCCCGGATGCCATGCCCCGTGAGTTGGTCCTCGTAGCCCATGCGCTTGAGCGCGGCGTTGAGCGTGTTCTCGCTGATCGGGTTCTTCAGACACCAGTCGCCGGGGATGAGATAAACCTGGGCCGGCTTGAAGTTGTCGAGCAGGTGGCGAACGATCTCCTGCGCCTGCACCGACAGCGGCACGATGTAGGGTGGGATGTCGATCAGGCGCTTGCGCTTCTTCCTGGTGAGCAGCTTGCGCTGTTTGAGCCTGGCTACGGGGATGATCCACAGGCCCCGGTCGAGATCGAGCTGATCGGGCGTGGCGAAGCGCAACTCGCCAGTGCGCACACCGGTGAGCATCAGCAGCCGCAAGCCCAATTGCGTGTTCAGGCGACCGCGGTACTTGCGCAGCGTCTGCAGCATGACCGGCAACTCGTGCATGCGCAGGAACGGGTTGTGTTCGACCGGCGGCAAGGGCAGTGCGACCACTTCCAGGTCCCTGGACGGGTTCTCGCCCATGTTGGGAATCGCCACCGTGGCGTAGGTGAACAACTGGGTGAACCAGGTCCGCAGCTTCTCGGCCACCGACAGCGAGCCGCGCTTTTCCACCTTGCCGATGATGTCCAGCAGGTGCGCGCGGGTGATCTCGTAGATGGTCAGGTGCCGCAGCGACGGGAACACGTCCTTCTTGAAGACGCGCCCGATCTGCTCCAGGCTGGTCTGCCGTCCTTCCTCCAGCGAGAGACGGCGATGGGCCAGCCATTGCTCGTAGACGGCCATGAAGGTGTGCTCGCCGGCCAGGACGATCGCGTGCCGCTTGCGCTTGCGTTCGCTGTGGGGATTGACGCCCTTGGCGAGCAGCGAGCGGGCTTCATCGCGCAGCGCGCGGGCGTCCTTCAGGGAAAGCGCCGGGTAGTTACCGAGGGTGATGCGCTCGCGCTTGCCAAACCACGAATAGCGGAAGTGCCAGGCCTTGGTGCCGATGGCGGAAACGTAGAGATAGAGGCCGTCGAAGTCGGCCAGCGCGTATGGCTTGCCGGTGCACTTGGCCTGCCGTGCCATGAGGTCCGAAAGCATGATCCCAACTCCTTGAAAGCGAGTTGAGTGCCATGTTTCCCGTCGGGTCCCGGCTCCTCCAGCAACAATGCGGCAAGGGAAGCTCGCGCATTGTTTGGGCCACTTTTTGTACCAGTTTGGACCGGCTGTCAGTGGATTTCGCTGGACGTCACTGGATCGAAGATTCTGAAAAAGTCGAATAGTGACAATGACTTGCAACACTCCATGGACGTCCTTGGAACGCCCTGGAAAGTCGAGGTGGAGCGGGCGATGGGAATCGAACCCACGTCTTTAGCTTGGGAAGCTAAGGTAATAGCCATTATACGACGCCCGCGTGAGGCGGCCATTTTATGCGCGATCCGGCTGCGCGCGCAAGGCGGCTAGGTCGGAAGCAGCCGGCAAACGGCTTCGGTGCTGTCGCCAGGCGCGACCCATCGCGTTTCTCCTGGCCGATGAATCGCATCGGGCAGGGCCAGCCACGGCTCGACGCAATAGAAGTCCGAATCCTCGCGTTCGCTCCAGGTCGTGACGGCCTGCCAGGGGACGGCCCCACGGTTGGCCTCGAGATCGATGCGGATCGTGCGGCCCGTGCCGCTGCCCTCGGCCGATGGAATCGCCAGCTCGCACGTTCCGGCAACGGGCGCATGCAAGCGGTGGAAGGTGTCCTGCAAGCGCGGGTCGTCGAGCGCGTAGACCCCTTCGCCGGGCTCGGTCGCGGTCAGGCTGCCGTCGGCGCGCTGGCGCAACCGTTCGGCCGGCGGCATCGTCAATCGGCACCGGCCTCGCAGGGCGTGCGGCACGGCGAAATAGAAGTGGTGACCCGCATAGACGGGCAGCGGCTCGGTGCCGGTATTGCGCACTACCAGCGCGACCTCGAGTCCGTCTTCCAGCAGCCGGTAGCTCGCTTCAAACCGGAACGAAAACGGATAGGCGTCGCGGGTCGCGTCCGAATCTGTCAACGCCATCGTGATCGAACGCGCCGGATCGCACGCTGCGATCTCGAACGGCAGGTCGCGCGCGAAGCCGTGCTGCGGCATGGCACGGACCACGCCGTTGCGATCGCGCCATTGGCCCGGTTGGCCGTCGACGAAATGGCGGCCGATAAAGGGAAACAGCAGCGGATTGCCGCCACGGATCTTCGCCGGGCGCGACCAGTCGGCGTCGTCGGGCCAGTACAGGATGTCGGTGCCGCGATGGATCCAGCGCACCAGGCGGCCGCCGGCCCAAGGCGCGAGCAGCAGGGCGTTGTGCTCGTCGCCGATGCGGATCAGGTCCTGGTCCTGGAAGCGAAACCTCGGAGTGCTGGGCATGGTCGTGCGATAAAACGGGCGGGGCGATGGCGCATGATACCGGCACGGCAGGGCACGGCCACGAAAGGGCTCGGCGCTGCAGGCGCGGCGCGGCGGGGCTGGCCAGGGCAGGGTGCGGGAGGGCGCGGCAAGGCACGGCCCGCCCGCCCTCGATGCGCTATGCCGTCGCCGCGCTGGCCTCGCGCAGATAACGCCGCGCGTAATCGAAGTACCAGTCCAGCGTGTCCGGATTGGCCATCGCGTCGCGGTTGGCGATCCTGTCCGGGTCGTGGCCGAGCAGCAGCTTCTTGATCGGCACCTCCATCTTCTTGCCCGACAGCGTGCGCGGAATGCCCGGCACCTGCAGGATCGCGTTGGGCACGTGCCGCGACGACAGCGCCTCGCGGATGCGCGCGCGGATCGTGTCGACCAGCCTGTCGTCGAGCGCGATGCCTTCGCGCAGCACGACGAACAGCGGCATGTACGAATCGCGGCCGAGATATTCAAGGTCGACCACCATGCTGTCGAGCACCTCGGGCAGTTCCTCGACCACGCGGTACAGCTCGCTGGTGCCCATGCGGATGCCGTGCCGGTTGATGGTCGCATCCGAGCGGCCGTAGATGATGGCGCCGCCGCGCGAGGTGATCTTGATCCAGTCGCCGTGGCGCCAGATGCCGGGGTAGGTATCGAAATAGCTGTCGCGGTAGCGCTTGCCGTCGGTGTCGCCCCACAGGTAGAGCGGCATCGAGGGCATCGGCTCGGTGCAGACCAGTTCGCCGACCTCGTCGATCCGCGCCTGGCCGGCCTCGTCGAAGGCCTCGACCTTGGCGCCGAGGCAGCGGCATTGCATCTCGCCGGCGTAGACCGGCAGCAGCGGGCAGCCGGCGACGAAGGAGCCCGCGAAGTCGGTGCCGCCGGACATCGGCGCCAGCCAGATGTCGTCGCGAACGTTGCGGTAGATCCAGTCGTAGGCTTCCGCGGGCAGCGGCGAGCCGGTCGAGCCGATGCCGCGCAGGCGGCTCAGGTCGGCCTCGCGCGACGGCACCACGCCGGCCTTGATGCCGCCCGTGAAGAACGCCGCGCCGGCGCCGAAGACCGTGATGCCGGCGGCTTCCGCAAAGCGCCACAGCATGCCGGCGTCGGGCCAGGCCGGATTGCCGTCATAGATCGCGATGGTGCTGCCGAGCAGCAGCCCGGCCACCTGCGCATTCCACATGATCCAGCCGCTGCTGCTGTACCAGTGGAAGACATCGTCCGGGCCGAGGTCGTTGTGGAACGCCATCAGCTTGAGCTGCTCGATCACGATGCCGCCGTGGCCGTGCACGATGGGTTTGGGCATGCCGGTGGTGCCCGACGAATAGACGATCCACAGCGGATGGTCGAACGGCACGCTGTCGACCTGCAGCGGCACCTGATGCGCCAGCGCGTCCTGCCAGCGATGGCGGCGCAGCGCGCCCGCCTTGCCCGGGGCGCTTTCCGGCGCAGTTTCCAGCGCAGTTTCCAGCGTAGTTGCCCGCGCAGTTTCCAGCGCGGTGGGCGGTATCTCGTCCGGCGTTCCCAGCAGCGGCACCACGATCAGGTCGGTCAGCGACGGCAGCGCGTCGACCAGCTGCGCCACCACCGGCGCGCGGTCGTAGGCCTTGCCGCCGTAGCGGTAGCCGTCCACGGCGATCAGCACCTTCGGTTCGATCTGGCGGAAGCGGTCGGCCACCGCGACCTGTCCCATGTCCGGCGCGCAGCCGGACCAGACCGCGCCGACGCTGGCGGTGGCGAGGAAGGCGACGATGGTCTGCGGGATGTTGGGCAGATAGCCCGCCACGCGGTCGCCGCGGCCGACGCCCAGCCGACGCAGCGTATGCGCCAATGCCGCGACCTGCGACTCCAGCGCGTCCCAGCTCAGTTCGGCCAGCGGCTGCGCTTCGCCGGCATGGCGGATCGCGGCGCGCTGGCGCGCCGCGCCTTCGCCCGCATGGCGGAAGACCTGCTGCACATAGTTCAGGCTGGCGCCCTCGAACCAGCGCGCGCCCGGCATCTCGCGGCGCGCCAGCACCTGGCGGGCCGGCGTGTCGAAGCGGACATCGAAGTAGGCGCGGATCGCGTCCCAGAAGGCCTCGATGTCGGTGACCGACCAGCGCCACAGGCTGTCGTAATCGTCGAACGCGAGGCCGCGCGTTTCGCGCAGCCATCGCATGAAGGCCGTCAGCCGCGCGCGCTCGCGCACCGCCGGCGACGGCGTCCAGACCAGCTTGCCTTCTTCCAGCGTCGTCATGTCTCCTCCTCTGCCTTGTTGTTTGCGCCCGCGTGCCGATGGCTGCGCGGGACCTGGATGGCTCAAGGGGTGGGGGCGGGCGCCGTCGGCGCCCGCGAGGCGGTCGGACGGGTCAGATGCCGCCGAGGCAAAGGTACTTCAGTTCCAGGTACTCGTCGATGCCGTAGGTCGAGCCCTCGCGGCCGAGGCCCGACTGCTTGACGCCGCCGAACGGGGCCACCTCGTTCGAGATCAGGCCGGTGTTGATGCCGACCATGCCGTATTCGAGCTGCTCGGCCACGCGCCAGACGCGGCCGATATCGCGGCTGTAGAAATACGAGGCGAGGCCGAACTCGCTGGCGTTGGCCAGCGCCACGGCTTCCTGCTCGTCGCGGAACTTGAACACGGCCGCCACGGGGCCGAAGGTTTCCTCGCGCGAGATCAGCATCTCGGGGGTGGCGTCGGCCAGCACGGTCGGCGCGATGAAGCGGCCCGAGCCCAGGCCTTCCACCAGCTTGCCGCCGGTCAGCAGGCGGGCGCCGCGCGAGGTCGCGTCGTCGATATGCTGGCGCACCTTCTGCACCGCCTGGTCGTCGATCAGCGGACCCTGTGCCACGCCGGCGTCGAAGCCGTTGCCCACGCGCAGGCCTTCGGCCTGCCGCGCCAGCTTGGCGACGAACTCGTCGTAGATCGACTCGTGCGCATAGAAGCGGTTGGTGCAGACGCAGGTCTGGCCGGCATTGCGGTACTTGGACGCGATCGCGCCTTCGACAGCGGCATCGATATCGGCATCGTCGAACACGATGAAGGGCGCGTGGCCGCCGAGCTCCAGTGCGATCTTCTTGACCGTCGGCGCGCATTGCTCCATCAGGATGCGGCCCACCGGCGTCGAGCCGGTGAAGGACAGATGGCGCACCACCGGCGACGCGCACAGCGTCTTGCCGATCGCGATCGACTGGTCGGCATCGCCGGTGACGATATTGATCACGCCGGCCGGGATGCCGGCGCGGTGCGCCAGTTCGGCCATCGCCAGCGCGCACAGCGGCGTCTGCTCGGCCGGCTTGACCACGATGGTGCAGCCGGCGGCCAGCGCGGGCGCGCACTTGCGCGTGATCATCGCGATCGGGAAGTTCCACGGCGTGATCGACGCGCACACGCCGATCGGCTGCTTCAGCACCACCATCCGCTTGTCTGCCCAGGTCGAGGCCGGCACGTCGCCGCTGACGCGCTTGGCTTCCTCGGCGAACCACTCGATAAAGGACGCGCCGTAGACGACCTCGCCCTTCGATTCGGCCAGCGGCTTGCCCTGTTCGGCGGTCATCAGCGCGGCCAGGTCGTCGGCGTGGGCGATCAGCAGATCGAACCAGCGGCGCATCAGGTTGGCACGCTCCTTGGCGGTCTTCGCGCGCCAGGCCGGCCAGGCGGCCTCGGCGGCGGCGATCGCGCGCTCGGTTTCGGCGGCGCCCAGGTTGGCGACCTGCAGCAGTTCCTGGTTGTTGGCCGGGTCGATCACCGGGAAGGTGGTGCCGTTGTCGGCCCCGACCCATTCGCCGTTGACATAGGACTGGCTGCGGACCAGGGCACGGTCCTGGATTCGGTCTAGCGCATTGGCCATCGTGGTCTCCTGTAATCAGTTCTGGTTGCAGATGATAGCTGGGGATGGCGGCGGCCGCGTCCAGGACGCCCGAGGGCGCCGGACGCTCAGGGTCTCGGGCACCTCAAGCCCTCAAGCCCTGAAGCCCCCAAGCCCTCAGCCCTCAGCCCTCAGCCCTCGGCCCTCGGCCCTCGGCCCTCAACCGCCGGCCGGCCGTTCGAACAGCGTCTCCCACATGCCGTCGACACGGGTCTTGATCGCCGCATCCATCTGAATGGGACGTCCCCATTCGCGCGTGGTTTCGCCGGGCCACTTGTCGGTGGCGTCGATGCCCATCTTGGAGCCGAGCCCCGACACCGGCGAGGCGAAGTCCAGGTAGTCGATCGGCGTGTTGTCGACCAGCACCGTATCGCGCGTCGGGTCGACCCGCGTGGTGATCGCCCAGATCACCTCCTTCCAGTCGCGCACGTCGACGTCGTCGTCGACCACCACGATGAACTTCGTATACATGAACTGCCGCAGGAAGCTCCAGACGCCGAACATCACCCGCTTGGCGTGGCCGGCGTACTGCTTCTTCATGCGCACCACCGCCATCCGGTAGCTGCAGCCCTCGGGCGGCAGATAGAAGTCGGTGATCTCGGGAAACTGCTTCTGCAGCAGCGGCACGAACACCTCGTTCAGCGCGACGCCGAGCACGGCTGGCTCGTCGGGCGGCTTGCCGGTGTAGGTCGAGTGATAGATCGGATCGCGCCGCATCGTGATGCGGTCGATGGTGAAGACGGGGAACCAGTCCTGCTCGTTGTAGTAGCCGGTGTGGTCGCCGAACGGACCTTCCAGCGCGTGCTGGTAGCCGGACGGATGCGTCGGGTCGGGCTGGATATGGCCTTCGAGCACGATTTCGGCCGAGGCCGGCACGCTCAGCTCGGACAGCGTCGGCGTCAGGCAGCCGGCCAGCGCGGTACGGCTGCCGCGCAGCAGGCCCGCGAACTGGTATTCGGACAGCGTATCGGGCACCGGCGTCACCGCGCCGAGCATCGTGGCCGGATCCGCGCCCAGCGCGACCGCGATCGGAAACGGCTTGCCCGGATTGGCCAATGCGTGCTCGCGGAAGTCCAGCGCGCCGCCGCGGTGCGCCAGCCAGCGCATGATGACCTGGTTGCGGCCGATCACCTGCTGGCGGTAGATGCCCAGGTTCTGCCGCTTCTTGTGCGGGCCCTTGGTCACCACCAGGCCCCAGGTGATCAGCGGCGCGGCGTCGCCGGGCCAGCACTTCTGGATCGGCAGGCGCGCCAGGTCGACGTCATTGCCCTCCCAGACGATCTCCTGGCAGGCCGGGCTCGACACCTTCTTCGGCGCCATGTCCCAGACCGACTTGACCAGCGTGAACAGCTTGCCGGCCTCGCGCAGGCCGCGCGGCGGCTCGGGCTCCTTGAGCGCCGACAGCACGCGCCCGATGTCGCGCAGATCGGCCAGCGATTCCGCGCCCATGCCCAACGCGACCCTGCGTGGCGTGCCGAACAGATTGGCCAGCACCGGCATGTCGAAAATCGCCTCACCGGCTGCCGTGGCCCCGCGCGCGGGCTTCTCGAACAGCACGGCGGGCCCTTCGGCACGCAGCAGGCGATCGCAGATCTCGGTCATTTCGAGGTCGGGCGACACCGGCGCCGCGATGCGCCGCAACTCGCCCTGCTGTTCGAGTTGACCGATGAAATCGCGCAAGTCTTTGTATTGCATCAGGAATTTGTGGTTGGGCGAGGGGCGCGGCGAGAGCGCCACGCTCGTCGGAGCGTCAATCTGAGTGAGGTGCGGTCCATATTCGACCGCTTCGGAAGAAAATTTTTGCGGCACAGCGTACCGGCAAATTGTAAGTTTTTTTGAAAGACAGGCGGACGAGCAGGGCCGGACATCCTAGGCCAGCACTACGATTGCGGCCAGCTGAGTGATTCTTTCACCCCACCGTAGCGGGGATTCGTTATAACGAAAAGGAATTGTTTTGCGTTCTTTAATTCTTGACTCGATATAAAACGGTTTTTACAATCGCGTCTGCTCAAAGGTGTGCTGCGTTGCAACAACGAACTTTTCGATCCTGTCAAGGGGTGTAACGCAGATCACCACGTTGGATCAACCAGAGCGGACCGCTACAAGGGAGGTCCCTCCGATCACCGCCGGCAATGACCGGCGCGTCTTGAGTCTTCGCAGCAGGGCAGGCTACCCCAAGAGCCTCCTCTGCTAATCGCTGGGCGCTTGGGGAGCGCCCACCAACAACAGATGCCGATCGCCCCTGCAAGGCGGTGCGACATCCTTACTTGACTACGTTGCCAGTGGACGGCCATGCGTGGGCGAATGCCCTGCAGGACCGGGAGCCGGCGGCGCATGGAGGTAAGCATGAGTGGTTGGAAAACCCTTCATCTTCCCGGTGTCGGGCGGGCGTTGCAGGTCCGCTTCAGGCAACCGGTTCCCGGTGTGCGGCGTGCCCTGCAGGTTCGTCTCGCGCATCCGGTCGCGGGCCGCGCACTGCGCAGCGGTCGCGCAACGTTGAAATACGCGCTGAACAGCGCGGGTCTGATCGCGGTAGTGGCCGGTATTTCGCTGTCGGTCAGCCAGGAATGGCGCACCGCGCTGGCCGGCATGCTGGCCGGCAACGAGGCGCCCGCCATCCTGCTGGAGGCGGCGACCGCGTCGGCGCCGGTGCATGCCAGCACGGCCGACGTGGCGGCCGCCAAGCTGCTGCCGGCGGTGAAGGTGCCAGCGGTGCCGGCAGGCGGCGCCGCAGTGCCGGCCGTGGCGGGGGTGGGTCTGCCGAGCGTGTCGGGCGTCGGCGAGTGGGCCAATGCCAGCCAGTCGAAGGTGCCGTCGGTCGCCCATCTGGCGGCCCGTATCCCGGCCCAGCGCGTGGCCCTGGACGCGCGCTACAGCAGCGCGCTGGCCAGCGCGCGCGAACAGGCCGCGGTGGCGGAGTACATCGCGCGCAAGTACCGCGTGGCCGCGCAGGCGACCGCGCAACTGGTCAAGGCCGCCTATCTGACCGGCCGCGAGGTCGGTATCGATCCGCTGCTGATCCTGGGCGTGATCGCGATCGAGTCCAGCTTCAATCCGTACGCGGAGAGCGGCGTGGGCGCGCAGGGCCTGATGCAGGTCATGACCAAGGTCCACCAGGACAAGTACGAGCACGTCGGCGGCGTCGCGGCCGCGCTCAATCCTTACGCCAACATCAAGATCGGTGCGCTGGTGCTGAAGGATTGCATCGCCCGCGCCGGTTCGATCGAAGGCGGCCTGAAGTACTACGTGGGCGCCACCACGGCCACCGATGGCGGCTACGGCGCCAAGGTGCTGGCCGAGCGCGCGAAGCTGCGCCAGGTGCTGGGCATCCGCGGCAACGCGCCGGCGGCGACGCCGGACGCGACCGAGTCGCTGCCGGGTCCGTCGTCGACCAAGACGCAGGCCGAGCATACGCCCGAGCCGGAGAAGTTCGAGCTGGAGGCGGCGCAGACGCCCCGCAAGGCCTGATGCGGGCGCGGCGGGTCCGCGCATGGTAGATGGCGCGCGGTCGAAAGCGCGCGGTCAAGAAAAGCGGCGCAGCCTGGTTGGCTGCGCCGCTTTCGTTTTGGCGGGCTGTTTTGGCGGGCTCGATGGCCCGCCGTCGCGATTGCCCTATCGCTATCTCTATTTCCCGAACAGCTTGCCGAGCCGCCGCATCGCTTCCTCGATGTGGGCCATCGATGTCGCGTACGAGATGCGGATGTACTCGCGCGCGGTATGCGGGCCGAAGTCCAGGCCGGGTACCAGCACCACGCCGGCATCGTGCAGCATCGCCTGCGTCAGCCGGTCCGAATCGCCGGCGGCCGGGTGCTGGACGCCGCGGCAGTCGGCGTAGACATAGAAGGCGCCATCGGGCTTGACCGGCACGCCGAAGCCCAGCGTTTCGAGCGCGGGCACGATGGCGTCGCGCCGGCGCTGGAACTCGGCCTTGCGCTCGTCGTAGATCGCCAGCGCCTCGGGCGTGAAGCAGGCCAGCGCCGCGTGCTGGGCCACCGCGGACGCGCAGATGAACAGGTTCTGCGCGACTTTCTCGAAGTCGGCCACCAGCGCGTCCGGCACCACCAGCCAGCCGAGCCGCCAGCCGGTCATGTTGAAGTACTTGGAGAAGCTGTTGACCGTGACGACATTGTCGTCGAGCGACAGCGCCGACACCGGCCGACCGTCGTACGACAGCCCCTGATAGATCTCGTCGACGATGGCGAAGCCCCGGCGCTGCCGCACCTCGGCGAGGATGCGATCCAGCTCGTCGGGCAGGATCGAAGTGCCGGTCGGGTTCGACGGCGAGGCCAGCAGCACGCCGCGGGTCGATTCGGTCCAGTGTTCGCGCACCTGGTCGGCGGTCAGCTGGAAACGCGCCGCGGGGCCGCTGGGGATCATGCGGGCGACGCCGTCGAAGGCCGCGACGAAATGCCGGTTGCAGGGATAGCTCGGGTCCGGCATCAGCACCTCGGCGCCGATCTCCACCAGCACCGCACAGGCGAGCAGCAGCGCGCCCGAGGCGCCGGCGGTGACGATCACCCGGCGGGCCGGGATATCGAGCCCGTAGGCGGTCTTGTAGTAGCCCGCGATTGCCTCGCGCAGCGCGTGGATGCCCAGCGCGCCGGTGTATTGCGTCACGCCGCGACGCATCGCCGCTTCCGCCGCCCGTATCACCGGCTCGGCCGCGGTGAAGTCGGGCTCGCCGATGCCCATATGGATGATGTGCCGGCCGGCACGTTCGAGCTCGGCGGCCTGCTTGGCCAGTTCCATCACGTGGAAGGCGCGGATGTTGGCGAGGCGGGAGGCAGTGGCGAGGCGCTGTGGGTCCATGGCGGTAACTTGGAATCGGTGGGTAAGGCGGTGCGCCGTCGTGGCGCGGGGCGGTGCGGTCCGGCGCGGTGTGGCGCACTCCCGCGATCATCGCCGGAAATGAAAACACCCGCCTGGGCGGGTGTCGGTCCGGCGCATGCCGCGGGGCGGGGCGCCGGTCAGCGTCGGGCGGCGACCTCGCTGGCGCGCACCTGCGCGGCAACCTTGTCGAGCACGCCGTTGACGTACTTGTAGCCCTCGACGCCGCCGAAGGTCTTGGTCAGCTCGACGGCCTCGTTGATGACGACCTTGTACGGGATGTCGATGCAATGCACCAGCTCGTAGCTGCCGATCAGCAGCGCGGCGCGTTCGACCGGCGACAGTTCCTCGACGGTGCGGTCCAGGAACGGCGAGAATGCGGCGGTCAGCCGCTCTTCCTCGCGCACGGCGCCATTGAGCAGCGCGTCGAAATGCTCGCGGTCGGCCTTGTTGAAGCCCTGGGCGTCGTGCAGATGGGCCTGGATCGCGCCGATGTCGTTGCGGTTCAGCAGCCACTGGTACAGGCCCTGCAGCGCCAGTTCGCGCGAACGGCGGCGCGCGCTCTTGGGCGGCGCCTTGGCGTCGGAGCGGCCGGACTTGGCGGCAGGCTTGCCGCCCTGTGCTGCGTCACTCATCGTCGTCCTCGTCCTCGTCGTCCTGGCCGCGCAGCGAATCGAGCGCCGCCACCAGGTTCGCCATCTCGACCGCGGCACGGGCGCAGTCGCGGCCCTTCTCGCGGGTGCGTGCATGGGCCTGGGCGTCGGTATCGACGGTCAGGATGCCGTTGGCGATCGGCAGGTTGAAGTCCAGGCCGACGCGGGTGATGCCCGCGCCCGACTCGTTCGAAACCAGCTCGAAGTGGTAGGTTTCGCCGCGCACCACGGCGCCCAGCGCGATCAGCGCATCGAACTGGCCGCTCTCGGCCATCTTCTGCAGCGCCAGCGGGATTTCCAGTGCGCCGGGCACCGTCACCACCAGCGTGTCTTCGCCTTCGATGCCCAGCTTTTCCAGCTCGGCCACGCAGGCCTCGCGCAGCTCGTCGCAGACCGGCTCGTTGAAACGCGCCTGCACGATGCCGATGCGCAGGCCTTCGCCGTCCAGGTTGCTCGGGTAGAAACCGTGATCCATATCGTTCTCCAGGGTTCGGTGGGCGGCCGCGCCCGGGATGGGCCGGCCGCCGGTATTGGGGGGGGACGCTCAGTCGTCGTCGCCGTTCATCGGCTGGTAGCCGGCCACTTCGAGATCGTAGCCCGTCATGCTGGGCATCTTGCGCGGCGAGGCCAGCACGCGCATCTTGCCGACGCCGACATCGCGCAGGATCTGCGCGCCGATGCCGTAGGTGCGCAGGTCGGGCTTGCGCGGGGCGCGGGTCTGCGGCTCGTCCAGCGCGCTGAATTGCGCGAACAGCCGCTCGGCGCTGTCGCCGCAGTTCAGCAGCACCATCACGCCGCTGTCGGCCGCGCCGATCGCCTCCAGCGAGGCCGGCACGGTCCACGAGTGGGTGGTGCGGGAGACTTCGAGCAGGTCCAGCACCGACAGCGGCTCGTGCACGCGCACCAGGGTCTCGCGGTCGCGCTGCGGGTCGCCCTTGATCAGCGCCAGATGGGCGTGGCCGCTGGGCTTGTCGCGGTAGGCGATGCTGCGGAAGGTGCCGTACGGGGTCTGCATGGTGCGCTCGCCGACGCGGTCGACGATGCATTCGGTGCGGCTGCGGTAGTGGATCAGGTCGGCGATGGTGCCGATCTTCAGGCCGTGCAGCTCGGCGAATTCGATCAGGTCCGGCAGGCGCGCCATGGTGCCGTCGTCCTTCATGATTTCGCAGATCACCGCGGCCGGGGTCACGCCGGCCAGCGCGGCCAGGTCGCAGCCCGCCTCGGTATGGCCGGCGCGCATCAGCACGCCGCCGGGCTGGGCCGTCAGCGGGAAGATGTGGCCCGGCTGGACCAGATCGCTCGGCTTGGCGTCGCGGGCGACGGCTGCCTGCACGGTACGGGCGCGGTCGGCCGCCGAAATGCCGGTGGTCACGCCCTCGGCCGCCTCGATCGACACCGTGAAGGCGGTGCCGTGCGGGGTGCCGTTGCGGCTGACCATCGGATGCAGTTCCAGCTGGCGGCAGCGCTCGGGCGTCAGCGTCAGGCAGATCAGGCCGCGGCCGTACTTGGCCATGAAGTTGATGGCCTCGGGCGTGACGAAATCGGCCGCCAGCACCAGATCCCCCTCGTTCTCGCGGTCTTCCTCGTCGACCAGGATAACCATGCGGCCGGCACGGATCTCGGCAATGATGTCTTCGGTTGGGGCGATCGTCATGAGGTAGGCAAAGGAAAGTCTGGCGGGGCGGCCCCGGGCGAGGCCCGTGGGGCGACTGCGGCGCGCCGGGGCGGCGCGCGGTTTAACCCGGCATTGTACGCGATGCGGGCCGGGGGCAAGGGGCGCCGGGGGCTGCGTTCGCCCGAGGCGCCCGGTCGGAGCCGGCCCGGGAATGGCCCTCGGGGATGGCCCGGGGGATAGCCAGGAGATGGACGAGGGATGGGCCCGCCGATGGACGGGGCAATCCGGCCCCGGCAGCCCTGCGTGCCCGCCAGCGGGCGTTCAGCCCAGCTTGCCGTCGGCGCTCAGCATCCGCTCCACATAGCGGGCGATCAGGTCGATCTCCAGATTGACCTTGGCGCCGGGCCGCAGGTCCTGCAGCGTGGTGACCTCGATCGTATGGGGAATCAGATTGATCGAGAATTCGCAGCCGTCGGCGTGGTCGGTCACGCGATTGACCGTCAGCGAGACGCCGTTGACCACCACCGAGCCCTTGTAGGCCAGATAGCGCGCCAGCTCGCGCGGCGCGCGCACGCGCAGCTCGTGCGATTCGCCGACCGGCGCGAAATGGGTGACTTCGCCCAGGCCGTCGACATGGCCGGAGACCAGGTGGCCGCCGAGCCGGTCGGCCAGGCGCAGCGCCTTTTCCAGATTGACCCGGCCGGGCTGCGCGAGGCCGGTGGTCTTGTCCAGCGACTCGCGCGAGACCTCGACATCGAACCGGCCCGGCTGCAGCGCCACCACGGTCATGCAGGCGCCCTGGATGGCGATGCTGTCGCCGATCTGCACGTCGGACAGGTCGAGGCCCCCGGCGTCGATCTGCAGGCGGACGCCGGCGTTGTCGGTGTTCTGGTCGCCCAGCGGCGTCACGGAGTCGATGCGGCCGACGGCCGCCACAATGCCAGTAAACATGGTCTGGTCAGCAGGGAGGGAAAGCGAAGGGGAAAGCAAGGAGAGAGCAAGGACAAAGCGGCATGCTAGCAGCCCGCAGCGAGACGTGCCGTTCAGCCCGCAGGATGGCGGCGCGCGATCAGCCGCAAATCGTCGCCGATCTGCCGCACATCGTGCCAGCGGAAGGCCGGCGCGTCCTGCAGGCGGGCGAGCGGCGGCAGGTTGAACATGCCCTGCGCGTCGCCGAGTAGGCGGGGCGCCAGATAGACCAGCAACTCGTCGGCGCAGCCTTCGCGGATCAGCGAACCGTTGAGCTTGAAGCCCGCCTCGACATGGAGCTCGTTGATGCCGCGCCGGCCCAGCTCCTCGAGCATGCGGCGCAGCTCGACCTTGCCGTGCGCGTTGGGCAGCACCACCACTTCGGCGCCGCGCGCCTCCAGCGCGGTGCGGCGCGCGCGATCGTCGATCGCACAGAACACCAGCACGGGCTTGGCGAATTCGCCGGTGTCAGGCGTCAGCATGCGCGCGTCCAGCGGCACCTCCAGGCGCGAGTCGATCAGCACGCGCTGCGGCTGGCGCGGCGTGTCGATGGCGCGCACGGTCAGCTGGGGGTCGTCGTCGCGCACGGTGCCGATGCCGGTCAGGATCGCGCAGGCGCGTGCGCGCCAGGCATGGCCGTCGTCGCGCGCGGCCTGGCCGGTGATCCACTGGCTGGTGCCGTCATGCAGCGCGGTGCCGCCATCGAGCGAGGCCGCGACCTTGACGCGGACCCACGGCAGGCCGCGGGTCATGCGCGAGACGAAGCCGATGTTCAGGTCGCGCGCCTCCTTCTCCAGCAGGCCGCAGCGCACGTCGATGCCGGCATCGCGCAGCCGCTGCAGGCCCCGTCCCGATACCGTGGGGTTCGGATCTTCCATCGCCGCGACCACGCGCTTGACGCCGGCGCGCACCAGCGCATCGGCGCACGGCGGCGTGCGGCCGAAATGGCTGCAGGGCTCCAGCGTGACGTAGGCGGTCGCGCCGGCGGGATCGATGCCGCGCGCGGCGGCGTTCTTCAGCGCCTGGATCTCCGCGTGGTCCTGGCCCGCGGGCTGCGTGTAGCCTTCGCCGATCACCTTGCCGCCCTTGGTCAGCACACAGCCCACGCGCGGATTCGGCGTGGTGATGAACATGCCGCGCGCGGCGAGCGCGAGGGCCTGCTGCATGGCGGCGTGATCGGTTTCGGAGAACATGAGTAAGCGGTTTTCCTGCCGGTTGTCTTGACTGGCGTGGCTGGCGTGGTCGGGCTGGCTGACTCGGTTGGGACCAAGTCGGCCGGGCCAAGTCGGTCGGGCCAAGTCGGTCGGGCCAAGTCGGTCGGCCAAGTCGGTCGGCCAAGTCGGTCGGGCTAAATCGGCCCGGCATGCCGGGCCAAGGTCGTGGCCGGTCTGCGGCTCAGGGCTCGCTGTCGATGCGGCTGTCGCAGTCGGCGTCGTGCCCGGGCGTACAGATGCGCAAGCGGCCCAGCGCGCCGAGCCTGACCTGACGCTGCGCATGGCCGCAGCGCAGGGTAAAGGTGGCCGCATAGAAGCCGCCACGTTCCGACCGAGAGTATCCCACAGGAGCCAGCCGCAGCGCGCGGCCGCCGTCGGTGGCGCGCAGCGCGACGCGCAGGCAGGCGGCGGCCAGGCCCACCGATGACAGCACCGGGGCGTCGGGGGCTTGGCTGGTCCTTGTGGCCTCGCTGGCCCTGGTGGCTCCGATGGCCCTGGTGGCTCCGATGGCCCCGGTGGCCCCGGTGGCCCCGTCCGCCACCCGGGCCTCCCTCGCGACGATATGCCATCCGCGCGAGAAGTCGGAGAAGCCGGGCTGCGGCGCCAGCAGAACCGTGCTGCGCCTGGCCAGCGCGAATTCGTGCGCCATCTCGATCGAGGCGGCCAGCAGGTCGGCGGCCAGGCGCACCTGCTGCCGCTCCAGCGCGTCGCGATAGGACGGGTAGCCGGCAGCGGCCAGCGTTGCCGTGATCGCCATCGCGGCGAGCCATTCGATCAGTGTGGCGCCCGCCGAGCGTGCGGGGTGCCGCCCGCGCTCGCCGCCGCGGACGCTCAGCAGCCCTCCGGCCATGGTACGGGTCCCGCCTGGTCCTGCGATTCCACCAGCCACTCGCCGCTGCCGCGCAGGATCAGCGTGCCGCAAGTGACGTCGGGCCATTGCGGGAAGGCGTGCAGTTCGATGCAGCGGTCGAGGTCGGCGTCGCGCTGGCCGGCGGCGGTGCAGGGCAGCGCCGCCAGCCGGTAGTGCGGACGCGCAGGCGGCGGCGGGACCCACTGTGGCCAGCGTCCCGCGGGACCGCGACCGCTGTCGTCGGCGAAGCTGCCGCGGGCCATCGCGTGGCGCTGCAGGTCCAGCATCGCCGCGATCATCGCGGTGCGCGCCTGCGCGCGCCAGCTGCGCTGCAGGTGCCGATGCCAGCTGGTGGCCGCGATGCCGGCGACGATGGCGACGATGACGATCACGACCAGCAGCTCGATCAGCGTGAAGGCGGCGGTGCGGTTGGCGGTCATGGACGGTGGCGGCGGGGTCACGGAGGGTCATCGCGAGTGACGGCGCTCCCTGGAGGGTCACGGCACCTCATGGAGGGGTCATGGGCTTCATGGCGCCTCATGGCGGCCTCATGACGCGGCATGACGTCATGACGGATATGGCGGGACGAGTTCGCGCCAACCGATTCGCCGGACGCGGCCGCCTTCCGGCTGGCTTGCCGCTCCACGCCGTGAAGGCGGATCGATCCGTTCCGGTTCGATCCATTCGGTCTGCAGCACGACGCGCGCGGCCGGATCGCGTCCCTGACCGAGCGCGGTGATGCGATAGCGCTGCGCCGGCACGCCGGCGGGCGCCGATCCGCCGGCGCTTTTCGGCGGCAGCCGTTCGATCAGATAGCGCGGCACGGTGGTCGCGCCGGCCATCTCCGGCGGGATGAGCGGCAGGATTGCACCGGTTACGTTTCCGATCGGCACTCCGATGCCGTCCGCGGGCAGGGCCTGGTCCATCCAAGCCCGCCACGGCGGGGGCTGCCCGGGGGCAGGGCTGCACAGGCCGCGCTGCGCCTGCGTGCCGCAATGGCCGGGCGCAGGCCATGAGGCGAGGCGATCGTTGTGGCCGGCGAGCGCTTGGTTGGCGGTAGTGGCGGTAGTCGCAGCTGTGGCACCAGTCGCACCAGTCGCAGCAGTTGCAGTAGTCGCAGCAGTCGCAGCAGTCGCAGCAGTCGCAGCAGTCGCAGCAGTCGCAGCAGTCGCAGCAGTCGCAGCAGGCGCAGCAGTCGCAGCAGGCGCAGCAGTCGCAGCAGTCGCAGCAGTCGCAGCAGTCGCAGCAGTCGCAGCAGTCGCGGTAGTCGCAGCAGTCCCAGCAATGGCGGCAGTTGCGCTGCGCAGATCGCGCTCGCCATCGCGCAGCGCGACCTCCGCGCCGCGGAACGCGATCTCGCGCTCGAGCCGCTGGCCGATCGCCTGATGTCCGGCCAGGAGCAGCACGAACAGCGCGCCGGCCAGCGCGAGGGTCATCGTCGACAGCACGACTACGGAAATGAGCGTGATGGCGCCGCGTGCGGCTTGCGGCGGCATCGCATCGTCTTCGAATCTCAGCATGTCGACTCCGCACAGAACGGCGCATTGCGCAGCCACACCGTGGTGGCGAACACTCGCCGCGAAGCGGTGGGCCGGGAGCGGGGCATAAACGCGATATCGTCGCCTTGCTCGCCGGTCGTGCGTGGCGGCAGCAGTGGCAAGGGCGTCGCGGCCGTGCCCGGCATGCCAGCCCCGCTGCGCAGCACCAGGGCGATCTGCACGGCCAACACCTTGCGCCACGCATCCGGTCCGCCGATGGCAAGTTCGCTGGCGCGCAGGAAGGTATCGACGCGGCCGTCGCCGTCGCGGTCGACGCCATAGCGCAGCTGCAGGGTCTCGACACCGCGGGCCAGTGCGCCCGTGCTCCACGTCGTGCCGCCGCTGCCCCCAATGCCGCCACTGACACCACCACCGCCACCACCGCCACCACCGCTACCACCGCCACCACCGCCACCACCGCCACCACCGCCACCGCCACCGCCACCGCCACCGCTACTACTGCTGCCACTGCCACCATCGCGGCGCCCGGGATAGCGGCACAGCAATTGCGGCTCGCCGTCGGCGCCGTTGGCCACGTACAGCAGGTTGGCGGTCAGGTAGCCGGCCGCCTGCGGCGACGAGGCCCCTGCGGTTTCCGTAGCGGCCACCGCGATGGAGACCGGGTAACCGCTGCAGTCGGACAGGTAGCGGTCGGGCACCGCCGGATCGCCAAACGGATGGTCGCCGCCGAAGCGGATCAGCAGCGCATCGCTGCCGGCGACGCCGGCTTTGCCGCAGCTCAGGGCGTCGCCGAGCGTCGGCTGGCCGCAGTCGTCGCGGCCGATCAGCGGCGGAGGCAGGGCGGCGGTCGGAGCCGGATGCCAGCCCGCATGGCGCAGCAGCCCGGCAATCGCCTCCAGCAGGGCGCCGCCGCGCTGCTCCAGTTCGCGTTGCTCGGCGGCCAGGACATAGGCGGATCGCATGGTGAGCCAAGCCGTCACCGCCGCGCTGCTCGCCAGCGCGCCCAGCAGCAGGCCGACCATCACCTCGACCAGCGACCATCCGGCCGTCGCCGCGGACTGCCATGGCGTACCGGCGCTGCCGCGCACGCTCGATCCGATTGCACACGGGGCGACGACCGCCGCGCTCATGGTTGCAGCCGTCGTGCTCATGGCCGCAACCGCAGCGCGATGGCGCGCAACGCGGTCCGGGGCTGGGCGGCATCGGCCCGGCTGCCTATGCGGGGCTCCGGCGGCAAGGGACCGACCACGACGACGCGGTGGCCGGCCGGACAGCTCGATTGCGCCGCGTCGGCCGGCACCGAGGCGCACCAGCGTGGCGGCGGCAGGCCCGGTGTCCGCGCGAGCGCGGGGAGCCGGGCGGGATCCGGCAGGGCATCCGGTCCCGCCAGCCCCGCCAGTTCGGCGCCCTCGGCGGCGAGGCGCAGGGCCTGGCCGATCCGCAAGGGCTCGCGCCACCATTGCAGCGCCGTCGGGGCGAGCCCGGCCAGCGGCAGCAGGCCGATGCCGAGCACGGCGAGCGCGACCAGCGCTTCGAGCAGCAGGTAGCCGCGGTGGCAGCGCCGGCGGTCAGTCAAACAAGGGCAAGAAGGGGGGCGGCAATTGGGGCGCCATGGAAGGGCGCCGACAGCTGCGGTGCCGGAAGGCGCCGAAGCGGTCGATAGCCGGGAAACGGCGGACAACGCCGAAGCCGTCGATAACTCGGAATCGGCGGACAACGCCGAAGCCGTCGAACACGCCGAAGCGCTCGATAACGCGGAAGCCGCCGACAACGCTGAAGCGGTCGGCAACGCCGAAGTCGCCGAAGGGATCGCAACCATCGCTCTGGTCCTGTGCGTGACAAGCGGGGACCAGATTAATCGTCAGCGAGCGGGGATAAGGTTTCGAACCGTGGAGGATTCGACAAGGATTGCAACAGCGGCAATGGCAACAACTGCGGCAACCAGCGGCGTCGGCAACAAGCATCGACAAACGGCGACTAACCGCAACACCCTCACGCCGCCGCGAAGCAACGCCTCAGCGCTTGCCGTTGGTCGAGCTGACTTCGGCCAGCACGTCGGAGAACTCCGACACGTCCTCGAAGCTGCGGTACACCGAAGCGAAACGGATATAGGCGATCTTGTCGAGCTTGCGCAGCTCGCGCATCACCAGTTCGCCGACCTGGCTGCTCGGGATTTCCTTCTGTCCCAGCGCCAGCAGCTTTTCCTCGATGCGCGCGATCGCCTCGTCGATGGCCTCTGCCGAGACCGGCCGCTTGCGCAGGGCCAGCCGCATCGAATCCTTCAGCTTGCTGCGTGCGTAATCGACGCGGCTGCCGTTCTTCTTGACGATGGCGGGGAAGAACAGCTCGATCCGCTCATAGGTGGTGAAGCGCCGATCGCAGGCCTCGCAACGGCGGCGCCGGCGCACGGTATCGCCTTCCTCGGACATGCGGGTGTCGAGCACCTGGGTATTGGAGTGACCGCAGAAGGGACATTTCATCGGACCACCTGGAGGCGGAGGTTGAGCGGCCGCGCGCCGCCCGCCGAAGCGGCCGCGCGCGGCGACGGCCGATCAGCCGTAGACCGGGAAGCGCTTGGTCAGCGCCGCAACCTGCTCGCGCACGCGCGCGATGTTGTCGGCATCGTGCGGGTTGTCGAGCACGTCGGCGATCAGGTTGGCGACCTGGCGGGCTTCCTCTTCCTTGAAGCCGCGCGTGGTCATCGCCGGCGAACCCAGGCGGATGCCCGAGGTGACGAACGGCTTTTCCGGATCGTTGGGGATCGCGTTCTTGTTGACCGTGATATGCGCGTCGCCCAGGATCTTCTCGGCTTCCTTGCCGGTGATCTGCTTGGCGCGCAGGTCGACCAGCATCACGTGGCTCTCGGTGCGGCCCGAGACGATGCGCAGGCCGCGCGCGATCAGCGTCTCGGCCAGCGCCTGGGCGTTCCTGACGACCTGCTGCTGATAGGCCTTGAACTCCGGCGACAGCGCTTCCTTGAACGCGACCGCCTTGCCGGCGATCACGTGCATCAGCGGGCCGCCCTGGATGCCGGGGAAGATCGCCGAGTTGATGGCCTTCTCATGCTCGGCCTTCATCAGGATCACGCCGCCGCGCGGGCCGCGCAGGCTCTTGTGCGTGGTGGTGGTGACGAAGTCCGCGTGCGGCACCGGGTTCGGGTAGACGCCCGCGGCGATCAGGCCGGCGTAGTGCGCCATGTCGACCATGAAATAGGCGCCGACCGACTTGGCTACGGCGGCGATGCGCTCGAAGTCGATGCGCAGCGAGAAGGCCGACGCGCCGGCGATGATCAGCTTCGGCTTCTTCTCCTGGGCCAGCTTTTCCAGCGCGCCGTAGTCGATGTCCTCGTCGGCGTTCAGGCCGTAGCTGACCACGTTGAACCACTTGCCGCTCATGTTCAGCGCCATGCCGTGGGTCAGGTGGCCGCCTTCGGCCAGGCTCATGCCCATGATGGTGTCGCCCGGCTTGAGCACGGCGAAGAACACGCCCTGGTTGGCCTGCGAGCCCGAGTTGGGCTGCACGTTGGCGGCCTCGGCGCCGAACAGCTGCTTGACTCGGTCGATCGCGAGCTGCTCGACGACGTCGACGTATTCGCAGCCGCCGTAGTAGCGCTTGCCGGGATAGCCCTCGGCGTACTTGTTGGTCAGCTGCGAGCCCTGCGCGGCCATCACGGCCGGCGAGGTGTAGTTCTCGGAGGCGATCAGCTCGATATGGTCTTCCTGGCGCTGATTTTCCTGCTGGATGGCGGACCAGAGTTCGGGATCGATCTGGTCGATCGTGTAGCGGCTGCGTTCGAACATGGCGAAAACTCGTCTGTAGAAGGATCGGTGAAAACCGTGCAATGACGGCGGATTGACCGAAGGATACGGGAACGGAACGACGGTAGGGCGCGCGGGGAAGACGCATGCGAACCGCGTCGCCGGCCTGGGCGGGGGCCCGGGACTGGCGGCGCAGGGCGCACCCTGCTTCCCATTCGCTGGCCCAGGCGAGCGGCAGGCGCGGCGGCTATCGCAAGGGGCCGGGGCCGGGCGTTGCGCCCTGGCTTCGGACCGCTTCCGGTGGCTTGGCGCCAGAGATCTTGCGCTTCCTCGTGGTAGTACCCACTGACTTCGCCAGTCGCGCAAGGTGGAATGGTTGGCCGGAGTTTACGCGAGGCCCCGGCTCGCCGCAAGCCGGCCAGGCCGCCTGGGACGGGGGCTGGGGACGGGCCTGGCGGGCGGGAAGGGACCCGCCCGTCTGTAGGACGGCCCGGCGTTGCGTTGTCGGACGCCGTGTGACACCGAAGCCGCGCCCGCGTCCGTTACAATCGCGGCCATGACGAATTTCGTATGGCCGCTGCGCGTCTACTGGGAAGACACCGACGCCGGCGGGGTGGTGTTCTACGCCAACTACCTCAAGTTTTTCGAACGTGCGCGCACCGAATGGCTGCGCTCGCTCGGTATCGAGCAGCAGGCCCTCGCCGACGAATCGGGCGTGGTCTTTGTCGTGCGCAGCACGGCGGTGGAATACAATGCGCCCGCCCGGCTGGACGACCTGCTGGAGATCCGCACCCGTATTGAACGGGTCGGGCCGGCCTCGGTCCAATTCGCCCAGGAAGCGTGGCGCGGGCCGCTGATGCTGGCCGCGGGCACGATCCGGGTGGGATGCGTGGACCGCGACAGCTTCCGCCCGGCGCCGATTCCCGCATCCGTCCTCGCAACCATCAAGACCGCTCGATGAATCCCGTGACCGTCACGCAAGACATGTCGATCCTTACGCTGGTGATGCACGCCAGCTTCCTGGCGCAGGCCGTGATGGCCTTGCTGGTCGTCATGTCCTTGTTCTCCTGGACCTATATTTTCCGCAAGCACATGGCGCTGCGCGCCGCGCGCACCCAGACCGAGGGCTTCGAGCGCGATTTCTGGGCGGGCGGCGACCTGCAGGCGCTGTATCACAGCGCGGCCAACAACCGGCACAGCACCGGCGCGCTCGAGCGGATCTTCGAGTCCGGCATGGGCGAATACCTGAAGGCGCGCGAGCGCAGCAACGACGCCGGCGCGCTGCTCGACGCGGCCCGCCGCGCGATGCGCGCCGCCTACCAGCGCGAGATGGACGTGCTCGAGTCCCACCTGCCGTTCCTCGCCTCGGTCGGCTCGGTCAGCCCCTACATCGGCCTGTTCGGCACGGTCTGGGGCATCATGAACGCGTTCCGCGGCCTGTCCAACGTCCAGCAGGCGACGCTGGCCTCGGTCGCGCCCGGCATCGCCGAAGCGCTGGTGGCCACCGCGATCGGCCTGTTCGCGGCGATTCCGGCCGTGATCGCGTACAACCGCTACGCGACCGAGATCGACCGGCTGGCGATCCGCTTCGAGAGCTTCATGGAAGAATTCCTCAACATCCTGCAGCGGCAGACCCGCTGAAGGCCAGGCCAAGGAGAAGCGCAGCATGGCAGCCATTCAGCGCCGCGGCGGCTCGCGCCGCCGGGCCAGCGCCGACATCAACGTCGTGCCGTATATCGACGTGATGCTGGTTCTGCTCGTCATCTTCATGGTGGCGGCGCCGATCGTCAGCCCCGCCGTGGTGGACCTGCCGACCGTGGCCGACGCCACGCCGCAGCAGAAGACCCCGCCGATCGTCGTCACCGTGCACGAGGACGGCACGCTGACCGCGCGCGGCAAGAGCCCGGAGGGCGCCTCGTTCGAGCGCAAGCTCGACACCAAGGGCCTGCTGGACTTCGTGCACCAGCGCCAGAACGAGAACCCGGACCAGCCGGTGGTGATCGCCGCCGCCCGTGCGGTGAAGTACGAGGCGGTGCTCGACGTGATGTCCGAACTGAAGGCCGATGGCGTCAAGCGCGTCGGCCTGATGGTCAAGTCCAAGTAATCGCTGGATGACGACCGGATGTCGCCCGGAACCTTGCCGTTAGCCTTTCCCATGAAGACCGCCGACTCCTATCCGTATCAGCCGGTCAAGGAACGCGGCACGCTGCGCTCCTTCCTGCTGGCGCTCTTCATGCATCTGCTGCTGGCCATCGTGCTGTACTACGGTGTCAACTGGCAGATCAGCACCCCCGCCGGCGTCGAAGCCGAGCTGTGGGAGGAAGTCCCCGATACCCCGGCCCCGGAGCCGACGCCGCCGCCCCAGCCCCGGCCGACGCCGGCGCCGCCGGCGCCCGTGGCGCAGCCCAAGCCCGAGGAGGACGCCGACATCGCGCTCGAGCGCCAGAAGCGCCGCGAAGCCGAGGCGCGCGAGGCCGCGCGCAAGCAGGCCGAGCTGAAGGCGCGCCAGGAGCGCGAGGAACGCGAGGCGGCCGAGCGGCGCGAGGCGCAGCGCAAGGAAGAACAACGCAAGGAAGCCCTGCGCAAGGAAGAGCAACGCAAGGAAGCCCTGCGCAAGGAAGAACAGCGCAAGGAGGCCCAGCGCAAGGAAGACCAGCAGCGCGCCGAGGAGCAGAAGCGCAAGGAACAGGCCGAGCGCAAGGAAGAGCAGGCGAAAAAGGCCAAGGCGGACGCCGAAGCCAAGGCGAAGGCGAAGGCAGACGCGGAGGCGAAGGCCAAGCGCGAGGCCGCCGCCAACGCCCAGCGCCAGGCCGAACTGGCCCGCCTGAAGGCGCTGGCCGGCGGCAGCGGCTCGGGCGGCGGCACCTCCGACAACGCCGGTTCGGGCGGCCGCGCCTCGCCGGGCTACGCCGACAAGGTGCGCCGCCGGGTCAAGCCGAACATCGTCTTTACCGAGGACGTGCAGGGCAACCCGACCGCCGTGGTGTCGGTTTCGCTGGCGCCGGACGGCTCGCTGCTGTCGGCCCGCCTGTCCAAGTCCAGCGGCAATTCGGCCTGGGACAACGCCGTGCTGCGCGCGGTCGAGCGTTCCGACCCGCTGCCGCGCGACGACAACGGCAAGGCGCCGTCCAGCTTCACGATCACTTTCCGGCCCAAGGACTGAGGCAGGGAAGCGTATGATTTGCAACATAGTGCAACCGGGATCGCTGGCCGCCGGGCGGCTGGCTACCATCGACGGTTGCCTGGCGCGGCCCGGCGGCGCCTCGCTCCGCGCGCCGTTGCCGACGCGTCCGATGCATCGATTGACGATCTCGATATAGATAGAGGAGCAGCATGCGACCGCTTTTGGCCCTCCGCCAACGCACCCCAGCCAACCCCCTCGCCAACCGGCGCACCGTCCGTGCGGCCGTACTCGCCTGGATCACCATGGCGCTGGCCATGATGCTGACGATGGGCCCGGCCCACGCGCAGCTGAACGTCGAAATCTCCGGCGTCGGCTCCAGCCAGTTCCCGATTGCCGTCGCCAACTTCCAGAATGAAGGCGCGGCGCCGACCAATCTGACGGCGATCATCCGCGCCGACCTGCAGCGCAGCGGGCGCTTCCGCAACGTCGACGTGGCCGGCGCCACCGTCCCGGAAACCGCCAACGTCGACCTGGCCGGCTGGAAGACCCGCGGCGCCGACGCCTTCGTGGCCGGCAGCGTCACGCCGGCCGGCGGCGGCCGCTACGAGGTCCGCTTCCGCCTGTACGACACCGTCAAGGGCGCCAGCCTGGGCGGCCTGGCCTTTACCGTCGGCCAGGACCAGCTGCGCGTGACCGCGCACAAGATCGCCGACTATATCTACGAGAAGCTGCTGGGCGAGCGCGGCGTGTTCGCGACCCGGCTGTCCTACGTCTCGCGCGTCGGCAACCGCTTCCAGCTGCTGATCTCGGACTCCGACGGCCAGAATTCGCGCGTCGCGCTGACCAGCAACGAGCCCATCATCTCGCCGTCGTGGTCGCCGGACGGTGCCAAGGTGGCCTATGTCTCGTTCGAGGCGAAGAAGCCGGTGGTCTATGTGCATGACCTCGCCACGGGCCGCCGCACGCTGGTGTCGAACCAGAAGGGCAACAACAGCGCCCCGGCATGGTCGCCGGACGGCCGCCATCTGGCGCTGGCGCTGTCGCGCGACGGTAATACGCAGATCTATCAGGTCAATGCCGACGGTTCGGGGCTGCGCCGCCTGAGCCGCAGCAGCGCGATCGATACCGAGCCGCAGTATTCGCCGGACGGCCGCCATATCTATTTCACCAGCGACCGCGGCGGCGCGCCGCAGATCTACCGCATGCCGGCGGCCGGCGAGGAGTCGGGCGCGGCCCAGCGCGTGACCTTCAAGGGCAACTACAACGTCAGCCCGCGGGTTTCGCCGGATGGCAAGCAACTGGCGTACATTAGCCGCGGCGGCGGCTTCAAGCTGCAGCTGATGGACCTGGGCAGCGGCGATGTCACCGCGCTGACCGACACGGCCAACGACGAGGCGCCCAGCTTCGCCGCGAACGGCAAGTACATTCTCTACGCCACTCGCGTCGGCGGTCGCGCGGTGCTGGCGGCGGTGTCGACCGATGGACGTACCAAGCAGGTTTTGTCGCTCCAGTCCGGCGAGGTTCGCGAGCCGTCCTGGGGACCCTTCATGCAATAACAGAAACAGGAGCCTCCTACCATGTCCAACATGATCACCAAGTCTCTCGCCATCACCGTTCTGCTGACCCTCGGCGCCTGCTCGTCGGGCGTCAAGCTCGACGACTCCGCCAAGGCCGGTGCCGGCACCGGCGGCACCTCGACCACCGATCCGCGCGCCGTCGCGCCGGTCGACGTCTCGCGCGATCCGCTGAACGACCCGAACAGCCCGCTGGCCCGCCGCAGCGTCTATTTCGACTTCGACAGCTACAGCGTCAAGCCGGAATACCAGGGCATGCTGAACGAGCACGCCAAGTACCTGCAGGGCAACCGCAGCCGCCGCATCCTGATCCAGGGCAACACCGACGAGCGCGGTACCAGCGAGTACAACCTGGCGCTGGGCCAGAAGCGTGCCGAGGCGGTGCGCCGTTCGCTGGCGACCATGGGCGTGCCCGAGAGCCAGATGGAGGCCGTGAGCCTGGGCAAGGAAAAGCCCAAGGCGCTGGGTCATGACGAAGCGTCGTGGGCCGAGAACCGCCGCGCCGACATCGTTTATTGATCCCCGTCTGGATTCGTTTCGATCCGTTGATCCCGCGCTGAAGAAAGTCGATCCATGAAAGCACGCGTCTCTACTCTGTCGTGGCTAGTCGCCGCAGTTTGTGCCGGCCTGTTGCCGGCCGCCCAGGCACAGGCCGGTGTCTTCGACGATGACGAGGCGCGTCGCGCCATCATCACGCTGCGAGAGCAGTTCAATGGCTTCCAGGCCACTGCCTCGCAGCGGATCGACCAGAACAGCCGGGCCCAGATCGATATCCAGAACCAGCTCGAAGGGATGCGCCAGGAAGTGGCGCGCCTGCGGGGCCAGAACGAGGTGCTGCAGAACGAGGTCGCCAATCTGCAGCGCCAGCAGAAGGACTACTACGCGGACCTGGACGCGCGGCTCAAGAAGTTCGAGCCGCAGCAGGTCACCGTGGAAGGCCAGCAGGGCCTGGCCCAGCCGGGCGAAAAGACCGAGTACGACGCCGCGCTCAAGCAGTTCCAGACCGGGGACTTCAAGGGCGCCGGCGCCAACTTCTCGGCCTTCATCAAGAAGTATCCGCAGAGCCCGTACCTGCCGCTGGCGCAGTACTGGCTGGGCAATTCGCTGTATGCCCAGCGCGACTACCGCGGCTCGATCACGGTGCTGCAGAACATGGTGCAGGCCAATCCGACGCACCCCAAGGTGCCCGACGCGATGATCGCCATCGCCAACAACCAGCTGGAATCGAACCAGAAGGCGGCGGCGCGCAAGACGCTCGAGCAGGTGGTCGCCAAGTATCCCGGCACCGAGGGCGCCCAGGCGGCCAGCAACCGGTTGAAGACGCTGAAGTAAGGCACGCCGAAGCAGCAAGGCGCGCCGAGGTAAAGCGCCGAAGTCGGGCGCCGAAGTCGAGCGATTCTCGCGGCGGCGACGCCGGCGTCCCAGGTGCCAAGGCCCGCGCAAGCGGGCCTTTTTTCGTGGTCGCGCTAAAATAACGGGTTCCCCGATATACCGCGAAGGCCTGCTGGTCCTTCGCCGCTACCCGGCACGCGCCGCCCCGAGATGACCCAACGCGCAATCGTCCTGCTTTCCGGCGGTCTGGACTCCGCCACCGTGCTCGCCATGGCCAATGCCCAGGGCTTCGAGACCTATGCGCTGTCGATGCGCTATGGCCAGCGGCATTCGTCGGAGCTCGAGGCCGCCAAGCGCGTCGCCGCGGCGCTGGGCGCGAAGCGGCACGAGATCGTCGACCTCGATCTGCGCCGCTTCGGCGGCTCGGCGCTGACCGACGACGCGCTGGATGTGCCGACCGACGGCGCGGCCGGCGGTATCCCGGTGACCTACGTGCCGGCGCGCAATACCATCATGCTGTCGCTGGCGCTCGGCTGGGCCGAGGCGATCGGCGGCCGCGACCTGTTCTTCGGTGCCAATGCGGTGGATTATTCGGGCTATCCCGACTGCCGTCCGGAATACGTCCAGGCCTACGAGGCGCTGGCCAATCTGGCCACCAAGGCCGGCGTCGAGGGCGAGCGCATCCGCGTCCACGCGCCGATCATCGACATGACCAAGGCGGAGATCATCCAGGCCGGGGTCCGGCTAGGCGTCGATTACGGCATGACCGTATCGTGCTACCAGGCCGACGAGCAGGGCCGCGCCTGCGGCGTCTGCGATTCCTGCCGGATCCGCCGCGCGGGCTTCGAGGCCGCGGGCGTGCCCGATCCGACCCGTTACCAGAACGCCGCGTGATGCTGCTCGCCGCGGTCCGGCTTTTCCGCCTGTTCCGCCCGTTCCGCCTACCCCTTACCGTCCTGCCACCGGCAATCCGCCATGCCTGAAATCGACGTCCCCGCGCTGACGCGCACCGTGCTGGTCTGCACCTTCGCCCTGACCTTCCTGTTCGGGGCAGTCCTGCAGCGCACGCACTTCTGCACCATGGGCGCCGTCTCCGACATCGTCAACATGGGCGACTGGACTCGCATGCGCATGTGGGTGCTGGCGATCGGCGTCGCCATGATCGGCACCGGCGTGCTGGCGTGGTCGGGTCTGATCGATCCGGCGCGGACCATCTACGCGGCCGACAAGCTGGCCTGGCTGTCGGCGCTGGTGGGCGGGCTGCTGTTCGGCTTCGGCATGGTGCTGGCCTCGGGCTGCGGCAGCAAGACGCTGGTGCGGATCGGCGCCGGCAACCTGAAGTCGCTGGTGGTGTTCGTGTTCCTGGGCCTGTCGGCCTATATGACGCTGCGCGGCCTGTTCGGCGTCATTCGCGTGAACACCGTCGATGCCGTCGCGATGCAGCTGCCGACCTCGCAGGACCTGCCGTCGCTGCTGGCGCAGACCGGCCTGTCGCGCGGCACGCTGCAGCTGGTGCTGGGCTTGCTGCTCGGCGGCGTGCTGTCGCTGTGGGCGCTGGCCGGCAAGGGCTTCCGCACGTTCGACAACCTGCTCGGCGGCATCGCGGTCGGCCTGATCATCGTGGCGATGTGGTACGTGTCGGGCCATCTCGGCTTCGTGCCGGAAGATCCCAATACGCTGGAAGAGGTGTTCGTCGCCACCAACAGCGGCCGCATGGAAAGCCTGAGCTTCGTCGCCCCGTACGCCTATACGCTCGACTGGC
The DNA here is from genome assembly GCF_020418465.1 of Cupriavidus sp. DB3. NCBI lineage: Bacteria > Pseudomonadati > Pseudomonadota > Betaproteobacteria > Burkholderiales > Burkholderiaceae > Cupriavidus > Cupriavidus sp. DB3. The sequence goes on along the minus strand of NZ_JAIZPL010000005.1, from coordinate 274,029 downwards.
TGATGATGTTCAGCGACAAGAGCAAGGTGCTGACCGTCGGCATCGTCAGCGTGATCGGCGTGATCGCCGGCGCGGCGGCCTATGCGCTGGCCTCGCGCACCTTCCGCTGGGAAGGCTTCGGCAACGCCGAGGACGTCGCCAACCATATCGTCGGCGGCATCCTGATGGGCGCGGGCGGCGTGACCGCGCTGGGCTGCACGATCGGACAGGGCCTGTCCGGCGTGTCGACGCTGGCGATCGGTTCCTTCATCGCGCTGGCCGGCATCCTGCTCGGCGCCGTGCTGGCGTTCCGCTATCAGATGTGGCGGCTGGAGAAGATGGTCTGAACGGCCATGCCGACGCCGCCAAGGGCAGTGCCGTTGACATGATCAGTCAGCAATGACTATAATCGCGGCTTCGGTTTTTTCGGGTCGTTAGCTCAGCCGGTAGAGCAGCGGACTTTTAATCCGTTGGTCGCAGGTTCGAATCCTGCACGACCCACCAAGTATTGAAGAAGGGCCTGTGGCGCAAGTCACAGGCCCTTTTTGCATGGTGTCCCGGGCGTGCTGGTGTCTCCGAGCCGTGCATGGTGTCCCGACCCGACCGTTGCGGCCGGGCAAGGCAAGGCTTTCAGCGGCTCGGCGTCGGAGGCTGGGTCGGCGGGGTGGGCGGGGTCTTCGTCGTCGTGTTCGACTCGGTCTCGCGCATCGACACGAACAGGTCCCAGCTGGCGATGAACAGCGCCGCGATCAGCGGTCCGATCACAAAGCCGTTGATGCCGAACAGCGCCATGCCGCCCAGCGTCGAGATCAGGATCACCCAGTCGGGCATCTTGGTGTCCTTGCCGACCAGGATCGGGCGCAGCACGTTGTCGACGGCGCCGATCACCAGCGCGCCGAACGCGATCACCGTGATGCCCTTCCACAGCACGCCAGTCAGCAGGAAATAGATCGCGACCGGTCCCCAGATCAGCCCCGCGCCGACCGCCGGCAGCAGCGACAGCACCGCCATCACCACGCCCCACAGCACCGCGCCCTGGATGCCGAGCACCGCGAACAGCACGCCGCCGAGCAGGCCCTGCAGCGCGGCCACGGCGAGATTGCCCTTGATGGTCGCGCGGATCACGCCGGTGAACTTCAGCAGCAGCATCTGCTTGTGTTCCTCGCTCAGCGGCAGCGCCAGGCGAATGCGCCGGGTCAGCTTGGCGCCGTCGCGCAGCAGGAAGAACAGCAGATACAGCATCACGCCGAAGCTGATGACGAACTGGAAGGTGTTCTGGCCGATGCTGAGCGCCTGCGTGGCGAGGTACTGGCTGATCTGTCCGGCCGCGGTGGCGAGCTTTTCCTGGATCGAGGCGACGTCGTTCAGCTCGAGCCGGGTCAGCGCCGAGTTCAGGCTCGACGGCAGCGCCGCCACGGCCTGTTCGAAATAGGCGGTGAAATTGATATGGCCGGAGCGGATCTGGTGCACCACCGCGGTGGTTTCATTGAGCAGCGAGGCGGTGACCAGGAACATCGGCAGCACCACCACCAGCAGGCACAGCAGCAGCGTGATCAGCGAGGCCAGGTTGGCGCGGCCGCGCATCTTGCGCGTCAGCAGATTGTTCAGCGGGGTGAAGATGATCGCCAGGATCACGCCCCAGAATACCGCGCCGAAAAACGGCTGAAGCACCCAGAAGAAGGCGATGGTGACGATGGCCAACAGGATGTAGAAGGCCTTCTGGTGCATGGCGGCTCAGTGTCGAGGTGTCGAGGTGTCGAAGACACGCGATGAATGGGCGATGCGCGGGCGAGCCCGCGCCCGGTTGCCGCGCGGATGCCAGTGCAATCGGGCTTCCCGCGGCGGGCGCGACGGCTCAGCGTACCAGCGGATCGTGAAAACCGGTATCGGTGCGCGCGGCGGCGTCGCCGCGGGCGGTGCTCGGCGCGGGGACATTGCCCTCGGGCGTCTGCGAGCGCGCCTGCTGCCAGGTCCGGTAGGCCCAATAGCCGGCGCCGGCGACGGCACCCAGCTTGGACAGCTTCCAGCCCCAGCGCAGCACCGGCACGCGGCGCATCAACGGCAGCGCCAGCGACAGGGCCGATCCCACGATCGGATAGTCCTTGGCCAGGCCCAGCAGCTTCCACATCGACTGCGGCCGCGCCATGCGCGGCAACCAGGCGCCGATTCGGCCGATGTTGCGGACGCTGGCGCGCACGTCGGCGAGCGACTGCGCGCAGTCGTAGCGCTCGAGCGCCGCGCGCGTGATCAGCAACTCCTTGCGGACCGCCAGCGGCAAGCGGACTTCGCGGGCCGTGCGCCGGCGTGCCGGCGGTTCGGAGCGCGCGGTCCGCGCGCCGACACCGGTCGGCGGCATCGGCGGCAGGCCGGCTTCGTCCAGCGCCGTGGCCGACGGCGCGGCGTAGGCGTCGGCGGACGATCCCGCGGATGGTGTTGGCGCCGGGACCGGCGCAGCGCCCGCGGTCGGGGCCGGGGAAGGGGACGGAATCGGAGTCGGAGCGGGGGTCGGGGTCATTGGCGCAGGCTCTCCCGGTCCTTGTCGATTTCGGCCAGCGTGGCTTCGAACATCGGCGGGGAATGGCGAACGATATTGCGCGCGGCGAGCAGGCAGCCGCCGCCGAGCAGCAGATAGACCACGATCACCGCGCCCAGCGCCTGCACCCGGTAGTTGTCCCAGAACAGCAGCACGACCAGGCCGGTCAGCGCGAACAGGGCGAGGCCGAAGAACACCAGGCCGACCAGGGCCAGCAGCGCCATGCGCAACAGCCGTGATTTTTCCTCGGAGAGTTCGACGCTGGCCAGTTCCAGCCGGGTCTGCACCATCGCCGCCACCGAGCTGCCCAGCGTGCGCAGCGAGTCCAGTAACTTGGGTGAGGAGGTGTCGTCGGTCATGCGGTTCCGCTGATTGGAGTGTCGTCATGCGCCGCGTTGCGGCACCCGGCAGGAGGGGGCCTGCGCGATCGGCGCGCCGGGAGCGCCCGCGAACGGGGTGCTCCGGAAGGGCGCCGGCGCGCAGGCCGGCAAGTCGCGGTCGGGCGCGGGAACCCGCGGGTTGCGGGTCCAGCGGTCCGACCGGCTGGCTTTACTTGCGGTTCAGCAACAGGCCGATCAGCAGACCGGCGCCGGCGGCGATGCCGACCGCGCGCCAGGGATGGTCGTGTACGTAGTCGTCGGTGGCGCGGGCCGCGGCCTTGCTCTTGGTGACGACGGCGTCCTGCAGATCCTGCGCTTTTTCCTTGGCTTGCTTCAGCAGGCCCATGCCACGCTCGCGCAGTTCGGCGGCCTTCTCGCCGGTGGTCGAGGCGGCTTGCTTGAGCAGTTCCTCGGCATCGGACAGGACGGTTTTGACATCGCTCATCAGTTTCTCCTGGTTGCGGGCGGTTGTTTCGGATAGTTGCATGTTGGCCTTCCTCGCTCTCGTAGGGTGTCTTCGCCTTGCTGCGGTCCAAGCATTTCCTAGGATATGCGGCGGTCTGCAATGGTTTCAAGACAGCGAGTCCTACAAGTCATGTAGGACATCGGCGCAGCGCGATGCAAACCTGAGCGGTTTTTATCGGCCGGCACGCCGTCGGGCGTCGCGCGCCCGTCCGGCGCGTCCCCGGATCGCGAGGTGGCGGCGGGTTTCGGCGTCACGCCAAAGCCTTCGACCATCGATTCGGCAAATGACTTCGCGTGATGTTGTAGTGACTTTATATTTGTTTGTGTCTCACCGCAATCGGAATAGACTGGTCTGAGTCCGGGCGCTGGCGGCCCGGAGGCAAGCAACATCCGACAGACCACTGACGACCGACAGGCAAGGAGGCAACCATGGCACTCAGGCTAGGCGACATTGCGCCGGACTTCGAACAGGATTCCAGCGAAGGCCGCATCCGCTTTCATGAATGGCTGGGCAACAGCTGGGGCGTGCTGTTCTCCCATCCGGCGGACTTCACCCCGGTCTGCACGACCGAACTGGGACTGACGGCCAAGCTCAAGGACGAGTTCGCCAGGCGCAACGTCAAGGCGATCGCGCTGTCGGTCGACCCGGTCGAGTCCCATCAGCGCTGGATCGAGGACATCAACGACACCCAGGGCTGCCAGGTCAATTTCCCGATCCTGGCCGACGCCGACCGCAAGGTGTCCGAGCTCTACGACATGATTCATCCGAACGCCAACGAGACGCTGACGGTGCGCTCGCTGTTCGTGATCGATCCGAACAAGAAGGTGCGGCTGATCATTACCTATCCGGCCAGCACCGGCCGCAACTTCAACGAGATCCTGCGCGTCATCGATTCGCTGCAGCTGACCGACAAGCACAGCGTGGCGACGCCGGGCAACTGGCAGCAGGGCGAGGACGTGGTCATCGTGCCGTCGTTGAAGGACGAAGAGGTGATCAAGCAGAAGTTCCCGAAGGGCTACAAGGCGCTGCGCCCGTACCTGCGGATGACGCCGCAGCCGGACAAGCAGCAGTAAGCCATCGGCTGCACGAGAAACAGCGCAAGAATCGCGGCGAGAAACCGCAACGATAAACGCAGCGGGAAACCGCAGCGATAAACAGAAGCGAGAACCAGAAACGAGAAACGCCGCGCCGCCCCGCGCGATGCAAGCGGGGCCGGCGCGGCGCCAACGGTGTCGTACCGACGGGTTCGCCCGTCGTCTCCTTGGTAGTGTGCTTTGGCCCGGCGACAGCCGGGCCTTTTTATTGGGCCGTGCGCACTGGCTCGGCCGGGGTCATTCCGGAGCCGTTCAGAAGAAGGCCTGGATGCCGGTCTGCGCGCGGCCAAGGATCAGCGCGTGGATGTCATGCGTGCCCTCGTAGGTGTTGACCACCTCGAGGTTGACCACATGGCGGATCACGCCGAACTCGTCCGAGATGCCGTTGCCGCCCAGCATGTCGCGCGCCACGCGGGCGATGTCGAGCGACTTGCCGCACGAATTGCGCTTCATGATCGAGGTGATCTCGACCGCCGCGGTGCCCTCGTCCTTCATCCGGCCCAGGCGCAGGCAGCCCTGCAGGCCCAGCGTGATCTCGGTCTGCATGTCGGCCAGCTTCTTCTGCACCAGCTGGGTCGCGGCCAGCGGGCGGCCGAACTGCTTGCGGTCCAGCGTGTACTGGCGCGCGGTATGCCAGCAGAATTCGGCGGCGCCCAGCGCGCCCCAGGCGATGCCGTAGCGGGCCGAGTTCAGGCAGGTGAACGGACCCTTCAGGCCGCTGACGCCCGGCATCAGGTTCTCTTCCGGAACGAACACCTGGTCCATGACGATCTCGCCGGTGATCGAGGTGCGCAGGCCGACCTTGCCGTGGATCGCCGGCGCGCTCAGGCCCTTCCAGCCCTTTTCCAGGATGAAGCCGCGGATGGTTTCCTTGCCGCCGTTCTGCGGATCGTCGGCGAGCTTCGCCCACACCACGAACACGTCGGCGATCGGCGAGTTGGTGATCCACATCTTGGCGCCGCTCAGCTCGTAGCCGCCGTCGACCTTCTTCGCGCGCGTCACCATCGAGCCGGGGTCGGAGCCGTGGTTCGGCTCGGTCAGGCCGAAGCAGCCGATCCATTCGCCGGTGGCCAGCTTGGGCAGGTACTTCTGCTTCTGCGCCTCGCTGCCGAATTCGTAGATCGGCACCATCACCAGCGACGACTGCACGCTCATCATCGAGCGATAGCCCGAATCGACACGCTCGACCTCGCGCGCGATCAGGCCATAGCTGACGTAGTTCAGTCCCGGGCCGCCGTACTGTTCGGGAATGGTCGGGCCGAGCAGGCCGAGTTCGCCCATCTCGCGGAAGATGGTCGCGTCGGTCTTTTCATGCCGGAACGACTCCAGCACGCGCGGCATCAGCTTGTCCTGGCAGTAGGCCGCGGCGGCGTCGCGCACCATGCGCTCGTCGGCGGTCAGTTGCTGATCGAGCAGCAGCGGGTCGGCCCAGTGGAATTCGGCGTTGGCGGCCATCGAGGTCTCCTTCGGTAGAGCGGTGAACGCGGGTCAGCGTGATTGGACTTGAAACGGAATGAGTGATCGGGCGCGGCGGACCGGCTGGCGGGGCGCTGCCGGTCTCGTTTTAAGGTTCCGCATTGCGGAACCGTGTTCCGATGCGTTAGTATAGCGCAAAGCGTCCGGCCGGCAACAGCCCGCCCGGGCCTCCCGACTTCGTTCACCGCCTTTCGACCAGGAGCCCGCCGTGGCCAACTCCGACGTGCTTTCCTCCGCCGCCAGCACCGGGAATGCGGCCGCCGCAGCCACCCCGGCCGCAAAGAGCCCTCCGGCCGCGGAGGCCACCAAGGCCACCAAGGCCACCAAGGCCACCGAGCCCGGGTCGGAGCGCGCCGCGCGCGAGAGCGACCCGAACTTCGTCACCGCGCTGGCCCGCGGCCTGGAGCTGCTGCGGTGCTTTCGCACCGGCGAGTCGATGCTCGGCAACCAGGACTTCGTGCGCCGCACCGGGCTGCCGAAGGCGACCGTCAGCCGCCTCGCCGGTACGCTGGTGCAACTGGGGTATCTGCGCTACGACGACAGCCTCGGCAAGTACGCGCTGGATGCCGGCGTGCTGGCGCTGGGCTTTGCCTATCTGTCGGCCTCCGATGTGGTGGCGCTGGCGCGGCCACATATGCTGGCGTTCGCGCAGACCCATGGCGTGTCCGTGTCGCTCGGCAAGCGCGAGCGGCTGGAGGTGATCTATCTGGAGTCGATCCGTAACGACGCCGGCTCGATGCTGGGCCTTGGGGTCGGATCGCGGCTGTCGCTGGTGTCGAGTTCGATGGGGCGGGCCTATCTGGCGGCGCTGCCCGGGCCGAAGCGGGAACGGCTGCTGGCCGAATTCGCGCAGGCCTATCCCGAGCAATGGAAGGCGCAGGAGGCGCCGATGCGGGCGGCGGTGGCCGAGGCCGAGCAGCGCGGTTACGCGGCCTCGTTCCGCGACTGGCATCCCGCCATCCACGCCTGCGCGGTGCCGTTCCGGCCGATCGGCGAAAAGGACATCCACATGCTGAGCTGCAGCGCGTCGTATGGCAGCGTCGACGAGGCGGTCTTCCACGAGACGCTTGCCCCGGCGCTGCGCGCGCTGGCGGCGCGGTTGTCGGAGGGCGCCGCGCGCTGAGCGCGGCGGCGTCCCGGCCGATGTGGTTGCTCGGGCCGCTGAGGCGGCCGAGGCGGCCGAAGCCGCTGAGCCGCCGAGGTGGCCGGGCCGCTGAGCAGCCGAGGTGGCCGGGCCGCTGAGCCGCTGAGGTGGCCGGGCCGCCGGGCCGCTGAGGTGGCCGGGCCGGCCGGCCGCAGAGGCGGCCCCGGTCATCCGAGTCGCTCGGGTCGCCGGGGCGGCTCAGCGAGCGATCGCCATCACAGGTCCGTGCGCAGCTTCCACAGTTCGGGGAACAGCACGATGTCGAGCATCTTGCGCAGATAGCTGACCCCCTCGGTGCCGCCGGTGCCGCGCTTGAAGCCGATCACGCGTTCCACCGTGGTGACATGGCGGAAGCGCCATTGGCGGAAGGCATCCTCGAGATCGACGAACTTCTCGCCGAGCTCGTACAGCTCCCAGTGCGCCTCGGGCTTGCGATAGACCTCCAGCCAGGCGGCTTCGACCGAGGCGTTGTAGCCGGCCGGCTCGGTCCAGTCGCGCTCGAGGCAGGCCGCGTCGATCCCGAAGCCGCGCCGCGCCATCAGCCGGATCGCCTCGTCGTACAGCGACGGCGTGCGCAGCGCCTCCTCGACCAGCGCATGGTGCTGCGGACGGTGTGCGTGCGGGCGCAGCATCGCGGCGTTCTTGTTGCCGAGGATGAATTCGATCTCGCGATACTGGAACGACTGGAAGCCGGACGACATCCCCAGATAGGGCCGCATCGCCGAATACTCCGGCGGCGTCATCGTCGCCAGCACGTTCCACGCCTGCACCAGCTGGTCCATGATGCGCGACACCCGCGTCAGCATCTTGAACGCCGGCGGCAGGTCGTCGCGCCGCACCGCCTCGCGCGCGGCGCGCAGCTCATGCAGCATCAGCTTCATCCACAGCTCGGTGGTCTGATGCTGGACGATGAACAGCATCTCGTTGTGATCGGGCGAGAGTGGATGCTGGGCGTTCAGGATCTGGTCGAGCGCCAGATAGTCGCCGTAGCTCATCTGCTGGCGCATGTCGAGCTGCGCGCCATGCCATTTGTCCCCGGGAGCCGACTTGTCGCCGGATGGAGATTCGGATGGAGATCCACCCTCGCGCGATGTTTCCCCGTGGTGCGCCCCGCCGCCCGACATCGGGCAGCCGCCGTGCCCGGCCTTGATGTTCTTCGATTCCATGGTCATCGTTTCGCTCGCTGCTCAGGTCACCGCCGTGCGCGTCTGGAAGCGCGCCGCTTCGTAGGCGCCGCTGTCGAGCACGTCGCGCAACACTTCCACCGCATCCCAGACGTCCGCAAAACCAGTGTAGAGCGGCGTGAAGCCGAAGCGGATGATCCGCGGCTCGCGGTAGTCGCCGATCACGCCGCGCTCGATCAGCGCCTGCATCACGGCATAGCCCTGCGGATGGGCGAAGCTGACCTGGCTGCCGCGGCGCGCGTGCTCGCGCGGCGTGACCAGCGTCAGCGGATGGTGGCCGCAGCGCGCTTCCACCAGCGCGATGAACAGATCGGTCAGCTGCAGCGATTTGGCGCGCAGCGCCTGCATGTCGGTGCGGCCGAAGATTTCCAGTCCGCATTCGACCATCGCCAGCGAGGTCATCGGCTGCGTGCCGCACAGGAAGCGCGAGACGCCGCTGCGCGGGCGGTAGTCGGGCTCCATCGCGAACGGCGCGGCGTGGCCCCACCAGCCCGACAGCGGCTGCCAGAACGCGTCGCGCAGCGCCGGTGCGACCCACAGGAAGGCCGGCGAGCCCGGGCCGCCGTTCAGGTACTTGTAGGTGCAGCCGACCGCGTAGTCCGCGCCGGACTCGCGCAGCGCGACCGGCACGGCGCCAGCCGAATGCGCCAGGTCCCAGACCGTCAGCGCGCCGCGCGCATGCGCCAGTTCGGTCAGCGCCGCCATGTCGAGCATCTCGCCGGTCTTGTAGTTGACGTGGGTCAGCATCAGCACGGCGGTATCGTCGCGCACCGCCGCGTCGATCTCGTCGGGGCTGTCGACCAGGCGCAGCGAATAGCCCTGCTGCAGCAGATCGGCCAGGCCCTGGGCGATATACAGATCGGTCGGGAAATTGCTGCGCTCGGAGACGATCACCCTGCGCGCCGGGCTGCGCAGCCCCTGCACGCGCAGCGCGGCGGCCAGCACCTTGAAGAGGTTGACCGAGGTGGTGTCGGTGACGACGACCTCGTCCTCGCCGGCGCCGACCAGCGGCGCCAGCAGATTGCCCAGGCGCTGCGGCAGTTCGAACCAGCCGGCGGTATTCCAGCTGCGGATCAGGCCTTCGCCCCATTCCTGCTCGACGACCTGAGCGGCGCGGGCGGCGGCCGCGCGCGGGCGGGCGCCCAGCGAATTGCCGTCCAGATAGATCACGCCGTCGGGCAGCGCGAAGGCGTCGCGCAGCGGGCGCAAGGGGTCTTGCCGGTCCAGCGACAGGCATTGCTCGCGGGTAGTTGCGGTCATGGCTTCCTTGATGATGGTTTGGCGATCGCCGCCAGCGGCGGTCGCGATCGGTGCGCAGATGCGGAAAGGCGGGGACGCCGGGGCGGTCGGCCCTCAGGACAGGCTGCGCAGCACCGCCCGCACCGGGCTGGCGTCCAGCGCGGCAAGGCGCAGCGGCAGCGCGATCAGTTCGTAGTCGCCGGGCGCGACGGCGTCGAGCACCAGCCCTTCGAGAATCGCCATCCGATGCGTTCGCACCATCCGGTGCGCATCCATGGTCTTGGACTGCTGCGGATCCAGCGACGGCGTGTCGATGCCGATCAGGCGCACGCCGCGTTCGGCCAGCAGCGCGATGGTTTCCGGCGCCACCGCGCAGAAGTCGGGGTCCCATTCGGTCAGCGGCGCGCTGCGATAGGTGCGCAGCAGCACGCGCGGCGGCACGCCGTCGAGCGCGTCCGCGACCTGTTCCGGCCGCACCAGCGGCGCCGCGCCGATGCAATGGATCACCCGGCAGGGGCCCAGGTACGGGTCCAGATCCACCTCGCCGATCGGCGCGCCGTCGGCCGCGTAGTGCAGCGGCGCATCCGCGTGCGCGCCGGTGTGCGGCGACAGCGTGATGCGGCCGACGTTGACCGGGCATTGCTCGTCCATCTGCCAGGCGCTCTGCTGCTGGAACGGCGTGTCGCCGGGCCACACCGGCGTCGCCGGCGACAGCGGGGGGCTGATGTCCCACAGCGCGCGGGCCGTGGTCGGGGAGGTCGAAAGGGCGTCGGACATTGGGGCGCGTCGAGGGGCTTGCGATGGGCCGATAGGGCGATAGGCGATAAAGCGACAGGCCGGTAATGCGGGAGGCGGGTAAAGCCATCGGCCGGGGACAGCAAAAGGCCGGCATAGCATTAGGCGGCGGTGGCGCCGATCCCGGCATGATAGTCAAGATTTCGGGAAAGAGGCTTGCTATTTCGACGGCTGGTTGAGCCGTAATTCGCATAGAATTCGATAAATCGAACACATTGCGAAAGGATCTGCGACATGACGCTCGACCCCATCGATCTGCGCATCCTGACCTGCCTGCAGCAGAACGGCCGCATCAGCAACCAGGACCTGGCCGAGCGCGTCGCGCTGTCGCCCTCGGCCTGCCTGCGGCGGGTGCGGCTGCTGGAGGAAAGTGGCGTGATCGGCGGTTATCGCGCCTGGTTCGACGCCGAGCGGCTGGGGCTGGAGCTGGAAGCGATCGTGCAGGTGTCGATGCGGCCGGCGGTCGAGGGCTGGCATGACACGTTCAACGCGGCGGTGCAATCGTGGCCGGAAGTGCTGTCGGCCTATGTGATCACCGGCGACAGCAACTACATCCTGCGCGTGCAGGCGCGCAACCTGAAGCACTACTCCGATTTCATCGTGAACCGGCTCTATCGCACGCCGGGCGTGATGGACATCCGCTCGAACATCGTGCTGCAGCGGATCAAGACCGAGGGCTCGCCACTGGAGCTGGTGCAGCCGCGCGGGCAGGGTTAGCCCGCCCGGCGCGGCGAAGGCGCGCGCCTGCCGCCGCGCGCGCGGCGCGATCAGCCAGCCGCGTGCCTACCGCCGCGCGTGCAGCGCGATCAGGCGCCGCAGCGTTTCCTTCAGCTGGTCGCCCTGGCTGGCACCGAAGGCGGCCAGCACCTGGGCCTCGTGTTCCGCGGCCTGGGCCAGCAGCGGCCGGGCCCGTTCGCGTCCGCGCTCGGTGATCGACACCAGCGCCTGGCGCCGATCGGGCGCGCCGTCGCGGCGGCGCTCGACCAGGCCGTCGGCCGTCATGCGGTCGAGCAGCTTGGTCAGCGTCGGCTGCTTGGTCAGGGTGATATCGGCCAACGTGCCGACCGTGCAGACGTCGCGGTCGGCCAGCGTCGCCAGCACGCGCCATTCGGGCACGCTCAGGCCCGCCAGTTCGACCTTGCGGTGGAATTCACCCGAAACCAGATGGCTGGCGCGCGCCAGCAGATAGGGCAGGTAGCCGTCGACGAAGGGCATGGTCACGTTGGGCCGGGGGCGGAGAAGCGCGCGGGGCGATCAGTCGCGCAGCGGGCTGGTGGTGGAGAACGCGCCGCCCTGGAATACCAGCGGCAGGCCGCCGCTGCTGTGGATGCCGCAGCGCTCGACTTCGCCCACGAAAATCACGTGATCGCCCTCGTCGTAGCGGCTGCGGTTGTGGCATTCGAACCAGGCCAGCGCATTGGCGAGGATCGGCAGGCCATTGGCCGACAGCCGGTAGTCGACGCCGGCGAAGCGGTCGCCCTTGAGCGTGGCGAAGCGCTGGCACAGGTCCAGCTGGGTCGCGGCCAGCACGTTGATGATGTAGTGCGAGCCGCCGCGGAACATCGGCAGGCTGTTGGCGCGGTTGGCCATGCTCCACAGCACCAGCGGCGGATCGAGCGAAACCGAGTTGAACGAGCTGGCGGTGATGCCGACGAAGGGCGGATCGGCCGGGGATTGGCGCATCGCGCGCGTGGTGATGACCGTCACGCCGGTGGCGAACTGCGACAGCGCGCGGCGGAAATGCAGGGCGTCGAAGTCCGGCGCGGCGGCTTGGCCGTGCGGGCTCAGGTTCCCGTCAGGCGGGTTGGCGTCGGGAAATCCCATAGGTCGGGTACCGCTGATTTCCATGAAATTTCATATATTATTTGCCGCAGAACGCAGAATCACAAGCCAAGAAACACGGCCAGGAAACCCGGCCAGGAAATTCGGGCGAAGAAGTTCGGGCGAAAAAACACAAGCGAAGAAACACGGCGCGGGATCGCAAACGGCAAGGCAGGACTTTGCTGCGAACGCCGCGGAACACCGAGGGGCAGGCCCGGCCTCAATCAGCAGCAGAGGAGGAGTGTCATGCTCGTCGAGCAGATCGAACACCGCTGGCTGGCGGCCTTTCGCCGGACGCTGGAGCTGTGCGCGCTTTCCGCGGGTGAAGTTGTCGGCATTGTAGCGGAGTCGCAATCCCGACAAGTCATCGTGGACTTGGCCGAACTGGCGGTGCAGTCCCTGGGCGCGACCCCGATCCGCGTGCGGGTGCCGACCCCCGGGTTGCAGGCGCCGGCGCCCGTGCGCTCGACCGGCGCCAGCGATGCACTGCAGCAACTGGAGCCGGTGATCGCCGCGCTGTCGCGCTGCCACCTGGTGCTGGACTGCACCGTCGAAGGGCTGCTGCACGCGCCGGAATTGCCGCGGATCCTGCAGGGCGCCGACGGCGTGGTGCCGCGGCTGCTGATGATCAGCAACGAACATCCCGAAATCCTCGAACGCTGCGTGCCCGATCCCGCGCTGGAGACCGCCGTGCGCGCGGCGATGCGCCGGCTGCGCGGTGCCGCCGAAATGCGCGTGACCTCCGGCGCCGGCACGGACCTGCGCATCGGCCTGGCCGGCGCGCGCGTCGGCGGGGTCTGGGGCTATTGCAACAAGCCGGGCCAGGTCGCGCACTGGCCGGGCGGACTGTGCCTGGCGTTCCCCGCCACGGGGCAGGTCGATGGCACGCTGGTGCTGGCGCCCGGCGACGTCAACCTGACCTTCAAGACCTATCTGCGCGATACGGTCGTCTGCCATGTCGAGCGCGACTACATCGTCGGCATCGAGGGCAACGGCGTCGATGCCGACATGATGCGCGGCTACTACGCGGCCTGGGCCGACAAGGAAGGCACGCGGGACGCCTACGCGGTCTCGCATGTCGGCTGGGGCATGAACCCGCAGGCGCGCTGGGACGCGTTGACCTTCTACGACAGGCGCGATTGCAACGGCACGGAGCTGCGCGCGTTTGCCGGCAATTTCCTCTATTCGACCGGCGCCAACGAAGTGGCCGGCCGCCATACGCTGGGCCATTTCGATCTGCCGCTGCGCGGCTGCACGGTGACGCTGGACGGCGTGGCCGAGGTCGAGCAGGGGCGGCTGGCGGAGATGGCACGCTGAACCGCTGGCGCGCGGACCCGCTGACTCGCCGACACGCTGACTCGCCGACACGCCGACACGCCGACACCCGCAAGGAGCCTCGATGCCCCCCTCCGACTCCCATCGCGAATCCAACCGCGATTCCCTGATCCGCCACCCCAACGGCATCGCCACCGTGGCCCGCGGCGACGGCCCCGTCGCCGTGGTGATGCTGCACGGCATCGGCGGCGGCAAGGCCGCGTGGCCCGCGCAATTCGATGCCCTGACCGATGCCGGCTACCGCGCCGTCGCCTGGGACATGCCGGGTTACGGCGACAGCGCGACGATCGCCCCGTACGACTTCGCCGGCCTTGCCGCGGCGCTGGCCCCGGTGCTGCAGGCCGAGCGCGACGCCGGCCGCCGCGTGGTGCTGCTTGGCCACAGCATGGGCGGCATGGTCGCGCAGCAGGCCTATGCGGCGATGCCCGCGGCGATCGGCGGCATGGTGCTGTCGGGCACCTCGCCGGCCTTCGGCAAGGCCGACGGCGACTGGCAGCGCGACTTCGTCGCGGCCCGCACCGCGCCGCTCGACGCGGGCCGGACCATGGCCGAGATGGCCGCCGGCCTGGTGCGGGGCATGGTTGCGCCCGATGCGCCAGCGGACGCGGTGGCCTTCGCCACGCGCGTGATGGCGCAGGTGCCGCCCGACACCTATCGCGCCGCGCTGCATGCGCTGGTGCGGTTCGACCAGCGCGCCGCGCTGGCCGGCATCGCGGTGCCGGTGCTGGCCTTGGCCGGCGAGCACGACGCCAATGCCGCGCCGGCCGTGATGGAACGGATGGCGGCGCGCATTCCCGGCGCCGAGTACCGCTGCCTGCCGGGCGTCGGCCATCTGGCCTGCATGGAGCGGCCGGCGCGCTTCAACGAGGCCGTGCTCGATTTCCTGGCGCGGCATTTCCCGGTCCGCTGACGTCGACCGGGACATCGCCGGCACGCACCATCGCACCGAACGTACCGACGTACCAACGCACGAACGCACGAACGCACGAACGCGCTCGACGCACAACAAGCTGACCACGAGAGACACCATCATGCCCCTGGACTTCGTTCCCGCTGTCGGCGAGGCCGATTTCACCGACGATCAGGTCCGCCTGCTGACGCTGGCCAACCGGCTCGGCCGCGAACGCTTCGCGCCGCGCGCGGCGCAATGGGACCGCGAGGCGAGCTTCCCGTTCGCCAACTATGACGACCTGCGCGAGGCCGGCCTGCTGGCGCTGTGCGTGCCGCGCGCGTTCGGCGGCGAGGGCGCGGACTTCGCGACCTACTGCATGATCGGCGCGGAGATCGGCCGCTTCTGCGGCGCCACCGCGCTGACCTACAACATGCATATCTGCTCGACCATGTGGACGGGCATGCTGGCCGACGGCATCGCGATGACCGACGAACAGCGCGCCGAACACGCGGTCCGCCGCGAGCTGCATTTCTCGCGCGTGGTCAAGGACGGCGCGGTCTACGCGCAACCCTTCTCGGAAGGCTCGGCGGCCGCGGCCGGCAAGGCGCCGTTCGGCACCACCGCTCGCAAGGTCGAGGGCGGCTGGCTGTTGAACGGCCGCAAGATCTTCGCCTCGCTGTCGGGCGCGGCCGACTACTACGGCATCCTCTGCACCGAGGACCGCGGCGACCACCATCCCGACATGCGGGACACGCTGTATATCGCGGTGCCCGGCAAGGCCGAGGGGCTGACCGTGACCGGCGACTGGGACCCGATGGGCATGCGCGGCACGGTCTCGCGCACGCTGCTGCTCAAGGACGTGTTCGTGCCGGACGACGAGCAGCTGATGCCGCGCGGCGTCTACTACAAGGCCGCGCAGACCTGGCCGGCGATGTTCTTCACGTTGTCGCCCACGTATCTCGGCGTGGCGCAGGCCGCCTACGACTTCACCGTGCAGTACCTGCGCGGCGAGGTGCCGGGCCAGCCGCCGGTCAAGCGCCGCATGTATCCGACCAAGCAGATCGCGGTGGCGCAGATGCGCATCCAGCTCGAGTCGATGCGCTCCCTGTTCTGGCGCGTCATTCACGAGGCGCGGCCCAATCCGTCGAAGGACCAGCGCATGCGTCTCTATGCGGCGCACTACGCGGTGATGGAGGGCGCCAACGATATCGCGCGGCTGGCGATCCGGACCTGCGGCGGCCAGTCGATGCTGAAGGACCTGCCGCTCGAACGGCTCTATCGCGATTCGCGCTGCGGCGCGCTGATGTTGCCGTGGACCGCCGAGCTGATCCTCGACCGCATGGGCCGCGAGACGCTGTACGAACCGGGCGAGCGCGACGAATGAGCGGCGCCTGCGGAGGGCGGCCGCATCTGGATGCGGCCAGCGTCGGCGCGCTGCTGCGGCCGCTGCACACGCTGGCCGACACGCAGCCGCAACGGCCGGCGCTGCATTTTCGCGGCCGCACGATCGGCTATGCCAAGCTGTGGAGCCGCATCGAGCGCGTCGCCGCGCACCTGCTGGCAGACTGGGGCGTCGCGCGCGGCGACCGCGTGGCGACGCTGTGCCTGAACCACGATCTGCAGCTGGCGCTGCTGTTCGCCTGCGCGCGGCTGGGCGCGATCTTCGTGCCGCTGAACTACCGGCTGGCGGTGCCCGAACTCGCCGCGATCGCCGCGCATGCCGGCGTGCGGGCGATCTTTCATGACGATGCGCATGCCGATGTCGCGGCCGCGGTCGCGCGCGCCAGCGAAGGGGCGGTCGCAGATGAGGGCGCTGGTGCAATTGCGGGCGAAGTGGCCGGTCAAGTCGCCGGTCAAGTTGCCGGTGAAGTCGCCAGTGCCGTGGTGAGGGCAGTTGCGGATGAAGCCGGCGCGGCTGGCCGGCGCAGTGCCGTGCGCCACGCCCATATCGACCGCCTGATCGACAGCCCGGCGCCGCCGGAGCCCATCGACGCGCCGATCGGCCCGATGCCCGACGACACGCCGCTGCTGCTGGTCTACACCTCCGGCACCACCGGCCAGCCCAAGGGCGCGCTGCATACGCAGGCCGCACTGCTGGCCAATGCGCGCGCCAGCTGGTGGGCCCACGAGATGCGCGATACCGACCATGTCCTGTCGACGTTGCCGATGTTCCATGTCGGCGGGCTATGCATCCAGACCGTGCCGGCGCTGCTGCTCGGCGCGCAGGTGACGCTGCACGAGCGCTTCACGCCCGACGCCTGGCTCGAGGCGCTCGCGCAGGCGCGTCCGACGCTGTCGCTGATGGTGCCGGCCACGCTGCGCGCGGTGCTCGAACATCCCGGCTGGGCTGATGCCGATCTGGGCGTGCTGCGCGGCGTGATGGCCGGCTCGTCGACGATTCCCCGCGCCTATATCGACGCCTTCCATGCGCGCGGGGTGCCGCTGGGGCAGGTCTACGGTGCCACCGAGACCGGCCCCGTCTCGATCGTGCTGCGCCTGCACGAGGCGATGGCGCGGCCCGGCTATGCCGGCTGGCCGCAGCCCGAGGCGCAGGTACGGCTGCTCGGCCGCGACGGCAAGGAGGTGGCCGACGGCGAGGTCGGCGAGATCTGCATCCGCGCCAGCAATCTGATGCGGGGCTACTGGCGCGAGCCTTTCCATCCCGGCTTCGTCGACGGCTGGTTCCGTTCGGGCGATCTCGCCCATCGCGACGCCGACGGCTGCATCGAGGTGGTAGGCCGCAGCAAGGACATGATCATCTCCGGCGGCGAGAACATCTATCCGGCCGAGATCGAGAACGCGCTGGTCGCGCTGCCCGGCGTGGCCGAATGCGCGGTGGTGGGTTTGCCCGATCCGCGCTGGGGCGAGGTGCCGGTCGCTGTCATCGTGCCGGCGCCGGGCGCCGACCGCGCCGCGCTGGCGACCGAACCGCTGCGCGAGACGCTGGCGGGGCGCATCGCCCGCTTCAAGCTGCCGCGCGAGGTGGTGCTGCTCGACGCGCTGCCCAGGAGCGCGCTCGGCAAGGTCCTGAAGCCGCAGCTGCGCGCGACGCTGGAGGCGGCGCGGGGCGCCAGCGATGGCAGTGGCGGCAGCTGCGCGAGTGCTGGCAGCGGCGGCAGTGGCGCGAGCGGTGGCAGCGGCGGCAGTGGCGCGAGCGGTGGCAGCGCTGCCGGTGTCGGCAGTGTGGGCAGTGGCGGTGGCGGCCGCGGCGGCATGAACTGAGCGCGGCGGGTATCATCGTTCGATCGCGCCTTGCGGCGCATCCAACGGGTAAGCATCCATGGAAGATCGAACCGAAATCGCCACGCTCGGTGGCGGCTGCTTCTGGTGCCTGGAGGCGGTCTATCAGCAGGTCGAAGGCGTGACCGCGGTGGAGTCCGGCTATACCGGCGGCCATGTCGACGATCCCAGCTATGAGCAGGTCTGCAGCGGCGATACCGGCCATGCCGAAGTGGTGCGGGTGTCGTTCGATCCGTCGGTGATCTCCTATCGCGAGATCCTGGAGATCTTCTTCGCGATCCACGATCCGACCACGCTCAATCGCCAGGGCAACGACGTCGGTACGCAGTACCGCTCGGTGATCTACACCCACTCGGACGCGCAGCGCGCGACCGCCGAACAGGTGATGGCCGACATCGCCGCGCGCCAGCTCTACGACGGGCCGCTGGTCACGCAGCTCGAGCCGGCGCAGCGCTACTGGCGCGCCGAGGCCTATCACCAGAACTACTTCCGCAATCATCCCGAACAGGGCTACTGCGCCTTCGTGATCTCGCCGAAGGTCGCCAAGTTCCGCAAGAGTTTCGCGCACCGGTTGCGGGCACAGTAAGCGCAGCAGCGGCGGCACCGCAGCGACGGCGCAGAGTCGGCAGCGACAGCGGCAGCAAAAGCGACTGCGGCGGGCCCAACGACGCCGGCAACCTTGGCAGCGACAGCGACAGCGACAGCGACAGCGACAGCGGCAGCGGCAGCGGCAGCGGCAGCAAGCGCGGCAGCCGCGGCAGTGGCACAGGCGGCCGTGGCGGAGGCTAGACGTCCAGCCGCTGCGCGATCGCCTCCGCCAGCCGCGCCAGCGTCAGCGGCGCGCAGCCCTCGGCGTTGTTGCTGACGATCAGATAGGCCGGCTGCCCGGCCTGCAGCGTGCGCACCGCCAGGTCGGCGGCGGCGGCCAGCGTCTGCGGATCGAGCGCGCGCAGCCGGTCGAACGGCTCGAACGCCGCCTCGGCCTGCTCGTAGCCGTAGCCCTCATGCAGCAGCCAGCGCAGCACCAGCGGCCCCGGCTCGCCTTCGTCGCGCAGCGCCTGCGCCGCGGCCTGGCGCGTCAGCGGCGGCATGCGGTCGCGCGCCGCGCAGCCGAAACGCACGCCATGCGTACGCAGCAGCTTGATGAAGCGCGGCGTCAGCAGTTCGGGGTCGCGCAGCTCGACCGCATAGCAGGCGTTCGGCGTCTGCGCCGGGTCGAGCGCGGGCAGCGCCGACAGGAAGGCGTCGAGCCGCGACAGAAAGCCCGCGGCATCGGCCGCCATCGCGCGCAGCGGCGACAGCTGGAACAGCAGCGGCCCGCATTTGGCGCCGAGCCCTGCGGTGGCCGGCGCGATGAAATCGCGGACGGCGATCTCCACATCGAGGAACGCCGCGTTGGCGAGCCGGCCTGCGCCATTGCTCGCGCGCAGCCACGGATCGCAGACGCTGGCGGGCGCCTTGACCAGGAAGCGGAAATCGTCGGGCACCTGGGCCGCATACGCGAGATAGTCGGCCAGCGGAATCGGCGCGTAGAAGCCGCGGTCGACGCCGGCGGCGCGCAGCAGCGGATGGGCGGCATAAGCGCTCAAGCCCTTGCGCGACAGCAGGCTGTCGCTGTAGTCGCCGTCGTAGACCAGGCCTTTCCAGCCAGGGTAGGACCAGGTCGAGGTGCCGAGATGGAGATGGGCGGGCAGCCGCGCGGCCAGCGCCGCCAGTTCGGGAGAGGCGGCGACCGGCTGGACCGTCTTGCCGCGCCGGGCCGGTTTGGTGGCCGCCGCCGACGCGGCCGGCGCCGCGGGAGCAGGAGCGGCGGCGGGAGAAACGATGCGACCCGATGTCTTTTCGGACACCGGGTCGCCGAACAGGTCTTCAGTCAAAGGTGGTTCAGTCGAGCCTGATTGAGTCAGCGAGTCAGCGAGTCAGCGAAGATCAGCGAAGCCAGCGCGCACAGCGCGCACAGCGAAGTCTGGCGTCATGCCGGCCGCCTCAATCCAGCGTCTTGTCGTAGATGTAATGGCGCGACCAGGGCAGCGTGCTCGACGGCTGGGTGGCCTTGTGGCAGACCACCTGGTAGATCGACATCTTCTCGCTGTCGAACGCCTGCGCGCAGCCGGCCAGATAGACGCGCCAGATGCGGTATTTCTTCTCGCCGACCATCGCGCGAATGGTCTCGCCGTGCGTCTCGAAGTTTTCGGCCCAGTGCCGCAGCGTCTGCGCATAGTGCCGGCGCAGCAGCTCCACGTCGTAGGCCTCCAGTCCGCCCTTGGCGAGCGTATGCAGCACCATGCTGATGTGCGGCAACTCGCCCTGCGGGAACACGTAGCGGTCCATGAACTGGGCACCGTCCATCGGCACCTTGCCGCTGTCCGGATCGGGCGAGGTGATGCCGTGGTTCATCGCGATACCGTCGTCGGCCAGCAGCTCGCACATGCGGCTGAAGTAGGTGACCAGGTTTTCCTTGCCGACATGCTCGAACATGCCGACGCTGGTGATGCGGTCGAAGGTGCCGCCGACATCGCGATAGTCCTGCAGGCGGATCTCGATGCGGTCCGACAGCCCGGCCTGTTTGACCCGTTCGGTGGCCAGCGCGAACTGGTTTTCCGACAGCGTGATGCCCACACAGCGCGCGCCGAACTTCTGCGCGGCGCGCAGCACCAGCGCGCCCCAGCCGCAGCCGATGTCGAGCAGTGTCTGGCCCGGCTGCAGGCGGATCTTGGTCAGGATGTGGTCGATCTTCTTGAGCTGCGCGGTGGCCAGGTCCTCGGTGCCGTGCTCGAAGTACGCACAGGAGTAGACCATGTTCGGGTCCAGCCACAGCTTGTAGAAGTCGTTGGAGACGTCGTAGTGGTATTCGATCGACGCCTTGTCTTCCTGCTTGGTATGGGTAAAGCGTTGCGCGACGCGGGCCAGCGTGCTGCCGGCCAGTTGCGTGGTGGCGCGCGAGAAGCCGTAACCGACCGCGATGATGTCGGCGAGCTTGCCCTCCAGATCGATCTTCTGCTGGACGTAGGCCTCGCCCAGGTTGTCCAGCGTCGGCGTCAGCAGCAGCGGCAGCGCGCCGGCCTCGCGCACGGTCAGCGTGACCGCCGGCTGCTCGAAGTTGCCCAGCGCATATTCGTGGCCATTCCAGAGCCGCAGCTTGACGGGGAGGTTGGCCTTGTCGCGCAGTTCCGCGACCCAGCGCTCCAGTTGCGTGTCCAGTGCTTGCTTGAAAAACATGCGGCTTTCCTCCTGATGAATGGCGGCATATTTCCGAACGAACAGCGCTCCAACCACAGCTGTGGGCGGCCTGGCCTTCCGATATATCAGGCTGTGCCATACCCAACGCCAGAGCCCGCTGCCTGGTGCGTCTGGCGTTTCACTTTATACGCCAAACCGCGCAGGTGTGCAGTGCACTGCCTAGACCCCATATCAATGACAGGGGCAAAACGGTGCGCGCCCGATGAGGACCATCGAGGCCACGCCACGGCGACGCTTCGGGTCGCCGTCGGGCGATCCTCAGGACGACCTCAGGCGATCCTCGGCGACCTCAGGCGCCCTCAGGCGACCTCACGGCGACAGCCGCGCGATGCGCCAGCTGCCGTCGGGCTGGCGCAGATAAGCGATGCGATCGTGCAGCCGCGACGGGCGGCCCTGCCAGAATTCGACGCGCGTCGGCGCCACGCGATAGCCGCCCCAGTGCGGCGGCCGCGGCGGGTTCTCGCCGAAGCGCTGGCGGAACTCGGCCTCGCGCTGTTCGAGCAGCGCGCGGTCGCTCACCTCCTGGCTCTGCGCCGAGGCCCAGGCGCCGATGCGCGAGCCCAGCGGCCGCGAGGCAAAGTAGGCATCGCTCTCGGCGTCGCTGACTTTCTCGACGGCGCCTTCGATGCGGACCTGCCGCTCGAGCTGTACCCAGTGGAACAGCAGCGCGGCGCGCGGATTGACCGCGAGGTCCAGCCCCTTGCGGCTCTCGTAATTGGTGAAGAAGGTGAAGCCGCGCTCGTCGATGCCCTTGAGCAGCACGATGCGGGCCGAGGGCTGGCCGCTGGCGTCGACCGTGGCCAGCGTCATCGCATTCGGCTCGGGCAGCTTGGCGGTCAGCGCTTCCTCGAACCAGCGTTCGAATTGCGCGATGGGTTGGGGCGCGACATCGGCTTCGGTGAGGGAACCGAGCACATAGGTACGACGGAGATCGGCGAGTTGCGTCATGGCGGGAAGGGCAGCGGCATGGCCGCGGCGGGGATGGCTGAAGATTCCTGAACGGGTCTCCGATTGCGTCGGCACAGCGTCTTGCGTGCGGTCGACAAGCGGATCCGGATGCCTGGAGTATAGCGAAGGCATCCCGGCCCGCGAGCCGGCCCGGACCGCGCTCCAGCCAGGCTTCAACCGCGCTCCGACCGTGTTTCAACCGCGCTACGACCTGAAGCGGCCTCAGGCGGCGGGCGGCGGCAGCTTGCGCGTCTGTCCGCGCGAATAGTAGCCGGCCACGCCCATCGCGCCGGCCATCGACAAGAAGATCGGCAGCATGCCCAGCGCGGTGCCGACCACGCCGAAGGTCAGCGGCCATACCACCTGGCTGGTGTTCAGCACGGCCGAGCGCAGGCCCAGCGCCTCGCCGGCGCGGCCCGACGGCGACGCGCTATGCAGGATGTTCATCACGTTGGGCTGCGCGCTGCCCAGCGCCAGGCCCAGCACGAACGCCAGGCAGCACATCAGCCAGAACGTCGAGACGAAGGGGTAGAGCAGGTACGCGATGCCGCCGACCAGCAGCGCGCCGCGGATGATCTTCCATTCGGACAGATGGCGCGTGACCAGCGGCATCGCGATGCGGATCGCCAGCGTGGCGATGGCGAAGGCGCCGAGCACCCAGCCGATCGACGAGGGCGACAGGCCGACGCGTGTGCCCTGGATCGGGATCAGGAAGGCATGCAGGTCCCAGGCGGCGGACAGCACCGCGCTGGCGACGAAGACGGCGCGCAGCTCGGGCACCTGCAGCAGATCCAGCGCGGAGCCGCGGCTGCCGTCGAGCGCGGCCTGGCGCGCGGCGCCGGCGCCTTGCGCGGGCAGGCGGTCATGGACGAGCCGCAGGCCGATCTGACCGATCAGCGCGACGCCGACCAGCAGCAGGAAGGCGGGGCGATAGCCGGCGTGCTCGATCACGTAGCCGACCGCCACCGGGCCCAGCGTGCCCGATACCGACAGCCCCAGCGCATGCCAGGTGTAGTTGCGAAGACGGGTCTCGTCGGTCGACAGCTGCCCGATCAGCAACTGCATCGCGACCTGGACCAGCATGAAGCCGACGCCGATCAGCGCGCACGACGCGTACAGCGCGGCGACGCTCGGCCAGATCGCCGGCAGCAGCGTGCCGCCGACCACCATCAGCGAACCCGCGGTCATCGGCCGGCGCGGCCCGATCTGGTCGATGCGGCGCCCGGCGCGGATCGCCAGCAGCATCGGCAGCAGCGCGTACAGCGACATCAGCACGCCGAGCGTGATGGTCGAGGCCTTCAGCGAAATGGCAAACAGGGAAACGACGACGCGGCTGGCGTTGAACGCCACGTGGTTGCACACCGTCAGCGCGATCAGAACACTGATCGGCATGGCGGCGGCGGAATACGGCGTCATTCGTGCAAGGACCGGAGCGGAGGGGGTGAAACGGCAGACCGGAACAACCGGGAAAAGACGAACGGGGGGCGGCATGCGCCGCGCCCCGCAACAGGCCGCGCCCTGACGGGCGCCACCTGCAAATTGCCATCCGTTTACAGCGTGGTGTTGTGCATCGAGGCGCCGCTACCGCTGGGCGTCTCCATGTAAATGGCCATTTAATTATGGGACGCTTGTTGACAGCGTGCAACGGTCTTTTAGGTTTTGGTGCACGGAAACGGGGCGTTGGTCCGCGAGTGTTGCGCTGGAGCATCGGTGGACGACGCAGCAGCGCGGGGAAGTGCGTCGCGCAGCGCGTCAGCCGCCCTGGTACATCGGCGTTCTGTTGGGTCCGGGCGACGGTGCGGCCGGCGCGGCGGGATTCTGGCGGCGCGGCTCCGGCTCGTTGCCGCCCGCCGGCGCCTGGCCCGTGGGAGCCGCCGCAGCCGAAGCCGGGGCACGGCGATCGCGGTAGGTCTTGCCCGGCGGCGGCGCGGTCGGCCGCTTGCGCAGCTCCGCCAGCAGCTTGCCGCACTGGCTGTCCTCGGCCGGCGACAGATCGATCAGCGGGAGCACCGTGGCGACCGGCGCCAGCAGCGCCAGCGCCACCGCGCCGCCGGCCCGCAGCGCCAGCACGCCGATGTCCGGGCTGACGCGCGGGTCCTTCAGCGTGCCGCCGACATACAGCGGCGAGCGCAGCGAGAACACGCGCATGCCCTTGGAGTCGGGGTTGATCGTCAGGCCCAGCCGCTCGCTGGACAGGTCCACCACGCCGGTGGCCGTGATGGTCGCGTCCTGCGTGTCGATGACGAAGGTGCGAGCGCGGCCCATGCCGTTGGTGAAGGTGAAGTCCGCCACCCCGCAGTTGATCTGTACCGGCTTGTCGCCGAACAGCTTGGCGATGATCACGCTGCCGACGTTCAGCCCCATCGCCTCGAGGATGAACTTGCTGATGGTGCCGTTCTCGACCAGCAGCCGCGCCTCGCCGTTGGACGAGCCGAGCAGCGCCGCCACCGAATTGCCGGTGGCCGACAGCTTGGCGGCCCCGTTGATCTCGCCGATGCTGGCGCGCATCGATTCGAGGTTGGGGAACAGCTGCTTGATCTTCAGATGGCGCGCCGTCATGTCGATGGTCGCGCCCATCGGCGTGCGCTTGCCATTGAGCTGCAGCATCGAACTCAGGGTGCCGCCGGCCACGCCGAAGTTCAGCGGCTTCAGGTTCAGCACGCCGTCCTGCAGCACGATATGGGTCTGCAGGTTGTTGATCGGCAGGTCGACGTCGCGAATGATGCGCTGGCCCGTGAAGCGCACGTCGGCATCGATATCGTCCCAGCGCTCGGTGCGGAACGGCGCCACCGGCAACGCCTTGTCGGCCGGCTGGCGCACCGGGCTGCGCGCCGCGGCCTGGCCCGGCTTGGCGTCGGCGCCGATCAGCGGCGCCAGGTCCTCGAAGCGCAACTGCCTGGACACCAGTTCGCCGGCGAGCAGCGGGCGCGGCTCGCGCTGCGTATAGGTCAGCGTGCCGCCCAGGTCGCTGCCGCCCACCCGGCCGGTGAAGTTCTGATAGCGATAGACCGACGCGCCCTTGCGCAGCGTCGCGGTCAGGCGGCCGTTGGTGCGATACGGCGGGGTTTCGGGCAGCACGACGCCGGTCAGCGAATACAGGTCGGCCATGCTCTCGCCGGACAGCTGCAGCATCAGGTCCAGCGCGGCGAGCCGGGCCGGCTCCGTCAGCGTGCCCTCGATCTGCGCGCGGGTGCTGCCGACGCGCACATCGGCCTGCAGCGGGTAGGGCCGGCTGGCGTCGCGCAGGTTCAGCACCGCGCCGGCCTTGCCGTTGGCGTTGATGGTGGCCTTGTTGTAATGGCCGACCGCGCGCCAGCGGATGCCGTAGACCGGTTCGCCCTTGCTGTTGGCCGCTGCCGCCGAGGCCGCGGCCGCCGAAGCCCCGGTCGCGGTGGGCACGCTCGCGCCGCGCGCGGGGGCCGCCGATGCGGACGGCGCGGACGAGGGTGCGGAGGTCGGTGCCGAGGTCGGTGCGGATGACGGCGCGAGGGGTCCGTCGCGGTCCTTGTCGTACAGCGCGGCATCGCCGATGGTCTCGAGCGTCGCGCGCAACTCGATCTTGCTGGCCGCATCGTTCAGCGCCAGATGGCCGCGCGTCAGCACCACCTCGCCGATTTCCAGGTGCCATTGCGATGGCTCCTTGTCTTCGCGGGTGGGGAAGGTCCAGTTGTTGCGCTTGTCGGCCAGCCGTTCGAGCGCGACGGAGGGGCCATCGATGGTGATGGTCGGCAGCGAGATCTCGCGCGCCAGCAGCGGCAGCGGGCGCAGCAGGAACACCAGCTCCCGCGCGGTGGCGAGATTGGGCTGCTGGGTCCAGTCGGGGTTGCCGATCGTGATGTCGCGGGCGGACAGCCGCGGCCACGGCACCAGGCGCCGCCAGCCGCTCTCGCCTTCGGGCCGGCGCCAGGTCAGGATCAGGTCGCCGTTGACGGCGAACGGGCGCCCGATGGCATCGCTGACCTTCTCGTTGAGCCAGGGCTTGAGGCGGTTCCAGTCGAACAGCAGCACGAAGGCCACCACCGCCGCAATCAACACCAAGGGCGTCAACACACTCCACAGCACGGCCTGGCGGCGCATCGACATGAGGGGCTCCTGGCCGGCGCACGCGCGAACCGGACCGGTGCGCTGGCGCGGCTGACGTACCACGTTGCGGCTATTGTATAGTTGCGCGCCGGGCCCTCCTGTCGGCATGCGACTGACATTGATGCCCGCGCTTTTCGCATTTTTTGCCCGCCGCCGTGCTCGCATCGCTTCGGCAGGCGGGTCCAAGCCGATGGTGAAGTCCTCGATGGCCGACGACCCTAACGCAGACTCCCGGGCCGACTTCCGGGTCGATTCCCGGAGCGATTCCCGGAGCGATTCCCCGGTCGAAACCCGGGCCGACTCCCGGGCTGCCTCCAGCTCCGACTTCCGGGCCGACGCCAGCCCCGACCGCAACGACGATCCCGTCGCCGCGCATGCGCTGGCGGAACTGCCTGCCGCGCTGCCGCATGACCGCGCCGAGGACGACGACTACCACCGGCGCTTCGGCGGCGTGGCTCGCCTCTACGGTGCCGATGGCCTGGCGCGGCTGGAGGCGGCCAGCATCTGCGTGGTCGGCATCGGCGGGGTCGGCAGCTGGGCCGCCGAGGCGCTGGCCCGCAACGCGGTGGGGCGCATCACGCTGATCGACCTCGACCATATCGCCCCGTCGAACACCAACCGGCAGATCCACGCGCTGGGCGACGAGTATGGGCGCGCCAAGGTCGAGGCGATGGCGCAGCGGCTGCTGCAGATCAACCCGCGCGTGCGGGTGCGGCCCGTCGACGATTTCGTCACGCCCGACAACGTCGAGGCGCTGCTGGCCGGCCATGACTACGTGATCGACGCGATCGATGCGGTCAAGGTCAAGATCGCGATGCTGGGCTGGGCCCGGCGCCAGCGGCTGCCGATCGTCACCTGCGGCGGCGCCGGCGGCCAGCTCGACCCGACCCGCGTGCGCGTGGCCGACCTGTCCCGCACCATCCAGGACCCGCTGCTGGCCAAGGTCCGCGCCGGGCTGCGCAAGCAATGGGGGCTGCCGCGCGACCCGAAGAAGCCGTTCGGGCTGCCGGCGGTGTATTCCGATGAGCCCTTGCGCTATCCCGAGCCCGAGCAGCAGGCCTGCGAAATCGACGAGGCGCCCTTTGCCGACGCCGCCCATCCGCGGCAGGGGCCGCAGGGGCTGGCCTGCGCGGGCTTCGGCTCGTCGGTGGCCGTCACCGCGGTGTTCGGCTTCGTCGCCGCATCGGTGGCGCTGAGCGCGATCGCGCAGCCTGGCTGACCGGCCCGGTTCCAACGGCTGGCGGTTTTCTCCGCTCGCCGCTTGCGGGAGAGGGGCCGGGAAGATGGCCGGGAAGATGGGCCGGGGAGATGGGCCGGGAAGATGGGCGCGGCGGCACCGATACCTGCGATATCGCCCGGCAACCGCCGTTGTCCCCCTTCGCGACGAGTTCGTGCGCTCAGGCCCGCAGCGCGTCAAGCAGCCGCGCCACCTCCGCCTCGCCGGGCGCAAGGTTGTCGAAGTAGATCAGTTCGGGATACTCGGCCGGATCGGGCATGAAACGCCGCTGCCGATAGTCCTCCCAGTGCGCCAGCTTGTAGGCATCGTTGGGATTGCCGCGCCGCACGATGCGCGCGTGCGCCTCGTCCTCGGGCAGATGGACCCAGACCACACGCACCGTGGTGCCGGCCGGCAGCGCGAGCCACTGCGGGTCGCTGAGGCGATGCTCGCGGATCTCGCGCGACAGCGGGCCGATCACGATCGCGCTGATGCCCAGCGCCAGGTTCTCGCGCGCGGTATCGAGCAGGCCCTGGTATTCCGGATCGCGCAGATGCTGCAGATAGAGCGGGCTGTCGCGATCGTTCGGATCGCCGGTCAGCGCGCCCATCGCGGCGGCGCTGTAGCGGCCGTACAGCGTGTCCTTGTCGAGCAGGCAGAACGGTTCGCCGGTGGCCTCCATCAGCGGGCCGATCAGGCGATGGGCCAGCGTGGTCTTGCCGGTGCCGGCATGTCCGCAGAAGAAGATCAGTCTTGGCATCGAAGGGGAGCGGGCGAGGAAGCAGGGAGGAAGATTGGCGGGCAACCAGCTGGCAACTCTGCAGACGAAGCGGGGAGCCAGCGGGAACGAAGCGGGCGGCCTGCGGAGACGACGCGGGCAACCAGCGGAGTCCACGCGGGCGCCGGGCGCGGGATTCGGTATCCTTGCGCGTATCCCTGTGCCTTCGGGCATTCCGCGCAGCATAACCGATCGCCTTCATGACCGTTTCCGCTCCCGCTTCCGCTTCCCCGGCCTCCACGGCCTCCACGGCCTCCACGGCCTCCACGGCCTCCCCGGCCTCCACGGCCTCCACGGCCTCCACGGCCTCCACGGCCACGCCGCCCGATCTCGACAGCAGCGCGCTGCCGGCCGACCTGCATCTGGGCGAGCCCGTCACCGACCATACCCATGCGGAGTTCGTGCTGCTGCTGCAGGCCGCCCAGCGCGCCAGCGACGAGGGCTTTCTGGCCGCGCTGGACGAGTGGATCGACCACACGCGCTACCACTTCGACATGGAGGAAGCGTGGATGGAGGCGATGAACTTCGGCCCGCGCCAATGCCATGCCGGCGAGCACCGGCAGATGCTGGAGATCGTCGACAAGGTCCGCGCGAAGGTCGAGCAGGAAGGGGACTTCGAGACCGGGCGCCGCCTGGTGGTGGAACTGCCCGGCTGGTTCGCGCTGCACGTGCGCAAGCAGGACGCCGCGATGGTGGCCTATATGCGGCAGAACGGCTTTACGCTCGTGGAGGGGCCGGCGGGGTAAGGGGAGAGGGCCGGGGGGAGAGGGCCGGGAGAGAGGGCCGGGAGAGAGGGCCGGGAGAGAGCGCAACCGCGCCCTCTCGGCCCCGCCACCTCAATTCAACGCCGCACTCAACTGCCGGCGCCAGCGCGACACCGCCTCGGGCGTGTCGCCCATCATCTCGAACACCGACAGCATCGTCTTGCGGCCGACATCGTCCTCGAAGCCGCGGTCGGTGCGCACGATCGCCAGCAACTGCTCCAGCGCCGGTTCGTATTGGCGGTGGGCGATCAGCAGCCGGGCCAGATCGAGGCGCGCCCGCAGATCCGCGGGGTCGGCGGCGATGCGGCCGGTCAGCGTGCCCTCGTCGGGCAGGTCGCCCAGGCCCTTCATTGCCTCGAGCCGGGTCTGCAGCGCGGCGTAGGCATCCTGCTGCGGCGCGCGCGGGGTCAGCATGCCGAACTGGGCCTCGGCTTCCTCCAGCGCATTGCCGTCGAGCAGGAAGGCAATGTAGTCGAGGCGCGCTTCGTCGAAGCCGGGATCGAAGGCCAGCGCGGCCTGGAAGGCCTCGCGCGCGATCTGGCGATTGCCGGCGGCGGCCGCATGGCGCGCCTCGCGCAGCGCGATCTGGCCCGGGTTCGGCGTGACCCGCGCGATGAACTCGCGCAGGCCCGATTCGGGCAGCACGCCGATGAACTGGTCGACCGGCTTGCCGTCGACGAAGGCCACCACATGGGGAATGCTGCGCACGCCGAAGTGGGCGGCCAGCTCCTGGTTCTCGTCGACGTTGATCTTGGCCAGCTTCCACTTGCCGCCGGCCTCGCGCTCGAGTTTCTCCAGCAGCGGGCCCAGCGTGCGGCACGGTCCGCACCATGGCGCCCAGAAGTCCACCAGCACGGGGACGCTGCGCGACAGCGCAATCACGTCGTGGTCGAAGTTCTGCAGGGTGACGTCGCTCATTCCTTGCCTCGCTGTTCGTGAATTCGCCTGATATCGCGTGGATCCGCGGGAGTCCCGGGAAATCCTTGGGAGTCGCCGGGACTCGCGGGTCGCATGATTCGGCCCAAGGCGCGGAATCGCGCCGCACGGCCGTTTCCTTGTGTGGATGTGGGGACGGCGCCGCTCATCTCAACCCCGCTTGCGGGAATCTACCCCCTTGGAAATAGAACGGTCGTTCGGTTATATTGCTTGACGATTCGCCGCCGGGGCTGCTTGCCGGCCGCGGCAGCGCCGGTGCCCGTCGTTCGACAACGATGGCTCGGCAACGACGCACGAGAACCGGTTGCAAAGACCGCTCAGGAGACAAACGCATGCAGACCCAGAAGCCCGCCGCGCGCCCGCATTTCCAGTTCTGGCCCAAGCGGGCGCCCACCGCCATCGTGCTGCCCGAGACCTCGCTGTGGGTCAATCTGGAGGTGTCGGCGCGCCGCTATGCCGACAAGGCCGCGATCCGCTATTTCGGCAAGGCCATCACCTTCCGCGAACTGGAGGCGCAGGCCACCGCGCTGGCGGGCTGGCTGCAGCGCGAGGCCGGCGTGGCCAAGGGCGACCGGGTGTTGCTGTACATGCAGAATTGCCCGCAGTTCATCGTCAGCTACTACGCGATCCTGCGCGCCGACGCGGTCGTGGTGCCGGTCAATCCGATGAACCGGGCCGAGGAATTCAAGCACTACATCACCGACGCGCAGGCCCGCGTGGCGATCTGCTCGGCCGATCTGGCCGGCGGCGCCGCGGCCGCCAACGCCGAGCTGCCGCAGGACCAGCAGCTGCAGCATCTGCTGGTGACGCAATACGCCGATGCGCTGCCCGAGCGCCACGAGCACCCCGAGGACGCGCCGCCGGCCTGGCTGACCGCCGAGCATGCGTTGCCCGCCGGCGCCGTGGCCTGGCGCGACGCGCTGGCGGCCGGCCACCAGCCCGGCCCGCATACCGCCGGTCCCGACGACATGGCGGTGATGCCCTATACCTCGGGCACCACCGGCTTCCCCAAGGGCTGCATCCATACCCATCGGTCCGTGATGCACAACGTGGTCGGCGGCTCGACCTGGTCGGGCTCGGGCGCCGAGTCGGTGATCCTGTCGGTGCTGCCGCTGTTCCACGTGACCGGCATGCAGTACGGCATGAACGGCCCGATCTACAGCGGCGCGACCGTGGTGATGCTGCCGCGCTGGGACCGCGAGGTGGCGGGCCGGCTGATCTCGCGCTACCAGGTCACGCACTGGACCAATATCCCGACCATGGTGATCGACTTCCTGGCGAGCCCCAACCTGGCCGAGTTCGACCTGTCGAGCCTGCGCTATATCGGCGGCGGCGGGGCGGCGATGCCGCAGGCGATCGCCGAGCGGCTGCGCGAGCAGTTCGGCCTGAACTATCTCGAGGGCTACGGGCTGTCCGAGACGATGGCGCCGACCCACAGCAATCCGGCGGACCGGCCCAAGCTGCAGTGCCTGGGCGTGCCGACCTTCAACACCGACGCACGCGTGGTCGACCCGGTCACGCTGAAGGAGCTGCCGCCGGGCGAGGTCGGCGAGATCATCGTCTGCGGCCCGCAGGTGTTCAAGGGCTACTGGGGCAAGCCGGACGCGACGCGCGAGGCCTTCATCGAGTTCGAGGGCAAGACCTTCTTCCGCACCGGCGACCTGGGCCGGATGGACGAGGAGGGCTATTTCTTCATCACGGACCGGCTCAAGCGGATGATCAACGCGTCGGGCTTCAAGGTCTGGCCGGCCGAGGTCGAGAACCTGCTGTACAAGCATCCGGACGTGCAGGAGGCCTGCATCATCGGCACGCGCGACGCCTATCGCGGCGAGACGGTCAAGGCGGTGGTCGTGCTGAAGGCGCACGCCAGGGGCAAGACCACGGCGGACGACATCATCGCCTGGGCCAAGGACAATATGGCCGCCTACAAGTACCCGCGCGTGGTCGAGTTCGTCGACGCGCTGCCGAAGTCGGGGACCGGCAAGGTGATGTGGCGCCAGTTGCAGGAAGCGGAGAACGCGCGCCTGGGTTGAGGGCGCGCGGCGCCAGGGCGGGGCGGCGCGTCCTGCCCGGCCGCTCAGTGCCCGCGCACCCGCATCAGCATCTTCACCATCGTCTTGTAGCCGCGCTCGCGCGCATGCCGCGTGGGGGTGACGCCGTCGCGATCGGCCAGGTTGGCGTCGGCGCCCGCATCGAGCAGCAGCTGCACCACGTGCTCGTAGCGCGCGCTGCCGTCGCCGAGCACGATGGCTTCCAGCAGCGCGGTCCATCCCAGCGCATTGACATGATCGACCGGCACGCCGGCCTGCAGCAGCAGCTTGACCACCTCGGGGTTGCCATGCTGCGAGGCCGCCGTCAGCGCGGTGCCGCGATAGCGGTCGGTGCTGTGCGGATCGGCCCCGTGTGACAGCGTCAGCCGCACCAGCTCCACTTGCCCGCTGGCGGCGGCCAGCAGGAAGGCGCTGTTGGCCTGGTCGTCCTTGTGATTGACATCGGCCCCCGCGTGGATCAGCGCGCGGGCGGCCTCGCCATGCCGTTGATAGAGCGCGAGCAGCAGCGCGGTGCGCCCGCGCTCGTCGGCGGCATGCGGCGAGGCGCCGGCGCCCAGCAGCTTGCGCACCAGCGCCGCATCGCCGAGCGAGGCGGCGGTCAGCAGATTGCGGTTCAGCGCGCTCAGCGCGTTGTGCGGCCGG
Organism: Cupriavidus sp. DB3; assembly: GCF_020418465.1. NCBI lineage: Bacteria > Pseudomonadati > Pseudomonadota > Betaproteobacteria > Burkholderiales > Burkholderiaceae > Cupriavidus > Cupriavidus sp. DB3. The sequence continues at coordinate 241,793 of NZ_JAIZPL010000005.1, read as the reverse complement.
CCGGCGCTGCCCGGCTGCGTGGCGGGCCGCGGCGAGGACGACGGCGAGGCCGGAGCGGAGGAACCGGGACGGGCCGCCATCGACACGCCGGCCGGCCCCGACAGCAATGCGCCGCCGAGCAGCAGCCCCGACAACCCCAGCGCTTCGGCAACCATCAGGCGGCGGGCTCGAGCGGCGGGGGCGGGCATGGCGGTCTCCGGTTCAGGCGGCGTTGGCCGGTTCGCTGTCCGCGGCCGGCTCGCCGGCCGGTTCCGCGTCGGCGGCCTGGATCTGCCGCCACAGCCGGCCGAGATAGGGATCGTCGACGCCGTGGGTGGCCAGGCCCAGCAGGGTCTGGTGTAGATAGTCGCGCGCCGGGCCGTACAGGCCGGTGGCGCGCCGCAGGCAGGTGACCACGCGCTCGTCGGGCAGGCGGCCGGCATAGGCCTCGTGGGCGCGGTTCATCACGAAGGCGAGCGCCCGCTGCGGGGCCGCCTCGCCATCGAGCTTCACGCGCAGCCAGCGCGGATGGTAGGCGCCGGTCATCATTTCGCGGCGCCACAGCACGCGGAATTCCTGCTCGACCACATGGCTGGGGATGCGGAACACCATGCCGTGGCAGCTGCCGCCACGGTCCAGGCCCAGCACCAGCCCGGGGTTGTCCCAGGTGCCGCGATTGATGCGCGAATAGAGGTAAAACCCGCGGTGATAGCCGTGCACGGTCGCGAGCCGGCGCTCGGTGTGCACCACCATCGGGTTCCAGATCAGGGAGCCGTAGCCGAACAGCCAGACGTCACCGTGCATGTCCGGCTGGTCGGGCCGGTGATCGAGCGTGGAGCGCAACGAGCGCTCGAGCGCGTCTTCCGACAGCAGCGAGGAAGCCACCGGGGTACCGCCCAGCGTGGTCCGCAGCCGGTCCGCTTCGAGATCTTGTCGGGTGATGGCCATGGTGCAAGCATAATGCAAAGCCGGGCAGCGGGAGGCTTGCTACACCACATGGCGGTGGGATGTCGGCGTGGGGCAACGGTACGGCGCCACCCGCTGCCGGCGGGGTGGCGGCCGATGTTGCGCCGTCCTTACAATGGCTGCCAACTACCAGGAGGGATGGACTATGGCGCGAACGCTTACGGTGGCCTTCGGCACCGGCAAGGAATTCGAGTTCACCATCGGCGATACCGAACTTGCGGGCATCAGCGACGATGCCGGCTGGCGCTGGTTCGATCGGGAGTATGCGGAGCTTGACTGCCAGGCTTCCAGCCCGGTGGGCAAGGTGCTGGTCATCGACAAGATCCTCAGCGTGGCGCGCTTCTCGGGCGAGCAGCGCTTCACCGGCGATCCGGACTGGGCCCGGGAGTACGCGCGGCATGCCGCGCATATCCTGGGCCGCGATCGGGTCCGCGTCGACGTCGGCAACGCGTCGATCGGCTTCTGAGCCGGCCTGCCGGCTCAGTCTTTCTGGAGCGTCAACCGCCTCAGACGGCCAGCAGTTCCACTTCAAACAGCAGCGTGGCGTTCGGCGGAATCACGCCGCCGGCGCCGCGTGCGCCATAGCCCAGGTCGGCGGGAATCACCAGCCGGCGCGTGCCGCCCACCTTCATGCCCTGCACGCCTTCGTCCCAGCCGCGGATCACATGACCGGCGCCCAGCGGGAACACGAAGGGATCGTTGCGATCCTTGCTCGAATCGAATTTGCGGCCGGCCTGGCCGTTCTCGTACAGCCAGCCGGTGTAATGGACGGTGACGTGCATGCCCGCGGTCGCTTCGGCGCCCTGGCCGGTCACGGTGTCTTCGTATTGCAGGCCGGAAGGAGTGGTGATCATCGGTCTTTCCTTTGTGTGACTGCGCGGCGCGGCCTGGGGGGCCGCGATGCGCGTGGTGATTCGGCGCACGGGCCGCGCGGCCATGGCTGGCGCGCGCGGTGCTGCCGAGCCGGCAGTGTACCCGCAAGCGTTGAGGGGTTTGGCGTCTGGCGTCTGGCGTCAGACGTCAGGCGTCAGGCGTCGGCCCGTTGCCAGGTATCCAGGCGCAGCTGCACGCTGCGCTCGTCGTCGCTGAACCAGATCTCGCCGTCCTGGATCGTCACCGTCAGCCGCATCGCCCGGCGGGCCATGCCGGCCAGCGCGTCGACCGCCTCGCCCGGCACCGCATGCACGGTCAGGTTGCGCAGCTTGCCGGCCTTGCCGGCGATGCCCTTCCACCATTCGCGCGCGCTGGCGGGCTGGTAGGCGAACACGGTCACGCGCGCGGCGCGCGAGGCGGCGCGCTTGAGCCGCGTCTCGTCGGGCTGGCCCAGGTCGATCCAGTGTTCGATCTCGCCGGTCAGGCTGCGCTCCCACAGGTCCGGCTCGTCGGGTTCGTCGAGCCCGCGGGTCAGGCTCAGCGTCTCGCTGGCCTCGCAGGCGAACGCCAGCAGCCGCACCATCATGCGGGCGTCGTTCTCGGACGGGTGCTGCGCGACGGTCAGCGCGTGGGTGCCATAGTAATGCCGGTCCATATCGGAGATCGACAGCTCGGCTTTGCAGATGGTGGACTTCAGGGCCATGGGGGAAGAGGGAGGCGGCGCGCCGGCCGATGGCGCGGGCAGGATGCCCGGCATGGCCGGCAAAGCGCGCATGTTACCCGATCACCGCCTGCATGACGGTGCGGATGGCATGGTGAGGAAGCGGGAAGGGAAGGGTGCCGGAACCAGCAGCCGACACCGCAGCACAAACGGCAGAGAAGGCGGCAAAGGAAACCGCAGCGGGATCGACTGCGGAATCGACGGCGCCCGCGCGCGGGATGCTCCGCACGCGCGGCGCGGCGCGGCGGTCAGCGTGACTTGCGGTAATCGCTGAAGTAGAAGCGCAGCACCGCGGAGGCGATCACCAGCGCGAGGAAGGCGGCGGCGATCACCATCGCCTGCCCGGCGGGACTGTCGATCTGCCCGTTGACGCCGAGCTCGACCAGGCGGCCGACGACCAGCATCACCAGCACCGGGATCACCAGGGCGCGGCGGCCGTAGGTGCGCATCACCCAGGCGGGGAAGTTGCGCAGATGGCCGACAAAATCGCGCGGAATGCTGCAGATCAAGCACGCCCCTGCGGCAGCGAGCGAAGCCGCCACCACATCCCCCAGTCCAATCCCGATCATGATTCCCCGTCCCGTCGCACCCGGGCGAAAGAGCCGGGGCCAAATTTTGCAAAGCGCTGATTCTACAGAAGATTTCGGGATTTCAGGTGTCGCCGGGTCGACCTGTGACAGAAGTCAACGGTCTCCTTCAGGGCACCAGCACGGGGAGCAGGAAAATGCCCAGCACGCAGAGGAAGCCGAGCGTCCAGCACAGCGAACGCAGCGTGGCGCGGTCGGCCAGGTAGCAGACGGTGTAGAGCACGCGGATCACGATGAAGGCGACCGCCAGTTCGTCGATGCGCGCCTGCGGCGCCTGCAGGTGGCTGGCGCACAGCACCGCGGCGGCGAACAGCGGAAAGGCCTCGAAGTGGTTGCGGTGGGCGAGGTCCGCGCGGCGGGCGCGGCCGGTCTGCCGCTCCAGCCAGGCGCGCGGATCGTGGTTGTCGAAGCCGGGCGCGCCCCATTTGGCGATGCCCACCGTGACGATGGGCAGGATGCCGGCGATCAGCACGCACCAGAAAGCGATCGGCATGGCGTTGTCCTTTGGTTCTGTCGTCGGCGCATCGCCGGCGGTCACGTAGCGAGATAGCGCCCGATGGGGCGCTTATGTGGTGCCCGGATCCTGCTCCAGCAGCGCTCGAGTTGCCTCCGAGTGCTCCTCGAGCGGTCCTCGAGCGGCGCTCAAGCGGTCCTCGAGCGGCGCTCAAGCGGCCCTCGAGCGGCCCTCGGGTGGTCTCGAGCAGCGCTCGGCTCCCAAGCAGCCCTCAGGCCGCCACCACCCGGATCGTCACGCCAGGCAACGTCACCACCTGGCCCGCGCGGATCTTGGCGGTCTTGCGCGATTCGGGCACACCGTCGACCGCAACCTCGCCGGCAGCGACCAGCGCCTTGCCGGCGCCGCCGCTGTCGGCCACGCCGGCCAGCTTGAGCAGATCGTTCAGCGCGATGTGCTCGCGGTCCAGCGGGAAGGTCAGGGTCTGCATGATGAAGTTTGGGGTTGGAGATGGCGCCGGGCGCCGATTCCTCGGCGCGCCGGCGTGGGCCGCGGCAATTACTTGCCCCAGCTGTCCTTCAGTCCGACGATGCGGTTGAAGACCGGACGGCCCGGCTGGCTGTCGACGCGGTCGGCGACGAAATAGCCGTGCCGCTCGAACTGGAAGCGGTCCTCGGCCCTGGCCTCGCGCAGGCCCGGCTCCAGATACGCTGTGACCACGCGCTTGGAGTCCGCGTTCAATGCATCGAGGAAGTTCTTGCCGCCGGCATCCGGATGCGGGTCGTTGAACAGCCGGTCGTACAGCCGCACCTCCGCCTGCAGCGCGTGCTGCGCGCTGACCCAGTGGATGTTGCCCTTGACCTTGACGCTGTCCGCGCCCGGCGTGCCGCTCTTGGTGTCCGGCAGGTAGTTCGCGTGCACGGCGACGACATTGCCGTCGGCGTCCTTGTCGACGCCGGTGCATTCGATCACGTAGCCGTAGCGCAGCCGCACCTTGTTGCCCGGGAACAGCCGGAAATAGCCCTTCGGCGGGTTCTCGTTGAAGTCCTCGCGCTCGATCCACAGCTCGCGCGACAGCGGGAACACGCGCTTGCCCAGCTCGGGCTGCTTCGGATGGACCGGCGCCGAGCACTCCTCGCTCTGGCCTTCCGGGTAGTTGTCCAGGATCAGCTTGAGCGGATCGAGCACCGCCACGCCGCGCGCCGCGCGCGCATCGAGGTCGTCGCGCACCGCGCCTTCCAGCGTGCTCATGTCGATCCAGCTGTCCGACTTGGCCACGCCCACGCGATCGCAGAACAGCTGGATCGATTCGGGCGTATAGCCGCGCCGGCGGATGCCGACGATGGTCGGCATGCGTGGATCGTCCCAGCCGTCGACGCGGCCCTCGTTGACAAGCTGCAGCAGCTTGCGCTTGCTGGTGATCGCATAGGTCAGGTTCAGCCGGGCGAATTCGTACTGATGCGGCAGCGGCTCGCGCAGCAGGCCGCAATCGCGCAGCTGGGCCAGCACCCAGTCGTACAGCGGGCGGTTGTTCTCGAACTCCAGCGTGCACAGCGAGTGCGTGATGTTCTCGATCGCATCCGAGATGCAATGCGTGAAGTCGTACATCGGATAGATGCACCACTTGTCGCCGGTGCGATGGTGGTGCGCATGGCGGATCCGGTAGAGCACCGGGTCGCGCATCACGATGTTCGGCGCGGCCATGTCGATCTTCGCGCGCAGCACGTGCTCGCCGTCGGCGTACTTGCCGGCGCGCATGTCGCGGAACAGCTGCAGGTTTTCCTCGACGCTGCGGTCGCGGTAGGGCGAAGGCGTGCCCGGCTCGGCGAAGTTGCCGCGGCTGGCGGCGATCTGCTCGGCGCTCTGGCTGTCGACATAGGCGACGCCGCGCTCGATCAGCTTCTCGGCGAAGGCGTACAGCTGATCGAAGTAGTCGCTGGCGTAGTACAGGTGGGCCTGCGGGCCGCCCTGCGCATCGTTGCTGTCCCAGCTGAAGCCGAGCCAGTGCACCGCGTCGATGATCGAATCGACGTACTCGGTGTCTTCCTTGACCGGATTGGTGTCATCGAAGCGCAGGTGGCAGCGGCCGCCGTAGTCGCGCGCCAGGCCGAAATTCAGGCAGATGCTCTTGGCGTGGCCGATGTGCAGATAGCCGTTGGGCTCCGGCGGGAAGCGCGTGATCACGGCGGGCAGCGGCCGGCCCTGCGCGTCGGTGCGGCCGGCGTAGGTGCCGGCGGCCAGATCCTGGTCGATGATGCTGCGCAGGAAGTTCGAGGCGGCGGGCGTGCTGTCTTGGGCTTTCGGGTCGTGGCTCATGGTTTGGCCAGGTTGGGCCGCGGGTCGCGCGGCCGGCTACAGGGCGGATTCGAATTCGTGGTAAGGAACGGCGCAGATTTGCGCCGGGCCAGCGCGCCGGCGCCCCGGAGGGCCCGGCAGGTTGGCGGGAACCGGTGATTTTACCGTGCCGGCGCATCCGCCGCGCGCGCAATCTTGGGCGGCGCGCTAGCATGGAGTTCCTGTGCATCCCGAAGCGGCCCGGCCGCGCGCGCCCGCGCTGCAGCCACCGATTCGATTTGCCGATTCGATTTGCCGATTCGATTTGCCGATTCGATGTGCCGACCCCACCGTCGCCATCGCATTGCCATCCCACCCCCATCGTTCACGAGGAGCGCCATGCCATCGCCCGATCCCGCCGCCACCCTTGCCGCGCTGTGGCGCGTCACCGGCCTGCCCGAGGCCGCCCTTGCGCAGGCGCGGCTGAGCGGCGCCGAACCGGTGCTGCCGTCGTCGTTCGCGGTCGGCACCGCCGCGCAGGCCAGCCTGGCCGCTTCCGCGCTGGCCGCCGCCGCGCTGTGGCAGCATCGCACCGGCCGCTGGCAGCAGGTCGCCGTGGACATGCGCCACGCCATCGCGGAATTTCGCAGCGAACGCTATCTGCGCGTCGACGGCGGCCCCGCGCCGGAGCTGTGGGACAAGATCGCGGGCGCCTATCGCTGCGGCGACGGCCGCTGGGTCCGGCTGCACACCAACTTCCTGCATCACCGCGACGGCGTGCTGCGCCTGCTCGGCTGCGCCAACCAGAAGGACGAGGTGCAGGCTGCGCTGGGCAAATGGGACGCCGAGGCCTTCGAGACCGCCGCTTCCGATGCGGGCCTGGTGGTCGCGGCGATGCGCAGCTTCGACGAGTGGGATCGCCATCCGCAGGCGGCCGCGTTGCGCGAGCTGCCGCCGATCGTGATCGAGCGGATCGGCGACGCGCCGCCGATGCCCTTGCCGGACCTGCCGGCGCAGGATGCACGCCCGCTGTCGGGCGTGCGCGTGCTCGAATTCACGCGGATCATCGCCGGCCCGGTTGCCGGCCGTACGCTGGCCGCGCATGGCGCCGACGTGCTGCTGGTCACCGCGCCGCATCTGCCGTCGATCGCGCCGCTGGTGATCGACACCGGCCGCGGCAAGCGCTCCTGCCAGCTCGATCTGCGAGATGCCGACGACAAGCACACGCTGCACAAGCTGCTGCACGGCGCCGATGTCTTTCTGCAGGGCTACCGGCCCGGCGGGCTCGCCGCGCTGGGCTTCGGCCCGGAGGCGGCGGCGCGCGCCCGGCCGGGCATCGTCTATGTCTCGCTGTCGGCCTATGGCCATGTCGGGCCGTGGGCGGGCAAGCGCGGCTTCGATTCGCTGGTGCAGACCGCGACCGGCTTCAACGATGCCGAGGCCCGCGCCGCCGGCAGCGCCGCGCCGCGCCCGTTGCCCGCCCAGGTGCTCGACCACGCCGCCGGCTATCTGCTGGCGGTGGGAGCGATGGCGGCGCTGCATCGGCGCGCCACCGAGGGCGGCAGCTGGCACGTGCGCGTGTCGCTGGCGCAGACCGCGCAATGGGTGCGCGGTCTGGGGCGGATCGAGGAGGGGCTGCAGGCGCCGGATCAGCGCATCGACGACATCAGCGACCTGCTGGAAGCAGTGCCGTCCGGTTTCGGCATGCTGACCACGGTGCGCCACGCCGCGCAGTTGTCGGAGACGCCCGCGCGCTGGGAGCAGCCGTCCGTGCCGCTGGGCAGCGACGCGGCGGAGTGGCTGCCGCGCGGCGGGGCCAGATAGGTGGGGTCGAAATCCTGCAGACTTTTTGCGTGCGGTGGCGGTTCCGTCCGGTCCAGGCCGGTCCGCTCCCGGTCGCGGCCGCAGCCCCGCGGCCACAGTCCTTCCCTGCCGACGCTGCGCCATGCCGCGTCGGTATTTTTTTGACGCACTAAAACCTACCGAGTAGTATGTTCTCGCAACGAAGGCCGACCTTCGACAAGAACGACCAGAAGAAAGACAACAAACGACGACAAGGAGACAAAGGCATGCGGGTTCTGATCACGGGCGCGGCCGGCTTTATCGGCACCGCGCTGCAACGCGCGTTGATCGAGCGCGGAAGCCTGGCCGACGCCGGCGGCACGCCGTGCCGGATCGAGGAACTGGTGCTCGCCGACCGGGCCGATGTGCCGCTGGCCGGCGACGCGCCGTGCCGGCGCAGGGTGCTGCGCGGCGACCTGGCCGAGCCCGGCTTTGCGGCCCAATTGGCGGCCCTGGCGCCGGACAGCGTGTTCCATCTGGCGGCCAGCCTGACGCTGGAGGCCGAAGCCGACGAGCCGCGCGCCTATCGCCTGCATGTCGAGGCCCTGCGCGAGCTGATCGCCGGCTTCGGCAAGCCGCCCCGGCTGGTGCTGGCCAGCTCGATCGCGGTCTTCGGGGGCGACCTGCCCGCGACGGTCGGCGATGGCCTGCGCGCCGAGCCCGACACGACCTATGGCACGCACAAGGCCATCGCCGAACTGCTGCTGGCCGACTACAGCCGCCGCGGCCGCGTCGACGCACGCGCGCTGCGCCTGCCGATCGTGCTGATCCGCGACGGCGCGCCATCGCCGGCGGTGTCCGACCGCATCGCCGCGATCGTGCGCGAGCCGCTGGCCGGCCGCGATGTCGTCTGCGGCCTGCATCCGGACACGCGGATGCCGGTGGCGTCGGCGCAGGCCGTGGCCCGCGCCCTGATCGCCATGCACGATCTTCCGGCGGAACGACTGCCGCACGACCGGGCGCTCAACCTGCCGTCGCTGTCGATCACCGTCGCGGAGATGGTCGCCGCGCTGCGTCGCGTGGCCGGCGATGAAGCCGCGGCGCGGGTCCGCTACGAGCCCGACCCCGCGCTCCAGCGGGTGGTCGACGGGTGGCCGCGGGCCTTCACGTCGGACAGGGCCAGCGCGCTGGGCCTGCATGCCGATGCCGATTTCGACGCGATTCTCGGCGCCTACCTCGGGGCCTACCTCGGGGCCTACCTCGGGGCCTACCTCGGGGCCGACCTCGGGGCCAACCTCGGCGCCAACCTCGGCGCGTCCCTGCGCGGCAAGGGGACGGCATGAGGAACCCCGCGATCGGATTCCGCCGCAGCGGCCCGCTCTCCACCAGTGAACAGGAGCGGCAGGCCGACACCCCGATGCGCTTCGACGACCGGCTGTCGCCCGAGGTTGCCGCGCTGCCGGTCTGCATCGTCGGCGCGGGCTCGTCCGGGGTGACCGCCGCCAAGGCGCTGAAGGAGAAGGGCATCGCGTTCGATTGCTTCGAACTGGGCTCGAAGATCGGCGGCATGTGGCGCTACGAAAACGACAACGGCATGTCGTCGGCCTATCGCAGCCTGCATATCGATACCAGCCGCACCAACCTCGGCTATTCCGATTTCCCGATCCCCGACCACTATCCGGATTTCCTGTCGCACTACGAGGTCATCGAATATCTGGAAGCCTATGCCGAGCGCTTCGGCATCCCGCCGCATATCCGCTTCAACACGCGGGTCGAGCGCGTGGAGCCGGCCGGCGACGGCAGCTGGCGCGTCACGCTCGGGGATGGCAGCAGCCGGCGCTATCGCGCGGTGATCGTCGCCAACGGCCATCTGTGGGACCCGCGCTGGCCCAGCTTCGACGGCGCGTTTTCCGGCGAGCAGATCCATTCGCATCACTACCGCACCGCCGAGCCGTTCCGCGACAGGAACGTGCTGATCGTCGGCATCGGCAATTCCGCGGTCGACATCGCCGTCGACGTCTGCAAGTCGGCGAAGCAGACGTGGATCTCCACGCGGCGCAGCGCGTGGATCATGCCGAAATACATCATGGGCCATCCGACCGATCGCTGGTCGGCCTTCTTCGCGCGGCGCCTGCATCTGCCGACGCGCGTCACCCGCATGCTGGTGCGCTGGCTCGCGTATCTGGCTACCGGCGACCAGGCGCGCGTCGGCATTCCGCGGCCGCGCCACGAGATCTGGCGCGAGCATGCGACGCTGAGCCAGGAGCTGATCCCGTACTGCGGTCATGGCTGGATCCGCATCAAGCCGAACATCCGCAGGCTCGATGGCCACCATGTCGAGTTCGAGGACGGCACGCGCGAGGCCGTCGATGCGATCATCCACGCCACCGGCTATCGGGCCAGCTTTCCGTTTCTCGATCGGCAGGTGTTCGAGGTCGCGGACGGCAAGGCGGAACTCTATCGCCGCATGATGCCGCCGGGGCGGCACGGGCTGTTCCTGCTCGGGCTGGTGCAGCCGATCGGCCCGACCATTCCGCTGGTCGAGATCCAGGGCAAATGGCTGGCCGCGGTGCTCGCCAACGAGGTGCGGCTGCCGGGCCCGCACGGCATGATGGCGGAGATCGATGCCAATCGGCGCTACGTGTCGCGCCGCTTCGTCGGCTCGGCGCGCTATACGCTGGAGGTGGACTTCCGCCGCTACGCCAGAGAACTGTTTCGCGATATCGCCCGGGGAGGGGCGGCATGACCCCAAGCAAGCAGGAAATCCTGATCCAGGCCGCCGAATGTTTCATGGAACAAGGGTTCCATGCCACCAGCATCGACGACGTCGCGCGGCGGCTCGGCGCGACCAAGGGACGCATCTACCATCATTACGCGTCGAAGATCGACCTGTTCTTCGAGGTGCATCGCGAAGGCATGCGGCTGTTGTTCGAAGCGGTGGAGCCTGCCCGCAAGGTCGAGGGCGATGGCGTCACCGTGCTGGCGGCGATGCTGCGCGCGCATGCGGTTGCCGTGCTTGAACACCATACCTTCGAGAGCGTGGTGGCGCAGGGCGTGCAGATGCATCGCTTCGGCGCGACCACGCCGTCGCAACGGCAGACGCTGGACGAACTGATCGCGAGCCGCGACCGCTTCGAGCGTCTGTTCAAGGACCAGGCCGCGGCGGCGAGGCGCGATGGCTCGCTGGCCGCCGATGCCGATCTGTCGATCGCGGTGAAGACCTTGCTGGGCGGCATCCAGTGGTCGCTGATCTGGTATCGCCCCGAGGCCGATGCCGACGAGCACGCGCGCGAACGCCTGGCCGATGCGATGGTGCGTACGCTGGTCGAGGGCATCCGGGCGCGGCCCGAGCGGGCCCCGGCCGCGGCCGCCGCCAAGGGCAAGGCGCGCAGCGCGGCGGGCTGAGGCCTCGCTTGAGGTCTCGTTTGAGGGCTCGTTTGAGGTCTCGCCTGAGGCCCCGCTTGGGGTCTCGCTCGAGATTTCGTTGAGGACGCTTGAAGCCTCGTTTGAGCCCCCGCACTTCCAGCATCGGTTCTCAGACCGACTCGCTCAGCAGCCGCTCCACCAGCCACAGCCGATCGACGCCCCACACCGGCTCGCCGTCGACGATAAAGAAGGGCGCGCCGAAGACGCCTTGCGCAACGGCATGGTCCACCGCCGCTTCGAGCCGTCGCTTGCCCTCGGGCGAGGCGATCTCGGCCGCCAGCCAGCCGGTATCGGCGCCGACCGCGGCGGCTTCCTCCAGCACCGCGTCGAGATCCGTGATGTCCTCCCCGCGCGCCCACAGCCTGGCGAAGACCCGCTGCGCGAAACGCTTCGCCTGCGCCGGATCGCGTTCGTCCAGTGCCAGAAAGGCCCGTGAGGCCTTGACCGAGCTGACGCCGCGCATATCGCGCTGGACGAAGGGCACGCCCAATATCCGCGCCATGCGGGGCTTGTCGAGCCGCAGATAGTCCGACTTCAGCGGCGTCTCCATCAGCGGCTTCAGACCCATGATCTTGACCACCGTGACGCCAAGCAGGAAAGGGCGCCACAGCACGGTGCGGCCATGACGGGCCGCGAGCGCATCGATCTGCGTCGAGCCGAAGTAACCGTAGGGCGAGATGAAGTCGAAATAGAAATCGATGGGACTGGCCATCGCCGCCTCATTCCATCCTGATGTTCAGTTGCTCGATGGTCCGCCGCCAGTACGCGGATTCGCGCTGCACGCGCGCGCGGATCTGCTCGGGCGACAGGTCCGAGGCGACCATGCCCTGCGCCTGCAGCAGCGGCGCGAAGTCCGGCGCGTGGGTGACGCCGCGGATGGCGGCCGCGAGCCGTTCCACCGTCGCGCGCGGCGTGGCGGCCGGCACATAGGTCGCGATCCAGTAGCCGGGGGCGGCGATATCGGGGTAACCCGCTTCGGCCAGCGTGGGCACGTCCGGGAACAGCGTGTTGCGGCGCTCGCCCGCCACGGCCAGCACGCGGATCTTGCCGGCCTTCTGCTGCAAGATCGCCAGGCTCGCGGGCGGGAACGAGAAGCTGTAGCGGCCGGACAGCAGTTCCACCATCGCCGCGCCGGCACCCTTCATCGGCACATGCTGGGCCGATGCCTTGGCCTCGCGCTTGTACAGTTCGCCGACGACATGGCTGGGAAAGCCGGCGCCGGACGATACATAGTTGGCCTTGTCCGGCCGCTGGCGCAGCAGCGCCGCCAGTTCCTGCGCCGTCTTCGCGGGCGAATCCGCCGGCACCGCCAGCACCACGTCGCCGCCATCGCCGACGATCGCCACCGGCATCAGGTCGCGCGACGCATCGTAGGGCGTGTCCGGCATCAGCGCCGGAATGGTGGTCAGCGGCCCGTCGACCGAGAACAGCACCGTATGGCCATCGGCCTTGCTGCGCACCACCGAGTTGACCCCGATGGTGCCGTTGGCGCCGCCGCGGTTCTCGGTGACGACGCTGTGGCCGAGCGTGGTCTTCAGTTTCTCGGCCAGCGTGCGCGCCAGCGCGTCGCTCGGTCCGCCGGGCGCGGCCGGCACCACCAGCGTGACGGTGCGCGTTGGAAACTCCTCGGCCAGCGCCGAGCCGCCGCAGGCCAGCATCATGGACAGGAGCGTGACGATGGCTTTCATGCTGGGCCTCCTTTGGCTCGGGCTGGCAAATCGCGGTCGCGGTCGTCGGTCACGGTCTTGGTGCCGCAGCCGGAGCCGGTACCGGTGCTGCTGGTGCCGGTGCTGGTGTCGGTGCCGGAGCCGGTGCCGGTGCTGCTGGTGCCGGTGCTGGTGTCGGTGTCGGTGTCGGTGTCGGTGTCGGTCCGAGCGGCAAGGCGGCGCAGTTGGCCCTTGGCGACCTTGTTGATGCCGACCAGCGGCAGGCTGGCCAGAAACCGGATCTCGCGCGGCACCTTGAAGCCGGCGAGCTGCGCGCGGCAGGCCGCGTCGATCTCGCGGGACAACGCTTCGGCGGCAGCGTTCGGATCGGCCGGCACCACGAAGGCCACCGCGACCTCGCCCATCGCGCCATCCGCGCGGCCCACGACCGAGACGTCGGCCACGCCCGGCACCGCGCGGACCACGCGTTCGAGTTCCGCCGCCGACACGCCTTCGCCGCCGCACTTGATCACATCGCGCGCCCGCTCCAGAAACTGGATCGAGCCGTCGGCGTGAACCTTCATGCGATCGCCGGTGCGGAACCAGCCGTCCGCGGTGAAGGCGGCGGCGTTGGCATCCTCGTCGTTGAAGTAGCCGGCAAACAATGTCCGCCCGCGCTCGCCGAGGATCTCGAGCTCGCCGACCTCGCCCGGCGCCAGCGACATGCTGTGGCTGTCTGCCATCCGGGCCGCATAGCCCGGTGCGACCAGGCCAATGGCGCCCGGGGCGACCGGCCGGTTCGCGCGTCCCAGGATGCCGGGCGCGACCAGTTCGGTCATGCCCCACCAGCCGAGGATCGGCACGCGGAAATGCCGCTCGTGGTCCGGCAGCCAGACCGAGTTGCACCACAGCCGGAAATGGTGGGCCGGCGGGACCGGCTGGCGGAACAGCGCCGCACTGGTGAACTGGACGTGCGGGGCAAAGGTGCAGCGCCGCGCCAGCGCCACCGGCCAGAAGCGGCTCGCCGAGAAGCGCGGCTGCAGCACGATGGCCGCGCCTGCCTGCAGGGCCGGCAGCACGCTCCAGGCCAGGCCCACGACGTGATAGAGCGGCAGCGGGATCAGGACGATATCGGAGGACAGCAGGCCGATGCCGGCGGCACACAATTGCGCCGCCCATAGCGCGTTCGCGCGCGACCAGACCACGGCCTTCGGGCGCGACGAGGTGCCGGAGGTGAACATCATGCTGCCGGGCGCAAGCGAGTCCAATCGCGCGTGTTCGATCGGGGCATCGTGCAACGACTCGAAGCCGATTGCATGGGCCGCATCGTCGGCATGGTCGGCATCGTCCGCATCGATGACGATCTGCCAGCGCAGGTGGTGAGCGCCGGAATGGAGGGAAGGAGGCGTACCGGGCAAGCCGCGCTGCGTCACGATGCCGACCGCGCCGGTGTGGTCGGCGAAGAAGGCCAGCTCGTCGCTTGCCGACTTGGGATTGAGCACCACGCACACCGCGCCCCGCCAGGCGCAGGCGAACCAGGTCAGCAGGAATTCGGGCCAGTTGTTGGCATGCAGCAGCACGCGATCGCCGGGCCGCACGCCGCGCCGGGCCAGTCCGCCGGCGACGCGGCGGACGTCATCGAGGAATGCGCCGCGCGTCCATTCGCGCGCGGGGCCTTCGAATGGCTCCCAGGCCAGCAGCAGCCGATCCGGTTGTTCGCGCGCCCGGGTCTCGAGCAGGTCGACGATATCGTTCATGGGCCTCCCGCCGCGTGCCGCTCGAACGGTGGAGCGCACGGGCAAGGCCCAGTGTAAGGAGCGCCACTCCCCATGTCGTATGCCGTTTTATCGCACCGGCTTAACACGGGGTTATGGGGCAGGTGTGGTCTTGCGCCCCTCGCTCGCGCGGTCCCGCGCCCCCGAGACGCGCGCCGCCACGCCGCCGAGAACGCGCAACCCCGAGACCCCGAGACCCGGAGACCCCGAGACCCCGAGACCCCGAGACCCCGAGACCCCGAGACCCCGAGACCCCGAGACCCCGAGACCCCGAGACCCCGAGACCCGAGACCCCGGGGCTTCGAGGCTTCGAGGCCCCACGGCCCCACGGCCCCCAAGCCCCACGGCCCTCAGTACAGCGTCTGGCGGATCCGCTGCGGCAGTTCGGCGTCGTACGCGCGGCCGTCGATCGCATCGCGGCTCAGTGTCGCCAGGATGGTGCCGGTGCTCGGCAGCGCGCTGCGCGGAATCTGCGCCTCCGGCGACCACAGGCGCGAACGCACCAGCGCGCGGGCGCACTGGAAGAACACCGAGCGGATCGCGATCAGCAGCACGGTGGAGGGCGCCTTGCCGTCGACCGTGCATTGGGCGATCAGCTCGGGATCGGTCGAAATCGTCGCCGTGCCCGCCACGCGCAGCGTCTCGTCGACGCCCGGCACGAGGAACAGCAGGCCGACACGCGGGTCGGCCAGGATGTTGCGCAGGCTGTCGATGCGGTTATTGCCGCGGCGGTCCGGCAGCAGCAGCGTGCGGTCGTCCAGCACCTTGACGAAGCCCGGCGCGTCGCCGCGCGGCGAGCATTCGGCCATGCCGTCGGCCACCGTCGACAGCAGGCAGAACGGCGAGGCCTCGACGAAGGCGCGGTAGTGCGGGTGCAGGTAATCGACTTCCTTGGCCAGCGAGGCCGGCGCGGGTTTGCCGTAGTGCGTTTCCAGGTCTGCCAGCGTGGTGATGGTGTGGTCGGTCATGGCGGATTGGCGGTCGGAGCGAGGTGGAAGAGCAGGGCGGAACGGGGTGGACCGTGCGCGTTGGGCGCAGTGCGGCGGAACGGGTGGATCGTGCGCGTTGGACGCCGTGCGCGGCAACGGAAAGTCTACAGCGTGACGGTGCCGCGGCCGATCTCGATCACGCGGCCGCCGACGCGGATTGCGCCCTCGCCATCGTCGGCATCGACCTCCAGCCGCAGCCGGCAGGGCCGCTCGACCAGGTCGCCCTGCGCGATCTCGTAGCGGGCCGGCAAGGCATGGCCGGTGGCCAGCAGCCAGCCGCCCAGGTTGGCGCAGGCCGAGCCGGTGCCCGGGTCCTCGGCCACGCCGCCGCCCTGTTTGGTGAAGAAGTAGCGCGCGACCACGCGCCCCGGCTGCTGCGGGTCGAAGGCGAACAGATAGGCGGTCTTGCGGCCGAGGCTGCTGGCTGGCCAGGCGTCCAGGCGGCTGCCGTCGGGCGCCGCGCGGCGCACGGCGTCCGGGCTGTTCAGCGGCACCAGCAGCTGGTCGGCGCCGGTATCGACCCAGATCGGCGAGCCGGCCAGATCATCGGCTCGCAGCCCGAGCAGCGCGGCCACTTCCGCATCCGGCAGTTGCGCCGGCGCGGTCCTTGGCTGGCCGCGATGCGGCGCCGTGAAGGTCCAGACATCGCCGTGCGCGCGCACCGGTACCAGGCCGGCCTTGAACTCCAGCGTCAGCGCATCGCCGGTGCCGCGCAGCGCCCGTACCGCATGCGCGGTGCCCAGCGTCGGATGGCCGGCGAAGCGCATCTCGTAGCCGGGCGTGAAAATCCGCACCATCGCGTCGGCCCGCTCCGAGGGCAGGATGAAGGTCGTCTCGGACAGATTGAACTGCAGCGCCAGCGCCTGCATGGTCGCGTCGTCCAGCCCGCGCCCGTCCTCGAACACGCACAGGGGATTGCCGCCGAAGGTCGATTCGGCAAAGACATTGAGCAGGCGGAAGGCGTAGCTGGACATGGCGGTGGCATCGGGTAGGGACAGGGTGCCAGTGTAGGACGATGGCGCGCCCGAGCCATATACAGTTCGCTAGCCCGGCATCAGGCCAGTTCCCATCCCCGCATCAGCCGCACAGACAGACGATCTGATTCAATTGCTCGCACGCCGCCGCGAAGGCATCCGGCGGTGCCTGCTTCCAGGGATGGGGCTTGGCGTGCCGGCCGCGCCAGTCGAAGGATTTTGGCTGATGCGCGAGGATGTAGGCCGACAGCTTGCCGACACCTTCGAGCTTGATGGCAAACGGGTTGGTCTCGTTGTAGGCGGCCGTCGTCATCGGCAAGCCGATGACCAGGCCGGTTTTTTCATTGAACGCTCGTGGCGACAAGACGAGCAACGGGTGTCGGTCTTTCATTTCCCGCCCGATCTGCGGGCTGCATTCGATCCACACAATATCGCGGCGATCGGGTACCCACGCGCTCTTCGGCATCGCTACATCGCCTCCGCACCGACCGGTGGCGCCACCATGACTTCTCCGCCGTGGACGGCCGGGTCAAACAAGGCCAGCTTCTCGTCAAGCGTCATGGCCCGCTTTCCCACAGGCTTGACGGTCACTCCCACCTCTTCCACCTGCACCTCGACCTCCTGTCCTTCTACAAAGCGCGCCGACCTCGCTACCGCGGAGGGGATCCTGACGGCAAGGCTATTTCCCCATTTCTGGATGGTCAGTCTGGCTGCTTTGGCCATTTGAGCCTCCTGTGGCGCAAGTATCGGGTCGTGGTGGGAATGTTTCAACATCGTTTATACATGGAGAGATTTGAATACACAAGGCATTGTCGGGAAGCAAAAAAAACGCCGGCATGGAGCCGGCGCAATGAGTGTCCAGGGGACAGCGAGAGCGGGGGACCGTCAGAAGCCCACCGCCTGCCCGTCCCGGCGGCTGTCGCTGGCGGCGACATAGCCGTGCTCGGGGTCTTCCGACAGGCGCCAGATGAACTGGCCCGAGCCGAAGTCCATGTACGGGTCGGCCACCGACTTGAGCTGGTGGCCGCGGTCCTTCAAGCCGGCGACGGTGGCGGCGTTCATGGTGGCCTCGACGTCCAGCGTGAAGTCGCGGTTGACCTTCCAGCGCGGCGCGCAGCAGGCCGCCTGCGGCTGCTGCTTGTAGTCGAGCATGCGCACCACCGTCTGCAGATGGCCCTGCGGCTGCATGTCGCCACCCATCACGCCGAAGCTCATCACCGGCTGGCCGTTGCGCGTCATGAAGGCCGGGATGATGGTGTGGAACGGGCGCTTGCCGCCGGCCACCACATTGGGCGACTTCGGATCCATCGAGAAGCCGACGCCGCGGTTCTGCAGGCTGATGCCGGTGCCGGGCACGACCACGCCGGAGCCGAAGCCCATGTAGTTCGACTGGATGAACGAGATCATCATGCCGTTCTCGTCGGCCGCGGTCAGGTAGATGGTGCCCCCGACCTTGGGCATGCCGAAGTCGAAATGCGTGGCGCGCTTCATGTCGATCAGCCTGGCGCGCGACTTCAGGTAGGCGTCGTCGAGCATCTGCTCCGGCGTGACTTCCATGCTGCGCGGGTCGGACACGTAGCGGTACAGGTCGGCGAACGCCAGTTTCATCGCCTCGATCTGCAGATGCTGCGAGTCGATCGAATCGACTGGCAGGTTGCCGACGTCGAAGTTGTCCAGGATGCCGAGCGCCATCAGCGCGGCGATGCCCTGGCCGTTGGGCGGAATCTCGTGGATCTCGTAGCCGCGATAGGACTTGCGGATCGGCTCGACCCAGTCCGGACGGTAGTCGCGCAGGTCGGCCAGCGTCATCGCGCCGCCGCACTCCTTGCTGAAGGCGGCGATGCGCTCGGCGATCCGGCCTTCGTAGTAGTCCCGGCCGCCGCTGGCGCCGATGCGGCGCAGCGTTTCGGCGGCGGCCTTCATCACGAACTTCTCGCCGGTATGCGGCGCGCGGCCGTTCGGCATGAAGGTGTCGGCGTAGCCCGGCTGGTCCTTCAGGTCCGGCACCGCGGCGGCCCACTTGTGCGCGACGATCGGCGGCACGGCATAGCCGCGCTCGGCGATCTCGATGGCCGGCTCCATCAGGTCGGCGAACGGCAGCTTGCCGAAGCGCTCGTGCAGCGCGGCCCAGCCGGCCACCACGCCCGGCACGGTGACGCTGTCCCAGCCGCGGATCGGCCGCTTGGCGATGCCATTGCCTTCCTCGCCGTACTTGTTGCGGAAGTACTCGGGATTCCATGCGGCCGGCGCCACCCCCGACGAGTTCAGGCCGTGCAGCTGCTTGCCGTCCCACAGGATCGCGAAGGCATCGCTGCCCAGGCCGCAGGAGACGGGCTCGACGATGGTGATCGCGGCGGCGGCGGCGATCGCCGCGTCGATCGCATTGCCGCCCTTGAGCAGCATGCGCAGGCCGGCCTGCGCGGCCAGCGGGTGCGAGGTCGATACCACGTTGCGCGCGAACAGCGGAATGCGCACGGAGGGGTAGGGATTGGTCCAGTCGAAGGTCTGCATGGCGTGTCTCTTGTCTCTTGGCGTTATTCGGTCTTGGCGTTATTCCGCGGTGATGTTGCGGTCCTTGATCAGTTTGCCCCAGCGGGCGCTTTCCTTGCTGACGACCGACGCGAACTGCGCGGGCGTGCCGCCGACCGGCTCGGCGCCGAGCTTGGCCAGCCGTTCCTTGACCTCCGGCGCCTGGATCGCCTTGTTGAACTCCGCGTTCAGGCGGGTAACGAGGTCGGCCGGCAGGTTCTTCGGGCCATAGATGCCGAACCAGGTTTCGCTGACGAAGCCGGGCAGGCCCGATTCGCCGACAGTCGGCACGTCGGGCACCAGCGACGAGCGCTTCGGGCTGGTCACCGCCAGCGCCTTGAGCTTGCCGTCGCGCACGTGCGGCAGGCCGGTGACGATGCTGTCGAACAGGATATGCACCTTGCCCGAGATCAGGTCGGCGATCGACAGCGCGGTGCCCTTGTACGGAATGTGCGTCAGCTGGACACCAGCCTGCGCGCTGAAGGCTTCGGCCATCAGGTGAACCACGGTGCCGTTGCCGCTGGACGCGTAGTTCAGTTCGCCGGGATGCGCCTTCGCATAGGCGATCAGTTCCTTGACGCTGTTCACCGGCAGATGGTTCGACACCACCAGCAGATTGGTGGCGCTGGCGACCTGGCCGATCGGCGTGAAATCGGTCTGCACGTTGTACGGCAGGCGCGGATGGATATGCGGTCCGATCGAATGCGTGCTGCTGGTGGCCATCAGCAGCGTGTAGCCGTCCGCCGGGGCCTTGGCGGCCATGTCGGAGCCGATCGCGCCGCCGGCGCCAGGCCGGTTGTCGACCACCACCTGCTGGCCGAGGTTGGCGCCGACCTTCTGCGCAATGGCGCGCGCCAGCAGGTCGGTCGCGCCGCTGGCGGGGAAGGGCACGATCAGGCGGATCGGCTTGGCGGGATAGCTCTCGGCCAGGGCGGGCGCGGCGGCAAAGGCCAGCGTCGCCGCCAGGCTGGTGCCCAGCAGGCGCAGCCAGGATGTCATCTTCAATCTCCGTGAACGTTGTCGGTTCGATGCCGGCGGGCCGGCCGATGGCGCATTATTCCGTGCAGCTTTACATAATGAAAGCTAATATTTCTTGCTTGCTTCTCAAGTTTTGCTTAAGGCGCGCTGCTTCAGGCCCGGTCTGCCGCCTCCGCGCTGACGGCTTCCCTCTTACTTTATGAGCACCATCCGGTTCCTTCGTACTTTCGTCGCCGTCGCCGAGCACGGCTCCTTCGCCGCCGCCGCCGGCCATGTGGCGCTGACCCAGGCGGCGGTCAGCCTGCAGATGCGCGCGCTGGAGGGCGAACTGCGGCGCGACCTGTTCGACCGGACCGGCCGCGTGGTGGTGCTCAACGCGGGCGGGCGGGAACTGCTGCCGCGCGCACGACAGCTGCTGGCACTGTACGACGAGATGCGCGCCGCGCCGGAGACGCCCGAGGCGATGGCCGGCGCGGTCGCCGTCGGCGCCGTGGTGTCGGTGATGGGCGGCCTGTCGCATGTGGTGGCCAGCATGAAGACCGAGCATCCGGCGCTGGACGTGCGGCTGGTCGGCGCCAAGTCGATCGAGCTGGCCACGCTGGTCGAGGCAGGCGAGCTCGATGCGGCGATCGTGGTGGAGGGGCCGGGCCGGCTGGCGGGGGCGCTGCGCTGGACGCCGCTGTATCGCGAGCCGCTGGTGGCGATCGCCGCCGCCGGCAGCGCCGCCACGGACGCGCGCCAGGCGCTGGCTGGCCAGGCCTTCCTGCGCTTCGACCGGACCCAGCTGACCGGCATGCTGGTCGAGCGGGCCCTGCGGCGCGCGCACCTGCGTGTCAATGAATTCCTCGAACTCAATTCGATCGAGGCGCTGGTCGAACTGGTGCGGCAGCAGGTCGGCGTGACGGTCGTGCCGCTGCTGCAGCGGGCGCGCTGGCGCGACGACGAGGCGCTGCGGGTGCTGCCACTGGAGGCGGGCGGCGAGCCGGTATGGCGCACCATCGGCATGCTGGAGCGGCGCGATCATTCGCGCCGGCACATCACCGAGGCGATCCGGGCCGCCTGCGCGGCGCTGTTCTGCGAGCCGCGCTAGGGGGCGTTCGACCCGACCCCCCCAAAAAAAAACGGGGTGCCGGCTGGCACCCCGTTTCACGTGTTGCGTGTTGCTTCTTACTCTTCCTGGAACGCTTCCTCGCGCTTGGCCTTGATCGACGGCAGGGCCACGATCAGCACCAGGATCGCGGCGGCGATCAGCAGGCTCAGCGACAGCGGACGGGTGAAGAATACCGTGAACTCGCCACGCGAGAGCAGCAGCGTGCGGCGGAAGTTCTCTTCCATCATCGGTCCGAGCACGAAGCCGAGCAGCAGCGGCGCCGGTTCGCACTTGAGCTTCAGGAACAGATAGCCCACCACGCCGAAGGCCGCGGTCTGGAACACGTCGAAGGTGGTGTTCTGGACCGAGTAGACGCCGATACAGCAGAACGTCAGGATGGCCGGGTACAGGAAGCGGTAGGGCACCTTCAGCAGCTTGACCCAGATGCCGATCAGCGGCAGGTTCAGGATGATCAGCATCAGGTTGCCGATCCACATCGAGGCGATCAGGCCCCAGAACAGCTGCGGGTTGCTGGTCATCACCTGCGGACCCGGCTGGATGTTGTGGATCGTCATCGCACCGACCATCAGCGCCATCACCGCGTTGGGCGGAATGCCCAGCGTCAGCAGCGGGATGAAGGAGGTCTGCGAAGCGGCGTTGTTGGCCGACTCGGGACCCGCCACGCCTTCGATCGCACCCTTGCCGAACTCGTGCGGATACTTCGACGACTTCTTCTCCAGCGTGTAGGCCGCGAACGAAGCCAGCGAGGCGCCGCCGCCCGGCAGGATGCCCAGCGCGGAACCGAGCACGGTGCCGCGCAGCACCGCCGGGATCATGCGCCTGAAGTCTTCCTTGGTCGGGAACAGGTTGGTGATGCTGTCGGTGAAGGTCTCGCGCTTTTCGCGTTGCTCCAGGTTCGCGATGATTTCCGCGAAGCCGAAGATACCCATCGCCACGGCCACGAAGTTCAGGCCGTCGGTCAGTTCCGGCACGTCGAACGAGAAGCGCGCCGCGCCCGAGTTCACGTCGGTACCGACCAGGCCCAGCAGCAGGCCCAGCACGATCATCGCGATCGCCTTGACCAGCGAGCCCGAGGCCAGCACCACCGCGCCGATCAGGCCCAGCACCATCAGCGAGAAGTACTCGGCGGGGCCGAACTTGAAGGCCAGTTCCGACAGCGGCGCGGCAAAGCCGGCCAGGATCAGCGTGGCCACGCAGCCGGCGAAGAACGAGCCCATGCCCGCGGTCGCCAGCGCCACCCCGGCGCGGCCACGCCGCGCCATCTGATAGCCATCGATGGTTGTCACCACCGAGGACGATTCGCCGGGCAGATTGACCAGGATCGCGGTGGTCGAGCCGCCGTACTGGGCGCCGTAGTAGATGCCCGCCAGCATGATCAGCGCGGCCACCGGCGGCAGCGTGTAGGTGATCGGCAGCAGCATCGCGATGGTCGCGAGCGGTCCCAGGCCGGGCAGCACGCCGATCAGCGTGCCGAGCAGGCAGCCGAGGAAGGCGTAGGCCAGGTTCTGGAAGGTCAGGGCGGTCGAGAAGCCGATGCCCAGGTTGGTTAGCAGTTCCATCTGGCGCTCCTTAGCCGGTAATGAAGGCCGGCCACACCGGCATCTGCAGATTGATGCCGTAGACGAAGGCGCCCATGCTGATCAGCACCAGCACGATGGTGTTCAGGATCGCGCCGCGCCAGGTGAACTCGTGGCTGGCCATCGAAGACACCAGCACCAGCACGATCACCGACAGGACCATGCCCAGCGGCTTGAGCAGCAGGCCGAACAGCACTACCGAACCGAGGATCCACAGCAACAGCTTGATATCCCAGCGGGCCAGTTCATCGCCCTCGCCCTTGCTGGACATCGATCCGATCAGCACCAGCACGCCCAGCAGGGCAAGCACGACGCCGAGCCAGAACGGGAAATACCCCGGACCCATCTTCGCGGCGGTTCCCATCGAATAGCCGCGAGCGACCCAGGAAAAGCCGAATCCGACCAGGATGAACATCAGGCCGGAGGCAAAGTCCTTTTGGCTACGTATGCGCAAAATGATTCTCCTCGATTTGACAAAACTGGCGCTTGCGGTGCTGTGAGCCGCGCGTCGATGCGCTGGTCTCATGGCGTCGCGACGGGCCGTTGCAGCGTTTGTGCGGTGCAACGAAACCACGCGCGGCACCCTCCCCGTCCGCAGGCAGGGGGAAGGTAAGGCGGCGACCTTTCAGCGACCTTTCAGATGTCTGCAAACTTGGTCAATGTGAGGGTATCTCCCTAGGTCCGCGCAGAGGCGGTCCCGCGCATCGCGCGGGACGGGGATGCGCCGGGCCAAGGGGGGCCGACATGGCCGTCGGCTATCATCGGCGGCGCGGCGGCCGTCATGCTGCGCTGTCACGCCTGTGCGCCTGTGCGCCTCTGCGCCCGCAGCGCCGCTGCACCAGTGCCCAGTGCGTCAGTGCGTCGTGCGTCAGTGCGTCAGTGCGCCAGTGCGCCAGTGCGCCAGTGCGTCGTGCGTCAGTGCGCCGGTGCGTCGCCGCGTGGTTGTCTCCGCCTCCTCCACCGTAATCGTTGCAAGGGCCAGTTTGGAAAGCATTGAACACGTGATCCTGATCGGCGCCGTGGTGATGTCCCTCGGCATCGTCGTCGGCGCCTTCTCTTCGCGCATCGGCGTGCCGTTTCTGCTGGTATTCCTGCTGGTCGGCATGCTGGCCGGTGTCGACGGCCCGGGCGGCATCCGCTTCTCCAATACCTGGCTCAGCTTTCTGGTCGGCAATCTGGCGCTGGCCGTGATCCTGCTCGACGGCGGGCTGCGCACGGAGTACGCGACCTTTCGGGTCGCGTTGCGGCCGTCGCTGGCGCTCGCCACGGTCGGCGTGTTGCTGACCACCGGGCTGGTCGGCCTGTTCGCGGCCTGGGTGCTCGAGATCGACTGGAAGCTCGGCCTGCTGCTGGGCGCCATCGTCGGCTCGACCGACGCGGCCGCGGTCTTCTCGCTGCTCAACAGCAGCGGGGTCCGGCTCAAGGAGCGGGTCGCCAGCGTGCTCGAGATCGAATCGGGCATCAACGATCCGATGGCGATCTTCCTGACGCTGACGCTGATCGAGTGGATCCATGCGCCGGAAGGGCTGAGCGGTGGCGCGCTGCTGTGGCGGCTGCTGGTGCAGTTCGGCGTCGGCGGCGCGATGGGGCTGGCGCTGGGCTATTGCCTGGCCAATGTGCTGGAGCGCATTCGGGTGGCCGAGGGCCTGCAGGCGATCCTGCTGTGTTCGGGCGGCGCCATGGTGTTTGCGATCGTGCAGACCGCAGGCGGCAGCGGATTTCTGGCCGTGTATCTGACCGGCATGCTGATCGGCAACCGCGACCGCGCCGTGAGCCCGGACGCGATGCGGGCGATGGATGGCATGGCGTGGCTGGCCCAGTCGGCGATGTTCCTGCTGCTGGGCCTGCTGGTGACGCCGCACCGGATCTGGGACGTGGCGGTGCCAGCGATGGCCGTGGCGCTGTTCCTGATGCTGGTGGCCCGCCCGCTCGCGGTCTGGATCTCGCTGCTGCCGTTCCGCTTCAACGCGCGCGAGAAGGGCTTCATTGCCTGGATGGGACTGCGCGGCGCGGTGCCGATCGTGCTGGCGCTGTTTCCGCTGCTGCAGGGCATGCCCGATGCCGGCCTGTTGTTCCGCATCGCCTTTGCCGTGGTGCTGGCCAGCCTGCTGCTGCAGGGAACCACGGTGCCGCTGGCCGCGCGGCTCGGCCGGGTGCTGCGGCCCGCGTATCCCGAGCCGCTGGCGCGCGAACGCCTGCACGGCACGCGCGCACCGGCGATGGACCTGATGCAGTTCGAGGTCGAGCCCGAGTCCGCGGTAACCGGCGTGCGCGCGGACCGCGTCGAATTGCCGCCGCGTTGTCGACTGATGACGGTGGCCCGCGGCGAGGCGCTGGTGCCGCTCGAGCAGGCCGTTCTGCAGGCCGGCGATACGGTCTCGGTGCTGGCGCCGGCGAGCAGCGTGCCGACGCTGGCCCGGCTGTTCCGCACGCCGGAGCGCGCACCGGCATGGCAGCAGGTGCCGCATGACTTCGTGCTGTCGGGCGACGCGCTGCTGCGCGATGTGGCCGGGTTGTATGGCACGCGGGATCTGACGCCGGGCGAGTATCCGTCGACGCTGGAGGCCGCGATGCTGAACGCCTTCGCCACGCCGCCGGTGGAGGGCGACACGGTGGAGATTGCGGGCCTGACCTTGACCGCGGTGCGCATGGAGGATGGCCGGATCGTGCAGGTGGGGTTGAGGTTGCCGCGGCAGGCCAGCGCAGTGCAATAGCCAGTGGGTCAGCGCAGGGCCCCTATGTTGACCAACTGCTGCACCGTCCAGCCGAGCACGGGGGGCAACTTGCCGCGATAGAGGTTGAGCACGATCTTGCTGACGGGGAGCTTGCTGCCTTGCAGTTGGAGCCTGGAGGGGTCCACCTTGCCGGCATCGCGGGCTTCGCGTGCCTCGCGATGCGGGGCCGGCGCCTCCATGCCGGCGATGCGTATCGCCGAGACCACCCATTGCAGCGAATGGGCGAGGGCATCGAGGGACCGGTGCACCGCCTGGATGTCCTCCCGGTATGGCGCGGCAACGGCGTCCGGCAGATCGCCGGTATCGACGAGCGGCTCGACATATTCGCGCCGTATCCTGTCAATCAGCGGTACAGCGCGCGCCGCCGCCTCGCGCAACGCCAGCGCTTTGCGGCGCGTGGCGTTGTTCGCCTCGATCTCGCCGTGGGGGTTCATCGCTGCCAGCCAGCGCGGCAACAGCGTGCCGGCGCGCTCGAGCACATCGCAGACCGTTTCCAGCATGCCGGCCCTGGACCTGCTGCCCTCGAGCGCGTCGCGCAGCGCCCGCTCGATATCCCGCTTGGCATCCACCATCTTCGCCACCGATCGCTGGCGCAGCTGCGCGATGTTGGCGTCCAGGCGGTTTTCCAGCGCATTGGCGGTTTCGCCGAATGTCCTCGAGGCATGCCGGTCGGCCTGGTCCCATTGCTGCAGGAAGCCGTGTTCGAGCGCCTCGGAAGGGGGCGCTACCTGGCTGTCCGCTTCGGGGTCGTCCATGCCGTGATCGGCCATCCGGGCGCGATACACGTCGCGCAGGCTGGACCATTCCTGCAGAGAGGCGTTCAGCCTGCGGGCTATCTCGACCGCGAGCCGCTCCTCTTGCTGTCCGGTGTCTTGCTGACGCCTGGCCTCCAGGCGCCGGTTGTGCGCGTTCATCAGCCGGCCGGTAACCTGGATGCTGGCCAGGTCGAGCAGCGTCGCGGCCACCGCACCGGCCGGCACGCTGGCGGTCCAGTCCGCCAGCGCGGGATACAGGCCGCGCAACTCCTCCAGCCTGGCTTCGGCCAGCAGGATTTCGCGGCGCACATGGTCCATCACCCTGTGCCGTTCGCGCAGGAACGGCTTGATCGCGGGAAAGATGGCCCCGATCACATCGGGCGGCCCGAGCTCGCCGCTGCGGATGCAGTCGCGCAGCGCATGCACGCCGGCCTGCCAGCGTGTCTCCAGGGGGATCGCTGGATGGCTGGCGCTCTGGCGCAGCGCGTGCATGTGGTCTTCCGCAAAGTCGTCCAGCAGGGCCGCGACGCTGTTGCAGATGTCCGCGATCGGCCAGCGCTGGTAGAAAAAGCGTGCGAACAGCTTGCGGGCGCCGGTCAGCATGGGCCGGTAGTCAAGCGGCACGGCATTGGTTTCGCCTGCATCGAGCGCGGCGGACAGCCATTGGAAGTCGCTGCTGTCGAGTTCGCCCCGTGTGGCCTCGTCAAAGGGGTGCCGATCGCTGGCGCGCACCAGCACGGCGATGGCTGCGGCACGATCATGGCCGTGGCCGAGGTCATGCAGATATTGCAGGTTGCGGGCCACGAGAAATTGCCGCAAATAGGCCGGCGCCGACAATTTCGCATCGACGATGCGCAACAGTCCCGACTCGTCCATGCGCTCGCCGCGCGCGGTGTGGCGATCGACTTCCTGGCGTACGGCCTGGCACAGGCCCTTGACGAGATCGGCCCGGATCAGGTCGCGCTGCTTCAGCACCGCGAGGTCGCCGTCCAGCTGCGCGCGCGCCTGGGCACGGCGCTGCATCAGCGCGCGCATGTGCGGCATGTCCTGGCTGAGCGGGTTCCATGCCAGCTCGCCATCGCAGCGGCGCAGCACGTCGTACAGCTCGCGCTCCTTCAGTTCGGCGAGCAGCCTGGTGCGCGCGGCCAGCAGCCCTGACAGCGTGTCGTCGCCAGCGTCGACGGTGTTGCACGCATCCGGCGCCGCGGTGCCGTGCCGGACTGCTTCCCCCTCGGCGTTGCCGACAGCGCTCGCCAGCCGCGACCGCTCCTGGGCGAGGCGGGCTTCGTTCTGCTTCAGGTCGCGCATCAGTTCCCCGTACCGCAGCTCGGCCAGCAGTCCCGCTACCGCGGCTTCCCGGTCGCAGGTCCTGCGTTCGCCGGAATTCATCGCCGCATGCTGGATCGGTCCGGAGCGCAGGCGGCGATCGTATTCGCGCAACCATCGGTCGCGGCCAGCGACGTTGTTCGGGCCCGCCAGTTCAGGGGCGCAGCTGGCCAGCGCGGACTTGAGCAAGGCCGGATCGCGGCGGCGCGCCCGCGCGGTTTGCGCCTGCAGCCCCAGCTTCAGCTGTTCGGCGACGTAGGCGCGCGTCGCCGGAAACGGACAAGGCGCACCGGCGCCGGCGGTCTCGCTCAACCCCAGGCTGATGCCATCGAGCATCGCGTACAGCGGTGTCGCCGACGACGAGGTGGCGGCCGGTGTCATCAGCTCGGCATAGAGCCGTTGATTGGCCCGGTCCACGGACACGGCGCGCCGAAACAGCACGAACACCTGCTGCAGCGCCGCGTGCGACAGATAGGTGCCGCGCTCGATCCGGTCGGCGATCGTCAGCCCGGGCACGCGGTCGCCAGGCAGTGCCAGGCTGGCGCGGCACAGGCGTTCGCGCACCGCGGCGCCGCCGCGCCGTTCGATGGCCGCGATCAGCGCGCGCCATGACGCCTGGTTGCGTGCCGCGTCGGCACTGGTCTTGCCGATACGGAACAGGCGGTGGAACCCGGCGCGCAGCGCCATCCCGAAGCTGCTGCCGAGCTCCAGCGTCCCATCGGCGCCGCACCGCACCTGATAGGTACAGTGCCAGGCGGCAGGCGGCAGCGGCATGTCGAAGTCGATGTGGCCGGCGTTCACGATGTCTCCCTGGTGGTTGTCTCGATGCAGGCGCGCGTCCGCGGTGGCGTGGCATCAAGGTATGGGAGAGACCGCGTCGCAGCTTGCGCAAACATTGTTAAATCGGTCCGCGCGGAAGCCCACCTGTCAAAAAAGGAAACGGCCCGCTGCCCATGACAGGCAGCGGGCCGCGATTGCGCCAGCCGGGTGAATCGACGCGGACGCGTCAGTCCAGGTCAGCCCACGTCAGTCCACCTTCGCGCCCGACGCCTTGACGATCTGCGCGTACTTCTTCAGCTCGCGCTGCACCAGCGCGCCGAACTGCTCGGGCGTGGTCGGCGCGGGCTGGGCGCCGATGCGGGCCATGCGCGCCTTCATCTCGTCGGTCTTCAGGATCGCGACGATCTCGCGATTGAGGCGGTCCACGATGTCGCGCGGCAAGTTGGCCGGCGCGAACACGCCGAACCAGGTCGAGATGTCGAAGCTCTCCAGGCCCAGGCCCTTGCCCGCTTCGGCGATGGTCGGCAGCTCCGGCACGGCGCTGGCGCGCGCCGGCGTGGTCACGGCGAAGGCCTTGAGCTTGCCCGCCTTGATATTGGCGCTGGCCGAGGCCAGGTTGTCGAAGATCAGGTCGGTCTGTCCCGACAGCACCGACAACTGGGCCGGCGCGGCGCCGTTGTAGGGGATATGGACCATGCTGACTTTGGCCAGGCTCTTGAACAGCTCGCCCGACAGATGGCCGGCGCTGCCGTTGCCGCCGGACGCGTAGTCGAGCTTGCCGGGGTTCTTGCGCGCATATTCGACCAGGTCGCGCACCGATTCGATATGCAGCTCGGCCGCCTTGCCCGGATGCATCACCAGCACGTTGGGCACGTCCGCGACCAGCGTGATCGGCGTGAAGTCCTTGATCGGGTCGTACGGCATCTTCGCGAACAGGGTCGGGTTGATCGCGTGCGTTGCCACCGCGCCCATCACGATGGTGTAGCCGTCGGCCGGTTGGCGCGCCACGTAGTCGGCGCCGAGGTTGCCGCCGGCGCCGGGCCGGTTCTCGATGACGACGGGCTGCCCGAGCGAGTCCTTGAGCTTGTCGCCGATCGCGCGCGCGACGGTGTCGAGCGGGCCGCCGGCCGGATAGGGCACGACGAAGCGGATCGGCTTGCTCGGCCAGGCGGCGGCAGGCGGTTGCGCGGCCGCCGGGGCGGCAAACAGGGCGGCGCCGACGGACGCCACAAGGGCGGCCGCGCTCAGCGCGTTGGCGGCGAAGGTCTTGAACATGGTAGCCAGTCAGCAGGTTGGGAATCGGTGGGCGCGGCGGGTCCGCCGGCGCCTCGTATGGTCTTGGTGGTGTTGATGGTCTTGGTGACCCTGGTTGTCTTCGTGGTCCCGTGCTCGGCAGGGCGAGCGCCGGAACTCAGCCGCGGATACCCAGCCCGCGCGCCATCATCACGGCGCACAGGGGCAGCAGGATCAGCAGATGCGCTTCGACCATGACCCAGCGGCGCGCCGCCTTCAGTTCGGCGTCGGACGGCACGAAGCCGGCCTGGCCGGCGGCCTGCGCGCGCCAGCGGCGGAAGCGGAAGGTCGGCGGCAGCGAGCACAGCGCGATCAGCACGAACACCGTCATCTTGGCGTGGAACCACGGGTTGGGCAGATAGAACTCGACGCCTTTGGCGCCATAGAACAGCCGCAGCAGGCCGGTGGCCAGCGCCGCCATCGCGGAGCCGAAGTACAGCAGATCGTAGATGCCGACCCGGCGCACCGCCGCCGGCGTGATGCCGGGCCGCAGCACCACGGCCTCGGCGACCAGGAAGGTGATCAGCGCGAAGATGGACAGGAAGTGGAGAAAAGCGAGCAAGGCATCGATCTGCATGGGTACTCCGGCTCGGTTCAGGGTGGGGAAGGGGTTGGGGAATCGGTGCGGGCGACGGCCGGCCCCTTGGCCGCCGCCTCGTCATTCATCGCAATACGTCGATCGACTTGTCGATCAACTTGTCGATCAACTCGCCGATCGATCCGTCGTTCTACTCGTCATTCCAAGCGTCATTCCAAGCGTCATTCCAGGCGGCATTCCAGGCGACATCGGCCCGTCACAGCACGCCCTTGGCCCGCAGCTCGGCGATGCGCTCCGGCGTATAGCCGAGCATCTCGCCCAGCACCGCATCGGTGTGCTCGCCCAGCAGCGGCGGGTGGCGGACCGCCTGCGGCGGCGTGGCGCTCATCTTGATCGGGCTGCCGACCAGCTTGACCTCGCCCGCGCTCGGGTGCGGCAGGTCCACGCGCAGGCCGCGCGCCTTGACTTGGGCGTCCTCGAACACATCGTCCAGCGTATTGATCGGGCCGCACGGCACGCCGGCCGCCTCCAGATCGGCGATCCACTGCGCGCGCGTGCGCGGCTTGACCATCTCGGCGAGGATCGGCACCAGCGTGTCGCGGTTGGCCACGCGCTGCGGATTGGTGGCGAAGCGCGGATCGGCCGACAGTTCGGGCCGGCCGCCGGCCTCGACGAACTTGCGGAACTGCCCGTCGTTGCCGACCGCGACGATGATCCAGCCGTCGGCCGCCTGGAAGGTCTGGTACGGCACGATGTTCGGGTGCGCGTTGCCCCAGCGCTTCGGCGCGACGCCGCTGGCCAGGTAATTGGTGTTCATGTTGGCCAGCATGGCGACCTGCACGTCGAGCAGCGCCATGTCGATGTACTGGCCCTCTCCGGTGCGGTCGCGGTGCGCCAGCGCGGCCAGCACCGCGATGGTCGCGTACTGGCCGGTCATCAGGTCGGAGATCGCCACGCCGGCCTTCTGGGGGCCGCCGCCGGGCAGGTCGTCGCGCTCGCCGGTCAGGCTCATGAAGCCGCCCATGCCTTGGATGATGAAGTCGTAGCCGGGGCGGGCGGCGTAGGGGCCGGTCTGGCCGAAGCCGGTGACCGAGCAGTAGATCAGGTCAGGCTTGACCGCCTTCAGCGATTCATAGTCGAGCCCGTACTTCTTCAGCTGGCCGACCTTGTAGTTCTCCAGCACCACGTCGCTCTGCGCGGCCAGTTCGCGGACCAGCTGCTGGCCCTCGGGCGTGCTGATGTCGCAGGTCACCGAGCGCTTGTTGCGGTTGGCGGCGAGGTAGTAGGCCGCCTCGGCGGTGTCGCGGCCGGACTCGTCCTGCAGCCACGGCGGGCCCCAGGTGCGGGTGTCGTCGCCGGCGCCTGGCCGTTCGATCTTGATCACGTCGGCGCCGAAGTCGGCAAGGTTCTGGGCGCACCAGGGCCCGGCGAGCACGCGGGTCAGGTCGAGAACGCGGAGGTGGCTTAAAGCTCCCATGGGAATATCAGGCGGTATCGGTGAGGCGGCTGGACGGCGAATCGGGCAGGGCGGCGACATTGGCCGGCGGAACGGTCCCGCCGGACGGGCCCGCGGAACCGGGCCGGCAGCACGGGCCCTTGAAGCGGGCCGGTGAAGCGAGCCGGCGAGACGGGTCCGGCAAAACCAGAGGTCACCGGCGCGCAGGCGGGCGGGCCGCCGCCGGCCCGGACAGCCAGCACTGTACCACCGGCGGGTCGCCGGAGGCACATCCAGGGACCGCGGCAGCGGTGTCGCTTGCATGCCGCGCAGGCCGCCGGGGCGCGGCCGCAACCGCCGGTCCAGCCTGCCGTTGCGGCCGCGTTCCCCGTATAATCAACGGTTTGCAAATCCAATCCGACTGCGCCCTGCGATGTCCATGCGGGGACGCCTTGCCCCCAAACATGAAAGTCTCCGACATCCGCAGCAAGTTCCTGCAGTTCTTCGAATCGAAGGGCCATACCGTGGTCCGCTCGTCGAGCCTCGTGCCGGCCAACGATCCGACGCTGTTGTTCACCAACTCCGGCATGGTGCAGTTCAAGGACGTCTTCCTCGGCACCGACAAGCGGCCCTACTCGCGCGCGACCTCGTCGCAGCGTTCGGTGCGCGCCGGCGGCAAGCACAACGACCTGGAAAACGTCGGCTATACCGCGCGCCACCATACCTTCTTCGAGATGCTGGGCAACTTCTCGTTCGGCGACTACTTCAAGCGCGAGGCGATCCAGTACGCATGGGAGCTGCTGACCAAGGTCTACAACCTGCCGGCCGAGAAGCTGTGGGTCACGGTCTATGCCGAGGACGACGAGGCCTATGACATCTGGGCCAGGGAAGTCGGCGTGCCGGTCGAGCGCATCGTGCGGATCGGCGACAACAAGGGCGCGCGCTATGCGTCCGACAACTTCTGGCAGATGGCCGACACCGGCCCCTGCGGCCCGTGCTCGGAAATCTTCTACGACCACGGTCCGGACGTGTGGGGCGGCCCGCCGGGATCGGCCGAAGAGGACGGCGACCGCTACATCGAGATCTGGAACCTGGTGTTCATGCAGTTCAACCGGGACGAGCAGGGCAACATGACGCCGCTGCCCAAGCCCTGCGTCGACACCGGCATGGGCCTGGAGCGCATCGCCGCGGTGCTGCAGCACGTGCACAGCAACTACGAGATCGACCTGTTCCAGGCACTGATCCGCGCCGCCGCGCGCGAGACCGGCACCGACGATCTGGCCAACAACTCGCTGAAGGTCATCGCCGACCATATCCGTGCCTGCTCCTTCCTGATCGTCGACGGCGTGATTCCGGGCAACGAGGGTCGCGGCTACGTGCTGCGCCGGATCGTGCGCCGGGCGATCCGCCACGGCTACAAGCTGGGTCGCAAGACGCCGTTCTTCCACAAGATGGTGGCCGACCTGGTCGCGCAGATGGGCGAGGCCTATCCGGAGCTGGCCGAGGCCGAGCCGCGCGTGGTCGAGGTGCTCAAGGCCGAGGAAGAGCGCTTCTTCGAAACCATCGAGAACGGCATGAGCATTCTCGATGCGGCGCTGGCCGACCTGAAGGCCAAGGGCGGCAACATGCTGGACGGCGAGCTCGCGTTCAAGCTGCACGACACCTACGGCTTCCCGCTGGACCTGACGCAGGACGTCTGCCGCGAGCAGCAGGTCTCGGTCGACGAGGCCGCCTTCGACGCCGCGATGACGCGCCAGCGCGAGCAGGCCCGCGCCGCCGGCAAGTTCAAGATGGCCGCCGGCCTCGAATACACCGGCGCCAAGACGACCTTCCACGGCTACGAGAAGCTGGTGCTCAACGATGCCAAGGTGGTCGCGCTGTATGTCGACGGCGCCTCGGTCGATGTCATGCAACCGGGCCAGACCGGCGTGGTGGTGCTCGACCACACGCCGTTCTACGCCGAGTCGGGTGGCCAGGCGGGCGACCAGGGCGAACTGAAGGCCGGCGCCGCGGTGTTCGCGGTGGCCGATACGACCAAGGTCCAGGCCGATGTGTTCGGCCATCAGGGCACGCTCGGCGGCGCCGCGCTGAAGGTCGGCGACACCGTGACGGCCGAGGTGGACGCCCTGCGCCGCGCGCGCACGATGCGCAACCACTCGGCCACCCACCTGATGCACAAGGCGCTGCGCGAAGTGCTGGGCAGCCACGTGCAGCAGAAGGGCTCGCTGGTCGACGCCGACAAGACCCGCTTCGACTTCTCGCACAACGCACCGCTGACCGCGGCGCAGATCCGCGAGGTCGAGGAGATCGTCAACGCGGAGATCCTGCGCAACGAGGCCACCGGCGCCGAGCTGATGCCGTTCGACGATGCCGTCAAGAGCGGCGCGATGGCGCTGTTCGGCGAGAAGTACGCCGACGAGGTGCGCGTGCTGTCGATCGGCAGCTCGAAGGAACTGTGCGGCGGCACCCACGTGGCCCGCACCGGCGATATCGGCCTGTTCAAGATCGTGGTCGAAGGCGGCGTCGCGGCCGGCATCCGCCGGGTCGAGGCGATCACCGGCGACAACGCGCTGCACTATCTGCAGTCGCTCGATTCGCGCCTGAACGAGGCCGCGGCCGCGCTGAAGGCGCAGCCGAGCGAGCTGGTGCCGCGCATCGGCCAGATGCAGGACCAGGTGCGCGCGCTGGAGAAGGAGCTGGAGCGCCTGAAGAGCAAGCTGGCCGCGTCGCAGGGCGACGAGCTGGCCAGCCAGGCGATCGAGATCAAGGGCCTGAAGGTGCTGGCCGCCCAGCTCGAAGGCGCCGACGTCAAGACGCTGCGCGAGACGATGGACAAGCTCAAGGACAAGCTCAAGAGCGCGGCGATCGTGCTCGGCGCGGTGCAGGACGGCAAGGTCAGCCTGATCGCCGGCGTCACCGCCGACGCGACCGGCAAGGTCAAGGCCGGCGAGCTGGTCAACTTCGTCGCCCAGCAGGTCGGCGGCAAGGGCGGCGGCCGTCCGGACATGGCCCAGGCCGGCGGCACCGAACCGGCGAAGCTGCCGGCGGCGCTGGCGGGCGTGGGCGAGTGGGTGGCGGCGAAGGTTTGAGGGTTCGCTTGCCGCGCCAGCACGCACACCGCGATGGCTGGCTCCCCTCTCCCACCTGAGGGAGAGGGGCTGGGGGAGAGGGTATAGGTATAGGGCGTCGGCAAGCGCTGACGGCGTTGGGCAGAACAGCTTGCCTTTCCCTCTCCCCCGATCCTGTCCCGCACACGGGAGAAGGGGAACACCTGGCTAGCCAGCCCCGCCACCTTCCGCCGTCTTTGCATACGGCGTCCTGTCGTTCAATTCATCCAGATACGCATCGATGCCCGCGCGCTCGCGTGCGAGAAAGCGTTCGACCGCATCGGCGAAGGCCGGGTGCGCGAGCCAGTGGGCCGAGCGCGTGGCGACCGGCAGGAAGCCGCGCGCCATCTTGTGTTCGCCCTGCGCGCCGCCCTCGAAGGTGCGGATCCCGTGTTCGATGCAGAAGGCCAGCGGCTGGTAGTACGCGGTCTCGAAATGCAGGCAGGGATGGTGTTCGAGCGCGCCCCAATAGCGGCCGTACAGCGTGCTGACCGCGGGATCGTCGTCATAGACGAGCAGCGAGGCGGCGATGTCGCGCCCGTCGCGCCGCGCGATCACCAGCAGCAGATGCTCGGGCATCGCCGCGCCGATGCGCTCGAAGAAATCCAGGTTCAGATACGGCGTCGATCGATGCTCGCGATAGGTCTGCCGATAGCAGCGATGGAACAGCCGCCAGTCGTCGGGGCCGATCTCCGTGCCGCGCAGATGGCGGAACGCGATGCCGGCCTCGGCGACGCGGCGCCGTTCGGCGCGGATGTTCTTGCGCTTCTTCTGCGACAGCGTGGCGAGAAACGCGTCGAAGTCCGGATAGCCGGGATTGGTCCAGTGGAACTGCACGCCGTGGCGCATCATCATGCCGGCTTGCTGCATCAGCGCGGCCTCGGCCCCGTCGGGGAACAGCACATGCAATGAGGACAGCTGGCTCTGCTCGGCCAGCGTCAGCGCGACCTGCAGCAACAGCTCGCGCGACACCGCGTTCTCGGCCAGCAGACGCGTGCCCTGCACCGGCGTGAAGGGAATCGCCGACAGCCACTTGGGGTAGTACTCCAGGCCGTTCTGCGCATAGGCATCGGCCCAGGCCCAGTCGAACACATACTCGCCGTACGAGTGCGCCTTGGCGTAGAGCGGCATCGCGGCGGCCAGGCGCTCGCCATGGGCGACGTCCCCGCCGTCCTTCCACAAGGTCAGATAGCGCGGGCTCCAGCCGGTGTCGTCGCTGGCGCTGCCGCTCGCATGCAGCGCATGCAGGAAGGCATGGCGCAGGAAAGGCGTGCGGCCGGGCTGCCGCGCCAGCAGGCCGTCCCATTCGGCCGGCGCGATGTCGGCCAGGTTCTCGACGATACGCGTGCGATAATTCTCGGGTCGCTCCGCCTGCATGGCGGCGCTGCCTGCGTGGGATGGCATGGACTTGCTTGCTTTCACGGTGTGCCTTGCCGAGGTCCGCGGGACCGGCGGCTGGAAAGTAGATGCGGGTGGATGCGGGGCGGATGCCGACGTCGCATTATCGCCCGTGGCCGCGAATTGCATCTGTCCGGCCTGTCCGGCCTGTCCGGCGCCATGCCGGCCCTGCGCACAACAAGGGTGTTCGAGATGAGCCGATTCTTCAATCTGTATTCCCATGGCTTCGTGCGCGTGGCGGTCGGCGTGCCGCGCTGCAAGGTCGCCGATCCCGACTTCAACGCACAGCAGACGATCGCGCTGGCCCGCGAGGCGGCCGACGCCGGGGCCGCGCTGGTGGC
Organism: Cupriavidus sp. DB3; assembly: GCF_020418465.1. NCBI lineage: Bacteria > Pseudomonadati > Pseudomonadota > Betaproteobacteria > Burkholderiales > Burkholderiaceae > Cupriavidus > Cupriavidus sp. DB3. The sequence goes on along the minus strand of NZ_JAIZPL010000005.1, from coordinate 205,444 downwards.
CTTCCCGGAGCTGGGTTTGTCGGCCTACAGTTGCGACGACCTGTTCCACCAGAAGACCCTGCTCGACGCCTGCGAGCGCGCCCTCGGCGAGATCGTCGAGGCCTCGCGCACGCTGCCGTGCGCGCTGGTGGTCGGCATGCCGCTGCGCGTCCAGCATCTGCTGTTCAACTGCGCGGTCGTGGTCGCCGGCGGCCAGCTGCGCGGCGTGGTGCCCAAGAGCTTTCTGCCGAACTACTGGGAGTTCTACGAGGCGCGCCAGTTCAGCGCGGCCGACTGCGCCACGGTCGAGCAGATCGACCTGCTCGGGCAGAGCGTGCCGTTCGGCGCCGGGCTGCTGTTCGAGATCGAGAACATCCCGCTGTTTCGTTTCCATGTCGAGATCTGCGAGGACGTCTGGGTACCGATCCCCCCGTCGTCGTTCGCCTCGCTGGCCGGCGCCACGGTGCTGGTCAATCTGTCGGCATCGAATATCGTGATCGGCAAGTCCGGCTACCGCCATCAGTTGGTGTCGCAGCAATCGGCCCGTTGCCTGGCGGCCTATCTGTACAGCTCGGCCGGCAAGGGCGAATCGACCACCGACCTGGCCTGGGACGGCCAGGCGCTGGTCTACGAGAACGGCGAACTGCTGGCCGAATCGGAGCGCTTCGCCGACGACTCGCACATGATCTTCGCCGACGTCGATCTGGAGCGGCTCTCGCGCGAGCGCATGCACATGACCACGTTCGGCGACTCGGTGCGCCGCCATGCCGGCGAGGTGGCGAAGTTCCGCACGGTCGGCTTCGTTCTCGGCGTCGACGAGGACCGCAATCTGCCGCTGCAACGCCGCGTCGAGCGCTTCCCCTATGTGCCGGCCGACCGCAGGCGGCGCGACGAACGCTGCAACGAGGTCTACCAGATCCAGGTGCAGGCGCTGGTGCAGCGGCTGTCGGCCACCGGCATCTCCAAGGTGGTGATCGGCGTGTCCGGCGGTCTCGATTCGACGCATGCGCTGCTGGTCTGCGCCAAGGCGATGGACCGGCTGGGCCTGCCGCGCGCCAATATCCTCGGCTTCACGATGCCTGGCTTTGCCACCAGCGACCGCACGCTGCAGCAGGCCAGGCGGCTGATGGAAGTGGTCGGCTGCACCGCGCGCGAGATCGACATCCGGCCGAGCTGCCTGGCGATGCTCAAGGACCTCGGCCACCCGTTCGCCGACGGCAAGCCGGTCTACGACGTGACCTTCGAGAACGTGCAGGCCGGCGAGCGCACCAACCACCTGTTCCGGCTGGCCAATCACCACAACGGCATCGTGATCGGCACCGGCGACCTCAGCGAGCTGGCGCTGGGCTGGTGCACCTATGGCGTCGGCGACCACATGTCGCATTACAACGTCAATGCCAGCGTGCCGAAGACGCTGATCTCGCATCTGGTGCGCTGGGTCGCCGAAACGGGCCAGATCGGTGCGGGCGGCACCGAGGTGCTGCTCGACGTGCTGGGCACCGATATCAGCCCCGAACTGGTGCCGGGCGATTCGAACGACAAGCCGGGCCAGAAGACCGAGAGCGTGATCGGGCCCTACGAGCTGCAGGATTTCAACCTGTACTACACGCTGCGCTTCGGCTTCACGCCGTCGAAGGTGGCCTACCTGGCGCTGCACGCCTGGGGCGACCGCGAGGCAGGGCAGTGGCCCGAGGAGGCCCATGTCGCGCGCAACCAGTACGAACTGGCCGACATCAAGCGCAACCTGCGCATCTTCCTGGATCGCTTCTTCCGCACCAGCCAGTTCAAGCGCTCGTGCGTTCCGAACGCGCCGAAGGTGGGCTCGGGCGGTTCGCTGTCGCCGCGCGGCGACTGGCGCGCGCCCAGCGACAGCGAGTCGACCGCGTGGCTGGCCGAACTGGACCGCATTCCGGACACCGCGCCTGCGCGCAACGGCGTCGGCAACAGCAGCAGCAACGGCAGCAACGGCAACCGCAACGGCAAGGCGGCCGCGAAGGCCGGCAATCGACACGACAAGGGGTGATCCCCAGCCCGCTTTGGCGCGCCATCGCGCCGCGCGGGCTAGAATCTTGCATCAATCAATCACGACAGAAAGGGGGCCGACATGAAGCAAATTACCGCCATCATCAAACCGTTCAAGCTGGACGAAGTGCGTGAGGCGCTGGCCGACGTGGGCGTGACCGGCCTGACGGTCACCGAAGTCAAGGGTTTCGGCCGGCAGAAGGGCCACACCGAGCTGTATCGCGGCGCCGAGTATGTGGTCGACTTCCTGCCGAAGATCAAGATCGAGGTGGTCGTGGCCGAGAGCCAGCTCGATACCGTGCTGGACGCGATCGTCAAGGCGGCCCACACCGGCAAGATCGGCGACGGCAAGATCTTCGTCACCGAGATCGAACGCGTGATCCGGATCCGGACCGGCGAGCAGGACGAAGCGGCGGTGTAAGGCGGGAAGACTCGCTGCCTCGATGGGCTTCTCCCTCTCCCGCTGGCGGGAGGCGCGGGAAGAGGGCCGGAAGAGAGACCCGGCAGAGGGGTCCGGAAGAGAGGTCCGGGACAGGGCAGCGAGGTCAGCGTTCGATCAGGCGCGCCAGTCGGCCATCACGCATACGGCTGGCGCAGCAGCACCATCAAGGCCCCCGAGCCGCCCTCGGCGCCACGCGCCTCCACGAAGGCCAGCACTTCCTCCTTCTGCACCAGCCAGCTGCGCACCTTTCCCTTGAGCACCGGTTGCTTGTCGGGCGAGCCGTTGCCCTTGCCGTGGATCACGCGCACGCAACGCACGCCGCGCCGCACGCACCGCCGCAGGAATTCGGCCAGCGCCTCGCGCGCCTCGTCGCGGCGCAGTCCGTGCAGATCGATCCGGTCCTGCGGCACCCATTCGCCGCGCCGCAGCTTGCGAATCACGTCGTTGCCGATGCCGGGACGGCGGAACGACAGCGTGTCGTCGGTCTCCAGCAGGTTTTCCACATCGAACTGATCCGACAGCGAGGCCGCCAGCACCGCCTGGTCGTCGAGCTGGCTTTGCACCGGTACCGGCTCGGGCCGCCTGGCCGGCGGCGTCACGCGGTTGCGATCGCGCAATGTCTGGACATTGCCGATGCTGTTGCGGAACACATTGGCTTCGGCGGCCGCCTGGCGCGCGGCTTCCTCGGCGGCGAGGCGCTCGGCCTCGCGGCGCTCGGCATCGGCCTTCATCTGGTCGCGCAGGCGTGCCAGATCGTCGAGGCCAAGGCGGGTACGGGCGGGAATGGGGGAAGAACCGGCAGGGCGGCCGGATTTGCTGGCACCGTGCTTCATGATGGCAAAAGCGGCACCGCCGCGGGGCGGCGGGCAGGACCGTGAAACCGGCAAGGTAACACGATCCGGCGCCGCCGGTGGCTCGCCTGGCGGCGAGCCGGAACGACCTTACTTCAGCGCTTCGACGTAGCGCTGCGCGTCGAGCGCGGCCATGCAGCCGGTGCCGGCGCTGGTGATGGCCTGGCGATAGACGTGGTCCTGCACGTCGCCGGCGGCGAACACGCCCGGGATGTTGGTGGCCGTGGCGTCGCCCGACAGGCCGCTCTTGGTCACGATATAGCCGTTGTTCATCTCGAGCTGGCCGACGAACAGGTCGGTGTTCGGCTTGTGGCCGATCGCGACGAACACGCCCGCGAGCTTGCGGTCCTCGGTGGCGCCGCTCTGCACATTGCGGATGCGCACGCCGGTCACGCCCGATTCGTCGCCCAGCACCTCGTCCAGCACGGTGTTCCACACGATCTCGACGCGGCCTTCCTTCTCGCGCGCCAGCAGGCGGTCGACCAGGATCGGCTCGGCGCGGAACTTGTCGCGGCGATGGATCACGGTGACCTTGCTGGCGATATGCGACAGGTACAGGGCCTCTTCGACCGCGGTATTGCCGCCGCCGATCACCGCCACTTCCTGGTTCTTGTAGAAGAAGCCGTCGCAGGTCGCGCAGGCCGACACGCCGCGGCCCATGAAATTCTCTTCGGACGGCAGGCCCAGATACTGCGCCGAGGCGCCGGTGGCGATGATCAGCGCGTCGCAGGTGTACTCGCCGGCGTCGCCGATCAGGCGGATCGGACGCTCGGTCAGCTTGGCCGTATGGATGTGGTCGAACACGATTTCCGTGTTGAAGCGCTCGGCATGCTCCAGAAAGCGCTGCATCAGCTCGGGGCCCTGCACGCCGTTCGGATCGGCGGGCCAGTTCTCCACGTCGGTGGTCGTCATCAGCTGGCCGCCCTGGGCCAGGCCGGTGATCAGCACCGGCTCCAGGTTGGCGCGCGCCGCGTAGACGGCGGCGGTGTAGCCGGCGGGACCGGAACCGAGAATCAGCACTTTCGCGTGTTTGGCCATGATGCGTTCCTGTGGCCGGCGTGCGCGGCGCGCCGGCATGGGTAATCGAAAACCCGCATTATAAGTGGACCGGCGTGGGCGCATTGTTGCAAATTCCAATGGCGGCGATAGCCTGCGGGGGAGGTAAAATGCCGCCACCGCAATTCCGTACGGCGCCGTGCCGCGCCGCGATCCGTACCCACGCATGGCCAGAACCACCACGACCACCCGCACCGATCCCTCCGTCCTGCCTTCCCGCATCGGCAAGCTGTTGGGAGAAGTGCGCTGGTTCCTGCTGCTGGCCGCGACGCTGGCCTTCCTGTGCATCCTGGCCAGCTACAGCAAGGCCGATCCGGGCTGGTCGCACGCCAATCAGGTGGCGCAGATCCATAACCTGGGCGGCCGCGTCGGCGCCTGGATGGCCGACGTGCTGTTCTTCATCTTCGGCTTCTCGGCCTACTGGCTCGGCGTGCTGCTGGTGCGCCGCTGCTGGCGCGGCTGGCGCGTGCTGACCGCCGAGTTCCCCGACCAGGTCGGCGAGGCACGCCAGGGCGTGGTGGTCAGCTGGATCGGCTTCGGCCTGACGCTGGCCGCCAGCATGGGTCTGGAGGCGGTGCGCATGTATCCGCTGCGCGAGGCCCTGCCCCGCGCCCCCGGCGGCGTGCTGGGCGATCTGCTGGGCGGCTGGCTGCAGACCGCGCTGGGCTTTACCGGCGCCACGCTGCTGTTGCTGTTGATGCTCGCGATCGGCCTGTCGCTGTTCTTCCATTTCTCGTGGCTGTCGGTGTGCGAGAAGGTCGGCGGCTTCGTCGAGACCGCCTTCCTCGGCTTCAAGGCGCGCCGCGAAAGCAAGCAGGACCGCATCATCGGCGAGGCCGCCAAGGTCGAGCGCACCGAGACCGTCGAGGTCCAGCGCGTGCGCATCGAGGAGGCGGCGCCGGTGCAGATCGTGCGCCCGCAGGCGGTGCCCAAGCACGAGCGCGTCGAGCGCGAGAAGCAGCAGCCGCTGTTCGCCGACCTGCAGGATGCCGACCTGCCGCCGCTGTCGCTGCTGGACCCGGTGCCGGTGTCGCAGGAGACCGTCAGCGCCGAGACGCTGGAATTCACCTCGCGCCTGATCGAGAAGAAGCTCAAGGACTTCGGCGTCGAGGTCAAGGTCGTGGCCGCCTATCCGGGCCCGGTGATCACCCGCTACGAGATCGAGCCGGCCACCGGCGTCAAGGGCAGCCAGATCGTCAACCTCGCCAAGGACCTGGCGCGCTCGCTGTCGCTGGTGTCGATCCGCGTGGTCGAGACCATCCCGGGCAAGAACTACATGGGCCTGGAACTGCCGAATCCGAAGCGCCAGGCGGTGCGCCTGGGCGAGATCCTGGGCTCGCAGGTCTACAACGAGAGCGCCTCGCAGCTGACGCTGGCGCTCGGCAAGGACATCGCCGGCAAGCCGGTGGTCGCCGACCTGGCCCGCATGCCGCACTGCCTGGTCGCCGGTACCACGGGCTCGGGCAAGTCGGTCGGCATCAACGCGATGATCTTGTCGCTGCTGTACAAGGCCAAGGCCGACAGCGTGCGGCTGATCCTGATCGACCCCAAGATGCTGGAAATGAGCATCTACGAGGGCATCCCCCATCTGCTGTGTCCGGTGGTCACCGACATGCGCCAGGCCGGCAATGCGCTGAACTGGGCGGTCGGCGAAATGGAGCGCCGCTACAAGCTGATGAGCAAGATGGGCGTGCGCAATCTGGCCGGCTACAACAAGAAGATCGACGAGGCCGCGGCGCGCGAGGAAAAGATCCCGAACCCGTTCAGCCTGACGCCGGATGCGCCGGAACCGCTGGACAAGCTGCCGATGATCGTGATCGTGATCGACGAGCTGGCCGACCTGATGATGGTGGTCGGCAAGAAGGTCGAGGAGCTGATCGCGCGGATCGCGCAGAAGGCGCGCGCGGCCGGCATCCATCTGGTGCTGGCGACGCAGCGTCCCTCGGTCGACGTGATCACCGGCCTGATCAAGGCCAACGTGCCGACCCGGATCTCGTTCCAGGTCAGCAGCAAGATCGACTCGCGCACGATCCTGGACCAGCAGGGCGCCGAGGCGCTGCTCGGCATGGGAGACATGCTGTACCTCGCGCCGGGCACCGGCCTGCCGGTGCGCGTGCACGGCGCCTTCGTCTCGGACGACGAGGTGCACCGGGTGGTCGACAAGCTGAAGGAAGCCGGCGAGCCGAACTATATCGAGGGCATTCTCGAGGGCGGCCTGGTCGACGGCGAGATTGGTGTCGACGGGCTGGGCGGCGGTGCCGGCATCGGCGGTGGCGGCGAGGCCGACCCGCTGTACGACCAGGCGGTCGAGGTCGTGCTGAAGAATCGCCGCGCGTCGATTTCGCTGGTGCAGCGCCATCTGCGCATCGGCTACAACCGGGCCGCGCGCCTGCTCGAGGACATGGAGAAGGCCGGCCTGGTGTCGGCGATGTCCGGCAACGGCAACCGCGACATCCTGGCACCCGGCGGCGCCGCCGCGCGCGAGGAGTAGCGCGCCGGCCGGCGGGTAATATGCCGTTACGCCTGTCACGCTTGCTGACGGCCGCGGACGGAATCCACCGCCGGTCCCTCGCTCTAACCGACACATCATGCGGACAGGCCACGGCGCACGCGACGCTTCCGCGCCCGTGAACCGTAGGTCGGAAGTCGCAAGTCGTCCCGCATCAACGCGAATCAAAGCGAATCGTCGCGATTCACCAACACAAGGATCGATTGCATGCCTAATCGCGTACTGGCGTCCGCCCTTGCCACCATCGGCACCGCCGCCACCCTGGCATGGGCCGCGCTGGCCCCGGCCACCGCGCAAGCCGCCGCCACCGATCAGTTGAAGACCTTCGTCACCACCGTCAAGAGCGCCCGCGGCGAATTCACGCAGCGCCAGGTCAAGGGCACCGGCGAGGCGATGCGCGTCACCGGCACCTCGAGCGGCACCTTCGTCTTCTCCCGCCCCGGCAAGTTCGCCTGGCGCTATACCAAGCCCTACGAGCAACTGCTGCAGGCCGACGGCCAGACGCTCTACATCTACGACAAGGACCTGAACCAGGTCACCGAGCGCAAGCTCGACGCCGCGCTGGGCTCGAGCCCGGCGGCGATCCTGTTCGGCAGCAACGACCTGGAGAAGAGCTTCGTCGTCAAGGACGGCCCCACCCGCGACGGCATCGAATGGCTGGAGCTGACGCCCAAGGCCAAGGACACGCAGTTCGAGCGGATCGGCATCGGCTTCAAGGCCGGCAATCTCGAAGCGATGGAATTGCGCGACGCCTTCGGCAACACCACGCTGCTGACCTTCTCGGCGATGCAGAAGAACCCGTCGCTGCCGGCCGACACCTTCCGCTTCAGCGTCCCCAAGGGCGCCGACGTGATCCGCCAATGAGGCCCGCCACCTTGCGTCGCGCGGCCCTGGTGCCGGCGCTGGTCGCGCTGCTGACGCTGGGCGCCTGCGCCGGCGGCAAGACCGCGGCCGCCAGCCGGCAGTTCGATATCGACGCCTTTCTGCGCGCCCCCGACACCACGCTGGCCGAGGTGCTGACCAACCCGGATTTCCTCGCCGCCACGGCCGCCTCCGCGCGCGACTGCGCGACCATGCTGCAGTCCGAGCGCAGCGGCGTGCTGGAGGAGTTGCCGGGCGCGGCGCGCGGCGACGCCTGGCTGCTGCGGCCGACCGGCCAGCCGGGCCGGGTCTGGCTGGTGACCCAGCGGCGCGGCGGGGAACGTGGCTGCCACGGTCCGCTGCCGGCCGATGCGGTCGGCGCGTTGGTATCTCGCGCCAGCGGCTGAGCCGTGACCATGCCGGGGCGGACCATTCCCGCCTGGTGATATTCCCGCCCGTGAACGCCCCTGTCGCGGCCGTTCCACGCGGGGAAACCGACATTGACGCCGAAAACGGGAATCATTATTGTTTGCGCTCGCCCGCCGGCATTCGGCCAGCGGCGCAACCGCAAAGCCCGGAGGAGTCCATGTACGTGTTTCGTCGTCTGCTGCCCGCGGCGGCAGCTCTCACCATGGCGGCCAGCGCCGCGTCGATTCCCCTGGCCGCGATGGCCCAGGGCTCCCAGGAAAAGGTGCTGAACCTCTATACGGCCCGGCACTACCAGACCGACGAGGCGCTGTACAGCAACTTCACCAAACAGACCGGCATCAAGATCAATCGCATCGAGGGGCAGGAAGACCCGCTGCTCGAGCGGATCAAGAGCGAGGGCGCCAACAGCCCCGCCGACGTCTTCATCACCGTCGATATCGGCCGCCTGTGGCGTGCCCAGCAGGCCGGCGTGTTCGCGCCGGTCAAGTCGAAGGTGCTCGAGTCGCGCATCCCCGCCAACTTCCGCGATCCCAACGGCGAATGGTTCGGCTTCTCGGCGCGCGCCCGCGTGATCGCCTACAACAAGGACACCGTCAAGCCGGGCGACATCAAGACCTACGAGGACCTGGCCGACCCGAAGTGGAAGGGCAAGCTGTGCACGCGCTCCAGCGGCCACGTCTACAACCTGTCGCTGATCTCCAGCCTGATCGCGCATGACGGCGAAGCGAAGACCGAGCGCTGGGCGCAGGGCGTGGTGGCCAATCTGGCGCGCACGCCCAAGGGCGGCGACACCGACCAGCTCAAGGCCGTGGCCGCCGGCGAATGCGATCTGGCGATCTCGAACACCTACTACATCGCGCGCCTGCTGAAGTCGACCAAGCCCGAGGACAAGGCGGTCGCGGACAAGCTCGGCGTGGTCTGGCCGAACCAGGACAGCCAGGGCGTGCACATGAACATCTCGGGCGGCGGCATGCTCAAGCACGCGCCGAACAAGGAGTCGGCGGTCAAGTTCCTGGAGTACCTGGCCAGCGACGAGGCTCAGGCCTACTTCGCCAACGGCAACAACGAATGGCCGGTGGTGCCGAGCGTCAAGGTCGCCAACCCGGCGCTGGAAGCACTGGGCAGCTTCAAGGCGGACCGCATCAACGTGGCCGAGCTCGGCAAGTATCAGCCGGTTGCGCAGAAGCTGGCGGACAAGGCCGGCTTCAAGTAAGCGCCGACGCAAGGGCGCGGCCGGTGCCGGTCCTCACGACGGATCGCCGCCGGCCGCGTCGTCGTTCGCGCCGCCGCCTTTAACGGAGCCGGCGGTGCTGGCGCTCTCCGCGAAGCCCGTCTTGCCGTCCGGCCCCTCGACGCGGCGGAACGTCAGCCGCGTGCTGCTCGACAGCGCCCGCCTGGCCATGCGGCGCTGCAGTTCCCGCCGCGCCAGGTTCATCTGGCCCACCGTGCCGCTGCCATACGGCTCCTGATTCAGCGCGGCGAACGTCGCCAGCGTGGCCCGCAACGCCGCCAGCGCGGCCTGCGCATCCTTCTTCAGCAAGGCATCGAGCGCCTGCCGGGCGCGCACCTGGGCCTGCAACAGCGCATCCCCGGGGTTCGACTTGGCACGCACCGCGTCCTGCGGCAATTGCACGGTGCCGGCCAACCGGCGCAGCCCTGCGCGCACCAGGCCGCCATCCATCGCTGCTTCCTGCATGACCCAGACCGCATCGTGGCGCAGCCACGGCTCGGCATCGGACAACCTGCGCAGCAGCGCCGACTGCAATCCCGGCACGTCGAAGCGGCCGGTGCGGCGGATCGCATTGATGGCGATGCGGCGCAGTTGCGGATGTTCATCGTCGAACAGTTCCTGCACCACGCGCTCGGCGATGCCTTCCTTGACCACCAGTTCGGCGAGCTCGGTGGCGAAGCCGATCTCCTGCACTGCGGTCAGCTTGTTCTGGCTGGCCAGGCGCGACATCTTGAAGACCAGCATCCGGTAACGAATTTGCATACGACTCCCGCCCTTCGTGTTCGAGGAAAGCGGGCCGCCTGCGCGGCCCAGCTTGGCATTCACGGGATATCGGCGGAAATGGCGGCGGTCTTTAATTCGGCATCGAGAGGAGGTCAGCCCACCTGCACCGATGCAGGTACGCTACCGACGGACTGCGCCCAACGGACTGCGCGCGGTTGCTCAGTCCTGCGCGCTGCGGCGGATCTGGCGCGACAGCACGATCACCGGGATCAGCCCGACCAGCACGATCACCAGCGAGGCCGTCGCGGCCTCGGCCAGCCGCTCGTCGGCGGCGAGGTTGTAGGCCTGCACGGCCAGCGTGTCGAAATTGAAGGGGCGCATCACGAACGTCGCCGGCAATTCCTTCATCACGTCGACGAAGACGATCAGCGCCGCCGTCAGCAGGCTGCCGCGCAGCATCGGCAGATGCACGCGGCGCAGCGTCGCGGCCGGCCCGTGGCCGAGGCTGCGGGCCGCGGTGTCCATGCTGGGCGTGATCTTGGCCAGCCCGGCATTGACGGTCTGCAGCGCGACGCCGAGAAAGCGCACCAGATAGGCGTAGACCAGCGCGGCGATGCCCCCGGTCAGCAGCAGTCCCGGCGACACGCCGGTCAACTGCTCGACCCAGCCGGCGATCGCATTGTCGAGCCGCGCCACCGGCACCAGCACGCCCACCGCGATCACCGAGCCCGGCAGCGCATAGCCCATGCCGCAGAGCCGCAGCAGTGCCCGCATCGGCCAGCCGCGGCCGAGCCGGCCGGCATAGCCGATCGCCAGCGCGATCAGCACCGCGGCCAGCGCGGTGACGCTGGCCAGCACGAAGCTGTTGCGCACCAGCCCGACAAAGCGCGGGCCGAACTGCGCGTCGCCGTCGGTGAACGCCATCTCGAACAGCATCAGCGCCGGCACCAGGAAGCCCAGCAGCACCGGCAGCGCGCACGCGCCGAGCGCGGCCACGCCGCGCCAGCGGGTCAGCCGATACGCCGGCAGGCGGCGCTGGCCGCCATGTACGCGGGCCCGCCCGCGCGAGATGCGCTCGGCCACCAGGATGGCGATCACGAAGGCCAGCATGCACGCCGACAGCTGCGCGGCGGCGCTCTTGTCGCCGAGCGAGAACCACGCGCGGTAGATCCCGGTCGAGAAGGTCGGAATCGCGAAATAGGCGACGGTGCCGAAGTCCGCCAGCGTCTCCATCAGCGCCAGCGCGGTGCCGGCCGCGATGCCCGGGCGCGCCAGCGGCAGCATCACGCGCAGCATGCTGCGCCAGGGCCCATGGCCGAGCAGGCGGGCCGCTTCCAGCGTATTCAGCGTCTGCTGCAGGAAGGCGGCGCGCGCGGTCAGGTAGACGTAGGGATAGAGCACCAGCGAGAACAGCACGATGGCGCCGCCCAGGGTCCGCACGTCCGGAAACCAGTAGTCGCGCGCGCCCCAGCCGGTCAGCGCGCGCAGCCAGGTCTGCACCGGCCCGGCGAACTGCAGCGCGTCGGTATAGGCGTAGGCGATCACGTAGGCCGGCATCGCCAGCGGCAGCACCAGCGCCCATTCCATCAGGCCGCGGCCGGGAAAGCGGTACGTGCAGACGAGCCACGCGGTCGGCACGCCCAGCAGCAGCACGCCGACGGTGACGCCGGCCAGCAGCCACAGCGTGTTGGCGATGTATTCGCCCAGCACCGTGTCGGCCAGGTGATGCCAGGTCTCGGTGCTGGGCATCAGCAGGCTGGCCGCCACCACGAGGATCGGCACCGCGATCAGCAGGGCCACCAGACCGGCCGCGAAGGACAGCGGATGGATCGCGCTCAGACGCCGTCCGCGCCGTGCCGCAACGGCATGGTCGCTATCGGGCAATCGGGCGGGATGGAGCAGGGACATGCGGGCGATCGGCTGGGGAGGGGTGCCGCAGGCGGCACGGCTGGGGCATTCTATCAACCGCCGGTCCGGCGTTGCTGATACTTATAATGATTCGCATGTCCGCCTTCGATCTCGATACCGACGCCGCCGCGGTCACGCCCGCAGCGACTCCCCCGGTCAGTCCAGCGTCCGCTACCTCGCCGGGGGCCGATGCCCCGCCTGCCGCGACCGCCACGCCTGCCGAGCCCGCCGCTGCCAGCCAGCCGGCCGATCTCGTACTGGAGGTCGAGCACATCCGCCACGGCTTCGACAGCCAGATCGTCATCGACGACCTGTCGTTCTCGCTGGCGCGCGGCAGCATCGGCTGCCTGCTCGGCCCCAGCGGCTGCGGCAAGACCACCGTGCTGCGTGCCATCGCCGGCTTCGAGCCGCTTCGTGCCGGACGGATCGTGCTGGACGGACTGCTGGTCTCGGCGCCGGGCGTGGCGGTGCCGCCCGAACGGCGGCGCGTCGGCATGGTGTTCCAGGACTACGCGCTGTTTCCGCATCTGAGCGTCGCCGACAACATCGCCTTTGGATTGCATCGGGAGAGCCGGCAGGCCAGGAAAGAGCGCGTCGCCGAAGTGCTGGAGCTGGTCGGCCTGGCCGGCGCCGGCGCGCGCTTTCCGCACGAGCTGTCCGGCGGCCAGCAGCAGCGCGTGGCGCTGGCCCGCGCGCTGGCACCGCGCCCGGAGCTGCTGCTGCTCGACGAGCCGTTCTCCAATCTGGACGTGGACCTGCGCGAGCGCCTGAGCCTGGAGGTGCGCGCGATCCTGAAGGCCCAGGGCGCGACGGCGATCCTGGTCACGCACGACCAGCTCGAAGCGTTCGCGATGGCCGACGAGATCGGCGTGATGCATGCCGGCGCGATCGAGCAGTGGGGCACGGCGCACCAGCTCTATCACAAGCCCGCCACGCGCTTCGTCGGCGATTTCATCGGGCAGGGCGTGCTGATGCCCGCCCGCGTGACCGCGCCGGGGCAGCTCGATTGCGAACTCGGGACCCTGCATAGCCGCGACGGCCTCGCCGTGGCGCCTGGCGTGGCCGAGGTCGATGTGCTGATCCGCCCCGACGACATCCTGCACGACGATGCCAGCGCGCTGCGCGCGCAGATCCTGCACAAGGCCTTCCGCGGCGCCGAGATCCTCTACACGCTGCGGCTGGCCAGCGGCGGCAGGGTGCTTTCGCTGGCGCCGTCGCACCACGACCACGGCGTCGGCGACTGGATCGGCATCCGGGTCGAGGTCGACGACGTGGTGGCATTTCCGCGCTAGCGGCGCCGGCCTCGGCGCTGCCGGGCGGCGTCGCGTACGGATGCACTACACTGGCGCTTTGGCTGGCCGCGCGGCCCGCACAGAGCCGTGCCCGGAGACGTGCCTGGTGACGTGCCTTGGTGACGAGCACCGACACCTGCACCGACACCTGCACCGACCTGCACGGACATCTGTACCGCAACCCGCGCGCCGCCCGCACTGAAACCCAAGCCCTGACCACCGTGCCGGACTCGCTGTTTTCCGAACCCTCCGACGCTTCCCGACAACCGCTGGCCGAACGGCTGCGCCCGCGCAATATCGACGAGGTCATTGGCCAGCAGCACCTGCTCGGCCCGGGCAAGCCGCTGCGCGTGGCGTTCGAATCGGGCGAGCCGCATTCGATGATCCTGTGGGGGCCGCCCGGGGTCGGCAAGACCACGCTGGCCCGCCTGATGGCCGATGCCTTCGACGCCGAGTTCATCGCGCTGTCGGCGGTGCTGTCGGGCGTCAAGGACATCCGCGAGGCGGTCGAGCGCGCCGAGCAATACCGCGCGCACGGGCGCCGCACGCTGGTGTTCGTCGACGAGGTCCACCGCTTCAACAAGAGCCAGCAGGATGCCTTCCTGCCGCATGTGGAAAGCGGGCTGTTCACCTTCATCGGCGCGACCACCGAGAACCCGTCGTTCGAGGTCAATGGCGCGTTGCTGTCGCGGGCCGCGGTCTATGTGCTCAAGAGCCTGGACGACGCGGAGCTGCGCCAGCTGGCACTGCGCGCCAGCGAGGCGCTGGGCGGCGTGGCCTGGGACGACGAGGCGCTGCAGCTGATCGTGTCGTCCGCCGACGGCGATGGCCGCAAGCTGCTGAACAATATCGAGATCGTCGCGCGGGCCGCGCGTACCGCCGGCGCGCAGACGATCGACAAGGCGCTGCTCGGCAGCGCGCTGTCGGAGAACCTGCGCCGCTTCGACAAGGGCGGCGATGCGTTCTACGACCAGATCAGCGCGCTGCACAAGTCGGTGCGCGGCTCCGATCCCGACGCGGCGCTGTACTGGTTCTGCCGCATGCTCGATGGCGGCGCCGATCCGCGCTACCTGGCCCGCCGCATCGTGCGGATGGCGTGGGAGGACATCGGCCTGGCCGATCCGCGCGCGGCACGCATGACGCTGGACGCGGCCGAGACCTACGAGCGCCTGGGCTCGCCCGAGGGTGAGCTGGCGCTGGCGCAGGCGCTGATCTATCTGGCGGTCGCGCCCAAGTCGAACGCCGGCTACAACGCCTACAACGCCGCGCGCGCCTTCGTCGCCAAGGACAAGTCGCGCGCGGTGCCGGTCCATCTGCGCAATGCGCCGACCAAGCTGATGAAGGAGCTGGGCTACGGGCATGCCTACCGCTACGCGCACGACGAGCCCGAGGCCTATGCCGCCGGCGAGCACTATTTCCCCGACGACCTGAAGGCGCAGGGCTGGTACCAGCCCACGCCGCGCGGCCTGGAGGGCAAGATCTCGGACAAGCTGCGCCATCTGCGCGAGCTCGACGACGCCTGGCACCGGCGCCAGAAGAGCCAGGCGGCGGGCAAGGGCGGCGGCAAGGCGGACGACGGCGACGGCTAGCGCGGTCATGGCCCGCGGGCCCCGGGCCCCGGGCCCCGGGCCGCAGGCCGGTACTGCGGCCGGCTCCTGTCGCGGTGCAGTAAAATGTGCGGTTCGGCGGCATGCCTGCCGCATCCCGATCGCTCCGATCGCTCCGACCGCACGCTTTTCCCGCAAACATGCTCGACATCCAGCTGCTCCGCAAAGACCTCGACGCCGTGGCGCAACGCCTCGCCACGCGCGGATTCCAACTCGACCTGGGCGCCTTCCAGGCGCTCGAAAGCGAGCGCAAGCAACTGCAGACCCGCACCGAGGAACTGCAGGCCCGCCGCAACACGCTGTCCAAGCAGATCGGCATGGCCAAGGGCAAGGGCGAGGACGCATCGGCGCTGATGGCCGAGGTCGGCGGTATCGGCGACACGCTGAAGGAATCGGCGGCGCGCCTGGACGACATCCAGGCCCAGCTGCAGCAGCTGATGCTGTCGCTGCCGAATCTGCCGCACGACAGCGTGCCGGTCGGCAAGGACGAAAACGACAACGTCGAAGTGCGCCGCGTCGGCACGCCGCGCAGCTTCGACTTCGCGGTGCGCGACCACGTCGACGTGGGCGAGCGGCTCGGCCTCGATTTCGAGAGCGCGGCCAAGATCACCGGCTCGCGCTTCGCGGTACTGCGCGGCGGCATCGCGCGCATGCATCGCGCGCTGGTCCAGCTGATGATCGACACCCATACGCTCGAGCACGGCTACACCGAGATGTACGTGCCGTATATCGTCAATGCGGCGTCGATGCGCGGCACCGGCCAGCTGCCCAAGTTCGAGGACGACCTGTTCAAGGTGCCGCGCCAGGTGGGCGGCGAGGGCGCGGACGGCGGCGAGCGGATCGAGAACTACTACCTGATTCCGACCGCCGAGGTGCCGCTGACCAATCTGATGCGCGACGCCATCGCGTCGGCCGACGAGCTGCCGCTGCGCTTCGTCGCCCATACGCCGTGCTTCCGCTCGGAGGCGGGCTCCTACGGTAAGGACACGCGCGGCATGATCCGCCAGCACCAGTTCGACAAGGTCGAGCTGGTCCATATCGTGCGCCCCGAGGAATCGTTCGACGCGCTGGAGCAACTGACCGGCCATGCCGAGGCGATCCTGAAGAAGCTGGACCTGCCGTTCCGCACCATCGTGCTGTGCACCGGCGACATGGGCTTCGGCAGCACCAAGACCTACGACCTGGAAGTGTGGATCCCCGCGCAGAACACCTATCGCGAGATCAGCTCCTGCTCGAACATGGGCGACTTCCAGGCGCGCCGCATGCAGGCACGCTACCGCGCCGGCCAGGGCAAGCCCGAGCTCGTGCACACGCTGAACGGCTCGGGCCTGGCCGTCGGCCGCACGCTGGTGGCAATTCTGGAGAACTACCAGAACGCGGACGGTTCGGTCACGGTGCCGACCGCGCTGCAGCCGTATCTGGGCGGCCTGACGCGGCTGGAACCGGAGGCCTGAAGCCGGCGAAGCCGCGAGCAGGAAGTCGTGCGCAAAAAGGCGCCGACCCTCTTGCAGTCTGTTTTTGACTTCTCTATAATCTCGGTTTCGCCGCAACGCGACCAGTTCAGGAGAGGTGGCAGAGTGGTCGAATGTACCTGACTCGAAATCAGGCGTACCGGCAACGGTACCGTGGGTTCGAATCCCACCCTCTCCGCCAGTAGTGCAAAACCCCCCGAAGGCCTGCCTTCGGGGGTTTTTGTTTTTGGGCGATGCGATTTGCTTTGCCCGAGCGCTCAGCCCGAGCCCACGCCGCCTGACGAGGCATCTCACTCGTCAGACGTCTCTCGATTCTCCGTTCGGATCCTCAAAGACGTCATCGAGGCACTGCGCGGCGCCGAGACGGTCGACCCATGCTTCCAGTTGCACCGGGCTGGCGACGGCGATTCGGGACGCAATATCCGGCGGGAGCGGCCCGAAGCGCTGGACCAGGACTTTCCGCAGCACGTGCGCTTCACCTTCCTGCTTGCCCTCCAGCTTGCCCTCCAGCTTGCCTTCGAGCACGCCGGCTTGCCGGTAGGTATGCAACGATAGCACCAGGCTCATATTGACCTCCATCAGGTTGACCAATTCGGGCAGCAACAAGACACCTTCGCTCCAGCGTGTCGTAGTCAAGGCTGTGCAGCCGGTCGACCGGAATGAATCCCGTAATCAGTTCGCGCACCAATTGAGGGGCGGAAAACAGCAGCTTGTAGCAAGAGTCGTAAGTCGGAACCATGATCGGCAATGCTGGGGTTGAGACCTGCGTAGCTTGCCGATCGCGCCACATCGAAGCTTCTGAAAAATGCACGCACTTTACGTTTCGGATGGAGGCGTGCCCACAATGAGAAAAGTCCGCATCGACAGTGCGCGCCGATGCGGACTTCTTTCAGCCAGGGACCGAGACGCTTATTGGAACGCCTTGTCGTTCGGGTTCGCGAACAGGTCCTTCATCTCGGCCGACAGCGGGTAGTTCATGTTGATGCCGCGCGGCGGGATCGGCGACTGGAACCACTTCTTGTACAGCTGCTCGGCCTTGCCCGACTTCATCAGGTCGGCGATCACGCCGTCGGCGAGCGCCTTGAACTGCGGGTCGTCCTTGCGCAGCATGCAGGCGTAGTTTTCCGTCTGCAGCGGCGTGCCGGCGACGGTCCATTCGCCCGGATTCTTGGCCTTGGTCAGTTCGCCGTACAGCAGCGGCTCGTCCATCACGAACGCGACCGCGCGGCCGGACTCGAGCATCAGGAAGGCCTGGCCGTGGTCCTTGGCGCCGGTCAGGTTCATGTTCATCGCCTTCTCGCCGTTCATCTTGACCAGCAGGCGTTCACCGGTGGTGCCGGCGGTGGTCACCACGTTGCGGCCCTTCAGGTCGTCGAAGTCCTTCACGCCGGCGTCCTTGCGCACCAGCATGCGGATGCCGTAGACGAACAGGCTGTTGGTGAAGCCCACCTGCTTCTGGCGCTCGAGGTTGTTGGTGGTCGAGCCGCATTCGAGATCGATGGTGCCGTTCTGCATCAGCGAGATGCGGTTCTGCGAGGTGATCGGGATCATCCGCACCTGCAGGTTCGGCATGTTCAGCTGCGTCTTCACCTTGTCGACGATCGCCATCATGATCTCGTGCGAATACCCCATGACCTCGCGGCCATTGGTATAGGAGAACGGGATGGACGACTCGCGATGGCCCAGGGTGATCACGCCGTTCTGCTTGATCTTGGCCAGTGTGTCGTTCTGCTGGGCATGGGCGGCGCCGATGGTGCCGAACGCACCGCAAGCGAGCGCGGCGGTCAGCAGCGCGGCCAGCGCGGGTCGCAGCGAACGGCGCGCCGGTCGTGGCGCGATGCGGGTGGCGGTAGGCAGTTTCATGGTCAGGCTCTCCTTGGTTGTGGAACGGCTCTTGTTGAAACGCGACATCGGTTGTGCTGCTAGCAAGGGCCGTGCAAGCGGCGGCTCCTCGTTCCGCTCTTCTGTTCGTACGCGCCGCAGCCGGGCGCTACGCCAGCGTTGCGCTGTAGTCCGCGGGATCGACCTTGGGCGGCCGCCCCGCCATCGTATCCGCCAGCAGGCCCGCGCTGCCCATCGCCAGCGTAAACCCCAATCCGCCGTGGCCGATATTGAGCCACAGGTTGCGCAGCCGCGACTGTCCGATCAGCGGCAGGCCGCTCGGCGTGGCAGGGCGCAGCCCGGCCCACGGCTGCAGGTCGGACAGGGACCGGTCGCCGGCGATGCCGCCGAACACCGAGCGGGTCTCGTCCAGCAGCGTCGCGGCGCGGCGTTCGTCGATCCGTGTATCGGGCCGCGTCAGGTCGGCCATGCCGGCCACGCGCAGCGTATTGCCGATGCGGGCATAGACGATCTTGCGCGCGAAGTCGGTGACGCTGATATGCGGCGCCTGCGCGCCGGTGCCGACGGGGACCGTGATGCTGTACCCCTTCAGCGGCCACAGCGGCGCGCGCAGTCCGAGCGGGCGCAGCAGCGTCGCGCTGCCGATGCCGCCGGCCAGCACCACCGCGTCGGCGGCCTCGAAGCCGCTGTCGGTATGCACGCCGCGGGCCGCGTCGTCCTGGCGTTCGATCGCGCGCACCGCGGTGCCGAATCGCAGCGACACATTGGGATGCTGGCGCAGCAGGTGGGCCAGCCCGACGCAGAAGCGGTGGCAGTCGGCCACCTCCTCGCTGGGCGTATGGATGGCGCCGGCGATCTGGTCGCGGATGCCGGCCAGCGCCGGCTCCAGCGCGACGCAGGCGTCGCGGTCCAGCGCATGCTGCTCGCTGCCGAGCCCGGCCTGGAAGTCCAGCAGCCGGCGCGCGGCATCGAAGCTGGCGGCGTCGCGATGGACGATCAGCTTGCCGCGCCGCGCAAAATCGAAGTCGATCTGGTGCTCGTCCAGCAAGGCCCGCATGCGGTCGCGCGAATGGAAGGCCAGCCGCAGCAGCTTGCGCGTGGTGGCGTCGCTGCGCGAGGCATTGCAGGCGCCGACGAAGGCGGCCAGCCAGCGCCATTGGGCCGGGTCCAGCCGCGGCCGCCACTGCAGCGGTGCGTCGCGTCGCAGCAGCCAGCCCGGCACCTTGGACAGCACGCCGGGACCGGCCAGCGGTGCGACATAGCTGTAGCTGAGCTGGCCGCCGTTGGCGAAGCTGGTCTCCAGCCCCGGGCCGTCGCGCCGCTCCAGCACCGTGACCTCATGGCCGTCGTTGGCCAGTTGCCAGGCGGTGGCCATGCCGACCACGCCGGCGCCGGTGATCACCACCTTCATTGCCGTATCCGTCCCTACCGGTTTGCGATCCCGCAAGGGTAGAGCAGGGCGGCCCGGCTGCCCAATGCGAAGACGTGCCAGAATATGTCTTTCGGCTATACCCTGCCCGGCCCCCCGGAATTCCCATGCGCCTGCGACAGATCGAGATCTTCCGCGCCGTGATGCTGACCGGCACCGTCAGCGAGGCGGCGCGGCTGCTGCATGTCTCGCAGCCGGTGGTCACGCGCGTGCTGCAGCATGCGGAGGCCTCGCTCGGCTTCCGCCTGTTCGACCGCGCCAAGGGCCGGCTGCGGCCGACGCCCGAGGCCACCGCGCTGTACGGCGATGTCGAGCGGCTATATGGCGAGATCGACCGCGTGCGGCGGGTCTCCGAGAGCCTGCGCCACAAGGGCGCCGGCCGGCTGCGCGTGGCGGCGACGCCCAGCCTGGCCGATCCGCTGCTGGTGCCGGCGCTGCAGCGCTTCTGCGCCCGTCATCCCGACACCCAGGTGCAGGTGCTGACCCACCATACCGACGAGATCGTGCAGGGCCTGCTGCGCAACCAGATCGATATCGGCTTCGCCTTCGCGCCGCCGCCGCACGAGGCGATCGCCGCGCAGACCGTCGCGGAAGGCCGCATGCTGCTGGCAGTGCCGCGCGGCCAGCCGCTGTCCGGGGCGACGCGGCGCACGCCGTTGCCGATGGCCAGGCTGATGGACCGCGCCTTCATCGGCTACGACGATCACAGCTCGCTTGGCCTGATGGTGCGCCAGCTGCTGGCGCGCAATGCGCTGGAGCCGCGCTCGACGCTGGAAGTCCAGACCTATTCGCTGGCGCGCAAGCTGGTCGAGAGCGGGCTGGGCGTGGCGCTGCTGGACCAGTACACCGCCCTCGGCAGCGATCCGCAGGCGGTCTCGCTGCACGAGATCCAGCCGGCGATGGCCTTCGAGATCCAGATGCTGCGCGCCAGCCATCGCGGCATTCCCAGCTTGGCCGAGCAGCTGCGCGAGCGTTTTGCCGAGGCCGCGCAGGAACTGGCGGGGCAACTGGACCGGCGCCTGTCCGCGCCGGCGGTCGCCTTCGAGCACGCTCTCAAATAGCCGCCGGATCGCGCACCGACATGGCCGCGCCGATGCTGCCGCTCAGCGCAGCGTCAGGCTGGCGTAGGCGCCTTCGACGAAGCGCACCCGCAGCCGCGGACCGTGCTTGCGCAGCGCGGCGTCGGCCCAACGCTGGACCCGCTCCATGTGGGCGATATGGCTTTGCTGGGTCTGCGCGGCGGCGGTGGTATTGAACCAGAACGTGAAGGGCCGCGATTCGGCCTCCGGCGCGCGTGCCCGCTGCTCGGCGGAGCCGACGCGCGCGGCCAGCAGGGCGTCGAGCACGGTCAGCTCCGGGTTGGTATGCGCGCCGTTGCTGCAGAACAGGTAATGGTCGGCCGACACCGTGCGGCAGAACGCCGGCGACATATTGTGCTCGGAGCCGTGATGCTGGACCTTCAGCACGTCGACGTGCAGCGCGCCATCGCGCAGCAGTTCGGCCTGCTTCAGCCCGGCCAGGATCATGTCGGGATGCGCGTCGCCGGTCAGCAGCACGCGACGGTCTTCCTCTTCGACCAGCAGGATCAGCGACGCGATATTCGGCGTGGTGACGCCCTGGTATGACGGCGTGCCCTCCCACTCGCGCAGGTCGAACGGATCGTCGGCCCGGCCGCCGGCCATCGCCAGCAAGCCGCTGGCGTAGCGGTCGCGGATGGCCTGGGCACGCAGCCGATTGGCGGGATCGCGCAGCCAGTGGTTCCAGCCTTCGCGCAGCCGCTTCAGTTCCGCGGCGGTGGGGCCGAGCACGCGGATGCGCAGCGAACCGAGCGACTGCGCGGCGGCATCCGGCCGCGCGATGATCAGCTTGCCGGCCGACGCCGACGCCGACGCCGACGCCGACGCCGACGCTGACGCCGACGCCGGCGTTACCACCTCGCCCAATGGCGGATTCAACGGAATATCGAGCAGATCCGCCTTGACCAGCCGGGAGACCCGCAGCGCCTGCGGCACCGAGTTGGCAATGCGGGCGTAGTCGCGCCCGAGCACCTCGAGCGGCTCGACGTGGCTGGCCCGCAACGCCCGCGCGCTGGCCGCGAGCAGCGAGTGGATCGCTCCCGCGTTGGCGCCGATCTGGTCGTGGAAGGCGTTGTGCCACAGCGCGCCGATGCGCGGCACGCGGCGCGACGCCGGCTTGGCCGGCGGATCGCCGCGCTCGGCGTGGTAGTCGTAGACCTTCCATTCGAGCGCGGCCTCGAGCATCGCGAGAATGCCGCCCAGGTGGTCGTCGTCGATATGGGAGACGTAGACCAGATCGAGCATGGCGTCGTCGCGCGCGAGCCGCTCCAGCGACGGCGCGACGAAATCGCGCATCGCCGCGCCGGTGCCGCCATCGCACAGCATCCGATGGCCCGACGCCGCCTCGATGAGCAGGCAGTCGCCCTGATAGGACTGGAACAGGCGGATCTTCATGCGCGCCTCCGCGCTGGTGGGTCACGCCGCTCGCGGCGCTCGTCGAAGGCGCGCGCCTCCTCGATCGCGGCGACCGGGTCGATCAGGCCGTAGCCCGCGTCGTTGCGCCAGGCGTAGTCGTGCGAGGGCAACGGCCGCGCGGTGCGCCGCAGAATCCCCTGGCACTGCGCCGCCGTCAGCGTCGGCTTGGCGGCCAGCATCAGCCCGATGACGCCGCACACATAGGGACTGGCCATGCTGGTGCCGGTCATCGCGACCCAGCCGCCGCCCTCGACGAAGCCGTTGGCGGCAACGATGCCGGTGCCCGGCGCGCAGACATCGGGCTTGTTGCGCCCGTCGCGCGTCGGCCCCTGGCTGCTGGAGATATGGACCCGTGCCTGCTCCGCGTCGGCGTTCGCCACGCCGATCACCCAATGCGCGCAGGCGAGCGAATTGATCGAATGCGAATCGAC
This sequence comes from Cupriavidus sp. DB3, assembly GCF_020418465.1. Lineage (NCBI taxonomy): Bacteria > Pseudomonadati > Pseudomonadota > Betaproteobacteria > Burkholderiales > Burkholderiaceae > Cupriavidus > Cupriavidus sp. DB3. The sequence continues at coordinate 182,868 of NZ_JAIZPL010000005.1, read as the reverse complement.
GTTGGTCGCCTCGGCGAAGAACGACGGAAAGCGGTAGGCCGCCAGCTCGCGCCGGCGCTGCAGCTCCATCGGATCGTCGCGTTCGATCCATGCGTGAAAGCTGCCGTCGCGGATCTCGTCGCCGTGCAGCCGCACCTTCCACACGCCGGCCGTGATCGGCGTATAGGCGCGCGCATCGAGGAAGGGCGACAGATAGACGCCGATGTAGTTGTCGCCGTTGGACGGATGGTAGAGCTCGTTGTAGACGGACAGCACGGTGCCATCGGGCAGCCTGCGATTCTCGATGTACTGCCGCGGCGCGACCTCGTACCACTCGGTGGAGCCCGGGGGCTGCACCGAGACCGTGAAGCGGTCCTGCGCGCCGTACCAGATCTCCAGCTCGTTCTCGGACAGGTCCGCGATGCCGTCGCCGACCACGATCCATTCGAGTTCGACCGTCAGGCCCTTGGCCGCGATCTTGCCGCTGGTATGGATGCGGCCCATGATCCAGCCGAAGCGGTCCTCGTCGGTGGGACGCTCCTGTCCCGCATTGCCGGCCGCGATCGAGATCGCGCGGCCCGGCGTGGCGAGGAACGCGTCGAGCCAGCGGCAGGTGCCATTGGCGCCGTCGTGCGAGCCGCCGTTGGTCCCCAGGCTGATATTGATCGACAGCGGCAGGCCCTCGCGCTCCGCAACGGCCAGCAGATATTCGACCGCATGGACGATGCGCGAGGCATCGCTGAAGGTCCAGCGCCGCGCGGCATAGTCGTCGCCGGGCGGCTCGACGCTGATCAGCACGCCGGCGATCAGCGCACCGGGACACAGGCCCTGGTTGCCCGCCGCGATGCTGGCCACATGGGTCGCATGCGAGCCGGGCTCCTGCTGCGACTGGCGCTCCAGCTCGGTGGCGGGCGGTCCGCCCTTGCGCGCCGCCTGCAGCGCCGCGTTCAGGCGCTCGCGCGTCAGCTCGGCGCCATAGCCGAAGGCCTGCGGCGGCGGGCGGAAATCGCCGCCCTGATCCCAGATAGACAGGAAGCGCGTATTGCCGTCGGCATCGAGAAAATCCGGATGCGAGAAATCGAAGCCGCCCACATCGATGATGCCGATCAGCACGCCGGCGCCGCTCTGCGCCTGGCCATCGACCGCGACGCGCCGCGGCGTCGGTGCGATCGCCGCCGCTGCGGCCGGGCCGCGATCAGGGCGCGGCAGCCGCAGCGACAGCGTTTCGCTGCGGTGCACGTAGCGCACGCCCTCGAGCGCGGCCAGACCGCGCAACGTGGAGATCGGCACGGTGGCCGCGATGAAATTGCGCCGATGCAGCAGCGGCGTGGCGGGCTGCTGCCCGGGCCGGCGACGATGGCCGGCCTCCGCCAGCATGCGGTCGATCGCGCGCAGCACGTGCTCGGTATCGTCGGGCGCGCCGGGCTCGCGCGGCTCGGTCTCGACGATCACGTTGATGAAGACGTCGTCGGCCACCGGCATGGCCTGCTGCTTGGGACGCGTCACGCGGCCGCGATGCACGGTCAGGCAACTGTAGTCGCTGAGGCCGGCGGCAAAGCGGTCGCGTTCCTGCTGCTCGATCGCCAGCCGTCGCTCGGCCGGTTCGGGCAGCGCGGACTTGCGGGTCACCACGCATTGCGAATATTGCGCGCGCAGCTGGTTGACCGGCTCGCTGCCGTTGCTGACCTGGCGCAGCTTGGGATGCAGATGCTGCAGGGGTGGGGTATCGTCGCGGGGCATCGGGGTTGTCTCCTCGTCGCGCTCGCTGCATAGCCTAACGGCTTCGTGCCGGCGCGGCCACTGCAAATTTTTCAAGCGTGAGTTCAGTGCGATCGCTGCCTGATTGCGGCGCGGGCGCGAGCGACCCGGCGGCGTGGGCGCGACCCGGCGGCGCGGGCGCGATCCGCACGGCGCGCGTTCTATCATGCGGATTGACGCGGTGTTGTGCCCGGCCCGGATGACACGGTCATTGCCGCGAGAATTACGAAAACACGGAACCTGCCCATGCCACCAATGGCGACGAAACGGATGACGAGATTGAGCACCAGATCGAGCACGAGATCGAGCACGAGCCAGAGGCCACGATGGACGAGCTGATCGCGGCCTGGCCTGCCTGGCTGCGCTTCGAGCAGCCCACGCCCGGCCTGCTGATCGGCGGCCTGCTGCTGTTCGTCGTGCTGGCCGTGCTGGGGCTCTGCCTGGTCCGCATCGCGCTGGTGCTGATCCATCCGGTGGTACGGCTGCTCGATTCGCTGCGGCACGTCGCGCGCGATGCGCTGCACGCGCGGGCTGGCGAGCGCTGGCCGCGGGTGCTGAAGCTGCTGGAGCGCCAGGTCGCCGAGATCCTGCTGGTCGTGCTCGCGGCCGCGGTGCTGCTTGGCAGCGGCGGCCTGCTGATCTGGCTTGCGGTGGCGGTGGCCGCGGAAACGCCGCTGGTGCGGGTCGACCAGGCGGTGTTCGCGTGGCTGCAGCAGGGGCGGCAGGACTGGCTCGATGTGGCAATGACCGCCATCACGGAATTCGGGGGCGCGCGCATCGCGGTGGCGATCGGCATCGCGGTGTTCGGCTGGCTGGCGTGGCGCCGCGCGTGGGCCGCCGCGATCTATTGGACGATCGCGTTGATCGGCGCGCGTGCCTGCGTGCTGGTGCTCAAGTACGGCCTGGCGCGCGGCCGCCCGGCCAGCATCTACGGCGGCGTCGAGTCGTTTTCATTTCCGAGCGGCCACGCGACCAGCAGCATGGTCACCTACGGCTTCCTGGCCTTCCTGCTCTGCGTGCGGCAGCCCTGGCGCGTGCGCATTCCGGTGCTGGCGGTGACGGCGACCGTGGTGGTCGCCATCGGCCTGTCGCGGCTCTATCTGGGCATGCATTGGCTGTCGGACGTGGTGGCCGGTTACGCGCTCGGCATGGCGTGGATCGTGATGCTGGCCACCGCCTATCTGACGCTGCATGTGCCGGCCAGGCTGTCGCCGGCGCCGCTGGCCGGCGTCGCCGCGGCGGCCGCGCTGGCAGCGGGCGCCTGGGTCGCGGTCTATCATCTGCCCCACAACGTGGAGCGCTATCGAGACGCCGCTAAGGCCGTGCCCGTTGTGCCGGCGCCGGGGCCGAGGCCGGAGATGGAGCGGAGTCCGGCGCGGCTGGATCGGCCGCCGGACCGGCCGGCGGCGCGACCGCCGGCGCCACGGGCTGCGGCGATGCCTGCGCCGGCTTAGGACCAGCGGCGCTGCTGGTGCTGGTGCCAGTACCAGTGCCAGTACCAGTGCCAGTGCCGGTGCCAGTGCCAGTGCCAGTGCCGGTGCCAGTGCCAGTGCCAGTGCCAGTGCCACCGCCGCGCCCCGCCGGCAGCCGCGACACCAGCAGCTGGTCGATCTTGTGGTGGTCGATGTCGAGCACCTCGAAGCGGTAGTCCGCGGTCTCGATGAACTCCGACTTCTTCGGGATGCGCTTCAGCGTGTAGATCACCAGTCCGGCCGCGGTGTCGACATAGTCCTCTGCCGGCAGCGTGTCGAGATCGAGCGCCTTCTTCAGGTCGACCAGCGGCGTCACGCCATCGACGAGCCACGAGTCCTCGTCGCGCCGCACGATCTGCTCGTCCTCCGACGAATAGAGGATGTCGCCCATCAGCGCGCCGACGATATCGTCGAGCGTGACGATGCCGACCACCAGCCCGTATTCGTTCATCACCACCGCGAAGCTCTGGTGCATCTCGCGAAAGCGCGTCATCGCCTCGGACAGCGTCAGCGTGTCGGGAATCACCAGCACGTTCTTGTCGTAGTGCCGCGCCAGGTTGGCGATCGCGGAATCCGCCTCGTCGGCCAGCATCGAGCGCAGGATGTCCTGCGATTCGACGAAGCCCTGCACGTCGTCCAGGTCGTGGTCGCAGACCGGATATTGCGCGTGCGGATACTTGACCAGCTTGCGCCGCAGGCTGTCGGGGCTTTCGTCCAGCGCGAGGTACACCACCTCGTCCCGCGGCGTCATGATCGCCGTCACGCTCTTGGAGTCGAGCTCGAACACGTTCTCGATCAGATGGATCTCGTGCTTGAGCAGCACGCCGGCCTCGGCGCCGGCATCGACCATCGCCGCGATGTCTTCGGACGTGATCTGCTCCACGGCCTTGGTCGGCAGGCCGAGCAGCTTCAGCGCGGCGTCGGCGGCGGCGTTGAACAGCCAGACCAGCGGCTTGAGCACCTTCAGCAGCCACAGCATCGGCCCGATCACCGCCAGCGCGCACGTTTCGGGGAAGCTCATCGCGATCCGCTTCGGAATCAGGTCGGCGAACTGGATGAACAGCAGCGTGACCAGCAGGAAGGAGCCGATATTGGCCATGCGCTGCGCGACCGTGTCGGTGAAATAGGGCGACAGCAGCGCGAAGGCGAAGTCCGACAGATGCTTCTCGCCCAGTACGCCGGCCAGGATGGCGACGGTATTGACGCCGATCTGCACGATGGTGAAGAAGTTGCCCGGCTCCTCCTTGAGCAGCATCACCTTGGTCGCGCGCCGGTCGCCACGCTCGGACAGCGTCTGCAGCTTGGTGCGGCGCGCGGCGGTCAGGGCGATCTCGGAGATCGAGAAGAAGGCGCTGATCAGGATCAGCAGCAGCAGGATCAGGACGAACATGGCGATGGCGGCGGGGGCCGGTGGCTTGAGGCCGGAGGGGCGCTTCGATGATGGTGCAGGCCGATGCGGGCTGTCAATGAGAACGGAACGCCGCCTGGATCGGTCGTTATATAGCCATAATAAATTGTTATTTTTGATTCGATAGCGGTTGACTTACTCTGTGCCGGTACGCATGGCGTGCCGAAGCGCTACCGAAACGCTGCCGAAGCGCCGCCAGGCGCATGCACTATCATGCCGTCCATCAACTTCGTTTGGAGAACTCGATGACCTGGTTTCCCGCTGGCTGGATTCGCCCCCTGATCGCGGCGCCGCTGCTCGCCATGGCGATGGCCGGCGCCCATGCCGCCGATCTGCTCGACAACGTCAAGCAGGCCGGCGTCCTGAAGATCGGCCTGGAGGGCACCTATCCGCCGTTCGGCTATCGCGGCGCCAACAACCAGCTCGAGGGCTTCGACGTCGACGTCGCGCGCGCGGTGGCCGGCAAGCTGGGCGTCAAGCCGGAGTTCGTCACCACCGAATGGAGCGGCATCATCGCCGGCCTGCAGGCGGGCAAGTTCGACGTGATCGTCAATCAGGTCAACGTGACGCCGCAGCGCAAGCAGGTGCTGGATTTCTCCAAGCCCTACGTCTACTCGGCCGCGCAGCTGATCCAGCGCAAGGACGACAAGCGCGAATTCAAGTCGCTGGAGGATCTGAAGGGCAAGCGGCTGGGCGTCAGCCTCGGCAGCAACTACAACGAGCTGGCCAAGTCGGTGGCGGGCATCGACGTCAAGACGTATCCCGGCGCGCCCGAATATCTGCGCGACCTGGCCGCGCAGCGTGTCGATGCCGCGCTGAACGACCGGCTGATGGTCAACTACCTGATCAAGACGTCGAATCTGCCGCTGCGCGCCGGCGCGGTGGTGCAGGGCGGCGATACCGAGGTCGCGATCCCGTACCGCAAGGACAACCCCAAGTTCGCGCAGGCCATCGACCGCGCGCTCGACGATCTGCGCAAGGACGGCACGCTGACCAGGCTGTCGGTCAAGTGGTTCGGCGCGGACGTGACCAAGCCGGCCAAGTAAGCCGACGGATCGCCAAATGGCAGACGGCAGTGCAATCGCACTGCCGTTTTGTTTTTTGGGGCACCACTTTATGATTCCGACTTTGCGCGCTCTCTTGCGCGGCCACTTGCGCCCCTGATCCCGCCTGCCATGCCATCCCTCCAACTGGTAATCGATTCGCTGCCCGTGCTGCTGCAAGGCATGGTGCTGACCATCAAGTTCGCGCTGTCGTCGATGGCCTTCGGGCTGGTGATCGGGCTGGTGGTCGCGCTGATGGGGATCGGCCACAACCGCGTGCTGCGGGCGATCGCGCGCGTCTATGTCAGCGTGATGCGTGGCACGCCGCTGCTGGTGCAGATCTTCGTGGTGTATTACGGCCTGCCGGGCATCGGCATCGCGCTCGAACCGACCCCGGCGGGGGTGCTGACGCTGAGCCTGAACGTCGGCGCCTATCTGTCCGAGAGCATGCGCGGCGCGATCCTGGGCATCTCGCGCGGGCAATGGCTGGCGGCCTATAGTCTCGGGCTGACGCCGGCGCAGACGCTGCGCTACGTGGTCGGTCCGCAGGCGCTGCGCATCGCGGTGCCGAGCCTGTCGAACAGCCTGATCAGCCTGATCAAGGACACCTCGCTGGTGTCGGTCATCACGGTCACCGAACTGCTGCGCACCACGCAGGAATTGATTGCCGCGACCTACCAGCCGCTGCCGCTCTACTTGGCCGCGGCGGCGATCTACTGGGTCTTGAGCACGCTGCTGTCGTTCGTGCAGCGGCTGCTGGAGCGCAGGTTGTCGTTGCCGGGGCGGCATTGAGGCGGGGTAGGGGAGACGGGGCGCAATTGCCCTCTCCCCAGCCCTCTCCCGCTCGGGGGAGAGCGCCAACCCCTCAAGCGGCTTCCGCGATCCGCTTCGCGATGTGGTCCAGCGCTTCCTCGACCTGATCGACCAGGATCAGGCACAGGTCGCCCGGCTGCAGGCGGCCCAGCGCGGTGTCGATGGCGAGGAATTCGCCGCGGATCTCTTCGACCGCGCTGGCGCGCGTGGCGCCTTCCAGCCCCTCGCGCAGCAGCGCCAGCACCTCGCCGTCGGCGCGTCCGCGCTGGCACTGGTCCTGGTACAGCACCACGTCGTCGAATACGCCGCCGAGGATCTGCGTCTGGCGGCGGATGTCCTCGTCGCGGCGGTCGCCGGCGCCGCTGATCACCACCATGCGGCGGCGCGCCGGCATCGTCTCGATCGCGTTGCACAGCGCCTGGATCGCGTCCGGGTTGTGGCCGTAGTCGGCGATCAGCGTGGCGCCGCGGTAGTCGAACAGATTGAAGCGGCCCGGCGCGCTGGCGGCGTCGCTGACGAAGGTCGCCAGGCCGCGGCGGATCACCGACCAGTCGATGCCCAGCGCCCACGCGGCCGCGGTCGCCGACATCGCGTTCTCGACCTGGAAGCCGATGCTGCCGCCGCGCGTCAGCGGGATGTCCTTCAGCGCGATGCGTACCTGCGTGTCGCCCTCGGCCGCGACCAGATCGCCGCCGTCGGTGAACACCACGCGCTTGCCCTGCGCGCGATGCGTGGCCAGCACCGGGTGCTCGGCATCGCGGGCGAAGAAGGTCACCGCGCCGGGGCAGGCGTCGGCCATGCGCGCGACCATCGGATCGGCGGCGTTGAGCACGGCCATGCCCTGCGGCGAGACGTTCTGCACGATCACGCTCTTGAGCACTGCCAGGTCTTCGACCGTGCTGATATAGGACAGCCCGAGGTGGTCGCCTTCGCCGACATTGGTCACCACCGCGACATCGCAGCGGTCGAACGCCAGCCCCTCGCGCAGCAGGCCGCCGCGCGCGGTCTCGAACACGGCCGCGTCGACGTCGGGGTGCATCAGCACGTTGCGCGCGCTGCGCGGGCCGCTGCAGTCGCCGGTGTCGATGCGCTGGCCGTTGATGTAGACGCCGTCGGTGCCGGTCATGCCCATGCGCAGGCCGCTGCCGGCCAGCAGATGGGTGATCAGCCGGACCGTGGTGGTCTTGCCGTTGGTGCCCGACACCGCGACCACCGGAATGCGGCCGTCGTCGCCGTCGGCGAACATCGTCGAGATGATCGCCTCGCCGACCGCGCGGCCCTTGCCGTAGGACGGCTGCAGATGCATGCGCAGGCCCGGCGCGGCATTGACCTCGACGATGCCGCCGGCCTGTTCCTCGAAGGGCTTGAGCACGGTCTCGCAGACCGCATCGACGCCGCAGATGTCGAGGCCGACCATCTGCGCCGCGGCCACCGCGCGCGCCGCCATCTCGGGATGCACGTCGTCGGTGACATCGGTGGCGGTGCCGCCGGTCGACAGGTTGGCGTTGTTGCGCAGGATCACGCGCGTGCCCTTGGGCGGCACCGATTCCGCGGTGAGGCCCTGCTTGGCGAGCGTGGCCAGCGCGATATCGTCGAAGCGGATCTTGGTCAGCGAGGTCGCGTGGCCCTCGCCGCGGCGCGGATCGCGATTGACCTCGTCGACCAGCTGGCGCACGGTATGCACGCCATCGCCGATGACCTGGGGCGGATCGCGCCGGGCCGCGGCGACCAGCTGATTGCCGACCACCAGCAGACGGAAATCGTGCCCCGGGATATAGCGTTCGACGATCACGTCGCTGCTGATCTCGGCCGCGACCTCATAGGCCGCCATCACTTCCTCGCGCGTGCGGATGCGCACGGCCACGCCCTTGCCCTGGTTGCCGTCGCGCGGCTTGACCACCACTGGCGCGTCGATCTCCTGCGCGACTTGCCAGGCTTCCTCGGCGCTGCACACCGAGCGGCCCTGCGGCACCGGCACGCCGGCCGCATGCAGCAGGCTCTTGGTCAGCTCCTTGTCCTGCGCGATCGATTCCGCGACCGCGCTGGTCATGTCGGTTTCCGCGGCCTGGATGCGCCGCTGGCGGCTCCCCCAGCCGAACTGCACCATGCTGCCCTGCGTGAGGCGGCGATAGGGGATGCCGCGCGCGATCGCGGCATGGACGATGGAGCCGGTGCTCGGTCCGAGGCGCACGTCCTCGTCGAGCTCGCGCAGGCGGGCCAGCGCGCCGTCCAGATCGAACGGCGTGTCGTCGCGCGCGGCGCGGCACAGCTGCTGGGCGAGATCGAGCGCGAGGCGTCCGACCTCTTCCTCGCTGTACTGCACCACCACCTGATAGGTGCCGGGCTCGACGGTGGGCGAGGTACGGCTGAAGGTCACCGGGCAACCGGCGGCGGCCTGCAGCCGCAGCGTCGCGCATTCGAGCGCATGGGCCAGCGAGGCATCGCCGTGCGCATCGTCGGGGCGCAGCGGGCCGATGTCGGGGAAGCGCGCGCGCAGGCGCTCCTCGAAACCCGGCAGGTCCTCGATCGTGCCGGCTTCGTCGGGGCACGCGACGATCGCTTCGATCGCGGTGTGGCGGCACCACAGGTTCGGACCGCGCAGCGCGCGGATGCGTGAGACTTCCATCAATCAGTTTCCTATCGGTCGGCCGCCGGCCGGGCGGGGCGCGACCCCGCGGCAGGCGACCGTTCTATCCTTCAGCGCTTCAGAGTGTCGGAGCCTCGGCGCCTTGCCTCTGACCATCGATGCCGGCCGGTCAACCGCGCCGGGCCGGCTGGCCCAGCCAATGGTGGACCTGGTCCAGCGTGGTGCCGATGTCGGCCTCGTCGGCCTGCAGCACCAGCAGATCGCCCGCCACCAGCTGCGACAGCGCGGCCTCGACGGCCTCGCGCCGGCTGCCCTGGTCGATGATCTTGTTGACGCGGCGGCCTTCGTACAGTCCCTTCTTCAGCAACGCGCGCGCCTCGCTGTCGGGCAGCTTGCGCGTGACGCTGCGGTCTTCGCACAGGAACACGCGATCGAAGGCGGCGCCGAGCGCCTTGCCCTGCTCGATCAAGTCGGCGTCGCGGCGGTCGACGCCGGCGCCGAACACGGCCAGCCGGCGTTCGGATGGGAAGCGGTCCAGCGCCTTGGCCAGTGCCTCGAGCGCCGGCGCGTTGTGCGCGTCGTCGACGATCACCGTGGCGCCGTTGCGCTCGAACAGCGTGAAGCGGCCCGGCACGTCGAGCTGGCCCACGTCGAAGGTCATCACGCCGGCGCGGATCAGCTCGTGCGAGATGCCCAGCGCCCACGCCGCGGCAACCGCCGCCAGCACGTTCTCGATCTGGAAGCCGACGCGGCCCGCATAGGTCAGCGGAATCGCCGCGACGTCGGCCAGCGGCAGCTCGCTGTTGCCGGTGGCCAGCACGATGCGGCCGTCGCGCACGTACACCGCGCGCTTGCCGGCGGCGCGGTGCTGGGCGATCGCGGGCAGCTCGGCGCTGGCGCCGAAGAAGATCACGTCGCCGTCGCACAGCTCGGCCATCTCGACCACCAGCGGATCGCGCGCGTTGAGCACCGCGGCGCCGTGCTTGAGCACGACGTCGACCTGCGTGCGCAACACGCTGTACATCTTCTCGGCGTCTTCGATGTAGTAGTGCCCGAGGTGGTCGGGGGTATCGATATTGGTGACCACGCCCACCAGGCAGCGATCGTAGGCCAGGCCCTCGGACAGCATCGTGCCGCTGTCGTTCTCGAACACGGCCGCCTCGACGGCGCGGTTCTTCAGCACGCGGGTGGCGGCCTCCCAGTTGGCGCGATCGCCGCCTTCGACCAGTCGTCGATCCAGATACAGGCCGTCGCTGCAGGCCAGGCCCGTATGGCGGCCGGACAGCTGCAGCAGGCGCGCGACCAGCTTGGCGACCACGGTCTTGCCGTTGGTGCCGGTGATGCCGACCACGGGAATGCGGCCGTCGTCGGCCGGGGCGTCGCCGTCGGCCGCGGGCGGGAACAGATGATCGACGATGGCGCGGCCCACAGGACGCGGCGTGCCGGCGGCGGGCTTCAGATGCATCAGCAGGCCGGGGCCGGCATTGACCTCGACGATCGCGCCGCCTTGTTCGGCGAGCGGGCGGGAGATGTCCTCGGCCACCAGGTCGATGCCGGCGATATCCAGGCCCACCACGCGCGCCGCCAGCGCGGCATGCGCGGCGACGCTCGGGTGGACGCGGTCGGTGACGTCGAACGCCACGTTGCCGTTGCGCTGGATCAGCACATGGCGGCCCTCGGGCGGCACCGACTCCGCGGTGAAGCCCTGGCGCTTCAGTTCGAGACGGGCGGCCGAATCGAGCCGCACGCGGTTCAGCGGATGATCCTCGGTGTTGCCCCGGCGCGGGTCGCAGTTGATCTGCAGTTCGATCAGCTCGTCGATGGTCGACTTGCCGTCGCCCACCACGCTCGCCGATTCGCCCATCGCCGCCGCCACCAGCCGGCCGCCGACCACCAGCAGGCGGTGTTCGTTGCCGGGGACGAAGCGCTCGACGATGACGCCGCTGCCTTCCTCGATGGCCACCGCATAGGCGGTCTGCACTTCCTCGCGGCTGATCAGGTTGGTGAACACGCCGCGGCCGTGGTTGCCGTCGTAGGGCTTGACCACCACCGGCACGCCGATCTCCTCGGCGGCCTCCCAGGCGTCGTCGGCGCTCTGCACCAGCCGGCCCTCGGGCACCGGCACGCCGCACGATTCCAGCAGCGACTTGGTCAGGTCCTTGTCGCGCGAAATGCTTTCGGCGATGGCGCTGGTGCGATCGGTCTCGGCGGTCCAGATGCGGCGCTGGCGTGCGCCATGGCCCAGCTGGACCAGATTGCTGTCGGACAGGCGCAGCGCGGGGATACGGCGGTCGTCGGCGGCGTAGACGATGCAGGCCGTGCTCGGGCCCAGCCAGTGGCGATCGATCAGGCTGCGCAGTTCGTCCACCGCCGCGTCGACGTCGAAGGCGCGGTCCTCGATCGCGGCCATCACCAGGTCGCGCGCGAGGAACAGCGCGGCGCGCGCCACGCGTTCGTCCCAGGCCGTCACGATGACCTTGTAGACGCCCACCAGCGGGGTCTCGCGCGCCTTGCCGAAGCCGCCGGGCATGCCGGCCAGGCTCAGCAGCTCCAGCGTCACGTGTTCCATGATGTGGGCGGGCCAGGTGCCTTCCTTCAGCCGCTGCAGGAAGCCGCCCCGTTCGCCGATGCTGCACCGGTGCTCGATCAGCGAAGGCAGCCAGGCCGAGAGGCGCTCGTAGAAACCAGGGATCTTGTTGGAGGGGTATTCCTCCAGTTCTCCGATATCGACCCACGCCTCCAGCACCGGCCCATATGTCCACATATTGGGGCCGCGCAGCGACATGACATCGAATATCTCAATGTCCTTTTTCTTCATTGAATTAGCTTGAGGCATGGGCGATGCGCCCGTGGGGCGGAAGTCTAACCTTTCAATAACGTTACAGCGTAGACCTGGTTGACTTCCCGACGAAAAAGCGTTTGTGCGCCGCGACAGACGCCGCCGCGAGGATGTGGCTTATGTATACTTGCGCCGCGCTTGCACCGCACTTGCGCCGAATTGTCTGCGACATATCGGCATTCCGGCAGCGCCCGCCATTTTTATTTGTATCAAGACATGTCGTTTCGACCGTCGGCCGACCGCTTGCGCCATGCTCGCGCAGCCCGACGAAACGACGCCCGCTGTGCCGACCATGACCCTTGCTGCCACCTCCGTATCATCGACCCCCACGCTGCCTGACCCCTGGCGCGTCTCGCTGGAGGCCGAACTCGCCTCCCGCCCAGGCATGCCCGCTGAAACGGTGCTGGCCTGGCTGGAGGTCGATCTCGACCGGCGGCTGCATTTTACAGAAGGCGTGGTGGTTGTCACCGATCGCCGCGTGCTGGCCAGGGACAACGCGCAGGACGCGGGGAACGGGCAGGGCGGCTGGCGGCAATGGCCCATCGGCGCCGAACTGACGCTGCACCATGGCGACCACGCCGGCGTCGGCACGCTGGAGCTGCAGGATCGCAGCGGCCGGCTGGCCGCCTGGCACTACACGCTGGGCAACAATCCGGCCGCGCTGCGCCTGCTCGACACGTTCAATGCCCAGCGCGATCGTCTGGCCGCCGGCGCGGCCGCGCGCGAGGCCATCGAGGTCGAGGGCGTCTGCCCGACCTGCCGCGCGCCGCTGCCGCCGGGCGAGGACGAATGCCCGCAATGCAGCCGCGAACTGGAGACGCCGCCGTCGACCTGGGCGCTGCTGCGGCTGTGGCGCTTCGCGCGACCCTACCGCATGCAGTTGTTCGCCGGCTTCGTGCTGACGCTGCTGTCGACCGGCGCCACGCTGGTGCCGCCGTACCTGACCATGCCGCTGATGGACAAGGTGCTGATCCCCTACCAGAACGGCGTGCCGATCGACTACGGCCTGGTGCGGCTCTATCTGGGCGGCCTGCTGGGCGCGGCGCTGATCGCCTGGAGCCTGGGCTGGGCGCGCACCTATCTGCTGGCGCGGGTGTCCGAGCGGATCGGCGCGGACCTGCGCACCACCACCTACGAACACCTGCTGAAGCTGTCGCTCGAGTATTTCGGCGGCAAGCGCACCGGCGACCTGATGGCGCGCATCGGCAACGAGAGCGACCGCATCTGCGTCTTCCTGTCGCTGCATCTGCTCGACTTCTTCACCGACGTGCTGATGATCGTGATGACGGCGGTCATCCTGATCTCGATCAACCCCTGGCTCGCGCTGGTCACGCTGGTGCCGCTGCCGTTCATCGCATGGATGATCCACCAGGTCCGCGACCGGCTGCGCCATGGCTTCGAGAAGATCGACCGCAACTGGTCCGAGATCACCAACGTGCTGGCCGACACCATCCCGGGCATCCGCGTGGTCAAGGCCTTCGCGCAGGAGCGCCGCGAGGTCGAGCGCTTCCGCGAGGCGAACCGGCACAACCTGGCGATCAACGACCGCGTCAATGCGGTGTGGTCGCTGTTTACGCCCACCGTGACGCTGCTGACCGAGGTGGGCCTGCTGGTGGTCTGGATCTTCGGCATCTGGCAGGTCTCGCGCGATGCCATCACGGTCGGCGTGCTGGTCGCCTTCCTGACCTATATCAGCCGCTTCTACACGCGGCTGGACTCGATGAGCCGGATCGTGTCGGTCACGCAGAAGGCCGCGGCCGGCGCCAAGCGGATCTTCGACATCCTCGACCACGTATCGAGCGTGCCCGAGCCGGTGCGGCCCACGCAGCTGCCGCAGGTCCGCGGCGCCATCGAGCTGCGCGATATCGGCTTCCGCTACGGCAGCCGCGCGGTGATCCGCGGGCTCGACCTGCAGATCCGTCCGGGCGAGATGATCGGCCTGGTCGGCCACAGCGGCTCGGGCAAGAGCACGCTGGTCAATCTGATCTGCCGCTTCTACGACGTGTCGGAGGGCGCGATCCGCGTCGACGGCGTCGATATCCGTTCGCTCGCGGTGGCCGACTATCGCCGCCATATCGGCCTGGTGCTGCAGGAGCCGTTCCTGTTCTTCGGCACCATCGCCGAGAACATCGCCTACGGGCGGCCCAATGCGACGCGCGCCGAGATCATCGCCGCCGCGCGCGCCGCCCATGCGCACGAGTTCATCCTGCGGCTGCCGCACGGCTACGACTCGCTGGTCGGCGAGCGCGGGCAGGCGCTGTCGGGCGGCGAGCGCCAGCGCATCTCGATCGCGCGCGCGCTGCTGATCGATCCGCGCATCCTGATCCTCGACGAAGCGACCTCGTCGGTCGATACGGCGACCGAGAAGGAAATCCAGAAGGCGCTGGACAACCTGGTGCAGGGCCGCACCACGATCGCCATCGCGCACCGCCTGTCGACGCTGCGCAAGGCCGACCGGCTGGTGGTGATGGACCGCGGCCGCATCGTCGAGGTCGGCCCGCACGACGAGCTGATGGCGCGCGAGGGCGCCTACTACAAGCTGTACCAGGCGCAGGCGCGCAACGTCGATACCGACCCGGACGATCCGGTCGAGGTCAATACCGTCGCGCCCCATGTCACGGCCGGCGCCGTCGTCGTGCAATAAGGAAGTCCGATCATGCAAGCAAGCGAATCGACGACTGCGGTCGCATTCCCGTTCGAACTGTCGCGCAATCCCTTCGGCCGTCTCGTGATGAGGACCGCGGACGGCGGCGTGCATGAAGGCGTGGTGGCCGTGCGCGCGTTCCCGATCACCGCGCCGGACGACGGCATCGCGCTGGTCAGCACCGATGGCCACGAACTGGCCTGGATCGAGCGGCTCGAAGACCTGCCGGCGCCCGCGCGTGCGATCGTCGAGGAGGAGCTGGCCGGACGCGAGTTCATGCCCGAGATCCGCCGCATCGTCAGCGTGTCGACCTTCGCCACGCCGAGCACTTGGCAGGTCGAGACCGATCGGGGCCCGACGCGGCTGGTGCTGCGCGGCGAGGAGGACATCCGCCGGCTGGCGGGCACCACGCTGCTGATCTCGGACAGCCACGGCATCCACTATCTGATCCGCAGCCTGGATTCGCTGGACAAGGCCAGCCGCAAGCTGCTGGACCGCTTCCTGTAGCGGCTGCGGATACGGCCGACGCGGGCTTGTTGCCGCGCGTCTCTTAGGCCGCACAAGCGAAATATCCAGATACAAAGCTGCGTTGCCGCCTCGCGCCCCCGGGTGTAACTTGCCATCGCTGTCCCAACCAACAAGGAGATCTCGATGAAGAGGAACCACATGTTGATGGGTTTGCTGGTGGCCGCGGGCGTGCTCGGTTCATCGGTTGGCCTGGCGCAGTCCAGCTCCGGTGGCGGCTCGGCCGGTGCCGGCGGATACGGCACAGGCGCGGCGGACCAACCCGGGTCCCAGCGGGGTGGCTCGCAGATGGGCGGGCCGCAGTCGGGCGGCTCGGAGACGGGCTCGCAGATGGGCGGTTCGCAACGGGGTAGCTCCCAGATGGGCGGTCCGTCGGGACCAGCCGCTCAACCCGGCGAGCGCGGCGGTCCGTCGGCGCGCGACGCGCGCGGCATGCCTCCCGGCATGGCGCCCGGCGGGCCGGGACCTTCGGCTTCGCCGTATGCCTATGCGCCGGGCCAATGGAAGAAGGGCGATCGCCTGCCGACCGCCTATCGCGACCGTCAGTACGTGATCGACGACTGGAAGTCGTTTCAGCTGGAGCGCCCACCGAAGGGGCACCAGTGGGTTGGCATCGGCAACGAGTTCCTGCTGGTCTCGACCCGCAACGGCACCATCGCCCGCGTCGTTACCGGACAATAGCGAACCGATAGCGAACCGATAGCGAACCGATAGCGAATCAATAGCGGCCAACAGGCGGGCGACACATCGGCCCGCCGCAACACGACCCGCGCAGCGTGAGGACGCCGGCGCGGGTTTTTGTTTGGCGCTTCCGCAAAGAAAAAAGGACGTCCGAAGACGTCCTTTTCTTTCGGCTCGGGGCCGAGCCCCGATCCGGCTTAACGCGAGAAGCGCGAACGGCCCTGGCCTTGGCCCTGACGCTGGCCGCCGTAGCCGCCGCCGTTCCCGCCATGGCGATTGCCGTAGCTGCTGCGGTTGCCATCGCCGAAGCTGCGGGCACCGTCGCGATTGCCGCCACGATTGCCGTCGCGATCGCCGAAGCTGCGCTCGGCCGGCTTGCGGTCGCCAAACGGACGGTCGCCATATTGACGGTCGCCGAAGCTGCGCTCGCCGAACGGGCGATTGCCGTTGCCAGCGGCGCCGGCAGTGTTGCCGCCGTAGCCACGCGATTCGCCGCCGCCGAAGCTGCGGGGCGCCTGCTCGCGGTCGCCGCGATAGCCGCCCCCGTTGCCGTAACCGCGCGACTCGCCGCCGCCGAACTTGCGCTCGCCGCCGCGATAGCCGCCGCCACCGTTACCCGGACGGGCACCGCCCGGCTTGCCGCCGAAGCCGGCGCGCGGCTTGGGCGTACGGCGCGGTTCCAGGCCCTCGATCACCGAAGCGGTGATGCGGTTGTTGGTGAAGCGCTCGATCCGCTTCCACTGGAAGGCATCGTTGTGGTTGACCAGGTTGATTGCCACGCCCGAGCGGCCCGCGCGGCCGGTACGGCCGATACGGTGCACATAGTCCTCGGCCTGCTTGGGCAGATCGAAGTTCACCACATGGGTGATGTCGGGCACGTCGATACCACGCGCGGCCACGTCGGTGGCCACCAGCACGCGCAGATTGCCGCGGCGCAGCGCCGTCAGCGTGCGATTGCGCGCGCCCTGGGTCATGTCGCCGTGCAGTGCGCCGGCGGCAAAGCCGGTGTCCGACAGGCGCTCGGCCAGCGAATCGGCGTCGCGCTTGGTGGCGGTGAACACGATCGCCTGCTTCAGCGACGCGTCGCGCAGCAGATGGTCGAGCAGACGCTCCTTGTGCGACATGTCGTCGGTGAAGTGCAGGCGCTGTTCGATGTTGCTCTGGTCGGCACGCGCCGCCGCGATCTCGATGCGCTGCGGGTCACGCAGCTGGCGCGCGGCCAGTTGCGCGATGCGGCCGTCGACCGTCGCCGAGAACATCAGCGTCTGGCGCGTGGCCGGCGTCGCCGCGACGATCGCGTCGATGTCGTCGGAGAAGCCCATGTCCAGCATGCGATCGGCCTCGTCGAACACCAGCATGTCGAGCTGCGACAGGTCGATGCGGCCGGCGTCGATGTGGTCGAGCAGACGGCCCGGCGTTGCCACCAGGATGTCCGGCATCTTAGACAGCATCGCCAGCTGCTTCGGATAGGGCATGCCGCCCAGGATGCTCGCGCAGATGATGCGGCGCAGATGGCGGCCGTACTTGGCGGCGGCTTCGGTGACCTGCAGCGCCAGTTCGCGAGTCGGCGTCAGCACCAGCAGCGACGGCTGGGCCGGGGCCGGGCGGGGACGCTTGCCCTTCATGCGCTTGATGGGCTCGTCGGCGCGCGGGCGGTTCGGTGCCGGACGCTCCGAAATGCGCTGGATCGCCGGCAGCATGAAGGCGGCGGTCTTGCCCGAACCGGTCTGGCTCGACACCAGCAGGTCGCGGCCGGCCAGGAAGGCCGGGATGGCCTGGGCCTGCACCGGGGTCGGCACGGTGTAGTTCAGTTCGGTCAGGGCGCGCAGGATCGCGGCATCGAGGCCGAGCGCGGCGAAACCGTCGGCCGCCGAGGCGGCGGCTTCGGGTGCGTCCTGCGGCTCGAGGATCGCTTGCAGGCGGTCCAGCGGGCTCGGCGCGGTCGTATTGGAAATATCGTTGGCGGAGGCAATAGGCTGCTCCGCACGGAATTCGTGCTGGGTCATGTCGTAAGGGTCTTGATGCATGGCACCCCTGCCATCGGCAAGAGGGTGGGCGCAGTGCAAAGTCTTAAAAAGGCTTCGGCGCCAATCGGAAGGCCGTGACGACAGACTCAGCTGGCAGTACGGCGGCAGGCAGGGGGCGACCGGTGCAAGACCGGAAGCCGGGTCCCTGGCAGGCAAACAGCGACGAGGCTGTTCAACAGGATCGGAGACGAGGCGGCGTCAAGTGAGATGGCGTTCTGGCAAGCGGCGGGTGTGGTCGAAGACTTGAAACAAACGACCGGAGAACCGAGCGACAGAGCTTGAGAGCGGAAGCGGCATCGCCTCTGGCCTTGGGGGCTGGTCGGCGGGTGCACGGCTCGCATTGCGAACTCACGGGGCGCATTCTAGCAGAAGTCGAAAAATATTGCTGCGCTGCGAAAATATTGTCTGCAAGCGCCTTCCGGCGGACATCGGCACGGACGCCGGCAGGTCGCGAGTCACCTCACGAGTCCACGTCTCTTGCATCCCCGAACCCCCGCCCTATACTCGCAGTGTCGACACCAAGTGCCGGCACGGATGCGGACAACCCTCCCACCCGATGGCCGTCTTCAGCGAGTGCCTCGCTGTTCGCCATCGGCATCTCCGCAATGCACGCCAGCGCCTTCTTTCTCCGACTGTCCGGGTGGTCCGGATGGGCGGCCGCGACATCGGCGGAACCATGAGGAAGAGGACCTGCACCGTGGCTTGTGGCGATGCCGCCAGCGTCGACCTAGACTGCCCGGCCCGTCCGCAGCCAGCCCGCCAGGACATTGGCGGGCTTTTCATTTCTGCGAGGGTCGGTTCGACGACGCGGCTCCGCCGCGCGACATCGCCCCCGCGACGCGGCTCCGCGCGTGAAATCGCACCTCCGACGCGGCTCCGGGCGCGAAATCGCACATTTCCGGGTGCCGGCGAGACGCCCCCCGCCAAGTGACTTTGCTATACTCCGCCCCTGCCTCGGCCAATGGCCGCGCGCGCGGTTGCACCGGTTCAGCGGTGGCCGCATCCCAGGGCGTCGCAGCGATGCCCGGCTATCCGCTCGCCGTAGTTCAATGGATAGAACGAGCGCCTCCTAAGCGCTAGATACAGGTTCGATTCCTGTCGGCGGGGCCACTCTCCCCATTCGATTTCGCATCAGCCGCGCTTCGCGATTTCCGCGCTTGGCGGTCCCCACGCGTTGCATCTCCGCGCTTGGCGGCCCCCCTACACGTCGCGTCTTCGCGCTTGGCGCTTCGCGCCTGCGCCCGCGACGCCAGAAGCCGGACGCCGCTCGTGCTCCGATGGCCGAGCGGCGGCGTCCGGCACGACTGGAATGGCCTGCGACGATCAGGCGCCGTCGAGGAAGAGACTGCGCTGGCCCAGGCGCGTGCCGAGCGCATCGGGCGGCAGGCTCATGCTGGCCGGATCGATGGCAGGGTCGGTGCTGCGCACCAGGTTGGGATCGGCGGGCGCCATGGCCGGCTGAGCAGCGGGGGCGGCAGCTTGCGCGTACGGGTCGCCGGCAACCGGTGCGGGGGCTTGAGCCGGCGACGTTGCCGCGGGCATCGCCTGCATCGGCTGAGCCGACGGCATCGCCTGCGCGGCGGGCGCGGACTGGATCGATTGGGTGGGTTGCGCGGATGGCGCGGATGGCGCGTATGGCGAGGATTGGGTGGACTGCATCGGCTGCATCGTCTGCGCGGCCGGCATCGGCTGAGTCGACTGCATCGGCTGGGACTGCTGCGCCAGCAGCGGGTACGACGCGATCATCGCGCCAGCCATCAACAGGGATTTCGCCAGATGTTGCTTCATTCGTGTACCTCCATAAAACGCCTACAGGCAAGGGAAGGGTCACTGTAGCGGCGAGGCGTCTGACATTCTGTTCGATTTTGCAACGGTGATTAACGAGCCTTGTCATCCGCGCCAATGCGGCTTACAACCACGCGCGCAACGGTGGCAACGGTGGCAACGGTGGCAACGGTGGCAACGGTGGCAACGGTGGCAACGGTGGCAACGGTGGCAACGGTAAAAAGGTCGCAATGGTGAGCGAGGTGCTTGCTTGCATGGCGGGGCAGCATGACCATGGAGGTTCGATGCGAAAGGGCCTGTAGAATCGGCGGCGCTCTTGCCGTAGCGCGGAAACAGGCCCTGGCGCCGTGGTGAAGTGCCCTCACGGAGTCGACAATATGGACGGACAACAACAAGCGATGTCCTGCATGCACGAGACCCGCACCGTCGATTCGCCAATGGCCGACCAATGAAATCCATCGCGCATCCGCCACGCGTCGTCGCGCTGGCCTTCCTGCTGGCGATCGCGGCCGGCACGCTGCTGCTGGTGCTGCCGATTTCCCAGGCGGACGGGCGGCCCGTGCCGTGGCTGACGGCCGTGTTCACCGCGGTCTCTGCCGTCTGTGTGACGGGCCTCGTGGTCGTCGACACCGGTACCTACTGGTCCGGCTTCGGCCAGGCCGTGATTCTGGTGCTGTTCCAGATCGGCGGCTTCGGCATGATGACTGCAGCCACCCTGCTGGGGCTGATGGTCAACCGCTCGCTGCGGCTGCGCACCAGGCTGATCACGCAGGTCGAGACGCGCTCGCTGGGCATGGGGGACGTGACCAGCGTGGCGCGGCTGGTGCTGGCGGTGACGCTGGCGTCCGAGGCCATCGTCGCGACGCTGCTGACGCTGCGGCTTCGCCATGCGCATGACCTGCCATGGGGCGATGCCGTGTGGAGCGGACTGTTCCATGCGGTGTCCGCCTTCAACAATGCCGGCATTTCGATCCATGCGGACAGCCTGACGCGCTATGCCGCCGATGCGCTGATCCTGATTCCGGTGATGCTGGCGACCGTGGTCGGCGGCATCGGTTTCCCGGTGCTGCACGATGTCCGGCGCAAGGCGCGCAGCCCGCATCATTGGTCCCTGCATACCAAGCTGACCCTTGCCGGCACGGCGGTACTGCTGGCGATGGGCTTCGTCGGGGTGCTGCTGTTCGAATGGACCAATCCGAATACGCTGGGCCCGATGTCCGCCGCCGACAAGCTGCTGTCCGCGGCCTTCGCCTCGGTCGCGGCACGGACAGCGGGCTTCAATACCCTGGACATCAGCCTGCTGACGCCCGAAACGTGGGCGCTGCACTACTTCCTGATGTTCGTCGGCGGCGGCAGCGCGAGCACCGCCGGCGGTGTCAAGGTGGGCACGATCGCCATCCTGGTCCTGCTGGTGATCGCAGAGATTCGCGGGCAAAGCGACTGCGAGGCATACGGCCGCAGACTCGGCGCCTCGGCCCAGCGCCAGGCCATCACGGTGCTGGTGCTCGGCAGCGCGCTGGTCACCCTCGGTACACTGGTGTTGCTGCGCACGACCGACGTGCCGACAGATCAGATCATCTTCGAGGTCATCGCCGCCTTCGGAACAACCGGCCTGTCCACGGGGATCACCGGCGATCTGCCGGTGCCGGCCCAACTGACGCTGATCCTGCTGATGTATGCCGGCCGGGTGGGCACCATCACGCTGGCGGCATCGCTGGTATTGGGCGAGCGCCGCATGCCGTTCCGCTATCCAGAGGAGCACCCAATTGTTGGCTAGATTGTTTACCGAGCAGTTCTCCTTCTCGAAGGGCGACAGCGTGGTCGTGATCGGCCTGGGCCGCTTCGGCAGCTCGGTCGCGCAGTCGCTGATGCGTCTGGGCCACGACGTGATGGGCCTCGACAAGGATGCGGAGCCCGTGCAGCTCTGGGGCAACTACCTGACGCATGCGGTGCAGGCCGATTCGACCAACGTCAACGTGATGCGCCAGCTCGGCGTGGCCGACTTCGCCCATGCCATCGTCGGCATCGGCTCGGACCTTGCGGCCAGCCTGATGACGATCATGGCGCTCACCGAACTGGACATCAAGGACATCTGGGTCAAGGCGATGTCGGCCGAGCACGGGCAGATCGCGCAGCGCATCGGCGCGCATCACGTCGTCTATCCGGAAGCCGATATGGGCGAGCGCGTCGCGCACTTGATCACCGGGCGCATGATGGATTTCATCGAGTTCGACGACGGCTTCGCCATCGCCAAGGTCCATGCGCCGGCGTCGACCCACAACCAGACGCTGGCGGAATCCGGCGTGCGCGAGAAGTCGGGCGTCACCGTGGTGGGCGTCAAGCGCGCCAACGAGGACTTCCAGCACGCCACGCCGGGCACGCGCGTGTTGCCCGGCGATCTGCTGATCGTGTCGGGCCCGACTCGGAAGATCCAGTCGTTCGCGGGCGACGTGACGAAGCGCTAGTTCGCGGCCCCAAGCACCGCCCGATTCAGCGCCTGGATCTGATCTTCGCAGGCTTCTGGATATTCCAGGCCCGCGCGCTCCGCCACTTCTCGTCCCAGGCGCCCGTACAGCCGGACCGTCGCTTCAAAGGCGCGTCGTGCGTCCGCGGCGTCGAAACGTCCGAATATCTGCTGCATGGCATGCCACGTATCGCGATGGGCCCACTGGTCCATGCGCAGGCCGTTGTGCCAGACATCGACCTGGCCCGGATGCAGCGCCTGCGCGTGCCATTGCGCCATGCGCAGCAGCAGCGTCTTCATCGTCCAGTCGCGCTGCTTGACCAGCCATGGTTCTCCACGCGCCAGATAGCGCGGGACATGAAATGCCTCGAACCAGAACTCTTCGACACTCGCCTGGAATTCCCGCTGTGAAGGCAGAGGTTCAACAGGGAAGCGGTATGGCGGAGGCGGCAGCGATGCGGCCACCCCCGCCTTGTCGAGGAGGACGTGATAGCCGCGCGCATAGAGGTCGTCCAGACCGTCTGGAGCGGTCATTCGACGCAGGCGTTCGATGCCGGCGACGGTGAAGTCGATCTTGACGCCGCCCTGGTATATCGCCAGCCGCGTCGGCCACGGTTGATCGCTGCCGGCTTCGAGACGCAACACCGTGATCAGCGGACCAATCCGGTGTAGCCAATCGTCGTCCTTGGCCAAGGTATCCGAGTCAGACGAAATGATCTCGATATCGAGGTCCGAATACTCGTCCGCGGAATCATCCTGGCGTGCCAGCGAACCGGTCTGGATCAACGCCAGCACCGCGTCCGTGGCACCTGCCCAAGCCAGGACCGATTGCAGATATTGGTCTCGTAATGTCATGCGGGGATCAGCATCCTCGCGGCAGCATTCGATGAGACTTGGCATAGGCGCGCAGCGCATCGTTGATACGGGTTTGCCAGCCTTCGCCGGTGGCCTTGAACGCCTGCAGAACGTCGGGGTCGAGCCGCAGTGTTTGACTGACCTTGCGTTCGGCAGCCGGCAGCGCAGGGCGTCCGCGCCGCTTGGTCAGTGACTCGGCCTTTTCTTCGCCAAGCACTTCGGCCAACACTTCACGAGCGGGCCGCATGCGTTTGATTCGCTCGGTAGGCAGTTCGACCGCATCTGGGTCGCCCGCGATGCCACGCGCGATCGCCGCGTCCTCGTCGGCGCTCGGCAGGGTCAGCTTAGATTTCCTGTTCATAGTCTCGCACCTCTCGGAAATTGGCCTTGCGTAGACTGATGGCCCGCAGCGTGTCGCCTCGTATGGTGAAGACCAGGCAGTGCAGGCGGGACCCGATGGGGCCGTAGGCGATGTAGCGCGTTTCGCCGCATTGCCTCCGGTCGTCTATTGCAATCAACGCCTTGTCGAAATCCATCAGCCCCGCGTTGGCCAACGATATGCCGTGCTGGCACACGTTCCTGCTGTCCTTCGCGCAGTCGAACTCGATTTCCATGGGTTATTGTAGTAGCAAAAAATACGTTGAACAAGATTTTTGCTACTACGCTAAATCGCCAAGGGATCGTGCGCTTGTGCTGAGTCGACGAAAGCTATCAAGAAGAGGGCGTGGTGGGATCGGATGCGCCGTTGTCTTACGCGTCCGGCCAGCCGTGACGTGCCACGATGGGCTTGACGTTCAACGGCCTTGCCGCGGCCGCAGCACCCACAGCGCCACGATCCCGCCCACCACGCCCCAGAACGCCGAGCCGATGCCAGCCAGCGTCATGCCCGACGCCGTGATCATGAACGTCAGCAGCGCGGCCTCGCGCTCGCCGGGGTTCTGCATCGCCGTGGTCAGGCCGCTGGCGATCGAGCCGAGCAGCGCGAACGCGGCGACGGCGATCACCAGCGCCTGCGGGAAGGCGGCGAACAGCGCCGCGATGCTGGCGGCCAGCGTGCCGGCGACCAGGTAGCCGATGCCGCAGACCACCGCCGCGGTGTAGCGCCGCGCAGGGTCCGGATGCGCCTCGCTGCCGGTGCAGATCGCCGCAGTGATCGCGGCGAGGTTGATGCCGTGGGAGCCGAACGGTGCCAGCACCGCGGAGGCCAGGCCCGTCACGGTGATCAGCGGCGACGCCTTGACGTGATAGCCGTCGGCTCGCAGCACGGCAAGGCCGGGAATGTTCTGCGATGCCAGCGCGACGATGAACAGCGGAATCGCGATGCTGACGAAGGCCTGCAGCGAAAACGCCGGGGTGGTCCACACCGGCGCAGCCACCGCGAAGTGGAACTGCTCGAAATGCAGTTGGCCCAGCACGCCGGCCAGCGCCACGCCGATCACCAGCACACCGGGCACCGCATAGCGGGGCCACCAGCGCTTGCCCAGCAGATAGGCCGCGAACATCGGCAACAGCAGCAGCGTCTGGTGCTGCGCCTGCACGAAGACGTCGATGCTGATGCGGAACAGGATGCCGGCGAGCAGCGCCGCCGCGATGCTGGCCGGCAGCGCGCGCATCAGCCGGTCGAACCAGCCGGTCAGGCCGGCGGCCGTCATCAGCAGCGCGGCCAGCAGGAAGGCGCCGATCGCCTCGGCGTACGGCACGCCCGGCAGGCTGGCGATCAGCAGCGCCGCGCCCGGCGTGGACCATGCGATCACGATCGGCACGCGCGTGAGCAGCGACAGCCCGATGGTGGTCACGCCCATGCCGATCGACAGCGCCCAGATCCACGAGGCAATTTGCGCGTCGCTCAGATGCGCGGCCTGTCCGGCCTGGATCATCAGCACCAGCGAGCTGGTGTAACCGGTCAGCATGGCGACCAGTCCGGCGACGAAAGCCGAAACGGAAAGATCGGTGAGTTTCAGCGTGGCGGAGGGCATGGCGATTCGGTTCGGTCGGTGCGGCCGGTCGCATATCGGGGTGGACAACCGGCGTCGCGGAGATCGGCAACCAGCGGCGTTGGTCACGGCAACCGGAATGCAAGGATGCGCTGGCGACCGGGCCTGCAGTGCGTTGAGGGCGACATCTTCGCACGAGCGCGGGGCATCGTCGACGCGGCGCTGCGGGCCGCCGTCGACGTGGGAAGGGGACCGCCGCCGGCCTACAGGCGTTTTCCCTTACGGATTTGTCCGACTGGAGCGAGCGCCGCCGTCCCGATACAGTGAGGCCGTGCCTTGGGAGCAGGGCACCGAGGAGAGACTCTTCAGCCCGCCTATGTCGCGGGCTGTTCTTTTTTATGGGCCGGCGATCGGCACCGGCGGAACGTCGGTAGCTTCCCGCCACACATAAACCCCACGCCGCCTTCACATTCGCCCGCGACACTGCGCTGCCTGTCACCGACGCAACAGGAGCCCGGCATGATGCCATCCCGTCCCGCAGTGTCCGTCCCGAATTCCGCTTCCGACCCCGCTGTTGGTTCCGACCCTGCTTCCGCTCGCGGCCCGGCTTCCGCCTCCGCTTCGGACTCCGCACGCACCGTCTTCCCGCTCGCATCGAGCATGACAGACTACGACGTGATCGTCGTCGGCGCCAGCTTTGCCGGCGCCGCCTGCGCGCTGGCGGCCGCGCGCGCCGGCCTGCGCGTGGCGGTGCTCGAGCGCAAGCGCGATCCGGGCGCGAAGCTCCATACCACCGGCATCGTCGTCAAGGAGGCGGCCGAGCGCACCTGGCTGGGCCGCGCGCCGGCGCACTGCTTCCGCCGCGTCGAGCAGGTCCGGCTCTATTCGCCGGCGCTGCGCAGCCTGCGGCTGGACGCGCCCGGCTACTACTTCCTGACCACCGATACCCCGGCACTGATGCGCTGGCTGGTCGACGAACTGGTGCGGCATGGCGTGACGGTGCACCTCGGCACGCCCTTCGTGCAGGCGATGCGCGACGGCGATCGCTGGCGCATTCCTGGCATCGGCCGCACCCGCTATCTGGTCGGCGCCGACGGCGCGAAGTCGCGCGTGGCGGCCTGGCTTGGCCTGCCGGGCCCGCGCGACTTCCTGTACGGCATCGAGTACGAATTCGACGGCCTGACCCTGCCCGAGCCGGGGGCCTTGCACTGCTTCGTCGGCAAGCGCTTTGCGCCCGGCTATCTCGGCTGGGCTGCGCAGACGCCCACCGGCGTGCAGATGGGCCTGGCGCTGCGGCGCCGTCGACGCGGTCCGCGTACGCCCGATATCGAAGGCTTTCTCGCCCGCGTGCGGCATCTGCTCGACGTGCCCGACGACGCGGTGCCGGCCTCGACGCGCGCCGGCCTGATTCCCTGCGGCGGACCGGTGCTGCCGCTGGGCCGCGACGGCGTGCTGCTGGCCGGCGATGCGGCCGGTGTGGTGTCGCCGGTCACCGCGGGTGGCATCCATTCGGCGTGGGAGCACGGCGAGACGATCGGCACGGCCATCGCCGCGCATCTGCGCGAGGGCGGGCCGGCGCCCGAGCGGTCCGTGCCGCGCGCAACCCCGCGCTTTCGCGCCAAGCGCGCGCTGCGCTGGCTGTTCGACCGCTGCCAGTCCGACCGCCTGTTCGAGTGGATGCTGTATTCCCGGCCGCTGCGCTGGGCCGCGCAGCGCCTCTACTTCCACCGCCGGCGCCAGCGGCAGGGCGCGGCCGCCCTCGGCGCGCTCGACTAGAATGACGGACCCGCTTTCCGTCCCCCATTCCGCCGCAGCCGCCTGCAAGCCCGCCATGCAAGCCAACGCCACGCCCGTTCCGTCGATTCTCGTGGTCGACGACGAGTCCGCCATTGCCGATACGATCCTCTATGCGTTGCGCACCGAGGGCATGCAGGTCGAGCATTGCGCCCTGGGCAGCGAGGCGATCGCCCGCCTGCGCGCGCAGCCGGTCGACCTGGTGATCCTTGACGTGGGCCTGCCGGACCTGAACGGCTTCGAGGTCTGCCGCACGTTGCGCACCTTTTCCGATGTGCCGGTGATTTTCCTGACCGCGCGCCACGGGGAGATCGATCGCGTGGTCGGGCTGGAGATCGGCGCGGACGACTATGTGGTCAAGCCGTTCTCGCCGCGCGAACTGGCGGCGCGCGTCCGCGTGATCCTGCGTCGCATGCGCGGACGGAGCGAGGGCGCGGCGCCAGTCCCCGCGCAGAAGGCCGCGCAGGACACCGCGCCGCCGTTCGTGCACGATCGCGACGGCGCCCGGCTGGCCTACCGCGGCCAGTGGCTCGACCTGACCCGCTACGAATACCGGCTGCTCGCGCTGCTGGCCGACCATCCGGGCCGCATCTACTCGCGCGCGCAGCTGATGGACCTGGTCTGGGACGATGCGCTCGACACCAGCGACCGCACCGTGGACACCCACATCAAGACGCTGCGCGCCAAGCTGCGCGCGGCCGGCGACGACGACCCGATCCGCACCCATCGCGGCATGGGTTATTCGCTGGCGATCTGAGCGGGACCGGCACGCGTGCGGATTGGCCTGCGCATCTTCCTGGGTTTCTTCCTGATCGTCGGACTGGCGGCCTGGCTGACGCTGCGCGTGTTCGTGCAGGAGGTCAAGCCGGGCGTGCGCCAGGCGATGGAGGACACGCTGATCGATACCGCGCACGCGCTTGCCGCGCTGGCGGTCGACGACATGCGCGAGGGCCGCATCGCCGACGGCGCGTTTGCGCGCCAGCTGACCGGCCTGCGCGACGCGCCGCTGGATGCCGAACTGTGGGGCCTGCGCAAGCGCGAAATCGGCTATCGCGTCTATGTCACCGACACCGACGGCATCGTGCGCTTCGATTCGGCCGGCACCGCGGTCGGCCAGGACTATTCGCGCTGGAACGACGTCTACCTGACGCTGCGCGGCAAGTACGGCGCGCGCAGCACGCGCAGCGATCCCGACGACGACGGCAGCACGGTGATGTACGTCGCGGCGCCGATCCGCGATGGCGAGCGCCTGCTGGGCGTGCTGACGGTGGCCAAGCCCAACGCGGTGATGGCGCCGGTCATCGCGCGCAGCCAGCACCGGATCCTGCTGCACGGGCTGCTGCTGATGGGCGTGGCGGCGGCGATCGGCCTGGCCTGCACGCTGTGGCTGGCGAACGGCCTGCGCCGGCTGCGGCGCTATGCGCGCGCGGTGGCGGCCGGCGAGCGCGCCGCGATGCCGCTGTCCGGGGCCGGCGAGCTGGCCGAGCTGGGCCGGGCGATGGAAACCATGCGGCTGCGGCTCGAGGACAAGCAGTACGTCGAGCACTACATCCACACGCTGACGCACGAAATGAAGAGCCCGCTGGCGGCGATCCGCGGCGCGGCGGAACTGCTGCGCGAGGACATGCCGGCTGCCGACCGTGCCCGCTTTGTCGGCAATATCGACAGCCAGGCGCGGCGCCTGGCCGAGATGGTCGCCAAGCTGCTGGCGCTGGCCGAGGTCGAGCAGCGCCAGCAGCTGGAGGCGCCGCGGCCGGTCGCGCTGGCGCCGCTGGTGGCGGAACTGGCGGCCGAGCTGGAGCCGCGCGCGCGGCAGCGCGGCGTCGTGCTGTCGCCGCATGTGGAGGCCGATGCCGGGTCCGCCGAAGTCCTCGGCGATCCGTTCCTGCTGCGGCAGGCGCTCGCCAATCTGGTCGAGAACGCGGTCGACTTCGCGCCGGCAGGCAGTACCGTCGCGCTGGGTTTGCGCCGCGAGCGCGGCGGCCACGGCGACCATGGCGGCCACGGCCAACACGGCGACGTGCTCGCCGTGACGGTCGCCGACAGCGGTCCCGGCATCCCGGACTACGCGCTGCCGCGGGTGTTCGAGCGCTTCTACTCGCTGCCGCGGCCCGGCGGCCGCGACAAGGGCACCGGGCTGGGCCTGTGCTTCGCCCGCGAGGTGGCGCTGCTCCACCGTGGCGAGCTGACGCTGGGCAACCGGCCGGAGGGCGGCGCCCAGGCCCGCTTGCGGCTGCCGGCGATGCCGC
Organism: Cupriavidus sp. DB3; assembly: GCF_020418465.1. Classification (NCBI taxonomy): domain Bacteria; kingdom Pseudomonadati; phylum Pseudomonadota; class Betaproteobacteria; order Burkholderiales; family Burkholderiaceae; genus Cupriavidus; species Cupriavidus sp. DB3. The sequence goes on along the minus strand of NZ_JAIZPL010000005.1, from coordinate 154,011 downwards.
GCTAGCCGTCCGCGCTGGCCGTCCGCGTTGGACGTCCGCGTTGGACGTCCGCACTGGTCGTCCGTCGGCGAGGGACCGCGCCGTCGCGGCGCCATGCTCTACAATGCCGGCTCGCCGCCGATCCGGCCGTATGCGCGCCGTGCCACGCTGACGCCGCGTCTTCGTGCCCGCCTCGGCGCTCGCGACCCTTCATCCCGCGCCTCTTCCTTCGCTCTTCCTTCGCAGTCATGGCCCTGTTCTCCATTTCCGATGCCCAGCTTGCCTTTGGCCACGTGGCGCTGCTCGACCACGCCGACTTTTCGCTGGAGGCCGGCGAACGTGTCGGCCTGATCGGCCGCAACGGCTCGGGCAAGTCCTCGCTGCTGAAGATCGTGGCCGGCCTGGCCGCGCCCGACGACGGGCTGATCGCGCGCCAGCAGGGCATCACCACCGCCTATGTGCCGCAGGAACCGGAGTTCGCGGCGGACATCACGGTGTTCGATGCGGTCGCGCAGGGCATGGGCGCCGCGCACGATCTGCTGGTCGCCTACGAACATGCCGCCAACCGGCTGGCCGAACATCACGACGAGGCCACGCTGGCCGAACTGCATCGGCTGCAGTCGGAGCTCGACGCGGCCGATGCCTGGCAACTGCGCACGCGCGTCGAGACGACGCTCGCGCGTCTCGGGCTCGATCCGGTGGCGCGCGTCGACGCGCTGTCCGGCGGCACGCGCAAGCGCGTGGCGCTGGCGCAGGCGCTGGTGGCCGAGCCCGACATCCTGCTGCTCGATGAGCCGACCAACCACCTGGACGTTGAAGCGATCCGCTGGCTCGAGGATCTGCTTCTGGGCTTTCGCGGCAGCGTGCTGCTGATCACCCACGATCGTGCCTTCCTCGATCGCGTCGCCACGCGCATCGTCGAGCTCGATCGCGGCAAGCTGGTGTCCTTTCCTGGCAATTTCGCCGCCTACCAGACGCGCAAGGCCGAGATGCTGGCCGCCGAGCAGGTCGAGCAGGCCAAGTTCGACAAGCTGCTGGCGCAGGAAGAGGTCTGGATCCGCAAGGGCGTCGAGGCGCGCCGCACGCGCAGCGTTGCGCGCATCCAGCGGCTGGTGACGATGCGCGCGGAACGCGCTGCGCGGCGCGAGGTGCAGGGCAATGTGAAGCTCGAGGTCTCGCAGGCGGAGCGCTCGGGCAAGATCGTCGCCGAACTGATCGACGTGACCAAGTCCTTCGGCGACCGCACCGTGGTGCGCGACTTCACCGGCACCATCATGCGCGGCGACAAGGTCGGCCTGATCGGCCCCAACGGTGCGGGCAAGACCACGCTGCTGCGGCTGATCCTGGGCGAACTGGCGCCCGACGCCGGCGTGGTCAGGAACGGCAGCAACCTGCAGGTCGCCTACTTCGACCAGATGCGCACGCAGCTGGATCTGGAGACGTCGCTGGCCGACACCATCAGCCCCGGCAGCGACTGGGTCGAGGTCAACGGCCAGCGCAAGCACGTGATGAGCTATCTGGGCGATTTCCTGTTCGCGCCGGAGCGTGCTCGTTCGCCGGTCAAGTCGCTGTCCGGCGGCGAGCGCAACCGCCTGCTGCTGGCACGGCTGTTCGCGCGGCCGGCCAATGTGCTGGTGCTCGACGAGCCGACCAACGACCTCGATATCGAGACGCTTGAGCTGCTGGAGGAACTGCTGCAGGACTACGGCGGCACCGTGTTCCTGGTGTCGCACGACCGCGCCCTCCTCGACAACGTGGTGACGTCGACGATCGCCTGGGAGGGCGAGGGCCGCTGGCGCGAATATGTCGGCGGCTATTCGGACTGGGTCCGGCAGTCCGAGCGCAGCGCGGGCGCGCAGGCGCCTGCACCGACCCAAAAGGGCGCCGAACGCAAGGGCGCTGACACCGGCAAGGCCGCCGGCGGCGACGAAGCCGTCAAGACCGCGGGCCGCGACGCGCGCGGCGCCAATCGGACCGTCAAGCTGTCGTACAAGGAGCAGCGCGAACTGGACGCGCTGCCGGAGCGCATCGCCGCGCTGGAGGCCGAGCAGAAGACCATCGGCGGACAGCTCGAGGACGGCTCGCTGTACGCCAGCGATCCGCCGCGCGCCACGCAACTGGCGGCGCGCTTCGACGAGATCGAGATGGAGCTGCTGGAAGCGCTGGAACGCTGGGAAGTGCTGGAGGCGAAGAGCCGCGGAGAAGGCTAGGGCAGGACCCAAGGGAACGCCGTCTCCGCTGATCTCTCACGCTTGCGGAAGAGTGGCGAGACGGTAATCGGCGCCTCGATTGCCTACCCGCACCACGCCAGCACCATATTGGTCAGGTCGACCATGAACCCCGGCTGCAGATAGCCGACAAAGCCGAGCACCAGCGCCGCCGCCAGCGTGGCGGCGCCCATGATCCGCAGCGCGCGGGTCGTCATGATCAGGCGGCCGCCGCCCGCGGGCGCACCAGCGCCTGCTCGCGGATCGGCAGATTGACCAGGGCCGCCACCACGCCGAGCGCAATCGCGATGCCCCAGACGATGTCGTAGGCGCCGGTGCGGTCGTACAGATAGCCGCCCAGCCACGCCCCCAGGAAGCTGCCGATCTGGTGCGAGAAGAACACCACGCCCGACAGCATCGACAGATACTGCACGCCGAACACCTGCGCGATGATGCCGTTGGTCAGCGGCACGGTCGACAGCCACAGCGCGCCCATGATCGCGGCGAATACCCAGGTGCTGAACGCCGACAGCGGCAGCAGCAGATAGGCGGCGATCACGATCGAGCGGCTCAGATAAATGAACGACAGCAGATAGCGCTTGGGCATGCGCTGGCCCAGCGCGCCGGCGGTATAGGTGCCGAACACATTGAACAGGCCGATCAGTGCCAGCGCCACCGTGGCGACCTTGGGATCGGTGAAGCCGCGGTCCTTCAGGTACGGCGCCAGGTGCACGCCGATGAAGACCACCTGGAAGCCGCAGACGAAGTAGCCCAGCGTCAGCAGCTGGAAATTGCGGTTGCCGAACGCTTCCTTCACCGCCTGGCCGATGGTCTGCTGGAAGCCCGAGGTGCCGCCACCCTGCTGCGGTTCGCGCAGCGCGACGACCAGCGGCAGCATCATGCAGGCCATCACCGCCAGCACGAACAGCGCGTTCTGCCAGCCGATGGCCGAGATCAGACCCTGCTCGACGGGGATCATCAGGAACTGGCCGAACGAGCCGGCCGCGGCGGCGATGCCCATCGCCCAGACCCGCTTCTCGGGGCTGGCGACGCGACCGATCACGCCGTAGACCACGCTGTAGGTGGTGCCCGCCTGCGCGATGCCGATCATGATGCCGGCGCCCGAGGCGAAGGCCGTGCCGCTCGAGGCGAGCGCCATCACCACCAGCCCGGCGACATAGAGCGCCACGCCGACCAGCATCACCCTGACCGAGCCGAACTTGTCGGCCAGCGCGCCGGCGAAGGGCTGCGCCACGCCCCACATCAGGTTCTGCAGCGCCAGCGCGAAGGCGAAGGTTTCGCGGCTCCAGCCGTGCGCCTGCGTGATCGGCAGATTGAACAGGCCGAAGCCGTGGCGGATGCCCATCGACAGCGTGACGAGCAGGCCGCCGCAGATCAGCACGGTGGTCAGGGAGAGTTCTTTTCTTGGCATTGTCGGGCTCGGTTCGGAGGGTATTGCTGTTGTCGTTGTTGTGCTGGTTGTCTTGGTCGTCGCCGTCGACTTGCCCTGCCGGGCAATCGTGCTGGCGAGTGTACTCCGCATCGAAAACGCGCGTCGGCCGTCGCGAAATTCACCCGGCCGGCCAGGGTTTTATGCCGGCGGGGTGACGCGGCGGACGCGCGGGCGAGGGTCCGCCGCGGCCGCAAGCAGGCACGCCGGCCGCGCTGGAACGGGCAGGATTCCCCGCTTGATACGGGATTGGCGGCGCCGGCGTTCCATTACAATGCAGGCTGCCCGGCCTGGCCGGCCCTCCCGATGCGGATGTCCGACGGCCGCGATTCCCACTTTCGTAACGACTCCATGGCGAGCAAACCCAGTCAGTACAGCGAATCTTCCATCCGCGTCCTGAAAGGACTGGAGCCGGTCAAGCAACGACCCGGCATGTACACCCGCACCGATAACCCGCTGCACATCGTGCAGGAGGTCATCGACAACGCCTCCGACGAGGCGCTGGGCGGCTTCGGCAGCGAGATCGTCGTCACCCTGCATCGCGACGGCAGCGTCAGCGTCGAGGACGACGGCCGCGGCATTCCGGTCGGCATCCACCCCGAGGAAAAGGTGCCGGTCGTCGAGATCGTCTTCACGCGGCTGCACGCGGGCGGCAAGTTCGACAAGGGCAAGGGCGGCGCCTACGCGTTCTCGGGCGGCCTGCACGGCGTCGGCGTGTCGGTGACCAATGCGCTGTCGACGCGGCTGGACGTGTCGGTCTGGCGCGACGGCAATTTCTCCACGCTGACCTTCTCCGGCGGCGACGTGACCACGCCGCTGACCACGCGCAAGATCGAGCGCGGCGAGAAGAAGAACGGCACGCGCGTGCAGGTCTGGCCCGACGCCAAGTACTTCGACTCGGCGACGATTCCGCTGGCCGAGCTGCAGCGGCTGCTGCGCAGCAAGGCGGTGCTGCTGCCCGGGGTCAAGGTCACGCTGGTCATCGAGAAGAGCGGCGGCCAGGAGCCGACCGTGCAGACCTGGCAGTACGACCAGGGCCTGAAGGGCTATCTGATCGAGGCGCTGGCGCAAGGCAGCGGCGCCGAGCTGGTGATCCCGATGTTCGAGGGCGAGCATTTCGCCGATCCCGACGCCAATGCCGGCGAGGAAGGCTTCGCCGAGGGCGAGGGCGCCTCGTGGGTGGTGGCCTGGACCGAGGAAGGCGCGCCGGTGCGCGAATCCTATGTGAACCTGATTCCCACGCCGGCCGGCGGTACGCACGAGTCCGGCCTGCGCGAGGGCCTGTTCCAGGCCGTCAAGAGCTTTATCGAGATGCACGCGCTGCTGCCCAAGGGCGTCAAGCTGATGTCCGAGGACGTGTTCGCGCGCGCCTCGTTCGTGCTGTCGGCCAAGGTGCTGGACCCGCAGTTCCAGGGGCAGATCAAGGAACGGCTGAACAGCCGCGACGCGGTGCGGCTGGTCTCGACCTTCAGCCGCCCGGCGCTGGAGCTGTGGCTGAACCACCATGTCGACTACGGCAAGAAGCTGGCCGAGCTGGTGATTCGCCAGGCCCAGGCGCGTACGCGCGCCGCGCAGAAGGTCGAGAAGAAGAAGGGCTCCGGCGTGGCCGTGCTGCCCGGCAAGCTGACCGACTGCGAATCGACCGACGTGTCGCGCAACGAGCTGTTCCTGGTCGAGGGCGACTCCGCCGGCGGCTCGGCCAAGATGGGCCGCGACAAGGAATTCCAGGCGATCCTGCCGCTGCGCGGCAAGGTGCTGAACACCTGGGAGACCGAGCGCGACCGCCTGTTCGCCAACAACGAGGTGCACGACATCGCGGTGGCGATCGGCGTGGACCCGCACGGCCCCGACGACGAGCCCGACCTGTCGAACCTGCGCTACGGCAAGATCTGCATCCTGTCCGATGCCGACGTCGACGGCGCGCATATCCAGGTGCTGCTGCTGACGCTGTTCTTCCGCCATTTCCCCAAGCTGATCGAGCAGGGCAACGTCTATGTCGCGCGCCCGCCGCTGTATCGCGTCGACGCGCCGGCGCGCGGCAAGAAGCCCGCGCAGAAGCTGTACGCGCTCGACGACGGCGAGCTCGAGGCGATCCAGGACAAGCTGATCAAGGACGGCGTCAAGGAAGGCGCGTGGCAGATCTCGCGCTTCAAGGGCCTGGGCGAGATGAGCGCCGAGCAGCTGTGGGAGACCACGATGAACCCCGACACGCGCCGGCTGCTGCCGGTGGCGCTGGGCGAATACGACCTGCCGAAGACGGTCGGCGTGATGAACATGCTGATGGGCAAGGGCGAGGCCGCGCAGCGGCGCAACTGGCTCGAGGAACGCGGCAACGAAGTCGTGGCCGACATCTGACGGCCGCCGACGGCAGGTATTGAGCATCCATGGAACAACAAGACATTACGTTTCAACCCGACGAGCCGGCCGATTCGCTGACGCTCGCCCATTACGCCGAACGGGCCTATCTCGACTACGCGATCAGCGTGGTCAAGGGCCGCGCGCTGCCTGAAGTGGCCGACGGCCAGAAGCCGGTACAGCGCCGCATCCTGTTCGCGATGCACGAGATGGGGCTGCGCGCCGACGCCAAGCCGGTCAAGTCGGCGCGCGTAGTCGGCGACGTGCTCGGCAAATTCCACCCGCACGGCGACCAGTCGGCCTACGACGCGCTGGTGCGGCTGGCGCAGGACTTCTCTCTGCGCTATCCGCTGATCGACGGCCAGGGCAACTTCGGCTCGCGCGACGGCGACGGCGCGGCGGCGATGCGCTACACCGAGGCGCGGCTGACGCCGATCGCGCGGCTGCTGCTCGACGAGATCGACCAGGGCACCGTCGACTTCGCGCCGAACTACGACGGCTCGATGGAAGAGCCCAAGCTGCTGCCCGCGCGGCTGCCGTTCGTGCTGCTCAACGGCGCGTCCGGCATCGCGGTCGGCATGGCCACGGAAATCCCGCCGCACAACCTGCGCGAGGTCGCGGCGGCCACGGTGGCGATGATCCGCAATCCGAACATCACGCTGGCCGAGCTGCTGGCGCTGATGCCGGGCCCCGACTATCCCGGCGGCGGCCAGATCATCTCTTCGCCGGCCGATATCGCGCAGATCTACGAGAGCGGCCGCGGCAGCCTGAAGGTGCGCGCGCGCTGGATCATCGAGGACATGGCGCGCGGCCAGTGGCAGCTGGTGGTCAACGAGCTGCCGCCCGGCACCTCGGCGCAGAAGGTGCTCGAGGAAATCGAGGAGCTGACCAATCCGAAGGTGCGCGCCGGCAAGAAGTCGCTGACGCCGGAGCAGCTGCAGCTCAAGCAGACCATGCTGGGCGTGCTCGACGCGGTGCGCGACGAGTCCGGCAAGGATGCACCGGTGCGGCTGGTGTTCGAGCCCAAGAGCAAGAACATCGACCAGCAGGAATTCGCGCAGACGCTGCTCGCGCATACCAGCCTGGAGTCGGGCGCGCCGATCAACCTGGTGATGATCGGCACCGACGGGCGTCCGCGGCAGAAGGGCCTGATCGAGATCCTGCGCGAATGGATCGCCTTCCGCTTCGAGACGGTGACCCGCCGCAGCCGGCATCGGCTCGCCAAGGTCGAGGACCGCATCCATATCCTCGAAGGCCGGATGCTGGTGCTGCTCAATATCGACGAGGTGATCCGCATCATCCGCGAGGGCGACGAGCCCAAGCCGGCGCTGATGCAGGCGTTCGGCCTGTCCGAGCGCCAGGCCGAGGACATCCTCGAAATCCGGCTGCGCCAGTTGGCGCGGCTCGAATCGATCCGCATCGAGCAGGAGCTGAAGGACCTGCGCGAAGAGCAGGCCGACCTGGACGTGCTGCTGAAGTCCGAGACGATGATGCGCCGTCGCATCATCAAGGAGATCGAGGCCGACGCCAGGCAATACAGCCCGGCCGACAAGGACCCGCGCCGCACGCTGATCCAGGAGGAGCGCCGCGCCGCCGCCGAGGTGCGCGTGATCGACGAACCGGTCACCGTGGTGGTCTCGCAGAAGGGCTGGGTGCGCACGCGCCAGGGCCATGGCCACGATCCGCAGCAGTTCGCCTTCAAGGCGGGCGACGCGCTGTACGGCACCTTCGAATGCCGCACCATCGACGTGCTGCTGGCGTTCGGTACCAATGGCCGCGTCTACTCGGTGCCGGTCGCGGGCCTGCCCGGCGGCCGCGGCGACGGCGTGCCGCTGACCACGCTGGTCGAGCTGCAGGCGGGCACGCAGATCGCGCATACCTTCGCCGGCACGGCCGAGCAGCGCATGCTGATCGCCACGCGCGGCGGCAACGGCTTCCAGAGCAAGATCGGCGACATGATCAGCCGGCAGAAGGGCGGCAAGTCCTTCCTGACGCTCGACGATGGCGACGCGCCGCTGGCGCCCGCGCCGATCGGCGACGAGGCGACGCACGTGGCCTGCCTGTCCGGCAACGGCCGCCTGCTGCTGATCGCGCTCGACGAGATCAAGGTGCTGTCCGGCGGCGGACGCGGCGTGATCCTGATGGAGCTGGAGCCCAAGGAAACGCTGCAGCAGGTGGCGGCAGTTGGCGCGCCCGGACTGCTGGTGTCCGGGCAGGGTCGCGGCGGCAAGGCGTCGTCGCAGAAGCTGGCCGGCGCGAACCTGCTGCCGTACGTCGGCAAGCGCGCGCGCAAGGGCAAGGCGGTCGAGCTCAAGCTCAAGGAGATGTCGATCGAGCCGGTCAAGGCCGATTGATGGCCGCTTGACGGGCGGGTTGATGGCCGGTTAATCGCCGGTTGATGGCCGGTTGATTTGCCGGTGGTTGATTGACCGGCCGCCCGCCCGCTCGCCGCCAGCGTTGCAACGCGGGCGGCCGCTACGACCCAGCGGCGGCCCATGCCGCCGGCAGGCGCGACGCCGGCCCTGGCGTGCGCAGCGTGACATCGATGCCGGCGACCCGCGCCGCGCGCTGGAAGTCGGTCAGCGTTTCCTCGATATCGTGGTCGATGCGCTCGCAACGGGTCGCATCGATGATCAGTTTCCCGCCGGCTTCCACCTTCGCCAGATGGCGCCGCAGCTGCGCCTTGTGGAAGAACGACACGTCCTTGTGCAGGCGAAGCAGATAGCAGTCCTCGTAGCGCGTCAGCGAGATCGCGCTCCGCGCGTGATGGCGCAGCGTGAAGGCGATCCCCACCGCCATGCCGATGGCGATGCCGAACAGCAGGTCGGTGGCCAGGATGGCCGCGATCGTGACGACGAATGGCAGCGCCTGTGCCGGGCCCTTGCGCCAGGCCTCGACGAACAGCGCGGGCTTGGCCAGCTTGTAGCCCACGTGCAGCAGGATGGCCGACAGGGCCGCCAGCGGAATCCAGCGCAGCAGGTCGGACAGGAACAGCACGCTGGCCAGCAGCAGCACCCCATGCACGACCGCCGACACCTTGGTGCGGCCGCCCGCGCTGATATTGGCCGAGCTGCGCACGATCACCGCCGTCAGCGGCAACGCGCCGAGCAGGCCGGCGACCATATTGCCGACGCCCTGCGCGTACAGCTCCCGGTTGGGCGGCGCCACGCGGCGCATCGGGTCGAGCTTGTCGACGGCCTCCAGGCTCAACAGCGTCTCCAGGCTTGCGACGATCGCCAGCGTCAGCGCGACCACATACAGATCGGGATTGGCCAGCGCCGAGAAGTCGGGGCGCGCCAGTTCGGCCAGCAGAGACGCCGGACCATCGATGGCCGGCAGCTGCACCAGATGGTCGGGAGCCAGCGCGGCATCGGGGCTCGCATGCAGGGCGAAGCGCTGGTACAGCACACCCCACAGCACCGCCAGCAGCGGTGCCGGCAAAGCCCGCAGCGCGCGACGCTGCCGGATGAAATCGGTATCCCACAGCACCAGGATCGCCAGCGCCACTGCCGCCACCGTCAGGTTGCTGCCCGACACCATGCCGAGCGCCTGCTGAGCGGCCTCCGCCAGGCCCGCCTCGTCGACCAGCCGGCTGTCCAGCGGCGCCGACGAGGGCAGGCCGAGCGCGACCGGCAGTTGCTTGATGATCAGCAGCAGGCCGATCGCGGCCAGCATGCCCTTGATCACGGCCGACGGCACCAGTGCCGCGATATCGCCGGCGCGCAGCCACGCGAAGACGATCTGCAGCGCGCCGGCCAGCATCACCGCGACCAGGAAGGCGGAGAAGCCGCCGAGCGTCGAGATTGCGCCGACGACGATCACGACGAGGCCGGCCGCGGGGCCGCTGACGCTCAACTGCGAGCCGCTCAGCATGGCGACCACCACGCCCCCGATCACGCCGGCCAGCAGGCCGGACAACAACGGAGCGCCGGAGGCCAGCGCGATGCCCAGGCACAGCGGCAGGGCAACGAGAAACACCACCACGCCGGCGGGAATGTCGCGGCCGAGGTGGCGCAGATAGGCGTCGCGCATGGACGGGATGGAGACGGTCGGGGTAGGGGTAGGGGGCGCCGTGTTCATAGGGGTCGATGCGATGGAGGGTTGGACGAAAGGGTGGCTCATCGCCGCCGCGAACGCGGGGCCGAGCGGCTCGATGTCAGCCGCCGGGTCCGGCGTTCGCGACGACGACGGTGGGACGACGATGCCGCCGCGGCAACAGCGAGTTGCTGCAGCGTTTCGTAGACCCTGTGTGCTCTGTATTTGGGGGCGGCGTCAGCGCGCCAATGTGTCAGGCCGCCAGCGGTTCCGGCGACGCGTCGGCGTCGGTGCCATCGAGGCACAGCCGCTCTTCCAGCAGGCCCGTTTCCAGCGAGTAGATCCACGCATGCAGGCGCAGCGCGCGGCCGCTGTCCCACACCTTGCGCACCAGCGGCATCCCGGCCAGCTTGCGCACCTGCGCGATCGCATTGAGTTCGACCAGCCGCGCGGTGCGCGCGTCGTCGTTGTCGAGGCGATCGAGTTCGCCGCAATGCGCGCGATAGACCTGCCGGATCTTGTCCAGCCGCGCATCGACGTGGGGCAACTCCGGCACGCGCGCCAGCGACGCACGCACGCCGCCGCAGCCCTGATGCCCGCAGACGATGACGTTGCCCACGCGCAGGACCTCGAGCGCGTACTGCAGCACGCTCATCAGATTGGGGTCGTCCTCGCACACCAGGTTGGCGATGTTCCGGTGCACGAACAGATCCCCGGGCTCGGCATTGGTGATCAGCTCCGCGGGCACGCGGCTGTCCGAGCAGCCGATCCACAGCACGTCCGGCGCCTGGCGCACCGCCAGACGCTTGAAGCGGTCGGGATCGCGTGACAACACTTCGGTGGCCCAGGCGCGGTTCTCGAGCATCAGGCGTTTGGCGACTTCCATGGTGGCTCCCTACGGGCGGACGGTTGGCATGGTGACGGCCGCCGGGGACCTCGTGCACTGCGCCAGCGTGAACTGCGGGCGGGTCGATGTCGTAGTGCACTGCATCAGTGCACCACGGTCGCGGTGCCGTACGGCGGAACAACTCTTCGTCCAGCCGCGGCGAAAGTCAGTTCCGTGTTACATCGCACAAATTTGTGCAACGCAGAATTCGGCCGCATTGAAAGCGGGGAAGCGCCTTTGCCGGTCTTGTGGTCGCCCTCGCTAGCCCAGCACCAGCGTCAACGCCAGGCCCATCATCACCGCCGCGATGGCGCCGTCGAGGCAGCGCCATGCCATCGGCCGGCGGAACAGCGGCGCCAGCAGTCCGGCGCCGTAGGCCAGCGCGAGGAACCACGACAGGCTCGCCAGCGCCGCGCCGAGGCCGAAGATCCAGCGGCCGTCGCTGCCATGCTGGCTCGCCAGCGCGCCGAGCAGCACCACGGTATCGAGATAGACGTGCGGATTCAGGAAGGTGAAGGCAAGACAGGTGGCCAGCGCGGTCGCCAGCGGCAATGGGGCCGCGGCCTGCAGCTCGACCTTGCCGGCATCCAAGGCGCGGCGTGCCGCCATCAGGCCGTAGACCGCGAGGAAGGCCGCGCCGCCATAGCGCGTCAGCGTCAGCCAGCCGGGATGCGCGTGCAGCAGCGCGCCGAGGCCGGCGATGCCGACGCCGATCAGCAGCGCATCGGAGGTGGCGCACAGCAGGGCCACCGGCAGGCGATGCTGGCGCCGGATGCCGAGCCGCAGCACGAAGGCGTTCTGCGCGCCGATCGGGATGATCAGCGCCAGGCTGGAGAGGAAGCCGGCCATCAGGGGCATGTCGATCTTCATCGGGAGGGGACCGGGAAGTTGGAAGGCCCTCACCTTAGCTTTGCCGTGGTCAAAAGAAAAACTAAACTTCCTTGTCCTGGATTAGAAACACTAATGATGAAAATCGACAACGGCCAGCTGGCCGCCTTCGCCGCCGTGCTGCAGGAAGGGAGTTTCGAGGCCGCGGCCCGGCGCCTGCATGTCACGCCCTCGGCCATCAGCCAGCGCATGCGCCAGCTCGAGGAGCGGCTCGGCCAGGTGCTGCTGCAACGAGGCAGCCCCTGCCAGCCGACCGAGGCCGGCCGCACGCTGGCGCGCTACACCGAGCAACTGGCGCTGCTCGAAGCGGAGACGCTGGCCGAACTGGGCGACGCCGATGGCAATGGCTTGCGGGGCAGGGGCGGGATGCCGCTGCGCGTGCCGCTGGCCGTCAATGCCGATTCGCTCGACAGCTGGTTTCCCGCCAGCTTCGACGCCTTGCCGGCCGAGCCCGCGATGGTGTTCGATCTACGCGTCGAAGATCAGGACCATTCGGCAACGCTGCTGCGCGAGGGCGTGGTGATGGCGGCGGTCAGCGCCAGCGCCGAGCCGGTGCAGGGCTGCACGGTCGAACCGCTCGGCATCATGCGTTATCTCGCCGTGGCTTCGCCGCTGTTGATCGCGCAGGCATTTGCCAAGGGCGTCAACGCCGCCAGCCTGTCGCGCACGCCGATGCTCGCCTTCAATCGCAAGGATGCGCTGCAGGCGCGCTTCATCGCGCTGCTGATCGGGCCCGATGCCGAGCAGCCGATGCCGCCGATTCACTACGTGCCCTCGACCGCCGGCTTCGTCGCGTTTGCCCAGCGTGGGCTCGGCTGGGGCATGATGCCCGAGCCCTTCGTGCGCGAGCCGCTGGCGCACGGGACGCTCGCCGAATTTGCGCCGCGCCGGCATCTGGACGTGCCCTTGTACTGGCACCGATGGCGGCTGCGCTCGCCCGCGCTCGACGCCGTCACGCGCGCGGTGCGGCAGGCGGCGGCGTCGTCGTTGCGGCCGCTGGGAGCGCACCCGCCACGGGGGCCGTTGCGGGCGGGGAAGAAGCGCTGAACGATCCCGCTCGCGTTCGGTTCAGGAGTTGGGTCAGGCGATCGGCTTGACGACGATCGTGATCGAGCTGGCGTTCGGCGCAGGGTTTGGGTCTGGCGATCGGCTTGGCGGCGATCACGACCGAGCTTGGGTTCGGCTCAGGGGTCTGGGTCAGCCGATGGGATTGGCGACGATCGTCGAGGACGAGCGTACAAAGTTGCCGCCGCCGAGATGATGGATCGTGTGCAGGGCCTCGTTGCCCGCATCGAACTTCCAGCGGCCATTGGCGAACACGCGCGGATCCGCGGCCGCTGCCACGACCTCGCCGAAGCAGGTGTCGTAGGCATCCTCGGTATGCGCTTCGGGAATCAGCCGGCACTCCATCCACGCGCTGCAGCCCGCCTCGATCAGCGGCAGTCCGAGCTCCGGACCGGTGATGGCGGCGATGCCGAACTGCGCGAACTTGTCGCCGTCGCGGCCCGTGGCGCTGCCCACCGCGTAGGTCATATCGATCGCGGCCGCGCCGGGGATGCAGATGCCAAAGCTGCCGCTGGCCGCGACCAGCTCGCGCGTGAAGGTTCGCTTGTCGATCACGATCGCAATGCGCGGCGGTGTGAATTCGACCGGCATCGACCAGGCGGCGGCCATCACGTTGCGGCGGCTGCCGTCGCTGCTGGTGACCAGCACGGTCGGGCCATGGTTGATCAGGCGGCTGGCGTATTGGAGGGGGACGGGTTGGAAGGCGGTCATCGCGGTCATCGGTTTCGCTCTGCTTCGATGAAATGTGAAGAATGATTGCCGCGATAATTCCATCGCTCCGCCGATCGGGGTGGTTGGGGTCCGCAAAGCCGAAAAACAAAAACCCGCGAAGCTTGCGCTGTCGCGGGTTTCAGGACATCGATTTGCGGATGTCGTCGGACGGAATACTGGTGGAGCCGGCGGGAATCGAACCCGCGTCCGCAGATCCTCCCCAGAGAGTTCTACATACTTAGTTCTGTCATTTGATTTAACCGCCGCATCGCGGACGAACACGCTCTACGACGGCGAGTCACTTGGTTTTCGTCCCTGAGGTCGTGACACCCGCAGGGCTTATCTGACGTAAATGACCTCGCGTGGTCTTGCGACCCTAGCCCGTCAGCGAGCCAGTGCGAGGACGGCGGCCCTTAGGCTGCCAGTGCGTAACGTTCGTCGTTAGCAGTTATTGCGTTCCCATTGATTTACGAGGTGACGGGTCCTCGGTATGCCCTCTACTGCTTTGCAACCCACGTCGAAACCAGGTCGGCCCCAGTAAGGAAAACGGATTGTACCCGCTTTCGACGCCGGGCGTGCGCGTCGGTTCCCTAGGCGGCGGGAACGGCCGCGGTGAGCAGCGGAATCAACTCGCTGGGATGGCGCACCAGGTGATCGCCGCCCCAGCGCTCCGGTGGCTCGCCCTCGCCGCAGTAGCCATAGGCCGCCGTGATGGTGGCCATGCCGGCCGCCTTGCCGGCCTGGATGTCGCGCAGGTCGTCGCCGACATAGGCGCATCGGCTCGGATCGACGCCGCTGACCTGCGCGGCGTGCAGCAGCGGGGCGGGGTGGGGCTTCGGATAGGGCGTGGTGTCGCCGCTGACCACGGCGGCGGCGCGCGGCGCCAGGCCAATCGCATTGACCAGCGGGGTGGTGAAGCGGGCGATCTTGTTGGTCACGATGCCCCAGCGGATGCCGGCGGCTTCGAGTGCGGCCAGAACCTCTTCCATGCCGTCGAACAGCCGGGTCTGCACCGCGATATCGGCCTCGTAGTAGTTCAGGAAGGCATCGCGCAGTGCCGGGAAATCGGGGTCTTCGGGCGTCTTGCCGAAGGCGGCGCCGATCAGGCCGCGCGCCCCATGGGACGCGACCGGGCGCAGCAGCGCATAGTCCACCGGCGGGCGGCCATGCTCGACCACCAGCCGGTTGGCGGCGGCGGCCAGGTCGGGGGCGGTGTCGGCCAGCGTGCCGTCCAGGTCGAAGAAAACAGCGTCGAAGGTCGGCATGCTCAGGCGGTGCGGCGCAGGGCCATCAGGTAATTGACGTCGGTATCGCGGCTCAGCTCGTAAACCTGGGATAGCGGCCGGTAGACCATGCCGCGCAGCTCGATCAGGTCAAGGCCCGCCTGCCGGGCGAAGCGCGCAAGTTCGGCGGGTTTGATGAACTTGTCGTAGTCGTGCGTGCCGCGCGGCAGCATATTGAGCACGTATTCGGCGCCGAGCACGGCCAGCAGGTACGCCTTCAGGTTGCGGTTGATGGTCGAGAAGAACACGTGGCCGCCGGGGCGGACCAGCGTGGCGCAGGCGCGGACGATCGAGGCCGGGTCCGGCACGTGTTCGAGCATTTCCATGCAGGTGACCACGTCGAAGCTGGCCGGCATCCGCGCGGCGAGCGCTTCGGCCGCGATCTCCTCGTAGGTCACGGCCACGCCCGATTCCAGGCTGTGCAGGTCGGCGACCTTCAGCGCCTTGGTCGACAGGTCGATGCCACGCACGGTGGCGCCGGCGCGGGCCATGCTCTCGGACAGGATGCCCCCGCCGCAACCGATATCCACCACCTGCTTGCCGCGCAGGTCGGCGATGCTGTCGATCCAGCCCAGCCGCAGCGGGTTGATCTCGTGCAGCGGCTTGAATTCGCTGTTCGGATCCCACCAGCGGTGGGCCATTTCGCTGAACTTGTCGATCTCCTTCAGGTCGGCATTGCGCGCAATCTGGTGGGTTTCGACGGTGGGGTGAATCACGGGGGAAGTCGGCGTCATGAATCTGGCGCGCGCCTGGCGGCGCGGGACATTAGGAATTGGGGCAACTCTAACAAAATGCGTCCCCTGAGGCGAGCCGGGAGGAAATTGCTGACCCAGTGAACGAGTGAGGCGAGGCAGGGTGCCAAGCCAGGAGGGCAGGCAGGACGGCGGGACCGCAGGAACGGGACGGAGGCCGAACGAAAACGCAGGACGAAAAAAAGCCCAGCTTGCGCTGGGCTTTTTCGCCGTGGAGCGGGACCGATCAGCGAGCGCTGCGGGTACCGACCACTTCGACTTCCACGCGGCGGTTCGGCTGCTGGCAGGCGATCTGAGCGGTGCGGTTGCCCTTGCACGACTTCGGATCGACCTTCAGCTGGCGCTCGCCCTTGCCTTCGGTGTAGACGCGGTTGGCTTCCACGCCCTTGCTCACCAGATAGGCCTTGACGGCTTCGGCGCGGCGGATCGACAGGCGATCGTTGTAGCGATCGGTACCGAACGAGTCGGTGTGGCCGACGGCGATGATCACTTCCAGAGTGATGCCCGACAGCTTCGACACCAGGTCGTCCAGCTTGGCGCGGCCTTCCGGCTTCAGGACAGCCTTGTCGAAGTCGAACAGCGTGTCAGCGGCGAAGGTGACCTTCTCGCTCGAGACAACCGGGGGAGCGACCGGAGCCGGAGCCGGAGCCGGGGCAGCAGCCGGAGCCAGCGCGCCATCGCACTGAGCATTGGCCGTGGCCGGGGTCCAGGAGCTATCGCGCCAGCAGAGCTCGTTCGTGCCATTCTTCCACACGTACTCGCTCGTACCGTTACCCCAGTTGTCGTTGACGGCCTTCTTTTCGTAGGGGACCGACGCGGTCTGGGCTTGAGCGGATGCGGCCATTACTGCGGTAGCTGCAACGAGCGCGAGCTTGGCAAATTTTTTCATATTTCTCCTCTCAGGATGAGATCACCGCAGGGTTACTGCGAGCAAATGGACGAAAACAAGTCATACATTCTTCGGAGTATAACCTTCTCGCTCGAGGTGACGAATGCTCCACTTCGAACAATGTCTGGCTCTTCGCTGGGGAATTGTGCCACAAGGCTCGTTTCCTAAGAAGTAAATATATGCGATTCAATCCATGGCTTCGGGGCCTGTGGTGTTTGTGCAACATGGCCCTTGCGATGCCCGCAAACCCTTGTGCGGCTTGGGTTCCGAGGCATCGCTGCGGATCGGCGGGGACAGCGCGAAGGGTGGTTGGAGGGGCACGGGGAGGCGGTGCGGCGCATGTTAGAATGCCATGTTACCCGCCGCGCCGGCAGCACCGGATCATCCGGTGCCGCCCTCCGCTTGCGGGCGTTTCAACCGCATAAGCCACGCCGCAATGGATCAATTCGCCAAAGAAACCCTTCCGGTCTCCCTCGAAGAGGAAATGCGTCGCTCGTACCTGGATTACGCGATGAGCGTGATCGTCGGGCGCGCGCTTCCCGATGTACGGGACGGCCTGAAGCCCGTCCATCGGCGAGTGCTGTTTGCGATGCACGAGCTGAACAACGACTGGAACCGCCCCTATAAGAAGTCGGCGCGTATCGTCGGCGATGTGATTGGTAAATATCACCCGCACGGCGATACCGCGGTCTACGACACCATCGTCCGCATGGCGCAGGATTTTTCGCTGCGTTATATGCTGGTTGACGGCCAGGGCAATTTCGGTTCGGTCGACGGCGACAATGCCGCGGCCATGCGTTATACGGAAATCCGGTTGTCCAAGATAGCGCATGAAATGCTGCTGGACATCGACAAGGAAACCGTCGATTTCGTCCCGAACTACGACGGCTCCGAAAACGAGCCGCAAATCCTGCCGGCCCGTATCCCGAATCTGCTGATCAACGGTTCGTCGGGTATTGCGGTCGGCATGGCCACCAATATCCCGCCGCACAATCTGAACGAAGTGGTCGACGGCTGCCTGCACCTGCTGCGCAACCCGCAGGCGACGGTCGACGAGCTGATCGAACTGATTCCGGCGCCCGATTTCCCGACCGCGGGCATCATCTACGGCATCCAGGGCGTGCGCGAAGGCTACCGCACCGGCCGCGGCCGTGTGGTGATGCGAGCACGTACCCACTTCGAGGATATCGACCGCGGCCAGCGCCAGGCGATCATCATCGACGAGCTGCCCTACCAGGTGAACAAGCGCACGCTGCTGGAGCGCATCGCCGAGCTCGTCACCGAGAAGAAGATCGAGGGCATCTCCGATATCCGCGACGAATCGGACAAGTCCGGCATGCGCGTGGTGATCGAGCTCAAGCGCAACGAGGTGCCCGAGGTCGTTCTGAACAACCTATATAAGAACACCCAGCTGCAGGACACCTTCGGCATGAACATGGTGGCGCTGGTGGACGGCCAGCCGCGCCTGCTGAACCTGCGCCAGATGCTGGAGTGCTTCCTGTCGCACCGGCGCGAGGTGGTGACCCGCCGCACCGTGTTCGAACTGCGCAAGGCCCGCGAGCGCGGCCATGTGCTGGAGGGCCTGGCGGTGGCGCTGGCCAACATCGACGAGTTCATCGCGATCATCAAGGCCGCGCCGACCCCGCCGATCGCCAAGCAGGAACTGAT
The DNA here is from genome assembly GCF_020418465.1 of Cupriavidus sp. DB3. Lineage (NCBI taxonomy): Bacteria > Pseudomonadati > Pseudomonadota > Betaproteobacteria > Burkholderiales > Burkholderiaceae > Cupriavidus > Cupriavidus sp. DB3. The sequence continues at coordinate 135,843 of NZ_JAIZPL010000005.1, read as the reverse complement.
GGCCAAATCCTGGGATTCGCAGCTGGTGCGCGAGATGCTGGCGCGCGCCGAGACCGACACCCCGGGCGGCCGCGCGGCCTACCGTCCGGACGGCCTGCCGCCGGTGTTCGGCATGCAGGACGACGGCCTGTACCGCCTGTCCGACTCCCAGGCCCAGGAAATCCTGCAGATGCGCCTGCAGCGCCTGACCGGCCTGGAGCAGGACAAGATCGTGCAGGAGTACCGCGACGTGATGGACGCCATCACCGACCTGCTCGACATCCTGGCCCGTCCGGAGCGCATTACCACCATCATCACCGACGAACTGACCGCGATCCGCGCCGAATTCGGCGACGACCGCCGTTCGCAGATCGAGCTGAACGCGACCGAGCTCGATACCGAGGACCTGATCACCCCGCAGGACATGGTGGTCACGCTGTCGCACAGCGGCTATATGAAGAGCCAGCCGATCTCGGAATACCGCGCGCAGAAGCGTGGCGGCCGGGGCAAGCAGGCGATGGCGACCAAGGACGACGACTGGATCGATACGCTGTTCGTCGCCAACACGCACGACTACATCCTGTGCTTCTCGAACCGCGGCCGGCTCTACTGGCTGAAGGTCTATGAGGTCCCGCAGGGCTCGCGCACCTCGCGCGGCCGGCCGATCGTCAACATGTTCCCGCTGCAGGAAGGCGAGAAGATCACGGTGATCCTGCCGGTGCGCCAGTTCGACGCCGAGCACTTCATCTTCATGGCGACCGCCCGCGGCACCGTCAAGAAGACCGCGCTGACCGAATTCTCGAATCCGCGCAAGGCCGGCATCATCGCGGTCGACCTCGACGAGGGCGACTACCTGATCGGCGCGGCGATCACCGACGGCCAGCACGACGTGATGTTGTTCTCGGACGCCGGCAAGGCGGTGCGCTTCGACGAGAACGACGTGCGTCCGATGGGCCGGCAGGCCCGCGGCGTGCGCGGCATGAACCTGGACGACGGTCAGACCGTGATCGCGATGCTGGTCGCGCCGGCCGAGAATGCCGAGGATGCCGGCTCGGTCGGCAGCGTGCTGACCGCGACGGAGAACGGCTACGGCAAGCGCACGCCGATCACGGAATACACTCGGCATGGCCGCGGCACCAAGGGCATGATCGCGATCCAGACCAGCGAGCGTAATGGCCGCGTGGTCGCCGCCGCGCTGGTCGCGCCGGAGCACGAGATCATGCTGATCACCACCGGCGGCGTGCTGATCCGCACCCGGGTGGCCGAAATCCGCGAGATGGGCCGCGCCACCCAGGGCGTCACGCTGATCAACGTCGACGAGGGCACCAAGCTCTCGGGCCTGCAGCGCATCGTCGAAAGCGATGCCGATAATGGCGACAACGGCGACGGCGGCGACAACGGCGAGATCGACGCGGAAGGCGAGGGCGCCGGTGCCGAAAACAATGCCGAAAACAATGCCGAAACCAATGCCGGCACCAACGGCGACGACAATGGTGCCGGCAACGGCGCCGATGATGTCGCAAATGGTGACAATGGCGCTCAATCGTAATCAGATGCAACAATGGCGCGGCCGCTGGAACTAGGCCAGTCGCTACCGGACTAAACCGGACGAATTCATCAGGGAGTCATAATGCTCAACACCACTCGACGTATTGCTGTGCTGGCTGCTTTTGTTCCGGCCTTGATGGTCGCGCAGCATGCGCGCGCGCAGGACGCGGACAAGACCGCGGCGATCAAGGAACTGCTGTCCGTGATGCAGGCCGACCAGGCCGTCAAGGGCCAGGCCGAGAACTGGCAGGCCGGCGCCAAGCAGGAAGCGCCGCTGGTGCTCGAACAGGTGCTGGTCGAGAACAAGACGCTGAGCGACGCGCAGAAGCAGGCCGCGGTCGAGAAGCTGAAGAAGAACGGCGCGGTGCAGCGCATGGTCGACGGCGCCGGCAAGCAGTTCGGCACCGACGCGTTCAAGAACGACGCGATCAAGGCGCACTATGACGCCTTCGGCAAGTACTACACCGCCCAGGAAATCCGCGACCTGACCACCTTCCTGAAGTCGCCGACCGGCCAGAAGTTCATGGCGAACCAGGGCAAGGCGACCCAGGAAATCTGGGGCTCGATGATGCAGAAGTACGGCCCGCAGGTCGGCAAGTCTATGCGCGACGCCGCCGAGAAGGAAGTCACCGCGGCATCGAAGTAAGCCGGGCGCCGGCGTCCGGTGCGCCATCTCGGCGACGCCGGGGCGCCAACGAAATGCGTCTTTAGGTAATAATGGCTGCTTGGGCTATCCCAAGCAGCCATTTTTCTTTCCGTTCATGAACGATCCCCAGAATCCCGCCCTTGCCGCCATGATGCAGCGCGCCATGGCCGAACGTGTCTACAACTTCTCCCCGGGCCCCGCGACGCTGCCGGCCGAGGTGCTCCAGCAGGCAGCCGAAGAAATGCTCTCCTGGCACGGCACCGGCATCTCGGTGATGGAGATGAGCCACCGCAGCAAGGAGTTCGAGGGGATCCACAACGAGGCGCTGGCCGATCTGCGCGAGCTGCTGCGCGTCCCCAAGGAATTCCGCATCCTGTTCCTGCAGGGCGGGGCCATCGGCGAGAACGCCATCGTCCCGCTGAACCTGATCGGACGCCTGAACCCCGAGCGGCCCAAGGCCGATTTCATCGTGACGGGCACCTGGTCGGTCAAGACCGAGCAGGAAACCCGCCGCTACGGCGCCAGCCATATCGCCGCCAGCAGCGTGGACCAGCGCTTCGCGCGCATCCCCGATCCGGCGAGCTGGCAGCTGTCCGACGATGCCGCCTACGTGCACCTGTGCACCAACGAGACCGTCGTCGGCGTCGAATTCCAGGAAGTGCCCGATATCGGCCAGAACCACGGCCGCGTGGTGGTCGCCGACGCGTCGAGCCATATCCTGTCGCGGCCGATCGACTGGTCGCGCGTGCAGGTGGTCTATGGCGGCGCGCAGAAGAATATCGGCCCCGCCGGCGTCACCATCGTGATCGTGCGCGAGGACCTGCTCGGCCACGCGCATCCGCTGTGCCCGTCGGCGTTCAACTGGCGCATCGTCAACGACAACAATTCGATGTACAACACGCCGCCGACCTACGCGATCTATATCGCCGGGCTGGTGTTCAAATGGCTGAAGCGGCAGGGCGGCGTGGACGGCATCGAGCAGCGCAATATCGCCAAGGCGCGCGCGCTCTACGACTTCCTCGACCAGAGCGCCTTCTATCGCAACGAGATCGATCCGAGCTGCCGTTCGCGCATGAATGTGCCGTTCTTCCTGGCCGACGAGTCCCGCAACGAGGCCTTCCTGGCCGGCGCGCGCGCCAACGGGCTGGTCCAGCTCAAGGGCCACAAGTCGGTGGGCGGCATGCGCGCCAGCCTGTATAACGCGATGCCGCTGGAGGGTGTCACCGCGCTGATCGACTATATGCGCGAGTTCGAGCGCAGCGCCGCCTGAGCGGCGGCCATTGCGCCATCGGCGGCGAGACGGTCCTGCGTGGGCGTGGCCTGCCGATCGATGGCGAATCGGGATTTCCATCATGACGAACCAAGATAAAAACGCTGCGGCCGCTGCCCAGGGCCAGCAGCCTGCCATGCCGACCGAGGAGCAGGAGCGCGCGCTGTCCGTGGAACTGGCGCCGCTGCGCGAGCAGATCGACGCCGTCGATCGCGAGCTGCTGGCGATGCTGAACCGCCGCGCGCAGCTGGCGCTGGACGTCGGCGAAGTGAAGAAGAAGTTCGGCGCGCCGGTGTTCCGGCCGGAGCGCGAGCTGCAGGTCATTCGCAAGGTCCAGGGCAACAACCCCGGGCCGCTGCGCGGCGACAGCGTCGCGGCGATCTGGCGCGAGGTGATGTCCGCCTGCCGCGGCCTGGAGAAGCCGCTGGAAGTCGCCTTCCTCGGCCCGGCCGGCACCTTCTCCGAGCAGGCGCTGTACGCCCACTTCGGCCACGAGGTCGCCGGCGTGCCGTGCCCGAGCATCGACGAGGTATTCCGGGCGGTCGAGGCCGGCACCGTCGAGTACGGCGTGGTGCCGGTCGAGAATTCGACCGAGGGCGCGGTGTCGCGCACGCTCGATCTGTTCCTGCAGACCTCGCTGAAGATCAGCGGCGAGATCGCGCTCAAGGTCCATCACAACCTGATGGCGTCGTCGCCCGACATGAAAGGCGTGACCGTGGTGCGCGCCCATCCGCAGGCGCTGGCGCAGTGCCAGCACTGGCTGACGGCCAACTATCCGCATCTGGAGCGGCAGGCGGTGTCGAGCAACGGCGAGGCGGCCCGCATGGCCAGCGAGGACCCGACGGTGGCGGCGATCGCAGCCGAGACCGCGGCCAATCGCTATCACCTGCACATCATCCGCTCGCATATCCAGGACGATCCGCACAATCGCACGCGCTTCGCGGTGATCGGCCGCTACGAGACCGAGCCGTCGGGCAGCGACCAGACCTCGCTGATCCTGTCGGTGCCGAACAAGGCCGGCGCGGTCTACCAGCTGCTGGCGCCGCTGGCCGACAACGGCGTGTCGATGTGCCGCTTCGAATCGCGGCCGGCGCGCAGCGGGGCCTGGGAGTACTACTTCTACGTCGATATCGAGGGCCACCAGCGCGATGCCGCGGTCGAGCGCGCGCTGCAGCAGCTGCGCGCCAACGCGGCGTACTTCAAGGTGCTGGGCTCGTATCCGTCCAGCAAGTAGCACGCACGCAGGCAGGCAGCGCACTGCGGACAGAACAACCCAAGGTGGAACACCGGGCCCGCGGCGGGCCGAGGCAAGGCAATCAGGAGTCGATATGGCAGAGCAGGGCAGGCAGTTCGGTCCGGAATATGTGCGGGCGATTTCCCCTTACGTCGCGGGCCGGCCGATCGCCGAGGTCGCGCGCGAATTCGGCCTCGACGAGGCAACCATCGTCAAGCTGGCCTCCAACGAGAACCCGCTCGGCATGCCGGAGTCGGCCAAGGCCGCGATGGCGGCCGCGGTGGCCGAGCTGGGCCGCTATCCCGATTCCAACGGCTTCGAGCTGAAGGCCGCGCTGTCGGCCCGCTACGACGTGCCGGCCGACTGGCTGACCCTGGGCAACGGCAGCAACGACATCCTCGAGCTGGCCGCGCATGCGCTGGTCAAGCCGGGCGAATCGATCGTCTACGCGCAGTACTCGTTCGCGGTCTACGCGCTGGCGACGCAGGAAATCGGCGCCCGTGCGATCGAGGTGCCGGCGCGCGACTATGGCCACGATCTCGGCGCGATGGCGGCGGCGATCGCGCCCGATACCCGCCTGGTCTTCATCGCCAACCCGAACAATCCGACCGGAACCTTCCTGCCGGCCCCGCAGATCGAAGCCTTCCTGGCGAAGGTGCCGGCCGACGTGGTGGTGGTGCTCGACGAGGCCTACAACGAGTACCTGGACCCCGAGGACCAGTACGAGTCGGTGCAGTGGGTGCGCAGGTATCCGAACCTGATGGTCTCGCGCACGTTCTCGAAGGCCTATGGCCTGGCCGGGCTGCGGGTCGGCTATGCGGTCGCGCAGCCTGCGCTGACCGATCTGCTGAACCGCATCCGCCAGCCGTTCAACGTCAACAGCCTGGCGCAGGCGGCCGCGGTGGCCGCGCTCGGCGACGAGGCCTTCCTGCGCAAGAGTGCGACGCTCAATCGCGAGGGCAAGGCGCAGCTGGTGGCGGCATTCGATCGGCTCGGCCTCGAATATGTGCCTTCGTACGGCAACTTCGTGCTGGTCCGTGTCGGCGACGACAATGAGGCGGGCGCGCGTGTCAATCTGGCGCTGCTCAAGCAGGGCGTGATCGTGCGGCCGGTCGGCAGCTATGGGCTGCCGCAGTGGTTGCGCGTGACGATCGGGCTGCCGCAGGAGAACGCGGCCTTTATCGCAGCGCTGGAACGCGCGCTGCAGTAGGGGCGCCGCGGTCCAACTCCCGACAGGGCGCCGCTGGCGCCCTGTCTGCCATATCGGCACCACCGGCGCCCGCCTGCGCGCAGCGACCGGCTACAATGCCGGTTTTCCTCCTTTCCGCCGCCGATCTCGGCGTACTGTCGTGAGTGCCCTGCATTTTTCCCGTGTCGTGATCGTCGGCGTCGGCCTGATCGGCGGTTCCCTGGCCCGAGCCCTGAAACGTGCCGGTGTCGTCGGCGAAGTGGTCGGCGTCGGCCGTTCTCCCGCCTCGCTGGAACGCGCGCTGGCGCTTGGCGTGATCGACCGCGCCGCCTCGCTCGAAGATGCCGCGCAGGGCGCCAGCATGATCGTGCTGTGCGCGCCGGTGGCGCAGACCTTCGCGCTGCTGCATGCGCTCGAGCCCCATCTGCAGCCCGGCACCATCGTCACCGACGCGGGCAGCACCAAGTCCGACGTGATCATGGCGGCCAAGACCGCGCTCGGCGACAAGGTCGCGCAGTTCGTGCCGGCCCATCCGATCGCGGGACGCGAGCTCAACGGCGTCGAGGCCGCCCTCGACGATCTCTACGACGGCAAGAAGGTCGTGCTGTGCCCGCTGCAGGAGAACAGCCGGGCCGATGTCGCGGCGGTGCGCGCGATGTGGGAGACCGCCGGCGGTGTCTGCGAGATCATGTCCGCCGTGCAGCACGACGCGGTGTTCGCGGCGGTCAGCCACCTGCCGCATCTGCTGTCCTATGCGCTGGTCGCGCAGGTCGCCAATGCCGAGGACGCGGCGCTCAAGCTTGCCTGTGCTGGCGGCGGCTTTCGCGACTTCACGCGGATCGCCGCGTCGTCGCCCGAGATGTGGCGCGACATCTGCCTGGCCAATCGCGAGGCGCTGCTGCGCGAACTCAATACCTATCAGTCGGTGCTGGCCCATCTGAAGGCGCAGATCGAGGCCGGCAATGGCGACGCGCTCGAACGCGTGTTCGCCCGCGCCAGCCAGGCCCGGCTGCAGTGGGGCGCCGAGCGCGCCGCCGCGGCGGACGTCGAGCCGTGATGTCGGCCGATCCTGCCGCCAACCCGCGCTGCCTTGTTGCCCTTCGTATGCCGTCCCGACCGTAGCCCGACCATGGAACATCTGACGCTTGGCCCCTTCACCCGTGCCGCCGGCACGGTTCGCCTTCCCGGCTCGAAGAGCATCTCCAACCGCGTGCTGCTGCTGGCCGCGCTCAGCGAGGGCGAGACCCGGGTGCGCGACCTGCTCGATTCCGACGACACGCGCGTGATGCTTGGCGCGTTGAAGACGCTGGGCGTGGCATGGCGCAAGGACGGCGACGATCATCTGGTCACCGGCGTCGGCGGCAAGTTTCCGGTCAAGGCGGCCGAGCTGTTCATGGGCAATGCCGGCACCGCGATCCGCCCGCTGACCGCGGCGCTGGCGCTGCAGGGCGGCGACTATCGGTTGTCGGGCGTGCCGCGCATGCACGAGCGGCCGATCGGCGATCTGGTCGACGGCCTGCGCCAGGTTGGCGCGCGCATCGACTACCTCGGCAACGAGGGCTATCCGCCGTTGCACCTGCAGCCGTCCCAGATCCGTATCGACGGGCCGATCCGCGTGCGCGGCGATGTGTCCAGCCAGTTCCTGACCGCGCTGCTGATGGCGTTGCCGCTGGCCGACGCGCCGGGCGGCCGCATCGAAATCGAGGTGGTGGGCGAGCTGATCTCGAAGCCCTATATCGAGATCACGCTGAATCTGCTGGCGCGCTTCGGCATCGAGGTCAAGCGCGACGGCTGGTCGCGCTTCGTGCTGCCGGCGCGGGCGCGTTACCGCTCCCCCGGTGAAATCTTCGTCGAGGGCGACGCGTCGTCGGCCTCGTACTTCCTGGCCGCCGGCGCCATCGGCGGCGGTCCGGTGCGGGTCGAAGGGGTGGGGCTGGCAAGCATCCAGGGCGACGTGCAGTTCGCCGATGCGCTGAACCGGATGGGCGCCAACGTGATGGCCGGCGCCAACTGGATCGAGGTGCGCGGCGTGGACCGCGACGACGGCCGGCTGACGGGCATCGCGCTGGACTGCAACCATATTCCCGATGCGGCGATGACGCTGGCGGTGGCGGCGCTGTTCGCCGACGGTCCCACCACGCTGACCAATATCGGCAGCTGGCGCGTCAAGGAGACCGATCGCATCGACGCGATGGCGGCCGAGCTGCGCAAGCTCGGCGCCGACATCGAGGCCGGCCAGGACTATCTGCGCATCGCGCCGCCGGCGCAGTGGCGCACGCCCGCCGACGGCATCGACACCTATGACGACCACCGGATGGCGATGTGCTTCTCGCTGGCGACCTTCGGGCCCTTGCCGATCCGCATCAACGATCCGCGCTGCGTGGCGAAGACGTTTCCCGATTATTTCGACGTGTTTGGCCAGGTGGTCCGCTGAATCCTGGTCAGGGCGGTCGGGTCGCCGGGCCGGCTGGCGCGGCCCAGGCGGGCCTATTGCGCCGGCGCCATCGCCATCCCGCTGTCACGCCCGGCATCGGCCGGCGCGTCCGCCTGTGCTGCCTTGCGCCGTTCGCGCTGCTCCCAGTAACGGTCGAAGAAGTAGTGGGCCACCGTGTTGACGGCCGGTTCGATGAAGGTGACGGCGCCGCTGATGGCAATGCTGCCCGTCAGCGCATAGGTCACGCTGAACGCGATGCCGAGGTGCATGATGCCGAACGACAGGGTTTTTGCCATGGTAGATTGCCTCGTTGGTTTGCGGGAGCCGCGGATCGACGCTCCCTACCGATGGAAGAATGATAATGGTTCTCAATTAGATCGAGAAATTGATCGTTGCTTTTGTCTTGATAAGAAATGACTATCGCTGAAGTCGTCACCATCGACGGGCCAACGGCCTCCGGCAAGGGAACCGTGGCGCACAAGGTCGCCGACGCGCTGGGCTTCCATCTGCTCGACAGCGGGGCGCTGTACCGTCTGGTGGCGCTGGCCAGCGAACGCGCCGGCATCGACGCGTCCGACGTGCCGGCCCTTGCAAACCTGGCGGGTCGCCTCGATGTCAAGTTCGGTCCGGATCGGGTCTGGCTGTCGGGCGAAGAGGTGAGCCTGGCCATCCGCGCCGAGGCGATCGGCAACCGGGCTTCGGCGCTGGCGGTCCATCAGCCGGTCCGCGATGCGTTGACGGCACTGCAGCGGGGCTTCCGCAAGCTGCCCGGCCTGGTGGCCGACGGGCGCGACATGGGCACCGTGATCTTCCCGGACGCGCGCCTGAAGGTGTTCCTGACCGCAAGCGTCGAGGCACGCGCCCGCAGGCGCTATAAACAATTGATTGATAAGGGAATTTCTGCTAGTATCGAAAACCTTTTGCGTGATTTGGAAGCACGCGACGCGCGGGACCGTTCCCGTGCCGCCGCACCGCTTCGTCCCGCGGAAGATGCGCGACTGCTCGATACCTCCGACATGACGGTGGATCAGGCGGTGGCGCAGGTGCTGGCGTGGCACGCCGAACTGGGTCCGCTGACCCAGGGGTGACCGCGCCGCGCCCTCGGGCGCCGGCAGCCGGCCGCAGCGAACGCGACAACGAACGCGTCCGCAGGCGGAACGGGCCGCCGGCATGGTTCAACCTGACCCCGCTGCCCTGGCAGACTGAGCGTGATCGTCGCGCCGGCCACGGTATTGCGGATTGCTAACTTACGTTTATGTCCGACCTGCAAAACAACGAATCCTTTGCCGCACTGTTCGAGGAATCCGTCGCCCGCTCCAATATGAAGGCTGGCGAGGTGATTTCGGCCGAAGTCGTGCGCATCGACCACAATTTCGTGGTCGTCAACGCCGGCCTGAAGTCTGAAGCCTTCGTCCCGGTGGAGGAGTTCCTGAACGACCAGGGCGAACTCGAAGTGCAGGCCGGCGACTACGTTTCCGTGGCCATCGACGCGCTCGAGAACGGCTATGGCGACACCATCCTGTCCCGCGACAAGGCCAAGCGCCTGGCATCGTGGCTGAACCTCGAGAAGGCGCTGGAAGACGGCGAAATCATCTCGGGTACCGTGACCGGCAAGGTCAAGGGCGGCCTGACCGTGATGGTCAACGGCATCCGCGCGTTCCTGCCGGGTTCGCTGGTCGATGTCCGTCCGATCAAGGACACCACTCCGTACGAAGGCAAGACCCTGGAATTCAAGGTCATCAAGCTGGATCGCAAGCGCAACAACGTGGTGCTGTCGCGCCGCGCCGTGGTGGAAGCGACCCTGGGCGAAGAGCGCCAGAAGCTGATGGAAACCCTGAAGGAAGGCGCCATCGTCAACGGCATCGTCAAGAACATCACCGACTACGGTGCGTTCGTCGACCTGGGCGGCATCGACGGTCTGCTGCACATCACCGACCTGGCATGGCGCCGCGTTCGCCATCCGAGCGAAGTGCTGTCGGTCGGCCAGGAAATCACCGCCAAGATCCTCAAGTTCGACCAGGAGAAGAACCGCGTCTCGCTGGGCGTCAAGCAGCTGGGCGAAGATCCGTGGGTCGGCATCTCGCGCCGCTACCCGCAAGGCACCCGCCTGTTCGGCAAGGTCACCAACCTGACCGACTACGGCGCGTTCGTCGAGATCGAAGCCGGCATCGAAGGCCTGGTGCACGTGTCGGAAATGGACTGGACCAACAAGAACGTGGCCCCGTCCAAGGTTGTCCAGCTGGGCGACGAAGTCGAAGTCATGGTGCTGGATATCGACGAAGACAAGCGTCGTATCAGCCTGGGCATGAAGCAGTGCAAGGCCAATCCGTGGGACGACTTCAGCCGCAACCACAAGAAGGGCGACAAGCTGACCGGCCAGATCAAGTCGATCACCGACTTCGGCGTGTTCATCGGTCTGCCGGGCGGCATCGACGGCCTGGTGCACCTGTCGGACCTGTCCTGGCAAGAGTCGGGCGAAGAGGCCGTGCGCAAGTACAAGAAGGGCGACGAAGTCGAGGCCGTGGTGCTGGGCATCGATGTCGACAAGGAACGCATCTCGCTGGGCATCAAGCAGCTGTCGGGCGATCCGTTCAACAACTTCATCTCGGCCAATGACAAGGGCTCGATCGTCACCGCGACGATCAAGACCGTCGACCCGAAGGGTGCCGTGGTCCAGCTGGCCGACGACGTCGAAGGCTATCTGCGCGCCTCGGAAATCTCGGCCGACCGTGTCGAGGATGCCCGCAACGTGCTGAAGGAAGGCGAGCAGGTGACGGCGGTGATCGTCAACATCGATCGCAAGTCGCGCAACATCAACGTGTCGATCAAGGCCAAGGACTCGGCGGAGCAGCAGGAAGCCCTGCAGAAGTTCCAGGCCGACACCGGCACGGCTGGCACGACCAACCTGGGCGCGCTGCTGAAGGCCAAGCTGGGCCAGGACAACCAGTAATCGCGTCCATCGCGACCGTCCAACTCACGCGCGGATGCCATGACCAAGTCCGAGCTCGTCGAAAAGCTGGCTGCCCGCTTTCCGCAGTTGCTGCTGCGGGACGCGGACATCTCGGTGAAAACGATCCTCGACGCGATGTCCGATGCGCTGGCCGATGGCCATCGCATCGAGATCCGCGGGTTCGGCAGCTTCGGCCTGAATCGCCGGCCGCCGCGCGTGGGGCGCAATCCCAAGTCCGGCGAGCGGGTGCTGGTGCCCGAGAAACGGGTACCGCACTTCAAGGCGGGCAAGGAGTTGCGCGAGCGGGTCGATCGCAATCCGGCGGCCGGCAACGGCAGCGGTAACGGCGATCACGGTGTCAACGGCAACGGCGGCAACGGTGCCAATGGCAACGGTGTCGACGGCACCGCGCTGGGGCTGAACGGCAATGGCGGCGGCGCCGCCAATGGGCATGCCCCGCTGGGCGGCGAACGCGGTTCGTTGTCCGGTTCGTTGACCGGTTCGTTGACGCAAGGCACCGCGATGACCGGCGTCCAGCAGGAAGGCTCCGGCCTGAATCTGGCGCAGTCCTGAATTCCAGCGGCTTCGGCAACGAAGCGGCGAGGAAATCGAAAAGCGCTCCGCAAGGAGCGCTTTTTTTATGCCCGTCGCATGGCGAGGCACGGAACCGCGGCACTGGCGGGCTGGTCTGAGTGACCTTTCCGTATCGCGACGAGACGCCGAAAATTGCCCCGCATCGCCAGGCCTGATCGCGCCGTGTGCGCCAATCGATTCCGCTACAATGCCGGGGAACCGCCGCCCGCGGCCGGCTGGCCATTCGGATATCGACAGCCGGCGCGCGCACGGACGCTTCTTCGCCTTCTTCGCCATTTCGCCGCCACGCCGCCGCAGACACCTCGTCAATCGCATGAAACTTGTCGCCTGGATTATCCGTATCGTCCTGTTCGCGCTGCTGTTCGTGCTCGCCCTGCGCAATACCGCCGATGTGTCGCTGCAGCTGTTCTTCGATGCGGTCTGGCGCGCGCCCCTGATTCTGATCCTGCTCGCCGCCTTCGTGCTCGGCGCGCTGGCCGCACTGATCTCGGTGGCGCCCAGCCTGATGCGCCAGCGGCTGGAGATCGCCCGGCTGCGCCGTGCGGTCGGCAATGCACGCACGCCGGTCGACGATGGCGCCGGCGCGTCGACTTCCAAGGCCGTGGCGCCTTACAACGTAATCGGCCCGAAAGTCTAAGCAATGAATTTTGAAACCTGGTGGCTGCTCGCCCTTCCGCTCGTATTCGGGCTCGGCTGGATGGCGGCCCGCCTCGACCTGCGGCAGGCGATCAGCGAGCAGGGCGCCTTGCCGCGCTCATATTTCAAGGGCCTGAACTTCCTGCTCAACGAGCAGCCGGACAAGGCCATCGATGCCTTCATCGAGGTCGCGCGGCTCGATCCCGAAACCACCGAACTGCATTTCGCGCTGGGCGCGCTGTTCCGCCGCCGCGGCGAGACCGAGCGCGCGATCCGCGTGCACCAGAACCTGGCCACGCGTCCCGATCTGCCCGACACCGAGCGCGAGCATGCGCTGTACGAACTGGGCCAGGACTATCTGCGCGCCGGCCTGCTGGACCGCGCCGAGGACGCGCTGCGCGCGCTGATGTCGGGTCCCTATGCCGCATCGGCCAAGCGCGTGCTGCTGGAGCTGTACGAGGTCGAGAAGGAATGGCGCAAGGCGATCGACGCCGCGCGCGAGCTGCAGAGTGCGACCCAGCAGGACTACAGCGTGCAGATCGCGCAGTTCTGCTGCGAGCTGGCGCAGGACGCGCTGCAGCGCAAGCAAGCCGACGAGGCGATCGGCTGGCTCGAGCAGGCGCTGCGCGAGAATCCGAAGAATGTGCGCGCACCGATCCTGCTGGGCGACGTCGCCATGGCGTCGGGCGATCTTGGCGCGGCGCTGGGCCACTGGCTCGGCATCGAGCGCCAGGACGCCAGCTACCTGCCGCTGGTGGCCGATCGCGTGGTCAAGGCGTATCGCGACCTGGGCGAACAGGGCAAGGCACTCGAATGGCTGCGCGGGCTGCTGAAGACGGGTCTTGCCCCCGAACTGCTCGATACCGCCTATCGCACCGAACTGGAACTGGCCGGCCCGGCGGCCGCCGCCGCGCTGATGCGCGAGCAGCTGCGCCGCCAGCCGTCGCTGCAGGCGCTGACCCGCTATTTCGACGCGCGCGCCGCGCTGGCCGCGCCGGCGCCCGCGACAGCGGACGTCGCCGAAGGCAATGGCGCGCCCGCCGCGGACGCGGCCAACGCCAACGCCGATGCGACCACCGCCGATGCCACCACGCAGGAAGACGCCGCGATCCGCGACCTGCTGCAGCTGCGCACCCGCAACCTGGCGCGCTACACCTGCCGCGAGTGCGGCTTCCGCGCCCGCCTGTTCTACTGGCAGTGCCCCGGCTGCAACCGCTGGGAATCCTACGCGCCGCGGCGCACCGAAGCGCTCGGCTGAGTCCGCGTCCAGCCTGATCCGCCCCGTCTCACGGAGTCGTCCTCATGAAAGTCACCATCATCGGCAGCGGTTATGTCGGCCTGGTCACCGGCGCCTGTCTCGCCGAGCTGGGTAACGATGTGTTCTGCCTCGACGTCGATGAAGAGAAGATCGCGCTGCTCAACGATGGCGGCGTGCCGATCTACGAGCCCGGCCTGAAGGACCTGATCCAGCGCAACCGCGAAGCCGGACGGCTGGTGTTCTCCACCGACGTCGCCGCCGCGGTCGACCATGCCGACGTGCAGTTCATCGCGGTCGGCACGCCGCCCGACGAGGACGGCTCGGCCGACCTGCAATACGTGCTGGCGGCCGCGCGCAATATCGGCCGGCACATGACGGGCTTCAAGATCGTGGTCGACAAGTCGACCGTGCCGGTCGGCACCGGCGACCGCGTGGCGGCGGCGATCCGCGAGGAACTGGCCAAGCGCGGGCTCGAGGACCTGCAGTTCTCGGTGGTCTCCAATCCCGAATTCCTGAAGGAGGGCGCCGCGGTCGAGGACTTCATGCGCCCCGATCGCATCGTGCTCGGCTGCAACAACGACGCCGCCGGCCGCCATGCCAAGGCGATTATGCGGGCGCTGTACGCGCCGTTCAACCGCAATCACGAGCGCACCTTCTACATGGACGTGCGCTCGGCCGAGTTCACCAAGTACGCGGCCAACTCGATGCTGGCGACGCGGATCTCGTTCATGAACGAGTTGGCCAACCTGGCCGACGAGGTCGGCGCCGATATCGAGCTGGTGCGCCTGGGAATCGGCTCCGATCCGCGGATCGGCTACAGTTTCCTCTATGCCGGTGCCGGCTACGGCGGTTCGTGCTTTCCGAAGGACGTGCAGGCGCTGATGCGCACGGCGGCAGCGAGCGGCAAGCCGATGCGCGTGCTGGAGGCGGTCGAGGCGGTCAACGACGCGCAGAAGCGCGTGCTCGGCGACAAGGTCGTGCGGCGCTTCGGCGAGGACCTGAGCGGGCGCACCTTCGCGATCTGGGGCCTGGCGTTCAAGCCGAATACCGACGACATGCGCGAGGCGCCGTCGCGGGTGCTGGCGCGCGATCTGGTCTCGCGCGGCGCGTCGCTGCGGGTGCACGATCCGGTCGCGATGCAGGAGGCGCGGCGCGCGCTGGCGCAGGACCTGGCCGGGATCGAGGGCGGCTTCGACCGCGTGACCTTCTGCGACGCGCAGATGGAGACGCTGGACGGCGCCGACGCGCTGGCGATCGTCACCGAATGGAAGGTGTTCCGCAGCCCGGACTTCGCGCAGATCCGGCGGCGGCTGAAGACGCCGGTCGTGTTCGACGGGCGCAATCTGTATGAACCGGCCGCGATGCAGGAGGCCGGTATCGAATATCACGCGATCGGCCGGCCCGCGGCGGCGGCCTGACGCAACATGCCGGTGCGGCCGCCGAGCGGCGCGCCGGCCAAAAGGAAGCTCATGAACAGGAACCCGATCTCTCGCGAACAGATCCAGCAATCGCGCATCCTGGTGGTGGGCGACATGATGCTGGACCGCTACTGGTTCGGCGATGTCGAACGGATTTCGCCCGAGGCCCCGGTCCCGGTGGTGCAGGTCAAGCGCAGCGAGGAACGCCTGGGCGGCGCCGCCAACGTGGCGCGCAACGCCGCCGCGCTGGGCGCGTCGGTCGGCATGCTCGGCGTGGTCGGCGACGACGAACCCGGCAGCATGCTGGAGAACCTGCTGACCGCGGAACACGTCCAGCCGTTTCTCTACCGCGACCGCAGCGTCAATACCACCATCAAGCTGCGCGTGGTCGCGCACCAGCAGCAGCTGCTGCGCGTGGACTTCGAGAATCCTCCGGCGCACGAGGTGCTGCTGTCGGTGCAGGACCGTTTCCAGGCACTGATCGGCGACTACCAGGTGCTGGTGCTGTCCGACTACGGCAAGGGCGGCCTGACCCATGTGTCGCGCATGGTCGAAGGCGGCCGCGCCGCCGGCAAGATGGTGCTGGTCGACCCCAAGGGCGACGACTACTCGCGCTATCGCGGCGCCACGCTGATCACGCCGAACCGCGCGGAGATGCGCCATGTGGTCGGCGCCTGGAAGACCGAGGCCGACCTGACCATCCGCGCGCAGAACCTGCGCCGCGCGCTGCAGCTGGAAGCGCTGCTGCTGACGCGTTCCGAGGAAGGCATGACGCTGTACACCGAGGCCGAAGTGCTGCACGTCTCCGCGCAGGCGCGCGAGGTCTACGACGTGTCGGGCGCCGGCGATACCGTGATCGCGACGCTGGCCACCATGCTGGGCGCCGGCATTCCGCTGAAGGAAGCGGTGCAGCATGCCAATCGCGCCGGCGGCATCGTGGTCGGCAAGCTGGGCACGGCCGTGGTCAGCTATCCCGAATTGTTCGGCGCGGCGCAAGGCTGACGCGCCTCCTATCACTGCTGGATTCACCATGACCATCATCGTCACCGGCGCCGCCGGTTTCGTCGGCAGCAACCTCGTCAAGGGGCTGAACGAGCGCGGCGAGAACAACGTCATCGCGGTCGACAACCTGACCCGCGCCGACAAGTTCCATAACCTGGTCGATTGCGAGATCGCCGACTACCTGGACAAGACCGACTTCCTGGACCGCTTCGCGCGCGGCGAATTCGGCAAGGTCCGCGCGATCTTCCATGAGGGCGCCTGTTCGGACACGATGGAGACCGACGGCCGCTACATGATGGAGAACAACTACCGCTACTCCAAGGCGCTGATGGAAGCGTGCCTGGAGCAGGGCGTGCAGTTTCTCTATGCCTCGTCGGCGGCCACCTACGGCGCCTCGCAAGCCTTCAAGGAAGACCGCGAATACGAGAAGCCGCTGAACGTCTACGGCTACTCGAAGTTCCTGTTCGACCAGCTGGTGCGGCGCACGCTGCCGAATGCGCACTCGCAGATCGTGGGCTTTCGCTACTTCAACGTCTACGGTCCGCGCGAGGGCCACAAGGGCCGCATGGCGTCGGTGGCCTTCCACAACTTCAACCAGTTCCGCGCGGACGGCACCGTCAAGCTGTTCGGCGAATACGGCGGCTATGGCCCCGGCGGGCACAGCCGCGACTTCGTCTCGGTCGAGGACGTGGTCAAGGTCAACCTGTTCTTCCTGGACCATCCCGAGAAGTCCGGCATCTTCAATCTCGGCACCGGGCGCGCGCAGCCGTTCAACGACATCGCGACCACCGTGGTCAACACGCTGCGCGGCGCCGAAGGCAAGCCGCCGCTGACGCTGGACGAGATGGAGCAGGAAGGGCTGATCGAATACATCAAGTTCCCCGACGCGCTGCGCGGCAAGTATCAGTGCTTCACGCAGTCGGATGTGTCGCGCCTGCGCGGCGCCGGCTATACCGCGCCGTTCTATACGGTCGAGGAAGGCGTGGCGCGTTATTGCCGCTGGCTGCTCGAGCGCGGCGGCTGAAGTTGGGCAAGTGAAGCCCGCACGCTGAAGCCCGCGCGGCCGCCGATCTCCCCGCGGCCGCTTCCTCCCTGTCGTATCGCCGCAAACCGGCGCCGCGCTTTCCGGCCAAATCGCGTCAACATTTGTTGCGCGGCGCGCCGACTGTTCCCCTCGCTCTTATTCTCGGCCTACCCCGTCGCGACGGCGGGGCGGCATGCCCGTCCGGGCATCGCCAACGAAGCCGAACTCCGGTCACCGGAGAAGGAGCCTGTTCATGATCAAGCAAACCTTGCTGGCGCTGGCGTGCTGTCTTGGCATGTCGATGGCGCTGGCCGGCAGCGCGCTGGCCGCTGTCGACGTCAACAGTGCCGACGAGGCGGCGCTGACCTCGGTCAAGGGAATCGGACCGGCGATGGCGCGCCGGATCGTCGAGGAGCGCGGCAAGCAGGGCGCATTCAAGGACGCCAACGATCTGGCCGAGCGGGTCAAGGGCCTGGGGCCGAAGTCGGTGGTGCGTCTGCAGAACGAGGGGCTGAACATCGGCCGGGGCGGGGCGCTGCCCGCGGCGAAGGGAGGCAAGCAGACCGCCGCCGCGCCGACGGCGGCGGCAGTCTCGCCCGCCGGCAAGGGTTCCGGCAAGACGAACAAGGCCGCGCACTGAGCGGCCTGGCGGCGCCCTCAGTCCATGCTGCCGGCCCGTGCTGGTATGGCTCGTGCTAGCGCATCAGCGGCGTGGCGATGTCGCGACGCGGCCGGTCAGCGCCACCGATCGGACGCCGTGGCGCTTCGCAGGCCCTGGGCCAGGGAGTATGATGCGGGCGCTGCGGCAGGGCGCCTCGTTCGTCTCTCCATGGGGAGGGAAGGGGCTGGCGGCGCGCGATGCGCGGTCCGGGAGCCACCGGGGGCGCACGCCGCGGCGTGCGGCAAGCCCTGCCGGCCACAACACATCACCAACACATCACCAAGAACGGCCGGGCGCGGCGCGCCAGCGGCCACCTCAGAACGGGAGCTGAACGATGGCGAATGGCGACGAGGCGGGATTCCTGCCGCGCTGGACACTGAAGACCGAGGGCGTGATTGCGCCGGATGAGCGGCTGCCCACCGGGCAGACCGTGCTGGCCGGCATCCAGCACGTGGTGGCGATGTTCGGCTCGACCGCGATCGCGCCGATCCTGATGGGCTTCAATCCCAACATCGCCATCCTGTTCTCGGGCATCGGCACGCTGATCTTCTTCCTGTGCGTGCGCGGCCGCGTGCCCAGCTATCTCGGTTCCAGCTTCGCCTTCATCGCCGTCGTGATCGCGGCCACCGGCTATGCCGGCAGCGGCCCGAATCCGAATATTCCGCTGGCGCTCGGCGGCATCATCGCCGCCGGCCTGCTCTACACCGTGATCGGCCTGGTGGTGCAGGCCGCCGGCTATGGCTGGGTCGAACGGCTGATGCCGCCGGTGGTGACCGGTGCCATCGTCGCCGCGATCGGGCTGAATCTCGCGCCGGTCGCGGTCAAGGCGGTCAGCGCCGCCGCGCTCGATACCTGGATCGGCCTGCTGACCGTGGTCGCCGTCGGGCTGGTGGCGGTGCGCGCGCCCGGCATGATCGGCCGGCTGCCGGTGCTGATCGGCGGGCTGATCGGCTATCTGGCCTACTGGGTGTGCGCAAACGCCTTCGGCCTGGGCAAGCCGATCGACTTCTCCGGCGTCGCCAGCGCCAGCTGGTTCGGCCTGCCTGCCTTTACCACGCCGGTGTTCGAACTGAACGCGATGCTGCTGATCGCGCCGGTGGCGATCGTGCTGGTGGCGGAGAACCTGGGCCATATCAAGGCGATCGGCGTGATGACCGGCCGCAATCTGGACCCGTATATCGGCCGCGCCTTTATCGGCGACGGCGTCGCGACGATGCTGTCGGCCGCCGGCGGCGGTACCGGTGTGACCACCTATGCCGAGAATATGGGCGTGATGGCGGTGACCCGGATCTACTCGACGCTGATCTTCGTGGTGGCCGCGCTGGTGGCGATCCTGCTCGGCTTCTCGCCCAAGTTCGGTGCGCTGATCCTGACCATTCCGGGCCCGGTGATCGGCGGCCTGACCATCGTGGTGTTCGGCCTGATCGCCGCTACCGCGGGCCGGATCTGGGTCGAGAACCGCGTCGACTTCTCCGATTCGCGCAACCTGATCACCGTCGGCGCCACGCTGACGGTCGCGGCCGGCGACCTGACGCTGCGCTTCGGCGGCATGACGCTGGGCGGCATCGGCACCGCCACCTTCGGCGCGATCCTGCTGTACCACCTGCTCGGCAAGGGCCGCACGCGCGTCTGAGGAACCTGGCAGCGGGGCGGGCGATCCTGCCTCGCTGCCTCCCAGCGCCGCAGCCCTTCGCCGTTCTGGCAGTGCTTGCACCGCCCGCCGCCCCGCCGGCGGCAGGGTCATGACGACTGCATTACAATGGGCGCCGACATTTGGACTCGCCCCATCATGGCCTACAAGACGATCGAAGACACCATCGGCAATACGCCGCTGGTGCAATTGCAGCGTATTCCCGGAGCCGCCAACGCCGAGCGTGGCAATGTGATTCTGGGCAAGCTCGAAGGCAACAATCCGGCTGGCTCCGTCAAGGACCGGCCCGCGCTGTCGATGATCGCGCGTGCCGAAGCGCGCGGCCGCATCAAGCCCGGCGACACGCTGATCGAAGCGACGTCCGGCAATACCGGCATCGCGCTGGCGATGGCAGCTGCGATCCGCGGCTACAAGATGGTGCTGATCATGCCGGAGGACCTGAGCGTGGAGCGCCGCCAGAGCATGGCGGCCTACGGCGCCGAGATCATCCTGACCCCGGTCAAGGGCGGCATGGAATACGCGCGCGACCTGGCCGATTCGATGGAGCGCGACGGCAAGGGCGTCATCCTCGACCAGTTCGCCAATCCCGATAATCCGCAGTCCCACTACGAGACCACCGGTCCCGAGATCTGGCGCGACACCGAAGGCCGCGTTACGCATTTCGTTTCGGCGATGGGCACCACCGGCACGATCACGGGCGTGTCGCGCTATCTGAAGGAACAGAATCCGGCGATCCAGATCATCGGCGCGCAACCGGCCGAAGGCTCGCGCATTCCGGGCATCCGCAAATGGCCGGAAGCCTATATGCCGAAGATCTACGATGCGCGCTACATCGACCGCACCGAGCCGGTCAGCCAGGCCGACGCCGAACACATGGCCCGCCGCATGGCGCGCGAGGAAGGCATCTTCTGCGGCATCTCGGCCGCCGGCGCGCTGTGCGTCGCGCTGCGGATCGCGGAAGAAGTCCGCGACGCGACCATCGTGTTCGTGGTCTGCGACCGCGGCGATCGCTATCTGTCGACCGGCGTCTTCCCCGCCTGAACCTGGGTCAATGAACCCGGGGCATGAATCCCGGGCAATCATCCGGGGCAATGAACGCGGGTCAACGAACCTGCGTCATGAACCCCAGCCGATGAACGCCGGCGCTGCCTGCTGAAACCACAGCAGCGCCGGCCGGACCGATCGGTCCTTACATCATCGCGGCCTTGACGGCCTCGCCCAGCTGATAGACCGCCAGCGCGTAGAAGAAGCTGCGGTTGTAGCGCGTCAGCACATAGAAATTGCGCAATCCGAGCATGTACTCGGTCGGCGCATCGGGCGTCGGCAGGTCCACCACCAGCACCCCGGTCTCGCCTTCGCGCGCCGCGTCGATCGGCTCGTCCAGCCGCAGCCCGGCGCGCGTCAGCTGATTGAGCGTGCGCGTCGGCCACGGTTCGCCGTCGGCCGCCGCCGCCGCGATGCCGCGGCTGCCTTCGTCCTGCGCCAGCCGCCACACCACCGGCCGGCCCGCCTCCCATCCGTGCAGCTGCAGAAAGCGGCCGACGCTGCCGATCGCGTCCACCGGGCTGTTGCGCAGGTCGATGTGGCCATCGCGATCGTAGTCGGTCGCGTATTCGCGCAGGCTGGTCGGCATGAACTGCGGAATGCCGATCGCGCCGGCGTACGAGCCCAGCACCGAGAACACATCGGTACGGGTCTCGCGGCACCACAGCAGGTAGTCCTGCAGCTGCGCGCGGAACAGTGCCGAGCGGCTGGCGCGGTTCGGCGTATCGGGATAATCGAAGGCCAGCGTCGACAGCGAGTCCAGCACGCGGAAGCTGCCCATGTCGCGTCCGTAGATCGTCTCGACGCCGATGATGCCGACGATCACCGAGGCCGGCACGCCGAACTCGGCCTCGGCGCGGCGCAGCGTGTCGCGGTGCTGCTCCCAGAAGCGGACGCCGGCGTTGATGCGGATCGGCTCGATGAAGCGCGAGCGGTAGGCGCGCCAGCTTTTGCGGCCCGGCGTGGCCGGCGGCATGATCAGGCGCGCCACCGTGGCCGAATAGACGGCCTGTCCAAACCAGTCGTTCAGGGTCGCGCGCGAGAAGCCGTGTTTCGCGACCATCTCGTCGATGAAGGCGGCCGCCTGCGGGTTGCTGCCGTTGCGATAGCGGCCGGGATCGATTTCTTCTTCCTGGAAGCTGACGCGGCGCTTGCCGGCCGCCAGCAGCGAAGGGGTGGCGCCGCACAGGCCAAGCGCCACGGAGCAGAGCGCGGCGCCCAGCAGAGGGCGGCGCAGGGTACGCGTGTGTTCGGTCATGGTGTCCTTTGCAAGTCGGACCGAGTATAGCGGACGCATCCGGCGCAAAACATCACGGAACGATACGACCGGCGCCGCGGGCGGCCGCCGCGTTGCGGGGCCATCCGCTGTGCTAACGTACGGGAATGGAGACAGCGGCGCACTCGACGAAGTGCCCGCCACGCGCCCAACAACGCCTCGATAAACGCGCCGAATTCCCATGCCGACCGGCTACTACACGCATCCCGAATTCCTGCTGCACGAGATGGGGCAGTTCCATCCCGAGTGCCCGGAACGCCTGACCGCCATCGAAGACCATCTGATCTCGCACGGCATCGACGGCCTGCTGGACCGCCGCGAGGCGCCCGCGGCCAGCCGCGAGCAGATCGAGCGCGTGCATCTGCCCGGCTATGTCGACGGGCTGCACGAAGCCAGTCCCGCCAGCGGCTACCATGCGATCGATCCCGATACCGCAATGAACGCGCATACGCTGGCGGCGGCCACGCATGCGGCGGGCGCCGCGGTGGCGGCCACCGACGCGGTGATCGCCGGCGAGCTGGAGAACGCCTTCTGCTGCGTGCGGCCGCCGGGCCACCACGCCGAGCCCGATCGCGCGATGGGCTTCTGCTTCTACAACAACGTCGCGATCGCCGCCCGCCATGCGCTCGACGCGCACGGGCTCGAACGCGTGGCGATCATTGACTTCGATGTCCATCACGGCAACGGCACCGAGGCCGCATTTCGCGGCGACGAGCGCGTGCTGATGTGCAGCTTCTTCCAGCATCCGTTCTACCCGTACAGCGGCACCGAGCACGTGGCCAACAACATGGCCAATATTCCGCTGCCGGCCTATACCAACGGCATGGCGGTGCGCGAGGTGGTCGAGACCATCTGGATGCCGCGGCTGCAGGCCTTCCGCCCGCAGATGCTGTTCATCTCGGCGGGCTTCGACGCGCATCGCGAGGACGACCTCGGCCAGATGGGGCTGGTCGAGCAGGACTATGCGTGGATCACGGCCGAGCTGATGACGCTGGCGCGGCTGCACGCGCAGGGACGCATCGTCAGCTGCCTCGAAGGCGGCTACAACCTCAGCGCGCTGGGGCGCAGCGTGCTGGCGCATCTGAAGGTGCTGCTGGAGCGCTAGGGCGAGCCGGCCCAGCGATGGGCGGGTTTTCAACGAGCCGGTTTGAACACGGCGGTTTCGACAAGCCGGTTTCGACAAGTCGGATTCCAGCAAGCGCCACCGCAGCAGGACAACAGCAGACCAGGAGACGATCATGGCCGAATCGGAACAAGCCCAAGCCGCCAGTGCGGTGCTGGCGCAAAGCGAAGATGCCCCGGGCGTGCTGCGCCTGACGCTGCAACGTCCCGACGCCTTCAACGCGTTGTCGGAGGCGCTGATCGACGCGGTGACCGAGGCGCTGACCCGCATCGCCGCCGATCCCGCCGTGCGGGTCGTGGTGCTGGCCGGCGCGGGGCGCGCCTTCTGCGCCGGGCACGATCTGCGCGAGATGCGCGCCCAGCCTTCGCACGATTACTACCGCCGCCTGTTCGACCGCTGCACCCGCATGATGCTGGCGATCCAGCGCATGCCGCAGCCGGTGATCGCGCGCGTGCACGGCATCGCCACCGCGGCCGGCTGCCAGCTGGTGGCGATGTGCGACCTGGCGGTAGCCGCCGACGACGCGCGCTTTGCAGTGTCGGGCGTCAACCTGGGCCTTTTCTGCTCGACGCCCGGCGTGGCGCTGTCGCGCAATCTGCATCGCAAGCACGCGATGGAGATGCTGCTGACCGGCGAGATGATCGATGCCCACGAGGCGCAGGCGCGCGGCCTGGTCAATCGCGTGGTGCCGGCCGCCGAGCTGGATGGGGAGGTGGCGAAGCTGGCCGCCAGCATCTGCGCCAAGCCGGCGGCAGCCATCGCGGCCGGCAAGGGGCTGTTCTACCGCCAGCTCGAAATGGGCGTCGAGGCCGCCTATCAGCTTGCCGGGCAGACCATGGCGTGCAACATGATGGACGAATCGGCGCTGGAGGGCGTGCAGGCATTCATCGACAAGCGGCCGCCGTCCTGGCGTTCGGGTTGATCCAGAGGATCCAGAGTTGACATCTCGGCACTCGGAAACGGGGCCTTATTCCCTTTTCGTCTAAAGACATCGGCAAAAAGTCGTTTCTGGTAAGAAGCGGATCGCTTAAAATAGCCCGTTACATCCAAAAACGATAAATGCGGCAGCAGCGCTGGAGACCCCGTCCCGGCTGTTGCCGTTTTCTTTTCGCTCTGTCTCATGATCGAACTGCAAGGTCTCTCGCAGCGATTCCCCGGTGCGACCGGGGATGTGCACGCTTTGCGGGATGTCAGCCTGTCCATCGCGGCCGGCGAAATCTTCGGCATCATCGGCCGCAGCGGCGCCGGCAAAAGTACGCTGGTGCGCGCCATCAACCTGCTGAACCGTCCGACCGCCGGCCGCGTGATCGTCGCCGGGCAGGATCTGACCGCGCTGGACTCGTCCGCGCTGCGGCTGGCGCGCCGCGACATCGGCATGATCTTCCAGCATTTCAACCTGCTGTCCTCGCGCACCGTCTATGACAACGTGGCGCTGCCGCTGGAGCTCGCCGGCAAGAGCCGCGACGAGATCGCCGCGACGGTGCTGCCGCTGCTGGACCTGGTGGGCCTGTCGGCGCTGAAGGACCGTTATCCGGCGCAGATCAGCGGCGGCCAGAAGCAGCGCGTCGGCATTGCTCGGGCCCTTGCCAGCAAGCCCAAGGTGCTGCTGTCGGACGAGGCCACCTCGGCGCTCGACCCGGAAACCACGCGGTCCATCCTCGACCTGCTCAAGCAGATCAATCGCGACCTGGGGCTGACCATCGTGATGATCACGCACCAGATGGAGGTCATCAAGCAGGTCTGCGATCGCGTCGCGGTGCTCGATGCCGGCTGCGTGGTCGAGCAGGGCCAGGTCATCGATGTCTTCCTGCGGCCGCAGCACGCGGTCACGCGCGCGATGATCGGCGACGTGATCGCGCAGGAGCTGCCGCCAAGCGTGCTCAAGCGCGTCGAGAGCCGGCTCGGCAACGGGCGCGACCATGTCTACCGTCTGGCGTTCACCGGCGAGGGCGTCGACCAGCCGGTGCTGGCGCAGGCGATCCGCCGCTACGGGCTGGATTTCAACATCCTGCACGGGCATATCGACGAGATCCAGGGACAGGCCTTCGGCTCGCTGGCCATCATGGCCACCGGCGAGACCGAGAACGTCCGGGCGGCAATGGCATTCCTGCAGGAGCAGGGCGTGGTGGTGGAGGAATACGAGCATGTGGTCTGAGCTGTTCGACCTGTTTGTGACCTCGCTGGGCGAGACCCTGGTGATGGTCGGCATCTCGGGCGTCATCGGCGCGCTGCTTGGCGTGCCGCTCGGCGTGGTGCTGCATCTGACCGACCGGGGCGGCCCGCTGGCGCACCCCTTGTTCAACCGGCTGATCGGCGTGGTCGTCAACGCGGTGCGCTCGATCCCGTTCATCATCCTGCTGGTGGTGGTGATTCCGTTCACCCGTTTCCTGGCGGGCTCGTCGATCGGCACCGCGGCGGCCGTGGTGCCGCTGACGATCGCGGCGATTCCGTTTATCGCGCGGCTGGTCGAGAGCGCGCTGCGCGAGGTCGACAAGGGCCTGGTGGAGGCGGCGCAATCGATGGGCGCGAGCACCGGCCAGATCGTCTGGAAGGTGCTGCTGCCCGAGGCCATGCCCGGCATCGTTGCCGGCCTGACCATCACCTTCGTCAGCCTGGTCGGCTATTCGGCGATGGCCGGCGCGATCGGCGGCGGCGGCCTGGGCGACCTCGGCATCCGCTATGGCTACCAGCGCTACATCACCGAGGTGATGGTGGCGGTGGTGCTGATCCTGATCGTGCTGGTGCAGGCGGTGCAGAGCTTCGGCGACTGGCTGGTCCGCCGGATCAGCCATCGCTGAGCGCCTCGTCGGCATCGGCATCGGCCGGTATCGTTTCGTTTCCCGTTTCGTTTTGCTTTATCCCAGACTCAACCCAGAACGCATCGCAAAGGAAGTCAGACATGCAACGTCGTAGCCTGCTGCAATGGATCATCGGCGCCGCGCTCGGTGCCAGCCTCGCCACCGCCGCGGTGGCGCAGGACAAGCCGATCAAGATCGGCGTGACCGGCGGTCCGCACGCCCAGATCATGGAACAGGTCAAGAAGGTCGCCGCCAAGGATGGCCTCAATATCCAGGTCGTCGAGTTCAGCGACTACATCCAGCCGAACGCCGCGCTGGCTGCCGGCGACCTCGACGCCAACAGCTATCAGCATCTGCCGTATCTCGAGGCGCAGATGAAGGACCGCGGCTACAAGTTCGCCAACGTCGGCTACACCGTCACGTTCCCGATGGGCGTCTACTCGAAGAAGATCAAGTCGCTGGACCAGCTCAAGCAGGGCGCCCGCGTCGGCGTGCCCAACGATCCGACCAACGGCGGCCGCGGCCTGCTGCTGCTGCAGAGCAAGGGCGTGATCAAGCTGCGTGCGGATGCCGGCCTGAAGGCCACGCCGCTGGACATCGTCGCGAATCCGAAGAAGATCCGCATCGTCGAACTGGACGCCGCGCAGCTGCCGCGCTCGCTGGACGACCTGGATGCCGCCGCGATCAACGGCAACTACGCAGAATCGGCCGGCCTGTCGCCGACCAAGGACGCGATCGCGATGGAAGGTCCGAAGGGTCCGTACGCCAACCTGATCGCCGTGCGCGAGGCCGACAGGAACAAGCCGTGGGTCGCCAAGCTGATCAAGGCCTACCACTCGCCGGAGATCAAGGACTACGTCACCAAGACGTTCAAGGAGTCGGTGATCACGGCCTGGTAAGCCGGCCCCGCACGTGCGGCCGGGTATCGAACAAAACCTCGAAACCGGCCGTCACGTCTGTGCCGTGAAGGGTTTTCTGCGGCACAATACCGGTCAACAAGCGGCTCAGTGATCGGCGAAGTCATCGACCGAAATCGCCTGCCGGGCTATGCCCGGCAATTCTTTGCCTATAAAATAGTACGGTCGTTCGAAAATTCCGGGCGCCGCCGACCCGGTGGTTATAATGGCGAGCGAACCAAATTTCTGACAATCAGTGGAGTGAGCGCATGAAAGTACTCGTCGCAGTCAAGCGCGTGGTTGACTACAACGTCAAGGTCCGTGTGAAGTCCGATGGCTCGGGCGTCGACCTGGCCAACGTGAAGATGAGCATGAACCCGTTCGACGAGATCGCCGTGGAAGAGGCGGTCCGCTTGAAGGAAGCCGGCGTGGCCACCGAGGTCGTGGCGGTCTCCTGCGGCGTGGCGCAATGCCAGGAAACGCTGCGCACCGCGATGGCGATCGGCGCCGACCGCGGCATCCTGGTCGAGAGCAGCGAAGACCTGCAGCCGCTGGCCGTGGCCAAGCTGCTGAAGGCGCTGATCGACAAGGAGCAGCCGCAGCTGGTGATCCTGGGCAAGCAGGCCATCGACGACGACTCCAACCAGACCGGCCAGATGGTGGCCGCGCTGGCCGGCCTGCCGCAGGCGACCTTCGCCTCGAAGGTCGTGATCGCCGACGGCAAGGCCTCGGTGACCCGCGAAGTCGACGGCGGCCTGGAAACGCTGTCGGTCAAGCTGCCGGCGGTGGTGACCACCGACCTGCGCCTGAACGAGCCGCGCTACGTCACGCTGCCGAACATCATGAAGGCCAAGAAGAAGCCGCTGGAAACCGTGAAGCCGGAAGACCTGGGCGTCGACGTGGCGCCGCGTCTGCAGACGCTGAAGGTCGTCGAGCCGCCCAAGCGCAGCGCGGGCGTGATGGTGCCGGACGTCGCGACGCTGGTGCAGAAGCTCAAGAACGAAGCCAAGGTCATCTAAGCGCGCCAGGAGATACGAACATGACTGCACTCGTCATTGCTGAACACGACAATCAATCGATCAAGGGCGCGACCCTGAACACCGTGACCGCCGCGGCCCAGTGCGGCGGCGACGTCCACGTGCTGGTTGCCGGCGCCAACGCCCAGGCCGCCGCCGAAGCCGCCGCGAAGATCGCCGGCGTCGCCAAGGTGCTGCTGGCCGATGCGCCGTACTTCGGCGAAGGCCTGGCCGAGAACGTCGCCGAGCAGGTGCTGGCGATCGCCAGCGACTACAGCCACATCTTGGCTCCGGCCACCGCCTACGGCAAGAACGTGCTGCCGCGCGTCGCCGCCAAGCTGGACGTGGCCCAGCTGTCGGACATCACCAAGGTCGACGGCCCGGACACCTTCGAGCGCCCGATCTATGCCGGCAACGCGATCGCCACGGTCAAGTCGTCGGACAAGATCAAGGTGATCACCGTGCGCGGCACCGCGTTCGATCCCGCCGCCGCGGAAGGCGGCTCGGCCTCGGTCGACACCGTGCCCGCCGTGGCCGATGCCGGCATCTCGCAATTCGTGTCGCGTGAAGTGACCAAGAGCGATCGTCCGGAACTGACCGCCGCCAAGATCATCGTGTCGGGCGGCCGGGGCGTCGGCTCGGGCGAGAACTACACCAAGGTGCTGACCCCGCTGGCCGACAAGCTGGGCGCCGCGCTGGGCGCCTCGCGTGCCGCGGTGGACGCCGGCTTCGTGCCGAACGACTACCAGGTCGGCCAGACCGGCAAGATCGTCGCGCCGCAGCTGTATATCGCCGTCGGTATCTCGGGCGCGATCCAGCATCTGGCCGGCATGAAGGACTCCAAGGTGATCGTCGCGATCAACAAGGACGCCGAGGCGCCGATCTTCTCGGTCGCCGACTACGGCCTGGTGGGCGACCTGAACACCGTGGTGCCGGAGCTGGTGGCGGCCCTGGGCTGATTGCCAGCCCTGCCGCGGCGCCGCCCGGTGCCGCGGCAGGATCGAGCCAGCCGACACAAGAAAAAGAAAAGCCAAGACAAGCCGTTCCGGGCCCGCCCGCGAGCGGCTTTTTTATACGCTGCATCGAACGGTCGCCCTCAGCCAACTGCCGCGACCCATTGCGATAACGGAGACTTCGATGACCTACCGCGCCCCGCTCAAGGACATGCTGTTCGCGATCAACGAACTGGCCGGGCTGGATGCCATCAGCCAATTGCCGGGCTTCGAGGAAGCGACGGCCGACACCGCGCAGGCGGTACTCGAGGAGGCGGCCAAGTTCACCGAGCAGGTGATCGCGCCACTGAACCGCACCGGCGATATCGAGCCGAGCAGCTGGAAGGACGGCGCGGTCACCACCACGCCCGGCTTCAAGGACGCGTTCCGCCAGTTCGGCGAGGGCGGCTGGCAGGGCGTGCTGCATCCGCAGGAATTCGGTGGCCAGGGTTTGCCCAAGCTGATCGCCACCGCCTGCAACGAGATGCTGAACTCGGCCAATCTGTCGTTCGCGCTGTGCCCGCTGTTGACCGACGGTGCCATCGAGGCGCTGCTGACCGCCGGCAGCGACGCGCAGCGGCAGGCCTACCTGCCCAGGCTGATCTCGGGCCAGTGGACCGGCACGATGAACCTGACCGAGCCGCAGGCCGGCTCCGACCTGGCCGCGGTGCGCACGCGCGCGGAGCCGCAGGGCGACGGCACCTACAAGCTGTTCGGCACCAAGATCTTCATCACCTACGGCGAGCACGACATGGCGGAGAACATCGTCCATCTCGTGCTGGCAAGGACGCCGAACGCGCCGGAAGGGGTCAAGGGCATCTCGCTGTTCATCGTGCCGAAGTTCCTGGTCAACGAGGACGGCTCGCTGGGCGCGCGCAACGACGTGCATTGCGTATCGATCGAGCACAAGCTCGGCATCAAGGCCAGCCCGACCGCGGTGCTGCAGTTCGGCGACCATGGCGGCGCCATCGGCACGCTGGTCGGCGAGGAGAACCGCGGCCTCGAGTACATGTTCATCATGATGAATGCGGCCCGCTTCTCGGTCGGCATGCAGGGCATCGCGGTGTCCGAGCGCGCCTATCAGCAGGCCGTGGCCTATGCGCGCGAGCGCGTGCAGAGCCGCCCCGTCGACGGCTCGGCGCGGCAGGCGGTCACCATCATTCATCATCCCGACGTCAAGCGCATGCTGATGACGATGCGCGCGCTGACCGAAGGCGCGCGCGCGCTGGCCTATGTCGGCGCGGCGGCCTGCGATATCGCGCACCAGCATCCCGACGAAGCGGTGCGCCGCGAGAACCAGGCGTTCTACGAATTCCTGGTGCCGGTGATCAAGGGCTGGAGCACCGAGCTGTCGATCGATGTGACCAGCCTGGGCGTGCAGGTCCACGGCGGCATGGGCTTCATCGAGGAGACCGGCGCCGCGCAGCACTATCGCGACGCGCGCATCCTGCCGATCTACGAGGGCACCACGGCGATCCAGGCCAACGACCTGGTCGGCCGCAAGACGGTGCGTGATGGCGGCGCCGTGGCGCGCGGCATCTGCGCGCGCATTGCCGAGACCGAGGCCGCGCTGGCCGCGCACGGCGGCGCGCCGTTCGCCGCGATGCAGGCGCAGCTGGCCAGGGGTCGCGCCGCGCTGGAGCAGGCGATCGACTTCATCGTCACCAACGGCAAGACCGATCCCAACGCCGCCTTTGCCGGCAGCGTGCCGTATCTGAAGCTGTGCGGCATCGTGTTCTCGGGCTGGCAGCTCGGACGCGCGATGCTGGCCGCCGATGCCCGCCGTGCCGAAGATCCGGCCTTCCACGAGGCCAAGATCGCGACCGCGCATTTCTTCGCCGAACACGTGCTGTCGCAGGCCGGCGGCATTCGCGATGCCATCGTGTCGGGTGCGCCGGCGGCGCTGGCGTTGAGCGAGGCGCAGTTCTGACGGCAGTGCAGGCGTAGGAAACAAAAAAGACGGCCGCCTGGCCGTCTTTTTTGTTGGGGCCTTTCGTCGGGCTTGCGCCCGGCGCGCCTCGCCCGTTACGCGTGGACGCTGACGCCCGGAGCCTTATGCCGTGGCGGGACGTGGCACCGGACGCCGATGGGGCTGCTGCAGATAGCGCGCCACCGACAGATCGTCGGCGCGGATCGCGGGCGAGGCGCCGGACACCAGATCGGCCAGCAGCTTGCCGGAGCCGCACGCCATGGTCCAGCCCAGCGTGCCGTGGCCGGTATTGAGCCACAGCCCCTTGACCGGGGTGGGGCCGACGATCGGCGTGCCGTCCGGCGTCATCGGACGCAGGCCGGTCCAGAACGAGGCACGGGCCACGTCGCCGGCACCGGGGAACAGGTCCGTCACCACATGTTCCAGCGTGCGCCGCTTGGCCGGATCGAGCGAACGGTCGTAACCGACGATCTGCGCCATGCCGCCGACGCGGATGCGGTCGTCGAAGCGCGTGATCGCCACCTTGTAGGTCTCGTCCAGCACCGTCGATACCGGGCTGCGCGCCGCGTCGGTCATCGGCACGGTGATCGAGAACCCCTTCAGCGGATAGACCGGAATCCGCACGAAGTCCTTGATGAACGGGGTCGACCAGCTGCCCAGCGCCACCACCACGGCGTCGGCGAAGATCGGCTCGCCGCCGACGATGGCACCGGTCACGGCGGTGCCCTGCGTCATCAGGCTGTCGATCGAACGGTTGTACAGGAACTGCACGCCCAGACCCTGGGCCATGGCCGCCAGCCGCTGGGTGAACAGCTGGCAGTCCCCGGTTTCGTCGTTGGGCAGGCGCAGGCCCCCGGTCAGCTTGTGGCTGACGGCGGCCAGCGCCGGTTCGCTCGCGGCGAGATCCTCGCGCGACAGCAATTGATAGGGCACGCCGGCTTCCTCGAGGACGGCGATGTCCTTGGCCGCGCCTTCGAGCTGCTCGTCGGTGCGGAAGACCTGCAGCGTGCCCTGCTGGCGGCCCTCGTAGGCGATGCCGGTTTCGGCGCGCAGCGCGCGGATGCAGTCGCGGCTGTATTCGGCCAGCCGCACCATGCGTTCCTTGTTGACGGCGTAGCGGTCGGCGCTGCAGTTCATCAGCATCTGCCACATCCACCGCAGCTGGAACAGCGTGCCATCGGGCCGGATCGACAGCGGCGCGTGCTGCTGGAACATCCATTTGATCGCCTTCAGCGGCACGCCGGGCGCCGCCCACGGCGAGGCATAGCCGGGCGAGATCTGCCCGGCATTGGCAAAGCTGGTGCCGAGCGCCGGCGCCGCTTCGCGGTCGATCACGGTGACCTCATGGCCGGCCCTGGCCAGATACCAGGCGCTGGTGACGCCGATCACGCCACTGCCAAGAACGAGAACACGCATTGCGATGGGACCCCAACCAAGATGTCGATTGTATGAAGGTATATCCGCTATGGTATTGGAATCAATCCAGTCATAATTACCGAAAATTTCCCGGAAAAAGGAAAAATTCATGAGAACGACCCGCCAACCGGTACGCGGCCTTGACCGCCTCGATCGCCGCATCCTGGCGCTGCTGCAGGCCGATGGCCGCATCTCGATGAAGGACCTCGCCGAGGCGGTCGGCCTGACCATCACGCCGTGCATCGAGCGGGTCAAGCGGATGGAGCGCGACGGTGTCATCATGGGCTACTACGCCCGCCTGAATCCGGCCCTGCTGGGCAGCGCGCTGCTGGTCTTCGTCGAGATCACGCTGAACAACAAGGCCGGCAACATGTTCGAGCAGTTCCGGCGCGAGGTGCTGCGCATTCCGGAGGTGATGGAATGCCATCTGGTGTCCGGAGACTTCGATTATCTGATCAAGGCGCGCATCCGCGAGATCGGCGAGTATCGCCGGCTGCTCGGCGACATCCTGCTGCAACTGCCGGGCGCCGCGCAGTCCAAGAGTTATGTCGTGATGGAAGAGATCAAGGAGACGCTGGCCATTCCCGTCGACGAGAAGAGCCAGCCTGCATGAGATGAGGGACATTGAGCGCAAGGGGCGCCACCTCGGCCCCCGCGAAGCGGAGTTGCCGGCGGATGACATCCACGGGGAGCCGGCGCCGCTGCGGCCGGCGCCACGGCCGCTGAAGGGCCGCGGCGCGGTCAGCAATCTGCAGGGGCGCTTCGAGCGCGATACCCGCGAGCCCTTCGACGACGGCTGGGGTCCGCCGGACACCGCGGGACAGGACGATGCGGCGCGCGCAGAGGACAGGGACACGCAGGCCAGGGACATGGAGCGCAGCGAAGGCGCCGCCTTGGAGTCCGCGCCGCCGAAGCTGATCACCCGCGTCACGCAGGAGCAGGCGCGCTCCATCCTCAGCCGCAATGCCTCGCCGGATATTCCGTTCGGCGTTTCGCTGAACCCCTACCGCGGTTGCGAGCACGGCTGCATCTATTGCTTCGCCCGGCCGACGCACGCCTATCTCGACCTGTCTCCGGGGCTGGATTTCGAGACGCAGCTGTTCGCCAAGGCCAATGCGGCCGAGCGGCTGCGGGAGGCGCTGTCGCGGCCGTCCTACCAATGCGAGCTGATCGCGCTTGGCGTCAACACCGACGCCTATCAGCCGATCGAACGGACCCAGCGCATCACGCGCGGCGTGCTGGAGGTGCTGCACGAATGCCACCATCCGGTGGCGCTGATCACCAAGTCGTCGCTGATCGAGCGCGACATCGATCTGCTGGCGCCGATGGCCGCCCGCCGCCTCGCAGTGGCCGCGATCACGATCACCACGCTCGATGCCGACATCGCGCGCACGCTGGAGCCGCGCGCCGCCACGCCGTCGCGGCGGCTGCGCACGATCCGTACGCTGTCGGAAGCGGGTATTCCCGTCGCGGTCAGCGTCGCGCCGGTGATTCCCTTCATCACCGAGCCGGACCTGGAGCGGGTGCTCGAGGCCGCGCGCGAGGCGGGGGCAGTCTATGCCAACTACATCGTGCTGCGGCTGCCGTGGGAGGTAGCGCCCCTGTTCCAGCAATGGCTGGAGGCGCATTTCCCCGACCGGGCCGAGCGCGTGATGAATCGCGTTCGCGAGATGCGCGGCGGCAAGGATTACGATTCCGATTTCTCCACGCGCATGCGCGGTACCGGCGTCTGGGCCGACCTGATGCGCCAGCGCTTCCACAAGGCGGCCGATCGCCTGGGCTTTCGCTACCACCGCTTCGATCTGGACACGTCGCAATTCGTCCCGCCCGCGCCGCCGGCCGGCGTGCGAAGCGGCGCGCGCGGTGCCCGCAAACCCGAGGACGACGCGCAAGGTTCGCTGTTCTGAACTTGCGGGTTTGTACAAGTCCGGCGCGCTGTCCATAATGGCGGTTCGATCCGCCGCGCACGCCGCCGCGGTTGGCGCACTCGCGCCCCCGACCGCCTCGGCGTCGCCATGGGGAAGCCATGATCCATCTGATGCAGCAGGGCGGCCGCGCAGCCTTCGATCCGGTCGTGATGTGGGGCGAACTGACCCAGCAGGCGCTCGCCGCCGGGCCATACCCGCTGGCCGCGGCGTCGCACCGCCGCCGCTTCGAGCACTACTACCGCTGGTTCCAGGCCTGGCTGGGGCCGTTCGGCACGGCGCGCTTCGAGTTCGATGACATCGAGGCCGATGGCGTGCGGATGCCGGTCAGCGAAAGCACCGTGTCGGTGACGCCGTTCTGCACGCTGCGGGCGTTCCAGAGTCCACCACGAACCCGTCGCAAGCCGCGCCCGCGCGTGCTGCTGTGCGCGCCGCTGGCCGGACATCGAGCGGTGCTGATGCGCGATACCGTGGCCGCGCTGCTGCCGCATGCGGACGTCTACGTCACCGACTGGGCCGATGCGCGCGACGTACCGCGCGACGCCGGCAGCTTCGGCCTCGACGATTACGTGCTGCTGGTGGAGCGTTTCATCCGGCTGCTCGATCCGGCCGGGCTGCATGTGCTGGCGGTCTGCCAGGCGACGGTGCCGGCGCTGGCCGCGGTCTCGCGCGTGGCGCAGGCCGATCGCGCCGAGCCGGCGACGCTGACGCTGATGGGCGGGCCGATCGATCCGCGGCTCGGTCCGACCACGCTCGATCGCGTCGCGGCCACGTTGTCGCTGCCGTGGCTCGAGGCGACCGCGATCGACGTGGTACCAAGCGGTTATGCCGGCGCGGGGCGGCGCATCTATCCGGGCTTCCTGCAATATCCGGCGCTGGTCGCGGCGCAGCCGGATCGCCACGCGACGCTGATGTTCGACTGGCTATGCCGGCGCCAGGCGGCCGATGCCGATACCGCGCGCGAGATCGAGCGCGCGGTCGCGCAATACGGTGCCGTGCTCGACATGACCGCGGAATTCTTCTTCGACACGTTGCGCGTGGTGTTCCAGCAGATGCTGCTGCCCAAGGGGATGTGGCGGGTCGGCGGCGAGATGGTGCGTCCCGACTGCCTGCGGCGCACCCGGCTGCTGACGGTCGAGGGCGATCGCGACGATATTTCGGGACCGGGACAGACGCATGCGGCGCAGGGGCTGTGCAGCGGCCTGCCGACGCGATGCCGCGAACGGCTGACGATCGAGCGCTGCGACCACTATGGTTTGTTCAGCGGCGCACGCTGGCGCGAGACGGTGCATCCCGCCGTGCGCCGCTGGCTGGAGGCGGCCTAGCCGGTTACCGGTTGGGCCGGACAGCGTTCGCCGTGGCAGGGGGCCGCACACCGCCCGGCCGCACGGGGCCTGTCGCCGGCGATCGCGGGGCCATCTCGTCGTCCATCATCCTGCAGGCCAGATCCAGCGCGGCGACGGCATCGTCGTGCGACAGGCCGGACGCGCGCATCAATCCGACGGTCAAGGCGGCCACCCGGCCCACTTCATAGCTGGGAACGTTCATGTCCACTCCTGGAATTCGACCGACCGGTCGCGCACTGCCGGCGAAGCGCCGCGGCGCGCGACGTTGGAAACAACCGGTTCAGTATGGTTGACGAACGCCGGAATGGGGTTGACGTGGATCAGGAAATCGAAGGGCGCACTCGGGGTGAACGTACCCGCAGCGTACCCCGCGGCGTGTCAGCGGCGGCCCGACGTATTTGTCGCCGCAGCTGACTTCGGCGCCTGAAGGCGGCGGGCTGATTGCGACAGCTGACTTCGGCGTCTGATTTCGGCAGCTGATTGCGACAGCGGATTCCGTCGGCTGCTTTCAGCCGCTTATTGCGACAACTCGCGTGCCGCTTCCACCTGCGACTCGAAGAAGGTCTGGAAGCTGATGGCCAGCCCCGCCATCAACAGGCCGGTGCCGATCAGCAGCGACAGGATCACCAGGATTACGACCGGCCAGCCGGAGCGGGTCGGTTCGCCATCCGGATTGAAGCGCGCGTCCCAGCGCTCGTCCGGCCGCAGCCCGTAGACGATCGCCGCCAGGAACGCACTGATCACCGAGGCGCCGCCCGCCACCGCGAAGGTCCAGTTCAGCGCGGGCGCGCCGACGTGCAGCACCATCGAGGCGATGCCCAGCGCGCCGGCCAGCGTGGCAAGCAGGTGCAGCCAGCCATAGCGGTCGCGCAGGCCGCCGAGATAGAAGCGGTGCGCGCCGAGGCTGCCGAGCAGAAAAGCCAGCGCCACGGTCAGCAGCTTCGACTTGCGCATCGGCGCGCGATCCGTGCCGGCGGCGGGGGAGGCTGACGAGACGGGCGAAGCAGAGGACGGAGCGGCGGACATGGGCGTGAACGTGGGAAGGGAAAACCTGCCGGAAGGCGACCGGGATCGGAACCAAACCCAGCACCGAGATCAGGATCGAAATCAGCACCGGAATCAGCACCGGAATCAGCACCGGAACGGCGGCCGAGACTGCGACCGGACCATACGATGGAAGCGGGCAGTGCAGCGCACATTGTACGCCGCACCGCCCGCTTCGATGACCCAGTTGAAGGCCGGCGGATCGTGGCTTTCGATCGCCGGCCGGGGGCGCTGGTGCAAAACCTGCGATGTCCTGTCTTGCAGCAGCGTCCGATTGCCGTCAGCGCGGCGCGTTCGACACGACGCCCAGCAGGACGCCGAGATTGGTTTCGCCGTACAGCACGGCGGCCAGAATTCCCATGAACAGCACGGTCAGAGTGAGCTGGCCCGCGTGTCGAGCCAGGTCGGTCAGCATGGATAGCATACGAACCTCGTCGGTTGGTTGGACGAAGGCCGCGCCCATCGCGACACGATCCGAAGGAAAGGGCATGTCAGTGTGCGTTTGCCGCCTGCGATCGACGGCACGCTGCTGAACACCGGTCAGCGCCGGGCGGCAGCCAGGTGGCGGCGCAGCTTCTGCCGCCACGAGCTATTTGACCTTGCAAAGGAGGGGAAAGTTCCGGCGCGGGCTTCTGACGCCATCGCGATCGGCGAAGGCGCTTGCCAGCCGCCGCAACGGGCGACGGCGAACGGCGGCGACGAACGGCAAAGCGCGAACGGCAAAGCGCGAACGGCAAAGCGCGAACGGCAAAGGGCGAACGGCAAAGGGCGAACGGCAGCAGCAAGCCTGCGACGGGCCGCGCGACAAAAACGCGCGACGGCAAGCGTCATCGCAGCGCCGTCGCCGTTTCAAACGATAAAGCGGGGAAGTATCCGGACTAGCGGGTGGTTTCCCGACCCGAACCTTGCCAGCCCGGTCCGACATTGGCGGGGCGGTTGTCGCCGGACACGCTGCTGCCGTTCTGCGCGCTGCGCTCGGAAGTCTGGGTACGTTCGGGCGCGCCGCGGTCGCTGGGCGGGTTGGGGCGCCCGTTCAGCCGGCTGTCGGCGCGTGCTCGGGCTTCCATCCGCTCGATCTGCGCACGCACATGGTCCGGGCTCTCGGCACGCATCACGGTGCGCTCCATGCCGGTCGGCAGCAGCCGCGCCCCGAAGCCGTCCCGCATGTCGGCGCCCTGCCGCGACCAGCCGCCCTGAGCATGGCTCAGGGCCGCAAGGCCGAGCACCGACGCCACCAGCACGGTGGCGGCCGCGGCGTCGCGCAGGAGAGAGCGGAAAAGCATGCGGAATCCCAGAGCCTTCGCTTGCTGTCGTTGTCGAGAAGATTGGGATCATGGTACGCAGCGCTGCCAGCAGGCGCCTATGCCAATCCCGTTACCGGTGTAACGGATTGTTTCGCTTGCGAATGCGGTCTGTTCTCATCTTCGGCGACGCCTGC
Organism: Cupriavidus sp. DB3; assembly: GCF_020418465.1. Classification (NCBI taxonomy): domain Bacteria; kingdom Pseudomonadati; phylum Pseudomonadota; class Betaproteobacteria; order Burkholderiales; family Burkholderiaceae; genus Cupriavidus; species Cupriavidus sp. DB3. The sequence continues at coordinate 98,105 of NZ_JAIZPL010000005.1, read as the reverse complement.
GCGAGCGTTGCCCGAGGCGGTGCGCGGGCGGTCGCCGCGCGTCGCTAGGGCGCATAGCGGATGCGGTAGATCGCGCCGGCCATATCGTCGCTGACCAGCAACGAACCGTCGGGCGCGACCTCGACATCGGCGGGTCTGCCCCACGGTTGACCGTCCTGCAGCCAGCCCTGGGCGAACACCTCCTGCCTGACCGCCTTGCCGCTGTCGTCGAGCACCACGCGCGTGATGCGATAACCGATGCGCTCGCTGCGGTTCCAGCTGCCGTGCTCCGCAATGAAGATGTTGTTGCGATATTCGGCGGGAAACTGCGTGCCGGTGTAGAAGCGCATGCCCAGCGCCGCCACGTGCGGGCCGAGCCGGGCCACCGGTGGCTCGAACGACGAGCAGGGCCGCTGCTTGCCGAATTCGGGATCGCGCAGGTCGCCGGCGTGGCAATACGGAAAGCCGAAGTGCATGCCCGCGCGCGGGGCCCGGTTCAGTTCGTCGGGCGGCTGGTCGTCGCCGAGCCAGTCGCGGCCGTTGTCGGTGAACCACAGCTCGCCTGTGGTCGGATGCCAGTCGAAGCCGACCGTGTTGCGCACGCCTTTGGCCACGACCTGCAGGTCCGAGCCATCCGGCTTCATTTTCATCACGTTGGCGTAGCGGCCCTCGTCGCGCGCGCAGACATTGCACGGCGCGCCGATCGGCACGTACAGGTAGCCGTCGGGGCCGAAGGCGATGAAACGCCCGCCGTGGTGGGTCTCGCTGGGCAGCTGGTTGTTGATGACGACCGGCTTGGGCGGGTTGGACAGGCGCTGTTCGATGCCGTCCAGGCGCAGGATGCGCGAGACCGAGGAGGTATAGAGCGCGCCGTCGCGCCAGGCCACGCCGATCGGCAGCGTCAGGCCGCTGGCGACGGTGTGGACCACCGGCTTGCCGCTCAGCGGCGCCTGTACCGCGTAGACCTTGCCGGCGCCGCGGCTGCCGACGTACAGTGTGCCGCCCGGCGAAAAGGTCATGCCGCGCGCCTCCGGCACGGCGTCGGTCAGCCGCTCGATGCGAAAGCCCGGCGGCAGCTGGATCTGCTCGAGCGATTCGGCGTGCGCGGCTGGCGTGATCGCCTGGGACAGCAGGGCGGCAAGCCCGGCCAGGACGGTGGAAAAGTGACTAAGGTAGCGCACGACCCCTCCTGCGTTTGGTGTTTTTGCCACGATGCCGAGGCGTGACGCGGCCGTCAATTGGCCTGCCCCGCCGTCGGCCACCCTAAGTGTTTGTTTGGCCTCAGTATTTGGGCTATACTCTTGCGTTTCGTGTTCGCACACCCCGTTTTTCGAGGAATTCACCCATGGTCGTAATCCGTCTGGCCCGTGGCGGCAGCAAGAAGCGCCCGTTCTTCAATATCGTTGCAGCCGACTCGCGCAACCGCCGCGACGGCCGTTTCATCGAGCGTATCGGCTTCTACAACCCGCTGGCTTCGCAAGGCGAAGAAGGTCTGCGCCTGGCGCAAGACCGCCTGACCTACTGGCAAGGCGTTGGCGCCCAACTGTCGCCGACCGTTGCCCGTCTGGTCAAGCAGAACGCCGCCAAGGCCGCTGCCTGATTTACGCTGCCGCTACCGGTAGTCTGCCGTGACCACGTCCGCGCGCGGCGCGCAACGGCGGCCGTTGAACGTGCCGCCCGGCGCCACCGGGCCCGGAACAGGGACCGGCACGCCACGCGAGGCCCGCATCCCGGCCGCGCTGGTGTATGGGCAGGCCCTGCCCGACGACCTGATCGAGGTCGGCTATGTCGCCGCAGCCTATGGCGTGCGCGGCTGGATCAAGGTCCAGCCCCATGCGCAGGATGCCGGCGCCTTGCTGCATGCGCGGCGCTGGTGGCTGCTGCAGCCCGAGGCTCCGGCTTCGCGGCCGGTGGCCCAGTCGGCGGCCCGCGAAGCGGGGCCGCTGTGCCTGAAGATCGCGCAGTCGCGCGAGCATAGCGGCACGGTGGTGGCGCAGGCGTCCGGTGTGGCGGACCGCAATCTGGCCGAGGCGCTCAAGGGGCGTCGCGTCTGGATCCGGCGCGAGGATTTCCCCGCGCCCGAAGAGAACGAGTTTTACTGGGTCGATCTGATCGGCTGCACGGTGAGCAACGAGCAGGGCGAAGCCCTGGGCGAAGTCGCCGGGCTGATCGACAACGGCGCCCACCAGATCCTGCAGGTTGCCTACGCGCTGCCGGACGGCAAGCCCGGCGAGCGTCTGATTCCCTTCGTCGACGCCTATCTGCGGCACGTCGATATCGAGGCGCGGCGCATCGTGGTGGACTGGGGGCTGGACTACTAGCCGCCGCAGCAAAGGCAGCAACAGCAGCAAGGCAAGGGCAAGGCAACGGCAGGCAACGGAACAGGAGTGAGACCGATGCAGTTCGACGTGATCACGCTGTTCCCGGAGATGTTCCGCGCGCTGACCGACTGGGGCATCACCAGCCGGGCCGCCAAGCAGCAGCGCTATACGCTGCGCAGCTGGAATCCGCGGGACTTCACCACGGACAACTACCGCACCATCGACGACCGTCCCTATGGGGGCGGACCGGGCATGGTGATGCTGGCCAGGCCGCTGGAGGACGCGATCGACGCCGCCGTCGCGGCGCAGGCCGATGCCTTTGCCGGTGCCGGTGCCGATGCAGGTACCGGCGACGGTGTCAGCGCCTCTCACGTGGTGCTGATGTCGCCGCAGGGCGCGCCGCTGACGCACGCCAAGGTGGTCGAGCTGGCGCGGCGTCCCGGTCTGGTGCTGATCTGTGGCCGCTACGAGGCGATCGACCAGCGCCTGATCGACCGTCGCGTCGACGAGGAAATCAGCCTCGGCGATTTCGTGCTGTCGGGCGGCGAGCTGCCGGCGATGGCGCTGATCGACGCGGTGGTGCGTCTGCTGCCCGGCGTGCTGGGCGACGCGCAGTCGGCGGTGCAGGACAGCTTCGTCAACGGGCTGCTCGATTGTCCGCATTACACGCGGCCCGAGGAATACGAAGGCATGCGGGTCCCCGAGATACTGCTCGGCGGCCATCATGCCGAGATCGAAAAATGGCGGCGCCACCAGGCGCTGGCCAATACGGCGCGCAAGCGGCCCGACCTGATCGAGTCCGCGCGCCGCCAAGGTTTGCTGACCAAGGCCGACGAGAAATTCCTGTCGGAGTGGGCGGCGAAGGAAGGGCGGGGGCAAGCCTCCGCCAGTTGAAACCCCATCCTCTGTCGGGGCCGCGCCAGGAGGCGAGGCATGCAACGCCGTCACGATGGCACAGGAGAAGAAACGATGAACATCATCGAGCAGATCGAGAAGGAAGAGATCGCGCGTCTGACCGCGAACAAGACCATCCCCGCATTCGCGCCGGGCGACACCGTTGTCGTCAACGTGAACGTGGTCGAAGGCAACCGCAAGCGCGTGCAGGCCTACGAAGGCGTGGTGATCGCCAAGCGCAACCGTGGCCTGAATTCGTCCTTCATCGTGCGCAAGATCTCGTCGGGTGAGGGCGTGGAGCGTACGTTCCAGCTGTACTCGCCGCTGATCGCCGGCATCGAAGTCAAGCGCCGCGGCGATGTGCGCCGCGCCAAGCTGTACTATCTGCGCCAGCGTTCGGGCAAGTCCGCTCGCATCAAGGAAAAGCTCGTCACCAAGGCCTCCAAGGTCGCGGCTGCCGAGTAAGACGCAGCGCCTGGCCGGCACGCCGGCCGGAGCGATGGACGGGGTTCGCGCTCCGTCTTCAAGGGCACCTTCGGGTGCCCTTTTTGCATGGTGGCCGCAGGGTGACGGCATGGGGCATGCGTGCGGCCGGCATGCCGAGCCCGCTGCATACGCCAAGCACGCCGAGCACGCCGAGTACGCCGAGTACGCCGAACATGCCGAGCACGCCGAGCACGCCGAGCACGCCGAGCACGCCGAACATGCCCGGCATGCCGGACGCGCCTCGCATGCCGCCGGCCCCCGCCGATGCCCCGCGGCGAGGTCTGTCATACTTGTGCCGCTATGCGCCCCGCCTTCGATCCCGAATCGCTGCCGATCGTCTCGGTCGACAGCCAGCACCCACCGCTTTCCGAGCCGCGCCTGCGGCCCGACTTCATCCGCCATCGCTTCCTGACTCCGCCGGCCTGGCAGCCGGAGCTGACCGACGAGTCGCGCGCCTACGACCCCAAGCAGAGCCTGCGCGACGCCGCGGTGCTGGTGCCGCTGGTGCAGCGCGCCGACGGCCTGACCGTGCTGCTGACGCAGCGCAATGCGAACCTGAGCGCCCACGCGGGGCAGATCAGCTTTCCGGGCGGCCGCTGGGAGCCCGAGGACATCAATCGGGTCGCCACCGCGCTGCGGGAAACGGAGGAAGAGATCGGGCTGGACCGGGATTACGTCGAGGTGCTGGGCGCGCTGCCGGACTACATCACCGGCACGGGCTTCCATGTCAGTCCGGTGGTAGGCCTGGTGCGCGACGGCTTCGCGCTGCGCCCCGATGCGCGCGAGGTGGCCGATGTGTTCGAGGTGCCGCTGGCCTTCCTGATGGACCCGTCGCACCACCAGCGGCGGCTGTTCCGCTGGGTCGACGGCGAGCGGATGTTCTATGCGATGCCGTATCCGCGCGAAGGCGGGGGACATCGCTTCATCTGGGGTGCGACCGCGGGCATGCTGCGCAATCTGTACCACCTGCTGGCGGCCTAGCGCACAGCCGCATCCCTGACGACGGCGAGGCGCCGATCAGGCCTGCGCCGCTTTCCCTTCCTGCTTCGATTCGGACTCGCCCTGCGCCGCGCGCTGCGAATGGCAGTGCGGACAGCTGACGCCGACCACATAGTGCGGGCTCTGCTGCTCCTCCGGCGTGACCACCGCACGGCAGGCAAAGCACTGCTTGGGTCCGGCCGGTTGCAGCTCGGGATTGAGCGCGGTGCGGTAGTCGAAGACGAAGCAGTCGCCGCGATAGTGGCTGCCGCCGACCTCCTCGAAGTACTTCAGGATGCCGCCCTCGAGCTGATAGACGCGCTCGATGCCGGCCTGCTGCATGTGGATTGCGCCCTTCTCGCAGCGGATGCCGCCGGTGCAGAACGACACCACGGTCTTGCCGGCGAACTCGTCCTTGTGCTCCTCCACCACTGCCGGGAAGTCGCTGAACTTCTGCAGCCCGTAGTCGACCGCCTGCTCGAAGGTGCCGACCGCGACCTCGAAGGCGTTGCGCGTGTCGAGCATCACCACCGGCCGGCCTTCGTCGTCATGGCCCTGGTCGAGCCAGCGCTTGAGGTCGGCAGGGCGCACCGACGGCGCGCGGCCTTCCTCGGGCCGGATCAGCGGCATCTTCATCGTGATGATCTCGCGCTTGATCCGCACCAGCATCCGCTTGAACGGCTGGGTCTCCGACAGGCTCTCCTTCGGCTCCAGATCGGCGAAGCGCGGATCGGCGCGCAGCCAGCCCACCACATCGTCGATGCCTTCGCGGCTGCCCGCCAGGAACAGGTTGATCCCTTCCGGGGCGAGCAGCACGGTGCCCTTGAGCGCGGCCGCCTCGCAGCGCTCGCGCAAGGCGGCGCGCAGCGTCTCGATGTCGTTCAGCGTGACGAACTTGTAGGCGGAAATATTGACGATCTGCATGGACTGCGGAGCACGGCGTGGCGGGATGGGGCGCGTGCGGGGATCGGTCCGCGCGTCGCGCGGCGCCGTGGGCATCGCGTGCCGCCATGACTGCCTGATGGGAAACACGAAATTATAGCGGGTCGGCCCGGCGCGCGGGATCGCGCCCGACCACCGCCCCCAGCCACAGCACACAGCCCCCAGCCACAGCCCCCAGCCACAGCACTCAGCCACAGCAGCCACCCACCGCACCCAGCCACCGCACGCAGCCACCGCACGCAGCCACCGCGCCCAGCCACCGCACCCAGCCACCGCGCCCGACACCGCGCCCGACCTCCGCACCCTGCCACCGCACCCAGCCACCGCGCCCGATACCGCGCCCGACCACCGCACCCTGCCACCGCGCCGAACCGCCGCCCCCCTCGCACCGCCATCGCCTCGCTAACGCCTCGGCATCGCCAAGCGTGCCGCAGCGGATTTCGTCGCCCCCCGGCGGCCCGGCCGCGAGCTCGCACCGGTACAATGGCGCCCATGTCTTCGCCCCGCTTCGTACATCTCCGCCTCCATTCCGAATACTCGATCGTCGACGGCATCGTCCGCCTCGAGGATGCGGTCAAGGCCGCCGCCGCCGACGGCATGGGCGCGCTTGCGCTGACCGACCTCGCCAACGCCTTCGGCCTGATCCGCTTCTACAAGGAGGCGCGCGGCGGTGGCGTCAAGCCCATCGTCGGCGCCGACGTCTGGCTGACCAACGCCGACGATCGCGACAAGCCCGCGCGCATGCTGCTGCTGGTGCAGGACCGGCGCGGCTATCTGAACCTGTGCGTGCTGCTGTCGCGCGCCTGGCTGTCGAACCAGTACCGCGGCCGCGCCGAGCTCGAGCCGGCCTGGCTCGAGGAACCCGGCGAGGACGGCCTGCCGCTGTCGACGGGCCTGATCGCGCTGTCCGGCGCGATGGGCGGCGACGTCGGCCAGGCGCTGGCCAACGGCAACGACGCCGCCGCGCAGCGCGCCGCCCGGCACTGGGCCACGGTCTTCCCGCAGCGCTATTACATCGAGCTGCAGCGCGCCGGCCATCCGGGCACCGAGGCCTATGTGCAACGCGCGGTGCAGCTGGCCGCGGCGCTGCAGCTGCCGGTGGTCGCGACGCATCCGGTGCAGTTCATGACCCCCGACGACCATACCGCGCACGAGGCGCGCGTCTGTATCGCCGAGGGCGAGCTGCTGGCCAATCCGCGCCGCGTGCGCCGCTTCACCACCGACCAGTATTTCAAGACGCAGGACGAGATGTGCGCGCTGTTCGCCGACATCCCGTCCGCGCTCGAGAATGCGGTGCAGATCGCGCGCCGCTGCAACCTGACGCTCGAGCTCGGCAAGCCGCGCCTGCCGCTGTTCCCGACGCCGGACGGCATGTCGCTTGACGACTATCTCGTGCACATGTCGAAGGAGGGGCTGGAGCGCCGTCTGGAGGTGCTGTTCCCCGACGAGGCGACGCGCGAGGCCAGGCGCCCCGAGTACTACGCGCGGCTGGAGTTCGAGACCGGCATCATCATCAAGATGGGGTTCCCCGGCTACTTCCTGATCGTGGCGGACTTCATCAACTGGGCCAAGAACAACGGCGTGCCGGTCGGCCCCGGCCGCGGCTCGGGTGCCGGCTCGCTGGTCGCCTACGCGCTCGGCATCACCGACCTCGATCCGCTCAAGTACGCGCTGCTGTTCGAGCGTTTCCTGAATCCGGAGCGGGTGTCGATGCCCGACTTCGATATCGACTTCTGCCAGCACGGCCGCGATCGCGTGATCCAGTACGTCAAGGAGAAGTACGGCAAGGACGCGGTGTCGCAGATCGCCACCTTCGGCACCATGGCCGCCAAGGCCGCGGTGCGCGACGTCGGCCGGGTGCTCGACCTGGGCTACAACTTCGTCGATGGCGTGGCCAAGCTGATCCCGTTCAAGCCGGGCAAGCTGGTGACGATCGAGGAGGCCAAGAAGGAAGAGCCCCTGCTGACCGAGCGCGAGAACAACGAAGAGGAAGTGCGCCAGCTGCTCGAGCTGGCGCAGCGCGTCGAAGGCATGACGCGCAACGTCGGCATGCACGCCGGCGGCGTGCTGATCGCGCCGGGCAAGCTGACCGACTTCTGCCCGCTGTACACGCAGGGCGGCCAGAACGACGGCATGAGCGGGGTGGTCAGCCAGTACGACAAGGACGACGTCGAGGCGGCGGGCCTGGTCAAGTTCGACTTTCTGGGCCTGACCACGCTGACCATCCTCGACTGGGCCGAGCGCTACATCCGCCGGCTCGATCCGGGCAAGGCCGACTGGAACTGCAGCCAGATCCCGCTCGACGATCCAGCCGCCTTCGACATCCTCAAGTCAGCCAACACGGTGGCGGTGTTCCAGCTGGAAAGCCGCGGCATGCAGGGCATGCTCAAGGACGCCAAGCCCGACCGCTTCGAGGACATCATCGCGCTGGTGTCGCTGTACCGCCCCGGCCCGATGGACCTGATCCCCAGCTTCTGCGCGCGCAAGCACGGCCGCGAGAAGGTGGAATATCCGGACCCGCGCGTCGAACCCGTCCTGAAAGAGACCTACGGCATCATGGTCTATCAGGAGCAGGTGATGCAGATGGCGCAGATAATCGGCGGCTACTCGCTCGGCGGTGCCGACCTGCTGCGCCGCGCGATGGGCAAGAAGAAGCCCGAGGAGATGGCCAAGCATCGCGAGCTGTTCCGCGAGGGCGCGGCGAAGAACGGGCTGTCGGCCGACAAGGCCGACGAGATCTTCGACCTGATGGAGAAGTTCGCCGGCTACGGCTTCAACAAGTCGCACGCGGCCGCCTATGCCTTGCTGGCGTACTACACGGCCTGGCTGAAGGCGCACCATCCGGCCGAATTCATGGCGGCCAACATGTCGCTGGCGATGGACGACACCGACAAGGTCAAGATCCTCTACGAGGATTGCCGCGCCAACGGGCTGCGCGTGCTGCCGCCGGACGTCAACGCCAGCGAATACCGCTTCGCGCCGACCGATGCCAAGACGATCCGCTACGGCCTGGGCGGCATCAAGGGCTCCGGCCAGGGCGCGATCGAGGACATCCTGCGCGCGCGCGAGGAACGGCCGTTCACCGACCTGTTCGACTTCTGCGAGCGCGTCGACCGCCGCCAGGTCAACCGCCGCACGATCGAGGCGCTGATCCGCGCCGGCGCCTTCGACACGCTGCATCCGAACCGCGCCCAGCTGCTGGCCTCGGTGCCGCGCGCGATGGAGGCCGCGGAGCAGAAGGCCGAGTCGGCCAACCAGGTGTCGCTGTTCGACCTGATGGCCGACGACGGCGATGCGCACCGGCCGGAGCTGATCGACGAGCCGGCCTGGACGCCGAAGCGGATGCTGCAGGAGGAAAAGCAGGCGCTCGGCTACTACTTCTCCGGCCACCTGTTCGACGCCTATCGCGACGAGGTGCGGCGCTTCGTCAAGGGCACGCTGGCGTCGCTGGAAAAGGAAGTGCAGGGCAACGGCGGCGGCTACGGTCGCGACGTGCGCGGCAAGATGGTCGCCGGCGTGATCACCGGCATCCGCACGCAGATGACGCAGCGCGGCAAGATGCTGATCGTGCTGCTCGACGACGGCACTGGGCAGATCGAGATGACGGTGTTCAACGAGCTGTTCGACGCCAACCGGCACATGTTCCGCGAGGACGAGCTGCTGATCGCGCAGGGCAATGCCCGCCACGACACCTTCACCGGCGGGGTGCGCTTCACCGCGGAAACCGTGATGGACCTGACCACCGCGCGGATCCGCAACGCGCGCGCGCTGAAGCTGTCGCTGAACGGCAATTCGTCGACCGCGATGCTGCGCGAGCTGCTGACCCCGCATCTGGCCGCGTCGGCGGGCAGCCCCGGGCTGCCGGTCTGCATCCAGTACGCCAGCGCCTCGGCGGTCTGCGAGGCGGTGCTGGGCCAGGCGTGGCAGGTGGTGCCGTCGGACGACACGCTGGCGGCGTTGCGGGCGGCGCTGTCGCCGGAGTGTGTCAGTACGCTGTACGAGTGAGGCAGGGAGGCTTCAGTCGCCGAGCTGTCGCTGCCCCGGCTTTCGCGACAACGCCCGTTATCGGCCCCCTCTCCCGCTTGCGGGAGGGAGTAGGGGGAGAGGGCATAGGGCGGTGCGACCAGACCGCTGGTTTGGCAAGCGCCTGCTTGCCTCTCCCCCAGCCCCTCAGCCCTTCATTCCCTTCACCATATTCCCCAGCGCGAAAAACGGCGCATACACGCCCGGGCAGGCCGCATAGAGAAACATCCGCAGCCGGTGGCCCAGCCGCACGTCGCGCGCGCCGAGCAGCAGCCGCAGGCGCTCGCCGGTGCTGGTGGCGGCGAAGATGTCGCGCGTGAAGGTCTCGCGCGCCAGCTTGGCGGCCTTGTGGCGGCGCATCGCGTCGCCAGCGCCGGCCAGTTCGGCGTCCTGGATGAACTGCAGCGTTTCGGCCAGCGAGCTGCGGTTGGTCAGCTGGATGCGCTTGACGAAGTCCGCCGGCGTGCGCCATTTGCGCTTGCCCGAGACGCCGCCGCGGCGATAGCGCACCAGCGGCCGGCGCAGCGTGATGGCGCCGCCGCCGAGCACCGCGCGCAGCGTGGTGATCTGGTCTTCGGAAATCATGCCTGGCGCGATCGGGCCGAAGCGTTCGAATTGCCGCCGCGTCCAGGTATGCGAGGCGCCGATGACGACCGGCGGTTCGGCCATCCAGCGCGCCACGCCGTCATAGATGCCCAGCTCGCTGTGCGCGATGGTGCCGTGGTCGGCCCCTTCGTAGTCCATGTCGATCAGGTCGGTGGCGATCAGGTCCGGCTTGCGGCCGTGCGCCAGCCACGCCTGCGCGACCTCGCGGCAGCGCGTCGGCAGCGAGATATCGTCGCCGGCGGCGACGAAGATCAGCTCGCCGTGCGACAGCTCGACGAGCTGGCTCAGATGCCCGCTGATGCCGAGGTTGACCGGATTGCGCCGCAGCGTGACCCGGTGCGGGCCGGCATAGCCCTGCAGGGCGCGCTGCGCGGCGGCGAAGGTGTCGTCGGTCGAGGCATCGTCCGAGACGATGATCTCCAGGTCCGGGTAGTCCTGCGCGAGCGCGCCGGCGATCGCGTCGGCGATGAAGCGTTGCTGGTTGTAGGTGATCAGCAGCAGGGTCGCGGACGGCCACGCGCCGTCCCGCGCATTCGCCGTGTCTGCCGCCTCCCGCACATCGCCGCCATTCGCCGTACCGCTCATCCTCGCTTCCTCTCTTGTTGCCGAACCGTCGTTGCCGAACTGTCGTTGCCGCTCGTTGCCGGACACCCGTTTCCGAACACCTGTTGCCGAACACATGCCCCCCAGCGGGCACGGCCGAACGATACCATGCCGCCCTGGCACCCCCTCGCAGGGAGGGGGCCCCAGGGGGCAACGGTATAATGCGCCGCGTGGCGCGCCCCCGGCGCTGCCATGGTTGCCCCAGATGGCGGCCCCTGTTTCCGGCTCATGGCCAATGTGCCCGCCAACGCCGTTCCGGCGCCGATCCGTATTTCATCCATGAGCATCGATCGTCTGTCCATCGGTGTCGCGGCGACTGCCGCGGCACTGTCCCCTGTGCTGATGCTGACCCTGCAGGGCGGCACCGGCTACTGCTTCTTCGTCGTGCTGGCCTTCAGCCTGCTGTGGCTGAGCCAGGCCGAGAATCGCCGCCAGAGCCGCGAACTGCTGCTGCGCTACAAGTGGTACGTCGTCGCGATGACGGCCTATCCGCTGGCGATCGGCCTGCAGGCGCTGCTGACCGGAGAGGTGCCGTCACGCGCCTTCGATTCGCCGTCGCGGCTGCTGCTGTCCGTGCCGATCTTCCTGTTGCTGGCCGCGGTGCCGGCCGAGCGGCTGCGGCCGTTTCAATGGGGCTGCGTGATCGGCGCGCTGGGCGCGTGCTTCTGGTCCGTGCTGATCCTGTTCTCCCCCGCCGAGTGGGTGATGTCCGGCCGCGCCGGCAATCCGTTCACCAATCCGATTCCGTTCGGCGACACCGCGCTGGTGCTTGGCTTCATGGGCGCGATTCCGCTGGCCGAACGCGGCCGCCCGCGCTGGGAGCAGGTCTTCCGCCTGCTCGGCCTGGCCGCCGGCTGCTACGCCTCCTATGCGTCGGAGAGCCGCGGCGGCTGGATCGCCATTCCGGTGATGCTGTGGGTCCTGCTGTGCCGCTTCGACCTGGCGCGCATGCGCCCGCGCCGGCTGATGCTGGTGTTCGCCGCGTCGCTGACGCTGGGGGCGATGGCGGCCCTGAACACGCCGGTGGTGCAGAGCCGCATCGCCGCCGCGACGTCGGACTTCGAGCGGCTGGCGCACGGCGATGCCGATACCTCGATCGGCCTGCGGCTGCAGCTGTGGCAGGCGGCCTGGACGCTGTTCGAGCGCGAGCCGGCGCTGGGCGTCGGCAAGGGCACGCTGAAGGAGAGCCTGCAGGTGCTGGCCGAGCGCGGCGAGGCCTCGCCGGCGATCATCCATCCGCACGCGCACAACGAGCTGTTCTCGACGCTGGCGGAGATGGGGCTGCTGGGCCTGGCGGTGCTGCTGCTGCTGTACTACGGCTCGACGGTCTATTTCTGGCGCCATCGCCATTCGCCCGATCCCGACATCGCCACCGCGGCCGCGATGGGCCTGGTGCTGACGCTGGGCACGGTGGTGTTCGGGCTGACCATCGACGTCTTCACGCTGGTGATGAACACCGCCTTCTTCGGACTGACCTCGGCGACGCTGCTTGGCATCATCGCCAATCGCACGCGGCAGCTGGAACTCGCATCCGCGGCAGCAGCGCGGTCGCGCTGATCGGACGTAACGGGAAGGTCGGGTCCCGGCGATCCGCAGCAGCGCATCCAGATGCACGTCCGCGCTGAGCGGACGTAACGGAGAAGGTCAGGCCCCGGCGAGCCGCAGCAGCGCATCCAGATGCGCGGCCGGTTCGGGGTTGTAGCGCAGATGCCGGCGCGGCTCGGCGATCCGCGCGCCGCCATCCTTCGACCAGGCCACAGCTTCGCGCATCGCGGCGGCAATCGCCGCCACGTCGCTGCGCGGGAAGCGCCGCGCCACCGCATCGTCCATCACCTCGAGGCAGGCGATATTGTCCGCCAGCAGCACCGGCGTGCCGCACAGCACCGATTCGATGCCGACCAGCCCGAACGGCTCGTAGCTGGACGCCAGCACGGTGAAATCGGCGGCGGCATAGAGCTCGGCCATGTTGGCGCAATAGCCCAGTTCGCGCACGCCCGGCAGGGTCCTGCCGACCGGCCGGCCGGCGACGGCCAGCGTCGCGTCGAGGCCGCTGTCGGCCAGCGCGCGGGCCAGCACGTCGAGCCCCTTGCGGGAATGATCCGAGGACGGAAACAGGAAGACCGGCGTGTCGCCGAAACCGAAGCGCCGGCGCAATGCCGCGCGCGCGGCATCGTCGACCGGCTGGAAGCGCGCGGTATCGACCGGCGGATAGAGCAGGGCGAGCCGGTCGGCCGGCAGGCCATACAGCTCGGCCAGTTCGTCGGCCATCAACTGCGAATGCGCGACCACGTGGCGCGCGGCCGCGTAGTGGCGCGACTCCAGTTCGATCTGGCGCCGGTCCCAGAAGGTCGGCGCGCGTCCGGATGCGCGCAGGTAGCCGCGATGGGTGCCGCCGCAGATCGCCAGGTCGGCGCCGACCACGCGGTTGCAGCCGATCAGCAGATCGCAATGGCGGTGCGCGTCGCGCATGCCCCAGGAGAACGCGGTGTCGCGCATCTTGCCGGGCAGCCAGCGCACGCGCACCAGATGCCGGTCGACCTGGCCGTACTCGGGGATGTCGCCGTCGAAGCGGCGCGCGAACACCGCTGGACGCTCGCCGCGCGCGATCAGGCCGCGCGCCAGGTCCAGCGCATAGCGTTCGAAGCCGCCGCCCTTGCCGAAGCGGTTGCAGGAGATGCCGATCTTCATGGACACGGATATCGGGACGGGAGGAAAGCCACGGTCATGGGTCGCCGCCGGCCGCTCATTGGCCGCCGGCCTGCTGCCGGCCCAGGTACCACAGCTTCAGGTATTTGTAGTAGCTCGCCTGCGCGTTCATCAGCGCGACGCCGAAGCCTTCGGCGCCGTCGAGAATGCTGCGGCGGAGCAGCCAGGTCCGCAGGAAGGCCCACAGGCCGTGGCCCGCGGCGGCCAGCGGCGACGAGCGCTTGCCGCGGCTGAAGGCCTGGCGCGCGCCGGCCGACGAATAGCTGTCGATCTTGCGCAGCACGTCGGAGTAGTCGCGATAGCTGTAGTGCGTCAGCGGTTCGCGCAGCCGGCCGAGCCGGCCCTGCACGATCAGGCTCTCGTGCACCAGCGCATCGCTGAAGCGGCCTTGGCCGCGGCGCACCAGCCGCGTCACGTAATCGGGATACCAGCCGCCATGGCGGATGAAGCGGCCGCAGAACTGCGACAGCCGCGGCATCTCGTAGCCGTCGGCGCTGTCGCTGGCGATCGCGGCGAGGATCTCGTCGCGCAGCGCGGGGCTGACGCGCTCGTCCGCATCGATGCTGAGGATCCAGTCGCCGGTGGCGGCGTCCACCGCGCGGTTCTTCTGCGGACCGAAGCCGGGCCAGTCCTCGGTCTGGATCACGCGCGCGCCCATGTCCCGGGCAATTGCCGGGGTGGCGTCCGCGCTCATGCAATCCACTATAATCGCCTCGTCACACCACTTCACGCTCTCCAGACAGGCTTGGATATTGTGGGCTTCGTTGCGGGTGATGATGACGACGGAGAGTTTCATTGACGTGGTCGTATGGCCTGCTGTATTGACGCGACCGAGCCGCGATCCGACCGCAATCGGCACGGTATCGCCCCGGTCGAGCGCCGCGCCATTGTACCCCGGCCCCTGCCGGCCTCTGCGCCGGGCCGACCCCGCCGGCGCCCGCTTCCGGTCTCCGGCCCGGGCTCACCGGCGCCTCTGATTATTCCGAAGGAGTGTTCTTGTCCCGCCCATCGACGCCAGGTGTGCAAACCATGCCCGCCCGACTCTGGTCCTACCTGCGCCCGGAGTTGCGCATCTTCATCGCCGCCATCGTCGCGATGGCCGTCGTGGCCGCCAGCGAAGGGGTGATCCCCAAGGTCGTCAACGATCTGCTGGACAAGGGCTTCGGCGGCGACTACGCCGGCAAGCTGTGGCATGTGCCGGCGATCCTGACCGGCGTCGCGCTGATCCGCGGCCTGGCGCAGTTCGCCTCCGGCTACCTGCTGAGCCTGATCTCCAACCGCGTGCTGCTGAAGATGCGGCTGCAGATGTTCGAGCGCATGCTGCATGTGCCGGCGATGTTCTTCCATCGCAATACCGCGGCGTCGCTGATCAATGCGGTGATCTTCGAGGTCAACCAGGTGCTGCAGATCCTGACCAGCGTGTTCATCACGCTGGTGCGCGATTCGCTGACGGTGGTCGCGCTGTTGATCTACCTGTTCTACACGAACTGGCGGCTGACGCTGATCGTCGCGGTGATCCTGCCGGTGATCGGCTACCTGATGTCGAAGATCAACCGGCGCCTGCGCAAGCTCAACCGCGAGCACCAGACGCTGACCAACAGCGCCGCCTATGTCGTCGAGGAAGCGGCGGGCGGCTTCAAGGTGGTCAAGCTGCACGGCGGCGAGACCTACGAGCTGGCGCGCTTTCGCGCGATGGCCGAGCGGCTGAAGAACTATTCGATGCGGATGGCGGTCGCGGGCGGGCTGAACCAGCCGGTCACCGCGTTCCTGGCCGCGCTGGCGCTGTCGGTGATCATCACCATCGCGATGGTGCAGGCGCAGGGCAACCAGACCACCATCGGCGGCTTCACCGGCTTCGTGATGGCGATGCTGCTGCTGATCTCGCCGCTGAAGCACCTGACCGACATCAACCAGCCGCTGACGCGCGGCATGACCGCCGCCGAAATGATCTTCCGGCTGATCGACGAGCCGGTGGAGCCGCAGCAGGGCGGGCTGCCGCTGGACCGCGCGCGCGGCGAGCTGGTGTTCGAGCGCGTCGGCTTCCGCTATGGCGACGCCGGGCGCCCGGCGCTGCAGGACGTGTCGCTGCAGGTCAGCCCGGGCGAGGTGCTGGCGCTGGTCGGCCCGTCCGGCAGCGGCAAGACCACGCTGGTCAACCTGGTGCCGCGCTTCTTCGACCCGACCGAAGGGCGCATCCTGCTCGACGGCCAGCCGCTCGATGCGCTGGCGTTGAAGGACCTGCGCCGCCAGATCGCCTTCGTCAGCCAGGACGTGGTGCTGTTCAACGACACCGTCGCCGCCAACGTGGCCTACGGCGTGCACTCGGCCGACCAGATCGACATGGCGCGGGTCGAACGCGCGCTCGAGGCCGCCTACCTGACCGACGTGGTCAAGGGGCTGCCCGAGGGTTTGCAGACCAATATCGGCGACAACGGCATGAAGCTGTCGGGCGGACAGCGCCAGCGCCTGGCGATCGCGCGCGCGCTGTACAAGGACGCGCCGATCCTGATCCTGGACGAGGCCACCTCGGCGCTGGATTCGGAGTCCGAGCGCCAGGTCCAGGCCGCGCTGGAATCGCTGATGGTCGGCCGTACCACGCTGGTGATCGCGCACCGCCTGTCGACCATCGAGAACGCCGACCGCATCGCGGTGCTGGATCAGGGACGCATCGCCGAGCACGGCACCCACGCCGAGCTGCTGGCCGCGAACGGGCTGTACGCCGGGCTGCACCGGATCCAGTTCGCGACGCAGTAAGCCTGCCGCGGGGGCGCTGTGCCGCGGTGCGATTCGGTGCGGTGCGCCACCGGCCGGCCTCGCTTGGCGTGCCGCCGTGGCTGGCCGATACTGTGGCATGCCTCGCGCGCCGCGCGACGGCCATGCCGGCGGACGGATGGACCGGAATCAACCGAGGAGACCACGATGAGCGAATCGCAGCAAGGCCGTGCCGCGCAGGGCGCGGCAGCCGGCAAGTCCGGCGGCAGTGTCGACAGCAAGCCGATCAGCCGCTATCCGGTGCCGACGCTGGAGCAGGTTCCGGACGATATCCGCGAGCGCATCCTGGCGGTGCAGGAGAAGGCAGGCTTCGTTCCCAACGTCTTTCTCGCGCTGGCGCACCGGCCGGCCGAGTTCCGCGCCTTCTTCGCCTATCACGACGCGCTGATGGACAAGGAGGGCGGACTGAGCAAGGGCGAGCGCGAGATGATCGTGGTCGCCACCTCCGGCGTCAATCAGTGCCTGTATTGCGTGGTCGCGCACGGCGCGATCCTGCGCATCTACGAGAAGAAGCCGCTGCTGGCCGACCAGGTCGCGGTCAACTACCGCAAGGCCGACCTGCCGCCGCGCCAGCGCGCGATGCTCGATTTCGCGATGAAGGTCTGCCAGGCCTCGCACGAGATCGACGAATCCGATTTCGAGGCGCTGCGCCCGCACGGCTTCTCCGACGAGGACGCGTGGGACATCGCCGCCATCACGGCCTTCTTCGGCCTGTCCAACCGGATGGCCAACACCATCGGCATGCGTCCCAACGACGAGTTCTTCCTGATGGGACGTGTGCCGAAGGCCAAGCCGTAATCCGGTGCCGGGACCGGCCGTCTCGCCCGCGGACGGCGGATGCCGTCCGCTCCCGACCTGCAAGGAGATTGCATGCCAAGGATCGTCGACCGATCGCGTCTCACCTCGCTTCTTTCCGCGCTTCGTTACCCGCTGCTGCCTCGCCTGACCCGCACGGGCCGGCTGGCTGGCGCCGCTGCCGGCGCGGCCATGCTGACCGCCTGCGCCAGCGAACCGCCGCCCGGCCCGCCGCCGCCGCCGATGGGAGGCGCCGCCACGCCGCAGGGCTGCGCCGCCGACAAGCTGGCCGACGACGCGCTGGTCGGCAAGCCCGAGGCCGAGGCGATCGCGCTGCTGGATGGCTGCGCCTGGCGCATCGGCCAGCGCGACGCGCAGCAGTTCCCCGGCACCATGGACTATCGTCCGGACCGGCGCACGCTCGGCATCGCGGGCGGCCTGGTGGTCTGGGTCAAGCGCGGCTGAAATGCCGGGCGCGGGTGTGCCGGCGCGCCGGCCGGCGCCGCAGTCGTATGGCGCGTGGCGCGCCGCGCGCCGTCCGGTGTCGTCCGGTGTCATCCGGTGGGTGGCTTGTGACCGATGGCCTGGGACTTGCGGCGAGCAGCGTGTAGCGTGCGGCGCGTTGTGTGGCCGGCCTACTTGACCTGCGCGCACATGCCGCTGGCCGGGTCGAACATCACTGGCCACGCTTCCTCGTAGATTCCCGGCGTGCAGCGCTTCTGGCAATTTGCATGGGCCAGCGTGACGCGCCGCGGGTCCTGCCACACCATCAGCTTGCAGCCGCTGTCGTCGCGCGCCACCAGTTCGATATGCGGGGCCTTCTGGACCTGCCTGAATTCGCTCAGATCGAAGGCGCAGGAGCCGCGTCGCCGGGGCACCCACAGCTTCCAGTTCAACGCCTGCACCTCGTTCGCGGCGACGCGCACGCGCGCCTCTTCCCGAAAGCCATCGTCCTCGGTGCGGCTGCAATAGCCGGCGAGCTCGATCACGCGCGAGGGAATCGGTGGAGGAGGGGCGGGCGTGACCTGCCGTTCGGGCGCGGCCGGCGGCAACGAGGGCGCGCGTTTGGCCAGTTCCTGCACGGGCGTGCAGCCCGGCAAGGCCAGCAGTCCCGCGAGCAGTGCCGCCGGTAGTGCCAGCGGTAGCCTCGCTGCCGCTCGCGCCGGTAGTCCTGCCGCCAGTCCCGCCGCCAGTCCCGCCGCTAATCGCACCGGTATTCCTGCCCGTATTCCTGCCGGTAGTCCGGCAAGCAGCGGGCCTGCCCATGGCGCGATCCGCCGCGCCGACGGCCCTTGGGCCATTGCGTCATTCCAGCGTGTCATCGTCCGCTCCCGCCGCCGCGCCAGGCGCGCGCCATCCTCCTAATCGTTATAGAAGATTGGTGCGGGGATGGCATGCGGTCTGACCCTGAGGGCGCGTTCCGGGCGGAACGCGGGCGGGCCGCGCCGACATCGACGCCGACATCGGCGCCTGCATCGCGCCGACATCGAGGCCTACATCAGGATGATGTCGTACTGCTCCTGATGGAAGGTCGATTCGACCTGCAGCGAAATCGGCTTGCCGATGAAGTCGCCGAGCATTGCCATATGCTGGCTTTCCTCCTCGAGGAAGAGGTCGATCACTTCCTGCGAGGCCAGGATGCGGAACTCGCGCGGATTGAACTGGCGCGACTCGCGCATGATCTCGCGCAGGATTTCGTAGCACACCGTGCGCGGCGTCTTGACCTGGCCCTTGCCCTGGCAGACGGGGCACTGCTCGCACAGCACGTGCGCCAGCGATTCGCGCGTGCGCTTGCGCGTCATCTCGACCAGGCCCAGCTGCGAGAAGCCGTTGACGGTGATGCGGGTGCGGTCGCGCGACAGCGCGCGCTTCAGTTCCGACAGCACCGCGTCGCGGTGCTCGGCGTTCTCCATGTCGATGAAGTCGATGATGATGATGCCGCCGAGATTGCGCAGGCGCAGCTGGCGCGCGATCGTGTGCGCCGCCTCCAGGTTGGTCTTGAAGATCGTGTCGTCGAAATTGCGCGCGCCGACATAGCCGCCGGTGTTGACGTCGATCGTCGTCATCGCCTCGGTCTGGTCGATCATCAGATACCCGCCCGACTTCAGGTCGACGCGCCGCGACAGCGCACGCTCGATTTCCGCGTCGATATTGAACAGGTCGAAGATCGGCCGCTCGCCGGTGTAGTGCGACAGCCGCGGCAGTACCGCCGGCGTGTATTCCTGCGCGAACTCGACCAGCTTCTGGTAGTTCTCGCGCGAATCGACCTGGATCACGCCGGTGGCGTCATTGACGAAATCGCGCAGCACGCGCTGTGCCAGGCTCAGGTCCTGGTACAGCAGGCTCGGCGCCGGCAGCGTGGTCGCATTGAGCCGGATCGCGCCCCAGATCTTGCGCAGGTAGGCGATGTCGTTGCCCAGCTCCTCGTCGGTCGCCTCCTCGGCGATGGTCCGGACGATGAAGCCGCCGCGCTCCTCCTCCGGCACCAGCCCCTGCACGCGCGCGCGCAGCACCTCGCGATCGACTTCGCCCTCGATCCGCTGCGAGATGCCGATATGGGGGTCCTGCGGCAGATAGACCAGCGTGCGGCCGGCGATGCTGACCTGGGTCGACAGCCGCGCGCCCTTGGTGCCGATCGGGTCCTTGATCACCTGCACCATCAGCGCCTGGCCCTCGAACAGCGTCTTCTCGATCGCCAGCTGCGTGCTGCCGTTGCGGTCCGGCTCGCGCCGGTGCCAGATATCGGCGACGTGCAAGAAGGCGGCCCGCTCGAGCCCGATGTCGATGAAGGCCGATTGCATGCCGGGCAGCACGCGCACCACCTTGCCCAGATAGATATTGCCGACCAGTCCGCGCGTCAGCGTGCGCTCGACATGAAGCTCCTGCACCGCGGCCTGCTGCACGATGGCCACGCGTGTTTCCTGCGGGGTGATATTGACGAGGATGTCTTCGGTCATGTTTTGTGCGATCCGTCGCCGGCTGGCTGGCTCCGTCGACGGTTGTCCGTCGCGGCGGAGCAGGTTGGTCCCCTGGATGCCGGGCGGCGCGGTCGGCGGGGGACCGGCGCCATGTTCGGCTTGCCCGGCGTTGTGGCGTCGTGGCGTTCCGGCGCCGCGCCTCAGAAGCGCAGGCCGGCCTGTCGCAACAGCGCTGCCGTCTCGAACAGGGGCAGGCCCATGATACCCGAATAGCTCCCCGCGATCCGCTGCACGAACTCGGCGGCGCGGCCCTGGATGCCATATGCGCCGGCCTTGCCGAGCGGTTCGCCGCTGGCCACGTAGCGCGCGATCTCGTCCTCGCGCATCGCGCGGAAGCTGACCTCGGAGATCGACAGCGCATGGTGCGCGCCGAGCGTCGAGGCCACGGTCACCGCGGTCAGCACGCGGTGCGTGGTGCCGGACAGCGCAGCCAGCATCGCCGCGGCGTCGTCGGCATGCTCGGGCTTGCCGAGGATGCGGCCGTCCAGGCAGACCGTGGTGTCGGAGGTCAGGATCGGCGCATCGAGCAGCGCGCGGCGCTCGCGGCGGCGCAGCGCGGCCTCGGCCTTCAGCGCGCAGACGCGCTGCACGTAGTCGTCCGGCGTCTCGCCGGGCAGCACCGCTTCGAGCGCCTCGGCGTCTTCGTCGTCGTCGGGCAGCAGCAGCTGGTAGGACACGCCGAGCTGGGTCAGCAGTTCGCGGCGGCGGGGGCTTTGGGAGGCGAGGTAGAGGACGTCGTGGAGCACGGTGGCACGGGCGCGGCGGGCGCGCTCAGGGACAAGGGTGGGACGACGGTTCAGACCGGGCGAGCAGGGATCAGACCCGATGGTAAGGGTGGTTCTGCGTGACGGTCCAGGCGCGGTACAGCTGCTCGGCCAGCAGCACGCGCACCATGCCGTGCGGCAGCGTCAGGCTCGAGAGCCGCAGCAGCGTCTGCGCGCGCGCCTTCAGCGCGGGGTCGAGCCCGTCGGCGCCGCCGATCAGGAAGGCGACGTCGCCGCCCTCGCGCTGCCAGCCGGTCAGCTGCTCGGCCAGCTGCATCGTGGTCAGGTCGCGGCCGCGTTCGTCCAGCGCGACGATGCGGCACTGGCGCGGCAGCGCGGCCTCGATGCGCGCGGCCTCGCGCTGCATCACGGTCGCGGCGTTATTGCTGGCGGTGCGCGCCTCGGGCTTGATCTCGCGCAGCACGATGCGCAGCTCCGGCGGCATGCGCTTGGCATACTCGGCGAAGCCCGCCTCGATCCAGGCCGGCATCCTGTGTCCGACCGCGACGATCAGCAACTGCACGGCGACGCGCTGCTGCGGGATGGGGCCCGGCTCAGGCCGAGCGCGTGGCGCGCTTGCGCGGTGCCGCGGGCTTGGCGGCGGCGCTGCGCGTGGCGGTGCTCTTGGCTGCGGCACGGGTGCCGGTGCCGGTTCCCGTCCTGGCCGCCGTCTTGGCAGCGGTCTTCGTAGCAGTCTTGGTGGCGGTCTTGGCCGCGGCCTTGCGGGCGGCGCCGGTACCGCTGCCGGTACCCGTGCGCGCCGGGGCCTTGCGCGCCGGCGCGGCGCCGCTGCTGCTGGTGGTGCGGGGGCGGGCGACCGGCTTGCGCTGCGTGGCGATCGCGTCCGGATCGGTGTCCTCGTGGCCCATCGGCGGCGACGGCTCCTTCATGCCTTCGGGCAGGCGGGCCAGCGCCGGGCGTTCGCCGGCGGCGCGGCGCGTGGCGCGGGCGCGCAGCGCCTTCTGGCCTGCGTCCTCGTCGTCCTCGTCGTCCATCGGCTCGCTGGCCTTGATCAGCCCCTTGCCGGTGCTGCCGAGCTTGATCCGCACCGGCTTGTCGCCCCAGATCTCTTCCAGGTTGTAGTACTGGCGCAGCTGCGGCTGCAGGATATGCACCACCGCGTCGCCGCAGTCGACCAGCACCCATTCGCCGGTCTCCATGCCTTCCACCGCGACGATGTGGCCGCCGGCTTCCTTGACGGTGTCGCGTACCGAGGCGGCCAGCGCCTTGGTCTGCCGGTTCGAGGTGCCGCTGGCGATCACCACGCGGTCGAACAGTTCGGTCAGGTGCGTGGTGTCGAACACCTTGATGTCCTGTGCCTTGACGTCCTCGAGGCCATCGACGATGGCGCGTTGCAGTTTGCGAATATCCATGGTGCCTTGGTGGTGCCCTTGTATTTTGTCAGCGAGGGATCGGTGGCCGTGGCCGCGTCCCGGGCCATTGCCAACGGCCGGCCCGGTTCCACGGTCCTGCTCAGTCCTGGCGATAGAGTCCGTGGGTGGCGATGTAGTGTGCCACGCCCGGGGGGAGTTGGTCATCCGCGCGCTGGCCGGCGGCGAGGCGCTGGCGCAGGGCGGTGGAGGAGAGGTCGACGGCGAGCGTCTGGTCGATCCACATCCGGCCGGAGGGCGTGGATTGTATCAGGTGCGCGTCGGCGCGGCGTTGGGCCAGCGCGTCGCGCACCGGGCCGTCGAGCCGGTCCAGCGCGAAGCCGGGCCGGGTCGCGACGCACAGATGGACGTAGTCGAGCAGATCCTCCCAGCCATGCCAGGTGTGCAGGCGCAGCAACTGGTCGGCGCCCATCAGCCAGGCCAGCGAGGCTTCCGGGCCGTATTGCTCGCGCAGCTGGCGCACCGTGTCGATGGTGTAGCTCGGGCCGGCACGATCGACCTCCATGCGGCTGGCGTGGACCCGCGCCGGCGCGTCGGCCAGCGCCGCGGCGGCCAGCTCGGTCATCGCCAGCCGGTCGGCGGCCGGCGTCACGTCGTTGCCTTTCTGCCACGACTGGCCGGTAGGGATCCACAGCAGCTCGTCCAGCTGCAGATGGTCGATGCACAGCCGCGCCAGCGCGAGGTGGCCGACATGGGGCGGATCGAAGGTGCCGCCGAGGATGCCGAGGCGCCAGGGGCGGCCGTGCCGGGCGGGATCCGGATCGTCGGCCTGGGCAGGCCGGTTCGGCGCGCTGGCGGCGGGGGCAGTGATGTTCATCGGTGAGGTTCAGACCCAGTCGCGCGCCGGCAGGAAATCCGTGTACAGCGCCGCTTCGGCGCTGCCCGGCTCGGGCTGCCAGTCGTAGCGCCAGGCGGCCTGCGGCGGCATCGACATCAGGATCGATTCGGTGCGGCCGCCAGATTGCAGGCCGAACAGCGTGCCGCGGTCGAACACCAGGTTGAATTCGACATAGCGGCCGCGGCGATAGGCCTGGAAGTCGCGCTCGCGCGGGCCGTAAGGGGTGTCCTTGCGCGCCTGCAGGATCGGCAGGTAGGCGTCGAGGAAGCCGTCGCCGACCGCGCGCATCATCGCGAAGCTGTCGTCGAAGCCGAGCGCGGAGAAGTCGTCGAAGAACACGCCGCCGACGCCGCGCGCCTCGCCGCGATGCTTCAGGAAGAAATACTCGTCGCACCAGCGCTTGAAGCGCGGATACAGCTCGGCGCCGAACGGATCGAGCGCGCGCTTGCAGGTGGCGTGGAAATGCCGGCAGTCGTCGGCATTGCCGTAGTAGGGCGTCAGGTCCATGCCGCCGCCGAACCACCAGACGGGCTCGGCGCCTTCCTTGACCGCCAGGAAGCAGCGCACGTTCATATGGACCGTGGGCACGTAGGGATTGCGCGGATGGAACACCAGCGAGACCCCCATCGCCTCGAAGCCGCGTCCGGCCAGTTCGGGCCGGTTGGCGCTGGCCGAGGGCGGCAGCGCGTCGCCGCGCACGTGCGAGAAGCCGACGCCGGCCCGCTCCATCACCGCGCCGCCTTCGAGGATGCGGGTGCGGCCGCTGCCGCGCAGGCGCTCGGTGGGCGGCTTTTCCCAGGCATCGGTGGCGAACGGCTGTCCGTCGATGGCGGCGACGGCATCCGTGATGCGGTCTTGCAGATCCAGCAGATAGGCGCGGACTGCCTGGGAATCGATCATGAGCATGGTCAGGATTGTAGCCGCTGCCCCGTCATGGTGCGGCGGGGCCGGCACGCGGGGGAGCGTCAGGACAGCCTCAGGGCATTTCTCCCCTCTCCCGCCTGCGGGAGAGGGGCGGGGGAGGGGGCAAGGGCATCGCTATCGCCGACGTGGTTTGAGACCACCCCCTGTCCCCGGCCCTCCCCCCGTGAAGGGGGAGAGGGAGAACAAGGCGGAGCCGGCCCAAGGGACAGGGACCTCAGCGCTTGATCGCGCGATACCCGATATCCGAGCGGTACTGCATGCCGTCGAAGTGGATCTGCTGGGCCGCCGCATAGGCCGCGCGCTGCGCCGCCTTGACGGTATCGGCCAGGCCCACCACGCACAGCACGCGGCCGCCATTGGTCAGCAGCTTGCCGTCGGCCAGCGTGGTGCCCGCGTGGAAGGTCACGCTGTCGTCGGTCTCGGCCGGAATGCCGGTGATCAGGTCGCCCTTGCGCGGTGCGTCCGGATAGCCGTGCGCGGCCATCACCACGCCCAGCGCGGTGCGGCGGTCCCAGTCGAGCTCGACCGCGTCGAGCCGGCCGTTGACCGCGTGCTCCATCACGTCGAACAGGTCCGTCTTCAGACGCGCCATGATCGGCTGGGTCTCGGGATCGCCCATGCGGCAGTTGAATTCCAGCGTCTTCGGATTGCCGTCGCGGTCGATCATCAGGCCGGCGTACAGGAAGCCGGTGTACGGAATGCCGTCCTTCTCCATGCCGCGCACGGTCGGCATGATGATCTCGCGCAGCACGCGCGCATGCAGCGCGGGCGTGACCACCGGCGCCGGCGAATAGGCGCCCATGCCGCCGGTATTGGGGCCGGCGTCGCCGTCGAGCAGGCGCTTGTGGTCCTGGCTGGTGGCCAGCGCCAGCACGTTGGCGCCGTCGACCATCACGATGAAGCTGGCTTCCTCGCCCTCCAGGAATTCCTCGATGACGACGCGCGCGCCGGCATCGCCGAGCTTGTTGTCCGCCAGCATCATGTCGACCGCGGCGTGCGCCTCTTCCAGCGTGGTGGCGACCACCACGCCCTTGCCCGCGGCCAGGCCGTCGGCCTTGATCACGATCGGCGCGCCCTGCGCGTCAATATAGGCGTGCGCCTGGCCGGCGTCGGCGAAGGTCTGGTAGGCGGCGGTCGGGATCTGGTGCCGGTGCATGAAGGCCTTGGCGAAGTCCTTCGACGACTCCAGCTGCGCGGCCGCCTTGCTCGGGCCGAAGATGCGCAGGCCCTGCGCGCGGAACACGTCGACGATGCCGGCCGCCAGCGGCGCCTCGGGACCGACCACGGTGAAATGCACGTTCTCCTGGCGGGCGAAGTCCGCCAGCGCCACCGGGTCGGTCACCGGGATGTTCTGCAGCCGCTTGTCCAGCGCCGTGCCACCGTTGCCCGGCGCCACGTAGACGACCTGCACCTTGGGCGACTGGGCCAGTTTCCAGGCCAGCGCGTGTTCACGTCCGCCCGAGCCGACAACCAATACTTTCATGATCCACTGCCAGAAGATAAAGCTTTGGGGAGGGCGGCCGCTGCATCGATGTCGCGACGGCCGCCGGGGAGAGGGGAGGGGGCGGAAGCGCCGGCTCAGTCCTCGATCACTGCGTTGGTGAAGACTTCCTGCACGTCGTCGAGGTTTTCCAGCGCGTCGAGCAGCTTCTGCATCTTGACGGCGTCGTCGCCGGTGAAGCTGACCTCGTTCTGCGGCTTCATCACGACGTCGGCGACCTCGGCCTTGAAGCCGGCCGCTTCCAGCGCCGTCTTGACGGTGCCGAAATCGTTGGGCGGGCAGGTGACCTCGATCGAGCCGTCCTCGTGGGTGACGACGTCGTCGGCACCGGCCTCGAGCGCGGCCTCCATCAGCTTGTCCTCGGGCGTGCCCGGCGCGAACAGGAACTGGCCGCAGTGCGTGAACATGAAGGCCACCGATCCCTCGGTGCCCATGTTGCCGCCGTGCTTCGAGAAGGCGTGGCGCACTTCGGCGACGGTACGGGTGCGGTTGTCGGTCAGGCAATCGACGATGATCGCGGCGCCCGACAGGCCGTAGCCCTCGTAGCGGATTTCCTCGTAGCTGGCGCCTTCCAGACCGCCCACGCCGCGCTGGATCGCGCGCTGGATGTTGTCCTTGGGCATGTTGGCGTCCATGGCCTTGTCCACGGCCAGGCGCAGGCGCGGATTCGAATCGGCATCGGCGCCGCCGAGCTTGGCGGCGACGGTGATTTCCTTGATCAGGCGGGTCCAGATCTTGCCGCGCTTGGCGTCGGCTGCGGCTTTCTTATGCTTGATATTGGCCCATTTGGAATGACCGGCCATGTTTCTCTCCGAGGCGGAACAGGTACGCGAGGCGCGTGCAGCGCGGCAAGGGCAGCATGGCCGAAGGCTGGCGGCCGGACCGGTGGGCGCTTGAGCGCGCCCATGCGGCCTGTTGCGATGCACGCGCCGGTGATGGAATCATCAGCGGCAGGCCATGACTGCTGGCAATCACTGCTGGATATAATCAGCCCGGGATTTTATCACGCGGCCCTGCGCGCCAGACCGCCGGCCCGGCCCTTGCCGCGCCGGGCCGGGCGGGCTTCGTGGCACCGCACCATCGCCGCACTATCCCGGCACCATCGCTTCATCATCGCCTCGTCATCGCGTCCTTATTCACCGGAGCCCCAGCATGGCCGACCCCATCGTTATCGCCAAGAACGCCCAGCAAGAACTGGCCCTGCTGCCACAGATGGGCAATCGCCACGGGCTGATCACCGGCGCCACCGGCACCGGCAAGACCGTGACGCTGCAAACGCTGGCGCAGGGCTTCTCGCGGCTCGGCGTGCCGGTCTTCATGGCCGACGTCAAGGGCGACCTGACCGGCATCTCGCAGCCCGGCCAGCTGTCCGACAAGCTCGCCAGGCGGCTGGCCGACCTGGGCCTGCCCGAGCCGGTCTGGGGCGCGTGCCCGACCACGCTGTGGGACGTGTTCGGCGAGAAGGGCCATCCGGTGCGCGCCACCGTGTCCGACATGGGCCCGCTGCTGCTGTCGCGCATGCTCGAGCTCAACGACACCCAGCAGGGCGTGCTGAACCTGGTGTTCCGCATCGCCGATGCCAATGGCCTGCTGCTGCTCGACGCCAAGGACCTGCGCGCGATGCTGCAGTACGTCGGCGACAACGCCTCGCAGTTCACCACCGAGTACGGCAATATCTCGGCCGCGTCGATCGGCGCGATCCAGCGCGGCCTGGTCGCGCTCGAATCGCAGGGCGCCGACGTGTTCTTCGGCGAGCCGATGCTGAACCTGGACGACTTCATGCAGACCGACAAAGGTCTGGGCATGGTCAATATCCTGGCCGCCGACAAGCTGCTGCACGCGCCGCGGCTGTACGCGACCTTCCTGCTGTGGCTGCTGTCGGAGCTGTTCGAGAAGCTGCCCGAGGCCGGCGACCTCGACAAGCCCAAGCTGGTGTTCTTCTTCGACGAGGCCCACCTGCTGTTCAACGACGCACCCAAGGCCTTGCTCGAGAAGATCGAGCAGGTGGTGCGGCTGATCCGTTCCAAGGGCGTCGGCGTGTACTTCGTCACGCAGAATCCGATCGATATTCCGGACACCGTGCTGGGGCAGCTGGGCAACCGCGTCCAGCATGCGCTGCGCGCGTTCACGCCGCGCGACCAGAAGGCGGTCAAGGTGGCCGCCACCACGATGCGCGCCAATCCCGAGCTGGACGTCGAGAAGGCGATCGGCGAGCTGGCGGTGGGCGAGGCGCTGATCTCGCTGCTCGACGCCAAGGGCACGCCCGGCATCACGCAGCGCGCGTGGGTGCTGGCGCCGGGCAGCCGCATCGGCCCGATCGACGAGGCCGAGCGCAAGCAGCTGCTGGCCTCGTCGCTGGTGGCGGGCACCTACGAGAAGGCCGTCGATCGGGAATCGGCCTACGAGCGGCTCAAGGGCAGGGCCGCGCAGGAGGCGGATGCGCAGGCCGGGCAGGGCGCAGGCCAGCCCGCGCCGCAGCAGGCCGGCGAACGCGGCTGGCTCGACGAGGCCGGCGATCTGTTCGGCGGCCTGACGCGCGGCACCGGCAAGAGCGGCCGCGGCGATTCGATCCTCGAATCGATGGCCAAGTCGGCCGCCCGCACGGTCGGCTCGCAGGTCGGCCGCGAGCTGATCCGCGGTGTGCTGGGCAGCCTGCTGGGGTCGGGGCGCAAGCGCCGCTAAGGCGCGGCGGCCGGGGCGGGCCCCGGCATCGGCCCCCGCCCCTGCATCAGTTCTTGGTGCCGAACAGCCGGTCGCCCGCATCCCCCAGGCCCGGCACGATGTAGGCGTGCTCGTCCAGATGGCTGTCCAGCGAGGCCACGTAGAGCTTCACGTTCGGGTGGGCCTTCTGGAAGACCTCGACGCCCTCGGGCGCCGCCACCAGCGCGACGAAGGTGATCGCCTCGTCCTTGACGCCGCGGCGCTTGAGCACGTCGACCGCATGCGCCGCCGAATAGCCGGTGGCGACCATCGGATCGCACAGGATGAAGCTGCGGTCCTCCAGGTCGGGCAGCCGCACCAGGTATTCGACCGGACGATGATGCTCGTCGCGATAGACGCCGATATGGCCGATCCGCGCCGACGGGATCAGCTCGACCAGGCCGTCGCTCATGCCGACGCCGGCGCGCAGCACCGGCACGATGGTCAGCTTCTTGCCGGCGATCACCGGCGCGTCCATGCTGACCAGCGGCGTGTCGATATGGCGCGTGGTCAGCGGCAGGCTGCGCGTGATCTCGTAACCCATCAGCAGCGTGATTTCGCGCAGCAGCTCGCGAAAGGTCCGCGTCGACGTGTCGCGGTCGCGCATGTGCGAGAGCTTGTGCTGGATCAGCGGGTGGTCGAGGATGAACAGGTTGGGGAAACGCGGATCTTGCTTCATGGCGGGTAGCGGCTGGCGGTGAGGGCAGGGCGGAATCCGGGGGATCGCCCCGGTGGTGCCGGATTGTAATGGATGGACTCGGGGTCGTCCCCGCGGTCCGCGCGAAAGCGGGGGCACGGTGCCTGGCAACGCCACAAACGCTGCGGGTCGAACCGTCGGACGCCGGGGCCCGCCTGAGGGGCGGCGACGAAGCCCCGTCCGATGCCTTTGCGCCTTTTGACATACAATCCTCGCGTCTGTCCGGCGGCATTGTCGGGCGGCAATGCCAAACAAAATTTCCCGACGTCATGCCTTGCCGCGCGCGCCTGTCGGCGACCGCGCGCGGACAGGCCGTTTGCACCATACCCGTGCCCGCTTCCCAGAAATCCCTCGCCAGCCCCGCCGGGGCCTCCGCCGGCGCGCGGCAGCGCACCGGGCTTGCCGTCGCCGCCATCGGCGCGGTGCTGTTCTCCGGCAAGGCCATCGTCGCCAAGCTGATGTACCGCTACAACGTCGACGCGGTGATGGTGATCACGCTGCGCATGCTGTTCGCGGTGCCGCTGTTCATGGCGATCGGCTGGTGGCAGTCGATGCGGCTGCCGCCGCTGTCGTGGGCCGATCGCGGCCGCGTGCTGATGCTCGGCTTCATCGGCTACTACCTGTCGAGCTTTCTCGATTTCCTCGGCCTGCAGTACATCACCGCGGGGCTGGAGCGGCTGATCCTGTTCCTGACGCCGTCCTTCGTCGTGCTGGCCACCGCCTTCGGCTTCAAGCGTCATATCAGCCGCCAGCAATGGATCTCGCTGCTGCTGGCCTATGCCGGCATCGTGCTGGTGCTGGCCCACGATCTCGACGTCAGCGGCAGCCAGGTCTGGCTCGGCGCCGCGCTGGTGCTGGGCAGCGCGCTCAGCTACGCGGTCTATCTGATCGCCAGCGGCGAGCTGGTGGCGCGCATCGGCTCGCTGCGGCTGGTCGCCTATGCGATGTGCGTGTCCACCGCCTGCTGCGTGGTGCAATATCTGGTGCTGGGGCGCCCGTGGGGCGAGCTGCTGCAGCCGGCGCCGGTGATGTGGCTGTCGGTGATCAACGCGGTGTTCTGCACCGTGCTGCCGGTGTCGCTGACGATGATGGCGGTGGCGCGCATCGGCGCGCCGATGGCCTCGCAGGCCGGCATGATCGGCCCGGTGTCGACGCTGTTCCTCGGCTTCTGGCTGCTGGGCGAGCCGATCACCGTGGTGCAGCTGGCGGGCAGCGCGCTGGTGATGGGCGGCATCTATCTGCTGTCGCGCGGCAAGACCGCGCGCGGCTGAATCGACGTGACGGCGAGCGCGTGAGCCACGCAACGGCGCGCGCTCGAACAAGCTTGGACAATTGGCGAATCAAGGAGAAGGGAGCATGGATTTCGGACTGCGAGGCAAGCATGCGCTGGTGTGCGGCGCCAGCAAGGGACTGGGCTTTGCGTGCGCCGATGCGCTGGCCGCCGAGGGCGTCGACGTGGTGATCGTGGCGCGCGGCGCCGAGGCGCTGGACAAGGCCGCCGCCGACCTGCGCGCGCGCCATGGCCGCCGCGTGATCGCGGTGGCGACCGACATCACCACGCCAGAAGGCCGCCGGCAGGCGCTCGACGCCGCGGCCAAGCTCGGCGACCTCGACATCCTGGTCAACAACGCGGGCGGCCCGCCGCCGGGCAACTTCCGCGACTGGAATCGCGAGGACTGGATCGCCGCGCTGGACGCCAACATGCTGACGCCGATCGAACTGATCAAGGCCACCGTCGACGGCATGATCGCGCGCAAGTGGGGCCGCATCATCAATATCACCAGCGGCGCGGTCAAGGCGCCGATCGACGTGCTGGGCCTGTCCAACGGCGCGCGCTCGGGCCTGACCGGCTTCGTCGCCGGCGTGGCGCGCGAGGTCGCGCAGCATGGCGTGACCATCAACAACCTGCTGCCGGGGCCGTTCAATACCGACCGCCTGTACAAGACCATGGAAGGCGCGGCGAAGAAGGCCAACCTGACGGTCGACGAGGTCGCCCAGCGCCGCGCCGCGCAGAATCCGTCGCGCCGCTTCGGCGATCCGGCCGAGTTCGGCGCCACCTGCGCCTTCCTGTGCAGCAAGCAGGCCGCGTACATCACCGCGCAGAACATCCTGCTGGACGGCGGCGCCTACCCCGGCACCTTCTGAGCGCGCGCATGACGACCACCCCTGTCGCCGCGGTATCGCCGCGCATCGCGCTGATCGCGCACGACCGCAAGAAGGACGACATCGTCGCCTTCGCCCGCCGCCACCGCGACTTCCTCGTGCACTGCGAGCTGCTGGCCACCGGCACCACCGGCGGCCGGCTGATCGACGAGGTGGGACTGCAGGTCACGCGCATGCTGTCCGGCCCGTGGGGCGGCGACCTGCAGATCGGCGCGCAGCTGGCCGAGGGCCGGGTCGCCGCGGTGATCTTCCTGCGCGACCCGATGACGCCGCAGCCGCACGAACCCGATATCAACGCGCTGGTGCGTGCCTGCGACGTGCACGACGTGCCGTGCGCGACCAATGTGGCGACCGCCGACATGCTGATCGCCGAAATGCGGCGCCGCACCGAGGCGCCGGCCGGCTGAGCCGGGCGCGGCGTCGCCGGGACCCCGCGGCGCTTCCATCCGATCATCCCCAAGGAGAACCGAACCATGAGCAAAGCCATCCGCATCTTCGAGAACGGCGGTCCTGAAGTGATGCAGTGGGTCGACGTCGAGGTCGGCGAGCCCGGCCCGGGCGAGATCCGCATCCGGCAGGAGGCGGTCGGCCTGAACTACATCGACGTCTATTTCCGCACCGGGCTGTACAAGCAGCCGCTGCCCGGCGGGATCGGCATGGAAGGGGCCGGCGTGGTCGAGGCGGTCGGGCCGGGCGTGACGCACTTGAGCGTTGGCGATCGCGTCGCCTATGCCGGTCGTCCGACCGGCGCCTATGCGCAGGTGCGCGTGATGCCGGCCGACATCGTCGTCAGGCTGCCGGACGACATCTCGTTCGAGCAGGCCGCGGCGATGATGCTGCAGGGCATGACGGTGCAATACCTGGTGCGCGACACCTACCGCGTGCAGCCGGGCGATACCGTGCTGCTGCACGCGGCCGCCGGCGGCATCGGACTGATCGCCTCGCAATGGCTGAAGGCGCTGGGCGCCACCGTGATCGGCACGGTCGGCAACGACGACAAGGCCGCGCTGGCGCGCGCGCATGGCTGCGACCACACCATCGTCTACACGCACGAGTCCTTCCTTGACCGCGTCAAGGAGATCACCGGCGGCAAGGGCGTCGCGGTGGTCTACGACTCGATCGGCAAGGACACCTTCAACGATTCGCTGGACTGCCTGGCGCCGCGCGGCACCATGGTCAGCTTCGGCAATGCCTCGGGTCCGGTGCCGCCGGTCGATATCTCGGTGCTGGGGGCCAAGGGCTCGCTGAAGCTGACGCGGCCGACCATCATGACCTATGTCACGCAGCGCGACCTGCTCGAGCCGATGGCGGCCGAGCTGTTCGACATCGTGCGCAGCGGCAAGGTCAGGATCGAGGTGCGGCAGCGCTATCCGCTGTCCGAGGTCGCGCAGGCGCATCGCGAACTGGAGGCGCGCAAGACCACCGGGTCGACCGTGCTGATTCCGTAAGTACGGGGCGGGCGGCACCAGGTTGCAATCGGGCCGCAGTCGGCCTGCAATCGGGCCACCATGGGGCTGCCATGGGGCTGCCATGGGGCTGCCATGGGGCTGCAACCCCATCAAGCCGCAACGAGAAAGGGCGCCAGTGGCGCCCTTTTCGTTTGCTGTTTGGTTTGCCTTTACCGCGTGCTCAGCGCGGCCGCACCGTGGTCGCTGCCGACCGCATCTGCGCTTGCCGCAGGATGTGCGGCGGCAGGCGCTTGAGGATCAGGTGCACCGCCAGCGGGATCAGCACCAGGTCATCGACGATGCCCAGACCGGCGACCACGTCGGGGATCAGGTCGATCGGCGACAGCGCGTACAGCACCACGCCGATCACCGCCGGCTTGAGCCAGCCGGGCGCGTCCGGGTGCCGCAGCGCATGCCAGAGCAGGCGCCCATCGCGCCGCGCGAGCGTCCAAAGCGCCGAGAATCGTTTCCACATGAGAGGCCTCCTTCACACTGTGCACCCGCGGCTGGAAATGCGCGGCACGACGACAGGATAGCTTGGGCCGATCGGGCCGGGTTCAAGTTCCCGGGGGATATGTGGTGAAGGGTAGGGAGGGGTTTGCTGCCCTCTCCCGCGCGGCGGGAGAGGGGAGAACTACGAGGGGGAACTACGAGGGGAGCTACGAGAGAGAACTATGGCGGCGAGCGCTGCGGATCGCCATCAACCCGGAATCTGCCCCTCCACACCCTCGACATAGAACTTGATGCCGTGCAGGAACTTGTCGTCGGCGACCTGGCCTTCGGCGAGCTGCTGCTTGCCGGTGTTGTCCTTGATCGGACCCTTCCAGATCGGCGAGCTGCCCTCGATGATGCCGCGGCGGCGCTCGGCGACCAGCGCCTTGACGTCCTCGGGCACGTCGGCGTTGAAGCCGGTCAGGTCGATCATGTTTTCCTTCAGGCCCCACCAGGTGGTGCCATTGGTCCACTGGCCGCTGAGCACGTCGCCCACCACCTTGTTGTAGTAGACGCCCCACGAGATCACCGATGCCGCCAGGTGGGCCTTGGGACCGAACTTGCTCATGTCGCTGTCCCAGCCGAACGCGTGCACGCCCTTTTCCTGCGCGGTCTGCACCACGGCGGCCGAGTCGGTGTTCTGCATCAGCATGTCGACGCCCTGGCCGATCAGCGTGGTCGCGGCCTCGCGCTCCTTGCCCGGATCGAACCACTTGTTGACCCAGACCACCTTGACGGTGGCGTTCGGATTGACGCTGCGCGCGCCGAGCGCGAACGAGTCGATGTTGCGGATCACCTCGGGGATCGGCACCGAGGCGACCACGCCCATCTTGCCGGTCTTGCTCATCTTGCCCGCGACCACGCCGGCGAGGTACGCGCCCTCGTAGGTGCGCACGTCGTACTGGGCGAGATTCTCGGCGGTCTTGAAGCCGGTCGCGTGCTCGAAGCGGACGTCCGGGAATTCGCGGGCGACCTTCAGCATCGACTCCATGTAGCCGAAGGTCGTGCCGAAGATCAGCTTGTTGCCCTGGCTGGCCAGGTCGCGGAACACGCGCTCGGCGTCGGCGGCCGACTCGGGGACGTTCTCGACGTAGGTGGTCTTGACCTTGTCGCCGAACTTCTCCTCGACCGCCTTGCGGCCGCGGTCGTGCGCATAGGTCCAGCCGGCGTCGCCGACCGGTCCGATATAGACGAAGGCGACCTTCAGCGGCTCGCCCGCCTGGCCCGCGGCGGCCGGGGCCGAGGCGGCGCCCGGCGCGGGCTGCTCTGCCTCCTTCTTGCCGCAGCCGGCCAGCGTGGCGACCGCCAGCAGCGTGGTGGCGGCCAGCGCCGCGAGGGACTTCCTGCGCGTGACGTTC
This sequence comes from Cupriavidus sp. DB3, assembly GCF_020418465.1. Taxonomy (NCBI): domain Bacteria; kingdom Pseudomonadati; phylum Pseudomonadota; class Betaproteobacteria; order Burkholderiales; family Burkholderiaceae; genus Cupriavidus; species Cupriavidus sp. DB3. The sequence goes on along the minus strand of NZ_JAIZPL010000005.1, from coordinate 63,746 downwards.
ATCGATTTCTCCTTGTGTTGAATGTGCGAATGCATGCGGGACATATGCGGAAGCATGCGGGATGCCAGGCGGGTTGGCTCTGCTTGCAACGGCGGGCGCGGCCCCGCGGCGACCCCTGTTCGCCGCGCCGCCGATCGAAACGGTTCAGGCGTTGCCGGGGCGGAACGGCCGTCCCAACGACGCCGGCATGTTCAGGCGGATCCACGCCGGATTGCGCGAGATCAGCGCCAGCACGACGATGGTGGCCGCGTACGGCAGCATCGACAGGATCTGCGACGGCACCGAGACGCCGATGCCCTGCAGATAGAACTGCAGGATCGTCACGCCGCCGAACAGCCAGGCGCCGACCAGCACGCGGCCGGGCCGCCAGGTGGCGAAGGTGGTCAGCGCCAGCGCGATCCAGCCGCGTCCGGCGACCAGGTTCTCGACCCACATCGGCGTATAGACCAGCGACAGGTAGGCGCCCGCCAGCCCGCAGCAGCCGCCGCCGAACAGCAGCGCGGCGAAACGGATCCAGCGCACCGGATAGCCGAGCGCGTGCGCCGACTCGGGCGATTCGCCGATCGCGCGCAGCGTCAGCCCGGCGCGCGTGCGGAACAGGAACCACATGATCGCCAGGCACAGCAGCACGCTGACATAGACCATCCAGTGATGCTGGAAGAAGGCCGGGCCGACGAAGGGCAGGTCGGCCAGGCCCGGCACCTTGCTGCCCTGCGCGGGCATCGCATGGCCGACGAAGCGCTGGCCCATGAAGGCCGACAGGCCGGTGCCGAAGATCGACAGCGCCAGGCCCGTGGCGACCTGATTGGTGGCCAGCACCAGCGCCAGCCAGGCGAACAGCGTGGCCATCGCCATGCCGGCCAGCGCGCCGGCGACGAAGCCGAGCAGCGGCGATTGGGTCTGGTAGCCGACCATGAAGCCGAACACCGCGGCGACCAGCATCATGCCTTCGGCGCCCAGGTTCAGCACGCCGGCGCGTTCGTTGATCAAGAGGCCCAGCGCGGCCAGCAGCAGCGGGGTGCCGGCATTGATCGCGGTGGCGACAAGGGGAGCGAATTGTTCCATGGGGATATCGGTGGGGGGCCGGGGGACTATCGGACGGCCGCCGCGCGCCAGCGCAGGCGGTGGTCGATCAGGCTGTCGCAGGCGAGCAGGAAGAACAGCAGCATCCCCTGGAACACCCAGCCGATGGCCGACGGCAGGCCCAGGCGCGATTGCGCCATCTCGCCGCCGATATAGAACAGCGACATCACGATGCCGCCGAACACCGCGCCGACCGGATGCAGCCGGCCGACGAAGGCGACGATGATCGCGGTGAAGCCATAGCCCGGCGAGATCGAAGGCAGCAGCTGGCCGATCGGTCCCACCACCTCGAAGGCCCCGGCCAGCCCGGCAAAGCCGCCCGAGATCAGCAGCGCCATCCACAGCGAGGCGCGCGCCGAGAAGCCGGCGTAGCGCGCCGCGGACGGCGCGGTGCCGCCGACCTGCAGCCGGTAGCCGGCGAAGCTGCGGAACAGGAACACCGTCATCACCGCCACCAGCACCAGCATCACGACGAAGCCGGCATGCAGCCGCGAGCCCGACATCAGGTTGGGCAGCAGGAACTCGGACGAGAACACCTTGGACTGCGGGAAATTCATGCCCTGCGGATCCTTCAGCGGGCCGTTGACCACGTAGAGGATCAGCTGCTGCGCGATATAGGTCAGCATCAGCGAGACCAGGATCTCGTTGGCGTTGAAGCGGTCGCGCAGCAGCGCGGTGATGCCGGCCCACAGCATGCCGCCGGCGATGCCGGCGAGCGAGGCCAGCACCAGCACGGCCGTGCCGCTCGTGGCGCTCGCCTGGTGGCCCGGCACATCGAACCACAGCACCGTCGCCGCGGCGAAGATGCCCCCGAGGATCAGCTGTCCCTCGGCGCCGATGTTCCAGACGTTGGCCCGGTAGCAGACCGACAGCCCGAGCGCACACAGCACCAGCGGCACGGTTTTCAGCAGCACCTCGCCGAGCGCGCGCTTGTCCTTGACGGGATCGACGAGGAAGACCTTCAGCGCGGCCATCGGGTCCTTGCCGAGCAGCACGAACAGCAGCGCGCCGAAAGCGAGGGTCAGTGCCAGCGCGATCACCGGCGAGGCATAGGCCATCGGGCGCGAGGGCAGGCCGCGCGGGGCCAGCGACAGGGGAAAGACGAAGCCGAGCGATTTAGCCATGGACGCGTGCCTCCGCGACGTCATGCCGGCCTTCGTCGTGGCCGCCCGGTCCGCCTTGCCACAGCCCGCTCATCCACAGGCCGATCTGTTCGCGCGTGGCGTCTTCCACCGGAATCGACGGCGACAGCCGCCCCTTGGCGATCACGTGCAACCGGTCGCAGATCGCGAACAGCTCGTCGAGCTCCTCCGAGACGACCAGGATCGCGCAGCCGGTTGCCTTCAGCGCCAGCAGCTCGTTGTGGATCTGCGCGGCGGCGCCGACGTCGACGCCCCAGGTCGGCTGCGCGACGATCAGCACGCCTGGGCCGCTCTCGATCTCGCGGCCCACGATGAACTTCTGCAGGTTGCCGCCCGACAGGCTGCGCGCCAGCGCGTCCGGGCCGCCTGCCTTGACGCGAAAGCGCTGGATGATCGCGGCCGCGAGCCCGGCCGCCGCCTTCGGCGAGACCAGGCCGCGCCGCACATAGGGCGGGTCCTGGTGCGACAGCAGCGTATTGTCGGCCAGGCTCATGCCGGGCACCGCGCCGCGGCCCAGCCGCTCCTCGGGCACGAAGGCCAGGCCCGCGCGCCGCCGTGCGCGCGCGTCGAGCCGGCCAACCGGCTTGCCGTCGAGCGCGATCGCGTCGCGCGCGGCGCGCGTGTCCTCGCCGGACAGCGCCGCCAGCAGTTCCTGCTGGCCGTTGCCGGACACGCCGGCGATGCCGACGATCTCGCCGGCATGCAGGTCCAGCGCGATGCCGTCGAGCGCGGTGGCGAAGGCGTGCGCGCGCGGCAGCGACAGCTCGCGCACCGCCAGCCGCAGCGCGCCGCGCGGCGTGGCCACGCGCGCCTCGCGCGGCGGCTCGCCGCCGATCATCATGCGCGACAGCGAGGCCGCGCTTTCCTGGCGCGGATCGCAGACGCCGGTGACCCGGCCCATCCGCATCACGGTGGCGCGATGGCACAGCGCGCGGATCTCGTCGAGCTTGTGGCTGATGTAGAGGATGCTGGTGCCTTCGTCGGCGAGCTGGCGCAGCGTGACGAACAGCGTCTGCACCGCCTGCGGCGTCAGCACCGAGGTGGGTTCGTCGAGGATCAGCAATTGCGGCCGCGCCAGCAGCGCGCGCACGATCTCGACGCGCTGGCGCTCGCCCACCGACAGCGTATGCACATGGCGCTCGGGCTCGAGCGGCAGGCCGTAGCGCGCGGCCGTCTCGCGGATGCGCGCGGCCAGCGCCTTCATCGAGGTGCCGCCGCGCTGCGCGGCCGGCAGGCCGAGCGCGATGTTCTCGGTCACAGTCAGCGTGTCGAACAGCGAGAAATGCTGGAACACCATCGCAATGCCCAGATCGCGGGCGTCGTGCGGGCTGTCGATGACCACCGGCGCGCCGTTGAAGTGCATCTGGCCGGCGTCGGGCTTGACCGCGCCGAAGATGATCTTCATCAGGGTCGACTTGCCGGCGCCGTTCTCGCCGAGCACGGCATGGATTTCACCGGGGGCGACGGTCAGCGAGACGTCGTCGTTGGCGGTCACGCCGGGATAGCGCTTGACGATATGGGCAAGCGCCAGCCTGGGGGGGAAGTTGGATGTCACTGAGGCGGCTCTGGTTATGAGGCGGCTTCGTCCGTCGGCGCTGCGCGGCACCGGGGCAATCCGCAGGGAAGCGGCGTCACGGCGCGGCGGCAGCGATCAGCAGTGAACAGCGGCAAGGCGTGGGCCAGCATGGCCGGCGCGCCTTGCCGCGTCATCACGGAAGCGTAATGCCTGTTATCAGGTCGGGATTATATAAGTGCGCGGGTCCCGGAACGGCCGATCTGGCCGCCGATGCAGGCCCCGCAACGGATGGCGGACGGTTGCAAGTCGCATGCCGGGTGCGGGCGCAGGGAACGGGCCAGCGGCGGCGCGTGCTGCGCCGCGCGCGCGCAAGGCAGAGCCAGGCAAGGCCCGGCGAGCGCGGGCCGCGATGGCAGGCAGGCGCTCAGGCCGCCGAAGCCGGGGCGTTCGTGCCCTCGGCGGGCGTGGCGGCCGCCAGCGAGCCCTGCATCACCGCCTCGCGCTTCTCCAGCAGATGCTGGCGCAGGATCGCGGCGAGGCGCTTGCCGTCGCGCGCTTCCAGCGCCTGGATCATGGCCTCGTGGTCCTGCACCGCGCGGTCCCATTTCTGGGTCTGCTGGTTGGAGCGGAAGCGCAGCGCCTTGAGCCGGCGGTTGATCGACAGATAGGTCTGGCGCAGCACGCCATTGCGCGCGGCCGCGTTGATGCGGTCGTGGATCTCCTGGTTGCGGCTGTAGTAGCCGGAGAGATCGTTCTGCGCGCGGCAGGCCAGCATCGCGTAATGCAGCGCCTTGATCTGCGCCAGCTCGGCCGGCGTGATGCGCTCGCAGGCCAGTTCGCCGGCAAACGCTTCCAGTCCGGCCATCAGCTCGAAGGTCTCCCAGATCTCGGCCTCGGTCATGCGCGACACGCTGGCGCCGCGGTTCGGCGAGATCTCGATCAGGTTCTCGGCGGCCAGCACCTTGAACGCCTCGCGCAGCGGCGTGCGCGAAATCCCCAGCGTCTCGCACAGCTCGCGCTCGTTGAGCTTCATGCCGGGCTTGAGCACGCCCTCGGTGATGAACTTGCGCAGGTGCTCGACCACGGTGTCGTGCAGGCGCTGGCGCTCCAGCCGGGGCAGCAGCGGGGTGGCGCCGCTGTCGGGCAGCGGTTCCCCTTCGGCGGAATTTTGCATTCAAAGTCCTTATCCGTGATGTCCCGGCCATTCTAGCGCACAGTCGCGTGGAACTGTCCCGCAGCCCGCATGGCGCCGGCAATCCGGGTAAACGAGCGCGCTCGCGGGGCAATTTCCGCTTGGGATCGCCGGGGCCGGCTGCTAGAGTATTTTGAATTCAAAATTCAACAAGGAGGCACCCGCCCATGATCTCGCTCGATTTCCACCCCGCCGGCCGCCACTTCCTGCAGATCCCGGGACCGAGCCCGGTACCGGATCGCATCCTGCGTGCAATCAGCTATCCGACCATCGACCATCGCGGGCCGGAATTCGGGGCGCTCGGGCGCAAGGTGCTGGCCGACATCCGCAAGATCTTCAAGACCGAGCACCCGGTGATCATCTATCCCGCCTCGGGCACCGGGGCCTGGGAGGCCGCGCTGTCGAACACCACCAGCCCGGGCGACACCGTGCTGATGTACGAGACCGGGCATTTCGCCACGCTGTGGAAGTCGATGGCCGAGTCGCTGGGCCTGCAGCCGGAATTCCTCGGCCTGCCGGGCATCGAGGGATGGCGGCGGGGCGTGCAGCCCGACATGATCGAGGCGCGGCTGCGCGAGGACAGCGGCCATCGGATCCGCGCGGTCTGCGTGGTCCACAACGAGACCTCGACCGGCGTGACCTCCGACATCGCCGCGGTGCGCCGCGCGATCGATGCGGCCGGCCATCCGGCGTTGCTGATGGTCGATACGATCTCGGGCCTGGCCTCGGCCGACTATCGGCACGACGAGTGGGGCGTGGACGTGACGGTGTCGGGCTCGCAGAAGGGCCTGATGCTGCCGCCGGGCATCAGCTTCAACGCGCTGTCGCCAAAGGCCATCGCCGCCAGCAAGGCAGCGCGCATGCCGCGCAGCTTCTGGCGCTGGGACGAGATCATCGAGGCCAACAAGAACGGCTACTGGCCGTACACGCCGAACACCAACCTGCTGTACGGCCTGTCCGAGGCGCTCGACATGATCCTGGAGGAGGGGCTGGACAATGTGTTCGCGCGCCATCAGCGCCTGGGCGAGGCGACCCGCCGCGCGGTGCGCGCCTGGGGCCTGGAGATCCAGTGCGCCGATCCGGCGGTCTACAGCCCGGTGCTGACCGGCGTGATGATGCCCGAGGGCGTCGACGCCGACGCGGTGCGCAAGCGCATCTACGAACGCTTCAACATGTCGCTGGGCCAGGCGCTGGGCAAGATGCGCGGCAAGATGTTCCGTATCGGCCATCTTGGCGACTGCAACGACCTGACGCTGATGGCGACGCTGTCGGGCTGCGAGATGGGACTGAAGCTGTCGGGCGTGCCGCTGCAGGGCAGCGGCGTGGCCGCGGCGATGGAGTACCTGACGTCGCATGCCGATACGCCGGCGCTGAAGGCCGCCGCCTGAGCGGATGGAGCTGCGATGACGGATCTGTCCACGCGCCTGGCCTCCACGTCGGTCCCTTCGTTGGCGTCACCATTGCCCGCGGCGCCGCTCGTCAGGCCGCTGCACTTCGTCCGCTCCGAGGGCGGGCCCGGCTCGCCGCTGGCGGCGCGGCTCAAGCGCGAGCTGCGCGGCGACGTGCTGTTCGACCGCGCCAGCCGCGGCCGCTATGCCACCGACGCGTCGATCTACCAGATCATGCCGGTCGGCGTGGTGGTGCCGCGCGACCAGCGCGATCTGCTGCTGGCGCTGGAGATCGCACGCGACGCGCATGCGCCGGTGCTGGCGCGCGGCGCCGGCACCAGCCAGTGCGGCCAGACCGTCGGCGAGGCGCTGGTGATCGACAACAGCAAGTGGCTGAACCAGGTGATCGACTTCGATCCGGTCGCGGCCACGGTCACGGTCGAGCCCGGCATCGTGCTCGACCACCTGAACGCCTGGCTCAAGCCGCACGGGCTGTGGTTCCCGGTCGACGTCTCCACCGGCGCGCAATGCACGATCGGCGGCATGGCGGGCAACAACTCCTGCGGCTCGCGCTCGCTCGCCTACGGCAACATGGTGCACAACGTGCTGGCGATCGACGCGGTGCTGGCCGACGGCGCGCAATGCCATTTCGGCTCGCTGGCGCAGGCGCCCACCGATCCGCGCGTGCAGGCGATGCTGGCGCAGCTGCGCGCGATCGCCACGCGCGAGCGCGACGAGATCGCCGAGCGCATGCCCAAGGTGCTGCGCCGCGTCGCGGGCTACAACATCGACCTGTTCGACTGCCAGAATCCGCGCGCCTATACCGACGACGGACACGCCAACCTGTCGCACCTGCTGGTCGGCTCCGAAGGCACGCTGGCCTACAGCCGGCAAATCACGCTGAAGCTCGCGCCGCTGCCGACGCACAAGGTGCTGGGCGTGGTCAATTTCCCGACCTTCTACCAGGCAATGGAAATGACCCAGCATATCGTCGGGCTCTCGCCGGTCGCGGTCGAGCTGGTCGACCGCACGATGATCGACCTGTCGATGGCCAACCCGGCCTTCCGCCCGGTCATCGCGTCGGCGCTGCGGGGCGAGCCGCAGGCGATCCTGCTGGTCGAGTTCGCCGGCGAGGATGCCGCCGCGCTGCGGGCCGACCTCGATGCGCTGGGCGAGCTGATGGGCGATCTCGGCCTGCCCGGCTCGGTGGTCAAGATGCCGGACGCCGGCGCGCAGAAGGCGCTGTGGGAAGTGCGCAAGGCCGGCCTGAACATCATGATGAGCATGAAGGGCGACGGCAAGCCGGTCTCCTTCATCGAGGACTGCGCGGTGCCGCTGCCGCACCTGGCCGAGTACACGCGCCGGCTGACCGAGGTGTTCCATCGCCACGGCACCGAGGGCACCTGGTATGCGCACGCCAGCGTCGGCACGCTGCACGTGCGGCCGATCCTCGATATGCGCCGCGACGGCGCTGCGAAGATGCGTGCGATCGCCGAGGAGGCCGCCGCGCTGGTGCGCGAGTACAAGGGCGCCTATTCGGGCGAGCACGGCGACGGCCTGTGCCGCGGCGAGTGGGTGGCCTGGCAATACGGCCCGCGCATCCATGCCGCCTTCGGCGAGATCAAGGCGCTGTTCGATCCGGACAACCGCTTTAACCCCGACAAGATCGTGCGGCCGCCGAAGATGGACACGCGCGAGCTGTTCCGCTTTCCGCCGGGCTACCAGCGGCTGCCGCTGCAGCCGGCGCTCGACTGGTCCGCCTGGAACGTCAGGCGCGATCCGCTGAGCGGCGAGGAAACGCCGCCGGGCAGCGGCGACGATCGCACCGGCGGGCTCGCCGCCGCGGTCGAGATGTGCAACAACAACGGCCACTGCCGCAAGTTCGACGCCGGCACCATGTGCCCGAGCTACCGCGTCACGCGCGACGAGCAGCATGTCACGCGCGGCCGCGCCAACACGCTGCGGCTCGCGGTATCGGGCCAGCTCGGCGACGAAGGACTGGCGAGCGAGGACGTCAAGGCGGTGCTCGACCTGTGCGTGTCGTGCAAGGGCTGCAAGCGCGACTGCCCGACCGGCGTCGACATGGCGCGTCTCAAGATCGAGGCGCGACACGCGTGGGCGCAGCGCCACGGGCTGACGCTGCGCGATCGGCTGGTGGCCTTCATGCCGCGCTATGCGCCGCTGGCGAGCCGGATGCCCGCGCTGATGGCGCTGGCCGACCGGATTCCCCTGCTGTCGGCATGGGCCAGGCGCGCGCTCGGCTTCGCGCCGCAGCGCAGCCTGCCGCGCTGGCAGCGTTCGTTTCTGTCGACGATTGCGCGTGCCGGCCGCGGCGATGCCACCCCGGCCACTGCCGGCGCCGGCGCTGCGACGGACACCGCTTCCCTGGCCGCTTCGATGCACGATCCGTTGCACGGTCGGTTGCACGACCCGGCCGCCGGGGGAAACCGGGAGGTGGTGCTGTTCGTCGACACCTTTAACAACCACATGGAGCCCGAGAACGCGCGCGCCGCGCAGGCGGTGCTCGAAGCGGCCGGCTACACCGTGCATCCGCTGATGCGGCCGGGCGAGCGTCCGCTCTGCTGTGGCCGCACCTTCCTCGCCGCGGGACTGGTCGAGCAGGCCCGCCAGGAGGCGCGGCGCCTGCTCGACGCGGTGCAGCCGTTCATTGTGCGCGGAGTGCCCATCGTCGGGCTCGAGCCCTCGTGCCTGCTGTCGTTGCGCGACGAATTCCTCGGCTATGGCTATGGCGACGAGGCGGCGCGCCTGGCGGCGAGCGCCTTCCTGTTCGAGGAATTCCTGGTGCGCGAGCGCCAGGCGGGGCGCCTGAGCCTGAAGGAACTGGCACTGCAGCCGCTGCCGCAGCGCGAGGCGCTGGTGCACGGCCACTGCCACCAGAAGGCCTTCGACGCCTTCACGCCGGTGCAGACCGTGCTGGGCTGGATTCCCGAGCTGAAGGTGTCGCCGGTCAATTCGTCGTGCTGCGGCATGGCGGGCAGCTTCGGCTACGAGGCCGAGCACTACGAGGCCTCGATGGCGATGGCCGAGCTGTCGCTGCTGCCGGCGGTGCGGGCGCGCGCGGAGGACGCCATCGTGGTCGCCGACGGCACCAGTTGCCGGCATCAGATCGCCGATGGCGCCCACGCGCAGGCGTGGCACGTGGCGCGGGTGCTGGCGGCCGCGCTGGCGCAACGGACGGACGGTGCAGCGCCGGGCGCGGCGAAGGACAGATAGCGCAGACCGGTCGTGCAGACGGATGGCACAGCAAGGAGCGGGACAGCAGGGAGCGGGACAGCAGGGAGCGGGACAGCAGGGAGAGAGTAGCAGCACAGGGAGGACAGGCCGGCACCGTTGCCGTGCCGGGGCCAGACCCGTCCGCCGCACAGACCGCGACAAGGCCGCTCGACGGCCGGCACGCGGCGGACCGATGTGACATTCCAACGAGGAGACAGGCAATGCAAAGCAAGCACAGCAAGCAGGGCAAGCGTTCGATGCTGGCGTTCGGCGCCGTCGCGCTCGCGATCGGCGGCGCGCCGGCCGCGGCGTGGGCATGGGAGCCGACCAAGCCGGTCGAGATCGTCGTGCCGTTCAGCGCGGGCGGTGCGTCCGACCAGATGGCGCGCTCGATCCAGAGCATCATCGCCAAGCACAAGCTGATGAGCCAGCCGGTCATCGTGGTCAACAAGGCCGGCGCCAGCGGTGCCGAGGGCCTGATGGACACCAAGGCGTCGCAGGGCAATCCGCACAAGCTGCTGGTGACCTCGTCCGCGCTGTACACGGTGCCGATGGTCAGCCACCTGCCGTTCAGCTGGCGCGACCTGACGCCGATCGCGATGGTCGCGCAGGACGAGTTCGTGCTGTGGACCAATGCCGAAGCGCCGTACAAGACCGTCGCCGAATTCGTCGAGGGCGCCAAGGCCGGCGCGGGCAAGGTCAAGATGGGCGGGACCAGCTCCAAGCGCGAGGACCAGATCATCACCACGCTGATCCAGAAGAAGACCGGCGCCAAGTTCATCTACGTGCCGTACAAGGGCGGCGGCGAGGCGGCCACGCAGCTGTCGGGCAAGCACATCGACGCCAACGTCAACAACCCGTCCGAATCGATCGGCCAGTGGCGCGCCGGCGAGCACCGCGCGCTGTGCGTGTTCGCCCCGGAACGGATGGGCTACACCACCAAGGTCACCCAGTCGCAGAGCTGGCGCGACGTGCCGACCTGCAAGGAGCAGGGGCTCGACGTCCAGTACCAGATGCTGCGCGTGTTCATGATGCCCGGCGGCATCACGCCCGATCAGCAGAAGTACTACGTGGAGCTGATGCGCAAGATCGTCGCCACGCCGGAGTGGAAGGAGTATCTGGAGCGCAATGCGCTCAAGAGCGAATTTCTCGCCGGCAAGGCGCTCGAGGACTTCCTCGCCAGGGACGAGAACGCGCACCGCGACATCCTGAAGGAAGCGGGCTTCATGGCCGCGCGCTGAGCCGGCACCGCCAATGACGCGCGGACGGCTCGACGCGGGCCGCCGCGCGCACCGACTGGGAGAGTTTTCGATGGAAACACAGCAAGAGCATGCGGCCGCCGCCGGCGTCGACAAGGACGCGGACGCCGACGCACGCGGCGTGTCGCTGCGCGCGGTCGAGCTGGTGGTGGCCGCGCTGCTGCTGGCGGGCGCCGTGGTGGTGATCTGGAGCAACCACCGCATCGGCGCGGGCTGGGCGGCGGACGGCCCGGAGGCCGGCTACTTTCCGCTGCGCGTCGGCGCGATCGTGCTGGTGTGCAGCGTGGCCGTGGCATGGCAGGCCTGGCGCACGCCGGCCGACGCGATCTTCGCCAGCTGGCAGCAATTGCGGCAGGTCTGCGTGATCCTGCTGCCGCTGTCGGTCTATGTCGCGCTGATCGGCTGGCTCGGCATCTATGTCGCGTCGGCGATCTTCATCGCCGGCTTCATGATGGCGGTGGGCAAGGCCGAATGGTGGCGCGCGGTGCTGCTGGGCGCGGGGATCAATCTGGTGCTGTTCTGGATCTTCGAGATCCAGTTCCGGGTGCCGCTGCCGAAGGGCCCGCTGGAAGCGGCGCTCGGCTTCTAGGAGAGCACCATGGAGGAATTCAATGCGCTGATGCACGGCTTCTCGGTCGCGCTGTCGTGGCAGAACGTCGGCCTGATGTTCGTCGGCATCCTGCTCGGCATCGTGGTCGGCGTGCTGCCCGGGCTGGGCGGCCCCAACGGCGTCGCGATCCTGCTGCCGCTGACGTTCTCGATGGATCCGACCTCGGCCATCATCATGCTGTCCTGCATCTACTGGGGCGCGCTGTTCGGCGGCGCGATCACGTCGATCCTGTTCAATATCCCGGGCGAGGCCTGGTCGGTGGCGACGACGTTCGATGGCTACCCGCTGGCGCAGCGCGGCGAGGCGGGCCGGGCGCTGACCTCGGCCTTCACCGGCTCGTGCCTGGGCGCGATGGCCGGCGTGCTGTTGATCACCTGCCTGGCGCCGCTGGTGGCGAAGTTCGCGCTGCGCTTCGGGCCGCCCGAGTATTTCGCCGTCTATCTGCTGACGTTCTGCAGCTTCGTCGGCATGGGCAAGGAGTCCAAGCCCAAGATCCTGATCGCGATGTGCGTCGGCTTCCTGCTGGCGGCGGTCGGCATGGACACGGTCTCTGGCACGCTGCGCATGACCTTCGGCTCGACCGAGCTGCTGCGCGGCTTCGACTTCCTGGTGGCGGTGATCGGGCTGTTCGGCATCAGCGAGATCCTGATGACGATGGAGGAGGGCGTGGCGTTCCGCGGCAAGCAGGCGCGCATCGACCTGAAGGTGGTGCTGCGCACCTGGGCCGAGCTGCCGCGCTACTGGATGACGGTGCTGCGCTCGTCGGCGATCGGCTGCTGGCTCGGCATCACGCCGGGCGGGGCCACCGCGGCGTCGTTCATGGGCTATGGCGTGGCCAAGCGGATGGCGCGCGATCCGGACTCGTTCGGCAAGGGCAATATCGAGGGCGTGGTCGCGCCCGAGACCGCCGCGCACGCGGCCGGCACCAGCGCGCTGCTGCCGATGCTGGCGCTGGGCATTCCCGGCTCGGCGACCGCCGCGGTGCTGCTGGGCGGGCTGATGATCTGGGGCCTGCAGCCCGGGCCGCTGCTGTTCCAGGAGCAGGGACCGTTCGTCTGGGGGCTGATCGCCAGCATGTACCTGGGCAATATCGTGGGGCTGCTGGTGGTGCTGTCGACGGTGCCGCTGTTCGCCGCGATCCTGCGCATCCCGTTCTCGATCATCGCGCCGCTGATCCTGGTGGTCTGCGCGATCGGCGCCTATACGGTCAACAACGCGCTGTTCGATGTCTGGCTGATGCTGGGCTTCGGCGTGATCGGCTATGTGCTCAAGAAGCTCGACTATCCGCTGGCGCCGCTGGTGCTCGCGCTGGTGCTCGGCGACCGCGCCGAGGACGCGTTCCGGCAGACCATGCTGGTCTCGTCCGGCTCGCTCGATATCTTCTGGTCCAACGGGCTGGTGGGCACCATCATGACGCTGGCCATCCTGGTGCTGATCTGGCCGATGATCGGCGACCTGCGCGCGCGGCTGCGCAAGGGCAAGGGCGTGGCGGCGGTGGAGGGGAACGGGTAAGAGCCGGTGTAAGTCTGCCCTCTCCCCCGGCCCCTCTCCCGCAAGCGGGAGAGGGGAGCAAAAAACCGCGGCATGTCAGGGGTCGGCGGGTGTTCTCCCTCTCCCGCAAGCAGGAAAGGGGAGCAAACCCCGGCATGTCACGGGTCGGTGGGTGTTCTCCCTCTCCCGCTTGCGGGAGAGGGTCGGGGAGAGGGCCGGCCTTACCCCGCGCTCTGCACCTTCCCCTCGAACCGCCCGTCGCGGAAGTCGCTCAGCGCCTGGTGGATCTGCGCCTCGCTGTTCATCACGAACGGCCCGTACTGCACGATGGGCTCGCCCAGCGGCTTGCCGGCGATCAGCAGGAAGCGCGCATCCTGCGTGGCCTTGACGATCACGCCGTCGGCATCGGCCTCGTTGGCCAGCACGCCCATCCGCTGCGCGTCGAGCGCGGCGAGCGCGTCGCCCTCGCCGATGCTGACCTCGCCCCGATAGACGTAGACGAAGGCGTTATGCCCGGCCGGCAGGGCCTGCGCGAACGATTGCCCGGCCGGCAGCGCGACGTCCAGGTACAGCGGATCGGTGACGGGCCGGGTCATCGCGCCCTGCACGCCGTGCGAGGCGCCGGCCAGCACGCGCACCACCGCGCCGCCCGGCAGCGCGACGGTCGGGATCGCCGCGGCCGGCAGGTCGCGGTACCACGGTGCCGTCATCTTGTCACTGGCCGGCAGGTTCAGCCACAGCTGGAAGCCCTCCATGCGGCCGTCCTGCTGCTCCGGCATCTCCGAATGCACGACGCCGGCGCCGGCCACCATCCATTGCGCGCCGCCGTTCTCCAGCAGGCCCTCGTTGCCGGCGCTGTCGCGATGGCGCATGCGGCCGGCCAGCATGTAGGTGATGGTTTCGAAGCCGCGATGCGGGTGGGCCGGAAAGCCGCCGATGTAGTCGTCGGCCCGGTCGGTGCCGAAGGCGTCGAGCATCAGGAACGGGTCCAGCCGGCGCTGCAGGTTCTGCGTCAGCACGCGGGTCAGCTTGACGCCGGCGCCGTCGGAGGTGGCGATGCCGCGCACCACGCGGTCGATGGTGCGGGTGCGCTGCACCGATTCCCCGGCGGTGGCCGGGATGGTGGTGGCGTCGTTCGGGTTGCGGATGTCGTCCATGTCGGATCTCCTGTGTCTTGGCGAGCGGCGCCTCGCGCCGCGTTACCCAGTCAATGTAAGGGTTTGGCGGAAAAGCGGTAGCCGGGCGAAGGACAAAAGAGCGTTCCGTAGGTGGGACGATCGCAGCTCGTTTGTGAGCTCGGATGGAACGCGGACGGGACGCCAGGAGTTCGGGAAAAGGCCGTGGCGAGGCCCGTTTTTGACTGGCCGGGAAGGCGCAACATGACGGCAGAAAGCCGCCCGATACCGACCGGGGTGACAAGATCGCTGAAGTTGGTTAGAATAGCGACCTCTTTGCCATCCGTTGTTGCAAATTAGCCGCTTGAGCTTCGCGCTCGGCGCGGCCGATTCGTGACCACGGCCGATTGATCCGGCGGCGCGTCGGAACCTTCAATTTTGCGCTGCCACTGGCCTGCGAGGTCTGACCGACCGTCCGCGACCGTCCATGCGTAGCCCGGCTCACCGCTGGCCGCCGCGTCCACCGTCGCCCGACCGTCGCACCGACCCGCAGCGCCGCGCCAGGGCCGCTGGCGCCCGCCCGTTCCGGGCGGCCCCGCGGTCCGTCACCGGGCTCCCATCGCCTCGCCCCCCTTTTGCGGCAATGGGCGCCCCCCGTCCGTCCGCCGGCATCCCGCCGGTCATGGCGGACAGCACCAATCTAGCCTGGACCCGGCCGGGTCCGCCGCCATGGCGCATGTCCCCATCGGGTCCCGCCATTGCGCTGGTCCGTTGCCGTCGTCCCTTCATGGACCGCCGTCGCGGCCGTCGCGCCTTGCCGCGCCGCGCTTTTGTCGCCGTCCGTCGTCGATCCGCCGATCGCGACGCCGGCCGGCTTACGGGAGGAAAGATGTCTCTGCGAATCTGGCGTGGACTCGGCTGGGCCGGTTTCATCGTGTTGGCACTGGCGGGCCTGCTGGCCTGGGTCGGCGTCGACACGATCGCCGAGCACCGCGAACGCCTGCTTTACGACGTGGCCGATCACCTGCGCCTGGTGGCGTGGTCGATGGCCCTGGCGCTCGCCACCGGCGTGCCCGCCGGCATCCTGCTGTCGCGGCCGGCGCTGCGGCGCTGGGCCGACCGGCTGATGCAGGTTTTCAATATCGGCAATACCGTGCCGTCGCTGGCGGTGCTGGCGCTGTCGCTGGCCGTGCTCGGCATCGGCGAGCGGCCGGCGGTGCTGGCGCTGTGGCTGGCCTCGCTGCTGCCGATCGTGCGCAATACCTGCGAGGGGCTGCGCGGCCTGCCGCCCGCGCTGCTGGAAGCGGCCAAGGGCATCGGCATGACGCCGCGCCAGCGCCTGCTGCGGGTCGAGCTGCCCAACGCGATGCCGGTGATCCTGGCCGGCGTGCGTACCAGCCTGGTCATCAACGTCGGCACCGTGCCGCTGTCGTTCCTGATCGGCGCCAACAGCCTCGGCGAACTGATCTTCCCCGGCATCTACCTGAACAAGCCGTCGCTGCTGCTGCTGGGCGCCGCGGCCACCGCGCTGCTGGCGCTGGCGCTCGACGCGCTGTTCGCCGCGGGCGGACGCTTCTACCTGCGCCGGCGAGGGCTGGCGGCATGAAGCGGAACCTCAAGGAGAACACCATGACGCTGATTCGATCGCTTCGTCCGCGCACGTGGATGGCCGCGCTGCTGAGCATCGCCGCGCTGCTGGCGAACGCCCCCGCGGTGGCCGCCGATCCGGTGCGCGTGGGCGGCAAGAATTTCACCGAGCAGCTGATCCTGTCGTCGATGACCTCGCAGTACCTGCGCGCCAAGGGCCTGACCACCGAGCTGACCGCCGGACTGGGCAGCACGCTGATGCGCCAGGCGATGGAGAGCGGCCAGCTCGACGTGGTGTGGGACTACACCGGTACCGCGCTGATCGTGTTCAACCGCGTCGAGGAAAAACTCGATGCCGAGCAGAGCTACGCCCGCGTCAAGGCACTGGATGCGGCCAAGGGCCTGGTGTGGCTGCAGCCCTCGACGATCAACAACACCTATGCGCTGGCGATGCCGCGCCACCGCGCCGAAGCCGCCGGCGTGAGCTCGCTGTCGGAGCTCGCGGACAAGATCCGCGCCGACGGCGAGGACAAGCGCCACGCCTTCGCGGTCGACATGGAGTTCGCCGCGCGCCCCGACGGCCTGGAGCCGCTGAAGGCCGCCTACGGGCTGCCATGGACGCGGCGCGACGTGATCCAGCTCGATCCGGGCCTGGTCTACACCGCGCTGCGCAACGACCAGGTCCAGACCGGCCTGGTGTACGCCACCGACGGCCGCGTCAAGGGCTTCGACCTGGTGCTGCTGCGCGACGACAAGGGCTTCTTCCCGGCCTACCAGGCGGTGCCGGTGGTGCGCAAGGCGGTGCTCGACGCGCATCCGCAGCTGGCCGAGCTGCTGAACGCGCTGGCCGCGGCGCTCGACAACGCGTCGATGACGGAGATGAACTACCGCGTCGACATCGAACAGAAACCGGTCGATGCCGTCGCGGCCGACTTCCTGCGCCAGCACGGGCTGATCTGACGCCTGCGCCGGGACGCCCACGGACAACCACGGACAACCACGGACACTCCATGGACCTGATTTCCTATCTGCAACACAGCTGGCCGACGCTGCTGAAGATGACCGGCGAGCATCTCGCGCTGGTCGGCGCGGCGGTCGGGCTGGCGATCCTGATCGGGGTGCCGCTCGGCATCCTGGCCACGCGCTGGCGCTGGCTGGCCACGCCGATGATGACGCTGGCCACGGTGGTGCTGACGATCCCGTCGATCGCGCTGTTCGGCCTGATGATCCCGGTGTTCGCGCGTTTCGGCCACGCGCTCGGCTATCTGCCGGCCGTTACCGCGGTGTTCCTGTATTCGCTGCTGCCGATCCTGCGCAACACCTATGTGGCGCTGGCCGGCATCGACAGCGGCATCCAGGAGGCCGGGCGCGGCATCGGCATGACCACCTGGCAGCGCATGCGGCTGGTCGACCTGCCGCTGGCGGTGCCGGTGATCCTCGGCGGTGTGCGCACCGCGGTGGTGATGAACATCGGCGTGGCCACCATCGCCGCGCTGATCGGCGCCGGCGGCCTCGGCGTGCTGGTCCTGCAAGCGATCAGCCAGAGCAATATGAGCAAACTCGCGGTGGGCGCCGTCCTGGTCAGCCTGCTCGCCATCGTGGCGGACGTGTGCCTGCAATGGTTGCAGCGCGTGCTGACGCCCAAAGGAATCCGCACATGATCGAACTGGACCAACTGAGCAAATCGTTCACGCAGAAGGATGGCGCGCTGGTGCGCGCCGTCGACTCGGTGTCGCTGACGGTGCCGCGCGGCGAGATCTGCGTATTCCTCGGCCCGTCGGGCTGCGGCAAGACCACCACGCTGAAGATGATCAACCGGCTGATCCCGCCGACCTCGGGCCGCGTGCTGATCGAGGGCGAGGACACCGCCGGCATCGACGAGGTCGCGCTGCGCCGCAAGATCGGCTACGTGATCCAGCAGATCGGCCTGTTCCCCAACATGACGATCGAGCAGAACATCACCGTGGTGCCGCGCCTGCTGGGCTGGGACAAGCAGCGCTGCCGCGAACGCGCGCGCGAGCTGATGGCGATGGTGCAGCTCGATCCGAACCGGATGCTGTCGCGCTATCCGCGCGAACTGTCGGGCGGCCAGCAGCAGCGCATCGGCGTGATCCGCGCGCTCGCCGCCGACGCGCCGGTGCTGCTGATGGACGAGCCGTTCGGCGCAGTCGATCCGATCAACCGCGAAAGCATCCAGAACGAATTCCTGCAGATGCAGCGGCAGCTCGGCAAGACCGTGATCATGGTCTCGCACGACATCGACGAGGCGATCAAGCTGGCCGACAAGGTCGCGGTGTTCCGCGCCGGCAAGCTGGTCCAGTTCGATCATCCGGACGCGCTGCTGGCGCATCCGGCCGATGAGTTCGTGCAGGCCTTCGTCGGCCACGACAACACGCTCAAGCGCCTGCTGCTGGTGCGGGCCGGGGACGCCGCCACCATGGGCGCGACCGCGACGCCCGACATGCCGCTGGCGCAGGCGCTGGGGCTGATGGACGACGCCGACGTGCGCTACCTGCCGGTGCTCGATGCGGGCCAGCGCGCGCTGGGCTATGTGGCGCGCCGCGATGCGCGCAATCCGGCCGCGGGCAAGCAGGCCTGCGGCGACGTGCTGCGTCCGTTCGCCGCGACCGCGGCCTTCGACGAACATTTGCGCATCGTGCTGTCGCGCATGTACCAGCACAACACCAGCTGGCTGCCGGTGGTCGACGCCGAGGGCGTCTATCTGGGCGAGGTCACGCAGGAATCGATCGCGGGCTATCTGAGCTCGGGGCGCTCGCGCAGCAGCGGCATTGCCGCGCCCGGCACGTCCATCGCCCCGGCCGCTCAGGCTCCGGCTTCCGCTTCCACGGCCAGTGCCGCCGCGCCGCTGCGCGCGGCGGCCTGAAGGGCACGGATGACGGGCAGGGTGAAGGGCTGGGTGAAGGGGAGGGGTCTGAGCGCCCGCGGCACGGCCCCGTACGTCAGCGCAGCTTGCCGGGGCGCTCCATCGACCCGGCCAGCCTCTTCTTGATCGCGTCGATGGCCGCTTCGAGCTGTTCGCGGCAATGCAGCGAATCGGCGGCCTCGCGCACCCGCCACATCAGTTCCTTGCGCAGATGCCCCAGGCGGGTCTTGTAGTAGGTGTGCTCGGTGAAATCGGCATTGATCATCGCCGGGTTGATATAGATGCGATGGCCCCGCGCGCGCAGATCGGCGTGGAAACTGATGTGCTCGTTGACTTCCCCGCCGTTTGCATCGAGGCCCACATAGCGCCCTGTCACAAAGGCGTCCCTGCGGTAGACCGCGAAGCCGCCGAACGCCGACTCGACCTCGATCGGCGCGGCGTCAGACGGCACGCGGACCTGCTTGGAGGCGACGCACATTTCGACCGCCTGGCGATGGCCGACCACCGCGGCCATCTCGCGATAGGCCGCCCAGCAGTCGAGCGGCGCCCAGGCCGGATGCCGCAGGGCCCAGATATCGTAGTAGCCCAGCCGCTGGTTGGCCGTCATCACGCTCCAGTCGACGTCGCTGCGCCAGCAGCTGAGCACCGCCTCGGCGCTCAGCTGATGATTGATGTTGTCCAGGTCGGCGGCCATCACGTAGTCGACATGGCGATAGCGCGGGTCGTTGGCCACGCGCTCGACATAGACATTGCGGCAGACCGCGATGCGGTCGCATCGGATCGGATGGCGATCGCGCAGCGTGCCCATCGACTCGAAGACAAAGCCCGGCACCTGCGCGGCGAGCTGCCGCAGCCGCGGCACCGAATCGTCCACCGAGTCGCTTTCGATCAACAGGAAGCCGACCGAGGCGAAGCCGGACAGGATGCTGCGAAAGCGGGCCACTTCCTCCGCGATGGTCGCGCCGCAGTTCCGCACCGGTCCGACCACCACCACATGGGCGGCGGCGGGAGGGATGCGTTCGGCGCGCGGCGGAGCATTCATGGTGGCGATCCTTGGTCGTGGCGGGAGACGCGTGACGGTGATGACGTCACTGTACTTGCGCTTCTCCCCGGCGACTGTGGGATGGCTCGCATAGCGGGCCGCGCCGGGCCTGGGAATGGCCGCATTCAGCCGTGGCGTGGCAGAGGGCGCCGGGCGGCGCCCCCTTGCGGCAGGATCGTGTCAGGCGCGCGTCAGCTCGCCGTCGCGCAGCCGCCAGAGCCCCAGCGGATTGTCGTCGCGCAGCGCCGGCGGCAGCAGTTCGCCGGGCACGTTCTGATAGCAGACCGGACGCAGGAAGCGCGCGATCGCCGCGGCGCCGACCGAGGTCGTGCGCGCGTCGGAGGTGGCCGGGAACGGGCCGCCATGCACCATCGCGTAGGAAACTTCCACGCCGGTCGGATAGCCGTTGAACAGCACCCGTCCGGCCTTGCGCTCGAGCACCGGCAGCAGTTGCCGCGCCGCCGCGTGGTCGCCGGCATCGGCGTGCACGGTCGCGGTCAGCTGGCCCTCCAGGCTGCGCGTCAGCGCGGTCATCTCGTCGATGTCCCGGCAGGTCACCAGTACCGAAGACGGACCGAACACCTCGGCCTGCATCCGATGGTCGGCGATGAACTGCGCGGCGCTGGTCTCGAACATCGCGGCGCAGGCCTGGTTGGGGCCAGTGCCGGCCAGGCCCGTGCCGATGCGCTGCAGGCCGTTGATCTCGCCAAGCCTGGCCACGCCCTGCTGATAGGCCTGATGGATGCCCGGCGTCAGCATCGTGCCGGCCGGCTTGCCGCCCAGCGCCTGCACCGCGGCCGCGCGGAAGGCGGCCAGCGCCGGGCTGTCGATGGCGATCACGAGGCCCGGGTTGGTGCAGAACTGGCCGACCCCCATCACCAGCGAGTCGATCAGCTCGGCGGCGATGGGTTCGCCGCGGGCGGCCAGCGCCGCCGGCATCAGGAACACCGGATTGATGCTGCTCATCTCGGCATAGACCGGGATCGGCTGCGGCCGCTGCTGTGCCACGCGCGTCAGCGCCAGGCCGCCGCCGCGCGAGCCGGTGAAGCCCACCGCCTGGATCGCCGGATGCGCGACCAGCGCGGTGCCGATCTCGTTGCCGGCGCCCAGCACCAGCGAGAACACGCCTTCCGGCAGCCCGGCGTCGGCCACCGCCTGCTGAATCACGCGGCCGACCAGCTCGGAGGTACCCAGATGGGCGGGGTGCGACTTGGCGACGACCGGGCAGCCCGCCGCCAGCGCCGACGCGGTATCGCCGCCGGCCACCGAGAACGCGAGCGGGAAGTTGCTGGCGCCGAATACCGCCACCGGGCCCAGCGCGATGTTCTGCATGCGCAGGTCGGGACGCGGCGGCGTGCGCTCGGGCAGCGCGCTGTCCCAGGTGGCCTGCTGCCAGCGGCCGTCGCGCAGTACGCGGGCGAACAGACGCAGCTGATTGGCGGTGCGGCCGCGTTCGCCCTGCAGACGCGCCAGCGGCAGGCCGCTCTCGCGATGGGCGCGTTCGATGAGCGTGTCGCCGAGCGCCTCGATGCCGTCGGCGATGCGCTCCAGAAAGGCGGCGCGCTGTTCCGGCAGCGTGTTGCGGAAGGGATCGAAGGCCTGTTCGGCCAGCACGCAGGCACGGTCGACCTCGGCCGCGCCGCCGCCGTGGAAGTCGGGGCCCAGCGTCGCGCCGGTGGCGGGATCGATCGCCTGCAGCACGGCGTCCTGGCCGCGCACGGCGCTGGCGCCGATCAGCATCTCTCCGGTGATCTTCATTGGCTTCTCCTGAAAACGTCGATGGCGCAGCGGCCGCCGCGGTTCCAGACCGGGGGCGGCCGATGCGCCGGGGGCATCATGGCGCGCGCCGCGCCGGCATGACCGGCCGCGGCGCGCGCACGAACGAACAGCGTTACTGGCCGCCGACCTTGTCGATCAGCCGTTGCAGCATCGCGCATTCCTCTTCGCTCAGATCGGTCAGCGGCGCGCGCACCGGGCCGGCGTCATGGCCGACCAGGCGGGCGCCCGCCTTGATGATGCTGACCGCGTAGCCCTGCTTGCGGTTGCGGATGTCGAGGTAGGGCAGGAAGAAGGTATCGATCAGGCGGCCGACGGTCTCGTGATCCTCGGCGGCGATGGCGCGATAGAAGTCCATCGCGGTCTTCGGGATGAAGTTGAACACCGCCGACGAGTAGACCGGCACGCCCAGCGCGCGATAGGCGGCGGCGTAGACCTCGGCCGTCGGCAGCCCGCCCAGGTAGGCGAAGCGCTCGCCCAGCCGGCGGCGGATCGACACCATCAGTTCGATGTCGCCCAGGCCGTCCTTGTAGCCGATCAGGTTCGGGCAGCGCTCGGCCAGCCGTTCCAGCTGCACCGCGTTCAGGCGGCACACCGCGCGGTTGTAGACGATCACGCCGCAGGACACCGAGCGGCAGACCGCCTCGACGTGGTTGGCGATGCCTTCCGGGCTTGCCTCGGTCAGGTAGTGGGGCAGCAGCAGCACGCCGTGGGCGCCCAGGCGCTCGGCCTCCTGCGCATAGGCGATCGCCACGCGGGTCGGGCCGCCGGCGCCGGCGATGATCGGCACCTTGCCGCGGCAGGTATCGACCGCGGTGCGGATGATGTCGCTGTACTCATTGGGAGCCAGCGAGAAGAACTCGCCGGTGCCGCCCGCGGCGAACAGCGCGCTGGCGCCGTACGGGGCCAGCCATTCGAGGCGCTTGGCGTAGGAGGCCGCGGCGAAGTCGCCGTTGGCGTCGAAATCGGTCACCGGGAACGACAGCAGGCCGGCGCTGATGATCTGTTTGAGGTCTTGGGGGTTCAGGGACATGGTGGTTTCCGATGAAAAGGCCGGGCGGCGTGCCCGAATGCGCATCGTGGGTCGGTGACGGCGCCGCGGTAGGGAAGCGCCATTCGATGGTCGCCATCATAAGACATCGTACAACTATGGTGCAAGGGGCTGGCGCCGGGGGTTAACCCTCGGCGCCGCGTATCGGGATCAGGCTGGGGTGTTGGCGGCCGCGGCCGAGGCCTTGCGCAGGCGTTCGCGGCTGTTGGTCAGATGCATGCGCATCGCCGCCTTGGCGCCATCGGGGTCGCGGCGCTCGATCGCGTCGTAGATGCTGTCGTGCTCGAAGTTGACCCGTTCCAGATATTGCTCGCGGTCGCCGGGCGTGACGTGCAGCCGGCCGCGCGGGATCACCGAGGCGCCGAGATGGCCCAGCATCTCGCTGAAGTAGCGGTTGCCGGTGGCGCGCGCGACGGCCAGGTGGAAGGCGAAGTCGGAGGCGACCGAATCGCCCCCGGAAGCGGCGGTGCGCTTCAGCTCGTCCAGCGCGCGCCGCATCTCGGCCAGATCGGCGTCACTGCGCCGCACGGCCGCCAGCCCGGCGGCTTCGGCTTCGATGCTGACGCGGAATTCCAGCATCGCCAGCACGTCCATCGCCGTGACCATGGCCGACGGATCGATGCGGAAGGGAGAGCCCGATTCGGCCGGGGGCGGGGTCAGCACGAAGGTACCGATGCCGTGGCGGGTCTCGACCAGGCCGCTCGCCTGCAGGCGGGACAGCGCCTCGCGCACCACGGTGCGGCTGACGCCGAGCGTGGCCATGATTTCCGATTCGGTGGGCAGCTTGTCGCCGGGGCGCAGCGTGCCCTGGCGAATGCTGTCGGTCAGGCTGGCGACCGCTTCTTCGGCCAGCGTGCGGCCGCGGCGGCGAAGCGGCGTGGGGGCCAAGGTCGAGGCTTTCATAGGGTAAGTACGGTGCTTGACCGGTTCTGGAACGGCTCATTATACTGCGTCGTAAGTTATACGACGACTGATAACCGACTTTACCTCGTCCCGCTCCGTGCCACCATCGGGTGTGCCCCGGAGCCGGGCGACAAAAAGCCATCCGAGACAGCATTCCGAGACGCTTCATGACAGACCAACCGATCTCCGCGCCGGGCGCCACGCCCGTCGTCACCGAACTGACCGTGATCCCGGTCGCCGGCCACGACAGCATGCTGATGAACCTGTCGGGCGCCCACGGTCCCTTCTTCACGCGCAACGTGGTGCTGCTCAAGGACAGCGCCGGCCGTACGGGCGTCGGCGAGGTGCCGGGCGGCGAGGGTATCCGGCAGACGCTGGAGGACGCCCGCCCGCTGGTCGTCGGCCAGCCGATCGGCGCCTACCAGGCGGTGCTCAATCGCGTGCGGCAGGCCTTCGCCAGCCGCGATGCGGGCGGGCGCGGCCTGCAGACCTTCGATCTGCGCATCACGATCCATGCGGTCACCGCGCTGGAAGCGGCGCTGCTCGACCTGCTGGGCAAGCACCTGGACGTGCCGGTCGCCGCGCTGCTCGGCGAAGGGCAGCAGCGCGATGCCGTCGAGATGCTGGGCTATCTGTTCTATATCGGCGACCGCAAGCGCACCACGCTGCCGTATCGCCAGGAAGCCGATGCCGACGATGCCTGGTTCCGGCTGCGCAACGAGGAGGCGATGACGCCCGAGGCGGTGGTGCGCCTGGCCGAGGCCGCCTACCAGCGCTACGGTTTCAACGACTTCAAGCTCAAGGGCGGCGTGCTGCGCGGCGACGAGGAAATGGAAGCGATCGTCGCGCTGGCCGAGCGCTTTCCCAAGGCCCGCATCACGCTCGATCCGAACGGCGCCTGGTCGCTGGCCGAGGCGGTCCGGCTGTGCCGCGACAAGCATGGCGTGCTCGCCTACGCCGAGGACCCGTGCGGCGCCGAGGACGGCTATTCGGGCCGCGAGATCATGGCCGAATTCCGCACCGCCACCGGGCTGCCGACCGCGACCAACATGATCGCCACCGACTGGCGGCAGATGGGCCATGCCGTGCGGCTGCAGTCGGTCGACATTCCGCTGGCCGATCCGCACTTCTGGACCATGCAGGGCTCGGTGCGCGTCGCGCAGATGTGCGCGGAGTGGGGGCTCACATGGGGCTCGCATTCGAACAACCACTTCGATATCTCGCTGGCGATGTTCACCCATGTGGCCGCGGCCGCGCCGGGGCGTGTCACCGCGATCGACACGCACTGGATCTGGCAGGACGGCCAGCGCCTGACCAAGGAGCCGCTGAAGATCGAAGGCGGCATGGTGCAGGTGCCCAAGCGCCCCGGCCTCGGCGTCGAGATCGACATGGCCGAGCTGGAGAAGGCCCATCAGACCTATCGCAACATGGGACTGGGGGCGCGAGACGACGCGGTGGCGATGCAGTTCCTGATCCCGGGCTGGAAATTCGACAACAAGGCGCCGTGCATGGTGCGGTAGCGGGATTCGGCGGCATCGCCGCCGGTATCCGAAACACCGTCGTCGAAGCGACGACATCGAAACGACATCATCTAACGACCGCAGCTCGACCACGAGCAGAGATTCAGGAGACAACATGAGCAAGACCCACTTCCTGCGCGGCGCCGCCGCGACCGCGCAAACCTGTGTGCGCCGCCTGCCGCGGCTGATGCTGACGGCGGGCGTGCTGGCCGGCGCGTTCGCCGCCGGCCTGCTGGCCACCGGCACCGCCGCCGCGCAGGACTGGCCGCAGAAACCGGTGACCGTGGTGGTGCCGTTCCCGCCGGGCGGTTCGACCGACACCATCGCGCGCATGCTGGCGCAGCCGCTGAACGAAAAGCTGGGCCAGCCCTTCGTGGTCGAGAACCGTCCGGGCGCGACCGGCGCGATCGGCGCGGCGATGGTCAAGCGCGCGCCGCCCGACGGCTACACGATCATGATCGCGTCGATCGGCGTCTACGCGGTCAACCCCTTCCTGCAGAAGAACCTGCCGTACGATCCGGCCAAGGACTTCGACCTGCTGACGGTCGCGGTGCGCGCCCCCAACGTGCTGGTCGCCAATCCGTCGGTCGCGGCGCGCAGCGTGCAGGACCTGGTGGCCCATATGAAGAAGAACCCGGGCAAGGTCAGCTTCGCCTCGTCGGGCGCCGGTTCGTCCGACCACCTGACCGCGGCGCTGTTCTGGCAGAAGACCGGCACCACCGGCCTGCACGTGCCGTACAAGGGCGGCGGCCCGGCGATCCAGGATCTGCTGGCCGGCCAGGTCGAGGTCTCGTTCCAGAACATCAACGCGGTGATCCAGCACATCAAGGCCGGCAAGCTGAAGGCGCTGGCGATTACCTCGGAGAAGCGCTCGCCGCTGCTGCCGGACGTGCCGACGCTGGCCGAAGCGGGCGTCAAGGATGTTGAGGTCTACTCGTGGCAGGCGGTTGCCGCCCCGCGCGGACTGCCGGCCAACGTCAAGTCGCGCCTGCACGGTGCGCTGGTCAGCTCGCTGACCGATCCGAAGATGCGCGCCAAGCTGGCCGAGACGGGCTTCGAGGTCGTCGCCAATACGCCGGAGCAGTTCGCGCAGTTCGAGAACCAGGAACTGCAGCGCTGGAAGAACGTGATCGAGACCGGCAAGATCACCATCGATTGAGATTGACGATCGGCGATCGGCGATTCTCTCCACGACATGTCGTTGCCCCGCCCTGTGCGGGGCTTTTTTATGGTCGCGCGGATATGGCCGTAGTCACGTGGCCTTGGGATGTGTGGGTGGGGGATGAAGGGGCGGGACAAGGGCCCGGATACGTGCCCGGGAACAAGGGCCGGCAATAAGGTCGGGCAATAAGGGCGGAGAAGGCGGTGAGGGCGGTGAGGGCGGAGAGAAGGCCGCGATGGGGCCGGGACCTTGTGCCTCGGATGGCGGAGACGGTGAGATTCGAACTCACGGATGGGTCACCCCATCGGCAGTTTTCAAGACTGCTGCCTTAAACCACTCGGCCACGTCTCCAGTCCCCTTGATGGCCGGCCTTGCGACCGGCCGCGCATTATAGCAAGGCGGGTTGGGCCCGGGAAACGGGGCGGCAAACGGGCCGCGGAAAGGCCGCGGAAAGGCCGCGGAAACGGGCAGGGAAACGCCTCGTTACACATCTTGCACCGCGGGAAGACAAGAAACGCGGGCTGTCGGCGTCCGTCCGACATCGCGGAACCTTGTCTGGATGTATATCTCCTAGGGCAGGAGGGAGCGGCGCCGCGCCGCATCCCGTCTCTTCTCGTCCCAGTCAGGAGAACATTAAATGAATGGCAAGACTTTGTTGGGCACCGCTGCGCTGGCCGCGGCAATCGGCACCGCCGGCTGCGCGGCGCCCGGTGGCGGTTATGGCTACGGTGCCCCCAATGCCGGCTACCAGACCGGCCAGGGGGCCTACCAGGCGCCCGCGGGCTCGGTGTTCTACGGCCGCGTCGAAGCGATCGAGCCGATCCAGCAACCGCGCGGTGCCAGCTCGGGTCTGCTCGGCACGGTGATCGGCGGCCTCGCCGGCGGCCTGCTCGGCCACCAGATCGGTGGCGGCCGCGGCCAGACCATCGCGACCATCGGCGGTGCGGTGGCGGGCGGCGTGGCCGGCAACCAGATCGAACAGCGCGCCACCGGCGGCATGGAAACCGTCTATCGCGTGCACGTGCGCCTGGACGATGGCCGCATGGCCACCGTGACGCAGCGTCAGGCCAACAATCTGCAGGTCGGCCAGCGCGTGCAGGTCGCCAACGACATGGCGTCGCCGATCTGACGCTGACGCGATGTCCGCCGCTGCGATGGCAGCGTGAGATGGAAAAAGGCCGCAAGTCTGAATTGCGGCCTTTTTCTTTGGTGCGGCGGGTTCGGCCGCTGCGCCTCACGACTTCAGGAAGATTTCCTGCAGGTCGTTCAGGAAGCGCCGGCCCAGCTCGGTCGGGCGGATCACGGTCGGGTCCGGGTCCAGCAGGCCCTTGTCGGTCGCCAGCGCCAGCTCGCGCCGGATCGCATGCAGCGGCAGGCCGGTGTGGTCGTGGAACAGGCTCGCCGGCACGCCGTCGGTCAGCCGCAGCGCGTTCAGCATGAACTCGAACGGCAGCTCGGTCGCATCGACGTCGCGCGCCTCCTGTACCGCGTTGCCGGCCATCGCCTGCGCCATATAGGTGGCCGGATGCTTGTAGCGCATCTGGCGCAGCACGCGATGCGGGAACGACAGCTTGCCGTGCGCGCCCGCGCCGATGCCGAGGTAGTCGCCGAAGCGCCAGTAGTTCAGGTTGTGGCGCGCCTCGCGATGCGGCTGCGCATAGGCCGAGGTCTCGTAATGGCGATACCCGGCCTCGGCGGTGCGCGCCTCGATCCAGTCCTGCATCTCGTAGGCGGTGTCGTCGTCGGGCAGCGCCGGCGGAAAGCGCGCGAACAGCGTGTTCGGCTCCAGCGTCAGGTGGTACAGCGACAGGTGCGAGGTGCGGTACGACAGCGCCGTCTCGACATCCTGCCGGCACTGCGCCAGCGTCTGTTGGGGCAGTGCATACATCAGGTCCAGATTGACGTTGTCGAAGTGGCGCAGCGCGATGTCGATCGCGGCGCGGGCCTCGGCGCCGCCGTGGATGCGGCCCAGCGCCTGCAGGTGTTCGTCGTCGAAGCTCTGGATCCCGATCGACAGCCGGTTGATGCCGCTGGCGCGATAGCTGGCGAAGCGTTCGGCTTCGAAGGTGCCGGGGTTGGCCTCCATCGTGATCTCGGCATCGGCGTCGAGCGGCAGCAGCGCGCGGATGTCGGACAGCAGACGGTCCATGCCGGCGGCCGACAGCAGGCTCGGCGTGCCGCCGCCGATGAAGACCGTATGCACGGGGCGTCCCCAAACCAGCGGCAGCGACTGCTCGAGGTCCGCGCGCAGCGCGTCCAGGTACGCGGCCTCGGGAATCTCGCTGCCGTCGGGCGCCGCGTGCGAATTGAAGTCGCAGTACGGGCATTTGCGCACGCACCAGGGCACATGCACATACAGCGACAGCGGCGGCGAGGCCGGCAGCGAGATCTGCCCCGGCTTGAGCCACAGGCCGACGCTGTCGCCGCCCGATGCAGCAGGGGCGGGCGCGGCGGCGCCGGAAGCCGGGACGGGAACGATCGGAATCATGGCTGGCCGTGGGCGGCGGTGGGGGCGGTGGGGGCGGCCGCATCCCGGCGCAGCCGCTCGCACAGCGCCTGCAATGCCAGCGCACGATGGCTGACGCGGTTCTTCTCTTCGGCCGACAGCTCGGCGGCGGTCTTGCCCAGCGCCGGCAGCAGGAAGTACGGGTCGTAGCCGAAGCCGCCGTCGCCGCGCGGGGTGTCGACGACCTCGCCGTCCCAGCGGCCCTCCGCGATGATCGGGCACGGATCGTCGGCGTGGCGCACCAGCACCAGCACGCAGTAGTAGTGGGCGCGGCGGTTGGTCTGGCCCGCCAGTTCGGCGATCAGATGCGCGTTGTTGGCGGCGTCGCTCTTCTCCTTGCCGGCCAGCTGCGCGTAGCGCGCCGAATAGACGCCGGGCGCGCCGCCCAGCGCATCGACGCTGATGCCGGAGTCGTCGGCCAGCGCCGGCAGGCCCGACAGGCGGCTGGCATGGCGCGCCTTGGCCAGCGCGTTCTCGACGAAGGTCACGTGCGGTTCCTCGGCCTCGGGGATGCCCAGCTCTCGCTGCGGCACCACGTCGAAGCCCAGCGGTGCCAGCAGCGCGCCGAACTCGCGCAGCTTGCCCGCGTTGTTCGAGGCCAGCACCAGGCGTTGCGGCGCGCGCATCGCGATGCCCGTCGTCATGCCCGCGTTCATGCCCGCGTTCATGTCCGCCGTCATGCCAGATCCAGCGCCTGGCGCTGCATCGTGACCAGCTGGGCGATGCCGCGCTCGGCCAGCTGCGTCATCGCGTCGAGCTGCGCGCGCGAGAACGGTACGCCCTCGGCGGTGCCCTGGACCTCGACGAAGCCGCCGCTGCCCGTCATCACCACGTTCATGTCGGTGTCGCAGGCGCTGTCCTCGGCGTAGTCGAGGTCGAGCACCGGCACGCCGTCGACCATGCCGACCGATACCGCGGCGACGAAGTCGCGGATCGGGCTTGCGGTAATCAGGCCGTCGCGCAGCATCACCGAGACGGCGTCGTGCGCGGCGACGAAGGCGCCGGTGATCGCGGCGGTGCGGGTGCCGCCATCGGCCTGCAGCACGTCGCAGTCGAGCTGCAGCGTGTATTCGCCGAGATTGGACAGATCGAACACGGAGCGCAGCGCGCGGCCGATCAGACGCTGGATCTCCTGCGTGCGCCCCGACTGCTTGCCGCGCGCGGCCTCGCGGTCCGAGCGGGTATGGGTGGCGCGCGGCAGCATGCCGTATTCGGCCGTCACCCAGCCTTCGCCGCTGCCCTTCTTGTGGGGCGGCACCTTGGCCAGCACGCTGGCGGTGCACAGCACCTTGGTGTCGCCGAAGGCGGTCAGCACCGCACCTTCGGCGTGCCGGGTGTAATGGCGGGTCAGGGTGATCGGGCGCAGCGCATCGGCCGCGCGTCCACTGGGTCGCATGGAGGCTCTCTTGGAAGGGAAATCGGGGAACAGGCGCGATTTTAACGCCGGGCGGCGCGGGACGCTGGCGGGGAGGGCGGCGCGCGGGCGGTCGGACGCCAGGATGGGGTCCGGCGATGGAGTCGGCCACGGAGCCCGCGATGGGCGGGTATGGGCCTGGCATGGGCCTGGCATGGATCCGCGTGGCTGCGCCATGGGTCCGCATGGGCCGGACCGCGCCCCCGCGGGGCCCGCGGGGCAAAGTTCTTTACAATACAGTGTTCATTACAGTGTTGGTCAGCCCACCTGCCGGGCCGGCCGCGATCGCCGCGCCGTGCGGTCCTCGCCGCCAGCCCCTTCAAGAGACGAATCCATGATCCATAGCATGACCGGATATGGCCTGGCGACGCGCCAGGCACCGCTGACCGACGCGCATGGCGCGCCCAGCGGCAGGACCGCCGCCGTGTCGGTCGAATTCCGCACCGTCAATTCGCGCTTCCTCGATCTGCTGTTCCGCGCGCCGGAAGAATGCCGCGCCTTCGAGCCGGCCCTGCGCGAGATGCTGATGGCCAAGCTGTCGCGCGGCAAGCTCGAGTGCCGCATCAACCTGCAGCGCACCGACGCGGGCGGCGCGGCGCTGGCGCTCAATACCGGCCTGCTGGCGCAGCTGCGCGAGCTCGAGGCCACCGTCGCGCAGACCTTCGACCAGGCCGGCACGCTGCGCATGGGCGAGATCCTGCGCTGGCCCGGCGTGCTGATCGAGCCCGAGCTGTCGCAGGACGCGCTGCGCGAAGCGGTGCTCGGCGCCGCCAAGGACGCGCTGGCGCAGCTGCTCGAAGCGCGCCGCCGCGAGGGCGATGCGCTCAAGGCCACGCTGGTGGACCGCATCGACGCGATGCTGGCGATCGTGCAGCGCCTGGCGCCCGCGGTGCCGGACCTGATCGCGCAGCATCAGGAAAAACTGACCGAGCGCCTGCAGGAGGCCTTCAACCTGGTCGCGCCGAACGGCATGCCGTCGATGTCGCGCGACGAGATCGGCGAGCGCATCCGCCAGGAGGCGACCGTCTACGGCATCCGCATCGATATCGCCGAGGAGCTGTCCCGGCTCGAGGCGCATCTGAACGAGACCCGGCATATCCTCGACAAGGGCGGCCAGGTCGGCAAGCGGCTCGACTTCATGATGCAGGAGCTGAACCGCGAGGCCAACACGCTGGGCTCGAAGGCCGCGGCCAAGGAGCTCGCCGATGCCTCGATGGAGCTCAAGCTGCTGATCGAGCAGATGCGCGAACAGATTCAAAATCTCGAATGACCAACATGAGCGACCCGACTCAGTCCCATCCTTCGTCCCAGTCTTCGCCCAACGCGCAGTCCAGCGCGCCGGCGCAATCGTCCGCGCAGGCGTCCGCGCAACCGGTGGCGCAAGCGCATACCGCGATCGACACCGTCTACCCCGGCAACCTCTTCATGGTGGTGGCCCCGTCGGGGGCGGGCAAGTCCACGCTGGTCAACGCGCTGCTGGCGCAGGACCCGTCGATCCGCCTGTCGATCTCGCACACCACGCGGCCGCCGCGTCCGGGCGAGCAGGATGGACGCGAGTACCACTTCACCACGATCGAGGCCTTCCGCGAGGCGCGCGATCGCGGCGAGTTCCTTGAATGGGCCGAGGTCCACGGCAACTACTACGCGACCTCGCGCGTCTGGATCGAGCAGCAGATGGCGCACGGCCACGACGTGCTGCTGGAGATCGACTGGCAGGGCGCGCAGCAGGTGCACAAGCGCTTCTCCAACGCGGTCGAGGTCTTCATCCTGCCGCCGTCGCTGACCGCGCTCGAGGAGCGCCTGCGCAAGCGCGGGCAGGACGAGCCCAACGTGATCGTGCGGCGCCTGCTGGCGGCCGGCAGCGAGATGGCGCATGCCTCCGAAGCCGACTACGTGATCATCAACGACGTGTTCGAGGAAGCGCTGGAAAAGCTGCGCTGCGTGGTGCGTGCCACGCGCCTGCGTTTCTCGTCGCAGAAGGCCCGGCACGCCGATCTGTTCATCGAACTCGGCATCCACTGAAACGCGAGGCCGCGGGGCCGCGGGCCACCTGCGGTAAAATGGCGGCCATCGCATAGGTTCTGTCTCAAGGTAGATTTGATATGGCGCGTATTACCGTCGAAGATTGTCTGAAACACATCCCGAACCGCTTCGAGCTCGCGCTCGCGGCGACCTACCGCGCGCGCCAGCTGGTGCAGGGGCACACGCCGAAGGTCGAGGCCAAGGACAAGCCGACCGTGGTGGCACTGCGCGAGATCGCGTCGGGCCAGGTCGGCATCGAAATGCTGAAGAAGGTGCCGACCTGATTTTCGGCTGGCGGCCCGGTCTTTCAACGGCATTGCGAACTCCTCTGGAATCCCGCCCGATCGTCGCTCTGGTCGACCGGATTGCCCTGATCGCACTCGTTGCCCACGTCTGAACCACAGGCCGCCATCATGCCCTCGTCGCCGCGCTCTTCCTCGCGATCGTCGCCCAAACCGGGCAGCACGGGGGAGACGCGCGCCGCGGCGCGCACCGGCGCGCCCAACATGCCCGATCCCCTGGGCGACGACGTGGTGGGCGAGCGTGCCGTAGCGCCGGCGATGGCACCCGCCAAGAGCCGGGGCGCCAGCGTCCCCGCCACACAGCCGCGCGAGGCCGACAGCGGCGTCGCGGTGGCCGCGGCGGCCGCACCGGCTGCCGACAGCCTCTTCATCGACGCGGTCCTCGCGCAGACGTACCGGCATTTCTTCGGGCCGACCTCGCAGCCCGCGGTGCCGCCGCGGCAGCAGGTGATCTCCATCGCCGCCCTGATGGAGAAGCTCAATTACCTCAAGCCGGCCGACCAGGCCCTCGTCCGGGAGGCCTTCCAGTTTTCCGACGAAGCCCACCTCGGGCAGTACCGGCAGAGCGGCGAGCCGTACATCACGCATCCGGTGGCGGTCGCCGAGCTGTGCGCCGAGTGGAAGCTCGATGCGCAATCGATCATGGCGGCGCTGCTGCACGACGTGATCGAGGACCAGGGCATCACCAAGAGCGAGCTGGCCGAGAAGTTCGGTCCCAAGGTCGCCGAACTGGTCGACGGCCTGACCAAGCTGGACAAGCTCGAATTCCAGAGCCGCGAGCAGGCGCAGGCGGAGAGCTTCCGCAAGATGCTGCTGGCGATGGCGCGCGACGTGCGCGTGATCCTTGTCAAGCTGGCGGACCGCACGCACAACATGCGGACGCTGGACTTCGTGCCGCCGGAGAAGCGCCGGCGCATCGCGCTGGAAACGATGGAGATCTACGCGCCGATCGCGCATCGGCTCGGTCTGAACAGCACCTATCGCGAGCTGCAGGAACTGTCGTTCAAGGTCGGCTCGCCGTTCCGCTACGCCACGCTGGAGAAGGCCGTCAGGGCCGCGCGCGGCAATCGCCGCGAGGTGGTCTCGCGCATCCTCGAGGCCGCGCAGAGCGCGCTGGCCAACGCGGGCATCGTCGCCGAGCTGTCCGGCCGCGAGAAGACGCTGTACAGCATCTACCGCAAGATGCACGACAAGCAGCTGTCGTTCTCGCAGGTGCTCGACGTGTACGGCTTTCGCGTCGTGGTCGAGACGCAGATGCACTGCTACATGGCGCTCGGCGCGCTGCATGGGCTGTACAAGCCGATGCCGGGCAAGTTCAAGGACTACATCGCGATCCCGAAGATCAACGGCTACCAGTCGCTGCATACGACGCTGGTGGGTCCCTTCGGCACGCCGGTCGAATTCCAGATCCGCACGCGCGAGATGCACCAGATCGCCGAGGCCGGCGTCGCGGCGCACTGGATGTACAAGCACCACGCCGACCAGATCAACGACATCCAGCAGCAGGCGCACCAGTGGCTGCAGTCGCTGCTCGATATCCAGAGCCAGACCGGCGATTCGCAGGAATTCCTCGAGCACGTCAAGATCGACCTGTTCCCGGACGCGGTCTATGTGTTCACGCCGAAGGGCCATATCCGCGCGCTGCCGCGCGGCGCCACGGCGCTCGACTTCGCCTATGCGGTGCACAGCGACCTGGGCAACCAGTGCGTCGCGGTCAAGATCAACAACGAGCTGCTGCCGCTGCGCACGGAGCTCAAGAGCGGCGATATCGTCGAGGTCATCACCGCCCCGTATTCGAAGCCCAATCCTGCCTGGCTGTCGTTCGTGCGTACCGGCAAGGCGCGTGCGGCGATCCGCCACTATCTGAAGACCACCAAGCTCGACGAGGCGATCCAGCTCGGCGAGCGCCTGCTGGAGCAGGCCGCGCGCCAGCTCGGCATCGACCTGAAGGCGGTGCCGCAGCCGGTGTGGGAGCGGATGATCCAGTGGACCGGCAACAAGCAGCGCGACGACATCTTCGCCGACCTGGCGCTGGGACGGCGCGTGCCGGCGGTGGTCGCCAAGCGCATGGAGATCCTGCTGCAGGAGCTGTCGGGCGACTTCGATACCGCGCTGATGGCGGCGGTGCAGACCTTCGCCAGCGAGGACGCGCCCGCGGTGCCGATCACCGGCGACGAGGGCATGTCGATGATCTTCTCGGCGTGCTGCCGGCCGATTCCCGGCGATTCGATCGTCGGCTATCTCGGCAAGGGCGAAGGGCTGCAGATCCATGTGCAGGACTGCAAGGTCGCCAAGCGGCTGCACAGCAAGGATCCGGAGCACTGGATCGAGGTCATGTGGGCGAACAAGACCACGCGCGCCTTCGATGTCTCGATCAAGGTGCTGGTGCGCAACGTCAAGGGCATCGTCGCGCGGGTGGCCGCGGACCTGACCGCCGCCGACGCCAACGTCGCGCACGTCGCGATGGAGCACCAGGACAACGGGCGGCAGGAAGCGACCTACATGCAGTTCGTGATCCAGGTCCACGACCGCCTGCACCTGGCCAACGTGATGCGGGCCCTGCGCCGCAACACCGACGTCATCCGCATCTTCCGCGACCGCAACGACGGCTGACGCGCCGCCGGCAGCGGCGAGGCGCCAGGCGGCAGGCCTCAGGCCTCAGGCCTCAGGCCTCGCCGCGCTTCGGATAGCGGACTTCCAGAATATCGATCTGTTCGATGCCGTT
The DNA here is from genome assembly GCF_020418465.1 of Cupriavidus sp. DB3. Taxonomy (NCBI): domain Bacteria; kingdom Pseudomonadati; phylum Pseudomonadota; class Betaproteobacteria; order Burkholderiales; family Burkholderiaceae; genus Cupriavidus; species Cupriavidus sp. DB3. The sequence goes on along the minus strand of NZ_JAIZPL010000005.1, from coordinate 28,822 downwards.
GGGCGTGCGCAGCGGCACGGTATCGCCTTCGCGGGCCTTGATCAGCGCCTTGGCGATCGGCGAGATCCAGCTGACCCGGTGCGCGTCCAGATCGACCTCGTCCATGCCGACGATGGTGATGGTGTTTTCCTCGCCGGACTGGTTGGCGTAGGTCACCGTCGCGCCGAAGAAGATCTGGTCGTTGTCGCCCTGCAGCGAGGGGTCGACCACCTCGGCCTTGTCGAGCCGGCGGGTCAGGAAGCGGATGCGGCGATCGATCTCGCGCAGGCGCTTCTTGCCATAGAGATAGTCGCCGTTCTCGGAACGATCGCCGTTCGACGCGGCCCACGAGACGATCTGCACGATCTCCGGGCGCTCGACATCGATCAGGTGCATCAGCTCGTCGCGCAGCCGCTGGTAGCCCTGCGCCGTGATGTAGTTCTTGGTGCCGGCCGGCAGCGGCGTCGCGCCTTCCGGGAGGTCGTCGTCTTCGTCGTCCGACGGTTCTTTGACAAAAGCCTTGCTCATGGTACGGATCACTTCTTGATGGGCAGACATTATAGGAACAGCGGCCGGCGAGGGTGACGCGGAAAAAGATGGTGCAGGGGGCTTCCCAAAAACAAAAAACGCGATATAATCTCTTTCTCGCGTGCGGCTGTAGCTCAGTTGGATAGAGTACTTGGCTACGAACCAAGGGGTCGTGGGTTCGAATCCTGCCAGCCGCGCCACCTACATGCAGTTCGAACGGCTTGGAGAGTTCTCTCTCTCCAAGCCGTTTTTGTTTTGGGGCGTCGATGTCGATGTCGATGTCGATGTCGATGTCGATGTCGATGTCGATGTCGATGTCGATGTCGATGTTGGATTCAGCGTAGATGCTTCGGTTCGGCATTGGCCCTTCATTTGGGCGTTGGCCCTTCGGCCGGGCGTCTCGGCACCTTGGCGCTCTGGCTTCTTGTCCCGGCGCTTCGGCTCCGCCATTCTCCGACAGCCACGTCAGTCTCCCTCGCATTGCGCGCACCGGATGGCCGGCCTAGCCTGAACCTGTGTACCCGAGCAATGCAGGAGGCGCGATGCATGACGACGACTGGCGTGTCGAGGACTATCGCGGCATGGACGTCTATGTGCTGGTGTCCGAGCGACCGGGCGGAGGGTCGCCGGGCTGGGCCTACGAGGTCCGCATCGGCCAGGAAGGAGGCGACCCCAGCGATGCCGGCGATGTCGAGATGATCTCCAGCGGCGACCAGGTCTTTGCGACCCGCCATGCCGCAGAGGTCGCGGCGTTCAGCGCGGGCTATGCGCGCGTGGATCGTATTCTTGGGCCGGAGTCCTGAAGCTGGCGGTCGCGGTCACGGTCACGGTCGCAGTATGATCGTGCTCGTGGTAGTCGCGGCGCGGGCGATGCCGCCGATCATGTCACGTTGTGATGGATTGGCGCCTGGCGCCCGAGATTGACGCCGACAATAATGCTTGCAATGGCGGCGCGATTGCTGCATAATGTTGTTCTTCCAGACGCGGGGTGGAGCAGTCTGGCAGCTCGTCGGGCTCATAACCCGAAGGTCGCAGGTTCAAATCCTGCCCCCGCAACCAAATTCCCGAGATGTCGCCGTGATTCACGGCAAAACGCACGATCCCCGGTCCTTGAACCAGGTACCGTGCGGACATCTCAGCGGCACGCAGTATCTCTCACGCAGTACCCCCAGTACTCCCGCAATCATCCCCTCTCCGCAGTACCGCCTTCCGCGCAGTACCGTCTTCCGCGCCCGTCTTCCGATATCCCGGCAAACTCGGATATCACCGTTTCCGATCCGCTGGCGCCTTGCCGTGCCCGTGTTCCGCGCCTACCCCGCGGAACCGCCCGCCAGCGCCAGCGCCTGCTCGAAGGTCTCGCGTATCGCCGGCTGATCTTCGCGCTCAGCGGCTTCGGCGCGCTCGCGCAGCCGAGCGACCAGCACCTGCAGGTTGTTGCCGACCGGCGCGGTCTTGCTGGCGTCGCATTCGCTGACCGCCTCGGTCATCAACTGCTGCAGTTCCTCACCGACATCGGCGCCGTCGAACGCGCTGACCGACAGCGCCGAGATGCGCTCGAGGTAAAGGTTGACCAGCGCTTCGTCGTGTACCGGTTCGGGCATGTCCATCTCGGCCTCCGTGCTGTGGGTTGGCGGTGTGATGTCCATTCTAGTGGCGCCCGCCGGCAGGCTGCTGTCGGGACGTCGCCTACAGCGCGCCTGTCCGAGGGACGGTCCGGAGGTCATTGCGCGTCGTCAACCCTCGGGGCGGTCGCGCGCCGGAAAACCCGGCAGTGCGATGCGCGGGCGCGCGGCCTTCAGCGCGCGGGTGGGCCACAGCACGTAATTGGTATGCGGGTCGAGCGGCTTGCCGAAGTACGACACCCACACCTGCACGCCGTGCTCGGTCTCGGCGATGATCGCGGCCACCGCGCGCGCGGCCACCGACGGCGACTTCAGCAGTTCGGCCAGCGCCTCGACGCCCTGGACGACGTGGTGCTTGACTCCCTGGAACCATGCGTACTGCCGCATGGCGGACAACAAACGCTTTGTCATTGTCTGTGCGTCTCCGTTGGAAATGAGAATGAGAACCACGTGTCTGACTGTGGCGCTCGCGCTTCGTTCAGCCCGAATGTCGGGCGCTTTTCTATCGCCGGGCAGGATCGATTCGTCGCCCCAGGCGATGCCCGATGCGAACGGCGCCGTCCTCCCTGCGGCCCGCCGCGGAATTGACAGCCCGGCGCCGTTTGCCGTAGCTTCGGTCGCATGGGCGGCGCGCCCACGGCCGTCGCCGCCGGGTCCCCGAAGGGGCGACTCTCATCATCCCGCAAGGAGCTGCCGATGACCGAGGACATGCTGATGCAACTGATGGTGGAGGTCGAGAAGGAAGATCCGATCGACTATGCCAATCTGCCGTTCGACGACGGCGCGCTGCGCTCCCTGGTCTGCCGCCTGGTGGCCGAGCGCTCGCAGGCGATGGAAGCGGCGGGCATGCCGGTCGACGCGGTGCTGGCCACGATGTGGGCGTCGACCGCCAAGCTGGTCCTCGAGAACATGGTGCTGAACGCGCGCCTGCTGACCCTGCAGGGCGCGCCCGACGATGCCCGCGCGCTGATCGAGCGCATCGCCCGGCAGTCCCGCGGCAACCGCTGATTTCGCCTCTCCTGCGCCGGGCCTGCCGTTTAGGTAAACTACGGTCCTTCATACCTCATCGTGTGCCTTCGCCCGCACGGCGGCAGGCTCGCACGAGGCAGTTCAGGGAGAGTTCGAGGTGGTCAAGTGGATCATTGTCGCGGCCTATCTCGGCGCGATTCTGTATGTGCATTTCCGCGGCAAGGTGCGCCTGCGTATCTGGCGGCAGCTGCTGGATCATTCGGCGCTGGTGGCGCCGGTCAATTGCTTCATGTACGCCTTCTCGGGCGTCCCACGCACGCCGTACATCCCGGTGGAGCGCTTCCCGGAGCTGGAGAAGCTGCGCGCCGCCTGGCCCGAGATCCGCGACGAGGGGCTGGCGCTGGCCGCGATGCGCAAGATCAAGGCCGCCGAGAAGAACGACGACGCCGGCTTCAATTCCTTCTTCAAATACGGCTGGAAGCGCTTCTACCTGAAGTGGTACGAGGCGCATCACCCGTCGGCCGAGCAACTGTGCCCGCGCACGGTCGCGCTGCTGCGTGAGTTGCCGTTCGTCAAGGCCGCGATGTTCGCCGAGCTGCCGCCGGGCGGCAAGCTCAATCCCCACCGCGATCCCTTTGCCGGTTCGCTGCGCTACCACCTCGGGCTGGCGACGCCGAACGACGATCGCTGCTTCATCGAGGTCGACGGCGAGCGGCACAGCTGGCGCGATGGGCAGGGCGTGGTGTTCGACGAGACCTATCTGCACTGGGCCGAGAACCGCAGCGACCAGAACCGGCTGATCCTGTTCTGCGACATCGAGCGGCCGATGCGCTATGGCTGGGCCGGCAAGGTCAACCGCTGGCTGGGCCGCAAGGTCATGAGCGCGGCCAGTTCGCCCAACGACGAGAACGACCAGACCGGCATGATCAACAAGCTGTTCCGCATCGTCTGGCTGGGCGGGCAGTATCGCCGTCGCCTGAAGGCGTGGAACCGCCAGGTCTATTACGTGGTCAAGTTCGGCCTGATCGCCGCCGGTGTTGCGCTGATCGTGTTCCTGTAAGTCGGCAGGCTTGCAGGCCTTAAAGCCTGGAACAGCCCTGCAACAGGTCTGCATGCCATCGCTGCACGGACTGCACGGACGCGGTGCCCCCGGCACCGCGTTCCACCCCTCCCGCTAGCGCGGCTCCGGTCGCGCCACCCCCTGCGCCACCACCCGGGCCACCACGCCGGCCAGCTTCCGATACGCCTGTTCCAGTGCGGTGGAGCGGGGCGCGCCGATATTGATCCGCAGGCAATGGTCGAAGCGGCTCGAGTTGGAAAATACCACGCCGGGCATCACCCGCACGCCGGCCTCGAGCGCCTGCTCGAACACCGCCTCCGACGACAGCCGGTCCGGCAATTCCACCCATAGATGCATGCCGCCCTGCGGCGCCGACAGCCGCGTGCCGGCCGGAAACAGCGCCGCGATCGTCTCGGCGGCCCAATGCCGCTGATGGCGCAGCCGCGCGCGCAGGCGTCGCAGGTGCCGGTCGACATCGCCCGATGCCATCAGTTCGGCCACGGCGATCTGCGACAGCAGCTCATTTGGCCGCGACTGGCTGAACTTCAGCATCTCGACCCGAGCCTGCCATTTGCCGGCGGCAATCCAGCCCAGCCGCATGCCGGGCGCCAGATTCTTGTGCAGCGACGCGCAGTAGATCACGTTGCCGCTGCGGTCCCACGCCTTGGCGGCGGCCAGCGGCGCATCGTCGTCGGCCAGCGTGGAGAAGCAGTCATCCTCGATCAGCGCGATGCCGCGCGCCTCGCACCATTGCACCAGCCGGGCCTTGTTCGCGTCCGGCATGATGCTGCCCTGCGGATTCTGCAGGTTCGGCACCACCACCACCGCCCGAATGTTGTCGTAGGTCTGCGCCGCCAGCTCCAGCGCTTCCAGCGACAGGCCGGTCTGCGGACTGCACGGGACTTCGAGCGCGCGCATGCCCAGACTTTCGAGGATCTGCAGCAGCCCGTAATAGGTCGGCGATTCGACCGCAATGACATCGCCCGGGCCGGCGACCGCGCGCAAGGCCAGGTTCAGCGCTTCGGTGCAGCCGTGCGTGATGGCGATCTGCTCGGGGGCCAGCGTCATGCGGGCCTGAAGTGCCTGGCGCGCCAGCGCGGCGCGCAGTGCCGGATGCCCGTCGGGCTCGACCGCGCTGCCCAGCAGATTGGGATGGCGGCGCAGCGCACGGCCGGCTGCCTGGCGCAACGCTTCGACCGGATAGAGCTCGGGCGGCGCGCAGGCGCCGGCCAGATTGACCGCGTCGGGATACCGACGGCCGCGCGCGATGATGGCCGAGATACGGGCGTGGATGCCGACGTACTGCGCGGGATCGGGCAGCGAGGCCGAGGGTTCGGCGATCGGCGTGCCCTGCGGCGCCGGCGGCCGCACGAAGTAGCCGGAGCGCGGACGCGCTTCGAGCAGCCCTTGCGCCTCCATCTCCCGGCACGCCTGCAGCGCGGTCGACAGGCTGACGCCGTGGCGCTCCATCAGGGCCCGTATCGAGGGCATCCGCTCGCCCGGCAGCAGCGTGCCCGCGGCGATGGCTTGCCGATAGTGGCCGGCGAGTTGGCGGTACAGCGGGGCGGAGTCCATGCGGCATGGTGGCGCATCCGGCCGATGCGCAACAGATACAGAAAAGTTTCGGCCGTATCGTAACAGAGCGAAGGATGGGGCTCTGTTCTGCTGTCCGTTCCGGTGCGGTGTGCCTGCCGCGCCGCGACGGCGGCCGGTACTCTGCGTTCATTCGATTGCTGCGCTGACTTGCGGCACTGACCGCGCCACTGATCGCGCCACTGATCGCGGTACTGATCGCGGTACTGATCGCGGTACTGATCGCGGTACTGATCGCGGCACTCCCGATACCGGCCGGTCTTTACCGCTGTGTCGGTGACACGCAGACGCAGCCGAACCTGCCGAGGCCATCATGTCCATCCTCTCCCTGCTGCCCCATCCCATCTACCTGCACCGCGCGCTGACGCTGCGCGCCGGGCAATCGTTCGCCTTCCATGCCAAAGCCGGCACCGAGCTGCATGTCGCCGATGGCGACGTGGAACTGATCGAGCCGCCGCTGCTGCTGGCCGAGACGCTGCACTGGCCGCGGCGGCCGCTGCCGCCGGGCAGCGTGGTCGCGCTGTCCCGCTCCGGGTGGTTCACCCTGCGAGCGCGGCGCGATACCGCGGTGCGGCTGCGCCAGCGTGCCCGGGTATTCTCGCGGACCCGTATCGCGCGCATACTTTCCGGCTGGCGCCGCCGGCGCCTCGCGCATTGAAGCCGAGCCGACACCTTTCCCTTCGAAGTTCGTACGTCTTTCCCTGCAAGGAGTGCTGTCCCATGACGCAATTGGCCATCTCGTTCACCGATGTCGTGGAGGCGCATCGCCGCATCAGTGGCGTCGCGCACCATACGCCGGTGCTGACTTCGGCCACCGCCGACGCGCAGACCGGCGCGCGGCTGTTCTTCAAGTGCGAGAACCTGCAGCGCATGGGCGCCTTCAAGTTTCGCGGCGGCTACAACGCGATCGCGCAGCTGTCGCCCGAGCAGCGCGCCGCCGGTGTCGCGGCGTTTTCTTCGGGCAACCACGCGCAGGCGATCGCGCTGTCGGCGCGGCTGTTCGGCACCCGCGCGGTGATCGTGATGCCCAAGGACGCGCCCGCGGCCAAGATCGCCGCGACGCGCGGCTATGGCGGCGAAGTCGTGCTGTACGACCGCTATACCGAGGACCGCCAGGAAATCAGCCAACGGCTGGCCCGCGAGCAGGGGCTGACGCTGATCCCGCCGTTCGACCATCCGCACGTGATGGCCGGGCAGGGCACCGCCGCCAAGGAATTGTTCGAGCAGGCCGGCCCGCTCGACGTGCTGCTGGTGCCGCTGGGCGGCGGCGGGCTGCTGTCGGGCAGCGCAGTGGCCGCGCGGGCCATGCATCCCGGCTGCAAGATCATCGGCGTCGAGCCGGAAGCGGGCAACGACGGCCAGCAGAGCCTGCGCGCCGGACGCATCGTCGAGATCCGCACGCCGGACACCATCGCGGACGGCGCGCAGACCCAGCATCTGGGCCACTACACCTTCCCGGTGCTGCAGCAGCTGGTCGACGACATCGTCACGGTCAGCGATGCCCAGCTGGTGGAGGCGATGCGCTTCTTTGCCGGCCGCATGAAGCTGGTGGTCGAGCCCACCGGCTGCCTCGGCGCCGCCGCGGCCTTCGCGGGCAAGGCGCCGATCGCCGGCAAGCGGGTCGGCATCATCCTGTCCGGCGGCAATGTCGACATGGCGCGCTACGCCGCGCTGCTGGGGCAGGTGCCGGCGCAGGACTGACGATCTTCCGGGGCGGGGCGCGGCGGCCGCCGCAAGGGGCCGCCGCGGCCGAAAGGCTTTAGAATTGCGGTCCGGCCATCGGACCCGCCGTTCGGCCGCCGAATACATTGCCCCCCATGCTACGCCTCAGTGAACTCAAGCTCCCCCTCGACCATTCAGAAAGTGACCTGGAGGCCGCCGTCCGTGCGCGGCTGATCGAGATCGGGGTCAAGGGCGACGGCATGGTGTCCTTCACCGTGTTCCGCCGCGCGCACGACGCGCGCAAGCGTTCCGATATCAAGCTGACCTACATCGTCGATATCGAGGTAAGGGACGAGGAGGCGGCGCGCAAGCGCATGGCCGGCAAGCCGAACTGGAGCGTGACGCCGGACATGACGTACCGCTTCGTCGCGCAGGCGCCGCAGCATGCGACGACGCCGCGTCCGGTGGTGATCGGCATGGGCCCGTGCGGTCTGCTGGCCGGGCTGATCCTCGCGCAGATGGGCTTCCGCCCGATCATCCTGGAGCGCGGCAAGGAAGTGCGCGAGCGCACCCGCGACACCTTCGGGCTGTGGCGCAAGAGCGTGCTCAATCCCGAGTCCAACGTGCAGTTCGGCGAGGGCGGCGCCGGCACCTTCTCGGACGGCAAGCTCTACAGCCAGATCAAGGACCCGAAGCACTACGGCCGCAAGGTGCTGCACGAGTTCGTCAAGGCCGGCGCGCCGGAGGACATCCTGTTCAAGGCGCGGCCGCACATCGGCACGTTCCGGCTGGTCAAGATGGTGGAGAACATCCGCGCCGAGATCTTCGCGCTCGGCGGCGAGATCCGCTTCGGCACGCGCGTCGACGACATCGACATCGATGGCGGCCGCGTGCGCGGACTGCAGCTGTCCAATGGCGACTATCTGCCGTGCGAGCAGGTCGTGCTGGCCGTGGGCCACAGCGCGCGCGACACCTTCGAGATGCTGTACCGCCGCGGCGTGTTCATGGAGGCCAAGCCGTTCTCGCTGGGTTTCCGCATCGAACATCCGCAGGGCATGATCAACCGCAGCCGCTTCGGCAAGTTCGCCGGCAACAAGCTGCTGGGCGCGGCCGACTACAAGATCGTCCACCACTGCAGCAACGGCCGTTCGGTGTACAGCTTCTGCATGTGCCCGGGCGGCACCGTGGTGGCGGCCGCTTCCGAGCCGGGGCGTGTGGTGACCAACGGCATGAGCCAGTACAAGCGCGCCGAGCGCAATGCCAATGCCGGCATCGTCGTCGGCATCACGCCCGACGACTATCCGGGCGGACCGCTGGCCGGGATCGACTTCCAGCGCCATTGGGAGGAACGCGCCTTCGAACTGGGCGGGCGCAACTACTGCGCGCCGGGCCAGCTGGTGGGTGACTTCCTGGCGCGGCGGCCGTCGACCGCGCTGGGCACCGTCGAGCCGTCGTACAAGCCGGGCGTGACGCCGACCGATCTGAGCACCGCGCTGCCCGACTACGTGATCGAGGCGATTCGCGAGGCGCTGCCGGCGTTCGAGCGCCAGGTGCCGGGCTTCGCGATGGACGACGCCGTGCTGACCGGCGTCGAGACGCGGACCTCGTCGCCGCTGCGCATCCGCCGCAAGGACGACTACCAGAGCATCAATGTCGCGGGCCTCTACCCCGCGGGCGAAGGCGCCGGCTACGCGGGCGGCATCTATTCCGCGGCGATCGACGGTATCGAGGTCGCCGAGGCGGTCGCCCTCGATATCGTCAGCCGGGTCGGCAAGGCGGCCTGAGCGATGGCGCCGTCGCAGCAGCAGGCGATCCTCGACGCCACGCGCCACTGGCTGACGCGGGCCGTGATCGGGCTCAATCTGTGCCCGTTCGCCAAGAGCGTCCACGTCAAGGAGCAGATCCGCTACGTGGTCTGCGAGGCGACCGATGCCGAGGCGCTGCTCGACACGCTGGAGGCCGAGCTGAAGGGGTTGGCGCAGGCCGATCCCGCGCGCGTCGACACCACGCTGCTGATCGTCCCCGACATGCTGGCGGACTTCGCCGACTACAACGATTTCCTCTATCTGGCCGAACGCCTGCTTGACAGCCTCGGACTGGCCGGCGTGCTGCAGATCGCCAGCTTCCACCCGCAATACCAGTTCGCCGGCACCGACGCCGACGATATCGAGAACTACACCAACCGCGCGCCGTATCCGATCCTGCATCTGCTGCGCGAAGACAGCATCGCGCGCGCGGTCGAGGCCTTTCCCGACGCGGCGGACATCTACGAGCGCAACGAGGAAACCATGCGCCGGCTCGGCCACGAAGGCTGGCGGCGCTGGATGGCGGGCGACGAGCCGCAGTAGGTGCGACGCGGCAGGTGCGACGCGGCAGGTGCGGCGCGGCAGGTGCGGCGCAATGTGTGACGCAACAACTGCGACACAGTAGGCGCGATGCCCAGATCCCAGATGCGAGTGAGCGCGCCCCGGTGAATCTCAGGCGGGCGTGAAGAACCGCTCGCGCATTTCCTCCAGCCCCAGCGTTTCGAGGACGTGGGCCAGCCGCTCGGCCGGCCTCCGGCGCGGCAGGTCCTTGTACTGGGCGACGATCAGCTCGTTCTTCATCGAGTGTTCCCACCCGACCAGCTCGGTCACCGTGACCTGATAGCCGTGCGCTTCCAGCTGCAGGCAGCGCAGCACGTTGGTGACCTGGCTGCCGAATTCGCGCGTATGCAGCGGATGGCGCCAGATCTCGGTCAGCGGATTGCCCAGCGTCTTTGACTTGTTCCTGCGCAGCACGGCGGCGACCTCGGCCTGGCAGCAGGGCACCACCACGATGTATTTGGCGCGCTTGGTCAGCGCGAAGCGGATCGCGTCGTCGGTCGCGGTATTGCAGGCATGCAGCGCCGTGACCATGTCGACCGTGGCGGGTAGCCGCTCCGAGGTGATCGACTCCGCCACCGACAGGTTCAGGAACGACATGCCCGGAAAACCGAGCCGCTCGGCGAGCGCGGTGGACGAGCGCACCAGCTCCTCGCGCGTTTCGATGCCGTAGATATGCGAGCGGTCCTGCTGCGTCTTGAAAAACAGATCGTAGAGGATGAAGCCGAGATACGACTTGCCGGCGCCATGGTCGACCAGCGTCAGGTCGGCATGGTCGCGCTTGAGGTCCTGCAGCAGCGGCTCGATGAACTGATAGAGGTGGTAGACCTGCTTCAGCTTGCGGCGGCTGTCCTGGTTCATCTTGCCGTCGCGCGTCAGGATATGGAGTTCCTTGAGCAGCTCGATCGACTGGCCGGGACGGATTTCGTGGGTGTTCGACATGGGATACGGCGGGGTTGGCCCGGGTCCCGAAGCGCCGCGTCTGGGGAGCGGCGAGGGCCCGGGCGGGCAGGGCGACAGTTTACCGGAAGGCGTCCCGAAAAAATTTTCCTAAAGTTTTGCCGAAATCCGCCGTAGGTGACGGACAGGCGGCATGCCGACTCGGGTGCCGCCCCGACAACAACGATAAATCAAAGGCAGACGGCTGGAGGACGCGATGGGCGACGTAGCAGCTTCGGTTGTACGGGTGTGGGTGGAGAACACGGACAAGTCCGTGCGGGCGCGGTACGAGCCGCCGGCGGAGGCCGATAGGGCCGGTAGGGCCGATGGGGCCGATGGGGCCGATGGGGCCGATGGGGCCGATGGGGCCGGGGGGCCGCCCGATCGCGCTGCCTTGATGGCGGCCCTCGAGGCCCAGGGCTGGGCGCAAGCGAAGCTCGATGAGCAGGCTATCGCGGCCTTCCTGCTGACCTGCCATCGCGATGGCGCGCCGGCCGAGGCGGTGATCGGCGAGCTGGTCGACGGCTATTTCGAGATCGACATCGATGCCGATTCGCTGACGGTGCGGCTGACGCTATGGCCGCCGGAGGGCGGCCGCGCGGTGCAGCCCAACGACGTCCGTATCGTGCTGGCGGGGCGCGGCATCAAGCTGCCCGTCGACGAGCCGGCGCTGGCCGAGGCCTTCGCCGCGGGGCGTTGCGATGATCTGCCGATCGTGCACGGCACGGCGCCGACGCGCGGCACGCCGGCGCGCTTCATCAACCTGCTCGAGCCGCGCCGCGGCGGCGCCGAGGACGACCGCGCCCGCATCGATCTGCGCGACCTCGGCAACCTGTTGCTGGTGCAGCCCGGCACGCATCTGATGCGGCGTATCCCGGCGGTGCCGGGCACCGCGGGGCAAGACGTGTTCGGCCGCGTGTTGCCGGCTCCCGAGGTCGCCGACACGCCGTTCGCCGAACGCCTGAACGGCGTGGCCCAGGACGCAAACGACCCCAATCTGCTGGTGGCGACGGTGGCGGGCTTGCCGTCGGTGCGCGCGCGCGGCGTCAGCGTCAACCCGGTCGTCGCCGTGGACGCGGTCGACATGCACTCCGGCAACATTGCGTTCGAAGGCACGCTGCGCGTCAGCGGCGATATCAAGACCGGCATGTCGGTCCGCGTGGCCGGCGACGTGATCGTCGGCGGCACCATCGAGGCCGCCCATGTCGAGGCAGGCGGCAATGTGGTCGTCAGCGGCGGCATCATCGGCAAGTCCGAGGGACCCCACGATCCGGCCAGCGCCGTCGCGCGGATCCAGTGCAAGGGATCGGTGCATGCCCGCTTCATCGAAAACGCCGTGGTCGAAGCCGGCACCACGGTCACCGTCGACAGCGGCATTCGCCAGAGCGATGTCGCCGCGGGCGAGACCATCACTGCGGGCGATCCAGCCGTCGGCAGCGGCAATATCACCGGCGGCCGCTGCCGCGCCTGGCATGCGGTGCGCACCGGCACGCTTGGCGCGCCGGCCGGCACCGCCACCGCCATCCACGTCGGCCTGAACCCCTATGCCGACGCCGAAAAGGCCGCGCTCGAGGCGGACAAGCGCCGGCAGGAACAGGAGCAGGCCAAGATCCAGCAACTGATGGCCTTCTTCGCCAAGAACCCCGAGCGCGCCACGCCGGAACTGCGCGAGAAGGCGCGGGCCACCCTGTTCAAGTACACGCGCGACATGCTCGACACCGACGCCCATCTGGCCAGGCTGACCGAGCAGCTGCACCCGCGCCCGGACGCCGCCGTGGTGGTCGGCAAGAAGGTGCACGGCGGGGTCAGCGTCACCATCGGCCAGAAGGCCATGCGCGTGATGGAGGACATGCCGAAGGTGGAACTTCGGCTGGTCGGCGAGGGGATCGGGGTGGTGCGGGAATAAAAAAACGGCGCCGCGGCGCCGTTTTTCATCGAGTGGATGGCTTTCCGCGCTTGCCTTATTGCAGCGACGTTGCCGTCTGCACGTAGTGTCGGATATGGCCGGCCGGCTCGATGCCGGCATAGCTGTAGTTGAACTCGCACTTGACCGCGCGGCCAAGTTCGGTAGCCCACCAGCAGCGGTAGTTCATCCGATAGGCAGCATTGCCGGTGATGCCGTTGGACAGGGTGCCGTCGTTCGAATTGGTGAAGGCCACGTCATACTTGATGCGCAGCGTATCGAACGTGTCGCTGCCGACGGCGACTTGCTCGAAGGCTTCCACATTGGCTTGCAAGGCGGCGGTTTCGTGATACGCGCCACACTGATACTGCCAGCCCGAGGTCCAGGTCTTGCCGACGAACATCGGGTATTGGAAATGTTCGCGCTTCGGCGTGAACGTGCAGGTCTGGGTTGGATTGCTTGCCCGAATGCGGGCCGTACGGTTGCGGTCGGCGTCGTTGAGGAAGGTGTCGGTCAGCGTGCCGTCGATGCGATAGCGGTTCATCGTGAATCCACCCTGTGCATCGACCGCTTCCGTCGTATCCCGATAGGTGACGTCGATCTGGGATCCGTCGACAGTCGTTCCCTGCTCGCGCCAGAAGGTGGTTTCACCGACCTTGGCCGCCACCCGCGCATAGCGGTGCGGCGGCACCTCGATACGGATCGTCGCAAGCCTGGTCGCATCTGCAGCGGACTTGGCCACCAGCGTCACCGTGCCGCCTTCCGGGCTGATCAGCACGGCATCCCACACGGCGCTGTTCTGGCTCTTGGGCTGGATCGTGGTCTTTTCCATGCTGGCCGTCCACGTCACGCCGTTGCTGGCGCTCAGACGCACTTCCTGGCCCGACTCGATATTGAGCGTCGTGGTGCCACCATCCTTCAGCGCAAAACCACTGACCGGCGTGCCGTCCAGGCTGGCCGACAGCTGGAAGCCCGTGTCGTTGCCGCCATCATCCCCACCGCCGCCGCCGCATCCGCTCAGCACCATTGCCGCGAATACCGCTGCGGTAAATCCCGTCCAATTTCTCATCTCTTTTCCTTGTTATTCACCGTTGTTTTTATCGGCCGAAGCCGCGCGGGATATTAACAAGGCGTTTCCCAAAAGTGGGGGCCGCAAAGTGGGGTTGACCGGCGAAAGGTAGATGGGATAGGGGCGCCGCGCTTCCAACGAAACAGGTGCCCGGGGCACGGCTCCTAGGCCATCGGCCGCCAACGCCGATTCCGATTGATGGACGCGCAATGACCATCATTCAACGCCGCAAGAGCGCGCCGCAACCATCGCGCTTCGTCCAGCGTTACCGGATAGCGCTGTTCCACGTCGTCGATCGAGCCGAGGTCGAAATAACTTCGCAGCGTTTCGCCGTGAATCGTGACGCCCCAGCTGTCCATTTGCCGCAGGTCGGCGACGCGGAGCGTGACGAAGGCATCGGGATCGTTCGAGCCGGCGCTGCCAATCGCCTGGTCCAATCGCATCGCCATCGCGCGCACTGCGGTGCAATCCGGCGGGCCGTTGTCGTCCGCGCCGTGTTTGGGCATTGCCGCGACGTTCTGCGAGGGCGGGGCTTCGGGCATGGATGCAAAGGCAAATACCTGTGGCCGACGGTGAGGGGTGATCGGATTCATGACGAGCTCGAGCGGATGGAGGAGGTTCGAGCTTATCCGGCGCCAGCGCGGTTGGCGTTGAGCGGATTCCGAAAGGCGGGGCAATCAGGAGGGCCCTTTGAATCGGCGTCCCGTCAGCGACCGCACAACTTCCTGCAGATGCGGGTCAACTCGTCCAACTCGCGGGGCGAAAGGCTCGACATTTCCGCTGGAGGACGGTGGTAGGCCGCCATCAGCACGGTCTTGGTCTCGAGGCCCTTCTTCGTCGCGCGGACGAGTTTTACGCGACGGTCGTCAGGCGAAGGAATGCGCTCGGCCAGTTCCGCACGCTCCAACCGGTCGACCAGCCAGGTGGCGGTCGATGGATCGCATCCCCATTCGCGGGCAAGCACGCCGATGGGTCTTCCGTCTTCATCCAGTGAAAACAACGCGCGGGAATCGTTCGGCGTGAGCCCGTGCTCCTGCTGAGTCCGCAAGCGCTGCGGCGCGGAGCGCATCAGGAACTCAAACATCGAGCGCCACGCCTCGGCTGCGCGTTCGCCGCTGCTGTCGGGGGATTTCGTCATGCTGCCCTGTCGTTTGGCGGAGGTTGACATATTTTGATTGGTCAAATATTTTTGTCAATGAAAGTTTTGCGCGGAGGCCTTCGCGCGCGTCAACCAGGAGAGGTTCCATGGGCACGCAAACTTCGGTTCTTGTCGTCGGCGGCGGGCTCTCCGGCCTGACGGCCGCCGCGCTTCTTGCCCGTCAGGGCGTGCGCTGCATGGTCATTGAGCGTCATCCGGATACGTCGATTCAATACAAGTTTGCCGGGATATCGCCGCGCAGCATGGAGATTTTTCGGGGCCTTGGCCTGGAGACGGAAATACGCGCCAGCCGCACCGGCGACCAGCAGGGCGGCGGCATTGCGCGAGCCAGGAACCTCGCGGATCCCGATGTCCATTGGAGCGGCCCGGCCTGGCCTGACGCCAGTCCATACAGCCCCACGCAGCCCGCGACTTGTGACCAGCATGTCCTCGAACCGATTCTGCGGCATTGCGCCGAGCAGTTTGGTGCCGACATACGGTTCAACACCGAGTTCGTCTCGTTTGAGCAGGACGAGCGTCGGGTTCACGCCCGCATTCGTCATCGGGCAAGCGGAGCGGAAGAGACCGTGGGCGCCGACTACCTGATCGGTGCGGACGGCGCAAACGGAACGCTGCGGGACCAGCTCGGTATCGGCCGCACTGGTCCCGGTGTGCTGCAGCATTGGATGAACGTCATCTTCGATACCGACCTGCCGCCGGTACTCAATGGGAAGCGCTTCACCTCCTGCTTCGTCAGCGATCTCAACGGCACCATGACGCCTCGCGAAGGCGGACGTTGGCTGCTGGCACTGCAATATTTTCCGGAAGAGGGCCAACGGCCGGAATCGTTCGATGCGCATTGCTGCCGCCAACTGGTCGAGCGTGCCGCCGGGCGATCCGGCGTCAAGGCGGATCTCGTCGACGCGCGGTCATGGGAAGTGGCCGCTTGCATTGCCGACCGCTTTCGTGAAGGCCGCGGCTTCCTGATAGGCGATGCCGCGCACCTTATGCCGTCGACTGGTGCTTTCGGTGGCAACTCGGGCATCCACGACGCCCATAACCTTGCATGGAAGCTCGCCATGGTCGTCCGTGGCGAGGCGGACGAGAGGCTGCTCGGTACCTATGATCAGGAGCGTCGTCCGGTAATCGCCGCCACGTTGGCGCAGGCGCTCTCCCGTCTGCAGAAATGGTTCCAGGATCCTGCGGGCCGCCTGCCCGCTCCGGTTCCCCTGGTCGACGACTACGATGTTGTGTTCGGCCAGCGCTACGATGCCGGGGCCGTGTCGCTCGAGGGCCCGCCGCCCGATCGGCCGTTCGAGCCCGTGGCGGGACTGTCGGGCCAACCCGGCACGCGCGCGCCCCATCTCGTGATCGAATGCGATGGGAACCGGATTTCGACGCACGACCTGTTTGGCCGGAATCTTGTCCTGTTATGCAGTCGACCAGCGTGGCGAGCGGTTACGGAGGCGGTCACGGAGGAATTTGGCATTCCGATCGATCTGCATCTGCTTTCCTCATCCGGCGGCGGGCTCATTCCCGAGGACCGATGGCCGGCGGCCTACGGCCTCGACAGCAGCGGTGCTGTGCTCGTTCGTCCCGATGGCTTTGTGCTGTGGCGATCCCCGTGCGGCGAAGCCAATGACAGGGGCGTGCTGAACGACGCTCTCGCCCGAATGGGGCTTCACCGCGCAGACCGTCGAGGCGGCGGCCGCCGATGAACCGCCGCACGACAATGCTTCTTTTCCTTGCCGGCGAGTGCGTGCTCTTCGCGCTGGCTTCTGTGGTCCATGCCGGTGTGCTGTTCGCCGGTTATGCGCATTCGCGTGCCGCGACCGCGGAAGGCGTGATTGGAGCTGTGCTGGTTCTGGGCCTCGCGGCTTGCTTGATCCTCCCTTCGCGGGCACGTTGGATTGCATTCGGTGCGCAAGGCTTCGCGTTGCTGGGCACACTCGTTGGCGCCTTTGCGATTGCACTCGGTTTCGGCCCGCAAACGTGGGAGGACAAGGCGTTCCATGCGGCGCTGGTCATCACGCTCTTGGTGGGCATCATCGTTATCCGGACAGCCACGACGAGCGCTCGCGAACCATGACAGGTTTCGTCAACAGACCCGCGATCGCCGGATCGGGTTGAGCATGGTGGCCGCAGGGCCCCCAGAAACGACAAAGCCCAACCGCGCGGGTTGGGCTTTGTGCTTGGATCCATTGGTGCCGAAGAGAGGAATCGAACCCCCGACCTTCTCATTACGAATGAGCTGCTCTACCGACTGAGCTACTTCGGCAACACTACCGGTTTGGAACCGGATAGAGCCCGCAATAATAGCAGCGGATCAGGCGGCTGTGAAGCCCCTCGGCGCACTTTTTTCACCACCCGTGTCGGCGCCGGTCAGCCGAAGGTGCGGTCGGCGGGAGAGGCCGTATTGGCGGGATCGGCGCGATTGGCGGGATTGGCGGCATCGGCGCGATTGGCGGGATTGGCGGGATTGGCGGCATCGGCGCGATGGGCGGGCATGGGCTCGTCGGGCCGTGTCAGGGTGGCGAGCATGGCGTCGATCGCGGCGACGAATTCGCGCAGGCGGACCAGCGTGACCGGAAAGACGGGGTCCGACGCGTCGATGGTCCACGGATAGAAGTACAACTCGCGCTCCTGGGCGCTGATCGGCACGCCCCAGTTGGCCAGCTGGCGCAGGTCGCAGACATGCAGGTCGATGCCGTCGCTCAGACCGTAATGCAGCGCGACGTCCAGCGTCTCGTGCAGCCGGATGGCGAGGGCCTGCACGGCTGCGCGTTCGAACGGGGCCTCGCCGCAGGGCGGGTTTGCCGGCGTGATGGCGGTGGCCGGCGGGTTGATCGGTGGGGTGATGGCGTAGCGGGCGCCGGCATCCGAGAGGGGGACCATCGCGGTTTCCTTGCTGCTTGTTGGGGGAGGAGTGTGGTGCAGAAAACAGCAGGGTAGGGACGCGGCGAGGCGGGGGAAATGAGCGGATTCTGATTTGCGCTGCCCAAAGAAAAAGGAGCCACCGCACTGCGGTTGGCTCCCATTCAGCGAGGCAAGGCGAGGACGGGCACGTCGAAGCCGGTCCGGATCAGACCGGCCTCTCCCGGAGGCCGGTCACCGTGCGGGCACAAAGGCCGGTCCGCAGGCAGGCGCAACGGCCGGCCGCGGTGCAGCCAGGCGTATCAGCCGCCTGCCTGCGCTTCCCGGTGATAGCCGGTCACGCGCTCGACCTCGTTCTTCGAGCCGAGGATCACCGACACGCGCTGGTGCAGTTTTTCCGGCTGGACCTCGAGGATCCGCTGATGGCCGTTGGTGGCCGCGCCGCCGGCCTGTTCGACCAGCATCGCCATCGGGTTGGCCTCGTACATCAGGCGCAGCTTGCCCGGCTTCTCCGGCTCGCGCTTGTCCCACGGATACATGAAGATGCCGCCGCGCGTCAGGATGCGGTGCACGTCGGCGACCATCGAGGCGATCCAGCGCATGTTGAAGTTCTTGCCGCGCGGGCCTTCCTCGCCGGCCAGGCATTCGTCGATGTAGCGGCGCACGGGCGGGGCCCAATGCCGCATGTTGGACATGTTGATCGCGAATTCCTTGGTGTCCTCGGGGATCTTCACGTCCGACTGCGTCAGCACGAAGCTGCCCGCCTCGCGGTCCAGCGTGAACATATGGACGCCGTTGCCGACGGTCAGCACCAGCGTGGTCTGCGGGCCGTACACCGCGTAGCCGGCCGCGACCTGATGCGTGCCCGGCTGCAGGAAGTCGCTCTCGGTGACGGTCTGGCCCGGCTTGGGCATATGCAGCACCGAGAAGATGGTGCCGATCGACACGTTGACGTCGATGTTCGACGAGCCGTCGAGCGGATCGAACAGCAGCAGGTATTCGCCCTTCGGATAGCGGTTCGGGATCTCGTAGAACGAGTCCATTTCCTCCGACGCCATCGCGGCCAGGTGGCCGCCCCATTCGTTGGCGTCGAGCAGCACTTCGTTGGCGATCACGTCCAGCTTCTGCTGGGTTTCGCCTTGCACGTTGCCGGTGCCGGCCGAGCCGAGCACGCCGGCGAGCGCGCCCTTGCTGACCGCGTTGGAGATGGCCTTGCACGCGCGTGCGACCACCTCGATCAGCAGCCGCAATTCGGGCTGGATGGTGTTGTGCTTGCGTTGTTCCTCGACCAGATAGCGGGTCAGGCTGATGCGAGTCATGGGTTTCCTCCTTGAATGGCCGCCATTCTACAGGCCGGGGCGGGCGGCCCACCGATGCCGGTGGGCCGGGACCGCGATGGCCGGTTCGCTATCGCACCCAACTGGCACCCGCCCGAGACCTCCGGCGGGCACCCTGGCAGGCCGCCAACCACGCCCCCAACGGGGAGCCTAACCGCGCCCCCAAACCGGGCACCCGGCTGCGCCCCCAAACCGCACCGTCATCGGCCACGGCGGACCGCATCAAGCCGACAGCGCCTTGCCGACAATCTCGCGCACGTCGCGCGACAGCTTGTCGGCCGCGGCGACCCGCTCCAGCGCGGCGCGCATCCTGTCGCGCAGCGGCAGCGTGTACTTCTGCCAGCGGTCGAGCGCGCGCGCCAGGCGCGCCGCCACCTGCGGGTTGATGGCGTCCAGCGCCAGCACCTGTTCGGCCCAGAACTCGTAGCCGGAACCGTCCTCGGCATGGAACTGCGCCGGGTTGCCCGAGCAGAAGCTGAAGATCAGCGCCCGCGCCCGGTTGGGGTTGCGCAGCGTGAAGGCGGGATGCTGCATCAGCGCCCGCACCGTGTCGATGGTGCGCTTGCCCGCATGCGGGCCGACTTCGCCGCGTTGCATGCCCTGCAGCGAGAACCATTTGTCGACCACCAGCGGATCGTGCTCGAAGCGCTGGTAGAAGTCGGCCAGCGCGGCCTCGCGGCCCGGCGCGAAGCTG
Organism: Cupriavidus sp. DB3; assembly: GCF_020418465.1. Taxonomy (NCBI): domain Bacteria; kingdom Pseudomonadati; phylum Pseudomonadota; class Betaproteobacteria; order Burkholderiales; family Burkholderiaceae; genus Cupriavidus; species Cupriavidus sp. DB3. The sequence continues at coordinate 9,092 of NZ_JAIZPL010000005.1, read as the reverse complement.
TTGACCAGCGCGGTCAGCGCGGCGAAGCGGTCGGTCATGTTGTCGGCCTGCTGATACTGCTCGCCGGCCAGCGCATACATCGCGTCGTCGCCGACCTCGACCAGATAGCCGAGCGCGAGATTGCGCAGCGCGCGCTTGCCAGCCGACTCCGCGTCGGGACGATACGGACCGGTGGTCGCGCTGGTCTCGTAGGCCCCGAGCCAGTCGCTCTGCAGCGTGCGGGCGAGGCCGGCGCGCATGAACTGCCGCGCGCGATGGATCGCCGCCGGGTCGGCCACGCCCATGCGCTCGGCCAGATAGGCCTCGGCCGGCAGCATCAGCGCCTGCTCGCGGAACGCGGGGCTCAGCGAGGTGTCGGTCAGCACCGAGCGGAACGCGCCGATCAGCGCGTGGTCCAGCTCGAGCTCACGCCCGGCCTGCACGTCGGCGACCAGCTTCAGCAGCGCGCGCGTGGCCAGCCGCTGGCCGGCTTCCCAACGGTTGAACGGATCGCTGTCGTGCGCGAGCAGGAAGGTCAGCTCGTCATCGCTGTAGTCGACATCGACGATCACCGGCGCCGAGAAGTTGCGCAGCAGCGAGGGCAGCGGCGCGCGCGGGCCCTTGGGCAGGTTGACGAAGCGGAAGGTCTGCCGCGCCTCGGTGAAGTTCAGCACGCGCGTGGTGTCGCCCGCGGCGGCCTCGCCGTCGAGCTGCAGCGGCAGGTCCTTGCCGTCCTCGCCGATCAGCCCGAGGGCGAAGGGGATATGGAAAGGCTGCTTTTCCGGCGTGCCGGGCTGGGTCTCGATGCCGACCTTCGGGCATTGCTGCGTCAGCGTCAGCGTGAGCCGCCCGTGGTCGGCGTCCCAGTCGGTGTGCACGCCGACCACGGGCGTGCCCGCCTGGCTGTACCAGCGGCCGAACTGGGTCAGGTCGCGGCCGTTGGCGTCCGCCATCGCCGCGAGGAAGTCGTCGCAGGTCACCGCCTGGCCGTCGTGCCGCTGGAAATACAGGTCCATGCCCTTGCGGAAGCCGTCGCGGCCCAGCAGGGTCTGGTACATGCGCACGACCTCGGCGCCTTTCTCGTACACCGTCACGGTGTAGAAGTTGTTGATCTCCTCGTAGCTGTCGGGCCGCACCGGATGCGCCATCGGGCCGGCGTCTTCGGGGAACTGCACCTGCCGCAGCACGCGCACGTCCTCGATGCGCTTGACCGCGCGGGCCGAGCCGTCGTCCGCGCCCTGCTGCGCCATCATGTCGGCGGAGAATTCCTGGTCGCGGAACACCGTCAGCCCTTCCTTCAGCGACAGCTGGAACCAGTCGCGGCAGGTCACGCGGTTGCCGGTCCAGTTGTGGAAGTACTCGTGGCCGACCACCGATTCGATATTGAAGAAGTCGGTGTCGGTCGCGGTCGCCGCATTGGCCAGCACGTACTTGGTGTTGAAGATGTTCAGGCCCTTGTTCTCCATCGCGCCCATGTTGAAGTCGCCGACGGCGACGATCATGAAGCGGTCCAGATCGAGCTCCAGCCCGAAGCGCTGCTCGTCCCAGCGGATCGCATGGATCAGCGAATCCATCGCGTGCTGCGTCTTGTCGAGGTCCTGCGGTTCGACCCAGACCTGCAGCAGCTTCTCCTTGCCCGAGCCGGTGGTGATGCGCTGCTCGATGCATTGCAGCTTGCCGGCGACGATCGCGAACAGATAGGAGGGCTTGGGGAAGGGGTCTTCCCACACGGCCTCGTGGCGGCCGCCGTCCAGCTCTTGTTCGCCGATCAGATTGCCGTTGGACAGCAGCACTGGATAGGCGGCCTTGTCCGCGCGCAGCGTGACGCGATAGGTCGCCATCACGTCGGGACGATCGAGGAAATAGGTGATGCGGCGAAAGCCCTCGGCCTCGCACTGCGTGAAGAAGTTGCCATTGGAGACGTACAGGCCCGACAGCGTGGTGTTGGCCTCCGGCTGGCAGGCGCTGACGATCTGCAGCGTGCCTTGCTCGGGCAGCCCGTTCAGCGTCAGGCCGCCGTCGTCCTGGCGATAGTCGGCGAGCGGCTGGCCGTCGACGCTGACGCCGAGCAGTTCGAGCGCCTCGCCCGCCAGCACCAGTGGCGCGCCGGCCTGGCGGCGGGCAAAGCGCAGCGTGCTGGTCACCACGGTGCGCTGCGGATCCAGTTCGAACACCAGGTCGACGTGTTCGATCGCGAAGGCGGGCGGGGTATAGTCCTTGCGGTGGACGGTGACGGGGGTATCGGTGCGGAGCATGGATGGTCCTGTCCTGGAAGGCGGTGAGTCGGGCGAGCCGGGCGCCGGGTAATCCATTGTAGCCAAGCACGGCATGGCCGCATGGCGCCAAGGGAATTCCGGCGCACGCGGCCGGTCTGATGCAACGAGAGGGCGGCCCGCCGACCGCCCCCGCGCAATCCGTCGAGGTGCGCTCGGGCGGCGCCCTGGCGGCAGGGCCACCCTGTCGGCAGCACCACCCTGTCGGCAGCACCACCCTGTCGGCAGCACCACCCTGTCGGCAGCACCACCCTATCGGCGGGACCATGAACAGAAGGAAGAACATCATGTGGCAATGGCGAAAGGCCTGTGCACGGGCGGGCCAATGGCTGGGCACCGTGGGCGGCCGCGGTGAGGGAGCTGCGCGGGCCGGCAACGCCGGCTCGCCGGCAGGCTGGTCCGGACGATCTTGGGCGCGATGGTGGACCCGATGGACCGGTGCCGCGATGCTCGGCGCCTTGCTGCTGTCGGGCTGCGCCAGCACCGTGACCACCGACGTGACGGCGTTCCGCCAGCCCGGCTGGCAGAACGATCCGCCGCGAACCTACGCCTTCGAGGCCGAGAAGGGCCAGGGCCAGCAGGAGCAGCAGGCGCAGCTGGACCGCGCCACCTATCAGAACTGGATCGCCGACGCGCTGGCCGGCCACGGCTTCACGCAGGTGGCCCGCTCGCAGGCGCGCTATCTGGTCAGCTTCGATTTCGATGCCGATCCGCGCCTGGTGCGCGTGCACGAGACCTACTATCCCGATCCCTGGTACCCGTGGGGCCCTTACTGGGGTCCGTACGGCTACTACCGCCCGTGGGGGCCGTGGGGCTGGGGCCCGGGCTACTGGCCGCCGCAGACGGTGATCCGCGACGTGCCCGCCACGCTGGCCAGCCTGCGCGTCTTCATCCGCGAAGCCGCGGGCAACAAGCGGGTCTACCAGGTCACCGCGCAGAACTTGAGCGAAGGCAGCACGATGCCGGGGCTGATGCCGTATCTGGTGCGCAGCGCCTTCGCGGAATTTCCGATGGAAAGCGGCCGGCCGCGGCGCGTGACGCTGGAGGTCGACAAGAACGCGAGATAGCGCGAAACGGCGCGGTTCCGGTGCGCCGGCATGGACGCCGGCATGCCTTCGCCAAGGGAGGCATGCCGGCGTCTTGTTTTACTGGTGGATCGCGCAGGGCGCATTCGCCTCCGGTTCGCACCGATCCGCCTCTTCCGCTCCATTCGCCATTGACGCTATTCCGGTAAAAGCTCTTTAACCGCAAATTCCCCGCATTTGCGGCCCTGCAGGGCGCCATCGGCGCGACTCGCGCACTGCGGCTGGGCTAGAATAGCTGCTCGATTTTTTCGGCCCTGGCTGTTCGATCGGCATCTGCCGGCATCGCACGGCGCCATGTTGGGCCTCTTTCCGGACGAGCGACATGAGCAGCAAGACCAGCGGTGACGCACCGCAACACGCCCCCAACAGTCCTGAAGCGCAACTGCGCCTCGCCGCGCTGGAATATCACCGCAGCCCGACCAAGGGCAAGATCCAGGTGACCGCGACCAAGGCGCTGTCGAACCAGCGCGATCTGTCGCTGGCCTATTCGCCGGGCGTGGCCTATGCCTGCGAGGAAATCGCCAGGGACCCCGCCACCGCGGCGGAGTACACCTCGCGCGGCAACCTGGTGGCGGTGGTCACCAACGGCACCGCGGTGCTGGGCCTGGGCGACATCGGCCCGCTGGCCGGCAAGCCGGTGATGGAAGGCAAGGGCTGCCTGTTCAAGAAGTTCGCCGGCATCGACGTGTTCGACATCGAACTCGATGCGCGCGACCCGGACCAGATCGTCGAGATCGTCGCCGCGCTCGAGCCCACGCTCGGCGGCGTCAACCTCGAGGACATCAAGGCGCCCGAGTGCTTCTACATCGAGAAGAAGCTGCGCGAGCGGATGAACATCCCCGTCTTCCACGACGACCAGCACGGCACCGCGATCATCTCGGCGGCGGCGCTGCTCAATGGCCTGAAGGTGGTCGGCAAGGACATCGGCAGCGTCAAGATGGCGGTGTCGGGCGCGGGCGCCGCGGCGATCGCGTGCCTGGACACGATGGTGAGCCTGGGCGTCAAGCGCGAGAACATCTACGTGGTCGATTCGAAGGGCGTGATCTTCGTCGGCCGCGACGCCAACATGGAGGCCAACAAGGCCCGCTACGCGCAGGACACCTCGGCCCGCACGCTGGCCGACATCGTCGAAGGCGCCGACGTGTTCCTCGGCTGCTCGACCGCCGGCGTGCTGACCGCCGAGATGGTCAAGACGATGGCCGACAAGCCGATCATCCTGGCGCTGGCCAATCCCGAGCCCGAGATTCGTCCGGAAGTGGCCAAGGCCGCGCGCCCCGACTGCATCATCGCCACCGGCCGTTCGGACTATCCCAACCAGGTCAATAACGTCCTCTGCTTCCCGTACATCTTCCGCGGCGCGCTCGATTGCGGCGCGACCAAGATCACCGAGGAAATGAAGCTGGCCTGCGTCAAGGCGATCGCCGAGCTGGCCGAGGCCGAGACCAACGACGCGGTGGCCGCCGCCTACGCCGGCAAGGAACTGAAGTTCGGCCCCGACTACATCATCCCGACGCCGTTCGACCAGCGCCTGATCGAGAAGATCGCGCCGGCGGTCGCGCGCGCCGCGCAGGAGTCGGGCGTGGCCACGCGTCCGATCCAGGACCTCGAGGCCTATCGCCAGCAGCTGACGCAATACGTCTACCACACCGGCCTGATCATGAAGCCGGTGTTCTCCGCCGCCAAGGCCGCGCCCAAGCGCGTCGCCTATGCCGAGGGCGAGGAAGAGCGCGTGCTGCGCGCGGTGCAGACCGTGGTCGACGAAGGCCTGGCGCGTCCGATCCTGATCGGCCGTCCGCACGTGATCCAGATGCGCATCGACAAGGCCGGCCTGCGCCTGAAGCCGGGCGTCGATTTCGAACTGGTCAATCCCGAGGACGATCCGCGCTATCGCGCCTATCACGAGGCCTACCACGCGCTGCGCGGACGCGATGGCGTGACGCCGGACATGGCCAAGGTCGCGCTGCGCCGCTCGAACACGCTGATCGGCACGATGCTGATGCACATGGGCGATGCCGATGCGCTGCTGTGCGGCACCGTGGGCCGCTTCGAGGCGCATCTGGAGCATGTGCGCGACGTGATCGGCCTGAAGCCCGGCGCCAAGGTGCTGGCGGCGATGAACGCGCTGATGCTGGAGAAGTACACGCTGTTCATCACCGACACGTTCGTCAACGAGGACCCGACCGCCGACGAACTGGCCGCGATCACGCAGCTGGCCGCCGAGGAAATCCGCCGCTTCGGCCTGACGCCGAAGGTCGCGCTGCTGTCGCACTCGATGTTCGGCTCGTCGAACCGCGCCTCGGCGCGCAAGATGCGCGCGGCGCAGGAGATCCTGAGCCAGATCGCGCCCGAGCTGGAAGTCGAGGGCGAGATGCAGGGCGATGCGGCGCTGGTCGAGGACGTGCGCCGTCATTTCCTGCCCGGCACCAAGCTGGCCGGCTCCGCCAATCTGCTGGTGATGCCGACGCTGGACGCGGCCAATATCGCGTTCAATCTGCTGAAGATCACCGGCGGCCAGGGCGTGACGGTGGGCCCGATCCTGCTGGGCGCGGCCAAGCCGGTGCACATCCTGAATCCGCAGGCAACCACTCGCCGCATCGTCAATATGACGGCGGTGGCGGTGGCGGAGTCAGGCGCGCTGCGCTGATCCGACGCACGGTCGGCCGGTGGCCGATCCAAACAAAAAGCCGGGCTGCGTGCCCGGCTTTTTTCATTGCGACATTCGGTCGCGTGTTGCAATCGTCGTTCTGGTGCCGTATTGGTGCCTGTCGTATTGGTGATCGCCGACTTGGTGCTCGATATTCCGGTGCTTGATATTTCGGTGCCGCGGTGCTCTGTTGCGGAGCAGCGTAATCGCTGAAGTCGCGCCGAAGGCAGCGCTATTGCAAGACGTTGTACTGCTGGCGCATGTCGACGATGATCGACTTCGCCGCGCGCAATTGCATCGACACGCTGTCTTCGGCCGCACGGGGAAAGTCCACCTCGGCGCTCCAATTGCATCCCGTATGGTCGGGCTGGTGCACGCGTACCGCATGCAATTCGCACTCGCCGCATTCCGGATTGTTATCGAGGCACTGGTTGAGGATCGCCATCAACTCCGACCGGGTCTTTGCGTATCGCCGCATGAGTCACCTCTCTCGTTTGGCTAATCGTGGTCTGGACGTTCAATGTAGGCACTCGTCCGGGGCCGTGCCAATTGAATGAGCCTATGAGGTGAAGTCGGTCATTCCCGCCGCGGCAGCAGGGAAAAGGTGTTGCGATGCAGCGGGGAAGAAAGGGAAGGGTGCGGGGAAGGAGGGCGGTGCTGCGGCATTGCGCCGCAGCGAAGGGGCTGCCCTCTCCGCCGGAGAGGGCAGGCGAGAGGGCAAACGCGGGCCGTTCAGGCCCGCCCCTCATCAGAACTTGTGGCGAATGCCGACACCGAACGAATCGCCGTGCTCGGCGCCGGTGATCTTGTCGTAGAAGTAGGCGGCATACACGTCGGTGCGCTTCGACAGGTTGTAGTCGTAGGCGATCGCGAACGTGTTGCGCTTGAAGTCGTCGACATTGTTCTCGGCCTTCGCATAGCCATACGAAGCGAGCAGGCTGCCGGCGCCGATGGGCACCGAGGCGCCGATCTGGCCGCTGGTGTGCTTGATGTCGCCGCTGGCATTGGTCACGTCGCTCTTGATGTACTGACCCTGGGCGAACAGCTTGACCACCTTGAAGTCGTACGACAGGCCGGCCAGCACCGCGTTCTGCTTGTCGAAGCCCGCCAGCGTCGCGGGCGAGGTGACATCGCCCGGCACGTTGTTGAACTTGACCTGCTGGAAGGCCACCGTCGCGGCCAGCGGGCCGTTGAAATACATCAGGTTGCCGCCCCACTTGTTGCGGCCGGTGGCACCCGCCTGTTCGCCGAACGAATAGATCAGGTTCGCGGTCAGGCCGCCGAAGGTCGGCGTCGAATAGACCAGCGAATTGCTCCAGCCCGAATCGCCGATGATGCCCGGATCGAACACGGTGCCATTGGTGGCCGTGAAATAGGTGTGGAAGATCGCCGGCGAGAACACGTACGAATCGACCAGCGGGTTGAACAGGATGGTCGAGATGAAATACGGCGTGGTGTTGCGGCCGAGCTTGAGCGTACCGACGCGGTCGCTCTGCAGCCCGACATAGGCATTGCGGCTGAACATCGCATCGCCGTCGAAGCGGCCGGTGCGGCCGTTATCGGTGCGATAGAAACCGTTCAGGTCGAAGATCGCCTTGAGCCCGCCACCCAGATCCTCGGCACCCTTGATACCCCAGTACGACGTTTGCATGCCACCCGAATTGGCGACCCAGGCGCGCTCGCCGGTGCCCGGGTTCTTGACCGCGCCGACGAACATGTCGACCTGGCCGTAGAGCGTGACGCTCGATTGCGCCATGGCCGCGCCGCTGAAAAGGGCCGCGGCCAGTGCCGCCAACTTGAACTGCTTCTGCATGAAAGACCTCCGTGGTTTGATCCTGTTGGAACGTTGTGTACTGGGTCCCTGACGGGTTCTCTTTTTGGTATGACCGCCGGCATCGGTGGCGGGGGTGCAGGCGGCGGACGGCGCTGGCTTCGGGCGCCGTTCATCGTGTCATCGGGCAGGGCGCCGGCGATCCCTTGCCGGGGCCTTGCCCGATGCGCGGTCTTGCTCCATGCGCATGTTCCATGCGAGCGGAATTTCGACTCAGCCGGATACTAAGTCGTCGAGGCGGAACTGGGCAATCCGATGGATCTGGTTGATGCATGTTTGCAACTCATCGGCCGGCGAATTCTCGATGCGTCTTGCGAACTCGTCGATGATGCCGGCGCGATCGTAGCCGCGTACCGCCAGAATGAACGGGAAGCCGAATTTCTCGTTGTAGCGGGCATTCAATGCCTGCAGCCGTTCGAACTCCTGCGGCGTGCATTGATTCAGCCCGGCGCCGCTCTGTTCGCGCGTCGATTCCTCGGTCAGCTCGCCGCGCACCGCGGCCTTGCCGGCCAGTTCCGGGTGGGCGCGCACCAGCTTGAGCTGGGCCGCTTCGCCGGCCTGGTCGACGGCGGCGCGCATCGCCGCGGCCAGCGCCTGGCGATCCGCGAAGGGACGCTGCTCGGCGGCGCTGGCCGCGACCCAGGGCGAGTGTTCATAGATGCCGCCCAGCGCCTGCACGAATTCGGCGGACGGCATCGCGTTCAGTTGGGAGAGGGTGTAGGTCACGTCGGGACTCGGTTATCAGGTTCGGGTTCGCAGGAGAGGGGCATGGCGGTGGGGCATTGCCGTGTCGCACCGCCGTGGCGTATCACCGCGGCGTATCACCGCGGCGTATCACCGCGGCGCACTGGCCGTGTACGGATGCGTCTCGATCCAGTGCCGCGCGATATCGATGCGGCGCGCGATCCAGACCTTGTCGTGCGACTGCACGTAGTCCAGGAAACGCTGCAGCGCGCGAAAGCGCCCAGGGCGGCCGAGCAGCCGGCAATGCATGCCGATCGACAGCATCTTCGGCTGGTTCAGCCCCTGCGGATCGCCCTCGGCGTACAGCACGTCGAAGGCGTCCTTCAGGTACTGGAAGAACTGCTCGCCGGTGTTGAAGCCCTGCGGCGTGGCAAAGCGCATGTCGTTCGAGTCCAGCGTGTAGGGCACCACCAGATGCGGCTTCGTCTCGCCGTTGCTCGTCCGCACCTCGGTCCAGAACGGCAGGTCGTCGCCGTAGTAGTCCGAGTCGTAGACGAAGCCGCCGTGCTCGACCACCAGGCGCCGCGTATTGGGGC
>NZ_JAIZPL010000004.1:0-649310 GCF_020418465.1 Cupriavidus sp. DB3 | reverse complement strand
CATGCATTGCCGGCTGCTCGGCCGCCCTGGGCGCTTTCGCGCGCTGCAGCGTTTCCTGGACTACGTGCAGTCGCACGACAAGGTCTGGATCGCGCGCCGGATCGATATCGCGCGGCACTGGATCGAGACGCATCCCTATCCGGGATCGGTACGTGCGCCGATGGCGACGGCCGTACAGGGCGATCTGTCGCTGGCACTCTGAAGGGGCGGTGCGGATGGCTGGATGGCACGCGGCGCGGACGACTGGATGGCACGCTGTTGCGCGGATGGCTCGACGGCACGCTGCGCGCATCGTCGCGGTGCCGGGCCCGATCCTTCCATCGGCGCGCGCGCCCGGCGACGTTTCGGACCGGTGCCGCGCGCTTTGTGTACGATATGCGGATCGTTCGTCGCCAATCGCGGTGACAAAGTGCACCGCGCATCGTCACAATGTCTTCTCTTCGCAAGCCGACCGGCGGCAAGACCGCTGCCGCCTCGGCGCCCACGCCGGCCGGGCGCAAGACGGCCGCCGGCAAACCCGCCGCCCGCCGGACGTCCGCCCGCGGCGCTGCCTCGCCAGCTGAGGACGCCCACACCATGAACGCCGCCGAGGCCGCTGCCGCCAATGCCGCCGACAGCCCGGAGAACGGCACCGCCGAGGCCTCGGCCACCGAGGCGATCTATCTGAGCCTGCTGTCCGCCATCATGGAACACCGGCTGCTGGCCGGCACCAAGCTGGTCGAGGAGCGGCTGTGCGAGGTCACCGGGGCCAGCCGCGCCCGCATCCGCCAGGTGTTCGCCCGGCTCGCGCACGAGAAGCTGGTCACGCTGGTGCCGAACCGCGGCGCCTTTATCGCCAGCCCGACGGTCGAGGAAGCGCACCAGGTCTTCCAGACGCGCCAGGTCATCGAGCCGGAGCTGGCCGCCACGCTGGCGCGCCACGCGACGCCGGCCAAGGTCCGCAGCCTGCAGCGGCACGTGCAGGAAGAAGACGCGGCGCGCGCGCGCGGCGACCGCGCCGCGGTGATCCGGCTATCGGGGGAATTCCATATCCTGCTGGCGGAAATGGCGGGCAACGCCATCCTGGAGAAGGTCATCCGCGAGATGGTCTCGCTGACCTGCCTGATCATCACGCTGTATGACCGGCCCGGCGCGCCGGCCTGCCCGGAGCACGAGCACCGCGAGCTGATCGCGGCGATCGAGAAGCGCGACGAGGGCGCGGCGCGCGCGGTGATGCGCGAGCATCTGGAGCACATCGAAGGGTCGCTGGACCTCACCGTGACCGAGGTCGGGGCGCCGGACTTCTACAGCATCTTCAACAAGGGCTGAGCCGGGCAGTACCGAGCACTGAGGACCGAGGACTCAGGACCGACTGAGGGTTCGGGACTGAGGACACGGGACCAGAGGACTCCGGACCCATGTCCTGGGGGTCGATCGAGGCGCTCAGGACAGCAGCTGCTTCATGTCCTTGACGATCGGCTCGGTGCCCTGGCCGTGGCGAATGAACAGCCGCAGCCGCCCTTCCGGATCGAACACATAGCTGCCGGCGGAATGGTCGACCGTGTAGTTGCCGGGCGAACTGCCCGGCACCTTGGCGTAGAACACCTTGAAGTCCTTGGTGAGCTGGCGCAGCGCCGCCTCGTCGGCGGGCCGCATGCCGAGGAAGCGCGGATCGAAGGCCGGCACGTACTGGGCCAGCAGCGCCTGCGTGTCCCGCTCCGGGTCGACGGTGATGAACAGCACCTGCACGCGATCGGCGTCGGGGCCGAGCTGCTCCATCACCGTCTTCCACTCGACCATCGTGGTCGGGCATACGTCCGGGCAATGGGTGTAGCCGAAGAACATCACCACCGCCTTGCCCTTGAAGTCCGCCAGCGTGCGCTGCTTGCCGGTGTGGTCGGTCAGCTTGAAGTCCTTGCCGAATTCGCTGCCGCCGGTCACGTCGATATTCTGAAAGGTCGGCTTCTGCTGGCCGCAGGCGGCCAGGCCCAGCGCCAGCAGCGCGACCAGCAGAAAGCGCCGCAGCTTGGCCAGGAAGGGGAAGACGGACGAGGAAAACGAGGCGGTGCGCATGGTATCGGTTCGATTGGGCTTGTCCGGGGACATGTCGGCCGCTTGTCGGCGGCTTTGTTGGCGGCTTTGTTGGCGGCTTTGTTGGCGGCGTGTTCGCGTCTTGTTCGCGCTTGTCCGCGTGTGCCGGGCCTGAGGTGGCGCGGCAGGCGCGCCACCAGCAGCGGCTAGTATCGCCGATCGCGGCGCACCGGGCGTTGGCCGCGACATCTTGTCGCGGCCGGGCCGCCATCACGGCTGCGGCACGAACTTGAAGTAGTGGTCGATCAGCAGCGCGGCGAACAGCAGCGACAGATAGAGGATCGAGAAACGGAAGGTGCGCTGCGCCAGCGCATCCGAATATTGCCGGTACAGCTTCCACGCGTAGGCCAGGAAGACGCCGCCCAGCACCAGCGCCGCCGCCAGATAGATGTAGCCGCTCATGCCATAGACGAAGGGCAGCAGCGTGGCCGCGATCATCACCAGCGTGTACAGCAGGATATGCAGCAGCGTGAAGCGCTCGCCATGCGTGATCGGCAGCATCGGCAGGCCCGACTTCGCATAGTCGGCGCGGCGGTACAGCGCCAGCGCCCAGAAGTGCGGCGGGGTCCAGGTGAAGATGATCAGCACCAGGAACCAGGCCTCGGCCGGCACGTCTCCGGCCACGGCGGCCCAGCCCAGCGCGGGCGGCATCGCGCCCGACAGGCCGCCGATCACGATGTTCTGCGGCGTGGCCGGCTTGAGCAGGATCGTGTAGACCACCGCGTAGCCGACAAAGGTGGCAAAGGTCAGCCACATCGTCAGGTCGTTGGTGAACACGTGCAGCAGCCACATGCCGGCGCCGCCCAGCACCAGCGAGAACACCAGGATCTGGCTGGTGCCGATTTCGCCGGTCGCCGACGGGCGCCACGCGGTGCGGCGCATCAGCGCGTCCACCTTCTGCTCGACCAGGCAGTTGATCGCGAAGGCGCCCGCGGCCAGCAGCCAGATGCCGGCGGCGCCCCCGATCAGCACGCGCCACGGCACCATGCCGGGCGTGGCGAGGAACATGCCGATGATGGCGCAGAAGACCGCCAGCTGCGTCACGCGCGGCTTGGTCAGCGCGGCGTACTGGCGGGCGAGGTGGCGCAGCCGGCTGGGCGGTTGCTGGGTCTGGGTAGCGGTGGTGGCCACGGGAGCTGTCTTGTCTTTCATGAGGCGCGCGCCGTGTCGGCCGGGCGGTTTGCGCCGGCGGCATCGGGAGCCGGGGCGTCAGGGGCGGCAGCGGGGGCGCGATCGAATGAACCGGGGGCCGCGGCGGTGGCGGCACGGGTCGCGAGCCCTATATTGTAATTGAGCCTGACCAACAGCATCAGCAGCACCGCCGCGCCGCCATTGTGGGCGACTGCCGGCAAAAGCGGCCAATCCAGCACGATGTTCGACAAACCCGTCGCCAACTGCAGCACCAGCACCGCCAGCAGCCAGTGCGAGGCCCGCGCCAGCGGCGCAAAGCGGCGCGTGCGCAGCGCGAACCAGGCCAGATAGCCCAGCACAACGACCGCAAAGCCGCGGTGCACCCAGTGGATCGCCACCAGGGCCGAATGCGGGATGTAATCGCCGTCGGCCGTCATGCCAAGCTGCCGCCACAGCGTGAAGCCGTGGCGGAAATCCATCTCCGGAATCCATTGCCCGTTGCACAGCGGGAAGTCGGTGCACGCCAGCACCGCGTAATTGGTGCTGACCCAGCCGCCGAGGAAGATCTGGATCACCAGCAGCGCCAGCGCGATCCGCCCGGGCCAGCGCAGGCCGGCCGCGGCCGGCGCGATCGTGCGCGGCGGGTCGCTGCGCGATCCCAGCCAGATCAGCGCCGCCAGCAGCGCCATGCCCAGCAGCAGATGGGTGACCACGATGATCGGCTGCAGCTTCATCGTGACCGTGAAGGCGCCGAACGCGCCCTGCACGCAGACCAGCAGCAGCACGCCGGTGGCGAACCAGGGCGACTGCTTCAGTTCGCGGCGCTTGCTCCAGGCCAGCACCACCAGCGCAATGATCAACACGCCGACCGCCATGGCGAAGTAGCGGTGCAGCATCTCGATCCAGGCCTTGGCCCAGGTCACCGGCCCGCTCGGCAACGCGGTTTCCGCCGCGCGAATGTGCTCGACGGCGGCATACGGGTTCGAATGGCCGTAGCAGCCGGGCCAGTCGGGGCAGCCCAGCCCCGAGTCGGTCAGCCGGGTGAAGCTGCCGAACATGATCAGGTCCAGCGTCAGGAAGGCGGTGATCCAGACCAGCTTGCGGTATTTGTCGCGGCTGCCGCGGGCCAGCACGTAGCTGAGCGGCAGCAGCGCCAGCAGCAGGCCGATCAGGGCGAGTTGAGTCAGCATGGGCCCTCCATCAGCCGATGCGGTTGTACTTGAGCAGGCGGCTGAGGTCCGAATGCACTTTCTTCGGGTCCGGGTCCTTCGGGAACCGCATCATCAGATTGCCGAGCGGATCGACCAGATACAGTGTCGCCTCGACGGCCTCGCCGTCCGCCGGCGGCAGCCAGCCGCGGATCTGCTCGCGGTCCATGCGCAGGAAGCGCACGCCGGCATAGGGCTCGTTGTAGGCCGCCGTCAGGCGCGGATCGATCGGACCGTCGTCGCTGACCAGCCAGACCGGCACGATGCGCTCGCGCTCCTTGCCCTGGCCGGCCCGGATCTGCCGGATCGTGAACAGCCGCTTCGCGCAGGCCTCGTCGCAGGCAGCGCTGTCGGTCGACACCAGCAGCCATTTGCCCTTGAAGTCCTGCAGCGGCACCGCCTGGCCGCGTTCGTCGGTCACGCGCACGGCCGGCGCCGGGCGCTGCGGCTCGATCAGCGTGCCGTAGTTGGTCTGCCCGCCGGCCGGCCGGAACACGTAGTAGGTCAGATACGAGGCGATGACCGGCGAGGCGCAGACCAGCAGCAGCAACAGCATCTGGATCCGGCCGCGGCGCGTGCGGGCATCGATGCGCGGATCGCTGCGGGAGTCTTGCGGCGCGGCCGGCTTGGCCGTGGCGGGATCGGAAGGCATGGATAGTCGTTGGAGTGATTAATCGTCGTGGCGGGCACCGCCCGCGGGGGCCGCGACCGTGGCCCCGCCGGCATCCGCCGGCATGGCGAGCCGCCGGGCACGCCGCCAGGTCAGCGCCAGCAGCAATACCAGCGTCAGCGCGGCCAGACCATACCACTGAAAGGCATAGCCGTAGTGGCGCTCGACGCCGAGGTCGGCGCTCGCCCAGTCGCGCGCCAGGCCATCGCCGGTGTCGCTGCGCTGCTGCAGCACGAAGGGCTGCAGGGGCGTACCCAGTTCGGCGGCGAAGGCGTCCAGGTCCAGGTTCTGCCGGATGCGTTCGCCGCGCTGGGCATCGGCGCCGCCGAGCTGATAGACCCTGGGCACATCGGCCAGTGCCACGCCCTGCAGCGTCACCGTGCCCTCGGGCGTCGGAAACGGCGCGATGCGGGTGCGATCCTGCGCGTCGCGCGGCAGCCAGCCGCGCAGCACCAGCACGGCGCGGGGGGCCTCAGTGCCGGTGCCGGTGCCGGCATGCGTGCCGTTGGGGCCCGCGGCATCGTCGGGCCGCAGCGGTGTCAGCACCAGGAAACCGGAGCGGCTGTCCTGCCCGTTGCCGTGCGGACGGTTTTCCAGCAGCACGGTGTGGGCCGGGTCGAACCGGCCGCGCACGACCACCTTGCGCGAGACCAGATCAGACGCGGGCACCGGCGGCGGCGCCGTGCCGATCCGCAGCGGCGGCGCCTCGGCCAGCGCGCGCAGCCGCTCGGCGCGGGCGATCTTGTCGTGGGCCCGGCCCAGCTGCCAGTTGCCGAGCGCACAGGTCACCGCGATGACGACCAGCGCCGCCACCGTCGGCACCGGGCTCAGGGCGCGCAGCAGCTTCATCGCTGGAGCGGCGCGAGCTGCTGGATGGGCCGCAGCGGCGGGAACAGCCGGAACGGCGGAAACGGCCGCGGGAACGCGGTGCGATAATGACGCACCCTTGTCCCGACCGCCGCCATGCGCATCGTCATCGTCATTGCCTTCATCCTGATCGTCTCCAGCCTGGCCTCCGCCCTGTTCTTCATGATGCGCGACCGCGGCAAGTCGAGCGCGCATATGGTCCGTTCGCTGACGGTTCGTGTCGGCCTGTCGATCGCGCTGTTCCTGTTCATCCTGTTCTCGTACTGGATGGGATGGATCGAAAGCACGGGCATCCGCACGGGGCCGTAGCACCGGGCACCTTCGACAGCCGGACAAAAAGCAAGCGCCGCAGGGATGGGATTCCTGCGGCGCTTGCTTTTTGGACTGGCAGGCAACGCACGGCGATGTCCGCATTCTAAAGGATCGGGTCGGCGCCGCCTGAATCGAAACGGCCCCGGCAAATGAAACGGGGGCGCGATGCGCCCCCGTTTTCCGTTCCTTCGAGCCGGTGCCTGCTTACAGCCAGTACACCACGACGTAGAGGAACAGCCAGACCACGTCGACGAAGTGCCAGTACCAGGCGGCGCCTTCGAAGGCGAAGTGGTGGTCCGGCGTGAAATGGCCCTTGAGCACGCGGATCAGCACCACCGTCAGCATGATGGCGCCCATCGTCACGTGGAAGCCGTGGAAGCCGGTCAGCAGGAAGAAGGTCGAGCCGTAGATGCCCGAGGTCAGCTTCAGGTTCAGGTCGCTGTAGGCGTGCATGTATTCATAGACCTGGAAGCCCATGAAGACCGCGCCCAGCAGGATGGTCAGCACCAGGCCCTGCACCACCTGGCTGCGCTTGCCGGCCAGCAGCGCGTGGTGCGCCCAGGTCAGCGTGACGCCCGACATCAGCAGCAGCGCCGTGTTGATGGTCGGGATCGGCCACGGGCCCATCGCCTCGTACGGCTCGACGGTGCCGGCCGGACCTGCGTTCGGCCACACCGCGGCGAAATCGGGCCACAGGATCTTGTTGTTCAGGTCGCCCAGCCACGGCATCGTGTAGACGCGGGCGTAGAACAGCGCGCCGAAGAAGGCGCCGAAGAACATCACCTCGGAGAAGATGAACCAGCCCATCGACCAGCGGTACGAGATGTCGATGCGGCGGCCGTACATGCCCCCTTCCGACTCGCCGATCGCGTCGCCGAACCAGCTCTTGAGCACGAACAGGAACCACAGGATGCCCAGCACGCAGACATAGGGCGCCCACGGCTGGCCGTTGACCCACCCGGCCGCCCCGGCGGCGGTCAGCAGCAGCCCCAGGGCCGCCGTGACCGGATGGCGCGACGGGCCCGGTACGAAGTAGTACGGAGCGTTTGCGCGATTCGCACTCATTCTGTTTTCTCCAGCTCAGATCTCTGATTCATCGTTATACGCCGGCTGCCCGAGGGCGGACGACGCTCTGTCTTCTGTCTTGTGTTGCCTGTTCGGCCGACCTGCCATTGCTGCCTGCTGCCGCACGGCGTTCCTTGCCGACCTGTCCGCCCGGCTATCCGCCCACCTATCCACCCACCACCAGGCGGACGATGCCGATCAGCACCACCACCAGGATCACGGCACCGAGTACGCCGGCGACGATCACATGGATCGGGTTCAGGTTCGCCATGTCGCGATCGTGTTCCGCGCCCTTGCGCAGGCCGATGAACGACCAGAACACCGCACGCAGCGTCTGCCAGAACGACATCTTGCGTTTGACCGCGTCCTTCAGTTCGTCCATGGCAACCCTCCTCTACTGCGTCAGCTGCCGGCGCTGGCCGGCGGCTGGTCGAGATGGCCCTGCGGCGCGGGCGCCATCGGCGTGCCGATCTCGAAGAATGTGTACGACAAGGTGATGTTCTCGACGTCCTTGGGCAAGTCCGGGTCGATCACGAACACCACCGGCATCTCGCGCGATTCCTTCGCCTTCAGCGTCTGCTGCTGGAAGCAGAAGCACTCGAGCTTCTTGAAATACTGGGTGGCCTGCTTCGGCGCGTAGCTCGGAATGGCCTGCGCCGAGATATCGCGGGTCTGCCCGTTGGCGACCTCGTAGACGATGGTCGCCATCTCGCCGGGATGGACCTGCATGCTGCTCTTGACCGGACGGAACGCGAAGGGGCCGCGGGCGTTGGAATCGAACTCCACCGTGATCGTGCGGGTGGTGTCGACCTGCGTGTTCTGGCTGACCTTGCCGGCGCTGGCGCCGTAGAGCTCGCGCGTGGTGACGACGTTGATGCCGGTGATCTCGCAGATCTTCTTGTACAGCGGCACCAGCGCATAGCCGAAGGCGAACATCACGCCCACGATCACCAGAAGCCGCAGCATCATGCCGCGGTTGTAGCGCTTGTCCTCAACGTCGCCGGTCGGAACCGGCTGCTTCGTGCTCATCTCGTTACCTTGCAGCGGGGCTCAGCCACTTCAGCCCGTTCAGCCAAGCCACGTCATCTTGGCGAAGAAACCCAAAAAGAAGACCAGCACGATCGACAGCAGGATCAGGCCGAGACGGCGATTGGCGGCCTTGCGTTCGGTCGGCGATGGGCTTTCGTTTGGATGCTGCATCGAATTCTCGGGTAGGTGGTGGCCGGTGATGGCCGGTGCAGGCCGGAGCTTGCCGGTGCGGCCCGGCACCGCGGGGCGGGGCGGCGGACCCTGCGGCCCGCCGCCCCGCCTCGTCGGATGCCGTTACCGGACCTGCGGCGGCACCTCGAAGGTGTGGAACGGCGCCGGCGACGGCACGGTCCACTCCAGGCCTTCGGCGCCTTCCCACGGCTTGTCGGTGGCCACTTCGCCTCCGCGGTACGACGGCAGCACCACGAAGAAGAAGAAATACACCTGCATCAGGCCGAAGCCCAGCGCGCCCAGCGACGAGATCGCGTTGAAGTCCGCGAACTGGATCGCGTAGTCCGCATAGCGGCGCGGCATGCCCGCCAGCCCGAGGAAGTGCATCGGGAAGAAGGCGATGTTGAAGAAGATGATCGAACCCCAGAAGTGGACCTTGCCGCGGGCCTCGTTGTACATGAACCCGCTCCACTTCGGACCCCAGTAGTAGAAGCCCGCGAACAGCGCGAACAGCGAGCCCGCCACCAGCACATAGTGGAAGTGCGCCACGATGAAGTAGGTGTCCTGGATCTGGATGTCGATCGGTGCCACCGCCGGGATCAGGCCGGTGAAGCCGCCGATGGTGAACACGAAGATGAAGCCGATCGCGAACAGCATCGGGGTCTCGAAGGTCATCGAGCCCTTCCACATGGTGGCGATCCAGTTGAAGATCTTCACGGCCGTCGGCACCGCGATCAGCATCGTCGCGTACATGAAGAACAGCTGGCCGGTCACCGGCATGCCGGTGGTGAACATGTGGTGCGCCCAGACGATGAACGACAGGATCGCGATCGAGGCGGTCGCGTAGACCATCGAGCTGTAGCCGAACAGGCGCTTGCGCGAGAAGGCCGGCACCACCTGCGAGATGATCCCGAATGCCGGCAGGATCATGATGTAGACCTCGGGGTGGCCGAAGAACCAGAAGATATGCTGGTACATCACCGGGTCGCCGCCGCCGGCCGCCGAGAAGAAGCTGGTGCCGAAGTGGCGGTCGGTCAGGACCATGGTGATGGCGCCCGCCAGCACCGGCATCACGGCGATCAGCAGGTAGGCGGTGATCAGCCAGGTCCAGCAGAACATCGGCATCTTCATCAGCGTCATGCCCGGCGCGCGCATGTTCAGGATGGTGACGATGATGTTGATCGAACCCATGATCGAGGACGCGCCCATGATGTGCATGGCGAAGATCGCCATGTCCATGCCCGGGCCCATCTGCACCGACAGCGGCGCGTACAGCGTCCAGCCTGCGGCGGTGGCGCCGCCCGGCACGAAGAACGACAGCGCCAGCAGCAGCGCGGCGGGCGGCATCAGCCAGAAGCTGAAGTTGTTCATCCGCGCGAACGCCATGTCGGAGGCGCCGATCTGCAGCGGGATCATCCAGTTCGCGAAGCCGACGAAGGCCGGCATGATGGCGCCGAACACCATCACCAGGCCGTGCATCGTGGTGAACTGGTTGAACAGTTCGGGGCGGAAGAACTGCAGGCCCGGCTCGAACAGCTCCAGGCGGATCAGCAGCGCGAGCACGCCGCCCGAGATCAGCATCGTGAAGGAGAACAGCAGGTACAGCGTGCCGATGTCCTTGTGGTTGGTGGCAAACAGCCAGCGGCGCCAGCCATGCGGATGATCGTGGTGTTCGTCATGCGCGTGGTCGTGCGGATGGGCGAGTGCGTCCGGGGTAGCAGTACTCATCGCGAAAACTCCTGAAATCCTGTTCTAACGTCCACGCGCTCAGCTCGCGGCGCCCTGGGCGCCCGCGCTGGCTTGCTCTGCGGCGGGCTTGGCGTCCGCCGGTGCGCCCTGCGCCGACTTGGCGCCGCCGCCCTCGGGGAACTTGCCTGCACGCGCATTGACGAAGTCCGCCGGCTGGATGACCTCGCCGGTCTTGTTGCTCCAGACGTTGCGGGTGTAGGTCATCACCGCGGCGAGCTCGGTATCGGACAGCTGCTTCCACGACGGCATGCCGCCCTTGCCCTCGAGCAGGATGTGCATCTGGTCGGCCTGCGGGCCGTTGACCACCTTCGAGCCGTCCAGCGCCGGGAAGGCGCCGGCGCCCTTGCCGTTGGGCTGGTGGCAGACCGCGCAGTTGGCGGCGTAGACCTTCTCGCCGCGCACCTTCAGCTCGTCCAGGGTCCAGGTCTTGTTGGGATCGTCGGCCGCGGCGGCCATCGCCTTCTTCTTCTCCTCGACCCACTTGGTGTACTCGGCGTCGGTCACCACGCGCACCACGATCGGCATGAAGGCGTGTTCCTTGCCGCACAGCTCGGCGCACTGGCCGCGGTAGACGCCGGTCTTCTCGGCGCGGAACCAGGTGTCGCGCACGAAGCCGGGAATCGCATCCTGCTTGACGCCGAAGGCCGGGATCATCCAGGCGTGGATCACGTCGTTGGCGGTCGTGACGATGCGGATCTTCTTGTTGACCGGCACCACCATCTCGTTGTCCACCTCCATCAGGTAGGTGTTCGACTTGGGCGCCTCGTTGTTGATCTGCTCGCGCGGGGTGGTCAGGGTGGACACGAAGGAGATGCCCTCGCCCTCACCCTTCAGATAGTCGTAGCCCCACTTCCACTGGTAGCCGGTGGCCTTGATCGTGATGTCGGAGTTGGTGGTGTCCTTCATCGCCACCACGGTCTTGGTCGCGGGCAGCGCCATGCCGATCACGATCAGGAACGGGATGATGGTCCAGACGACTTCGACAGTGATGCTTTCGTGGAAGGAGGCCGGCTTCGAGCCCTTGGCCTTGCGGTGCGTGAAGATGGAATAGAACATCACGCTGAACACCGCGATGAAGATCACCGTGCAGATGATCAGCATCATCCAGTTCAGCCAGTGAATCTGCTCGGCGATCTTGGTGACCGGCTCGGTCAGGTTCAGCTGGCGCACGGCGGGACCGCCCGGCATGTCTTCGACAGCGAGGGCTGCCTGGCTGGCGAGCAGGGACGCGCCTGCCAGACACGCTGCGGATGCCTTCTTCCACATTTTCATTTGTTGTCTCTACCCAAATTACAGATTCGAATCTGCCCCTCGCTCCCAACGGTGCCGCCTTTTACAAGGCGCGCAATGCTGAAACGAGTTCCTGCGCGAACTTTCGTCGCTTGTACGGGTCCAGAAAACACCCCACCTGCACAGCGTGCGTTCCAGAGCGCACCACCACCAGCGCCGGGAACGATTCGCCCAGTTCGACCCGCACCCAGTGCGGATTGAATTCCTCGCGGGTCACCTCACCGGCGCTGGCCTTCTCGACCACCAACCTGCCCTCGCGGAGCGTGACGCGCTCGTAGTCTGTCGCGTGCTGTGCATAGGCGAGCAGGGCCACGCCCAGCCCGGCCAGTTCGAGCCCCGCAAAGGGCAGCACGAGCCAAGCCCCTCGCCACGCGAAGAACAAGGCGATGGCAAGGGAAATACTGACGATGGAGAGGTAAAACCAGCCGACCTGGCGTGGAGACAGCGAACAATTCCGCTTCATCAGCCAGTCGTTGTTCGGCACGGCATGGGCTCCGTTGGGACTATCACCGGGCCCGTCACGCGCCGTCTGGAGTGCGATACCGAGTTCCTGCATCGCCAACCACTCTGCATCGCTGCATCGGTTGCACGCCTGGAATTCTGCCGGCTTCACCGCACTGCTGCACTGCTTCGGTGCTAAAACGCCGATCTTCTGTGCCAGGGGACCACTGCGACAAACTGGCGCATTATAGGGCGCTTCGTCAACCGTAACAAGCCAAGTCCGGCGCGGCACGGCGCCCGCGCCACAGCGCGGCGGTGCACAGCGGCAGTGCAACGGCGCGAAGTACGCCGGGTCGCGGCAGTGTCGGAGGGGGCTTGATGCAAGGTCCCGCGCGACGTAGGCGCGCGGTCTTGCGCGAGATCTGCCGCGCGGCGGGCGCGCGGTCGGGGCGAGCCTGGCGCGAGGCTGGGGCGACTCAGCCGCGCGGGCGGCCGCGGCCGATGCGGTCGATCGGCACCACGGTACGGCCCTGTTCGTCGCGGGCCTGGCCGCCCTTGGGCGGCAGCTTCCACGCATGGCCGTAGACGATCTCGAAGGTCAGCGCGATCACGCCGTCGCGATTGCGGCGGCGCTCCAGCGCGGCAAGCAGCGCCTGGTGCCAGCGGCGGCCCTTCAGTCCGCGCACGCCCTGCGCACCGCCCGCGCCCGCGGGCCGGCGCAGGCCGCCGAAGGCATGCACGTCGCGCAGCAGCCGTTCGGGCGTCTCGTAAGTGACCGTCAGCGTTTCCATGTCCATCACCGGCGTCGACCAGCCGCTGTGGACCAGCATGTCGCCGATATCGTGCATGTCGACGAAGCGCAGCGTGTGCGGCTCGGCATCGACCTCGGCGAAGGCATCGCGCAGTTCGCGCAAGGTGTCCGGGCCGAACAGCGAGAACAGCGCCAGGCCGTCGGTCCGTGTCACGCGATGCCATTCGGGAAACACGCGATGCGGCTCGGGATGCCAGTGCAGCGCCAGGTTCGACCACAGCAGGTCGAAGGCGCCCTCGGCAAAGGGAAGCGTGGCAAGATCGCCCTGCACCAGGTCGAAGGTCGGCCGCTTGCCGAGCAGGCGGCCGAGCCAGCCGGGCTGGCGCTGCGGATCGCGCTGCGCCGCCTGCGCCAGCATCGCGCCCGAAATATCGAGCCCGGCGATCTGCGCGTCGGGATACTGCGCCCGCAGCGCGGCGAGGCCCTGGCCCTGGCCGCAGCCGATATCGAGCGCGCGCTCGGGCTGGATGCGGATCAGCTGCATGCGCTCCTGCATGCGCCGGCCGATCTCGCCGAGCAGGAAATCCAGCTGGGCGAAGCCGGGGCTGCGCCGGTCGAAGGCGAGCCGGGTCAGCCGCGCGGGCGGCAGATAGGTATCGGGGGAGTCGGCGTGAGGCGTGGACACGGAAGCGGCGGCAAGGACGAGGATCGGCACGGCGGCGCGCGGCGCGAAGGCGCGGCGGGTCCGCGCGGTGGCGCCGGGCCGACAGTATACGCGCGCCTCGCCCGGCTTGCCGGCGGCGCCCGCGAGCGGCTGGCGCGGTGGTGGCTGCCGTGTGCCTGCGTGCTGTGCGGACAGGTGCAGCCGGATGTCGTCTGCGCCGGCTGCGCGGACGACCTGCTGAAGCCGACGCCGCGCTGTCCGCGCTGCGCCCTGCCGCATCGGGCCGCCGGCCTCTGCAATATGTGCCGCTGCGCGCCGCCGCCCTTCGACGCCACCATCGCCCTGGGCGACTACGCGCCGCCGCGCGAGGCGCTGGTGCTGGCCCTGAAGTTCGGCGGCGTGCTGCCGCTGGCCAACTGGCTGGCGTGCGAACTGGCGTCGGCCTGGGCCGCCCGGCCCTCGCCGTCATCGAGCGATCCGGACGACAAGCCCTGCCTGGTCGTGCCGATTCCCTTGGCCCCGGCGCGGCTCGCCGAGCGCGGCTTCAATCAATCGTGGGAAATCGCCCGCAGCCTCGCGCCTCGACTCGGCGCGGCGGCCCGTGCCGATCTGCTGGTGCGGGCGCGCGACACCGCGCCGCAAACCGCGCTGGCGGCCTACCGCCGGCATCTCAATATCGCGGGCGCCTTCGCGCTGGCGCGCCATGCCGACGCCGACGACGTGCGCGGACGGCATGTCGCGCTGGTCGACGATGTGATGACCACCGGCGCCACGCTGGCCGAGGCGGCCGCCGTGCTCAAACGCCACGGCGCGGCGCGCGTCACCGCGCTGGTGGCGCTGCGCACGCCCGCGCCGCAGTGATGCCTGCCGTGATGCCTGCCGTGATGCCTGCCGTGATGCCTGCCGTGATGCCCGCCGTGATGCCCGCCGTGATGCCTGCCGTGATGCCTGCTGTAATGCCCCGCCGTGATACGCGCGATGGTCCCGCGGAGATGCACGCCGTGATGCCGCCGATGGAGCCCGCGATGGCACGTGGGATGACAGCGGCGCCGCGGCACGGTAAGCTGCGCGCGCCATGTTCCATGTCGTCCTAGTCGAACCCGAGATCCCGCCGAACACCGGCAACGTGATCCGCCTGTGCGCCAACACCGGCGCGCAACTGCACCTGGTCAAGCCGCTCGGCTTTCCGCTGGACGACGCGCGCATGCGCCGCGCCGGCCTCGACTACCACGAGTACGCCAGCATGAAGGTGCACGACAGCTGGGACGCCTTCCTCGCCGGCGAACGTCCCGATCCCGCGCGCATGTTTGCGCTGACCACGCACGGCTCGACGCCGTTCGGCCAGGTCGCCTTCGCCCCCGGGGACTGGTTCGTGTTCGGTTCGGAAACGCGCGGGCTGGCGCCAGAGCGCCGCGAATGGTTCGCGCCGTCGCAGCGCATCCGCCTGCCGATGCGCCCCAACAACCGCAGCCTGAATCTGTCGAACACCGTCGCCGTGGTGGTGTTCGAGGCCTGGCGCCAGCAGGGTTTTGCCGGCGGCGCCTGAACGCCTGTCGAACACCCTCGCCGTGGTGATGTCCGGGGCCTGGCGTCAGCAGGGTTTTGCCGGCGGCGCCTGAACGCCTGTCGAACACCGTCGCCGTGGTGGTGTCCGGGGCCTGGCGCCAGCAGGGTTTTGCCGGCGGCGCCTGAACGCCGAACGTTCGGCTATTCCGGCTGCACGCCGGCCGCGCGGATGACCTGGTCCCAGCGCGCCTTCTCGCTGGCCATGGTCTGGCGCAGCGAGGCCGGCGCGGTGCCGGCCGGCATGAAGTACTGCGCCCGCATCTGCGCGCGCACGCTGTCGCTGCCGATGATCTTCACCAGTTCGCGATAGAGCCGGTCGACGATGGGCGCCGGCGTGCCGGCCGGGGCCAGCACCGCCTGCCACGAGATCGCCTCGAAGCCCGGATAGCCGGATTCGGCCACGGGTGGCACCGACGGCAGCAGGCTGGTGCGACCGCTGGTCGTGACCGCGAGCACGCGCAGCCTGCCCGCATTGACCTGCGGCATCGCGATCGCCGGCACCATGAAGGCGGCCTGGATCTGCCCGGCGATCATCGCCGCCGCGATCTGCGGAAAGCCGGGATACGGGATGTGTTCGAGCGAGATTCCGGCCCGCGCCTTCAGCTGCTCCATCGCCAGATGCGCGGCGCTGCCGTTGCCGACCGAGCCGTAATTGAGCGCACCGGGCCGCTCGCGCGCCAGCGCGACGAACTCGCGCAGATCGCGCACGCCGGTGCGCGGGTCGACCACCAGCACGTTGGGCGAGGTCGCGACCAGCGTGATCGGCGCCAGCTGGCGCACCGGATCGTAGGGCAGATGGCGCGACAGCGTCGGCGCCGTGACCAGCGGACCGTTGATGGTGAACAGCAGCGTGTAGCCGTCCGGCGCGGCGCGGGCGACCTGCCCGGTGCCGATATTGCCGCCGGCGCCCGGCCGGTTCTCGATCACCACCGGCTGGCCCAGCGCCTGCGCCAGCGGGTCGGAAATCAAGCGCGCGATCAGGTCCGGGGACGATCCGGGCGGAAACGGCACCACCATGCGCAGCGGCCGCGCGGGCCAGTCCTTGCCGGCCGCCAACAGAGAGCGCGGCAGCGCCAGCGCCCCGCCGCAGGCGGCCAGCGCGCCCAGCCAATGCCGGCGTGATTTCAGGCGATCCGGTGCGGTCATTCGTCGCGCGCGTCGCGTTGCAGCAGCTGCGTGACCGCGTCGGCCACCGCCAAGCCCTCGAACAGCACCGCGCAAACCGCGCGCGTGATCGGCATCTCGACGCCATGCTGGTCCGCCAGTGCCGCCACGGCCTGCGCGCAGCGCACGCCCTCGGCGACGTGGCCCAGTTCGGCCAGCACCTGCTCCAGCGTCCGGCCGCCGGCCAGCTGCTGGCCGACCTTGCGGTTGCGCGACAGATCGCCGGTGGCGGTCAGGATCAGGTCGCCCATGCCGGCCAGGCCCATGAAGGTCTCGGCACGTCCGCCCAGCGCCAGCCCCAGCCGCGTCATCTCGGCAAGGCCGCGCGTGACCAGCGCGGCGCGGGCATTGAGCCCGAGGCCGAGCCCATCGCTGGCGCCGGTGGCGATCGCCAGCACGTTCTTGACCGCGCCGCCGACCTCGACGCCAACCAGATCGTCGCTGCCGTAGATCCGCATCGCGCGATGGTGGAAGGCGCGCTGCGCGAGTTCCGCGATCGCCGGCGCATTGCCGGCCACGGTCAGCGCGCACGGCAGCCCCAGCGCGACCTCGCGCGCGAAGCTCGGTCCCGTCAGCACGCCGTACTCGACCGGCACCGAGGCGCCGGCCGCCGCCAGTTCCTCGGCCACCATCTGATGCGGCATCGCGTGTGTGCCGGCCTCGAAGCCCTTGCACAGCCACAGCATGCGCAGCGGCACGCCGTGCGCGGAGGCCTCGGTGGCCAGGCGCCGCGTCATCTCGCGCAAACCCGACACCGGCGTGGCGACGATCACCAGCCCGTCAGGCGCGCACAGCGCGTGCGCGGCCGCACGGGCGAAATCGGCCTCGAAGCCGAGTCGCTCGGACAGCGGCACGCCCGGCAGATAGTCCGCATTGACGCCGGAGGCCGCCATCGCGGCGAGCTGGCCGGCGTCCCGGCCCCACAGCACGACCGCGTGCGCGGCGGCGGCATGGCTGGCCAGCGCGGTGCCCCAGGCGCCGGCTCCGAGAAAGGCGAGGTTCATGGTCGTGGCGTTGGTCGGTAGCGTTGGTCGTGGCGTTGGTCGATGGCGGTCGAGAGATCAGCCCGCTGCATGCCCGACGGTGGACGCGATGTCAGCGATGACAGCATCGCAGCGATGTCCGTGGTCATAGCGAAGTCAGCGGTCGCAGCGATGTCGGCGATGTCGGCGATGTCGGCTATGGCGTCGATGTCGGCGATGTCGGCTATGGCGTCGATGGCGTCGATGTCATCGATTGAAGCTATAGACGCAAAAAGGCGGAACGGGGCCGCAGCCCCGTTCCGCCGGCAGATATTTCGACGATCAGTGACGTGCCTGCGTGCCATCGGGCATCACGATGCCGGCGCCGCCGCCTTCCGCCTGTGCCTGCTCCATCGCCGCCTGCAGGCGCTGCTCGTACAGCGCCTGGAAGTTGATTTCCGACAGATGGATGGCCTGGAAGCCCGCGCGGGTGATCACGTCGGCGATATTGCTGCGCAGGTACGGATACAGGATGGTCGGGCAGGCGATGCCCAGCAGCGGATCGAGCTGTTCGTCCGGCACGTTGCGGATATCGAAGATGCCGGCCTGATGGGCCTCGACCAGGAAGGCGACCTTGTCCTGCACCTTGGTGGTGACCGTGCCGGTCACGACGACCTCGAAGATGCCGTCCGTCAGCTGCGAGGCGCCGACGTTGACCTGCACTTCGACCGAAGGCGCTTCGGTTTCGAGGAAGATCTGCGGCGAATTCGGCTGCTCCAGCGACATGTCCTTCAGGTAGACGCGCTGGATATTGAAGTACGGTTGATCGTCCTGCTGCTGATTGGTTTGCTGGTCGCTCATGGATGGCTGCCCGAATGGCGGGAATGAAACGTGGCGGGAAGGGGACGGGCTGCGGACGGCCGCGCGCCAGGCGGCGGCCAACCGCGTGGTCCGGTTGGAAAACGCATATGGTACATGACGCGGATGACGAATTCATCCGCGCGGGGGGCGGATCAGGCAGCCAGCAGCGGCGCCAGGCCCCCTTGGCGATCGAGCGCGGACAGATCGTCGAAGCCGCCGACGTGGCGGTCGTCGATATAGATCTGCGGCACGGTGCGGCGACCGGTGCGGCTCATCATTTCCTCGCGCTTGCCGGGCTCGCGGTCGATCATGATCTTCTCGATCGTCTCGACCCCCTTCGAGCGCAGCAGGCGCTCGGCCATCTGGCAATACGGACACACCATCGTGCTGTACATGACGACGCGGGCCATGCGCTTATCTCCTTGCATCTTGCGGTTCGGACCGGCGCCGCCGCTGCGGTGGCAGCGGCGGCCGGTCGACTTCCGGACTGTACCAGCGTCGGGCGGGGCCTGCTGACGGCCCGCCCGAGCACGGCATCGGCCCGGCTGGGGACTTACTTGACCAGCGGCAGACCGGCCTGCTGCCAGGCGGCCACGCCGCCTTCCAGGGAATAGACCTCGCCGAAGCCGGCCTGCTTCAGTGCCGCGTGCGCCTTGGACGAACGCTGGCCGGTCTGGCATACGACGATGATGGGGGCGGACTTGTCCTTCGCAAGGCTGGCCGCGCGATTGGCCAGCTCGGCCAGCGGCGCGCTCCTGGCCTGCGGCAGGTGGCCCTTGGCATATTCGGCCGGTTCGCGGATATCGACCACGACGGCGCCGCGCTTGTTGATCAGCTGCGTCGCCGTGGTCGCATTGACCGTCTTGCCGCCCGCGCTGCGCGAAATGGTGGGCCAGGCCAGCAGGCCGCCCGACACCACCGCGAGGGCGATCAGGGCAAGGTTGTTGTAGTCGGCGAAGAAATTCACGTTGGGTTTCCGGTGGGTTGTGTCGGCGGCATTATAAAATAGCCGGTTTCGCGCCCAGGCCCTGTCCGTTGGGCCGGTTCGCGTGGCGTTCACCGCGGCCGGCAAGTGGCCCGCGAGCGGCGCGCGCAGCATTCTCACTCTTTGGAAGCAGCATGTACAAACTCGTTCTCATCCGCCACGGCGAATCGACCTGGAATCTGGAAAACCGCTTCACCGGCTGGGTCGACGTGGACCTGACCGAAACCGGCGCGCAGCAGGCCCGCCAGGCCGGCCAACTGCTGAAGGACGCCGGCTTCGCCTTCGACGTGGCCTATACCTCGGTGCTCAAGCGCGCGATCCGCACGCTGTGGCATGTGCAGGACGAGATGGACCTGATGTGGATCCCGGTGCGCAACGAATGGCGCCTCAACGAGCGCCACTACGGTGCGCTGGCGGGCCTGAACAAGGCCGAGACGGCCGCCAGGTTCGGCGACGAGCAGGTGCTGGTCTGGCGCCGCAGCTACGACACCCCGCCCCCCGCGCTCGAGCCGACTGATCCGCGCGCCTCGTATGACGATCCGCGCTATGCCAACGTGCCGCGCGAACTGATTCCGCTGACCGAATGCCTGAAGGACACGGTCGCCCGCGTGCTGCCGCTCTGGAACGAATCGATCGCACCGGACATCAAAGCCGGAAAGCGCGTGGTGATCGCGGCCCATGGCAACAGCATCCGCGCGCTGGTGAAGTACCTCGACCAGATTTCCGATGACGATATCGTGGGCCTCAATATCCCGAACGGCACGCCGCTCGTGTACGAACTCGACGCCGAACTGCGGCCGATCCGGCATTACTACCTGGGCGACCAGGAAGCGATCGCCGCCTCGCTGGCCGCTGTCGCCAGCCAGGGCAAGGCCCGCTGAGCCGGACCCGCCAGCCTTGACGCATCAAGGCCTGCGCCGCATCGCGGCGCGGCCTTTTTTTCCGCCCGCTCTTATACTGTCGGTCAGACCGGACCGGCAGCGCCCCTTGCGCCACGCCGCAACCGGCGCAATCCACGGCGCCCTGGCCGGCGCCAATCAACGTTCAGGCAGCCCACATGCGTAAGACGCTCAAGAACATCAGCCTTGTCTCCGCGGGACTTGTTGCCGGCGTGCTCGCCACGCTGCAGCTGTCCGCGACCGCGCAGAACTCCTCGGGGCCGCTGCCCCTGGAGCAGTTGCGGCTGATGGCGGACATATTCGGGCAGATCAAGCGCGAGTACGTCGAGCCGGTCGACGACAAGAAGCTGCTGACCGAAGCCATCAAGGGCATGGTCGCCAGCCTCGACCCGCATTCGTCGTATCTGGACGCCAAGGACTTCAAGGAACTGCAGGAAGGCACGCGCGGCCGTTTCGCGGGCCTGGGCATCGAGATCTCGCAGGAAGAGGGCCTGGTCAAGGTCATCAACCCGATCGAGGACACGCCCGCCTTCCGCGCCGGAATCCAGCCCGGCGACCTGATCACCCGCATCGACGACAAGCCGGTGCGCGGCCTGCCGCTGGAACAGGCGGTCAAGCGCATGCGCGGCGAGCCGGGCACCAAGGTCACGCTGACGATCTACCGCAAGAGCGAGGAACGCACCTTCCCGGTGTCGATCACGCGCGCCGAGATCCGCGTGCAGTCGGTCAAGGCCAAGATGGTCGATCCGGCCATCGGCTGGGTCCGCCTGACCAGCTTCCAGGAACGCACCGTGGCCGACCTGGGCCGGCGCCTGGCCGAGCTGGCGCAGAAGAATCCGAACATGAAGGGCCTGGTGCTGGACCTGCGCAACAACGGCGGCGGCGTGCTGCAGGGCGCGGTCGGCGTGTCCGCGGCCTTCCTGCCCGAGGACGTGACCGTGGTCTCGACCAACGGCCAGGTGCCCGACGCCAAGCGGGTCTACAAGACCAACTTCAACAACTACCGGCTGTCGTCGGTCGAGGACGATCCGCTGAAGGATCTGCCGCCGCTGTTCAAGAAGATCCCGATGGTGGTGCTGACCAACGCCTATTCGGCGTCGGCCTCGGAAATCGTCGCGGGCGCGCTGCAGGACCACAAGCGCGCGCTGATCATGGGCAAGACCACATTCGGCAAGGGCTCGGTGCAGACCGTGCGGCCGCTGACGAACGACACCGGCATCAAGCTGACCATCGCGTACTACTACACGCCGTCGGGCAAGTCGATCCAGGCCAAGGGCATCCGTCCGGACATCCCGGTCGACCAGAATCCGGAAGGCGATCCGGACGACGCGCTGATCACGCGCGAGATCGACACCGAGCGCCATCTGCACAACAAGCAGGAATCGGAAGAAGCCGAGATGACCGAGCGCGAGCAGCGCCGCGTCGAGGAACTGCGACGGCTCGAGGAAGAGAACGCGAAGAAGTCGCCGGAGGAGCGCGAGAAGGAACGGCGCAAGAAGCCGATCGAGTTCGGCACCGCCGAGGACTTCATGCTGCAGCAGGCGATCCACCAGCTCAAGGGCGAGCCGATCAAGCGCTCGCGCTCCAAGCTCGAGGCGACGCCGGTGTCCGACAGCAAGGTGCCGAAGGGCCCGGTCAAGGCCGATCCGTCCAAGCGCGCACCCGCTCCGGACGCCAAGCCCGCCGCGCCCGAAGTGAAGCCGGACAGCAAGCCGCCGGCCAGCGCGCCGATGGGCAAGCCGCTCGGCACGCCGACCGGCAAGGCGCCCTGACCACGTTCGTGAACGAAGCCTGAACGCGTAGACCGACGCATCGCGGCGGGACCCCGTTCCCGCCGCCCGCCCGATGAACGACGACCAACTGCTGCGCTACTCGCGGCACATCCTGCTCGATGAGCTGGGCATCGAAGGCCAGGGCCGGCTGCTGGCCGGCCGCGCGCTGGTGATCGGCGCCGGCGGCCTGGGCGCCGCGGCGCTGCCCTATCTGGCCTCGGCCGGCGTCGGCACCATCGTCGTGGTCGACAACGACGACGTCGACCTGACCAATCTGCAACGCCAGATCCTGCACACCACCGCCAATGTCGGCCGGCCCAAGGTCGAGTCGGCGCGCGAAGGCATGCTGCGGATCAATCCCGAGATCGATGTGCGGCTGGTGCCGGCGCGCGTCGGCGACAGCGAACTGGATGTGCTGGTGCGCGACGCCGACGTGGTGCTGGACTGCTGCGACAACTTCGCCACGCGCCATGCGGTCAACCGCGCCTGCGTCGCGCATCGGGTGCCGCTGGTCTCGGGCGCGGCGCTGCGCTTCGACGGGCAAATCAGCGTGTTCGATCGCCGGCGCGACGATGCACCGTGCTACGCCTGCCTGTTTCCGCCGTCGGAGAACGCGCCGGAGGCCGCCTGCGCGACCATGGGCGTGTTCGCGCCGCTGGTCGGCATGGTCGGCACCGTGCAGGCCGCCGAGGCGCTGAAGCTGATCGCCGGCGTGGGCGAGACGCTGGCCGGACGACTGCTGATGGTGGATGCGTTCCGCATGGAATGGACCACGATGGCGCTGGCGCGCACGCCCGATTGCGAGGTTTGCGGCGGGCATTGAAGGCGCCGCGGTCCCGCTCTCTCCCCTACTCCTCTTCCGCCCGCGGAAGGGAAAAGCCCACCGCCCGGCCGGCGCCGTTGTTCAGCGAGCGATCTGCCGCTGTACGGTCGCCTGATTGCGCAGATATTCGCGCACTGCCTGCCGATCGCCGCGGAACACGATGCGGCTCTCCCTCGCCTCGCGCTGGTAGTCGTACATCGGGTCGTAGTAATGGCGCAGCAGCACCGCGATCCAGACGCGGTGCTCGTCGACCTCGCCGCTCTGCGCCTGGCGTTGCAGCGCATGGGCGAGCAGCGCGGCCAGGCGCTCGTAGCGCTGGCCGCCGAGCCGGCGCGAGATGCCGGCCAGCGCGTCGCGCATCCGTTCCGAGAAGGCGTCGAAGCCCTTGTCCGGCCCATGCGCGGCGACATATTCGGCCGCCAGATCGACCACATAATCGTGCAGCACGCGTTCGACGCGCGCCTCGAACGGTTCGTCCAGCCACACGAGCGGACTCGCCTGCATGCGGGCGTACAGGCGCGGCGGCACGTCGCGGCTGCCGATGAAGCGGCCCTCGTCTTCCACCACCAGCGTGCCGGCGCCGGCCGCGCGCCGCCGCAGCAGATCGATCGCCAGCCCGTTCTCGAAGTTGATCTGCGTCGGCTGCGGACGTGCGCGCCGGCCGAAGCTGGAGCCCCGATGCGCGGCATGGCCTTCGAGATCGACCCCGCTGTCGAGCTCGGCCAGCAGCGCGGTCTTGCCGCTGCCCGTCAGGCCGCCGAGCACCAGCCAGTCGCATTCCGTGACGGCGGCGTCCAGCGATTCGATCAGGAACGTCCGCATCGCCTTGTAGCCGCCGGTGACGCGCGGATAGTCGATGCCGGCCTCGCGCAGCCATTGCTGCGAGATCTGCGAGCGCAGGCCGCCGCGGAAGCAGTACAGATAGCCGTCGGGATGGCGCCGTGCGAATTCGGCCCAGGCCGCCACCCGCATCGCCTTGCGCTCGCCGCTGACCAGCGCATGGCCGAGCGCGATCGCCGCCTGCTGGCCTTCCTCCTTGTAGCGGCAGCCGACCTGGTGGCGTTCGTCGTCGTCCATCAACGGCAGATTGACCGCGCCCGGGAAGGCGCCGCGCGCGAACTCGGCCGGCGCGCGCACGTCCAGCATCGGCACGCCGGACAGCAGCAGCGCCCGATAGTCGGCGCTGTCCGGCCTTGCCGTGAGCGATGACCCGGGCATGCGGTCCATCAACACACCACCACGGCGTGATCGGCGCGCTCGGTCATTTCCCCGATGCATTCGAGCGCGAGGCCGCATTCGGCCGCCACGGCGAGGAATTCCTGTTCGCCCGCGGGCTCGACCGCGACCAGCAGCCCCCCGCTGGTCTGCGGATCGCACAGCACCGCGCGCCGTGCCGCGTCCATTTCGCCGTCGGCACAGGCGATCCGGTGTCCGTAGCTGGCGAAGTTGCGCTGGGTGCCGCCGGGCACGCAGCCGGCGGCGACGTACTCGCGCACGCCCGGCAGCAACGGCACCGCAGCGTGGTCCAGCCGCGCGGTCAGCCCGCTGCCGTCGGCCATTTCGACCAGATGGCCGAGCAGGCCGAAGCCGGTCACGTCGGTCATCGCGCGCACCGCCTCGAGCCGGCCGAAGCGGCTGCCGGGACGGTTCAGCCGGCACATCCAGTCGGTCGCCAGGCGGCTGTGTTCGTCGCGCAGCTTGCCCTGCTTGCCGGCGGTGGTCAGCACGCCGATGCCCAGCGGCTTGGTCAGATACAGCCGGCAGCCGGCGCGCGCGGTGTCGTTGCGCTTCAGATGCGCGCGCTCGACCATGCCGGTCACGGCCAGGCCGAAGATCGGCTCGGGCGCATCGATCGAATGCCCGCCGGCCAGTGCGATGCCGGCCTCGTCGCAGGCGCGCCGCCCGCCGGCCACCACTTCGCGCGCGACCTCGGGCGGCAGCACATTGACCGGCCAGCCCAGGATCGCGATGGCGAGCAGCGGATCGCCGCCCATCGCATAGACGTCGCTGATCGCATTGGTGGCCGCGATGCGGCCGAAGTCGAACGGATCGTCGACCACCGGCATGAAGAAGTCGGTGGTCGAGACCAGCGCGCGGCCGTCGTCGCTGCCGTCGATCGCGTAGACCGCCGCGTCATCGCGCGAGGCGTTGCCAACCCACAGCCGCGGGTCCAGGTGCTGCGGCCCGCTGCCGGCCAGGATCACGTCGAGCACCTGCGGCGAAATCTTGCAGCCGCAGCCGGCGCCGTGGCTGTATTGCGTCAATCGGATGGGTTCCGGCATGGGCAGTGTCCTCGCTGGGAGATCGGACCGCGGAGGTGGCGGCAGCGCTGGAGATCGGAGTCGGGATGGAGCCGACCGGTAGATGGGACCGGAGATGAGAAACCGAATGGGAATGAGAGGGATTCAAGCTGCGAAGCGCGCGGCGGCGGGCGGCTCGGTGAGGCGCCGCTGACGACCGCCTGGCCCGGAAACTGGCGTTGCGGGGCCTTGCGGGTCCTGCCGCGGCCGGGCTTTACTGCTCGCCCGGCTCCATCTGCGATTGCAGATAGTTCTGCAGGCCGACCTTGTCGATCAGGTCCAGCTGCGTTTCCAGATACTCGATGTGCTCTTCGGTATCGGTCAGGATGTCGACCAGAATCTCGCGGCTGACATAGTCGCCGACCGATTCACAGTAGGCGATGCCTTCCTTGACCGTCACGTGAGCGGTCTGCTCCAGCTTCAGGTCGCACTTGAGCATCTCGGGCGTGTCTTCGCCGATCAGCAGCTTGTGCAGGTCCTGCAGGTTGGGCAGTCCGTCTAGCATCAGAATGCGTTCGATCAGCCGGTCGGCATGCTTCATTTCGCCGATCGATTCCTTGTACTCCACGTCGCCGAGCTTCTTGAGGCCCCAGTGGCGATACATACGGGCGTGCAGGAAATACTGGTTGACCGCGGTCAGCTCGTTGGTGAGCTGCGCATTCAGATACTGGATGACCTTCTTGTCACCTTTCATCGGGGGCTCCTGTTGCTACGGGCCCGCAAAAACGCGACGCGGCGCTGGTTGCGCCGCGTGCAGTCAGAGGAAAACGACGAAGACACGCGCCGATCGCCGGTCTGCGATCGGGAGGCGTGTTCAGGCAACCAGCTCGGTTTGCTGGTCGTTCGCGACTGCCGGGTCCCGTGTGTCCATTATGGCACGCGGTCCCGACGAGGAACAGGAGGAAAACCGGACGACGTGAACGGTCTGGGCCGTCACCGTGGTGGACGCGCCGTGGCAGGACGCTGCAACGCCCTCGGCGAGAACCTGCTGCGCGCAATCGCGGCAGCGGCCGCAGCAAGTGCCGACGCCGAGCGTTTCGGCCAGCTCGTCGAGCGTGGACACGCCCAGCTGGACGGCGCCATGGATCTCGCGATCGGTTACCTGGTTGCAGATGCAGACGTACACAAAGCCTCCTTGGGGCAGCGCGGACACCGGCATGTCCTGACTGTTGGAGGCAGAATAACAGAGATCAAAAATGATAACAATTCCCATTAAGAAACAGAAACATCATAGGGGAATTGGAATCACTTCCTTCCAAATCAAGGGCTTAGGCCGTCACGTGGCGGCTCGCCACGCGGTCCACGAAGCACTTATGGAGCACAAGGAAGGGCCGCTATAACCCCGCGAGTTTCAGGGTTGTGACAGTCGCGCCAGCGCGGCGGCGGCCTCTTCCGGCTCGTAGGCGCACAGCACCTGTTCGACCAGGCCCTCCAGCCGGGTGCAGTCCGCATGCAGGATCTCCTGCTTGACGCGCAGCAGCTGGGCGGGGTGCATCGAGAACTCGCGCAGGCCCATGCCGAGCAGCAGCCGGGTCATCGCCGGGTCGCCCGCCATCTCGCCGCAGACGGCGACCGGCACGCCGGCGTGATTTGCCTCGCGGATGGTGCGCGCGATCAGTTGCAGCACCGCGGGATGCAGCGGGTCGTACAGATGCGCGACGGCGTTGTCGGCGCGGTCGATCGCCAGCGTGTACTGGATCAGGTCGTTGGTGCCGATCGACAGGAAGTCCATGCGCCGCAGGAACAGCGGCAGCAGCAGCACCGCGGCCGGGATCTCGATCATCGCGCCGACCTTCAGGTTGGGATCGTAGGCGACCCCGCGCTGATCGAGCTCGTGCTTGGCGCGCGCCACCAGTTCCAGCGTCTGGTCGATCTCGCGCGCATGCGCCAGCATCGGGAACAGCAGCCGCACCGGCCCGAAGGCCGAGGCGCGCAGCAGCGCGCGCAGCTGGGTCAGGAACATCGCCGGCTCGGACAGCGACCAGCGGATCGCGCGCAAGCCCAGCGCGGGATTGAGCGCGGTCTCGTATTCCTCGGCACGGCCGTCGCGCCCGTCGCGGAAATCCAGCAGCGGCTTGTCGGCGCCGATGTCGATGGTGCGGATGGTGACCGGCAGCCCGCGCATCGCCTCGACCGCGCGGCGGTAGGCCTCGAACTGTTCGTCCTCGCCGGGCAGTTCGCCGCGCCGGTTCATGAACAGGAATTCGGAGCGGAACAGGCCCACGCCGACCGCGCCGGCGGCCAGCGCGGCGGACGCGTCCTCGGCCATCTCGATATTGGCCAGCAGATCGATCTCGATGCCGTCCAGCGTCACCGCGGGCGTATGCCGCAGCCGCTGCAGCCGCTTGTTCTCGAGCGCCCGCTCGCTCTGCCGATGACGGTATTCCTCGAGGATGATCGGCGTCGGGTCGACGATCACCAGCCCGGCATCGCCGTCGATGATGATCCAGTCATCCTGGCGGATCAGCTCGCTCGCGTTCTGCACGCCGACCGCGGCCGGAATGTCGAGGCTGCGCGCGACGATCGCGGTATGCGAGGTGCGCCCGCCCAGGTCGGTGACGAAGCCGTGGAACACGGTATGGCGGAACTGCAGCATGTCGGCCGGCGAGATGTCGTGGGCGACCACGATCACGCCGGGGGTGGGCTGGCCGTCGGCCGCCACCGCGGGCACCGGCGCCGGCGTCAGCACCGGCGCGCCGGCCAGCACCTTCAGGATCCGTTCGACCACCTGCTCGATATCGGCCTTGCGCTCGCGCAGGTATTCGTCCTCGATCTCGTCGAACTGGCGCATCAGGTCCTCGAGCCGCGTCGTCAGCGCCCATTCGGCGTTGTAGCGGCGCTCGCGGATCAGCCTTTCGGCCTCGCGCGACAGCATCTCGTCGTCGAGGATCATCGCGTGCACGTCGAGGAAGGCGCCCATCTCCTCCGGCGCATCGCGCGGCAGGTCGCGCTTGAGCGCCGCCAGTTCGGCCCGCACCGCGGTCCGCGCGTTGCGCAGCCGCAGCACCTCGTCCTCGAGCCGGTCTTCGTCGACCAGGTAATGGGACACGTCGAGCGCGGCCGGCGCCAGCAGGTGGGCGCGCCCGATCGCAACGCCGCGCGAGACTGGGATGCCGTGCAGGGCGAATGGCATGAACCGCTCCGTTCAGGAACGTTGATGAAATCCGGACAGGGCCTGCGCCCTCACTCTCCCTCGCCGAAGCGGTTGGCGATCAGCGCGGTCAGCGCATCCATCGCCTCCTGCTCGTCGGGTCCCTCGGTTTCGATCGTGACCGTCGAGCCGATGCCCGCGGCCAGCATCATCACACCCATGATGCTCTTGGCGTCGACCTGGCGCCCGTTGCGCGACATCCTGACCTGGCTGACAAAACTGCCCGCCAGTTGCGTGAGCTTGGCGGAGGCGCGGGCATGCAGCCCGAGCTTATTGATGATGGTGATGTCCCTCTGCAGCATACTTGTCGGGGTGATTGGCGATCTGGTTCTGTACGGTGGTCGAGCCGATCTGCAGCACGCCTTGCGAGCCGCCGGCGAGCGCCTTGGTGGCGAGCTGGTCCAGCTTTTCGGAGCGGTAGCAGATCGCCCGCACGAGCATCGGCAGATTGACGCCGGCGAGCACCTTGATCCGGCCCGGCTCGGCGAGCCGGGCGGCGATATTGGCGGGGGTGGCGCCGAAGATGTCGGTCAGCACCAGCGCCCCATTGTCTTCGATCACCGAGGCCAGGCATCGGCGCGCCTCGGCCAGCACGGCCGCGGGCTCCGCATCCGGAGCGACGTCGATCGCCTCGAGCCGCTTGGGCTCGCCGCAATAGACATGCGCGGCGCAGTCCCGCAGCGCGGAAGCGAGCGGCGCGTGCGCGATGATCAGAATGCCTGCCATGATGGTGAATCCTGTGGATTGCCGCGATTGTAGCAGGCGGGGTAACGGCGCCGTCGCGTGAAAGCAGTCCGGCGCCCGCGCTCAGGCGCCCTTCGCGGCCGCCCGCGCCGCGACCGCCCGCTCCAGCGCGTCGATGAACATGCCGGCCACCGGGAAACCGGTCTGCTGCATGATCTCCTGGAAGCAAGTCGGGCTGGTCACGTTGACCTCGGTCAGGTAGTCGCCGATCGCGTCGAGTCCCACCAGCAGCAGGCCGCGCTGCCACAGCACCGGCGCCAGCGTCTGCGCGATCTCGCGGTCGCGCTCCGACAGCGGCTGCGCGCGGCCGGTGCCGCCCGCCGCCAGATTGCCGCGCACCTCGCCGGCCATCGGCACGCGCGCCAGCGCGTACGGCACCGGCTCGCCGCCGATCAGCAGGATGCGCTTGTCGCCGTCCTTGATCGCGGGGATATAGCGCTGCGCCATCAGCGTGCGCGCGCCGTTCGCCCCGAGCGTCTCGATGATCGCGCCCAGGTTCATGCCGTCCGCGCCGACGCGGAACACGCCCATGCCGCCCATGCCGTCCAGCGGCTTGACGATGATGTCGCGATGCTCGGCATGGAAGGCGCGGATGCGGGCCGCATCGCGCGTGACCAGCGTCGGCGTGATGAACTGCGGGAACTGCGCGATCGCCACCTTCTCGGAATGGTCGCGGATCGCCTGCGGCTTGTTGAAGACGTTGGCGCCCTGCGACTCGGCCAGCTCCAGCAGCCAGGTGCTGGTCACGTACTCCATGTCGAACGGCGGGTCCTTGCGCATCAGCACCGCGTCGAAGGCCGGCACCGGCATCGCGGCCGGGGCATCGAGGCGGAACCAGGCGGCGTGGCCGTGGCCGTGGTCATGGGCGTGATCGTGACCGTGATCGTTGCCCTGCTCGGCCTCCAGCAGATGCAGCCGCTGCGCGACCGCCTCCACCGCGCCGCCGACCAGCGACAGCTGCGACTGCAGGCAGAAGAACAGCTCGTGGCCGCGCGAGGCGGCCTCGACCATCATCGCGTAGGTGGAGTCCTTGTAGGTCTTGAAGGTCTCGAGCGGATCGGTAATGAACAGAATGCGCATGCTGGCGAGTTCCGGTTGTCGTGCCCGTGGTCGGTCGTGGTCGTGCCCGTTGTGCCCGTTGCCCCGTTACAGGATCGGGTTGGGGTCGGTCTTTTCCAGTTCCAGCGAGGCCGCCAGCAGCGCGAGCCGCGCCACCACGCCATACATGTAGAACCGGTTGGGCACCGCCGCGCCCGGCTTGGCATGCGTGTCCGGAATGCTGTTGGGCGCGAACGCCAGCGGCACGAAATGCATGCCCGGCGCGTTCAGGTTCTCGTCGACGCCGCGGCCGGTATGGACGCGGTAGAAGCCCCCGACCACGTACCGGTCGATCATGTAGACCACCGGCTCGGCCACCGCCTCGTTGACCTTCTCGAAGGTATGCACGCCTTCCTGGATGATCACGTCGTTGACCTCGAGGCCTTCCTTGACGACGCTCATCTTGTTGCGTTCCTTGCGGTTCAGGCCCTTGACCTCGGCCGGATCGCGCACCGTCATCACGCCCATGCCGTAGGTGCCGGCATCGGCCTTGACCACCACGTACGGCGTTTCCTTGATGCCGTACTCGCGGTACTTCTTGGCGATCTTCTTGAGCACGCCCTCGACCGCGTCGGCCAGCGCGTCCTCGCCGACCCGCTCATGGAAGTCGATGCCGCCGACCTTGGCGAAGTACGGGTTGATCATCCACTGGTCGATATCGATCAGCTTGGCGAACTTCTTGGCGACCTCGTCATAGGCCGAGAAGTGCGAGGACTTGCGGCGCGTCGACCAGCCCGCGTGCAGGGGCGGCAGCACGTACTGCTCGTTGATGTTCTCGAGGATCGGCGGCACGCCGGCCGACAGGTCGTTGTTCAGCAGGATCGAACAGGGATCGAAGTCCTTGAGCCCCAGCCGGCGGTCCTTGGTGCCCAGCCGGGTCAGCGGCTCGACCACCAGGGTCTGGCCGTCGGGCAGCTCGATCGGGGTCGGTTCGGTAATGTCCTCGGACAGCGAGCCCAGCCGGACATTGAGCCCCGCCTGGCGCATGATCAGCGACAGCCGCGCCACGTTCTGCAGATAGAACATATTGCGGGTATGGCGCTCGGGGATCAGCAGCAGGTTCTTGGCGTCCGGACAGATCTTCTCGATCGCCGCCATCGCCGCCTGCACCGCCAGCGGCAGCATTTCGGGCGCCAGATTGTTGAAACCGCCGGGGAACAGATTGGTATCGACCGGGGCCAGCTTGAAGCCGGCGTTGCGCAGATCGACCGAACAGTAGAACGGAGGGGTATGCTCCTGCCATTCCAGACGGAACCACCGCTCGATGGACGGGGTCGCGTCCAGTATCTTCTTTTCCAGTTCGAGCAGGGGGCCGTTCAGCGCGGTGATGAGGTGCGGGACCATATCCATCCTATTGATCGTCTTTATCGTCCGCCCCGATTGTAGAGGAACGGCCAATTGCATGCAGATGGCATGCCAATGCCGGCGAAACGGGAAAATGTCCGATCGTTTCCGCCTTGGGCTAACAATATGGGGATGGGCCGCGGAATTCAAAGAGCGCGGGGAGCGCCGTCGCGAGGGCAAAAAAAAACGCGGCTTCGCCGCGTTTCAAGTGGCCTGACAGATACGGGGAGCGTTCTGCAGGTGGAGGAAACTGCCTCACCTGCACTCTATGCGGGTGCTGTCCTTAACACAAATGAAGGATATTGAATTCGGATTTAAGCGGATGGCGAACAGTGCTTGCCAACCTGGCGGCAAGCCGCGCCAGTGCTGGCTTTGCCGGCGGTCCGCCAATAAAAAAGCCCGGCACGCGGCCGGGCAAAACTCCTGAGAGAAGATTCCCAATCAGCTCTCCAGCACAACACCGTGGGCGCTGCGGGGGCGGCAAGCCGTGGGTCCCCGCACCGCATGTTTCGCCGGCATCAGGCCTCGTAGGCGGTCTCGCCGTGCGAGGTGATGTCCAGGCCTTCGCGCTCCTCGTCCTCGGGCACGCGCAGGCCGATCAGCAGGTCCACCAGCTTGAAGGCGACGAAGGCCACCACCGCCGACCACACCACGGTGGTCAGCACGCCCTCGGTCTGCACCCAGACCTGGCTCGCGATCGAATAGTTGTCCGAGACCTTGTTGGCCACGTAGTCGTAGATGCCCACGCCGCCCAGGCTCGGCGCCGCGAACACGCCGGTCAGGATCGCCCCGGCGATGCCGCCGACGCCATGCACGCCGAACACATCCAGCGAGTCGTCCGCGCCCAGCAGCCGCTTCAGGCCGGTCACGCCCCACAGGCACAGCAGGCCCGCCACCAGGCCCATCACGATCGAGCCCATCGGGCCGACGAAGCCGGCGGCCGGGGTAATCGCCACCAGGCCGGCCACCGCGCCGGACGCGCCGCCCAGCATCGACGGCTTGCCCTTGGTGATCCACTCGCCGAAGGTCCACGCCAGCACCGCCGCGCAGGTCGCCAGCAGCGTGTTGACGAAGGCCAGCGCGGCGCCGCCGCTCGCTTCGAGGCCCGAGCCGGCGTTGAAGCCGAACCAGCCGAACCACAGCAGCGAGGCGCCGACCATGGTGAAGGTCAGGCTGTGCGGGCGCAGCGCCTCGCGGCCGAAGCCGATCCGCTTGCCGAACATGTAGGCACCGACCAGGCCCGCCACCGCGGCGTTGATATGCACCACGGTGCCGCCGGCGTAGTCGAGCGCGCCCTTCTGGAACAGCCAGCCGGCCTTGGCCGTCGCCGCCTCGGCGGCCGCCGCGTCGGTGTAGGCATCCGGACCAGGCCAGAACCAGACCATATGGGCCATCGGGATATAGGCGAAGGTGAACCACAGCACGATGAACACCAGGACCGCGGAGAAGCGGGCGCGCTCGGCGAAGGCGCCAATGATCAGGCTGCAGGTGATCGCCGCGAACGCGCACTGGAAGGCGAAGAAGCCCAGCTCCGGAATCACCACGCCCTTGCTGAAGGTCGCCGTCACCGCTTCCGGCGTCAGGCCCTTCATGAACAGCCGGTCGGTGCCGCCGAAGAAGGCGTTGCCCTCGGTGAAGGCGAAGCTGTAGCCGTAGATGGCCCACAGCAGCGCCACCAGCGAGAAGATCACCAGGCACTGCATCAGCACCGACAGCATGTTCTTCGAGCGGACCAGGCCGCCGTAGAACAGCGCCAGGCCGGGCAGCGTCATCAGGATCACGAAGGCCGTGCACATCAGCAGCCAGGCCACGTCGCCCTTGTTGGGGGTCGGCGCGGCGGCGGGCGCCGCGGCTTCCGCGGCTGCGGGGGCCGGGGCCGTTGCGGCGGCAGGCGCAGCAGGCGCGGCAGCCGGGGCGGCAGGCGCCGTGGCGGCGGCCGAAGCCTCGGCGGCGGGCTTGTCCTGGGCCGCGGCCGGGCCGGACAGCGCCATGCCCGCCGTGCCCAGGGCCAGCGCCATCGCGCCGGCCGTCAGGAATCGTTTGAACCAGCTAGTCATCTGAATACCCTCTTGTCGCTTTTGTCGCGCTTGTGGCTTGTATCGCGTGTGTGTTTGCGTCCGGCGTGCCGTTACAGGGCGTCGCCGCCGGTCTCCCCGGTACGGATCCGGATGACCTGCTCGATCGGTGCGACGAAGATCTTGCCGTCGCCGATCTTGCCGGTGCGGGCCGACTTCTCGATCGCCTCGATGGCGCGGTCGACCACGTCGTCGGGCACCGCCACCTCGATCTTGACCTTGGGCAGAAAGTCGACGATGTATTCGGCGCCGCGGTACAGCTCGGTATGGCCCTTCTGCCGGCCGAAGCCCTTGACCTCGGTAACGGTGATGCCGGACACGCCCACGTCCGACAGCGCTTCACGCACTTCGTCGAGCTTGAACGGCTTGATGACGGCGATGATCAGTTTCATCCGTGTTCTCCTGAGAGCGCGGCCCCGTTCCAGCCGGGGCCCGCTCGTGCTGACCGTGAATTAGAAAGTCTTGGTGAGCGTGGCAACCACCGTGGCCTTGCCCATGTAGCGGCCCGAGGTGTTGGTGTAGACGCCGCGCTTGGCATTGGTGTCGACATACGAGACCGCGGCCGAGAAACCGTTGCCCAGGTCCTTGGTCAGGCCGAGCTTCCAGTCGGTGTACGAGGCGTCCGACACGTTCTGCACCTTCTGGTAGCCGACGTGCGCGTTCAGCGTCAGGCCCCAGAACTCGAGCGGCACGTTCGCCGACAGGTCCACGTACCAGCTGTTCTTGCTGTCGTAGAAGCCGAACAGGTTGGTCGGCGCGTACGAATACTTGAGGAACACCGGGCCGTAGCCGATGCCCGCGTACAGCTCGGTGGTGTACGGGCGGGTGAAGTTGGCCGGATAGTCGCCGGGGTAGTAGTACTGCAGCACGCCGACGTCGTAGTTCCACTTGCCGTCGCCGAAGGTGTTCTTGAAGCCGGCGTAGAAGTCCATCTCGATCGGGGCCGACACCTCGTCGTTGCTGTCGTTCAGCCAGCTGATGCTCGAGTTCCAGTTGCCCGCGTAGAAGCCGCTCGCATGGCTGTAGTCGAAGCCGCCCTGGATCGCCGGCCGGCGATTGGTCTGCATGATCCCGCGGTAGCGGTATTCGGAGGCCAGCGTCACGTTCGCCGTGAACGTATGCGGCGAGGCCGCTTCGGCGGTCGCGGGCGCGCTCTGCGCCAGTGCGGTGGTGGCGGAACCGCACAGCGTCAGCGCGCCGATGGCGAGGGCCAGCGTCTTCATGGATTTCTTCTCCTTTTCCTTGGGCTCGGGACTTCTCTGTCAGGGCGGATACTGCAACTGCCATGCCAGGGTCCGGCGTGGAGCGGGCGCGCATGGACAGCCCTGACGGCACGCTGAACGCCTCGTATGCAAGCCGGTTTCCATCTGCCTTCGAAAAGCCCGCAACACGGGGCTGGGCGCGCCGCGCCGGGTTAAATGCTGTGTCCGGCGGGGCGAAGCCGCTTTTCCCGGCGCGCTTCACGGGCCATAATCCGCCCATGCCACCGGCTGGTGCCGGCCGCCGCCACGGGCGCGCGTTGCACCGATACCGTGCAGATGCGCCCATCCGGCCGCTCCCGCCGCCCCCGATCGATGCACCCCCACGGTGCAGAAGGAGAAACGATGAAACCCACCGATCTCTTCAACGACCTGCAGAGCAAGGTCAGCGAGGTCCTGCGCAATTCGCCCGCCAAGGACATCGAGAAGAACGTCCGCAGCATGATGACCCAGGGCTTTGCCAAGCTCGATCTGGTCACGCGCGAGGAATTCGACGTGCAGTCGCAGGTGCTCGCCCGCACGCGCGCACGGCTCGAGGAGCTGGAGATGCGAGTCGCGGACCTGGAACGGCGCGCCGGCATGGCGGGCGCGGCGGGTGTGGGCCCGGCCACGGTCGGCACCGCCGGCGCCGG
Organism: Cupriavidus sp. DB3; assembly: GCF_020418465.1. Lineage (NCBI taxonomy): Bacteria > Pseudomonadati > Pseudomonadota > Betaproteobacteria > Burkholderiales > Burkholderiaceae > Cupriavidus > Cupriavidus sp. DB3. The sequence goes on along the minus strand of NZ_JAIZPL010000004.1, from coordinate 614,257 downwards.
CACCACGGCCTCGGCCACCTCGGTACCGGGCTCGACCACGCCCGAGCCGGGCACCGGGCCGGCAAACCCGGGGCTGGCCGGCTGAACGCGCCAGACCTCACGTCATGCGAAAGGCCGCCGGGCAACCGGCGGCCTTCTGCGTTTACGGCGGCGTTAATAAATCGGTGACATGCCGGATCGCCCTTCCACCGCCTTCGTCCACCGCATTTGTCTACCGCATTCGTCCACCGCCTTGGTCCGTCGCCCAGGCCCATCACCCTCGTCCATCTTTCCTCCACCTCTTCCTCTTTCCCCTGGTCGCCCCCATGCACCTCGCCGTCCTGCGCAGCCGCGCCCTGACCGGCATCGACGCGCCGCCGGTCTCGGTCGAAATCCATCTGGCCAACGGCCTGCCCGCCTTCGCCATCGTCGGGCTGGCCGAGACCGAGGTGCGCGAGAGCCGCGAGCGCGTGCGCGCCGCGATCCTGAACTGCGGCTTCGAATTCCCGAACCGCCGCATCACCGTCAATCTGGCCCCGGCCGATCTGCCCAAGGAATCGGGCCGCTTCGACCTGGCCATCGCGTTGGGCATCCTGGCGGCCAGCGGACAGATTCCGGCGGCGGCGCTGGACGGCTACGAGTTCGCGGCGGAGCTGTCGCTGTCGGGCGCGCTGCGGCCGGTGCGCGGCGCGCTGGCGATGGCGATGGGGCTGGCGCGCGAGCACGCCGGCGCGGTGTGCGGCCGAGCGAGCGGCACAGCGGGCGGCTTGGTGGCTGGCCCAGCGAGCGGGCCAACGGGCGGCTTGGCGGCTGGCACAGCTGGCGGCTTGGCGGGCGGCACAGCGGTCGGCCCGGCACGCGCGTTCGTGGTCGCGGCGGGCAACGGCGCCGAGGCCGCGCTGGTGGAGTCGGTCACCGTGCTGGCGGCCGCTTCGCTGCCCGAGGTCTGCGCGCACTTGGCCCGCACCGGCTCGCCGCTGGCGCGGGCCAGGCCCGTGACGGCGGCACCCGTCGATGGCTCGTCCGCGGGCATGCCGGACATGCGCGACGTGCGCGGCCAGGGGCAGGCGCGCCGCGCGATGGAGGTGGCGGCGGCCGGGCAGCACTCGGCCCTGCTGATCGGCCCGCCAGGCACCGGCAAGTCGATGCTGGCGCAGCGCTTTCCCGGGCTGCTGCCGCCGATGACGCTGCAGGAGGCGCTCGAGTCCGCCGCGGTGCTGAGCCTGACCGGCGCCGGCTTCCAGAGCGAGCGCTGGGGCCGCCGGCCGTTCCGGGCGCCGCACCATACCGCCTCGGCGGCCGCGATGGTCGGCGGTGGCGGCGATCCGCGCCCGGGCGAGATCTCGCTGGCGCATCACGGCGTGCTGTTCCTCGACGAGTTGCCCGAGTTCGACCGGCGCGTGCTGGAGGTCCTGCGCGAGCCGCTCGAATCCGGCCACATCACGATCTCGCGTGCGGGCCGGCAGGCCGATTTCCCGGCGCGCTTCCAGTTCGTCGCGGCGATGAACCCCTGTCCGTGCGGCTACCAGGGACATCCGGCCCGGGCCTGCCGCTGCACGCCCGACCAGGTGCTGCGCTACCAGGCGCGATTGTCCGGGCCGCTGCTGGACCGCATCGACCTGCAGATCGAGGTGCCGGCGCAAAGCCAGCAGGAGACGCTGGACGGCCCGCCCGGCGAGGACAGCGCGGCGATCCGCGTGCGCGTGCTGGCCGCCCGGGCGCGGCAGCTCGAGCGGCAGGGCAAACCCAATGGAGAACTGGCGGGGGAGGAGATCGACCGGCATTGCCCGCTGGACGAGCAGGCGCAGGGGCTGTTGCGCGCGGCGATGGCGCGCCTGGGCTGGTCGGCGCGCTCGTACTTTCGCGTGCTGAAGGTCGCGCGGACCATCGCGGATCTGGGCGGCGCCGACACCATCGGCGCGGCACACGCGGCCGAGGCGGTGCAGTATCGGCGGGTGTTGCGGCCGGTTTAGCGATGCGCTGCGTTCATCGGCTGATCGGCTGATCGCTCCGCGTCACTTCTTCCGCTGGCGGGAAGGGTTGGAGGAGGGGAACGGCGCTCGCCACACCGACGGTGCCGGCCGTTCAATCGCCCCTGCCCTCTCCCCCGCCCCTCTCCCACCAGTGCGCGAGGGGAGCAAACCGGGCGCGGTAGCGGTGCAGGCCGTTAATCAAGCCGGACGGCGGGCTTCGGGCGGCTCGCCCGGCGGTTCCGGCTCCTCCTCGATCGGCGGATGATCGGGCGGCACGCCGGGCGGCGGCGGGTCTTCTATCGGCGGAACGGTGTGGTCGGCGCGGCGCGGCATCGGTCGGCTCCAAGGGGCGGGTAACCACCATTGAAGCAAACCGGCCGGGGGATCGCCAGCCGGCGCGGTCCTGTCCGGTCCGATCGCGCTCAGCCCGGCTGCCGGCGCACGAAGAACAGCGCGGCGCCGACCGCCATCAGCACGCTGCCGAACACGCGGTTCTGCCAGCGCATCGCGCGCGCGTCGCGAAACAGCCCCTGCATGCGCGAGGCCAGCAGCGCGTAGCCGTGCATCACGATCAGGTCGACCGCGCACATCGTCACGGCCAGGATCGCCAGCTGCGGCGCCAGGGGCCGCGCCGCATCGATGAACTGCGGCAGCACCGCCACCATGAAGACGATGCCCTTGGGATTGGTGACATTGGTCAGCAGGCCGGTGGCGAAACGCCGGCGCGGACTCATCGCGGCCACGCGGATGCCGCACTGGGACTTGCCCTCGCCATTTGCATCGCTCGGCTCCTGCTCGACCCGCGCCCGCCACTGCTGCACGCCCAGATAAATCAGGTACAGCGCGCCGACCGTCTTGACCGCCGCGAACGCATGCTCGGATGCAATCAGCAGCGCGCCCAGCCCGCCGCCGGCGACCAGCAGCACGATCAGCAGCCCGGTCTGCAGGCCGAGAATCGTCGTGGTGGTCCTGCGCAGTCCATAGGACAGCCCGTGGCTCATCGACAGCACGGCGCCCGAGCCCGGCGAGACCGCGATCGCCCAGCAGGCCGCGAAATAGGCGAGCCAGATTTCCCAACGCATGATTTGCTCCTTCTTGTTTTTGCCTAAGCTCGAACCTTTTCAACCCCGGAACCTTGCCGGACCCTGGGACCTTCGATTCCCCGGACTTCTCCAATCCGCGGACTTTTCCAATCCCCGGACCTTTCCAATCCCCGGACCTTTCCAATCCCCGGACCTTTCCAATCCGCGGACGTATCCAAACCCCGGACCTTTTCAGATCCCCGGACGTTTCCGCGGACGTATCCAAACCCCCGGTCCTTTTCAGCCCCCCGGATCGTTCCAAACGCCGGCGGCGTTCAACCCGCCACCCGCCGCCAAAGCCGCGGCACCAGCGCATACCAGAGATAGCCGACGAGCTGCAGCCCCAGCAGTCCGCCAAGCGCCGCGCGGAACGCGTCGGCCTGCGGCAGCCCGGCGTCGCGGAACAGGTCGATCGCCACCCCCAGACCCCACTGGATCAGGAAGCTGCCGCCGAACACCAGCAGGTTGTAGGTGGTATTGGCGCGCCCGGCGACCGCCGCCGGAAACGACAGGCTCAGCGTGCTCAGGATCAGCGACAGCGTGCTCGCGCACATCGCCAGCAGCGGCCACAGCAGCCACGCCGCCGGCGCGGTCCAGGCGACGATCGCCGCCTGCAGCACCAGCGTCAGCCCGGCGCCGACCATCACCAGTCGCGCCGACTCGACCGGATCGCGCGCGCGCCGCGGCGCCAGCCAGCCCAGCAGCAGATAGCCGGCCAGCAGCGCGATATTGAACAGGAACAGGATTTGCGCGGTGCGGTCCGGCCCGAAGCCGAGCACGTCGACCAGCCACGGGCCGACCCACAGCGTCTGCACGGCCATGAAGCCGGCCTGGTTCAGCAGGCCGAAGGGCAGCACGCGAACGAAGGCCGGGTGGCGCAGCAGCGCCCGATATCCGCCGGCCATCGTGGCCGCCGGGACCTGCGCAGCGGCGGTCGCGCGATCCACGCCGTTCGTCGGGCTGCCCAAGCTATTCGTCGCGCCGTCCGTCATGCCGTCCGTCGCGCTTCCTGCCCCGCTGCCAGTTGCACTAACGGTCGCGCTAGCAGTAGCGATATCGGCCGCGATATCGACAGGATCGGCGAGCGCACTCCTCCGTTCCGCCCCGCGCGCCAGCCGCGCACTGCGCCGCTCGACCCGCGCCAGCCCCCGATACAGCGCCAGCGCCGACACCAGCAGCAGACCGGCCATCACCAGGAAGACGCCGCGCCAGCCCAGCCACGGCAGCACCGCCTGCACCGGCAGCGTCGTCATCAGCGCGCCGCCGCTGCCGGCGACCAGCATCCACACCGACAACTGGCTCTGCCGCGCGGTCGGAAACCAGCGGCGATAGGCGGTGTAGGACGCCATCAGGCAGGCCGAGACGCCGGCGCCGATCAGCGCCCGCCCCAGCCACAAGGTCGCCGCCGAGCCGGCCAGCGCGAACACCAGCGCGCCCGCCGCGGCGATCAGCAGCAGCACGGTTTCGACGCGCCGCACGCCGCGCCGGTCCAGCCACTGGCCGACCGGCAGCTGCATCGCGGCGAAGGCGAGGAAATAGGCCGACGACAGCAGGCCCAGGTCGGCGTTCGACAGCCGCATGTCGGCGATCAGCTCGGGCGCGATCACCGCGTTGATGGTGCGCAGCGCGTACGACAGCACATAGGCCGCGGCGAAGCAGGCGAACACCAGCGCGCCCTCGCTACGCCGCAGCAGCGAGGACGGCCGCATGGACAGTCCGATGCGGTTGCTGCGCGAGCCGGTACGGGGACGCATCAGAACGGGTGGAAGCCGCCCAGGAACTGCTCGACCTGCTCGGCCTGGCGGTGGTCGCGCGCGGCATCGCCGGCCTCGAGCACGACCGCCTGGTAGACCTTGGTCCCCTTGGCGACCAGCCGCGCGGTCAGCCGGCGCGGCGCCTTGTCCTGCGGCGAGACGCCAGCCACGCGGATCTCGATGCCCTGCAGCGCCACCGGCGGCTGGGCCGACGACATCACCGTGACCGCGCGCGTCTGCACCGGCTCGGTCGGCGCGTTTCCCAGATTGGCCAGCAGGCCGGACTGCATCGCCGACAGCGCCTCGGCGCGCAGCGCGGCGTCGTCGCTGGGCAGGCTGACCACGCCGACCGCGAACAGCGTCTCGTCGACGCGGGCCGCCTCCATCGTCATCGGCAGCTTGCGGCCCGCGATCGCGACATCACGCGCGGCGCTGGTCGGCTTGCCGGGATAGAGCGCGGCATAGCCGCCCTCGTTGGACTGGATGGTCCGCCAGTCGTAACGCGGCGAGCAGGCGAGCAGCGCGGCCACCGCCAGGCCGGCGCAATACCGGGCCGGCCGGCGGAGGAACGAAAGGCGAGACATCGGGAAGCCTGAACGACGGGTGGAAGAAGACGGCCGATAAAGGGAACGAAGCGCCGCACCGGCAGGGGTGCGGCCAAGCCGCTATTATCGGGGATCAGGCACTGACGCAGTGTCTTTCTGATCTCGATATTTCATTATGGTTTTGGACTTCGCAGGTCGCCGCATGGGTTCGGCATGGCTCCGGGGCGCCGCCCTGGCGCTGCCGGCCGCCCTGTCGGCTGCCCTGACGGCCTCGCGATCTGCCGCGCTATCGGTCGCGCGATCTGCCGCGCTATCGGCCGCACTGTTCGTCGCCCCGTTTGTCGCCCTGCCCGTCGCCGGCCTGTCGCTCGCCCTTGCCGCGCCATCGGTCCAGGCGGCCAGCCCCGCGCACCTTCCGGCGGTCGCCGACCTGGCGGCGGAGACGCGCTCGGCCAGCCTGCGCGGCGAACCGCTGGTGGTGCTGGTGACGCTGCCGAACTGCGGCTATTGCGAAGCGGTACGGCGCAACTACCTGGGCCCGCAGGCCGCCGCCGGGCAGCTCGCGGCGCGCGAGCTCGACATGAGCGCCGCCACGCCGATCCGCGATGCCGACGGCCGTGCCACCACCGCACGCGCCTGGGCGCGCGAGCATGGCATCCGCTTCGCGCCGACGGTGCTGTTTCTCGACGGCAAGGGGCGCCCGGCCGCGCCGCCGCTGCGCGGCATGCAGCCGGACTTCTACGGCGCCTATCTGGAACAGTCGCTCGACACCGCCCGCGCCGCGATGGCGGCTGCGGCCCGCGGGCGCTGACCCGCCGGGGGCCACCACGCGGCCCCGCCACGCCACGCCACGCCCGAGCCCGAGCCCGTGCCCGTCCTCGGGCTCGGCTCGGCTCGGCTCGGCTCGGCTCGGCTCGGCTCGGCTCGGCTCGGCTCGGCTCGGCTGGGGCTGGGGCTGGGGCTGGGGCTGGGGCTCGGGCTGGGGCTCGGGCTGGGGTTCGGGTTCGGGCGCGCGCTCAGCCTCGAGTTCGGGCTAGAGCTCGGGATCGGCGCCCTCGGCCACCTCGGCGCTAGAATGGCGTTTTCCCCTCCTTCGGTCGGCCCATCATGACTTCGTCCGCCTCCCAACCGGAACGTCCCGCCTCCCCCCGCAAGCGCTGGCCGCTGATCGTGGGCCTGCTGGTGCTGGTCCTGCTCGGCTGGTTCGGCTACCGGGCGCTGACGCCGGCCCAGCATGCGCCGCAGGCGACCTTCGTGCTGCTGTCCGGCGAGCGCGTCAGCACCGCGCAGCTGCAGGGCAAGGTCTATATGGTCAATTTCTGGGCCACCAGCTGCACCACCTGCGTCAAGGAGATGCCGGACATGGTCCGCACCTACCAGCAGTTCAAGGACAAGGGCCTGGAGTTCGTCGCGGTGGCGATGAGCTACGACCCGCCGATGTACGTGACCAATTTCACCGAGACACGCAAGCTGCCGTTCAAGGTCGCGCTCGATTCGGACGGCTCGGCGGCCAAGGCCTTCGGCGACGTGCAACTGACGCCGACCACCTTCGTGGTGGACAAGGACGGCCGCATCCTGAAGCGCTACGTCGGCGAGCCGGAATGGGACAGTCTGCACCGGCTGCTGGACGAGGCGCTGGCCAAGGCGGTCTGATGCGCTGACGGGGGAGGGGCTGCCCTCTCGCCCAGCCCCTCCCGCAAGCGGGAGAGGGGCGCAAACCCGCAGCGTCCCAACGGCGATTGGGTTCGCCCTCTCCCGCGGGCGGAAGAGGATCGGGGAGAGGGCATTCCCGGCGCAAGCTCCACCAAAAGCGCCCTTCAAGTCCCTTCCGCGATCCCCCGCTTGCCCAACACATCTGTATGGATATACAGTCTGCGGCGAACATTTCCGGTTTTCGCCCTCGCCCGCCCCTGTGTCCGCCGATCTCGCCCTCGCTCCCGCCGCAGCACTGTCCGATCCGATCGCTCCGAGCGTTCCGGCCGACTATCTCGCCGCGCTCAACCCCGAGCAGCGTGAAGCGGTCGAGCACGCCACCGACCGGCCGCTGCTGATCATCGCCGGCGCGGGCTCGGGCAAGACCAATACGCTGGCGCACCGCGTCGCGCATCTGCTGCTGGGCGGCGCCGATCCGCGCCGAATTCTGCTGCTGACGTTCTCGCGGCGCGCCGCGGTCGAGATGGGCCGGCGCGTCGAGCGCATCGTCGACCAGGCCTTCGCGGCCCGCAACGGCACCACCTCGTCGGCCAACCCGGGCCGCGCCGCGCTGCAATGGGCCGGCACCTTCCACGCGATCGGCGCGCGCCTGCTGCGCGAATACGCGGAGACGCTGGGCCTGTCGCCCTCCTTCACCATCAGCGACCGCGGCGACTCGGCCGACCTGATGAACGTGGTGCGGCACGACCTCGGCCTGTCGGCGCAGAACGCGCGCTTCCCGCGCAAGGAAACGTGCCTGGCGATCTATTCGCGCGTGGTCAACACCCAGTTGCCGCTCGAAGAGGTGCTGCAGCGCCAGTTTCCGCGCTACGCGATGTGGGTGGACGCGCTGCGGGCGCTGTTTGCCGGCTATGTCGAGGCCAAGCAGAAGCAGCAGGTGCTCGACTACGACGACCTGCTGCTGTACTGGGCGCAGGCGCTGGCCGAGCCGGCGCTGGCGCGCGACATGGGCGAGCGCTTCGACCATGTGCTGGTCGACGAATACCAGGACACCAATGCGCTGCAGGCCGCGGTCCTGCTGTCGCTCAAGCCCGACGGCCGCGGCCTGACCGTGGTCGGCGACGACGCGCAGTCGATCTACGCGTTCCGTGGCGCCACCGTGCGCAACATCCTCGACTTCCCGCACCGCTTCTCGCCGCCGGCGGGACAGGTCACGCTGTCGCGCAACTATCGCTCGACGCAGCCGATCCTGGCCGCCGCCAACGCGGTGATCGGGCTGGCGGCCGAGCGCTTCACCAAGGACCTGTGGTCCGACCGCGCCAGTGCCGAGAAGCCCGGCGTGGTGGTGGTGGGAGACGAGACCGAGCAGGCGCGCTTCGTGGTCGAGCGCATCCTCGCGCGGCGCGAGGAAGGGCTGGCGCTGATGGCGCAGGCGGTGCTGTTCCGCGCCGCCGACCACAGCGCGCAGCTCGAACTGGAACTGGTCCGCCGCAACATCCCCTTCGTCAAGTTCGGCGGGCTCAAATTCCTCGAGTCGACCCACGTCAAGGACATGCTGGCGGCGCTGCGCTGGCTGGAGAATCCGCGCGACCGCATGGCGGGCTTCCGCACGCTGCAGCTGATGCCGGGCGTCGGGCCCAAGACCGCCGCGCGCGTGCTCGACGGCCTGGAACTCGCCAGCGATCCGCTGTTCGCGCTCGAATCGTTCGAGGCGCCGCCGGCCGCGGCCGAGGCATGGGCGGAACTGGTCGCGCTGGCGCGCGAGGCGATGGCGCCCGCGGCGGCATGGCCGGTTGACTTCGAGCGCGTGCTGCGCTGGTACGAGCCGCATCTGGAACGCCTGCACGACGATGCCGCCGCGCGCGCCGCCGACCTGCAGCAGCTGGCGCGCATCGCCGCGACCTACGGCTCGCGCGAGCGCTTCCTGACCGAGCTGACGCTGGACCCGCCCGACGCTTCCAGCGACGAATCGGGCGTGCCGCTGCGCGACGAGGACTACCTGATCCTGTCGACCATCCATTCGGCCAAGGGCCAGGAATGGAAGGCGGTCTACGTGCTGAACGCCGTGGACGGCTGCCTGCCGTCCGACCTGGCCACCGGCACCACCGAGGAGATCGAGGAGGAGCGCCGGCTGCTCTATGTCGCGATGACGCGCGCACGCGACCATCTCGACATCGTCGTGCCGCAGCGCTTCTACGTGCATCAGCAGCCCGGCATGGGCGACCGCCACGTGTACGCGTCGCGCACGCGCTTCCTGCCCAATCGCGTGATGCCGCATTTCCACAGCCGCGCGTGGCCGCCGCCTCCGCCGGTCGACGCGGCGCCGCAGCGCGCGTCGCTGCCGGCGGTGGACCTGGCCGCGCGGATGCGCAATATGTGGCGGTGAGCCGGGCGTAGTGGTCGTAGGACCGTAGCAGCCGTAGTTGCCGCGCCGGCCGTAGTTGCCATAGGCGACGTAGCCGCCATGGCGTCCGCAGCAACCATAGGGGCCGTAGGCCGTAGCCGCCGTGCCCGTTATGCTGCGCTCGCGACGAGGGCCTCAAACCAGCGCCTCCTGTGCGCCATAGCTAACACCCACCGCGGCGTGGCGCTGCAGACGCCGCCGTGCGGTCGAAACGGCCCCCGGCTCGCCGTATAATTCCGAGCTTCCCACCGTTCCGACCGGCGCCAAGCCGCGCGCGCGGCCCAGCCGAGCGCGCCGCGCCCTCCCACGCATGAGCAGCTACTACCAGCACCACGTCTTCTTCTGCCTGAATCAGCGCGAGCCGGGCGAAAACTGCTGCGCCAACCACAACGCGAAGGCGATGCAGGAATACGCCAAGAAGCGTTGCAAGGAGCTGGGCATCGCCGGCGGCGAGGGACGGGTGCGGATCAACAAGGCGGGCTGCCTGAACCGCTGTGAACTCGGTCCGGTACTGGTGGTCTACCCGGAGGCCGTTTGGTACACATTCGTCGACGAGCAGGACATCGACGAGATCATCGACAGCCATCTGATCCACGGCAAGCCGGTCGAACGCCTGATGGTGGATCGCTGAGCGCCGCGCGCGCAGGCGCATCCGCATCCATCCGCCGCCCACGCCCACTTTCGTTTCGACCCCGGATTTCCGCCCTTCCTGCCATGAACGCGCATACCCAGGTACTCACCGTTGCCGGTCCCGCCGGCGCGATCGACGTCTCGGTCGACCTGCCGCAGGCCGCCCCGGTGCGCGGCCTCGCGCTGGTCGGCCATCCGCATCCGCTGTTCGGCGGCACCAAGGACAACAAGGTCGCGCAGACGCTGGCGCGCGCCTTCGTGCAGCTGGGCTACGCCACCGTGCGGCCGAACTTCCGCGGGGTCGGCGGCACCGCCGGCGAGCATGACAACGGCCAGGGCGAGCAGGACGATCTGCTGGCGGTGATCGACTGGATGCGCCAGCAGCGCGACTGGTCCGCCGACGCGGCAACGCTGCCGCTGGCGCTGGCCGGCTTCTCGTTCGGCAGCTTCGTCGTCAGCCATGTGGCGCGGCGCCTGGCCGAGGCCGGCACGCCCGCCGAGCGCCTGGCGATGGTCGGCACCGCGGCCTCGCGCTGGCAGGTCGCGCCGGTGCCGGCCGATACCATCGTGATTCACGGCGAGCAGGACGAGACCGTGCCGCTCGCCAGCGTGCTCGACTGGGCGCGGCCGCAGGAACTGCCGGTCACGGTGATTCCGGGCGCCGACCATTTCTTCCATCGCAAGCTGCATCTGATCAAGCAGCTCGTCGTCAATGCGTGGCAGCGCTGAGCCCGGGCATTGAGCGGGCGGCCATGGCAATCCGTGGCCGCCGTTCCTTGCCCTGCCGCCACGCCCGCGTGGCGGCGCGACGCTGCCCTTTCTCTCTTGTCGGAACCTGAAAACATGTTCAATCAAGCTTCGCCGCTGTTCTCCCACCGCATCGCCCACACCCTGCTGGCCAGCGCCGCCGTGCTCGCGCTCGCCAGCGCACCGCTGACGGTGCGCGCGCAGGCCGTGCCGATGCCGCAGGTGGCGGCCAAGGCGTGGATGCTCTACGACGTCACCAGCGGCCAGGCGCTCGGCTCGCAGAATGCCGATGCCCGCATCGAGCCGGCTTCGCTGACCAAGATCATGACCGCCTACCTGGCCTTCCAGGCGCTGAAGGAAAAGCGCCTGACGCTGGACCAGGCCGTGGTGCCGACCAATCTGGTGCTGAAGGTCAAGAGCGACGAGTCGCGCATGTTCATCGAGCCGAACAAGCCGGTCACGGTGCAGGACCTGCTGATGGGCCTGATCGTGCAGTCGGGCAACGATGCCGCGCTGGCGCTGGCCGAGGCGGTCGGCGGCTCGGAGGAAGGCTTCGTCGCGATGATGAACCGCGAGGCCCAGCGCATGGGCATGAAGAGCACGCACTTCACGAATACCGACGGCATTCCCGACCCGAACCACTACACCACCGCGGCGGACCTGGCGATCCTGACCACGCGCCTGATCCAGGACTTCCCCGAGTACTACGGCATGTACTCGCAAAAGGAGTTCACCTATAACAAGATCAAGCAGCCCAACCGCAACCGCCTGCTGTACATCGATTCGACCGTGGACGGCGTCAAGACCGGCCACACCCGGTCGGCGGGCTACTGCCTGATTTCCTCGGCCAAGCGCCCGCTGGCCAACGTGCCGAACGGCTCGCGCCGCCTGATCTCGATCGTGATCGGCACCACCAGCGAACAGGTCCGCACGCAGGAAAGCCTGAAGGTGCTGAACTACGGCTTCCAGTTCTTCGACACGCTGCGCCTCTACGACAAGGGCCAGGTGCTGGCCACGCCGGACATCTACAAGGGCAGCAACGACACCATCAAGATCGGCGTCCGCGACGAGACCTACGTGACCGTGCCCAAGGGCACCGCGGGCCGTCTGAAGCCGGTGCTGGAGCGCCAGGAGCTGCTGGTGGCGCCGATCACGGCCGGCCAGCAGGTCGGCACCGTCAAGCTGATGGACGGCACCACCAAGGTGGCCGAGTTCCCGGTGGTCGCGCTGGAGGAGGTGCAGGAAGCCGGCTTCTTCGGCCGCATCTGGGACACCATCCGCCTGTGGTTCAAGCGCAAGTAACACGCAACAAGGAGGCCGCCGCCATGAGCGCCGACAACACCGACAACGGGCGCGACCAGCCTTCGCTGATCGAATACCCGAGCGATTTCCCCATCAAGGTGATGGGCGCGATGCAGGACGGCTTTGCCGAGGCCATCGTCACGCTGGTGCAGGAATTCGACCCCGGCTTTCATGCCGGCAAGATGGAGATGCGCCCCTCGCGCAACGGCAACTACCTGGGCCTGACCGTGACGGTCTGGGTCACCAGCCGCGAGCAGCTGGACGACCTGTATCGCGCGCTGACCGCGCATCCGATGGTCAAGGTGGTGCTGTAACGCGACGATGGCGCCGGCTTCGGCCGGCGGTGCCTGTCCCTTTCCACCGCGCCGCTCTTACCGCGCCGCTTTACCGTTCCCTCCAGGCCCTGTCCCGCAGGCCGGGGAGGAAAGCGAACCGCGCGGTGAACCAGAAGGCCGCCGCTGCGCGGCCCCCCTTCCCTGAATCATGAATACCCTGACCCTGAAGCCCGGCAAGGAAAAGTCCCTGCTGCGCCGCCATCCCTGGATCTATGCGACCGGCATCGACCGCGTCGAGGGCCGTGCCGAGCCCGGCGCCACCATCACGGTGCGCGCCGCCGACGGCCGCTTCCTCGCCAAGGCGGCGTACAGCCCGCACTCGCAGATTCGCGCGCGCGTGTGGACCTTCGACGAGAACGAGCCGGTCGACCATGCGCTGATCAAGCGCCGGGTCGCCACCGCGGTGGCGCATCGCCGCCAATGGGTCAGCGACAGCGACGCGGTGCGGCTGGTGTTCGGCGAGGCCGACCGGCTGCCCGGGCTGGTGGTCGATTACTACGGCGCCGGCCGCGGCGCCGAGCACGCCCAGCTGGTCTGCCAGTTCAACGCCGCCGGCGTCGAGCAGTGGAAGGACGCGATCGTGCAGGCGCTGATCCGGGAGACCGGCTGCCCCAACGTCTACGAGCGCTCCGACGCCGCGGTGCGCGAGCGCGAGGGGCTGGCGCTGGTGACCGGCGTGCTGGCCGGCGCCGAGCCCGACCCCGAGCTCTCGGTCACCGAACACGGCGTGCGCTACTACGTCGACGTGCGCAACGGCCACAAGACCGGCTTCTATGTCGACCAGCGCGACAACCGCAAGCTGGTCGGCGATCTCGCCGAAGGGCGCGAGGTGCTGAACTGCTTCTGCTATACCGGCGGCTTTTCGCTGGCGGCGCTGCGCGGCGGCGCGGCCTCGGTGGTGTCGATCGATTCGTCGGGCGAGGCGCTGAAGATTGCCGAGGGCAATGTCGCGCTGAACGGCTTCGATGCGGACCGCGCCACCTGGCTCGACGCGGACGTGTTCAAGTCGCTGCGCCAGTTCCGCGCCGAGGGCCGGCAGTTCGACCTGATCGTGCTGGACCCGCCGAAGTTCGCGCCGTCGGCCCAGCATATCGACCGCGCCGCGCGCGCCTATAAGGAAATCAACCTGGTCGGCATGCAGCTGCTGCGCCCGGGCGGGTTGCTGTTCACCTACTCGTGCTCGGGCGCGATCGGCATGGAGCTGTTCCACAAGATCGTGGCCGGCGCGGCCACCGACGCCCGCGTCGATGCGCGCATCCTGCGGCGGCTGTCGGCCGGCACCGACCATCCGATGCTGGCGGCCTTCCCCGAGGGCGAATATCTGAAGGGGCTGCTGCTGCAGCGTGTGTAAGCACGGATGGACCCAATGGGCGCGCATGGGCGCGCATGGGCACGCATGGGCACGCATGCGCCGCGCAGGAGCCGTGCAGGAACGCATGGGACCGCGTACCAGCGCATAGGAGCGCGCCGCGTTGGGCGCGCCGCCGGCCGCTTCATCGAGACGTCACCGGGTCGTCCCCGGATCGTCATATTGCCCCTCTACCATGCCGTTGACGGCTTCGGCATTGGCAGGTGCCCGCCGTCGATGTATCAGTCTTCGTGGTAATTGCCCCGCCCCGGACGCGGGGCTTTTTTTGCCTCGCGGGTTCCGCAAGGGCGGCGACCGCGGGGCAGGGCCGGATTCGCGCTAGATTGGTGGGGCTGGATCGGAATTGCACTTCGGCTAGACCCACGCTTCTAATGCCGCGATAACGCCCGAACAAGGGAAGTCCCTATAATCGAACGATCGTTCAGAACATCGATGCCACGCAGCGCCACGCTTGCCGTGGGTCAAGGAGACACCATGCCTGCCGCCAAACATATCCCCGCCGCCCTGCAGAAGCTGACGCTGCCCGTGATCGCGTCGCCGATGTTCATCGTCAGCTATCCGGAACTGGTGCTGGCGCAATGCAAGGCCGGCATCGTCGGTTCGTTCCCGGCGCTGAACGCGCGCCCCGCTGAACTGCTCGACGAATGGCTGACGCAGATGCAGCAGGAGCTGGCGGCCTTCCGCGCCGCCAATCCCGATGCCACGATTGGCCCGATCGCGGTCAACCAGATCGTGCACGCGTCGAACGCGCGGCTGGAGCAGGACGTGCGCGTCTGCGTCGAGCACAAGGTGCCGATCTTCATCACCTCGCTGCGCGCGCCGGTCAAGGAGATGATCGACGCGGTGCACAGCTACGGCGGCATCGTGCTGCACGATGTGATCAACCTGCGCCATGCCGAGAAGGCCCTCGAGGCCGGCGTCGACGGCCTGATCCTGGTCGCCGCGGGCGCCGGCGGCCATGCCGGCACGCTGTCGCCGTTCGCGCTGGTCGGCGAGGTGCGCCGCATCTTCGATGGCCCGATCGCGCTGTCGGGCTCGATCGCCACCGGTGACGCCGTGCTGGCGGCGCAGGCGATGGGCGCGGATTTCGCCTATGTCGGCACGCGCTTCATCGCCTCGCAGGAAGCGCATGCCAGCGAAGCCTACAAGCGCTCGATCACCGATGCGGCGGCCGCCGACATCGTCTACACCAACCTGTTCACCGGCGTGCACGGCAACTACATCCGCGAGAGCATCCTCAATTCGGGGCTCGATCCGGAGAACCTGCCGCAGGCCGACAAGAGCAAGATGGATTTCTCCAGCGGCAGCTCCAAGGCCAAGGCGTGGAAGGACATCTGGGGCGCGGGCCAGGGCGTCGGGCAGATCGACGCGATCCAGTCGGCCGGCGAGATTGTCGCGCGCATGAAGGCCGAGTACGATGCGGCCAAGGCGCGCCTGTGCGCCGTCAACTGACCGCAGCCGTAGCCGCTGCCATAGCCGCCGCGGTCGCCGCTGCAGACCGCTGGAGATTCCCCGCTGGATAAGCCCCCTGTCGTCATTGCCGAGGTCCGGCGCAGCCGCCGCGAACGCCTGGTGCGCGCGGCCTGGGCCACGCTCGGCATCGTCTGCATGGTGCTGGCGGTGCTCGGCGTCTTCCTGCCGGTGCTGCCGGCCACGCCCTTCGTGCTGCTCGCGGCGGCCTGCTTCGCGCGCGGCTCCGAACGCTTCCATGACTGGCTGATGCGCCATCCCCGGCTCGGCCCGATCGTGCACGACTGGCAGCGCCATCGCAGCATCCCGCTGCGCGCCAAGATCGTGGCGATCGCGACGATGTGGATCTCGCTGCCGACCACCGCCTGGGTGCTGCGCGCCCGGCCCGCGCTGTCGATCGCGCTGCTGGTGCTGGGCGCCGTGGCCACCGCCTATCTGCTGTACCTGCCGACGCGGCCGCGCGGCGGCCACGGACCGGCAAGCACCGCGCCGCCGTCCGAGCCGGAGCCGCCGCGGCAGGGCTGAACGCGCGCTGTCGCGAACGCCCTGCGAACGCGCCCTGTGAACGCGCCCTGCGAACGCGCCCTGCGAACGCGCCCTGCGAACGCGCCCTGCGAACGCGCTCGTGAACGCGCTCAGTCGTAGCTGCGCGCGTCCTCGATGACCTTGCCGTCCTGCGGCAACGAACCGGCCGGCACGAACCGGACCTCGCCCTTGAGCCGCATCACGTCGCGCATCGACACCGCGATCGCATCGGCCAGCCCCGCGTCCTGCCGCGTGGCGTCGCAATGCAGCGTCATCACGTCGGCGCCCGGCGCACCGGTCACGACCAGGCGCGCCGCGCGCAGCTCGGGATGGCGGCGCATCACCTCGCCGATCTGGCCCGGATGGACGAACATCCCCTTGACCTTGGTGGTCTGGTCGGCGCGGCCGAGCCAGCCGCGCAGCCGGATATTGGTGCGCCCGCAGGGGCTGGGCGTCGACGACGAGCCCGGCACGACGGCGGACAGGTCGCCGGTGCCGAAGCGGATCAGCGGATAGTCCTCGTTGCCCAGCACCGTGACCACCACCTCGCCGACCTCGCCCTCCGGCATCGGGCGCGTGCCGCCCGGTTCGACGATCTCGACCAGCACGCCCTCGTCGACCACCCAGCCGTCGGCACCCTCGCTCTCATAGGCGATCAGGCCGATATCGGCGGTGCCGTACATCTGGTGCACCTTGATGCCGCGCTCGACGAACCAGGCGCGCAGCGAAGGCGGCATGGCCTCGCCCGACACCAGCGCCTTGGCCAGGCTGCACGGCTGGCCGAGTTCAGCACCGCGTTCGAGCAGGATCTTCAGGAAGGACGGCGTGCCGGCGTAGGCCGCCGGCCGGAGCATCGACAGCGCCTGCACCTGCGATTCGGTCTGGCCGACGCCGGCCGGAAACACGCAGCAGCCCAGCCGGTGCGCGCCGGTTTCCATCATCATGCCGGCCGGCGTGAAGTGGTAGGAGAAGGTGTTGTAGACCAGCTCGCCGCGGCGAAAGCCCGCCGCGTACATCGCGCGTGCGGTGCGCCACCAGTCCGGCCCGTGGCCGTCGGGCTCGTGCAGCGGTCCGGGCGACTGGAAGATATGGCGCAGCGCGCCCAGCGGCGTCGCGTTCAGCCCGCCGAGCGGGGCATTGGCCTGCTGCAGCGCGCTCAGCTGCGCCTTGCGCGTGACCGGCAACGCGGCCAGCGCCTCGCGCGAGGTCAGCGCCTGCGGATCGACATCGCGCAGCGCCTCGGCAAAGTAAGGCGCGTGCGTCCTGGCATGCGCGACCTGGCGCGACAGCGCGGCCAGCAGGGCCTGTTCGCGCGCGGCGGGGTCGCGCGTCTCGAGAGCGTCGAAGTATTCGGACATGATGACGGATGTCGGTGAGGATGGGGTGCCGGGCGATACGGGTTACGGCCGCGGCGGGCCAAGGCATGATGTCGGCGCCGATCGCCGCGCGGGCCGGCCGGTCCGCGCGCTGGTCCGTGCGCCGCTCAGGCGAGCCAGCGTTTGCGCCGGCGGTAGCTTTTGACGTCGCGGAACGACTTGCGGCCGCCGCCGTCGGCATCGTTGGCCGCCACGCCGAGGTAGAACTCCTTGACGTCCTCGTTGGTACGGAGCGCCTCGGCGGCACCATCCATCACCACGCGGCCGTTCTCGAGGATGTAGCCGTAGTCGGCATAGCGCAGCGCGACCATCGTGTTCTGCTCGGCCAGCAGGAAGCTGACGCGCTCGCGCTGGTTCAGGTCGCGCACGATCTCGAAGATCTCCTCGACAATCTGCGGCGCCAGTCCCATCGACGGTTCGTCGAGCAGCACCATGCTGGGCTTGGCCATCATGGCCCGGCCGATCGCGCACATCTGCTGCTCGCCGCCGGAGGTATAGCCGGCCTGCGACTTGCGCCGGGTCTTCAGGCGCGGGAAGTAGGTGTAGATCTTGTCGAGCTCGTCGCGCGTCTCGCGGCGCGAGAGTCCGCGCGTATAGGCGCCGGTCAGCAGGTTTTCCTCGATGGTCAGGTGGGCGAAGCAGTGGCGGCCTTCCATCACCTGGATCACGCCGCGCTTGACCAGATCGTTTGGCGTCAGCTGGTCGACGCGCGCGCCGCGGTATTCGATCGAACCCTTGGTCACGTCTCCGCGCTCGGCGCGCAGCAGGTTCGAGATCGCCTTCAGCGTGGTGGTCTTGCCCGCTCCGTTGGCCCCCAGCAGCGCCACGATGCCGCCCTCGGGCACGTCGAGCGACACGCCCTTGAGCACCAGGATCACGTGGTCGTAGATCACTTCGATGTTGTTGATGGACAGCAGGGTCATGGTGGACCTCGGTAGGGATAGCGGGGCGCGGTGGTGTTCTCCCTCTCCCGTCCGGGGGAAAGCGGGGGAGAGGTTGGGGAGAGGGAGAACGCCTTACGCAAGCACCAATATGCGCATCACGACTTCGCGCAGGCCGGCGTGATGCCCTTCTCCTTCGCGTACTGCGCCGCGTTGGCCTTGAACAGCGGGTGGATCAGGCTCTTGTTGCCTTCGATCCAGTCCGACACCACGGTCCACTTGGCGCCGTCCCATTGCTGGATCTTGACCTTGCCCGAGCCCTCGTGGTTTTCGCAGCTGGTCTTGATCTCCGGCAGCAGGCCGGTGGCGCCCAGCTGCTGCAGCCGCGCATTGGTGAGGTTCAGGTTCTCGAAGGCCCAGCGCATCTGCTCGCCGCTCATCGGCTTGCCCTTGCCGAACTTGTTCTGCGCCACGCGGATCGCCTCGACCGTGACCACCGCCGCCGACACGCCGCGGTTGTACAGCACCGAGCCGATCTTGTTGCGGTCCTGCATATTGCCCTTGCCGCCGCCGTAGACCACCTTCTCGATATCGGCGATCAGCGGCACGCCCTTGCCCGCGACGTTCCAGGTCGCGCTCATGTAGCCCTTGGCGGCATCGCCCGCGGGCACGGTGTCTTCCTCGGAGCCGGCCCACCACGAGCCGATCATCTTGTCGCGCGGATAGCCGACCTTCTGCGCGGCCTTCAGCGCGGTCTGATTCATCACGCCCCAGCCCCAGAAGATCACGTAGTCGGGACGCTCCTGCCGGATCCGCAGCCACTGCGCGCCCTGCTCGTTGCCGGGATGCGCGACCGGGATCTCGATCAGGTCGAACTTGTTCAGCTTGGCCTCGGCCTGCAGCGCGACGATGGGCTCCTTGCCGTAGGCCGAGTCGTGGTACAGGTAGACGATCTTCTTGCCGGCCAGCGAACCGCCGCTCTTGCCGGCCAGGTACTTGACGATCGCCGACACCTGCATCTGGTAGGTGGTCACGAGCGGAAAGGCGTAGGGGAACACCGAGCCGTCCACCGCGTCGGTGCGGCCATAGCCCATCATCACCAGCGGCACCTTGTCGGCCGCCGTCTTGTCGACCAGCGCGTACGAGATGCCGGTCGACATCGAATGGTAGGCGGTGCCCCTGGTGGTCGGGTTCTTGCCCTTCAGGCGCTCGTAGCACTCGACGCCCTTGGCGTTGTTGTACTCGGTCTCGCACTCTTCCCAGGTCAGCTTGACGCCGTTGACCCCGCCTTCCTTCAGATTGACGTAGTTCAGATAGTCGATAAAGCCGCCGTACCAGGACTGCCCGTTGGCGCCATACGGCCCGACCCGGTAGCTGGGCAGCGCGATGAACTGCTCGCCGCTCTGGGCCTGCGCCGGCAGCGCCGGCACCAGCAGCGCGGCGGCCGCGCCGACTGCCAGCGCGACGCGCTGGGCATTGCGAATCAGGTTGCTCATCACTGTCTCCTTCACCTTGGCAGGTGCATTGTTATGGCGTTGTTGTCCAACGACCCGTTTGCATGACATCGGCGCGTGCCCCGTCGACACGGCGTCAATGCGGGAACGGCCACAGCCGCAGCTTCTCCTTGCCGATCTGCCAAAGCCGAGCCAGGCCGTGCGGCTCGACGATCAGGAAGAAGATGATCAGGCCGCCGAACACCATCATCTGGATGTGCGACACCGTCGCGTTGGTGAACGGCAGATGCAGCAGCGCGGCCAGCGGCGGCAGCATGTTGTCGAGCAGGATCGGCAGCAGCAGGATGAACGCGGCGCCGAGGAAGGAGCCGAGGATGCTGCCGACCCCGCCGATGATGATCATGAACAGCACGCGGAACGACAGGTCCAGCGAGAAGCCGTCCGGCTCGACCGAGCCCAGGTAGCAGAACGCATACAGCGCGCCGGCCACGCCGCAGTAGAACGAGCTGACGGCAAACGCCAGCAGCTTGGTGCGCATCAGCGGAATGCCGATCACCTCGGCGGCCACGTCCATGTCGCGCACCGACATCCACGCGCGTCCGGTCGACGAGCGCACCAGGTTCTTGGCGACCAGCGCCAGCACCGTGACGATCGCCAGCACGAACAGGTACTTGCGCATCGGCGTGTCGATCGGCAGGCCGAACAGGTCCAGCTGCTGCGCGGTGATCACGCCCGATGAGCTGTTGTTCGAGAACCAGGGGAACTTGGTCAGCGCCCACACCACGAAGAACTGCGCCGCCAGCGTCGCCACCGCCAGGTAGAAGCCCTTGATCCGCAGCGAGGGCAGGCCGAAGGCGACGCCGACCACCGCGGCCGACAGCCCGGCCAGCACGAAAGTCAGCAGCACCGGCAGCCCGTCGATGCGCAGCTGGAAGTTGTAGGCCGCATAGGCGCCCACCGCCATGAAGGCCGCGGTGCCCAGCGACAGCTGCCCCGCGTAGCCGGTCAGGATATTGAGCCCGAGCGCGGCGAGCGAGAAGATCAGGAACGGGATCAGGATCGCCGAGAACCAGTACTCGCTGCCGATCAGCGGCACGCCGACGAAGGCCAGCGCGAGCAGCACGGCGAAGCCGATGCGGTCCTGCCGGATCGGAAAGATCTGGCTGTCGGCGACATAGTCGGTCTTGAACTGGCCGGCTTCACGATAGAACATGGGCGACTCCTTGGCGTCGTGCCACCTGACGGACCGTCACACGCGGTCGATATGTTTTTCGCCGAACAGCCCCTCGGGCCGCACCAGCAGGAACAGCAGCGCGAACACATAGGGGAACCAGCCTTCGATGCCGCCGAAGTTGCCGCCGAACATCGACT
Organism: Cupriavidus sp. DB3; assembly: GCF_020418465.1. Taxonomy (NCBI): domain Bacteria; kingdom Pseudomonadati; phylum Pseudomonadota; class Betaproteobacteria; order Burkholderiales; family Burkholderiaceae; genus Cupriavidus; species Cupriavidus sp. DB3. Next base: position 593,407 of record NZ_JAIZPL010000004.1, on the reverse strand, counting down.
GGAACACCGGCGGGATGTAGATCTCCGCCAGCTTCTCCGAGGCGCCGATGATCAGCCCGCCGACGATCGCGCCCGGCACCGAGGTGAAGCCGCCGAGGATCAGCACCGGCAGCGCCTTCAGCGCGGTCAGCGTCAGCGCGAACTGCACGCCATTGCGCGAGCCCCACAGCATGCCGGCCACCAGCGCGACGAAGCCGGCGACGCCCCAGACGATCGCCCAGATATGCTGCAGCGGAATGCCCAGCGACAGCGCGGCCTGGTGGTCGTCGGCGACCGCGCGCAGCGCCCGGCCGACCTTGGTGTACTGGAAGAACAGCGCCAGCGTGGCGACCAGCACGCCGGCGATCGCCGCCGCGGCCAGGTCGAACTTCGAGATCACGATATTGAAGCGGGTCAGGATCGCCTCGATCGGTTCGTCGACGATGCCCAGCTGGATCGGGCGCACCTCGTTGCCGAACAGCAGCGGCCCCAGCCCTTCGAGGAAGAACGACAGGCCGATGGTCGCCATGAACAGCGTGATCGGCGGCTGGTTGACCAGCTTGCGCAGCACGAAGCGTTCGGTGCCGATGCCGACCAGCGTCATCACGAAGAAGGCGCCGATCACGGCCGCCCACATCGGCATGCCCTTGTCCATCAGGCCCACCACGGCCAGCGCGGCGAAATAGACCATCGCGCCCTGCGCGAAGTTGAACACGCCGGAGGCCTTGTAGATCAGCACGAAGCCGAGCGCTACCAGCGAGTACATCAGCCCGGACAGCAGTCCGCCGAGCAGGATTTCGAAGAAGAAGGTCATCGGCGTGGCCTCGGTGAAGGACGGGGGGCGGCGTTGGGCAAGCGAGCGAGCTGGCGGGCGGGCCGTTCAGTGCGACGCGCCCAGGTAGGCGCGGATCACCTCGGGGTTGGACTTGACCTGCTCGGGCGTGCCGTCGCCGATCTTCTTGCCGTAGTCGAGCACCACCACGCGGTCGGAGATGTCCATCACCACGCCCATGTCGTGCTCGATCAGCACGATGGTGGTGCCGAACTGCTGGTTGACGTCGAGGATGAAGCGGCACATGTCCTGCTTTTCCTCGACGTTCATGCCGGCCATCGGCTCGTCGAGCAGCAGCAGCGAGGGCTCGGCGGCCAGCGCGCGCGCCAGCTCGACGCGCTTCTGCAGCCCGTAGGGCAGGCGCCCCACCGGCGTCTTGCGGATCGACTGGATCTCCAGGAAGTCGATCACCTCCTCGACCTTGCGCCGGTGCGCGATCTCCTCGTTGCGGGCCGGTCCCCACCACAGCGCATTGGCCAGCAGGCCGGAGCGGAAGCGCGTGTTGCGACCGGTCATGATGTTGTCGAGCACGGTCATGCCCTTGAACAGCGCGATGTTCTGGAAGGTGCGGGCGATGCCCTGGCGCGCGGCGGCGGTCGGATTCATCTTGCGCCGTTCCTCGCCGCGGAACACGATGCGTCCCTGCTGCGGGTGATAGACGCCGTTGATCACGTTCAGCATCGAACTCTTGCCGGCGCCGTTCGGGCCGATGATCGCGCGGATCTCGTGCTCGCGCACATCGAACGAGATATCGGTCAGCGCCTTGACGCCGCCGAACGCCAGCGAGATATGCTGCAGATCGAGAATCACCTCGCCATGCCGCGTCGATGCCGCGCGCCGGCCCGGCACCGACTCCGCCGCGATCGCCACGCCGCCCTCGGCCAGCGGCTCGCCGGCCGCGCCGGTGCCGGCGCTCGTGCCTGCGCTGGTCCCTGCGCCCGCCCACTCCGGTGAGCCGTCGGCCCGCCGCTCCACGCCTTGCCACGCCATCTGCGTCATCCTCCTGCCCCTGCTATGCCGCTTGCTCGGCGGGCGTTGCCGCGCCGGCCTGCGTTGCCTGCGCGGCCTGCGCCGATCCGGCCGGCGGGAAGCGTTTGGCATCCACCAGCTTCAGCGTCGCGCTGACGCTGCCTTCGCGCCCGTCCTCGAACTTGACGCGCGTCTCGATGAACTGCTCCGGGCGTCCGGCGTACAGCGCGTCGATCAGCACCCCGTACTTCTCCGCGATGAAGCCGCGGCGCACCTTGCGGGTGCGGGTCAGCTCGTCGTCGTCGGGATCGAGCTCCTTGTGCAGGATCAGGAAACGCGCGATCTGCGAGCCCGACAGCGCCGGATCCTTGGCCAGATCGGCATTGACCTGCTCCACGCATTCGGCGATCAGGTCGATCACCTGCGGCTGCGCGGCCAGGTCGATATAGCCGGCGTAGGGCAGGTGGCGCCGTTCGGCCCAGTTGCCGACCGCCTCGAAGTCGATGTTGACGAAGGCGCAGACGCGGTCGCGGCCGGTGCCGAAGGCCACCGCTTCCTTGATGTACGGGAAGAACTTGAGCTTGTTCTCGATGTACTTGGGCGCGAACATCGAGCCGTCCACCAGCTTGCCGACGTCCTTGGCGCGATCGATGATCTTCAGATGGCCGTCGGCGTCGATCACGCCGGCGTCGCCGGTCATGAAATAGCCCTCGTCGTTGATCGCCTCCCGTGTCGCGTCGTCGCGCTTGTAATACGCCTTCAGCAGGCCCACGCCGCGCACCAGCACCTCGCCGTTCTCGGCGATGCGGATCTCCATGCCGGGCGCGGCCGGGCCGACCGAATCGAACTTGACCTGGCCGTCGGGCTGCAGGCAGACATAGGCGCAGGTCTCGGTCTGGCCGTAGAACTGCTTCAGGTTGATGCCGATCGAGCGATAGAAGCGGAACAGGTCCGGACCGATCGCCTCGCCCGCGGTATAGGCCACGCGGATGCGGCTCATGCCGAGCACGTTGCGCAGCGGGCCGTAGACCAGCGATTCGCCCAGCGCGTAGCGCATGCGCTCGAGCAGCGGCACGGGGCGGCGATCGAGGATGTCGGCGCCGCAGCGGCGCGCCGCGTCCATGGCCCAGCCGAACAGCTTGCGCTTGAGCCAGCCGGCGTCCTCCATGCGGATCATCACCTGCGTCAGCAGGCTTTCGTAGATGCGCGGCGGCGCGAAGTAGTAGGTCGGGCCGATCTCGCGCAGATCGGTCATCACGGTCTCGCGCGACTCGGGGCAGTTGACGGTGAAGCCGGCGGCCAGCGCCTGCGCGTACGAGAACAGGTTGTCGCCGACCCAGGCCATCGGCAGGTATGACAGCACGTCGTCGTCGGGACCGAGCCGGTCGAACTCGCAGCCGTGCATCGCCGCGCCGATCAGGCCGCGGTGCGAATGGCAGACGCCCTTGGGCTTGCCGGTGGTGCCCGAGGTGTACAGGATGATCGCGGTATCGTCCGGATCGCCGGCCGCCACGGCCCCGTCGAAGAAGCCCGGATGCGCGCGGTCGTATTCGCGGCCGATCTCCTGCAGGCGCTCGTACGACATCAGCGACGGATGGTCGTAATCGCGCAGCCCGCGCGGGTCTTCGTAGACCAGATGGCGCACCGCGCCACCCTGGGCTGCCAGCTCTTCCTCGACCTCGAGCAGCTTGTCGACCTGCTCCTGGTCCTCGACCACCGCGAAGGCGATTTCGGCATCGCGCAGCACGTAGACCATCTCGCTGGCGATCGCGTCCTGGTACAGCGGCACCGGCACGCCGCCCAGTGCCTGCGCGGCGGTCATGGCCCAGTACAGCCGGGGACGGTTGTCGCCGACCACCGCCAGGTTCATGCCGCGGCCGAAGCCCAGCGCGGCCAGTCCGCAGGCTAACGCACGTACCTCTTGCGCCGCCTGCGACCAGCTGCTCGTCTGCCAGATACCGAGATCCTTCTCGCGATAGGCCGGATGATCCGGCCGCTGCTGCGCGTGCGCCAGCAGCAGTCGCGGGAAGGTCGTTGCCGACCTGTCCTGCATCGCTGTCTCCTGTCCCTCCGACGGGTGGGTTCCCGCCGGTGCCAAGCGCCGGTGCCGATCGTTATACTTGCCCCTGGTCGTCCGAAGGCCAGCAGGCCGCCGCGCGCCAGGGATATCGTGGCCGCGCCTTGAGCGCGGGTCGGTCCGTGGTGAACGTAAGATAGCCGATGCCCCTCCCCCCGGTTGTCACGTCGGTGACAATTCCGGGTTAATCCCTAGCGGAGTCCCCGCCGGACTCCCGACCGGAGCCAAGCAGGCATGCTCAACGACTTTCTCGACCGGTGCATCTGGGCCGCCGACCTCAGCGACGAACAGCGCCAGCGGGTGCGGCAGGCCATGTTCGTGCGCGAATACAACCCCGGCGATTACGTCTGCCACAAGGGCGAAATGGCCGAGCACTGGCTGGGCGTGCTGGAGGGGATCGTCAAGATCACCACGGTGTCGCCATCGGGCAAGTCGGTGACCTTCACCGGCGTGCCGACCGGCGGATGGTTCGGCGAAGGGGCCGCGCTGAAGCAGGAGATCCGCAAGTACGACGTGATGGCGCTGCGCCATTCGCGCATCGCCTTCCTGCCGCGCGAGACCTTCCAATGGCTGCTCGATACCAGCCTGCCCTTCACGCGCTTTCTGCTGACCCAGCTGAACGAGCGGCTCGGCCAGTTCATTGCCGCGGTCGAATACGAGCGGCTGCTCGATATCGACTCGCGCGTGGCGCGCGCGGTGTCGTCGCTGTTCAACGAGCACCTCTATCCGGGCATCGGCACCAAGCTGGAGATTTCGCAGGAGGAGATCGGACTGCTGGCCGGCATTTCGCGCCAGCGGGCGAACCAGGCCCTGAAGGTGCTGGAGCAGCAGGGCCTGGTTCGGGTCGACTATGGCGAGATCGAAGTGCTCGATCTCGAGGGACTGCGCCAGTACGGCGAATGAGGCATCGGATTCAGACCGGCACCTTTTCGGTGGGCACCTTTTCCGTTGGCACCTTTTCGGCCGGCACCTTGCTTGCGGAGGAGGACGGCTCCGACTGCTGGTTCGGTGCGCTGCCGTTGCCGAGCGAACGCCACTGCCGCTGATCGCCCTGCTGGTTTGGCCCGGTCGGGTGAAACACGGGCAAGGATTCGAATTTGCCGTCCTTATAGAGGGTGACGGGCTTGTTGCAGTCGGCCTCCGTCACGTTGGCAAGCCGCGGGAACACGTTCTTGAGATCCTGCCTGAGCGCGTACGCCGCAGCCTGGCGCTGCGAGACCGGATCCGCCGCCACCGGGCCCGAACGCGCCGCGTCCTCGTCCCGCATGATGACGCGGTCCGCGGAGAAGTCGTTCTGGCCCGGTGCGACACGGGCTGCCCGGTCCGCATCGCCTGCCCAGCGATGGAGGTAGGCGAAGGTCGTATTGCCGATCCGCAGATTGCCGGTCAGCTTGAGCAACAGATCTTTCGCCGCGTCGCCTTCGGGCGTGTCCTGGAAACGCAAATCCTCGCGGAGCGCCTGGACGCTTTCCATGACAAGCGGCAGGATTTCGTTCTGGTAGAACCGCCCGAGCGAGCTGTCGAAAACCGTCTGATGCAGTGCCCTGGCATCGCTTTCGACATCCTTCGGCACCTCGGCCAGCTTGATGGTCTTCCAGGCCCACTTCGCCATGTTGCGCTGTCCCAGCGGCACGAAGCGCAATGCCTCGCCATCCTCGCGCGATGCGACCGCAAGCACTTCCTCGCCAGGCGCGTCGCCGGACAGGCGCTCCAGCAGTCCCGGCTTGCGTGTGAAGTGCACCAGCCGTACGCGCGCCGGCAAGGCGGAGCCCGCCGCGCGATCGGCATGCAGGGCCTGCGCCGCCTCGCCATTCACACCGCATTGCCGCACGACCTCGCGCACGAAGGCGGCGAGCCGCTTTCCGGCGAGATGGGGCTTGACCTTCTGCTGGATTTTCTCGATCAGCCTCTCGCGCGCATCCAGCACCGTCGATACCACGGGATCGCCCTTGTCGCGACACACGCCATTCAGGATGGTCTGAAAGCGCTGTGCCGCGGACGCACGGCAGGATGCCATGGCTTTGTCGACCGCGCGGGCAAGGGCGCGCCGCGTTGTCCGGGTCGGCTCCGGCCTGCCCTTCTTCACCGTGCAGATCATCAGCGGCCTGACGTCGTTATCCTGGTCATCCCGGACGATCGCGCTGGCCGACGCTTCCAGCAGCCGGGGCGCTTCGTCTTCGATCGTCGCCACCATGAAACGACCCATCAATTCGGCCATGTTCCGATAATCGCAGCCCTGTCTCTGGCCCTTGGCAATACGCAGCAACCGCTCCATGTCGCGCTGGACGCGCTCCTTCCCGTGCGTTGCGACGCTCGGCGCGTGAAGGCGAAACTCGATGGCATCGCCCCCGCTCTTGAAGGACAGCACCAGGATGTCGCCCTCGATTCTGGTCTTGCTTCGGTCGATATGCGCCAGGCCCACCGGACCGCCCTCGGCACAGCGGATCCACGCATCGATTTCCCCGGGGTTCAGCGGCGCCAGTGATCCCAGCGTGCGTTCCGATATCGCCCGGTTCGTCGGCACCGCGGTGCCGCGCCGGTCGGAGGGGCCCTGGCCGGCTTCGGCGTTCCGCGCCTCGATGTCGGGCCACAGTTCGTCGACGATGCGATCGACATGCGCGCGCATGTCCTTGACCAGGCCAGTCGTGATGGTGGACCCGCTGCGCAGCGCCCGCTCCATGGTGCGCGTGCTGCTGCGGAAGAACAGAAAGTCCATCAACTGCATCAGTCGCGTCTGCACCAACGACTCGCCGTTCTCGAACTCGCGCCGGATGCACAGTTGCCGTGTTTTCCCCTTTGTGGCCCACGTCAGCGTGAAGATGTTCTCGCCGATCTGAAACCTGCCACTCGGCTCTGCCCCGGCGGCGTTCTGCCCCAGGACGCGCTTCACGAAGTCGCCTGGATTGTTCCGCACCTCGTTGTAGAACTGCTCGTAGTCCGTCTTCTTCACCGTTCCGATAAAGGTCGCCATGACTTTCAATCCTCATAGAGTGAATGAGGCGGTCATCGTACGGATCAAGGCCAGACCACTTTTCGGAAAGCGAACGATCCTTTCCCATGCCGTCCGGCCTCGCCGAACGCGTCGTCGCGCGACCTTCGCATTCGGCTTGCGCCGTGCGTCATGCGTCCATCATCGACGGCATGCCGCACGGCCGGCACCACCGCGGTGTGCATGTGGTTGTCGCAACATCACCGCATGGCGCTGGAACAGATCACCCGAGGCGGCGCTGCGAAGGTATCGGGTTTGGCCGGCATGAAGGACCTGCCTCGCGTCGGAGTCGGTGGCCGCTTACGCGTTCCGTTACGCATTCCGTTACGCATTCCGTCACACGGCGCGGTGTCCGTCATGCCGGCAGCGGAACGCTATTTCGCCGCGCTGTAGACGTAGACTCCCCTGCCCGTCTTGCGGCCGAGGTAGCCGGCGGCCACCATCTCGCGCATCAGCATGGCGGGGCGGTACTTCGGATCGGCGAACTCGGCGTACAGCACCTCCATCACGGCCAGCATGGTGTCGAGCCCGATCATGTCCGCCAGCGCCAGCGGGCCGATCGGATGATTGCAGCCCAGCTTCATCCCTTCGTCGATTTCCTCCGGCGAGGCCAGGCCCTCGCCGAGCACGCAGAAGGCCTCGTTGATCATCGGGCACAGGATGCGGTTGACGACGAAGCCCGGGCTGTTCTTCACCGTGATCGGATACTTGCCGAGCTGCTTCGACAGCTGCTCGACCGCCGCGTGCGTGGCGTCGCTGGTCTGCAGGCCGCGGATCAGCTCGACCAGCGCCATCATCGGCACCGGGTTGAAGAAGTGCATGCCGATGAAGCGTTCGGGGCGGCTGATCGCCGCGGCCAGCTTGGTGATCGAGATCGACGAGGTATTGGACGCGACGATGGTGTCCTCGCCGACCAGCGCATCGATCTGCTTCAGGATCTTGAGCTTGAGCTCGTAGTTCTCGGTGGCGGCCTCGATCACGATCTGGGCGGCCTTCAGGTCCTCGTAGGCAGTCGAGCCGCGCACGCGCGCGAGCGCCGCGTTCTTGTCGGCCTCGGTGATCTTGTCCTTCCTGATCAGGCGGTCCAGGCTGCCGGCGATGGTGGCGATGCCCTTGTCGACCGCGGCCTGGCTGATATCGACCATCACGACATCGAGCCCGACCACCGCGCACGCCTGCGCGATGCCGTTGCCCATGGTGCCTGCGCCGATGATGCCGACGGTGTGGATTGTCATGCTGTCTCCCTGCTTGCGGATGGAATGGAAATGGAATGGGTATGGATGCGGATCGCGTGAATGCGGATCGCGTGAATGCGGACGGCGTCAGCCCAGCGCCGCGACGATGCGCGCCGCATGCTGCTGCAACACCGCCGGATCCTGCGGCTCGCTGGCGTGGCCGCGCAGCGGGCGGTCGGCGTAGCGCGGCACGATATGGAAGTGCACGTGCGGTACGGTCTGGCCGGCGGCGGCGCCATTGAACTGGCCGATCGACAGGCCGTCCGGGCCGAACGCGTCGCGCACCGCGCGGGCGATGCGCTGGGTGGTGCGGATCGCGGCCTGAGCGGCGCCTTCGGACAGGTCGAACAGCTCGGCGGCGGCCTCCTTGGGCAGCACCAGCACGTGGCCGTCCGACTGCGGCATGATGTCCATGAAGGCCAGCGTGTCGGCGTCTTCGTAGACCTTGTGGCAAGGCAGCTCGCCTCGCAGGATTCGGGCAAAGATATTGTTCGGGTCGTACACCGTGAGCTCCGGTTCGGGAATGCGCGACTGCGCCGGAATCGCGCCGGGGTCCGCTGGACTGGCTGCGATGGATCGACAGCCCGGCGGCAAGGCAGCGCCGCTTGCGAGTTTAACGCACGGTCGTGCGAATTCGCCGTCCAAGGGCGAGGCAACAGCAGGCCACCGCAGCAAGCGGCCGAAGCAAACGACCGCGCGGGACGTGGCGGTCCCGCGCGGTCGCTCCCCGCAGTCGCCGCCTGTTCGGCGGACGCTACATGTTCCGCCGATACTGTCCGCCAACCTCGAACAGCGCATGCGTGATCTGCCCCAGCGAGCAGACCCGCACCGCGTCCATCAGCACCGCGAACACGTTCTCGTCGTCGATCACCGCCTGGCGCAGCCGCGCCAGCATCGCCGGCGCCGCGTCGGCATGGCGGGCGTGGAATGCCTGCAGCCGCCGCAGCTGGCTCTGCTTCTCGTCCTCGCTGGAGCGTGCCAGTTCGAGCGTGGCCGGGGTCGGATCGCCGTCGGGGTTGCGGAAGGTATTGACGCCGATGATCGGCAGCGAGCCATCGTGCTTGCGCTGCTCGTAGAGCATCGACTCTTCCTGGATCTTGGCGCGCTGGTAGCCGGTCTCCATCGCGCCGAGCACGCCGCCGCGCTCGGCGATCCGCTCGAACTCCTGCAGCACCGCCTCCTCCACCAGGTCGGTCAGTTCCTCGATCAGGAAGCTGCCCTGGTTCGGGTTCTCGCACTTGGCGACGCCCCATTCGCGATTGATGATCAGCTGGATCGCCAGCGCGCGCCGCACCGACTCCGCCGTCGGCGTGGTGATCGCCTCGTCGTAGGCGTTGGTGTGCAGCGAATTGCAGTTGTCGTAGATCGCGATCAGCGCCTGCAGCGTGGTGCGGATGTCGTTGAAGTCGATCTCCTGCGCGTGCAGCGAGCGGCCCGAGGTCTGGATGTGGTACTTCAGCTTCTGGCTGCGCTCGTTGGCGCCGTACTTGTCGCGCAGCGTGACGGCCCAGATGCGGCGCGCGACGCGGCCCAGCACGCTGTACTCGGGGTCCATGCCGTTCGAGAAGAAGAACGACAGGTTGGGCGCGAAGTCGTCGATATGCATGCCGCGGGCCAGATAGGCCTCGACATAGGTGAAGCCGTTGGCCAGCGTGAAGGCCAGCTGCGAGATCGGATTCGCGCCGGCCTCGGCGATGTGATAGCCGGAGATCGACACCGAGTAGAAGTTGCGCACCTGATGATCGACGAAGTACTGCTGGATGTCGCCCATCACCTTCAGCGAGAACTCGGTCGAGAAGATGCAGGTGTTCTGGCCCTGGTCCTCCTTCAGGATGTCGGCCTGCACGGTGCCGCGCACGTTCTGCAGCACCATCGCGCGGATCTTCGCCGCCTCGCCGGCATCGGGCTCGCGGCCCTGCTCGCGGCGGAAGCGGTCGAGCTGCTGATCGATCGCGGTGTTCATGAACATCGCCAGGATCGCCGGCGCCGGGCCGTTGATCGTCATCGACACCGAGGTCTGCGGATCGATCAGGTCGAAGCCGTCGTACAGCACCTTCATGTCGTCGAGCGTCGCGATCGAGACGCCCGAATTGCCGACCTTGCCGTAGATGTCGGGACGCAGGTCCGGATTCTCGCCGTACAGCGTGACCGAATCGAAGGCCGTCGACAGCCGCTTGGCCGGCATGCCCTCGGAAACCAGCTTGAAGCGGCGGTTGGTGCGGAAGGCATCGCCCTCGCCGGCGAACATCCGCGTCGGGTCCTCGTTCTCGCGCTTGAAGGGGAACACGCCCGCGGTGTAGGGGAAATAGCCCGGCAGGTTCTCGCGCATCAGCCAGCGCAGCAGCTCACCCTCGTCGGTAAAGCGCGGCAGCACGACCTTGCGCAGCCGCGTGCCCGACAGCGTGGTGGTCACGAGCCCGGTGCGCAGGTCCTTGCCGCGGATCGTCACCACGTGCTCGTCGCCGCTGTAGGCTTCGCGCAGCGCGGGCCAGCCGGCCAGCAGCGCGCGCTCGGTCTCGCCCAGCGCGCCGTCGCGCGCGGCTTCGAGCGTCTCCAATGCCTGCAAGGCCTGCGGTGCCTGCCGCGCATCGGCGCCCGCGGCAGCCGAGGCCTCCGCCAGCATCCGCCGTGCCTCGCGCAACTGCTGCCGCTCGCGCGCGATCGCGCTCTGCGCCGCAACCCGCTTGTGATACGCCCGCACGGTATCGGCCAGCTCGGCCAGATAGCGGCTGCGCGCCGGCGGCACGATCGCGTTGCGGCCGGTGCTCTGCCGTCCCGCCAGCCGCGGCAGCGTGCCGTCGCGCAGCACCAGGCCGCGCTGGGCCAGCGCCTCGCGCAGGCCCAGGTACAGCATCGTCACGCCGTCGTCGTTGAAGCGCGAGGCCTGGGTGCCGTAGACCGGCATGTCCTCGGCGCGCGCGTGCCATTGCTCGCGGTTGCGCTGCATCTGCTTGGCGACGTCGCGCCACGCGTCCTGCGCGCCCTTGCGGTCGAACTTGTTGATCGCGACGAAGTCGGCGAAGTCCAGCATGTCGATTTTCTCGAGCTGGCTGGCGGCGCCGAACTCGGGCGTCATCACGTACAGCGACAGGTCGACATGGGGCACGATCGCCGCGTCGCCCTGGCCGATGCCCGAGGTCTCGACCACGATCAGGTCGAAGCCGGCGACCTTGCAGGCCGCCAGCGCGTCCGGCAGCGCGCGCGACACCTCGCTGGCGGCATCGCGCGTGGCCAGCGAGCGCATGTAGATCTGCGGATGGTGGATCGCGTTCATGCGGATCCGGTCGCCCAGCAGCGCGCCGCCGGTACGCCGGCGCGAGGGATCGATCGAGATCACGGCGATGCGCAGGCTGTCCTGCTGGTCGAGCCGGAAGCGGCGGATCAGCTCGTCGGTCAGCGACGATTTGCCGGCCCCGCCGGTACCGGTCACGCCGAGCACCGGGGTCGCGATGCCGGCGGCATCCGCATGCAGCGCGGCGGCCAGGGCCGAATCGGCCTTGCCGTTCTCCAGCACGGTGATCCATTGCGCCAGCGCGCGGCGATCGCCCGCGCGCAGCGAGTCCAGCGTCGCGGGCGCATGGCGCGACAGGTCGAAGTCGCAGCGCCGCACCATGTCGGCGATCATGCCGGCCAGGCCCATGCGCTGGCCGTCCTCGGGGCTGTAGATGCGCGCCACGCCGTAGTCCTGCAGCTCGCGGATCTCCGCCGGCACGATCACGCCGCCGCCGCCGCCGAACACCTGGATATGGGCGCCGCCGCGCTCGCGCAGCAGGTCGACCATGTACTTGAAGTATTCGACGTGGCCGCCCTGGTAGCTCGAGACGGCGATGCCCTGCACGTCCTCCTGCAGCGCGGCGGCGACGACCTCCTCGACGGAGCGGTTGTGGCCGAGGTGGATCACCTCGCAGCCCTGCGCCTGCAGGATGCGGCGCATGATGTTGATCGAAGCATCGTGGCCGTCGAACAAGGATGCGGCCGTCACGAAACGGACCTTGTGGGTCGGCGCGCCGGCGGGCGCGGGTGCCGGCGCCACGGTGGCGGCCTCGGCTTCGGCGCCTGCCTTGCGCAGGTCGGACAGATCGGTCATGGTCTCCACCCGGTGAGGCCGGGAGCGGCGGACAGACTGCGCCGCCGAAGCACCGGCCATCGCGTTGTGCGGCCATTGCTGGCCATATTGTCTGGGGTTGCCCGCGCCGGCGGTGCCGCCGGTGGGCCAGTCGATTGTAGGCCCATCCCGCCGGGCGTGACCAGCGGGCAGCAAACGGCACGTGACGCCCCCTGCCTTCGGCTACAATCGAGAACATCCGCCGGGACTCGGACCTCCGGTCGGCACAACAAAGGACACGCACAGCCGGCCGTGTCGACCTATTGAAGGGGATTCCTATGCGGCATTGCGTGCCGTGGCTGCCGCGCCTTGCGCTGCTCGCAGGTCTGATCGGCCTGCCCGCCAGTGCCATCGCGTGGGACTACACGCCCGCGGCCATCTCGGGTCTGACCAGCCTGTACGGCTACCTGACCAACCAGAACGCCACGCTCGAGCGCGCCGCGGCCAAATACCCGTCGCTGCGCAACGACATCCAGCAGGTGCGCAACGCGTTCGACCGCCAGTATCCCGATGCGCTGGCCACGGTGACCCGGCTGTTCCAGGACATTCCGCTGCCCGCCACCGACCGTGCCCGGCTGGCGACCAAGGTGCTGGAAATGGACCGCGAGGCGATGCAGTCGGCGCTGGCCTCCGAGCCCGCGATGCAGGCCTATCTGCAGCGCGTGCGCGAAAGCGCCCAGGGCGACATGGAAAAGGCCTCGCTGCAACTGCTGCTGGCCGCGGTCTACGAGGACAAACCCGCCGCCGAACTGGCCTCGCCGATGGCCAGGACCTACACCACCAGGGGCGTCCGGCAGGCCGGCGCGATCGACCTGATGTTGCGCATGCCGCTGTCCTGGGAGCGCGATGCGGCCCGCGAAAAGCTGCTGCCGGACAACGCGATCTTTGCCTTCACCAGCCAGGGCGGCAACGGCCTGTCGACCATCGATCTGCTGGCGCGCCCGCTGCCGAAGGACGGGGCCAGGGAAGGATCGAAGGAAGGCGCGAAGGAAGGCGGGAAGGAAGGCGGGAAGGAAGGCTCGGGCGCTGTGGCCGCCGCGCGCGCGGCCGAGGAACTGAAGGCGCTGACCGGCGCCAGCGCCAAGGTGATCGCCCAGGGCACCGTACGGCTGGCGAATCACCGCGCCAACTGGGCCAGCTTTTCCATCGCCAGCGACGGTGGCCGCCTGCAGTACGGCCGCGTCTGGTGGGTACCGCTGCCGGAGGCCGGCCAGACCGCAGTGCTGCTGTGCCGCACGCCGTCGCTGGCGCCGCAGGCCGCCGACAACGAGCGGCAGCGGCTGGAGCCGTTGTGGCAGGCGGTCGCCGCCACGCTGTCGTCCGCGACGCCGGCGCGCTGAGCGCCGCCGGGCCGCGCTCCATCCTTCCGGCCCATACGCTCCAAACGTTCAAACGTTCCAAACGCTGCGAGGGCTTCGAGCGCTTCGAGCGCTTCGAGCGCTTCGAGCGCTTCGAGCGCTTGGAACGCTTCGAACGCTTCAATCGCTTCGACCCATTCCCGCTAGCGCGACAGATGCCGTGCCGGCCACCAGCCGGCGGACGGCTCCGGCAGCCGTATCGGGTCGGGCCGCGGCCGCGGGCGCAGCAGGGCGAGCAGCCCGCGCCATGACAGCGGCGCCGACTGCTGGGCCACCGTGAAGCGCGCCCCCGGCGCGTCGGCCGAGATCCATACCCAGGCGCCCTCGGGCAGGTCGAACGACTGGCCCGGCGCCAGCCAGACATCGCCGCGCTGCCCTTCCACCGTCAACCAGATGTTCCCGTCGCGCGCGACGATGCGCTGGCCCAGCCGCGCGCGCCAGCTGACCGGCGTGCCGGCCTGGTCCAGTTCGAAATCCCTGAGTTCCTGCATGGTGGCTGCTCCTGTCGATGGGCATCGAGCGGAGCCGGCTCGTCCGGCCCGCCGCCTGCCGGTCACGCAGCGGCGGGACCGGATGTTGTCCAGGCGGGCATGGTCGGCGCCGATGGTCCTGAAGCCTTTCGGTATTTCGCGGCGGTTTTTTGCCCGCTGCGCCGGGCCTCTTGCCAATGTGGGCGACCGCACGGACGGCCGCGCCACGGCGTGCTTCGATGCACGATTTCATTATGGACGGCCGGCGCGGCCATCAAAGGGACAGTTCCGAACAGTTTCCCAGGTACTGTTCCGGCGTTTTTTCTGACAGTTGGGGCGCTGGGCGGCGGAGGCCCTGCCGACGAGGCGGTGACGAGGCTGGACCCGCGACGCCCTGTCGAGGCCCCGACGAGGCCGGACCGACGACGCCCTGACGAGCCCCTGACGAGCCCCTGACGACGCCCGTTCGACGAGGCCCTGGCGAGCCCTACCGATGCAGCACGGCGTTGCGCCGCGCATAGCCGAAATAGATCACCAGGCCCAGCGCCAGCCACAGCAGGAAGGCTACCCAGGTGAACGGCTGCAGATGCGCCATCAGGAACAGGCAGAAGCCGACCGACAGCAGCGGCACCACCGGCACGCCCGGGCAGCGGAAGGTGCGCGGCAGGTCCGGCCGGGTCTTGCGCAGCACCAGCACCGCGATCGAGATCAGCGCGAAGGCCGACAGCGTGCCGATATTGATCAGCTCGGCCAGCACGTTCAGCGGCACCAGGCCGGCGATCGACGAGAACACGATGCCGACCGCCCACGTCGCCTGGAACGGCGTCGCGTGCACCGGATGCACCCGCGACAGCCGGGCCGGCAGCAGCCCGTCGCGCGACATCGCGAACAGGATGCGGGTCTGGCCGTAGGTCATCACCAGGATCACCGTGGTCATGCCGAGGATCGCGCCGAGGTCGACGAAGCCGGCAACCCAGTTCTCGCCGGCGTACTGCAGCGCCAGCGAAACCGGATGGTCGATGCCCTCGAACTTCGGGAACGGCACGATGCCGGTCATGATCGCCGCCACCGCGACATACAGCAGCGTGCAGACCGCCAGCGACCCAATGATGCCGATCGGCAGGTCGCGGCGCGGATTGCGCACCTCCTCGGCCGCCGAGGTCACCGCATCGAAGCCGATGAAGGCGAAGAACACCAGCGCGGCGGCATTGACGATGCCGGCGAAGCCGAACGGCGCGTAGGGTTGCCAGTTGACCGGCTTGACGTGCCAGACGCCGACCGCGATGAACAGCAGCACCACCGCGACCTTGATCGCCACCATGATGTTGTTGACCCGTGCCGACTCCCGCACGCCATACGACACCACCCAGGTGATCGCCAGCATGATCAGCACCGCCGGCAGGTTCAGCACGGTCTGCACGCCCGGCACCGCGCCGGGCGCGGCGGTCAGCGCCGCCGGCAGTTGCCCGCCGAAGCCCGACAGCAGGGACTGGAAGTAGCCCGACCAGCCGACCGACACCGCCGAGGTCGCCAGCCCGTATTCGAGCAGCAGGTCCCAGCCGATCATCCAGGCGACGATCTCGCCCAGCGTGGCGTAGCTGTAGGTGTAGATCGAGCCGGACACCGGGATCGCGGTCGCGAATTCGGCGTAGCAGAGCGCGGCGAAACCGCAGGCGAGCGCGGCGATCACGAAGGACAGCGTCAGCGCCGGGCCCGCGGTCAGCGCGCCGGTACCGGTCAGCACGAAGATGCCGGTGCCGATGATGGCGCCGATGCCCATCATCACCAGGTCGACCGGGCCGAGCACCTTTTTCAAGCCATCGTCGCGGCTCGCGGCCAGCATCGTTTCGATGTCCTTGGTGCGGAACAAGCTCATGAAGGGATCTCCTGCATTGGCGGCATCCGCCCGGGGTCGGCCGGGCGGTGTCGCCAGGATCGAGTTTGGCCGGCCCGTGGATGACCGGTCGCCAATGCCCGCGGGCGCCACCGCCTGGGTGGACGCGCAGGGCCGCCCGCGGCTCGGCAAGGTGGGCCGGCCGGGGCAAAAAAGGCGCCTAGTTTATCGAACCGCTCTGGCCAAACCGTCACTTATGGAGGCGGGCTTCGGGGTTCGGAGCAGAAGAAGGGAGCGGGAGGTGGGGTGGGAGTTTTCGCTCCCCTCTCCCGCAGCGGGGAGAGGAGAGGGATCGGCGCGGGGCGTCCGCGCCGGCGCTGCCTTACTGCACGTCCTTCAGCACCTGCCGCACCGTCTCGAACAGCTCGGCGATCTGCGCCTCGGTGACGATCAGCGGCGGCGAGAAGGCCAGGATGTCGCCGGTGTACCGCACCAGCACGCCGCGCTCCAGGCACTTGAGGAAGACCTCGTAGCCGCGCGCGCCCGGCTGTCCCGGCCGCGGCTCGAGCTCGATGCCGGCCACCAGGCCCAGGTTGCGGATGTCCTTGACGTGCGGAGCGCCGCGCACGCCGTGCGCGGCCTCCTCGAACAGCGGCGCCAGCTTCGCGGCGCGCCCGAACAGGTCCTCGCTGCGATACAGGTCCAGCGTGGCGATCGCCGCGGCAGCCGCCAGCGGGTGGCCCGAATAGGTATAGCCGTGCGGCAGCTCGATCGCGCCGGCGGCGGCGGCGTCGATCACCGTGTCGTGGACCTCGCGCCGGACCGCCACCGCGCCCATCGGCACGGCCGCGTTGTTGATCGCCTTGGCCATCGTGATCAGGTCCGGCGTGACCTTGAAGCGCTCGGCCGCGGTGGCCGCGCCCAGCCGGCCGAAGGCGGTGATCACCTCGTCGAAGATCAGCAGGATGCCATGCTTGCTGGTGATCTCGCGCAGCCGCTCCAGGTAGCCGACCGGCGGCACCAGCACGCCGGCCGAGCCCGCCAGCGGCTCGACGATGACGGCGGCGACGTTGGACGGATCGTGCAGCGCGATGATCCGCTCGAGATCGTCGGCCAGATGCGCGCCCCAGGTCGGCTGGCCCTTGGAGAAGGCCGCCTCGGCGATATTCAGCGTGGCCGGCAGATGGTCGGTGCCCGGCATGAGATTGGCCGAGAAGGCCTTGCGGTTCGGGCCGATGCCGCCGACCGCCATGCCGCCGAAGCCGACGCCGTGATAGCCGCGCTCGCGGCCGATGAAGCGGGTGCGTTGCCCCTCGCCGCGGGCGCGGTGATAGGCCAGCGCGATCTTCAGCGCGGTATCGACCGATTCGGAGCCCGAGTTGGTGAAGAAGATGCGGTCCAGGCCCGAGGGCATGATCGCCGCGACCTTGCTGGCCGCCTCGAACGACAGCGGATGGCCCATCTGGAACGGCGGCGCATAGTCCAGCGTCTGCACCTGGTGCGCGATCGCGTCGGCGATCTCCTTGCGGCAGTGCCCGGCCGCCACGCACCACAGGCCGGCGCAGCCGTCGAGGATCTTGCGGCCGTCGTGGGTCGTGTAATACATGCCGCTGGCCGAGGCCAGCAGCCGCGGCGCCGCCTTGTACTGGCGGTTCGCGGTGAACGGCATCCACAGCGCATCGAGATCGGGAATCACGGTCTTGGCGGCGTCCATTACTTCCTCCTTGGGTTCGTCCTGGCTTGGTCGGGCTGGGTCCGGGGCCTTGTGCAGGGCCTGGTCCGGTCGGTTCGGGATGTCGCGCCGCCGGGCAACAGCGGCCGATGGCGCGGGATAGCGATCCGGCCACTGTAGCGAGCCCGGCGCTCCCTAAAAATATACGGTTGTGAAATGCTCGCCTTACCGTACTGATTTTGCGGCTCGAACCGTACAGGTCAATCCCAGTCCCGGCGCCGCGGCATCATCGCGATGCGCCCGTATCCGCCGGAAGCATGCGGCATCGCGGCATGGCCGGGGTGGCCGGCAGCGCCCCTCGCCGCGCTTGAACTGTACAGGCATCCCCCGCACAATGCGGTCGCATGATCCAGCTCGAATTGACCCGCAGCCGCCGCGGCGGCGACACGCTGACCGAACAGATCGTCGCCGGCATCGCGGCGCTGGTCGACCGGCGCGCCCTGCGCCCCGGCATCGCGGTGCCCTCGGTGCGGCGTTTCGCCGCCCAGCATGGCGTCAGCACCTTTACGGTGGCCGAGGCCTACGGCCGGCTGACCGCGCTCGGCTACCTGGCCGCGCGCGCGGGCTCGGGCTACACGGTCGCGCATCGCCAGGCCAGCACCGAGCAGGCGCCGAGCCCACGCTGGGAAACCCCTGCCCTGAATGCAGCGTGGCTGCTGTCGGACGTGTTCGCCGACCATTCGGTGCCGATCAAGGCCGGCGCCGGCTGGCTGCCCGGCGACTGGCTCAACGAGGAAGGGCTGCACCAGGCCATCCGCGCCGCCGCCCGCGTGCCGGCCGGGCAGGTGTCGGGCTACGGCCATCCCTACGGCTTCGCCGCGCTGCGCGAGCACATCGCCACGCGGCTCGCGCAGTACGGCATGCCGATGCAGGCGCAGCAGGTGGTGCTGACGCAGGGCGCGACGCAGGCGCTGGACCTGGTGGTGCGCACGCTGCTGCGCGCCGGCGATACGGTGCTGGTCGAGGACCCGTGCTACTGCAATCTGCTGCAGATCCTGCGGCTGGCCGGGCTGAAGGTGGTGGGCGTACCGCGTGGCGCGGCGGGGCTGGATACCGACGCGCTCGACGCGGCCATCCGCCGGCACAGGCCGCGCGCGCTGTTCGTCAACACGGTGCTGCAGAACCCGACCGGCGGCACGCTGACCAGCATGAACGCGCACCGCGTGCTGCAGCTGGCCGAGCAGCACCGGCTGCTGGTGGTCGAGGACGATATCTATCGCGAGCTGGCTCCCGCCGGCGCGCCGATGCTGGCGGCGATGGACGGGCTGTCGCATGTGGTCTACGTCAACGGCTTCTCGAAGACCATCACGCCGTCGCTGCGGGTCGGCTATCTGGCGGCCAGCCCGGAACTGGCCAAGGCCTTCGCCCGCACCAAGATGGCGGTGGGGCTCACTTCCTCGGAGGTCACCGAGCGGCTGGTCTATGCGGTGCTGACCGGCGGCCACTACGCGCGCCACGTCGACGCGCTGGCCGCGCGGCTGCGCGCGCAGCAGGACCGCGTCACCGAGAAGATGGAGGCGCACGGCCTCGAAGTGCTGCTGCGCCCGGAAGGCGGCATGTTCGCCTGGGCACGGGTACGTGGAGCGCCCGACGGCGCGGCCGCGGCCGCGCAGGGGCTGTCCGGCGGCCAGCTGGCGACGCGCGCGCTGTCGCACGGCGTGTGGCTGGCGCCCGGCAGCTATTTCGCGCCGGACGAGACCGATTCGCCGTGGATCCGCTTCAATGTCGCGACCAGCGATGCGCCGGCGCTGTGGGAGTTCTTCGATGGCGTGCGCGGCGGCAGCTAGCCGCGCACGCTTTGGCGCCCGGCAGGCCCGGAGCGGCCCCGAAGCGGGTCTCCAAGCAAGCCCCAGGCAGTGGGCCCGGGAGAGGCCGGGACCGGCCGAGTCCGGCCGGGAATGGGCCCGCGGAGAGGTCGGGGCCCGGACGCGGGCGCCCGGAGGCAGCGCTCAGAAGCGGTAACGCACGTAACCGGTGTAGAAGTTGGTACCCGGGTTCGGCCGCTTGATGCTGGCATTCGAGATGTGCTGGAAGCGGAAACCCGCCTCGGCACGCTTCTGCGGACCGAAGGCCACGCCCACGCCGACCATGTCCGAGAACTGGAAGGCGGTGCTGTAGTCGTGCGAGTCCGAAGTCGAGGTGGCGCTCATCAGGCGCAGGCCCACCGACAGCTCGGCGAACGGCACCACGCTCCAGCCGTGCTTCTCGACGCGCAGGATCGGCGAGAAGCCGAGTTCGGTCACGTCGCGGCGGTTGTTGCCGCTGCGCGCGTTCCAGCGCGCCAGTTCGACTTCCCATTGCAGCTTGGCCAGCCAGCCCTGCGGATTGCCGTAGGCGAAGCCCGAATCCCAGTTCAGGCCCACCTCGTACTTGTTCAGGCCGTGGCCGGGGTCGCGGCCGTAGGCCACATGGACGGCGGGGTCGGCCTGGGCGGGCGCCGCGGCGATCAGCGCTGCTGCGGCGCAGCAAAAGGCGGCCGAGCGGCGCAGCGAACGCGCCGTGCGTTCTTGTTGTCGTGTCATGGTCGAGGGGAGAGGAGGAGTTGAAAGATGCCGGCGAAGGCACTGGCACAGTCCGTGCCAGGCAGGAAACGCCACCCGCATCGGCGCCGCGCGAACGGGCTGGAGGTCAGGCCCAGAGCCGTTCGATCAGCCAACCGGCGGTGGCGCACAAGCCGAGCCACGCCGCCATGCAACCGGCAATGAATCGATAAGTCATCGTACTTTTGGCAAGCAAAGAGCGAAATTACGCAAAATCGTGATCGCGATGATACATGCATTCATGAATGTATGTTAAGCGGCGACAAATCCATTTTGCGTCTGGGGGTAAACGATCGGCCATCCGGGAAACTTGAGGGCGCCGGCTGCTGGCGGTTCCAACCGCGGGTGCCGCCCCAAGCCGCGGCGGCGAGGCCAGACTGCGAGTCCTGACCGGGTCCCGACTGCCACTGCCGACCGCGAGTCGGCGCACTTGCAGCAGGGATTTGCGCCTGCCCACGCATGCATGCTGCTACCCTTGCGGCCATCGAAAAGAGGCCAAGCCATGCATACCCACGATCTCTCCCCCTGGACCCACTCGCATGTCTTCGACCGCGGCAACGCCGCCGGCGAACGCGGTACGCGCCTGGTGCTGCTGCTGACGGCCGCGGCGATGGTGGCGGAGATCGCCGCCGGCTGGTGGTTCGGCTCGATGGCGCTGCTGGCCGACGGCTGGCACATGAGTTCGCACGCGCTGGCGATCGGCCTGTCGGTGTTCGCGTATGCGGCCGCCCGCCGCTTCGCCAACGACCGCCGCTTCGCCTTCGGCACCTGGAAGATCGAGGTGCTGGCCGGCTTCGCCAGCGCGGTCTTCCTGATGGGGGTGGCCGCGCTGATGGGCTTCGCCTCGATCGAGCGGCTGTTCGCCCCGGCGGCGATCCGCTATCCGGAAGCGATGGCGGTCACCTGCCTGGGCCTGCTGGTCAATCTGGCCAGCGCCTGGCTGCTGGGCGGCGCGCACCACCATCACCACGGGCACGGGCACGATCACCACCACCATCACCACGACGATAATCATCACGGCCACCACCACGGGCACGGCCATGACCACGCGCATGGCCACGACCTGAACCTGCGTTCGGCCTACCTGCACGTGCTGGCCGACGCCGCCACCTCGGTGCTGGCGCTGCTGGCGCTCGCGGGCGGCTGGTGGCTCGGCTGGAACTGGCTCGATCCGGTGATGGGCATCGTCGGCGCGGTGCTGGTCGGACACTGGGCGCTCGGCCTGATCCGCCAGACCTCCGCGGTGCTGCTCGATCGCGAGATGGACCATCCGGTGGTCGACGAGGTGCGCGAGGTGCTGGCCGGCTTCGACCAGGGCCGCGATGGCACCCGCGTGACCGACCTGCATGTCTGGCGGGTCGGCAAGGACAAGTTCGCCTGCATCGTCGCGCTGGTCACGCACGACCCGACGCTGACGCCGGCGCGCGTGCGTACCGCCCTCGGCGTGCACGAGGAACTGGCGCATGTCACGGTGGAAATCGCGCGCTGCGACGATGGCGCGATGAAAAAGGCCGGCTGAACCACGCCGCTCGCGCCGATTGCATTGGCGCGGGCAGGAAAGCTGGAGGCGGGGGAACGGAATCGAACCGTCGTACACGGCTTTGCAGGCCGTGGCATGCCACTCTGCCACCCCGCCGCTGTCTTGAAGCGGTGCGCTGCGAACAGCGCGGGCCGAAGTGTAGCCCGATTCGCCCGATCGTGCAGAAGGCCGCCGCATCGCGGCCGAGCCCGGCCCCAGCCCGGCCCCAGCCCGGCCCGAGCCCGAGCCAACGAGCGGCCAAGCCGGCCCCCCACCGATCTCTGCTATCGTCTCGGCCAACGTTGAAAGGCCCTCCCCCAGCATGCGACTGCTGCACACCTCGGACTGGCATCTCGGCCAGACCCTGCATCACTACGACCGTACCCACGAACATCAGCACTTCCTCGACTGGCTGCTCGATACGCTGGACGCCGAGGCCACCGACCTGCTGCTGGTCGCCGGCGACATCTTCGACACCGCCAACCCCTCGGCCGCGGCGCAGCGCCAGCTGTACCGCTTCCTGACCGAGGCGCGGCGCCGGCGCCCCCATCTGGCGATCGTGATGATCGCCGGCAACCACGACTCGCCGGCGCGGCTGGAGGCCCCGGCGCCCTTCCTCGACTGGTTCGGCGCGGCCTGCGTCGGCCAGGTCCATCGCTTGCCTGACGGCACGATCGACGTGGAGAAGCTGGTGGTGCCCGTGCGCGATACGGGTGGCCGGATCGCGGCGTGGTGCCTGGCCATCCCCTTCCTGCGCCCCAGCGACGTGCCGCGGGTCGAGGCCGCGCGGGACAACGCGGATACCGGCATCCATACCGGCATCGATACCGGCATCGATACCGAGGCCGGCACCGGCACCGACCCCTACCAGGCCGGCGTCGCCGCGCTCTATCGCAGCGCGCTCGAACTGGCGCTGTCCCGCCGGCAACCCGGCCAGCCCATCGTCGCGCTGGGCCACTGCCATATGCGCGACGGCGAGGTCTCGGAGGACTCGGAACGGCGCATCGTGATCGGCGGCGCCGAGGCGCTGCCGGCCGGCATCTTCGACCCGGCCATCGCCTATGTCGCGCTGGGGCATCTGCATCGGCCGCAGAAGGTCGGCCGCCACGAGCACATCCGCTACAGCGGCAGTCCGCTGCCGATGTCGTTCTCCGAGATCCACTATCCGCACCAGGTCGTCAGCGCGCGGCTCGAGGGCGAGGCCCTGGCCGAGTGGCGCGCGATCCCGGTGCCCAGACCCGTCGACCTGATGCGCGTGCCCCTGACGCCCCGGCCGCTCGAACAGGCGCTGGACGCGCTGCGCGCGCTCGAGCTGCCGCCGTTGCCCGACGCGCTGCAGCCGTATCTGCAGGTGCGGGTCGCGCTGGACGGCCCCGAGCCGACGCTGCGCGCCAAGGTGGAAGCCGCGCTCGACGGCAAGCCGGTGCGCCTCGCGCGCATCGAGGTCAGCACCGCCGCCGCGGCCGGCGAGGCGCCCGCGCCGATGCTGTCGCTCGACGACCTGAACCGGCTCGACCCGGCCGCGGTGTTCGCCTCGCTGTATCGCGAGCGGCATGGCGCCGAGGCGCCCGCCACGCTGGCGGCCGCGCTGGCCGAACTGCTGCACGCGCCGGACGAGGTGGCAGCGCCATGAAGATCCTCGCCATTCGCGGCCGCAACCTGGCCTCGCTGTCGGGCGAGTTCGCCATCGACTTCACCGCCGAACCGCTGGCCTCGGCCGGCCTGTTCGCGATCTGCGGCCCCACCGGCGCGGGCAAGAGCACGCTGCTCGATGCCCTGTGCCTCGCGCTGTACGACGAGACCCCGCGCGTCGCCCGCGTCGGTGGACGTGCCACGGTGCTGCCCGATGTCGCGGGCGAGACCATCGGCGCGCACGACACGCGCACGCTGCTGCGCCGCGGCGCCGCCGAGGGCCACGCCGAGGTCGACTTCGTCGGCGGCGACGGGCAGGCCTACCGCGCCCGCTGGAGCGTGCGCCGCGCGCGCTCCAAGGCCGGCGGCAAGCTGCAGCAGACCCAGATGTCGCTGGCCCGGCTGCCCGGCGAGGAACCGGTCGGCGGTGGCCTGAAGACCGAAGTCCAGGCCGCGATCGTCGAGCGCGTCGGGCTGACCTTCGAGCAGTTCACGCGCGCGGTGCTGCTGGCGCAGAACGAGTTCTTTGCCTTCCTGAAGGCCGGCGACGACGAACGCGCGGCGCTGCTGCAGGCGCTGACCGGCACCGGCCGCTTCGAGGCGATTTCGCGGCGCGCCTTCGAACGCAACAAGGCCGAGCAGGAAGCGTTGCGCCAGCTGCGCGAGCAGGCCGCGCAGCACCAGCCGCTGGAAGCCGAGACGCGCGCGCAATACGAACTGCAACGCCGGCAGCAGCACGACGCTGTGACGGCGCTGGACGAACGGCTGCGGCAACACGAGGCGCAGTTGCGCTGGCACGCCGACGCGGCGGAACTCGCCAAGCTCGAACAGCAGGCGATTGAGCAGCATCGGGCGGCCGTCGCCGCGCACGATGCCGCCGCGCCGCGGCGAGCCCGGCTGGCGGACGCACATGCGGCCCAGGCCGCGCGGCCGCTGGTGGCCGAGATCGACCGCCTGGCCGCTCAGCGCGAGGCACAGCGCCAGGAACTCGCGCGCGCCGCCGAGGCGCAGGCGGCGGCCGAACGCGCGGCACAGCACGCACAGGCCGAACGGCAGCGCGCTGCCACCGACCTGGAGGCGGCGCGCCACGCCGAGGCCGAGATGGCACCGCGCCTGGCGCAGGCGCGCGAGTTCGACGCCGTGATCGCAACGCTGACGCCGGACCGCGAGCGCGCGGCGCAGGCGCATCGGCAGGCCGCGCAGGCACTGGACGAGGCACGCCGCGAACAGGCCCGACTGCGGACGGAGCGCGACTCCGCGGGCGCGGCGCTGGCCGCCGCCGAAGACTGGCTCGCGCGGCATGCCGGCCGCGAGGCGCTCGGCGCGCAATGGCCGCGCTGGGAGGCGCTGTTCGCGCAGGCCGACGATTGGCACGGCCGGCACGTCGCCGCCACGCAGGAGGTCGCGCTATTGGCCGAGCGGCTGGCCACGGCCCGGCGCGACCAGTCCGAGGCACAGGCGCGGCTCGCCTCCGCCGCCGAGTCGCTGCAAGGCGCACAGCGGCAGGTCGCGACGGCGCAGCAGGCGCTGGCCGGCCATGATCGCGATGCCATCGCGGCGCGCGCCGTCGCATTGCAGCGGCATCGCGACGCGCTGCAGCAGGCCGCGGCACGCTGGCGCGAACGGCTTGCGGCCGAAGCGCGGATGGCCGAGCTGATCCAGCAGCGCGAGACGCTGCAGGCGCAACGGCAGCAGTGCCAGCAAGACATCGATGCGGCCCGCGCCGCGCGGCCTGCCGCGCAGCAGGCCGCCACGCAGGCGGAACGCTCCTGGCAACGCGCGCTCGCGGCGTGCCAGCAGAGCGTCGAGCAATTGCGCGAGACGCTGGAGCCGGGCGAACCCTGCCCGGTGTGCGGCGCCAGCGAACACCCGTACGCGCATGACGACTCGCCGCTGCGCGCGGCGCTGCAGGCCACGCTGGGCGCGCTGGAGGACGAGTACCGCCGTGGCCAGCAGGCGCTGGCCCGGATCGACGCCGACGAACGCAGCGCCGCCACGCTGGCGCACAGCCACGACGAAGCGCTGGCGCAGCTCGACACGCGCCTGGCCGCCGCACGGCAGCAGCGCGACCGCGCCGAACGCGAGTGGCAAGCCGATGCGCTGGCCGCGCAGCTCCCGCAGCGCGTGGACGTGGGGCAGGTGCCGCGGACCGGGCAAGCCGTGCAGGCCGGGCAAGCCGCGCAGGCCGGGCAAGCCGGGCAAGCCGGGCAGGCCGGGCAGGCCGTGCAAGCCTGGCGGGCCCAGGCCGTGCAGGCCGGGCACACTGCGCAGGTCGAGACCGTCGATGCCGACCAGCGCGCCGACTGGTTCGCGCGGCAATTGGCCGACGCCGACGCGCAGCTGCGCAGCGCGGCCGAACTCGACGCCGACCTGCGCGCGCTCGACAAGCAGCTGCAGGCCGCGCGCGTGCGCCTGGACGCCGCGCAGGCCGAACAGATGGCGGCCGACAGCGCGCTGCAACGCGCGCAGGCCGCGGCCGCCGAACTCGCGCTGCGTCACGGCGCGGCGGTCGAGTCGGCGGCGGCAACGGCGGCGCAGCGCGACCAGGCCCTGCGCGAACTGGACGCGGGCGCGCTGGAGCGCGCCGCGGGCCTCGACTGGCGCCGGCAGTGGCACGACGATCCGGCGGCATTCCGTGCGCGCTGCGAGGCTGACGCCGGCGCATGGACGCGGCACCGCGACCAACGCGACGCGCAGCGCCAGCGCATCGTGCAGCTCGATGGCGCACTGGCCGCCGCCACGCAGGCGCACGAGCATGCCGTCGAAGCGCATCGCAAGGCCGCCGAGTCGCTGGCGTTCGCCGACGCGCGCCTGTCCGAGCAAAGGGTGCGCCGCGATGCGCTGTTTGCCGGCACGCCCGATGCGGGCCTGACGGTCGAGGCCATCGCCGCCCGTCTGGCGCAAGCCAGCACCGAGGCCACGGCGCGCGTCGACGCGGCGCAGAGGGCGAGCCAGGCTGCCAGCGAGCAGCTGGCGCGGCAGACCGCGCGCGCCGAACAGGCGCAGGCCCAAGCCCAGGCGCTGGAGCAGCAGGCGCGCGACGCCGCGACGCGGCTCGATGCGTGGTTGCATGCCTGGGGCGACGGGCACGTCGGACACGATGGGCACGACGGGCACGTCAGACACGACGGGCACGACGGGCACGACAGCCGCGACAGGCGCGATGGACGCGACGGACACGACGGGCATGACGGCCTCGACGCAGACGTCCGACACATCGGCCCCGCCGCCACCGCGCCGTTCGACGAAGCCGCCCTGCGCGCGCTGCTGGCGCTCGATGCCGACTGGCTGGCGCGCGAGGAAGAGGCGCTGCACGCGCTGCAACGCGAGGTCGATGAAGCCCGCGCCGTGGTGCAGACGCGCCGCGCCGAACGCGAACGCCATCTGGCACGCCGGCTGGGCGAAGGCGACGCGGCCACCGTCCAGGCCGCGCTGACGGCGGCCCGCGCCGAACTCGAACGCGCCAAGCAGGCGCTGGCCGAGGCCGATTTCACGCTGCGCCGCGACGACGAGCGGCGCGCGCAGGCCAGCGACCTGATCGCGCGCATCGACCGGCAGCAGGCCGCCGCGCACACCTGGCAGGTGCTCAACGAACTGATCGGTTCGGCCGACGGCAAGAAATTCCGCAACCATGCCCAGCAGATGACGCTGGACATCCTGCTCGGCTACGCCAACCGGCACCTGGCCACGCTGTCGCGCCGCTACCGGCTCGAACGCGTGCGCCAGAGCCTGGCGCTGCTGGTGATCGACCAGGACATGGCCGACGAGGCCCGCTCGGTGCATTCGCTGTCCGGCGGCGAGTCGTTCCTGGTGTCGCTCGCGCTCGCGCTGGGGCTGGCATCGCTGTCCTCGCATCGCGTGCGGGTCGAATCGCTGTTCATCGACGAGGGCTTCGGCAGCCTCGACGCGGACACGCTGCGCGTCGCCATGGACGCGCTCGACAGCCTGCAGGCCCAGGGCCGCAAGGTCGGCGTGATCTCGCACGTGCACGAGATGACCGAGCGCATCGGCACGCGCATCGAGGTGCGCAGGCTCTCGGGCGGACAGAGCCGGGTCATGGTGGGCTCGTAGCGGTGTAGCGGGGCCCTGCCCTTTACCCTCTCCCCCGGCCCTCTCCCGCGCGCGGGAGAAGGCCGGGGGAGAGGGCCGGCGCCCGCCCTTGCGCAGACGCTCCACCAGACACTGTGTTCGCGATCCCGAACAATCGCGCGCCATCCCGCGCCATGCCTGGGCTCGCCATCGCCCCTTTCCGACGGCCGCACCGCCGTGCCGTGCAGGATCACGCCCTAGGGGTTACCCTTATACCGCCCTGCCGTCCGCCCGTCAGCTCCCTGGCCGCGGGCGGCCTCTGTTGCAGCGGCGGTGCCCCGCCGCGCGCTTCGCCCGACGCCGGCGCACGCGTGTCCACGCCTGAGCGCCGGCGTCCTACTCAGCGATCTCCCATGACAGAACTGACCAGCACCACCATTCCGGCCGGCAAGACGGACCATGACCGGGAACATGACAGCCGCCGCCGCGTGTTCGCGATCGTCGCCGCGTCGTCCGGCAATCTCGTCGAATGGTTCGACTTCTATATCTACGCGTTCTGCGCGATCTATTTCGCGCACTCCTTCTTCCCGCAGTCCGATCCCACCGTGCAGCTGCTCAATACCGCGGGCGTATTCGCCGCGGGCTTTCTGATGCGGCCGATCGGCGGCTGGGTGTTCGGCCGCATCGCCGACCGCCACGGGCGCAAGAGTTCGCTGCTGATCTCGGTGGTGATGATGTGCACCGGCTCGCTGATGATCGCCTGCCTGCCGACCTACGACAGCATCGGCATGTGGGCGCCCGCCCTGCTGCTGCTGGCGCGCCTGCTGCAGGGCCTGTCGGTCGGCGGGGAATACGGCACCACCGCCACCTACATGAGCGAGGTCGCGCTCAAGGGCCGGCGCGGCTTCTTCTCGTCGTTTCAGTACGTGACGCTGATCGGCGGCCAGTTGCTGGCGGTGCTGGTGGTCGTCGTGCTGCAGCAGCTGTACACCGAGCAGGAGCTCAGGACCTGGGCCTGGCGCATTCCCTTCGTGATCGGCGCGATCACCGCGGTGGTGGCGCTGCTGCTGCGCCGTACGCTGCATGAAACGTCCAGCGCCGACACGCGCAACACCAAGGACGCCGGCAGCGTGGTCGCGCTGCTGCGCGACCACAAGGCGGCCTTCTTCACCGTGCTTGGCTACACCGCCGGCGGCTCGCTGATCTTCTATACGTTCACCACCTACATGCAGAAGTACCTGGTGAACACCGCCGGCATGCCGATCAAGACCGCCAGCTACGTGATGACGGGCGCGCTGTTCGTCTACATGTGCATGCAGCCCGTGTTCGGCGCGCTGTCGGACCGCATCGGCCGGCGTACCAACATGATGCTGTTCGGCGCGCTCGGCGCGCTGATCACGGTGCCGGTGCTGACCGCGCTGCATACCATCACCAATCCGGCGGTCGCCTTCGTGCTGATCACGCTGTCGATGGCGGTGGTCAGCCTCTATACGTCGATCAGCGGCATCGTCAAGGCCGAGATGTTCCCGCCCGAAGTGCGCGCGCTCGGCGTGGGCCTGGCCTATGCGATCGCCAACGCCATCTTCGGCGGCTCGGCGGAATACGTCGCGCTCGGCCTGAAGTCGGTCGGCCACGAGTCCGCCTTCTACTGGTACGTGACCGCGATGATGGTGGTGGCCTTCCTGGTCAGCCTGCGGCTGCCGCGCCAGGCCAAGTACCTGCATCACGAACACTGAGCAGGCCGTCGCCCCGGCGGCACGGCGGCGACCCCGCGGCCTGCCGGGCCGCTGGGGTGCCCCGCGGGAACGGCGTCGCGCTGGCTGCGCGCCGCCGCTTCAGAAGCGATATTGCAGCCCGGCGTAGATGGCCCGCCCGCTGCCCGGGTAGAACACCGCGGTGTTCGCGCTGCGCGCGTCGGCCACCGTGCCGAAGTCGCTGACATAGCGCTTGTCGCCCAGATTGCGGGCATCGACGAACAGCGTCACGCCGCCGCCGAAGCGGTAGGACGCCTGCAGGCCGAACAGCGCGTAGCCCGGCGCGCGCATCGTATTGGCATAGTCGACCCAGGCGCCGCTCGGCACCCAGTCGAGCGTGCCGGCAATGCGCCAGCGCTCGCCCACGCCGTAGGTCAGCGTGGTACGCAGGACATGCTCCGGCACGCCGGCGATGCGGTTGTTGCCGTAGCGCCGGTCGTTGTCGAAGCGGAAATCGCTGTAATTCCATAGCTGCGCCACGTTGAGGCGATCGCCCGGGGTCAGCACGCCGCGCAGCAGGTCGGCATCGACGCCCAGCTCCACGCCCTGCAGCGTGGTGCGGCCGGCGTTGAACGTCGAGGCCGGGATGTCGGGGCCGGTGGCGAACTGCAGCATCTGCTCGCGCACCAGCGAGCGGTAGGCGGCGACATCCCAGCCGAAGCGCTCGCGCCGCCCCCGCGTGCCGATCTCCAGCGTCCAGCCGCGCTGCACCGCCAGCGCCACGAAGCGCTGGGCGCTGCCGATGGTCTGCAGCAGATCCGAAAAGTCCGGCACGTCGGCGCTGCGCGTGATATCGACGAAGGCCTGCACCTCGGGGACCGGTTCCCACAGCACGCCGATCTTGGGGTTGATGCCGCTGAAGGTATCGCGGTCGGACTTGGCCACCGGATTGGCCGCCAGGCCACCGTGGTCGGTATAGCGCCGCTCGGCGCGATAAGCCTTGGCCCCGGCCATCAGCGCCACCGTGGGCAGCAGATACAGCCGGTTTTCCAGATACGCCTCGTAGTTGGCCGCCTGCTGGCGTGCGTTCAGCGTCTGCGCGCCCCGGCTTCCGCCCTGGTTCAGGTAGTGGCGGGAATCGCCGGTGCCGCCGAAGAAACGGCCGCCGACGATCAGCTCGTTGCGCATGCCGCCGACGCTGCCGCGCCCGGTATAGCGCGGCGCGAAGCCATAGGTCCAGCTGTCCTGGTCGATCACCTGGAAGATCGGGTGATGCAGGTCCTTGTGGATCACCCAGCTGCGCAGGTCCAGCTGCTGCCCTTCCCCCAGCCGGATGGTCGTCACGTTGGCCAGGCGCTCGGTGCGCGTGTCGCGGGCCTGATCGAGCGCCAGCGCGCCGGCCGAGGCGCGGCGAGGCTGGTTCAGGGCGTCGGCCAGCGACAGCGTGCCCGGCAGGTCCTGGTCGACCACATAGACGCCGAGATAGAAGCGCGTCTCGACATCCGGGCTGAGGCGATAGCCGAAGTTGGCATTGAACTGCTGGTACTGGCCGCGCTGGTGCTCGCGATAGCCGTCGGCGCGATTGACGCTCAGGTTGGCGAGGAAATCGAAGGCGCCGAACTGGCGCGACACCTGCGCGCCGGCGCGGGCGGTGCCGAAGCTGCCACCCTCGAGCCGCAGCTGGTTCGGCGCCGGCGCGGTCAGCGCGGCGGGCGTGGTGAAATTGATCGCGCCGCCCAGCGTGGTGCTGCCATAGGCCAGGCCGTTGCCGCCCTTGTACACCTCGGTGGCCTGCAGCGCGAGCGGATCGATCTGATAGAAGTCGCCGCTGCCGTCGGCGAAGTTGGTCGGCACGCCGTCCTGCAGCACGTCGATGCCGCGGACGTGATAGCCACGCGCGATGCCCGAGCCGCGAATCGACAGCCGCAGCTCCTGGCCATAGCGCTCCTGTACGTAGACGCCCGGCGTGTCCTTCAGGACATCGCGCACATTGCTGGCATAGCTGTCCGCATGGGACTGCGCATCGACGAAGCCGACCGAGCCGACGGTGCCGAACAGCGTGGCGCGCTGCCGGACCACCGCCGGCACCGTCGGCGAGCCGGGAGCGGCCGCCGTGACGGTCGCGGTGGGCAGCGTGACGGTGCCGTCGGGCGCCCCGTCAGTGGCGCCGCCGGTGGCGCGGTCGGTGGCGCGGTCGGCGGGACCGTCAGTGGCCCGGTCGGCCGTCTGCGCCAGCAGCGGGAATGTCCACGCCAGCGACGCCGCCGTCAGCGCCGCGGAAACGGCATGGGATGCGCGGTAGCGCGAGGTCGGTCCAGGGCAAGGCGGAGCGGCGCGGGGCATGAGGTTCTGACGGAATGGCGAGTCGCGGACGCGAAACCGGTGCGCGACGATATACCGCCACGCGCCGGTGCACTATGTGACACAGTGCCGCATCATGGGTGACATCGGCCATCGCTCCACTCCCTGGCGGCAGGTTCCGCCGGCTCTGCAAGGTCCCGCAGCCCCGCAAACCGCAAACCGCAAACGGCAAGCCGCCGTCACGCCGCCATCTGCCGGCACGCCTGCGCGCAATCGCGGCAGGCCTGTGCGCATTGCTGGCAATGCTGGGCCTGATGGCGCGCGCACTCCTCGGCGCAGCGCTCGCAGATCTGCGCGCACAGCGTACATAGCTGGCGCGAATGCTCGCTGCCGCGCGACATATAGGCCACCGAAAGTTCGCAAATGCCGGCACAGTCCAGGTCCAGCCGGATGCACTCGGTCATCTTCTGCACATCGTGTTCCTGCAGGCAGGACGCCGCACAGTGACGGCAGGCCTGCGCGCAGCGCGTGCAGGCATCGATACAGGCTTGATATTGCTCGTGAGGCATGACATCCCTCCTCGGTCGGTCGACGCCGGATCGGCGCCAGCCGACATGCAGCAAGGCGCGGACCACGGCGGCGGGGCGTTGTCGACCCCGCCGGTCGCGATCCGTGCCTTGTCCCGGCCCGGAACGGTCTTACATGCCTTGCAACTTCTGCCTCCCTTCCAGCGGACGCTGCCCGCTAGCGGCACGTGAAATTGGCCGCATCGTCGGTGCTGCCGCTGCCCTGATAGACCGCCTTGCGCGGATACGGGCACAGCGGCCGGGTGCGCGTCACGGCGCCGCCGCTGACCGCGGAAGCGACGATGCGCTCCGGCGCCGTCCCGCGCGTGACCCAGGCATCGAGCGCCTCCAGGATGTCATGCTGCGCATCGACCACCGGCGCCGGCGTATCGCCGTTGCCGAACTGCGTGGTACCCGGCCCGCCCGAGCAGTGCCCCATGCCGGGCACCATGAAGAGCCGGAAGAACGCGTCGGTGGCGGCTTGGGAGCCCTGCGCCGCCTTGACGCGATCGTAGTAGGCGATGGTATCGACCGCGTTGACCACCGGGTCCTGCCAGCCGTTGTAGACCAGCAGCTTGCCGCCGCCGGCCTTGAAGGCCGATAGATCGGCGTTGGTCTGATCGACCATCGTGCCGACCTTGGCGTCGGCATAGGCCAGGTCGCGATCGAAATCGAAGGTCCACCAGTTCCATTGCGGATTGTCGAAGACCCAGTAGCGCCAGAAATCGGCGCGCGTGGGCTCGGTCGTGCCCCAGTAGGAGTTCCAGCCTACCGGTGCGCCGGCCACCGTGAACAGCGCCTCGCTGGTCTTTGGCCAGCCGGGATAGACCTGCTCCCCGGTGCGCGGATTGCGCGGCCCTGCGTACATGGCCTTCAGCGCCGACACCTGTTCGGCGGTCAGGCAATTGTCCGCATCGGCGCCGCTGCATTGCAGCGTTGCCGGATCGAAGCCGCATTGCCGCGGATCGTCGACCACGCCGTCGGTGACGCCATCGTCGGCATCGCAGGCCGCCACCGCGGCGCGCGTCACCATCGTCAGCTTGGCCGCCGGGATGATTGGCGACAGATTGTCGTTGGGACGGTGGTTGGCGAGGAATTGCCACAGGAAGCCGGCATTGAGCCGCACCCGGTTGTTGCCCGGCGCGCCGGCGATGATGCCGTCGAAATCGTCCGGATAGCGCTGCGCCTCGGCATAGCCCTGGTGGCCGCCGGTCGAGCAGCCGTAGAAGTACGCGCGCTCGATGCCGCGCGCGTGCATGTCGGCGACCAGCCGTTTGCTCGGCACCGTGATGGCATGGATCGAGCGCGTGCCCCAGTCGACGATCTTCTCCGGATGGTTGACGCCGAACAGCATGTCGTTCGGATTGGCCGACTGGTGGCCGGTATCGCCGCCGACGGTGGCGTAGCCGCGCGCGAGCCCCATCGCCATCGCACGGTAGCCCAGCGCCGGGCTGTAGCCGCCATTGCCGGTCACCAGCAGCTTGCCGTTCCATTGCGCGGCGGCCGGAATCCACACTTCGAAGCGGATCTCCGAATCGCTGCTGGGCCGCGCCACCGCCTGCACGCGGCAGAAGGCGGGCACGGTCAGCGTGGTGCCGGCATTGGGCGAGAAGCTGCCGGCGGCGACCTCGGTGGCCGACTGCACGGCGGCGCCGTCGAGCACCGCTGCCGCCATCTGCGCGCACGATCTGGGCTGCGGATTGCCGGCCTGCGGCGGCTCAGGCGGCTCAGGCGGCGGATCGTCGCCCCCGCCGCAGGCAGCCAGCGTCACGGCCGCCGCGGCTGCCGCGGCCAGCGCGGCCGCATGGACACGCCAGGGTCCTGGCTTGGTCATGATGTCTCTCCTTCCGTTGCGCCGGTGCCGCTTCACGGCAGCACCGGATTGGCCTGGGCGCGCGCGATCGCGCGCTGTGCGTCGGCGGGCAGCAGGAAGCGCTGCGACACCAGCGCGTCGGCGGCCGTGCGCAGCTTCGCCAGATAGCCGGCCTGGTCGCCATACAGCGCCTCCAGCGAGGGCCGCTGGTCGCCGGCCGCGGTGCGCGCGGCCTCGGTCTTGTGGAAGGGGATGTAGCTGCCGCCCAGATTGACGAGATCGACGATGCCGGGCGTGGCCACGTAGTTGAACTCGAGGCTGGTGCCGACCGGCGCCTGCACGTCGAGCGCGCGGATGCCCGCCTTCGCCAGGCCGGTGGTGGGATCGAGCTGCGGCACCAGGATCGCGTAGTCGCGGCCCAGATAGGCGGGCGGCAGCACGGTCGCAATGCCGGACTCGTCCTGCGGCCGGTACTGCGGGCCGTAGTCGAGCAGCGGGAAGCCGTTGTAGCGGCCGAGGTACTGGAAGTCGGGGATCGGCACCGTTCCGCTCGGGCCGGCGAAACCGACACCCTTGATCACCGGCACCTGCAACTGGTCGGGCCGCACCAGCGTGCCGTCGGCGATGCGCGGCACCTGGCTGTCCGGCGGCGCGATGTCGCGCGCGACCCAGTCCTCCAGCGCGATGAACAGCGCGCGGAAGGTATCGGCGAAGTCGATCATCGAGCCGGCCGGATAGACCGTCTGCGCGGGGTTGTAGTTGATCTGCGCGGAGCGGCCGCCGTGCTGCGTGCTGGCGTAGTAGTAGATGCGCGCATTGTCCGGCTGCTTCAGGTCGGTGAAACCGTAGGCGTCGGTCAGCACCGGCGAGCCCTGCAGCTGCCAGAACTCGGTGCCCGACAGGCCGAGGAAGAAGCGCGGGCAGGTCCGCGTCTCGCTGCAGCGCTTCATCACGCCGCCGGTGCGGCCCGCGACCGCGTCCTCGTAGTCGGCCGCCAGCCCGCGCGGCGCGGTCTGGCCGAAGGCGCGATGGTCGGTGCGCAGGCCACCGCCGCCGCCCGGCACCGCGAAGCGCGTGTTGATATTGGTCTGGCGCGCGGCCACATGCGCGAAGATGCCGTCGAACACCTTGCCGCCGTCCAGCGCCGCGTTGAAGCCCAGATGCAGGAAGGTCTTCATCGCATTGCCCGACTGCGAGGTGCCCTGCCCGATCGCGTAGCGGATCGCGCCGGCGATCGGATTGGGCGTGCCGGCCGCGTCGGCGCTGCGATGGCGGAAGAAGGTCACCGTGTCGCGCAGCGCCGCCAGGCCCACGCCCATCACCTTCGGATCCTTGGCCACGTAGGTGATCTCGTACAGATAGCCGGGCTGGAAGCCGTCCTTCAGGCAGACCTTGCTGCCGTCGGGCTTGCCGGGAAACGGCGCGCCGCCGGGGCCGCAGTCGGCGAACTTCCATTCCGACGGCGCGATCGGCACGCGCGGATCGGTCTCGTTGACGCGGCGCGTCAGCGTGTAGCCGGGCTGGGTATTGTCGAGGCTGGCCGGCGCGTAGGGAATCATCGAGCCGTTGAAGACGCCGCCGGGCAGGCTCATGGTCGAGGTCGCCACGCTGGGCACCAGCTCCGCGGCGTATGGGCCGGTGATGCTGCTGCCGTCCTTGTTGCGCGCCACCGGCACGCTAAGCGTCAGCCGCGCCGGCGAGCTCTTGGGCACGTCGCCCTGCCACGCCGCGTACAGGAACACATAGCCGCGCTCGAAATAGACCGCATCGCCCGGCACCGCGGCCGGGTTCGGCATGGTCAGGATATTGCCGCGATTGGGGGCGTCATAGCGCAGCACGCCGCCGGCCTTGCCGATGTCCTTCGGCTTGAGCATCACGAACTCGGTGGTGTACTCGACCATGCCGCGCGCATTGACCGG
Organism: Cupriavidus sp. DB3; assembly: GCF_020418465.1. NCBI lineage: Bacteria > Pseudomonadati > Pseudomonadota > Betaproteobacteria > Burkholderiales > Burkholderiaceae > Cupriavidus > Cupriavidus sp. DB3. Next base: position 557,814 of record NZ_JAIZPL010000004.1, on the reverse strand, counting down.
CGCGAGCTCGAGGTCCTGGATCACCGCGTTGCGCGGGTCCTTCGGATCGACCTCGCCGTGCAGCGAGCCGGTCAGCTTCTCGTAGGCGCCGACGCTGCCGAAGCTGCCGGGAAAGTCCTCGCGCGCGGAAATCGTCAGCGTGATCGCCGGGGTCGCCGCCTGCCCGCCGCCTCCGGGCGGGCCGCCGGTCGACGGACCGCCATCGTCGTCGCTGCCGCAACCGGCCAGCAGCGTTGCCGCGGCGACCGCGGTCACCGCAGCCAACCGCCATCCCATCGCCCGCGCCGTGCCGACGCGGCGAGCGTGCCTGATCTCCATGTCTTCTCCTGCCCTGGTGGTTCTTCTTCGGGTCGCTTGTCTTCACGCCCACTGACGGAGCGTTGGCGCCAAGTCTAGGAAGCGAATTGATTCAGGAGAAATGGATAATCTCGATGGATTCAGCGGGGTTTTGGCTTAATGGGCTCCAGCAGCGCGGCGATCCGCTCCGGCGCGACGCCGGCCTCGCGCAACACCTCCTCGGTATGCTCGCCCAGCGATGGCGCGGGCCGGCGGATCGCGGTCGGCGTGCGGGCAAAGCGCGTGGTCGGGCGGACCTGGCGGATCGGCCCGACCGCCGGATGCACCGATTCCTCGAACAGTCCCACCGCCGACAGATGCGGATGGCCCGGCAGGTCCTCGAGCCGGTAGATCGGCGTGGCGGGAATATCGAGCCGCTCGCACAGCGCCATCCATTGCGCGGTGGTCCGCAGCGGCGCCAGCTCGGCCAGATGGCCGTACAGCGCCTTGATGTTCGCGTTGCGCTCGCGCCGGCTGGCGATCTGATAGCGCTCGCCCAGGTCGTCGCGTCCGAGGTCGTGGAAGAACGCCTTCCAGTGCCGTTCGGTATAGGGCAGCATGCTGATCCAGCCATCGGCGGTGCGCACCGGCTTGCGGCCGCCTTCGAGCAGGCGCGCATAGCCTGCCTTGGCGGTAGAAGACGGGAACATCATGCCGCCCATGTGCTCGGTCAGCACGAAGGCCGCCATCGTCTCCAGCATCGGCACCTCGACGTACTGGCCCTCGCCGTGCCGCTCGCGCCGGAACAGCGCGGCCAGCACCGCGTTGGCCACCGCGAGCCCGGTGGTCTTGTCGGCGATCAGGCTGGGCAGGTAGTCGGGCTCGGCACCGGCCGCGCTCGCCGCGCCGACGAAGCCGCAGGCCGCCTGGATGATGTCGTCGAACGCGGGCTTGTCGCGGTCCGGACCGTCCTGGCCGAAACCGGGCGCGGCGCAATAGACGATATCGGGCCGCAGGCGCGCGACCGCGTCGTAGCCGAAGCCCAGCCGTTCGATCGCGCCGATCCGCATGTTGTGGACCAGCACGTCGCAGGTCGGGATCAGTGCGCGCAGCGCGGCCGCGCCCTGCTCGTCCTTCAGGTCCAGCACCACCGAGCGCTTGTTGCGGTTCAGCGCGAGGAAGATCGAGCTCATGCCCGCGTGCTCGACCACGCCATTGGCGCGCATCAGGTCGCCCTCTGGCGCCTCGATCTTGATCACGTCGGCGCCCATGTCGGCCAGCACCTGCGTGCCCATCGGCCCCAGCACCACCGACGACAGGTCCAGTACCCGCACGCCGTCCAGCGGCCCCGCCACGGCGGTCTTGCCGCCGCTCTGCTTGTGTTCGTTCACTGACGCACTCCTGTGATGCCGCATCAGCGGCGCTGGAAATTGGGTAGGCGGCGCTCGGCCATCGCGGCCACGCCTTCGCGGAAATCTTCGGTCGGGAACTGCGTCAGCTGGACCTGCAGCTCGTGCCGGTTGATCTCGGCGACGCGGTCGGCAAGTCCGGCGCGCAGCGTGGCGCGCGTGCTTTCGACGGCCAGCGGCGCAGACAGCGCGATTTCGCAGGCGAGCGCGTGGGCGCGAGCCCGCACGTCGGCCTGTTCGACCAGCTCGTCGGCCAGCCCCATCTCGACCGCGGTCGCGCCGTCGATGCGGCGGCCGGTGTAGAACAGCAGCGCCGCACGCTGCTCGCCGATCAGCCGCGGCAACGTCAGGCTCAGGCCGAAGCCCGGATGGAAGCCCAGCCGGTTGAAATTGACGCTGAAGCGCGCCTCGCGGCAGGTCACGCGAAAGTCCGCGACCAGGGCCAGCCCCACGCCGGCACCGATCGCCGCGCCATGCACCGCCGCCACGATCGGCTTGCGCGTGCGGAACAGCCGCATCGCCTGCCGGTAGAACGGGCTGGGATCGCGCCGGATCGACGGATCGCTGGCGCCGAAGTCGGCGCCGGCGCAGAACGACTTGCCGTCGGCCGCGAGCACGATGGCGCGGCAATCGTCGTCGCGATCGAGCTGTTCGAGGGCATCGGCGAGCGCCGCCATGCAATCGGCGTCGACATGGTTATGGGGCGGGCGCTGCAGCACCACGTGCGCGACGTGGTCCTGCGGCATCCGGAGCAGCGAGACAGGGGATGAAGTATCCATGGCGGTAGAAGGTCGGTGGTGGTAGCGGTGACAGAAGCAGCGGCGCGAACAAGCGGCGTAAATGGGCGGCGTGGGAAATTGCCGATGGATCGCCGGGAGCCGCGCCCGGATAATGGAGCCCGTGTGTCCGGCACCTCGCCGGACGGATTCATCGGCCAATCGAAAGCGGGCGCCGGCATCTGGCCGGCAACACCCGCTCACCAGGAGCGCAACGCGAATCGACGATGCATAGCGGAGACCATCGAGAGGGCGAGCCGACGCCCGCCAACGACCGGCGGCGGCTGCCGCTGGCCGAACTGCGGCACAAGGACCTGAACCTGCTGGTCGTGCTGGCCGCGCTGCTGGAGAGCCGCAGCGTCAGCGAGGCGGCGCGGCGGCTCGACAGCAGCCAGCCGTCGACCAGCCGCATGCTGGAGCGGCTGCGCGAGGAGTTCGGCGATCCGCTGCTGATCAAGAGCGCGGCCAGGATGCTGCCGACGCGCCGCGCGCAGGAATTGCAGCAGGCGCTCGACGCCGCGCTGCGCACCATCGAGAGCATCTACACGCAGAGCGAGCGCTACGATCCCGCGCAGGAGACCGGCTCCTACGCGATCGGCATCAACGACTCGCTGCAGGCGCTGATCGCCCCGGCCTTCCTGGCCCGGCTGCGCGAGGTCGCGCCGCGCGCGCGGGTGCGCATGCATCCGGTGCCGATGCCCAGCGGACTGAGCGCGATGACCAGCGGCGCGATCGACGTGATGGTGGCCTTCTATCCGGTCGAATCCGAGGCGCTGCGTTCCGAGCTGCTGTTCTCGGCGCCGTTCGGCTGCCTGTGCGATGCCGGCAATGCCCATCTCGGCAACACGGCGGGCGCGGCCGAACTGGCGCCGCTGCCCTGCCTGGACATCTCGCAGTTCGGCGTGGTCACGCGCATGGTCGACCGCTACTTCGCCAAGCACGGCGAGCAGCGCCATATCGCCTGCACGATGACCAGCTATCTGGCCGTCGCCGACGCGATCACCGGTACCGACATGTATGCGATGGTGCCGCGCTATCTGGCGCCGGTACTGTGCCGGCATCCGGGCGTGCGCTTCATTCCGATCGACGACCCGGCGCTGGCCATTCCGGTCCATCTGTGCTGGCACAACAATGTCCATACCCATCCCTTCGTCTCCCTGCTGCGCGCGCTGCTGACCGAGGTCGCGCGCGGCCTGCCGGTGTAGCTTCACGCCATCATTCCGGCTGGATGCCGGCCGCCTGCGCCACGCGCCGGAAGCGCGCGATTTCGGCCTGGTGGAAGGAGCGCATGGTCTGCGGGGGATAGGGCATCGGGTCGCTGCCCTTGGTCGCCAGGAAGGCGGTCGACTCGGGCGTCTTCAGGATCGACTGCATCGCGGTCGCGAGCTTGCCGGCGATGTCGTCCGGCGTCTGCGCCCGCACGTAGAACGACACCCAGCTGTACTGCACGTAATCGGGATAGCCGAGCTCGCGCACGGACGGCACCTCGGGCAGTTCGTGATGGCGCTTCTCCCCGGATACCGCCAGCGCGCGCACCTTGCCCTGCCGGATCAGCGTCAGCGCGCCGCTGGTGTCGACCACCGCCAGATCGAGCTGCCTGCCGATGATGTCGGTCATGATCTGCGCCTGGCCCTTGTAGGGAATATTGACCAGCTTGATGCCGGCCAGATTGCCGAACCAGGCGGCCGCGAGCCGGTAGCCCGCCGAATAGGTGCCCACGCTGAGCGGCTTGGCCTTGCCCGCGGCGACCACATCGGCCAGCGTCTTCCAGGGCGAATCGATCGGCACGAGGAAGACATTCATGTTTCGGCTCAGGCCCGCGATCGGACGCAGATCGGCCAGCGGATCGTAGGGCAGGTTCTTCAGCACGATCGGATTGACCGACAGCGGCGAATTGCTCGCCAGCAGGATCGTGTAGCCGTCGGCCGGCGCGTTCTTCAACGCCTGGATGCCGATCACGCCGTTGGCGCCGGGGCGGTTCTCGACCACCACCGGCTGGCCCAGCGCGCGGCCGAGCGCTTCGCCGTAGTAGCGGGCCGACGAATCGGAGCCGCTGCCCGCGGTGAACGGCACGATGATCCGCAGCGGCCGCGAAGGAAACTCGCTGGCCGATTCGGCGGCGGCAATGCCGCTCGCGACGGCGCTGGTGAAGGCGGCGCTGGCCAGCAGCAGCGCCCGAAACAAACCCGGTACTCGCATCGATGTCTCCTGTCGTGGGAGGGCTCGTTTGCCCTTGTTATCCCTGTGTTCCTGCGCGATACGCCGCGCACGTGGTGGTCACGCACGTGGTGGTCACGCACGTGGTGGTCGCGCGCGCGGTGGTCACGTGCACGGTGGTCACGTGTACGTGGCCGCGTGCGTGCACGCCACGCGCCTCAGGCGGCCTGCGGCGCGGTGACCCGCGGCCAAAGCGCGGCGCCGCCCTCGCGGATCGCGCGCGTGCCGATCTCGCGCGCCCAGTGCGCCTCGCTGCCGTACTCGGCGCGCCAGCTCCATAGCCGACGGGTGGACCAGTGCAGCGAGTGCTCGTGCGTGAAACCGATCGCGCCATGGACCTGGTGCGCGATCGCGGCGGCGCGGCCGGCGGCATTGCCGCAGATCACCTTGGCCACCATCGCCTGGCTGTCCCAGCCGGGCGCGCGCATCGCCGCGCAGGCGCTGGCCACCGCCATGCGCGCCGCCACCACTTCGTTGGCCAGCATCGCCAGTTGCTGCTGGATCGCCTGGAACTTGGCGATCGGGCGGCCGAACTGGATGCGCTCGGTGGCGTATTGCACGGTCTGGTTCAGCACGCGCTCGAGCACGCCGGCGATCTGGATCGAACGCATCAGCGCGCCGAGCGGGGAAGGTGACGAGGGCTGCGACGTTGCCGCGCCGGCGCCAAGCATCGCCTCGTCGGCCGGGCTCTCGACCACCACCGCGGCGGCGGCCGGCGCGTCGTCGAAGCGCAGCCGGTCGCGCGGTTCGCCGGCCAGATTGGCGCCGGTCTCGATGCGGCAGCCGGCGGTCGGCACCAGCAGCCATACCGCACGTCCGAACGGCTGCCGGTCCACCGCACGCACCACCACATGGCGCACGTGCCGGCCCCAGGGCACGTCCACCGTGCCATCGAGACGCCAGCCTTCGGCGCTCGAGCGCGCCACCGCCCGCTCCGACTCGGTGCCGGCGTGCGCGGCCAGTGCCATCGGTCCGTCCGGCATCGCGATGCCCAGGCGCGCCAGCACCCATCCGCACGCGGCGGTATCGACGAAGGGAACCGGCGCCAGCGTGCGGCTGGCCGCCAGCAGCGCCGGCAGGCCCTGCTGCCAGTCGGCCGCGGCGCCGCCGTCGTCCTCGCCGGCGAACAGCCGCGTCAGGCCGCTGTCCTCGACGGTGCGCCACAGGTCCGCCTGCCATTCGCCGCGCTCGGCCGCTTCCAGCTGCGCGGTGGTCACTTCGTTGCCGAACAGCCGTTGTGCGCTGTCGGCCAGCATCTGCTCGAGTTCGAGCTCCAGTTCGCGTTCGTTCATCGGACCCCCAGGCCTCTCGCAATGATTCCCCGCAGGATTTCGCGCGTGCCGCCCCGCAGGGAGAACGAGGGCACGGTCTGGGTCAGATGGCAATGGGTGGCGACGAAGGGCGAGCCGTCCGGCCGCAGCTCGTGGCCGAACAGCTGGTGCGCGACCTCGGGAATGCGCTGCTCGAACAGCGCGCCGAGATCCTTGACGTTGGCCGCCGCCAGCTGCGGGTTCTCGCCGCGATGAAGCATCGCCGCGATGCCGCGCGACATCTGCCGCAGATTGCTCAGCTCGGCCACCAGGTAGCCGAGCTCGACCGCGTGCCGCGCGTCGTCGGCATCGGCGTGATCCACCATCTCGGCCAGCAGCGCATAGCTGCTCAGATAGCGCTCCGGGCCGCTGCGCTCGAAGGTCAGCTCGGCGGTGACCTGCGCCCAGCCCTGCCCCGGCTCGCCGATCACCATGCGGTCGGGCACGAAGACGTTGTCGAACACCACTTCGTTGAAATGCTCCTCGCCGGCCAGATTGCGGATCGGCCGCACCTGCAGCCCTTCGGAGCGCATGTCGATCAGCAGCTGCGACAGGCCCTTGTGCTTGTCGTCGGCGCTGCGGTCGGTGCGCACCAGCGCGATCATGTAGTGCGAGCGATGCGCATTCGAGGTCCACAGCTTGGTGCCGTTGACGACCCAGCCGCCGTCGACGCGATCGCCGCGCGTGCGGATCGATGCCAGGTCCGAGCCCGAATCGGGTTCGCTCATGCCGATGCAGAAGCGCACCTCGCCGCGCGTGATGCGGGGCACGATCTCGTGCGCCACTTCCGGGTCCGCGTAGCGCATCAGCAGCGGACCGCTCTGCCGCTCGGCGACCCAGTGGCCGCCCACCGGCGCGCCCGCCGCCAGCAGTTCCTCCAGCACGACATAGCGCTCCAGCATCGAGCGCTCCTGTCCGCCGAAGGCCTTCGGCCACGTCATGCCGATCCACCCCTTGGCGCCCAGCGCGAGGCTGAACGCGGGGTCATAGCCGGACCAGCTCTGCGCGCGCTTCTGCGGCGGCCGGTCGCCGACGGTGTCGGCGAGAAAGGCGCGCACCTGCGCCCGCAATGGCGCCAGGTCCCCATCGGGCTGCGCCGGTCGAATCACGATCTGGCTGGCCGTGTCCATTTCCCCTCCTGTCGATTGGTGTGCTGCGTTCGTCGATGCAGCGATGGGAGGCAGCTTAGCGACGCGGACAGGGGCCGCCCATCGCGGCGGCGGCATAACAAAAATCCGGTGGGCCCTTGTGCACGCCCGCGCGTTCGCAAGCGGAGAAGCGTTCCATACGTCCCGCGCATAAGCGATATGTCCGCGGGACAGTTGCCCTCGCTGCCGCTCGGCGCTTAGGCTGTGGCCTGGTTCGACAGGGCGGGGTCACACCGTCCGCAAGGAGACAGAGCGATGCGTGATGATTCGATGAACAAATGGACCGTTGCGCGGCTGGTGTCGCTGGCCACGGGCTCGATGGCCGTGCTGGCGATGCTGTTGCCCTCGCCGGCGCGGGCCGCCGATGCGGCGGCCGATGCCGCCGGCTATCCCGCCAAGCCGGTCAAGATCGTGGTGTCCTTCCCGCCCGGCACCGGTTCGGACAGCACCGCGCGCTTCCTCGCGCAGAAGCTCGAGGCGCGCTTCGGCCAGCCCTTCGTGGTCGAGAACCGGCCGGGCGCCAACAGCTTCATCGCGGCGCAGGCGGTGGCGCGCGCGGACCCGGACGGTTACACGCTGTTCGTCGCCAGCAACTCGCCGATGGCGACCAACGCGGTGCAGTTCAAATCGCTGCCCTACGATCCGGTCAAGGACTTCGCGCCGGTGGCGCGGCTCTATTACGGCGCGATGGTGCTGTCGGTGCCGGCCAGTTCGCCGTACCGCACGGTGCAGGACCTGATCCGCGACGGCAAGGCGCGGCCGGGGAAGCTGAGCTACGGCTCGGGCTCGGCCTCGTACCAGATCGCCACCGAGCTGTTCCTGAAGCAGGCCGGCGTCAAGGCGGTGGCGATTCCGTACAAGGGCGCGGCACCGGCGGTGGCGGACCTCGCCGGCGGCCAGGTCGACTTCGCGCTGTCGGACTACACCGCCGCGGCGGCGCTGGCGCAGACCGGCAAGACGCGCATCCTGGCGGTCACCGGCGACAAGCGGCTGGACGTGCAGCCCAATGTGCCGACGCTGCAGGAACTAGGCTTCAAGGACTACTACATGATCAACTGGGTCTCGCTGTTCGCGCCGGCCCATACGCCCAAGCCGATCGTCGACAAGCTCAGCCGCGCCGCGGTCGAGATCTTCAACAGCAAGGAGGCCGCGGAGTTCATCGGCCGCACCAACGGCCAGATCTTCGCCGGCGGCGCCGAGGTGCTGCGCAAGTTCCAGCTCGACGAGATCAAGCGCTGGTCGGCGGCCGCCACGCTGGCGGGGATTCCGAAGCAGTGAGCCGATGCATTGAGCTGAGGCATTGAGCCGGTGCATTGGACCGGCGCATTGAACAAGGGCGTCGGCGGAGCGGTGAGCCGGAGCAGTGTGGCTGCTGCAACGGCCCGAGGCACAGGCCGAAGCGGTGAGACGCCTCACGGCGCCACCGCGTACTCCATCTCGTAGGCCCGATGCAGCAGCGCGACGAATTCCGGCGCAGCGGCGATCGGCACCTCGCCGATGCGCCGTACCGGCACGCCGGGCGTCCATGAGTTCATCACGACCGCGCCGCCGAGCGAAGGCAGGTCGGCGAGCCTGACCTCGCGCGTGCGCTGCGCGATGCCGAGGCGGTCCAGCTGACGCCGAAGGATGCCCATGGTGGTGCCGGTCAGCATCCGCGCTTCCGGCCACACCACCGCCTCGCCATCCCAGAACGCGAGGTTCCAGATGGTGCCCTCGCTGAGCCGCCCCTGGCGGTCGACGAAGGCCGCATCGTCGAAGCCCTGTTCGACGGCCTGCCGCAGGTAGTACGTCTTGGCGATTTCGCCGACGTGCTTGATGCCGGGAAGCACCCGCTCATGCTCGACCGTATCCAGCGCGAGCGGTCCTGTCGGCCCGGACGAAGGCGGCCCGGTCCGGATCAGCAATCGGGGCGCGCCGATGCCGCGCGCCGTGAATTCCCCTTCCGGCGAATACACCGTCGCCGTCAACGACAGATCGGCGGGGCTCGCCCGCAGCGCCGCCCGCAAGCGGTCCCGCACCGCTTCGTCGGACAGCGCCGTGCCGAACAGCGCCATCGATGCCGCTCGCAGGCGGGACAGATGCAGGTCCAGGCCGCGAATCCGGCCGCTTCGCACCTGCATGGCGGTGAAGTGGGCATAACCGGCGAAGGCAAGCGGCGCCAGGTCCGCCGCCGAGGCGGGCCGGCCGTCGAGGTGGGCAATGTGTGACTTCGATTTCGATTCGGCTGACATGCCGCGCTCCTGTATGTGATCGTCAAGCAGCGCAAACTATCGCCCAGCGGCCGGGCCTTCCGGAAACGAAAAGTTCTGTACGAATCATCAAGCCGAACTTGAAGATTCAGATGAGCCCCATACGGCCCGTCAAGCGGGCAGCGGGAATCCGTGCTGCCGAACCAAGCCGCCGGGCGACGGTCTGACAGGCGTTAGCCGTTGAACACGCAATCAAGGAGAGCTGCGATGCAATGTCCCGTCTGTACCGAGACCACGCTGGTGATGGCCGAACGCCAGGGCGTCGAGATCGACTACTGCCCGAAATGCCGCGGCGTGTGGCTCGATCGCGGCGAGCTCGACAAGATCCTGGAGCGTGCCGCGGCCGAACAGGCGCCGGTCGCGCAGGCGCCCCAGGCCGCCGCGCCGCAACGGCCGGTCGATCCGCGCGGCTACGACCGCGGTTATGACCAGCGCGGCTACCGCGACGACGATCGCTACCGCGAGCAGAAGCACTATCGCAAGAAGAGCATCTGGCACGAGATCTTCGATTGACCGGCTTCGAGTGACCGGCTTCGAGTAACCGGCTTCGAGTAACCGGCTTCGAGTGACCGGCTTCGATCGCCCGCTTCGAATGACCGCGTAGATCGACCCGCTTCGATCGACCGCTTCGATCGACCGCTTCGATCGACCGCTTCGACCGACCGCTTCGACCGACCGCTTCGATCGACGATCCTCGACGCAGATGTGACCGCACGGCGCCCCTCGGGGCGCCGTATTCGTCAAGACGCGCGTCGGAATGCCCGTCAGAACGCCAGCGTGCGCGCCGCCACGTTGGCGGCGAGATCGGGATCGTGCGTGACCAGCATCAGCGCGCAGTCCGACTCCTGCGCCGCCTCGACGATCAGGTCGATGGTATTGCGCTGCGTGACCGGATCGAGCCGCGAGGTCGGCTCGTCGGCGAACAGGAAGGCGGGCCGCAGCAGCAGCGCGCGCAGCAAGGCGAAGCGCTGCAGTTCGCCGCCGGACACCGCGCCCGGCAACCGTTCCAGCAGATCGGGGGAAAGTCCGAGCCGTTCCATCCAGGGCCGCAGCGGCGCGCGTTCGAGCCGGTGCAGCGCGATCAGGTCGTGCAGCGCGCGGCCCAGCGGTACGTGCGGCGCGAACGCGCCGGCCGGGTCCTGGTAGAGCTTCTGGTAGCGAACCCGCGCGATGCCGTCGGCCCGGCGCACGCTGCCGCGATCCGGCCGCGCAAGGCCGAGCAGCACATTGCCCAGCGTCGATTTGCCGCTGCCGCTCGGTCCGGTGACCGCCACGCGTTCGCCGGCGTGCAGCGTCAGGTCGAGTCCGTCGAACAGCAGATGGTCGCCGAAACGCTTGCTCAGGCCGCTGGCGCGCAGCACTTCACCACCCGTGGCAGGCATCGCCCGGCGCGGCCATGCCGCGGGCTCGGCGGCGATCAGCGCGCGCGTGTACTCGTGCGACGGCGCGCCCAGCAACGCGTGGGTCTGGCCGCGCTCGACCACGCGGCCATCGAGCATCACCATCGTGTCGCCGCCCAGCGCCCGCGCCACGCCGATATCGTGCGTGATGGTCAGCACCGCGCAGCCCTGCTCCAGCGCCGCGCGCAGGCGCGCCACCAGGTCGTCGCGCCAGATCCGGTCCAGGCCCTTGGTCGGTTCGTCGACGATCAGGATCGGCGCATCGCCGGCCCGGGTGATCGCGAACGCCGCGCGCTGCGCCATGCCGCCGGACAAGGCGGTCGGCCAGGCACGCGCGGCGTGCCCCAGCCCGACCGCACGCAGCGCCTGCGCGGCGTGGTGCGCGGCGCGCTGCCGCGATTCGCCGGCGACCCAGCGATAGGTCTCCGCCAATTGCGCATCGACGCGCATCAGCGGGTCCAGCGCGAACCACGGCTCCTGCGGCAGCAGCGCCAGCTCGCGGCCCCATAGCGGCCGGCGCGCGCGCATGTCGTTGGCCTCGCAATCCCAGCCGTGCCCGGCAAGGCGGCCGCTCGCGCGCAGGCCCGGCGGCAGCGAACCCATCACCGCATGGGCCAGCAGGCTCTTGCCCGAACCGGTCTCGCCCAGCAGCGTCAGCGCGCGGCCGGCCTGCAGCTCGAACGACACCGGCTGCAGCAGCACGCCGTCGGCGCTGGCGACCGACAGGTCCCGCACGCCGAGCAGGCGGCCGACGCGCTCGCCATGCAGGTCCTCGATGACGAGGTCGTTGCGCGCGTTCATGGCGACACCCCCGCACGCGGGCGTTCGTTCAGCAGCGCCAGCGCGTGGATGGCGATCGCCAGCACCGCGATCGGGCTGGCGATCGCCCACGGCGCCTCCGCCGCATACGGCAGCAGCTCGGTCATCATCAGGCCGAGCTCGGCCATCGGCGGCTGCACGCCCATGCCGACGAAGCCCATCGCGGCCAGCGCCAGCACCGCCGCGCCGAGGCCGAAGCTGCTCAGCGTGCCGAGCACCGGCGCCAGCTCCGGCAGCAGGTGCCGGCGCGCGATATGGAGCGGACCGAAGCCGAGCAGGCGCGCGGCCTCCACATGGTGGCTGCGCAGCACGATCTGCGCGCTCGCCCGCGCGACGCGGAAATACTCGACCCACAGCACCAGCGACAGCCCCAGATACAGCGGCCACATCGCGCCCGGCGCCAGCGCCGCCAGCAGCAGCACCAGCAGCAAACCCGGCAGCGCCAGCACCGCGTCGGCCAGTGCACCGGCCACGCGATCGGCCCAGCCGCCGCGCCACGCGGCAAACAGGCCCAGCAGCGTGCCGGGCAGCGCGGCCGACAGCACGCACAGCAGCGCGAGGCCAAGCGACAGCCGCGTGGCATGCGCGGTGCGGGCCAGCACGCTGCGGCCCAGATGGTCGGTGCCCAGCGGCTCGGCCATCGTCGGCGCCTGCAGCACGGCGTACAGGTCCTGCTCGAAGGGCTGGCGCGGCGCGGCCAACGGGCCGGCGATGGCGAACAGGGCCAGCAGCACGATCAGCAGCAAGGCGATGCGCCGGCGCGGCGTGGCGACCGTCAATGCGCCCTTCCAGGTCGGGCTTGCCATCTCGCTCATCGCCCGACCCTCGCGCGCAGCCGCGGATCGATCGCCATGCAGGCCAGGTCGACCGCGGCGTTCAAGGCGACGAACAGCAGGCCCATCGTCAGCGCGGTGCCCTGGATCATCGGCACATCGCGGCCGAAGATCGCGTGCACCAGCGCATGGCCGATGCCGGGCCAGGCGAACAGCGTCTCGACCACCACCACGCCCTCGAGCAGATAGACCAGCTGCACGCCCAGATAGGCGACCACCGGCACCGCGGCATTGCGCACCCCGTGCCGCGCCATCGCGACGCGGTCCGACAGGCCCTTGGTGCGGGCGAACAACCAGTACGGCGCGGCCACCACGCCGGCCATCGCATCGCGCGCGACGCGCATCGCGGTGGCGGCCAGGCCCAGTCCCAGCGTCAGCGCCGGCGCGACCCAGCTGCCGTGTTCGCCGTGGCCACCGGCGGGCAGCCAGTCGAGTTCGACCGCGAAGGCCAGCACCAGCAGGATGCCCAGCACGAACGGCGGCAGCGCGCGCAGCAGCACCGACAGCGCCAGCGTGGCGCGATCGGTGTGGCCGCCGGCGTGCCTGCCGGCGGCAAAGCCCAGCGGCAGCGCGATCAGCGTCGACACGGCCAGCGCGGCGAGCGCCAGCCACAGCGTGTGGCCGAGCTGATGCGCGATCTCGGCGGCGACCGGCGCGCCGGTCACGGTCGAGGTGCCCAGGTCCAGATGCAGCAGCCGCGACCACCACGCCAGCAGGCCGTCGAGCCAGGGGCCGTCGAGCGCCAGTTCCGCGCGCACCGCATCGGCGGCCTGTGCGGTCACCATGTCGTAGCCATAGCGGCCGGCGGCGATGCGGAAGGCCATGTCGCCCGGCAGCAGCCGCATCATCAGGAAGCTGAGGCTGCCGACCAGCGCGGCGACGACCGCGGCCTGCAGGCCGCGTTGCAGCAGCACGCGGGCGATCAGCCGTGCGGCGGGGTTGGCCCGCGGTGGGCGCTGCGCATCGCGCGATGCCGATACGGATTCGCCGACGCTTGCCGCGGCGAGTCGGGTGGCCTGGGGGTTCGGTGGCGTCATCGGGTCCATTGCAAGTCGGTGAGCCGGTAGCTGCGTTCGAAGGGGTCGATCGACACGCCGGCCAGCTGCGGGCTGGCAGCCAGCGTCTGCTGGTACCAGAGCACCGGCACCAGCGGCAGGCCGTCATGCAGCGCGCCGGCGATCTGCTCGCGCAGCGCCTGCGCACGCGCGGCGTCGGCGGTCGACGACATCGCGGCCAGGGCTCGCGTCAGCGTCGGCGACGACCAGCCCATCGCGCCCCAATCGCCGCCGCGCTTGTCACCGCCCTCGCCGCCGCTCTTATCGCCGCTCTTGCCGCCGCCCTTATCGCCGTCCTTATCGCCGCCCTTATCGCCTTCCTCGCCGGCCTTCCCCTCCGCCGCGCCGAAGTCCTGCGCGATCGCGCCGAACGCATCGGGCACCGCGCCATAGTTGCGCGCGATCAGGCCCATCTCCAGCGAGCCGTCGCGATGGCCAAGCGGAATCTCGCTGGAGTTGCCCACCGCCACGCGGATCTGCACGCCGACCAGGCGCAGCTGCTCCTGGATCGCGGCGGCGATCACCGGCAGTTCGGGACGATCGGGGAAGGTCTGCAGCGTCAGCGCGAAACGCTTGCCGTCGCGCGCGAGCACGCCGTCGGTGCCGCGCCGCCAGCCGAGTTCGGCGAGCAGCGCACGGGCGCGTACGGGATCGTGGGCGAGCGCGGGCAGATCGGCGCGATGCCAGCCGGCCAGCGTCGGCGGAAACAGTTGCGTGGCGGCGAGCGACGGCTCGCGCAGCACCGCCTGCGCGATGCCGCGCCGATCCAGCGCCAGCGACAGCGCTTGCCGCGCGCGCGGGTCGGCGAGCAGCGGATGGCCGGCGTTGAGCTTCAGGGCGGTGGTGCGCGGAATCGGCTGCTGGTGCACGCGCACCGCGTCGCCGCGCCGCAGCCGCGCTACGCTGCCCGGGTCGAGGCCGTAGGCCAGCTCGGCCTGGCCGGCCTCGGCCATCAGGGCCCGCATCTCCGCGCGGCCGACCGCCAGATAGCTGGCGCGGCGCACCGCCGGGGCCGGCCCCTGCCAGCCATCGAAGGCCGCCACCGAGAAGCGCTGCGGCGGCTCCAGCGTGACGATGCGGTACGGCCCCGAGCCGACGATCGCGCGCACGGCGCCATCGGCGCCAAAGGACGCGGGCGCGAGGATCTGCGTGCTGCTGTGCGACAGCAGGGCCGGCAGGGCCGGAAACGGCCGGCGCAGGCGGATCCGGACTACCGCGCCGGACTTCGCATCGGTCGCGGCATCGGACACTGCATCGATCGCGGCGATCGGCGCCTGGCCCAGTACGCCGGCCGGATGCAGGGCGCGTCGCAGCGCGTTCACGACGTCCGTGGCGCGCACCGGCGAGCCGTCATGAAAGCGCGCGCCCTCGCGCAGTGCAATGCGCCATGCGAGCCCGTCGCCGGACACCTGCCAGCGCGATGCCAGCCCGGCGATGGGCCGCGCCTGCGCGTCATAGTCGACCAGCGTCTCGGCGACCTGCATGCGGGCGAACAGATAGCCGCCGCGCAGCGGGTCCAGGCTCGACAGCTCCCACGGGCCGATCACGCGCACGGTGCGGTCGGCCGCAGTCTTCGTGGCCGAGCCAGAGCCAGAGCCAGAGCCTGAGCCTGAGCCTGAGCCTGAGCGCGAGCCAGAGCCAGAGCCCGTGCCGGCGCCTTGCGCCAGCGCTGGCGACAGCAGCGCGGCCGCGCCGGCGCCCAGCAGCCGGCGGCGGCGTGGCGAACGCGGTGAACCGGGTGGCGTCGATTCGATCGGGAGCATCGCAGCAGGCCGTCGCATCGCGTCAATAGCTCAGCCGCAGCCCGAGCCGCACCGTGCGCCCTGCCCCGGGCGCGATCCACAGCGCGCTGTAGGAGCTGGCGTAGTAGTCGCGGTCGAACAGGTTGTGCACGTTCAGCGTCAGCCGGGCCTGCTTGCTGAGCTGCCAGTAGGCGAGCAGATCGACCAGCGTGTACGACGGCAGCGTGAAGCTGTCGGCGGCATCGCCCGAGCGTTTGCCGATGTAGCGCACGCCGGCGCCGACACCATAGCGTTGGCCCCACGGCGCCGCATCCTCGTAGACCGCGAGCGCGCTGGCGCTGGTGCGCGGGATATTGCGCAGCGGCGTGCCGGCCGGCAGCCGGGTATCGGCGGTGATCTCGGCATCGGTCAGCGCCACGCTGCCCGACACGCGCCAATGCTGGCCGACGCGGCCGGCCACATCGAGTTCGAGGCCGCGGCTGCGCGCTTCGCCGGCGGTGGTCGAGAACGAGGGATCGGCCGGATCGGCGGTCAGCACATTGCGCTTGTGGATCGAGAACGCACTCAGCGTCGCGCCGAGGCGGCGATCGTCGGTCTCGAACTTCAGGCCGGCCTCGACGGCGCGGCCGCGCTCGGGCGTAAAGGGCTCGCCGGCGGCGCTGCTGCCGGGATTGGGACGGAACGAGCGGCTGGCATTGGCGAACAGCGTCACGTTGTTGCTGGCCAGGTAGGCCAGGCCAAGGCGCGGCGACACCGCGGTCTGGTCCTGCTCGACGCGGGTGCCGCGCAGGCGGTTGTCCAGCGTCTGGCGATACGAGTCGACCCGCAGCCCGCCAAGCACGCGCCAGCGCTCGCCGATGGCGATCTGGTCCTGCGCGTACAGGCCGATATTGGTCTGCCGCTCGTGCGTATCGGTGTTCGGCAGCAGCGGCGGCGGCGCCGACCCGTAGACCGGCTCGTAGATGTCGATCGGGTACGGCATCGCGGCGGTCGGATTGCCGCGCAACTGCACCTGGCTGCTGCTGAAGCGATAGGCGTCGAAGCCCACCAGCAGCGTGTGCGACAGCGGCCCGGTGTCGATGCGGCCGGTCAGGTCGGCCTGCAGCGCGGTGTCGTCGGACTGGTAGTCGCGGTATCGGCGCTGGCGCCGCAGCGTGCGATCGTCGGCGGCCAGCGCGAACGGCTCGGTCGAATACCCTTCCAGCGAACCGCCGCGATAGGCCAGCGACAGCCGGCCCTTCCAGCCCGGCGAGAACTGGTGCTCGATGCCGAGCTGATGCGACTGACTGTCGAGGCGAATGTCGCCATCGCTCGGTTCGCCGAGGAAGGTCTTGCGGCCCACCGCATCGAGCCGGCCGTCGACCGCGACGATGCCGCGGTCCAGCGGCGTCGAGAAGCGCTGCCATTCGCCGGCGTACTGGATCACCGTATCGGCGCCCAGCGTCCACGTCAGCGAGGGCGCCAGCAGATAGCGCTGGCTGTCGACGAAGGCGCGCTGGCTGCCCTGATGGTCGCCCACCACGATCAGCCGGCCGGCGACGTTCTCGCCCAGCGGTCCGGTGATATCGGCCGCGGCACGGTAGCGGTCGCGGTTGCCGACCTCCAGCTCGTAGTTCTGCGCCGGCTTGAACTGCGGCTGCTTGGTGACCAGGTTCAGCGTGCCGCCCGGCTCGCCGCTGCCATACAGCGACGAGGTCGGACCCTTCACCACTTCGACGCGCTCGATGGTGGCGACGTCGCGCGGCGCGGTGAAGCCGCGATTGGCGACGAAGCCGTTGACCAGATAGCCGGTGCCGGTGTTCTCGTTGCCGGCAAAGCCCCGCACCGCGAAGTTGTCCCACAGTCCGCCGAAGCTGTCCTGGCGCGCGATGCCGCTGACGTAGTCAAAGGTCTGCTCCAGCCGCGTCGCGCCGATATCGTCGATCATCGCGCGCGGCACAACGCGCACCGCCTGCGGCACCTCGCGCAGCGGCGTGTCGGTGCGGGTCGCGCCGCTGGCCTCGTCGAGGTTGTACGATGCGGCGCCGGAGGTGACCACCGCGACCTCGGGCAGCATGGCTTCCTCGCGCTCGGCGGCATTGGCGGTCTCGGCGGACTCGGCGAGCGCCGGGACGGCGAACAGACCGGCGGCGAACACGGCGGCGGCAAGAGGCGGCAGCGAGTGCGCCGCGCGCAATGGTCGCGCACTCAGAGGCGCCGGCGGGGCTGCAGACAGGGCTGCGGGCAGGCGCGCAAGCAGACGCGCGTGCAGCCGCGCGGGCGATGAAGTCGGCGTGGACATGATGGACGAAGGGTGAACAACGACGCGCGACCACCGCGACCGCCATGCCGCGCCGCGTGCGCGAGCAGGCAAGGGAAGCCGCAAGCATGGCAATAAGCGGCGACAATACGGTCTGCGGTGACGCTGCCGAGCGACGGCGCGCCTTATTGAGAACGAATTTTCATTATCATTCTAGCTATGGAACGCATGACCCGTCAACGCGAGGCCGTGCTGGGCGCGCTGCGCGAGGCCGCCCGGCCGTTGAGCCCTGCCGAGATCCTGGCCGCCGCGCAGCGCACGGTGCCGACGCTCGGACTCGCGACGGTCTACCGCAATATCCGCGCCATGCTGCAGGAAGGCGGCCTGGTGGCGGTGCCGCTGCCGGGCCAGGCCGACCGCTACGAGGTCGCGGCCGCGCCCGACGCGGTCGTGCACAAGCACTACTTCCAGTGCCTGACCTGCGACCGCGTGTTTCCGCTGGAAGGGTGCCCCGGGCACCTGGAAGAGATCACGCCGCCCGGCTTCGTGGTCGAGCAGCACGAGCTGACGCTGCGCGGCCGCTGCATCGAATGCGCGACGAAGAAGACGGGCAAGCGCCGGACGAACTGAGCGGCAGGAAAAGGCGTTGTCCCCGTGAAGGCGGGGACCCGGCGGCTTGCAGGGTCGGAGTCGCTGAATGCCCGCGGGCGCGGGAACGACGTGGTGGTGTGTTGACGCCTGCTGCGGCTGCTGCGGCCGCCGCGCCTGCTACGGCTGCGAGATCGCGAACTCGTGCGCGGTGGTGTCGAGCCGCGAGACGCGACGCTCGACGCGCCGGTCGTGATAGGACGAGGCGATCCGCGTGATCTGCAGCAGCGGGCCGCCCACCGGCACCTCCAGCAGCCGATGGTCGTCCTCGTCGGCCAGCACTGCGCGCAGGCGCTCCTCGGTGCGGATCACGTTGATCCCGAAGGCGTCCTGATAGAAGTTGTACAGCGTGTTGGGCCGCTCGCGCAGCATGGTCTCGGTCAGCCCTTCGAACAGCGCCTCGGGCACCGTGATCGCATCGGTCATCACCGGCCTGCCGTCCAGCGACAGCACGTTGGTGAAATGGAAGACCCGCTCGCCCGGCGCGATGCCCAGCGCCAGCGCCTCCTCCTTGCTGGCCTTGCCGCGCCGGAATTTGGCCAGCCGCACGCTGGGAAAGGCCCGATGCCCGTCCTCGCGCACCACGCGGAAGAAGCGGAAGAAATGGTCCTCCTGGCGGTGGGTCGCGACGAAGGTGCCGCGCCCCTGATGGCGGATCATGATGTTCTCCGCCACCAGTTCGTCGATCGCCTTGCGCAGCGTGCCGATCGACACGCCGAAGCGCTCCACCAGCCGGCGTTCGGCCGGAATCGCCTCGCCCGGCTTCCACTCGCCCGCGGCGAGCGCGGCCAGGATGGCCCGCTTGACGTCCTTGTACAGCACGCCGCCGATTGCCGCGCCTGCTTCGAATTCTGCGCCCACCTTCAACGATCTCCCTGGACGGATGGATTGGCACGATGCCGGTTCCGCGCCGCCGCTGCTTGCCCGGCGGCGCTGGATCGGAACGTCTATATAACATGGATGACTGCCGTCACCCGCCCCCCCGCCGTGTTGAAAATCGCTTCGAACGCCTGGGCCGGGCCCTTCGGTTCGGTGCCCGCGCTCGCACGCCCGCGCGTCGCCCCCTGCGATCAACGCCTGCGGTCGGCGCATACGGCCGGAGCAGGCGATCGACGCTCGAATCGACCTACTCGGCCCGGATGCCCTTCTGGTCGATCAGCTTGGCCCAGCGCGCGACCTCGCCCTGGAAGTAGTCGGTAAAGGGCGCGCTCGCCTGCGGCGCGGGCGAGAAACCGGCGGCCACGATACGGTCGCGCACCGACTTGATCTCGACCATCTTCGCCACCGCCGTGCCGACCTTGTCGATCACCGGCTTGGGCGTGCCGGCCGGCATCATCAGGCCGGTCCAGTTCTCGACCAGCAGGTCGGGAAAGCCGACCTCGCCGACCGTGGGCACATCCGGCAGCAGCGGATGGCGCTCGCGCGTGGTCACCGCCAGCGCGCGCAGCTTGCCGCCCTTGACGTAGGCCAGCGACTCGGGGAAGTTGGAGAACACCACGTCGATCTGCCCGCCGATCAGGTCGGTCATCGACGGTGCACCACCCTTGTACGGCACGTGCGTCAATTTGGTGCCGGTCAGGCTCTCGAACAGTGCAAGCGTCAGGTGCGGCGGCGTGCCGTTGCCGCTCGAGCCCGCATTGAGCTTGCCCTTGCGCGCGGCCTCGACCAGGTCCTTCATCGAATGGATCGGCGAATTGGCCGGCACCACCACGGTCATCGGCGACGAGGCGATGCGCGCCACCGGCACCAGGTCCTTCTGCATATTGAACGGCAGCTTCGGAAACAGCGTGACGTTGGAGGCGTGCGTCAGCGTGACGGCCAGCCAGGTATAGCCGTCCGCCGGGGCCTTGGCCACCTGGTCGGCGCCGATATTGGCATTGCCGCCCGGCTTGTTGTCGATGACGATCGGCTTGCCCCACTCCTCCGACAGCTGATGGCCGACCATGCGCGCCATGATGTCGGTCAGGCCGCCGGGCGCGAACGGCACCACATAGCGGATCGGCTTGCTCGGATAGTCGGCGGGACCCTGGGCCGCCGCGGGCGCGGTGACAGCAACGACGGCGGACAATGCAACGGACAACGCGGCCACATGCCGCAGCATGGAGCGAATCAACAGGCGATGCATGGTTTGTCTCCTTTGTTTGCCGCCATCCGTACTTTGCGGACCTCGGCTTGTGGGGCGGCCCCTGGGGGCATCGCCTGGACGACGCTGCCCCGGGGCCGGCATGAGCTGACGCTTGCTAGGCCGGACTACCCTCCCCGGCCAGCGCCTCCAGTTCGGCCAGCAGCGCGGCGGGCACGGCGATGCCCTCGCTGCTGGCGCGTCGTTGCGATGCCTCGCGGCGCGCGCCCGGCAGGCGCGTGCCCGGGTCGGCCAACATCGCCGCCAGCAGCGCCTCGACGCGATCGTGATAGACCTGCTCGCCGCTGAAGGCGGCGGGGTCCAGCACCAGGAAGACCTGGCCGATGCGCGGCCGGCCGCCGGCATCCTCGAAGAAGGAATCGGCCTCGGCGCCGAACTGCGCCCCGGCCAGCGACACCACCAGCAGCTCGACCAGCAGCGCGAGCATCGCGCCCTTGACGCCGCCCGCAGGCAGCATCGAGCCGCGCAGCGCGGCCTTCGCGTCGGTGGTCGGCTCCCCGGCCTCGTCGAGCGCCCAGCCCAGCGGAATCGGCTGGCCGGCCTTGGCGGCGACCATGATCTTGCCGCGCGCGACCTCGGACAGCGACAGGTCGATCACCACCGGCGCGGCGCCGCGTCGCGGAAACACCGCGGCGATCGGATTGGTGCCGAACAGCGGCTTGCGTCCGCCCCAGGCCGGCATCGCCGCCGGCGAGTTGCCCAGCGCGATGCCGATCATGCCGGCGGCGGCGACGGGCTCCAGATGGGAGGCCGCGGCGCCGAAGTGATGGCTGTTGGTGACCGCGGCCACGCAGACGCCGAGCTCGCGCGCGCGGGCGATCGCGTGCTCGATCGCCATCGCACAGGCCGGGAAGGCGAAGCCGCATTGGGCGTCGACCAGCAGCGCGGCACGCTGTTGTCGGCCCTGTCCGCCCTGTCCGCCCTGTCCGCCCTGTCTCTCCGGCTCGCCGGGCGTGCGCAGTACCGGTACCGCCGCGCCATCGACGCGATCGCGCCGCAGATGCGCGACATACATCGGCACCCGGGACACGCCGTGCGAGGCGAGGCCGACGGCATCGGCGCGCACCAGCGCGGCGGCAGTGGCTTCGGCCTGCAGCGCGCTCGCGCCGGCGCGGCGCAGCGCGGCTTCGGCCAAACGCGTCAGGCGTGCGGCATCGACCGTGCTGGCGTTGGCGCTTGCGTTGGCGTTGCCGCTTGCGTTGGCGTTTGCGGTGGCGCTTGCGTTGGCCCCGGAATTGGCGCCGGCATCGGCGCCCGGATTGACGCGTGCGTTGCCGCTTGCGTTGGCGCTCGTATTGGCAGCGCTCATGCAGTCCCCTCCTCCAGCGCCTGCCGCACCTGCTGCGCGATCAGCATCGACACGCGCGCATTGGCTTCGCGCGTGACTCCGCCGATATGCGGCGTCAACACCAGATTGGGCACGCCCTCCAGCGGCGAGCCGGCCGGCAGCGGCTCGCGCTCGAACACGTCGAGCGCGGCGCCAGCCAGATGGCCCTCGCGCAGCGCCGCAGCCAACGCGCCCTCGTCGACCACGCCGCCGCGCGCGGTGTTGACCAGCACCGCGCCCGGCCGCATCGCGGCGAGCCGCCGCGCGTCGAGCAGATGCCGGGTCGCCGGCACCAGCGGCACGTGCAGGCTGACCGCATCGGCTTCCGCGAGCAGCGCATCGAGGCCGCGCGGCGCGACGCCGCTGCGTTGCCAGACCGGATCGTCATCGCGCAGCATCGGATCTTGCGCAACCACGCGCATGCCGAAGGCCTGGGCGAGCGCCGCGGTCTGCCGGCCGATATCGCCGAAGCCGATCAGGCCCAGCGTCTTGCCCAGCGCCTCGCGTCCCTCCGAAAGACGCGCGCGCGGCCATTTGCCCTGCATCACCTCGCCGCTGCCCTGATACGCGCCGCGCAGCAGCATCGCCACCGTGGTGACCACGTACTCGGCGACCGAACGCGCATTGGCGCCGGTGGCCGGGATCACGCGGATGCCGCGCGCCTTGCACGATTCGACATCGATGTTGTCCAGGCCGACGCCGAGCCGCCCCACCACGCGCAGGCGCGGCGCGCCGTCGAGCAGCGCCACATCGACCTGCGTACGGTTGCGCACGATCAGCGCGTCCGCCGAAGGCAGCGCCGCCAGCAGCTCGGCGCGCCGATCGACCCAGTCGGGCTCGTAGCGCAGTTCGAACCCGGGCGTCAGCGCGGCCACCGCGTCCGGGTCCATGAACTCGCTGATGCAGATCCGCTTCATCAGGCCGACTCGTGGATGCGGGTCAGCACGAACTCGCGGTGGCCCAGCGCCTCGGCCGCGGTCCAGCGGCCGTTGGCGGTCGCCAGCATGCACTCGAGCAGCTTGTCGCCGGTCTGGTCCAGGTTCAGCTCGCGCTGCAGCAGGCCGGAGCAATCGACGTCCATGTGCTCGCTCATCAGGCGCACGGTGCGCGGGTTCGCGCACAGCTTGATCACCGGCACGATCGGGTTGCCGATCACGTTGCCCTGCCCGGTCGGGAAGAAATGCACGACGAAGCCGGATGCCGCGCACAGCGTCACCATCTCGGCCGCGGCCGACGACGAGTCCATGAACCACAGGCCGGGATGGGTCGGCTCCTCGGCCTTGTCGAGCACGCCGTCGACCGTGCATTTCTTGCCGATCTTCTGGATGTTGCCGAGCGCCTTCTCCTCGATCGTGGTCAGGCCGCCCGCGATATTGCCCTTGGTCGGCTGCGATTCCGACAGATCGGTGGTCTTCCAGCGGTCGATCATGGCCTGATAGCGCTCGAACATCGCCATGAACTGGTGGCGCACCTCGTCGTTGGCGCAGCGTGCGGCGACGATATGCTCGCCGCCGGTCAGCTCCGAGGTTTCGCCAAACACCAGCGTGGTGCCGAGCGGATGCAGCTTGTCGAAGGCATTGCCGACGGTCGGATTGGCGCCGCAGCCCGACGTCGTATCCGACTCGCCGCACTTGGTCGACACCCACAGGTCGGCGATCGGGCATTCGACGCGATGCAGCGCGGTGGCGTACTGCACGAATTCCTTGGCGGCCTTCGATGCGCGCTTGATGGTCTCGTGGTCGCCGTGGCCCTCGATGCCGAAGCCGACCACCGGCTTGCCCGTCTTCGCGATGCCGTCGACCACGCGCTTGGTCCAGCCGTCCTCGATGCCGATCACCACCACGGCGGCGACGTTCGGATTGCTGCCCGCGCCGATCAGCGTGCGGAAATGCAGATCCAGGTCCGGACCGAACTGCAGCCGGCCATAGGGATGGGGAATCGCCATCGTGCCCTTGATCGCATGCGCGACCGCCTCGGCGGCGGCGTTGGACAGGTCGTCCAGCGGCAGGATGATGACGTGGTTGCGGACGCCGACCCGGCCGTTGTCGCGGCGGTAGCCCCAGAAGGTGGTGTTTTGATCGATGATGGACATGGCGTGGTGTTCGGTTCTCGAATGACTGGAATCGCCTCGATGGGCTGCGATGGCTGCAAGAGCGGCGATGGCGGGGATGGCTGGACCGAAAGGCTTTTCCTCACGGACTGCCGGGCGGCGCCGCTTACCAGCGCTTGGTCTTGATGTTGTGCACGTGAGCGTGCTCGCCGGCCTTGATCGGCGCGACCACCTTGCCGATGTCGACGCCGTACTTGTAGACCGTGTCGTTCGGCGCCATGTCGCGCAGCGCCACCTTGTGACCGATCGGAATCGGCTGGCGCGCGGTCACCGTGATGGTGCGGTCCTCGTCCATGATCCAGGCGTTCAGCTCGGTGCCGGCCTCGATCCCTTCCACCACGGCCACGGCCACCGTGTCCTTGGCGTCGTGCAATACGACGTGAATCATCGTTGTGTCTCCTCTGTGGGTTGGTGCGTGCATCGGATCATAGGTGGTCAAATCATAAAGGTCAACCGACTCATCTATATGAATTAGATGTATATCGATGTGCACTTCAGGCGTCTTGGCGTGCCAACGTAACCCGCCTTTGAAATGAGAAGCGTTTGCTGTCGCACGGACGAGAGCCCATGGGCCGTCCGAAGATCGGCTTTCGCGGAGCTTTCCATGGCCGCGGCCGCCCGGTGCCGAAGGGAGATCGGCCGCCCAGCCTCCGCTCATCGGGAGAGTCGGCCATGCGTCCGATCAGACTGCTGTTGGTGGCGTCGCTGCTGCTGAACCTGGCGTTCGTCAGCGCCACCGTGATGGCGATCCACCGCCTCGGCGGCATCGGCTATCTCGCCTTCAAGCTCAAGCACCGCGACGACGGCTCCGGCTACAGCGCCGGACGGCTGCAGCATCTGCGCTCGCTCGATGCCGCGCTGCCCGCCGGCAAGATCGTCTTCGTCGGCGACTCGATCACCGAAGCCGGGGAATGGGGCGAGTTTCTCGGCCACCACGATGTGGTCAATCGCGGCATCGGCGGCGATTCGACGGCACGCATCCTCGATCGCATCGAGTCGGTGGCAAAGACGCGGCCGTCCAAGCTGTTCCTGATGGCGGGCATCAACGATCTCGGCGCGTTCGACGAGCGCGAGGTGTTCGACCGCTATCGGCAGATCGTCGACACGGTCAGGCGCGTGTCGCCCGGCACGCGGATCTATCTGCAGAGCACGCTGCCGGTCAATCGCGAGGTACGCGACACCGGCCGCGACAATGGCCGCGTCGCGCAGTTCAATGCGCTGCTGGCCGGGCTGGCGGCCAGCGACGATCGGGTCGAATGGATCGATGTCGCCCGCGCGCTGGCGGACCGGGACGGCAACCTGGATCGCGCCTATACCTATGACGGCGTGCATCTGAACGGCGAGGGCTATGCGCGCTGGAAGGCCGTGATCCTGCCGTATCTGCACGGCACCAGCGTCGCGACGCGGTAGGGGCGTGGCGACGCGGTGGGGGCGTGATCACGCGATAGAGGCGTGACGACGCAGTCGGTACGTCGAGACGCGATAGGAGCGTGGCGCGCGATCGAGGCGTAACGACACGATGGCGTGCGACCACGCGTTTGGGCGCGACGACGCGATCGGGTGTGACGACGTGATTGGGCGCGACGACGCGATCGGGTGTGACGACGTGATTGGGCGCGACGACGCGATTGGGTGTGACGACGTGATCGGGCGCGACGACGCGAATGGGTGTGACGACGCGAATGGGTCGTGCGGCTGCCGGAAGCAATCCGCGGCCCTGTCGTGGGCAACGCCCCCGCCCCCGGCTTCTGGTATGTTCGGCGTCATCGCTTGCGCGAGCCATCACTCGTCGCCTGTCCTCCGCCTGCGTACCGCCTTCCCGACCACGCCGCCATGTTCCAGGTGATCGCCCCTTGCCCCGCGTTGGCGCCCTACGTCAACGGCTACTGGTTCGTTCAGGACCTGGAGGGCGTGTACGAAGGGCAGCCCATCGAGACCTGCCCTTACCCGGGCGCGGTGCTGTCGGTGAACTTCGGCCGTCCCAATGCGATGGAGGGCGGGCCCACGGTCCCCAAAGTCTCGCTGCTGGGCTTCCAGTCGAACAGCCGTCGCTGGCGCTCGTGGTCGGACACGTATTTCGTCATGGCGATGCTCAGCGGCATTGGGCTGGCGCGGCTGTTCCCCGGCATTGGCGCGGAATGCAAGGATCGCCTGATGGACCTTGCCGCCTATCTGGGCGATGGAAGGGCCTGCTCGCTTGCGGCCGACCTCAGCGCCGCCTGGGCGCCGCGCCGGATCGCCGGCCAACTGGACGCCTGGCTGCTGCGGCGCCTCGACGCCACCCGCGCGCCGATCGAGCTGCCGACGCTCGCCGCGGCCCACGCGCTGTTGCGCCAAGGCCAGCAGGTGCAGGACATCGCCCGGCTGACCGCCGTCAATCGGCGCCAACTGCATCGATGGTTCGAGCGGCATCTCGGCGTCGGCCCCAAGCAGCTGATGGACCTGGAACGGCTGCAGTCGAGCATCCAGGCCGTGCAACGCGGCGATGGGGACGCGCTGTCCGGCTACAGCGACCAGGCGCACCAGATCCGCAACTGGCGGCGGCGGCTGGCCCAGACGCCGGGCGGCTACGCCCGCGGCGGGCCTTCGCCACTGGCCGAATACTTCGGCCGGCAACCGGGAGAGGGCCCGGCCTTCTATCTCTGACGGGGCGAGGTCGAAGCGTCGCGAACGGTCCCAAGCCGTCCCAATCCGTCCCAATCCGTCCCAATCCGTCCCAATCCGTCCCAAGCCGTCCCAAGCCGTCCCAAGCCGTCTCCGGCCGTCCCAAGTCCCAAGTCCCAAGTCCCAAGTCCCAAGTCCCGAGTCGTCCCAGGCGGTCCAGGCGGTTCAACACGGTCCCAAACGTTCAATACGGCGCGTCCGCGCCGCGGCATCCTGCGGCACTCGACAGGAGGGACGTATGGACGTTGAAGAGATTGCGCTGGAACGAACGCTCGTCGACTACACCGACGGCGCGACAACCTTCGAGGGTTACGTGGCCCGGCCCGCCGGCCTCGGGCCATCCGCGCCATGCGTGCTGCTGGCCCACGAGTGGAGCGGCCTGAGCGAGCCCATCAAGCGCAGCGCCGACCGGCTCGCCGCATTGGGCTACGTCTGCTTCGCCGCCGACGTCTATGGCAAGGGCGTGCGCGGCGACCCGATGGGCGACAACTCGCATCTGATGAATCCGATGCTGGCCGACCGTGCCCTGTTGCAGCGGCGGCTGCTGGCGGGACTCGATGCCGCCACGGCGCTTCCCGGCGTCGACCCGCGCCGCATCGCCGCGGTCGGCTACTGCTTCGGTGGCTTGTGCGCGCTGGACCTGGCACGCGCGGCGCCGCCGAACCTGGTCGCCGCCATCAGCATCCACGGCGTTCTGCAGCCGCCACGGATCGGCCCGCAGCGGCCAATCTCCGCGAGCGTCCTGCTGCTGCACGGCTGGGAAGACCCGGTCGCGCCGCCAGCCGATGTGCTGGCCATTGCCAGGGAACTGACCGACGCGGGAGCGGACTGGCAGTTGCACGCCTACGGCCACGCCCGCCACGCCTTCACCTTCGCCGGCGCGAATTTCCCCGAGCGCGGCATCGTCCATGACCCGCGGGCCGACAGGCGCTCCTGGGCCGCGATGAAGGCGTTCCTGGCGGAGCAGCTGGGGGCGAAAGGCTAGCGGCGACGGCAGGTGTCTTCTTGCCGCCCGCAAAAAAAAAAGCAGGCGGCGAAGCCCTCCGGGCATTCGCCGCCGCATCCTCCCGCACTGCCTTACTTCTGTTGCTGCTGCTTGCGCTCGCGCTGTTGGCCGCCTTGCTGCTGCTGGCCGCCCTTGCTTTGCTGCTGTTGTTGCTGCTGCTTGCTGCCGCTCTTCTGGCCTTGGCCTTGCTGTTGCTGAGTCATGATGGTCTCCGGATGTGCGGACAAGACGTCCGGACTCGAACCGATGCATCGAGCGTGCCAGCGCGCCGATCGGGCGTGATACCGGCGTGGGGAGACCTATCGTGCGCAGCGTAGGCGTCATCCGCTTCGGTAAGGCAGTCGATGTCGCAGAATCTGCACGAGGTATTGTCAATGCTGCAAACGGAACCTCTACCGGACCTGTTCGGCGGACCTGTCGGGGCCGCGCAGCAGGCCGCGGACCGTTGTCGGCGAGCGGCTCAGAACCAGACGCGC
This sequence comes from Cupriavidus sp. DB3, assembly GCF_020418465.1. Classification (NCBI taxonomy): domain Bacteria; kingdom Pseudomonadati; phylum Pseudomonadota; class Betaproteobacteria; order Burkholderiales; family Burkholderiaceae; genus Cupriavidus; species Cupriavidus sp. DB3. The sequence goes on along the minus strand of NZ_JAIZPL010000004.1, from coordinate 529,967 downwards.
ACGCCGGCGACAAAGCGCGTCTCGCCGCTGCGGCCGCCGGAGGCGCGCACCATGTCGGCGGTATTGCCGAACGTCTGGTAGCGCTCGACGCCGATGTACGGCGCGAACTGGCGGCTGAACTCGTAGCGTAGCCGCACGCCAACCGCGCCGTTGGACAGGCCGCTGCCGACACCGACCTCGCGGTCGTTCTTGCCGTAGAAATTGGCCTCGACGCGCGGCTGCAGGATCAGGCGCTGCGTGACCAGCAGCTCGTACTCGGCGGACAGCCGCAGCGCCGTCCGCCCTTCGGTGCCGAGGTAGCCGGTGGCGTCGAGCTCGAACCAGTAGGGCGCCAGCCCCTGCACGCCGAATGCGAGCCAGTTGCGTGCGGGGCGACCGTGGCCGGCGTCGTTGCGGATGCCGAGCTGCGTGTCCCAATAGCTGGCGACGGCGTGGCCCCACAGCAGTTCGGTGCGGGCCTCGTGGACCTTGCCGCGCTCGACCTCGCCCTCGGCCTTGATGACCAGCCGGTCATAGGTGCCGCCGAACCAGGCCTGCGCCTCGTAGGCGGCCGCGTTGGTGTCGCTGCCGCGCGCCCATTCGAGGCGGTCCACCAGTACCGAGCCGAACAGGTGCTCGTCGGCCATATGCAGCTGCCGATGGGGACCGAGCGCGTACTGCCCGACGCCGAGGCGATGGCCGCCGGAATAGGCGTGCGGATCGCGGGCATCGGGCGGCGCGCTGCCGCCCTGCATCTTCATGTCGCCGTGGTCCATTGCCGGCTTCGCGGCGCTGCCGTGCTGATGCTGCTGATGCTCCTGGTGTTGCTGATGCTCCCGGTGCTGCTGGTCTTGCTGATACTCCTGGTGCTGCTGGTCCTGTCGGTGCTGCTGGTCCTGTCGGTGCTGCTGGTCTTGCTGATGCTCCTGGTGCTGCGGGTGCTGCGGGTGCTGCTGGTGCTGCTGATGCTGCTGGTGGTCACCGTGATCGTGCTGGTGCGGCTGCTGCCCCCAAGCAGCCCCGATGCCGGCGGCTGCCAGCAGGATGGCAAGAAGTATGTTCGATGGCATGGCTCGGGCCCCGTGCGTCTTGGAATTTGGATGGAACATCGGGCCAGTCAGGCCACCAGCACTTCGCGGAACATGCCTGCGTCCATATGCATCATCAGATGGCAATGCCAGGCCCAGCGGCCGAGCGCATCGGCCGTGACGAGGAAGCTGATGCGCTGGGCCGGCTGCACCGGAATCGTGTGCCGCCGCGCCTGGAAGGAGCCGTCCGGCGCCTCCAGCTCGCTCCACATGCCGTGCAGATGCATCGGGTGGGTCATCATCGTGTCGTTATGCAGGATCACGCGCAGCCGCTCGCCGTGGCGGAAATGGACCGGCGTGGACTTGCCGAACTCCAGGCCGTCGAAGGACCAGGTGTAGCGCTCCATATTGCCGGTCAGGTGCAGTTCCACTTCCCTGTTCGGCCCGCGCGGGTCCATCGGACCGCCGACCGTGCGCATGTCGGCCAGCGTCAGCACGCGGCGTCCGTTGTTGCGCAGCCCGATGCCGGGGTCGTCGAGGTTGGTCCGTGCCATGTCGACCCGCATATCGGTGCTCGGGCCGTATTCGGTGCGCGCGTGGCGGGCGGTCCTGCTGGGGATCTTCAGCGAGCCGTTTGCCGGCGCCGTCGGCATGGCGTGCTGGCCGTGGTCCATCGCCATGCCGCCGTGGTGCATGCCGTGCGCCCCGTGCGTGTCGTGCATGCTGTACATGCCATGCGTGCCGTGCGTACCATGCGCGCCATGCGTGCTGTGCATGCCGCGCTCGCTGTTCGTCCCGTGCGTGCCATGCATGGCGCCGTGGTTGTGCCCGCCGCCATGGCTCATCCCAGCCATCCCAGCCATCCCAGCCATCCCAGCCATCCCACCCGCCCCCATGTCGCCCATCATGTCCGTCATGGTCAGCCACTGGGCCTTGTCCAGCGCGGGCACGGCGGCCTGCAGCCCCTCGCGCGTCGCCAGCGTGCCGCGCGCGTAGCCGGTGCGGTCCATCGACTGCGAGAAGATCGTGTAGGCCTCGTCGCGCGGCTCGACCAGGACATCGCAGGTCTCGCCGGGACCGAAGCGGAATTCGTCGACCGTCACCGGCTCGATGTTCTGGCCGTCGACCTGCACGACCTTGAGCTTCAACCCCGGAATGCGCACGTCATAGAAGGTATTGCCGCTGCCATTGATGAAGCGCAGCCGAACCTTGTCGCCCGGCTTGAACAGGCCCGTCCAGTTGCCGGCCGGCGTCACGCCATTGGTCAGGTAGGTCAGCGTATGCGCGGACAGGTCGGCCAGATCGGTGGGGCTCATCCGCATCTGGTTCCACATGCGGCGCTTGTCGACGGCGGCCTTGATGCCGTCGTTGGCGACATCGCGGAAGAAGTCGACGACAGTGGGCTGGTTGTAGTTGTAGTAGTCGCTCTGGGTCTTGAGCTTGGACAGCACGCGCATGCCGTCCTCGTCGGTCCAGTCGGACAGCAGCACGGTATGGTCGCGGTCCGCGCGGATCGGATCGTCGTCGCCGTCGATGATCAGGCCGCCGTAGACGCCGGTCATCTCCTGGAAGCCCGAGTGCGAGTGGTACCAGTAGCTGCCGCTCTGCACGACCTTGAAGCGGTAGGTGAAGGTCTCGCCCGGCGCGATGCCGGGGAAGCTGATGCCGGGCACGCCGTCCATCTCGAACGGCAGGATGATGCCGTGCCAGTGAATCGAGGTCGGCTCGCGCAGGCGGTTGGTCACGCGGATGGTCACCGTATCGCCCTTGCGCCAGCGCAGCGTCGGGCCCGGCAGCATGCCGTTGATGGTGTGGGCGATGGCGGGCTTGCCGGTGAAGTTGACGACCGCCTCTTCGATGAACAGGTCGAACTCGGTGCCGGTCAGTACCGGCGCGCTGCCGCTGCCCGCCCGCCCCGGACGGTCCGCGTGCTGCGCCCATGCCGCGCCGGGCACGCCGGACAGTGCACCGAGCACGCCGCCCGCGACCAGCCCTTGCACGAAGCGCCGGCGGGACAGATGAGGCGGCAGGGCCAGGGTGGTTGGGGCAATGCGGGGCATGGAGGCGGTCCTTGTGGTCTATCGGCGATCGGCGTCTGTGATCGGCGTCTGTGATCGGCGTCTGTGATCGGCGTCTGTGATCGGCGTCGACCACCCGCGTCGACGATCGCACGATCGGCGTCGGAGACGCTTCAATCGGTAATCGTCAATCGCAAATGGCCTCGGCAGGATAAGGACCAGGCAGTAACCAACCAATTACCCCGACATTACATTCCGGTAAGGTTGGCGTCATGTTGGGCCGCCTCGTCCTACACTATCGCGACGGTTGCGCCAGGCGCCGATGGCCGGCGGCGCGCGAAGGGCACAGCCCACAGCGAGACGGGGAAGACAGGAAGCCGAAGCCCGACGCGCGGCACAGGAAGCGGGAAGCGGGAAGCGGGAAGCGGGAAGCGGGAAGCGGGAAGCGGGAAACGGGAAACGGGAAGCAGAGAGTAGCAAGCAGGAAGCGCCGATGAAATTGCTGGTAGTCGAAGACGAGGCCAAGACCGGGGAATACCTGCGGCAGGGGCTGACTGAGGCGGGGTTCGTGGTGGACCTGGCCGCCAACGGCCTGGATGGCCAGCATCTGGCCATGACCGAGCCGTACGACCTGATCGTGCTCGACGTGATGCTGCCCGACGTCGACGGCTGGCGCATCGTGCAGACGCTGCGGGCCGCCGACAACCGGGTCCCGGTGCTGTTCCTGACGGCGCGCGACAGCGTGGCCGATCGCGTCAAGGGCCTGGAGCTCGGCGCCGACGACTATCTGGTCAAACCCTTTGCCTTTGCCGAGTTGCTGGCGCGCGTCCGCACGCTGCTGCGCCGCGGCGCCACGCAAGTAGCGCTGGACCGCATCCAGATCGCCGACCTGGTGCTCGACCTGGCCCGCCGCCGCGCCACCCGCGCCGGCCGCCGCATCGTGCTGACCAACAAGGAATTCTCGCTGCTCGAACTGCTGGCGCGCCGGCGGGGCGAGGTGCTGCCGCGCTCGCTGATCGCCTCGCAGGTCTGGGACATGAACTTCGACAGCGACAGCAATGTGATCGACGTCGCCATCCGCCGCCTGCGCGCCAAGATCGACGACGACTTCGACATCAAGCTGATCCAGACGGTGCGCGGCATGGGCTACGTGCTCGAGAACCCGGAGGACGGCGACTGATGCCGCGCCTCTCGCTGACGGCCCGGCTGACCGCGCTGTTCTCGCTGACCTCCGCCTGCGTGCTGCTGGGCCTGGGTTGGCTGATCTTCTGGGCGATGGACCGGCACTTCGCCGATCAGGACTACGCGCTGCTCGGGGACAATCTGCGCATGGTCGAACGGATCGTGGCGACGGGCCCGTCCGACGGCATCGCGGCGCGGCTGGCCGACGCGCAGAAGCACCACGGCGGCCTGCTGATCCATGTGCAAGGCAAGCGAGGCGAGCCGCTGTTTGCGAGCCCCGGCTTCGATTTCGGCGCGGCGCTCGAGGCGGCGGCGCGGACGGATGCGGGGGCGCGCCTCGATGCGGACGGCGCGGCCGGTGCGAACGCTGCGGACGGTGCCGATGGCGCGGACGGCTCGCAGGGCAATGGGCTCGAATGGCGGCAGAACGGCCAGCTGTATCGCGGCATGGTCCGCACGGTGCGCGATCCGGGCACGGGAGAGCCGCTGCGCATGCTGGTCGGCATGGACACAGAGATCCACGATCACTTCATTCACGCGTTCCGCCAGTCGCTGGTGTTCTATATCGCGCTGGCCGCGCTGGCCAGCGGCGTGCTCGGCTGGTGGGCGGCGCGCCGCGGGCTGTCGCCGCTGCGCACGATGGCCTCGCGCGCGCAGACCGTGACCGGCAGCAAGCTGTACGAGCGGATGCCCGTCGAAGCGGTGCCGGTCGAAATGGCGGACCTGGCGGCGAACCTGAACGCGATGCTGGCGCGGCTGCAGGACGATTTCCGCCGGCTGTCCGAATTCTCGTCCGACTTGGCGCACGAGCTGCGCACGCCGATCACCAACCTGATGACGCAGACCCAGGTCGCGCTGTCGCAGCCACGCGATGCCGGCAATTACCGCGACATCCTGGCGTCGAACGCCGAGGAACTGCAGCGCCTCGCCCGCATGGTGTCCGACATGCTGTACCTGGCCAAGATGGAACACGGGCTCGATCTGCCGAACACCGAGGCGATCCGCATCGCCGACGAGGTGCGGGCGCTGTTCGATTTCTACGAGGCGCTGGCCGAGGACAAGGCGGTGCGACTGGATCTGCGGGGCGACGGCCGCATCCAGGGCGACCGGCTGATGCTGCGGCGGGCGCTGAGCAATCTGATTTCGAATGCGCTGCGCTATACGCCGCCTGGCGGCACGATCGTCGTCGACGTGGCGGACGCCGGAGAACACGTCGAGGTCGCGGTGGAGAACGACGGCGCCGGGATCGACCCGAGCCTGCTGCCCTCGATCTTCGATCGCTTCTCGCGTGGGGACAAGTCCCGCACGAGGCCGGAGTCGGACAGCGTGGGGTTGGGGCTGTCGATCACCAGGGCCATCATGCTGGCGCACGGCGGGGATATCGCGGTGCGGTCCGAGCGGGGGAAGACGCGGTTTGCGTTGCGGTTTCCGAAGCGGATGGAGTGATGGGTCGAGGACTGACCGAGGGCTGACCGAGGACCGACCGCCGCGGACCAGCTGACGGGCAAAGAAAAAGGGCGCTGCGGCCGGTGCCGCAGCGCCCTTTTTGCTGAGGGCAACGCCTTGCCGATTTCCTTATTCCACCGTCACCGACTTCGCCAGATTGCGCGGCTTGTCGACGTCGGTACCACGCGCGCACGCGGTGTGATACGCCAGCAATTGCAGCGGCACCACATGCAGGATCGGCGACAGGTCGCCGTAGTGCTCGGGCAGGCGGATCACCTGGATGCCGTCGGTCGACGTAATGTGCGTGTCCGCGTCGGCGAACACATAAAGCCGGCCGCCGCGGGCACGCACTTCCTGGATGTTCGACTTCAGCTTTTCCAGCAGCGCGTCGTTCGGCGCCACCGTGACCACCGGCATCGCCTCGGTCACCAGCGCCAGCGGCCCGTGCTTGAGCTCGCCGGCCGGATAGGCCTCGGCGTGGATGTACGAGATTTCCTTCAGCTTCAGCGCGCCTTCCAGCGCGATCGGATAGTGCAGGCCGCGGCCGAGGAACAGCGCGTTCTCGCGGCGGGCGAAGTCCTCCGACCAGGCGATGATCTGCGGCTCCAGCGCCAGCACGCCGTGCAGCGCGGCCGGCAGGTGGCGCAGGTTCGCCAGCGCCCTGGCCTGGCTTTCCTCCGACAGCGTGCCGCGCAGCTTGGCCAGCGCCAGCGTCAGCATGTACAGCGCGGCCAGCTGCGTGGTGAAGGCCTTGGTCGAGGCGACGCCGATCTCGGTGCCCGCGCGCGTGATGAAGCGCAGCTCGGTTTCGCGGACCATCGCGCTGCTGGCGACGTTGCAGATGCACAGCGTGTGCTCGTGGCCCAGGCCCTTGGCATGGCGCAGCGCGGCCAGCGTGTCGGCGGTCTCGCCCGATTGCGAGATCACGACCACCAGCTGGCGCGGATTGGGTACCGTTTCGCGGTAGCGGTATTCGCTGGCGACCTCGACCTGGGTCGGGATGCGGGCGATCGCTTCGAGCCAGTACTTGGCGGTGCAGCCCGAGTAGTAGCTGGTGCCGCAGGCCAGGATCAGCACGCTGTCGATATTGGCGAACACCTGCGCGGCGCGTTCGCCGAACTGGCTCGGCTCGATGCTTTCGATGCCCTCGAGCGTGTCGGCCAGCGCGCGCGGCTGCTCGAAGATTTCCTTCTGCATGAAATGCCGGTACGGGCCGAGATCGACGGCCGCCGCATGGGCTTCGACCACGCGCACTTCGCGCTCGACCGGCTCGTCGTTGACGTCGTGGATCGTGATCGCGTCGCGGCGCACCTCGACCACGTCGCCCTCTTCCAGATAGATCACGCGGTTGGCGGTGCCGGCGACGGCCAGCGCGTCGGAGGCGAGGAAGGCCTCGCCTTCGCCGAGCGCCGCGACCAGCGGCGAGCCGGCGCGCGCGCCGACCACGCAGTCGGGCTGGTCCTTGGCGACCACGGCGATCGCATAGGCGCCGTGCAGGCGCTTGGTGATCGCCCGCACCGAGGCGAACAGGTCGCCGCGCGTGGCGCTGCTCGGATAGGTGTAGGCCTGGTGCACCAGATGGGCGACCACTTCGGTATCGGTCTGCGAATCGAAGCCGTAGCCGGCGGCGCGCAATTCGTCGCGCAGCGGCTCGTAGTTCTCGATGATGCCGTTGTGCACCAGCGCGATGGTCTCGCCGGAGAAGTGCGGGTGGGCGTTGATGGTGTCGGGCTTGCCGTGCGTGGCCCAGCGCGTGTGGGCCACGCCGATCGTGCCGGACAGGCCGGAGCCGCGCGTCTGCTCGTCCAGGTCCGCCACCCGCGACACGGTGCGGGCGCGCTCGAGCGTGTCCTCGCGGACCACTGCCACGCCGCACGAGTCATAGCCGCGGTATTCCAGGCGGCGCAGGCCTTCGATCAGAACCGGAACGATATTGCGCGTCGAAACCGCGCCGACGATGCCACACATGTTGCTCTCCCTGGGTGCCGCGGCTCGTGACCGCCTGCGTTGATGCTTTGTTCGATGTCCTGGCTGGCGGGCGCTTGTGCCGCCCGCCCCGGGCCTTGCGCGCCGGCCAGCGCGGTGCGCCTATCTTACTTCGTGCCCTGCCTGGGCTGCTTGACCGGCCGCTGCCAGCCGGGGATGGTCGTCTGCTTGGCGCGCGACAGCGTCAGCTGGTCGGCCGGCGCTTCCTTGGTCAGCGTGGTGCCGGCGCCCAGCGTCGCGCCGCGGCGTACCGTGACGGGCGCGACCAGCTGCGAGTCCGAGCCGATGAAGACGTCGTCCTCGATCACCGTGCGGTGCTTGTTGACGCCGTCGTAGTTGCAGGTGATGGTGCCGGCGCCGATGTTGACGCGCGAGCCGACCGTGGCGTCGCCGACGTAGGCAAGATGGTTGGCCTTGCTGTGCGCGGCGATCTGGCTGTTCTTGACCTCGACGAAGTTGCCGATATGGACGTCCTCGCCCAGTTCGGTGCCGGGACGCAGCCGGGCATAGGGCCCGATCCGGCCGTCCGCGCCGACCTGCGCCTGCTCCAGATGGCAGAAGGCCAGCACGCGTGCCCCGGAACCGATGCGGCTATCCCGGATCACACAGTGAGGACCGATCTGCACGCCGTCTTCCAGGTGAACCCGTCCCTCGAACACGCATCCCACGTCGATCGTGACGTCTCGGCCACATGTCAGTTCGCCCCGGATATCGATCCGGGCCGGGTCGAGCACGGTCACGCCGGCTTCCAGCAGGCGCATCGCCTGGTTGCGCTGGTGCAGGCGTTCGAGTTCGGCCAGTTGCACCTTGCTGTTGACGCCCAGCGTCTCCCACAGCGCGCCCGGCTGGGCGGACACGACCTCGACGCCATCGGCGACCGCGCGCTCGACGGTATCGGTGAGGTAGTACTCACCCTGCGCGTTATCGTTGCGCAGCGTGGACAGCCACTCGGTCAGCTTCGCGGTCGGGCAGACCACGATGCCGGTATTGATCTCGCGGATCGCGCGCTCGGCTTCGCTGGCGTCCTTCTGCTCGACGATGCGGGCGATGCTGCCGGCGGCGTCGCGCACGATACGGCCGTAGCCGGTCGGATCGTCCATCTCGACGGTCAGGATGCCGAAGCGGTCCTGCCCGGCGGCTTCCACCAGACGGGCCAGCGTGTCGGCCCGGGTCAGCGGCACGTCGCCGTACAGCACCAGCGTCGGCTGGGCCGGATCGAGCAGCGGCAGCGCCTGCATCACCGCATGGCCGGTTCCGAGCTGTTGGGCCTGCAGCGCGAAGGCGACATCGGGCGCGGCGACCGCGGCCTGTACCCGCTCGGCGCCATGGCCCACGACCACCACCAGCCGCGTCGGCGACAGCGTACGCGCGGTATCGATCACATGAGCAAGCAGCGGCCGGCCGGCCAGCGGATGCAGCACCTTCGGCAAATCGGAATGCATCCGTTTGCCCATGCCGGCGGCGAGAATGACGATGTTCACGAGGAGGTTCCTAAGTGAGTGCGCCCGAATTGACATCCGGATCGGAAAGACGCGCGACCAGCCCCGACGTGACAGCGGGGCGTTGGCGCAACTGGCGGACGGTGGGCCGTTCATCGGCCTCATCCCGCCATGGACGGAGCCATGCGGAAGCCGTCGCCGGCACCCCGCCATCGTCCGCAAACCGTTGCCAGACCTTGCCTGGCGGGCGGCGGAGAGCTGCCGTTGGCGCGTCCGGCGATTCTAGCATGGGGGGTATCCGCCGCTTGACGGCTGTTGCGCAAATTCACAATGTGCGGTGGCGCGAACTGATCGCGGCGGGGATGCTGGTATTGCTGACCGCCTGCAATGCGATGAAGCTCGGCTACCAGCAGGGCGACCACCTGGCCTACTGGTGGATCGACAACTATGTCGACGTCACCGACGACCAGGAGCCGCAGACCCGGGATGCGATCGCCCGCTTCTTCGCCTGGCACCGGCGCGAGCAGCTGCCCGAGATCGCCGCCTTGCTGCAACGCGCCAAGAGCGAGGTGCAAGGGCCGGTGACCGAGGCCCAGCTGGAGCGCGTGCGCGACGATACGCAACGGATGGCCCGCGTCGCCTTCGACCATGCGATCCCGGATGTCGCCGATCTGCTGTTGACACTGACGCCGGACCAGATCAAGCGGATGGAGCGCAAGTTCGCCGACGGCAACGAGAAGTACCGCAGGAAATTCCTGCGCGGCAGCCCCGACGATCGCCTCGAGGCCCGTTACGACAAGGTGATGGAGTGGGCCACGCTGATCTACGGGCGCTTCTCGCGCGAGCAGCAGGACGCGATCCGCGCCGCGCTCCGCCCGGTGGTCGACAACGCCGAGTCGCGCTTCGGCGAACGGGTGAAACGCCAGCAGGCCTGGATGGCGCTGGTCCGGCAGGTCCAGGCGGAACACCCGCCCAAGGCCCGCGTGATCGCGCTGCTGCAGCGCTTCGGCGACCAGTGGCAGGCGCCGCCGACGCGCGAGCGCCGCGTCAGCTACGAGGCCAATACCGAGGCCGGACTGACGGTGGCGGCGCAGATCGCCAACATGACCACGCCGGAGCAGAAGCGCCACGCGGTCGAGCGCTTCCAGAAGTGGATCGAGGATACGCAGTCGCTGATGCGCGAGGCGCCGCGGCAGCCGGCCACGGTGCCGTCGCGCGCGGCCAACTGAGGCGGCGCCGAAGGAAAGCCGAAGGAAAGCCGAAGGAGAGCGGAAGGCGAGCTCAGAGAGCCCGCAGGAGCCCGAAGGCGCGCTGAACGAACCGGTGCTGGACCGCCGAAGCCTGAACGAACCGGTGCCGAGTCCCCGAGGCCTTATTCCGCCGCCGACGCGGCCGCCGCAGTGGTGGCCACCGCCGCGCCCTCGGCCTGCGCGCCCCGCCCCCCCGGCCTCTCGAAGCGGACGAATTCCATCCGGTTCTCGGCGCTGCCGCCGGCGAACACCAGCGGCTGCTGCGAGAAGGTCGAGTCGCCGAACAGCGAGGCCTCGTCGACCTTGGCCAGCCCGGTCGCCAGGCCGTTGAAGTCGAACAGCTCGGTATCGGCCAGGTGCGACGGCACCACGTTCTTCAGCGCCGAGAAGATATTGTCGATGCGGCCCGGATTCTGCCGCTCCCACTCGAGCAGCATTTCCTTGACCTTCTTGCGCTGCAGGTTCTCCTGCGAGCCGCACAGATTGCAGGGGATGATCGGGAATTCCATCGCGCGCGCATAGGCGGCAATGTCCTTCTCCGAGCAATAGGCCAGCGGGCGGATCACGATGTGCTGGCCGTCGTCGGTGGCCAGCTTCGGCGGCATCGCCTTCATCTTGCCGCCGAAGAACATGTTCAGGAAGAAGGTCTGGACGATGTCGTCGCGATGGTGGCCCAGCGCGATCTTGTTGGCGCCCAGCTCCTTCGCGGTCCGGTAGATCACGCCCCGGCGCAGCCGCGAACACAGCGAGCAGGTGGTCTTGCCCTCCGGCACCTTCTCCTTGACGATCGAATAGGTGTCGGCCTCGACGATCACGTACTGCACGCCGATATTGTCGAGGTAGCGCGGCAGCACGTCCTCGGGGAAGCCCGGCTGCTTCTGATCGAGATTCATCGCGATCAGCTTGAAGTCGATCGGCGCGCGCTTCTGCAGCGCCATCAGCACCGACAGCATCGTGTACGAGTCCTTGCCGCCCGACAGGCAGACCAGCACCGTATCGCCGTCCTCGATCATCTTGAAGTCGCCGATCGCGCGGCCGGTCTGCGACTGCAGATAGGTCTCGAGGCGGTAGAAGTTCCTGGAGTGGGTGGTTTCGGTCATGGCGGGAGGGAAGGCAACGGGCGGGGCGCCGTTCGGGCGCAATCGAACCGGGTATTTTAGCGGAGCGCCCCAGGGGCTGCATCAAGTGCCGGGGGCATCACGAAGACGCGCGACCCAGCGGCAAGCCTGGCGCCCGGCTCGACGGCGGGCCGATCGCCGGCCTAGCTCTTGATATGAAACACCTCGACCCCGACCGAATCGCAATCCGGATACACGTCGGGCTTCTCGGTCGACACCCGCACCGCGCGCACCTTGGGGTGGCGCAGCATCGCGCGGGCAACGTCGTCGCACAGGGTCTCCTGCAGGTGGACGTGGCCCAGCGCCATGCGCTCGGCGACGGTATTGCGCATGAAGTCGTAGTCGACGACCTCGTGCAGCTTGTCGTCGTGCGGCGTGCTTTCCGCCAGCGGCACGTACAGGTCGATATTGATCAGCACGCGCTGTTCGCCCTTCTTCTCGAACTCGTGCACGCCAATGTTGATCTGCACTTCGTAGTTGCGCAGGAACATGCGGCGGCAGTCTTGCAGGCTGGGATGGGAAAGAGCGGCGGACATGGCGGCGTGGGAGAGAAAGGGGAGACGGGGGAGAGAAGGGAGCCGGAAATCGGGAATCTGGAACCGGCAAAGGCCGCCGATGGTACAGGCGGCCGCGGCTCCAGGGAAGTCATTCGGTCAGGAACATCACGTCGCGCGCCAGCGGCATCAGGTGCTGGCCGCCGTCCACGTACAGCGTAGTGCCGGTGACCGCGCGGGCCTCGGCGAGATAGGCCACGGCCTGGGCGATATCGTCGGGCGTCGACGACTGGCCCAGCGGCGTCATCCGGTGCGCGCGCTTGAAGCCGCCGCCGGACTGGTCGCCCGACACCAGCGTGATGCCCGGCGCCACGCCGACCACGCGCAGGCGCGGCGCCAGCGCCTGGGCCAGCTGCATCGTCGCCGTCTGCAGCGCGGCCTTGGACAGCGTGTACGAGAGGAAGTCCGGGTTCAGGTTGTCGAGCTTCTGATCCAGCAGGTTGATCACCACGCCGCGCGCATCGTCCGGCAGCGCCCGGTGCAACTCGCGCGACAGCAGCAGCGGCGCGGCGACATTGGTGCGCATATGCGTATCGAGCGAGCCGTAGGAGAAGCTGGTGGCGACGTCGTACTGGAACAGCGAGGCGTTGTTGACCAGGCAGGTCGGCGTGCCGAGGGCGGCGGTGCAGGCGGCGATCAGCCCGCCGGTCGCCGCCTCGTCGGCCAGGTCCGCCTGCAGCACCGCGGCGCGGCGGCCGAGCGCGCGGATCTGTCCGGCGACCTCCTCGGCCTCGTCACGCGAGCGATGGCAGTGCACCGCGATATCCCAGCCGCGCGCCGCCAGTTCCAGCGCGATCGCGCGGCCGATGCGGCGGGCGCCGCCCGTCACGAGCGCAATGCCGCGGCTGGGGCCGGGCGCGACCGCCTGCGTCGACGAGGCCGAGGACGAGGCCGTCGTCGAACCGGGCGCGGCGTCGGAAGAAGTGAAATCTGGCATTGCTACAATCGCGGGATGCAGAAAACCGGTAGTTTACCCCTTCCCTCCGCGGACGCGCTCGATGCCTCCACGGCATTGGCCGCGCGCATCGGCGAGGCGATCGACGCCGCGCAAGGCTGGCTCGGCTTCGACCGCTACATGGCGATGGCGCTCTACACGCCCGGGCTCGGGTACTACAGCGGCGGCGCGGCCAAGTTCGGCCGCGACGTGCGCGACGGCAGCGACTTCATCACCGCCCCCGAACTGACGCCGTTCTTCGCCCGTACGCTGGCGCGCCAGCTGGCGCAATGGCTCGAGCAGGGCCTGGACGAGGTGATGGAATTCGGCGCCGGCACGGGCCGGCTGGCGGCGGATCTGCTGCTGGCGCTCGAAACCGAGGGCCGGCTGCCCTCGCGCTACTGGATCGTCGAACTGTCCGGCGAGCTGCGCGCCCGCCAGCAGGCCACGCTGGCCGCGCGCGCCCCGCATCTGGCCGCCCGGGTGCAGTGGCTCGACGCCCTGCCCGCGCGCTTCGCGGGCGTGGCGATCGGCAACGAGGTCCTCGACGCGATGCCGGTACGGCTCTACGCGCGGGTTGGCGGTGTCTGGCATGAGCGCGGGGTCGCGCGCAGCGATGTCGGCGAGCATGGCAACGATGCGCGCTTCCGCTTCGCCGACCGGCCGCTTGGCGCGGCCGACGTGCCCGCCGCCGTCGCCGCGATTCCGGGCGACCACGACATCGTCACCGAGACCCATGCCGAGGCCGAGGGCTTCGTCCGCTCGCTCGGCGCAATGCTGTCGCGCGGCGCGGCGCTGCTGATCGACTACGGCTTTCCGGCCAGCGAGTACTACCATCCGCAGCGCACCGGCGGCACGCTGATGTGCCATTACCGCCATCACGCCCACCCCGATCCGTTCCTCTATCCGGGGCTGCAGGACATCACGGCCCACGTCAACTTCAGCGGCATCGCGCAGGCGGCGGTGGACGCGGGCCTGGAGGTTGCGGGCTTCGCCTCGCAGGCGCGCCTGCTGATGAATGCCGGCATCACCGAACTGCTGATGTCGCTGGACCCCAACGATGCCCGCAGCTTCCTGCCGGCCGCCAACGCGGTGCAGAAGCTGCTGTCCGAAGCCGAAATGGGCGAGTTGTTCAAGGCCATCGCGCTGACGCGCGGCCTGGGCGACAGCGTGCCGATCGGCTTTGCCGCGGGCGACCGCAGCCACACCCTGTAGCCACGGAACGCCCCCATGCTGCGCTGGACACTGACCATCTTCCTCTCCGTGATCATCCTGTCGTCCGCGCTGCCGTGGCTGCAAAAGATCGGACTGGGCCGCCTGCCGGGCGACGTGCGTTTCCGGCTGTTCGGCCGCGAATGGGTGCTGCCGTTCGCGTCGACCGTGCTGCTGTCGCTGATCGCGCTGCTGGTCGGCCGGCTGCTATGACGGTGCGCCGGGTGCCGGCGGCAGGTCCATCGGCGGCACCCCGTCGTACAGCGTAGTCAGCGCCGTCAGCGCCCTCAGCCCCTCGGGCCACGGCCCGCCATCCGCTTCCGACAACGCGATCTGCAATTCCCTGAGCGCGTGCAGCGGCGAACCGCGATACGCCGGCGGCAAGCGCCGCACCGCCTCCACCAGCGCCTGCCATATTCCCGGCCACGTCTCTCGCGGGCGCCCCGCCACGGAGCCACGCGCCAGTTCCGACAGCACGCTGGCGCGCCGAGCGGCCGGCAGGCCGGCGGCGCGCTCGAGCAACAGCAGCCAAGCATCGGCGTGGTCGATCGCCGCGGCTGCCACCAGCCGCCGCTGCTCAAGGGCCGGCGGCTGCGGGGCAATCGTCCGCAGCAAGGCCGCCCATGCCGGTGCCCGCTCCGCCGGGCCGAGGATCACCCCGGTCAGCCGCCAAAGCGCCAGCCAGGGTTGCTCGCGGTGATCGGCGGAAAGGCGTGGCAGCAAGGCGGCCAGGCGCGGCACCGCGCGCGCCGCCATCCCCGGCGATAGCCGACGCAACTGATCGCAGGCCCGTTGCAGCTCGCGGTTCAAGGCAGCGGGCGGCAACTGCGCCAACAGGTCCAGATAGCCCTCCCAGTGGCGCTCGCACTGGTCCGGAAAGGCGGCGCAGAACGCGTACAGCAGCGGCGCGCGTCCTGCCGGCGGCAACCGTGCGGCGGCGTCGGTCATCGCGTTCCAGCGCGCATCGGGATAGGGTCCGCTCAATTCCGCCAGCGCGGCGGCCAGGGCCTGCAGCGGCCCCGCGCGATGGTCGATCGGCAGCGCGTCGACGGCATGCCCGAACAGCCCGGACCAGGCGTCGCGCCTGGCCTCATGGGGCAGCAGACCGAGCGAGGAAGCATGCGACGCGATCAGGACCGCGCATCTCGGCGGTGCCAGCCTGCCCGCCTCCGCCCACAGGTCGCCCCACAGACGCGGCGCCACACAGACGCCGGGCGCCGCCTTGCAGACGATCGCGAGCCAATGGGCCCGCGCCGCCGCATCGGTACACGCGTGCTGCCCCTCGGTCCACAGGCGGTTGCTGCATTCCAGCACCTGCTCGCGCGACGATCCGGCATGGCTCCACGCGGCGACCCGGCTCAGCACCTGAAGCCGGCTCTCGCCAGGCAGATCCCGCAGCGCCTCCCATACCCACTGCCGCAGCTGGGCCGACAGGTCGATGTCGTCGGCATGCAGCCACGCCGGCCCCGCTGCGTCCGCCAGCGCACACAGCACGGCAGTGCGCTGTGCCATGGCGGCCGCGCCTTCCTGCTGCGCCAATGCCGGGTAGGCCGATTGCACGGTGGCCAGCAGCTCGACCGGGGCCCTGCCGAGCGAACGTACCGCCCAACACATCGCCGTGATCAACGGCGCAACCTGCGCGCCCGGCACCGCCATGGCGCGCTGCAGGCATGCCGGCAACGCGGCGGCCGCCTCCTGCGTCAAGCGGGGAAATTCGGTGCAAAGGGCCAGCAGCGCCGTGGACTGCTGCGGCGGCGGCAGTCCGCACACCAGCTGCAACAGCGATCCCTGCAGCGAGCGCAGGTGCCGCGTCATCTCCACGTGGTCGACGATGCGTTGGCGCGTGGCCAGGTGCGCCAACTTGCCGCAGCACGACAGCAATGCGCACAGCGGGCGCTGGCGCAGGTCGGCCGGCAGCGTCGCGACCGCCTCGATCATCGGACCGCACGCCCTCGCGCCCACGAACGGGTGCATCGACGCCAGGCGTTCGGCCAGTGCGGCCATATGGCCGGCGCGGAGGTTCGGCGCAATGACGCCTTGATCGATTTCCCGCAGCGCAGCCTGCAAGGTCGACAGATTGGACACGCGGCCGATGCACCAGTCGATCCTTGCCGACTGGATCATGGACGCGAGTGCTACCCGCGTGCGCCGGTCGGTCTGCGCCATCCCGCAAAGGGGGCGATGGTCCAGATGGCCGGCGACATGCCGCAACAGATCGGTTGTCAGTTCGTGCCATGTGGCGCGCGTCTGCCTGCCCGGTCCGCCCGGCTCGCGTTGCCCCGTCGGCCCGGTTTGCCCAGGAGCCGCGGTCGGCGCGAACGCCTGGTGCGTCATGAAGCCAGCATCGATTTGCCGAAGCATGGTGCCTCCGTGAAACGGCTCAGGGCCAGGTCTCGTCGATCCGCTCGCGCTTCGGCGCGATGGCCCGCATCGCTACCGGATACCGCGGCCGCTTCAATACACGGCGCACCAGCGCGGATTCCGCAAAGGGAGCGAGAGGGTGGAACCCGGCCGGTATGTCGTCGGGCGCCACGCCGCGCAGCAGCGCGACGAAGTGCGAGCGGGCCGCCAGGCGGATGCCGTGGGGCAGCTCGCCCAGCAAGCGCGCCAGCGATGGCAGCGGCGCTCCGCGATAGTGCGTCGGCAATTCCCGTACCGCGCGCACCAGTTCCATCCATGCCGTCACGCGTTCGCTGGCATGCCAGGCCATGGGGCCCTGCGCGCCGGCGCAACGCGCCAGCCGGGCCAGCACCTCGCCCTGCAGCGCGGCGGGCAGATCGCGTACCTGCATCAGGACCCATTCGCACCGTCCGGCGTCGGCATTCCAGGTCGCACCGAGCAGGCATTGCTGGCGGGCAACGGGCGGCTGTCCGGCCAGCAATTCGGCGAGCGTGTCCCACGCGCGTCGATGCCCTTCCGGGTCGAACTCGAACACCCGATGCACACGCCGCAACAACATCTGCCACGGCGCATGCCGCTGCGCGGGCGGCAGGGCCGGCACCGATCGGGCGATGTCCCACCACGCCGGGGCCCGCTGCGCATGCGGCGCGAGTTGGGCAATCCAGTCGGCCAGTTGGGTCAGTACCCCGGCCCGCTCTTCCATCGGCAGGCGCGTCATGATGATCCGGTGGCACGGCGCCCAGAACCGCTCCACGTTGCCGATTTCGATGCATGCGAGCAATACCTTGACCTGCGACGCCGCCGGCAGCGGGCGCAGCGCGTCGAGCAGGCGCTGCCAGCGAGGGTCCTCCATGTCCGCCTCGTCGGTCAGCAAGGCATCGGCCAGTTCCGCCAGCGGCCCGGCCCGCGACGCCGCCGGTACCGCGACGATCCGCTCGTGGAGCGCGTGCCAGCGGGCCTCGCGGTCGGCCGCCTCGACCGGCACCGCGACGCCGCGCGCCAGCATGGCGAGCACCGGGCCTTGCCCGTCCGGCGGCAGCGTTGCTGCCGCGTCGAACAGGCGGTCCCAGGCATCCGGTGGCTCCGCCCATCCGTGATGGGCGGCCAGTGCGCCGAGCCAGCGCGTCCACCGCGCCGGATCGGCGGCGAAACGCTGGCCCGCGTTCCACAGCAGGGGCCAGCGCTGCGCGGCGCTGTCGCTGAGCCGCTGCGACCCGGGTCCGGCAAGGGCGACCATCACGTCGAGCGCGGGACCGGGGGGCAAGGCCCGCGCGGCCTCCAGCAGATCGCACCACAGTCGATGCGCTGCCGGCTCGTCCCGGACATAACCCGCTTCCCACTGAACGTCGAGCGTATCCGCGAGGCCGGCCAGCACGGCAGCCTGCTCGCTCCATGAGGGCTCGCCGTCGGGCGTCTGCAGTCGAGCACGGGCCTGCAGGAACTGCTGCACGCGCTCGTCGGCGCGCGTTGCGCGGACGAACGGAAAACGCCGCAGTATCTGCGCCAGCACGGCACCGCGGTCGGGCATGGGCAGCTGCAGCGCCTCATCGATCCACTCGTCGACATCCGGCATCGCGTCCTGCGTCAGCGAGGCGATACGCAGGCATGCGATCAGCGGCTCGGCGCGCTGCGCGGGCGGCAGGTGCTCCACCGCCAGCAACAGCGGCAAGGCGCCGCGTGGATGGCAAACCAGTTCCTCGCAACGAGCCAGGCCGTGCATGACGCCGACCACGGGCCGTGCCCGCAGCGGGGCAGGCAGCCGCGCAATGCCTTCGAGCAGGACATCGCGTGCGGCCGCGACCATGCCGCCATCCAGCCTCGGCAGGCGTTCGGCCAGCGCACACAGCGCGTTCGCCCGGTTGGCATCGGACAGCAGCGGGTCGCGCAGCGCTCGCACGGTGTACCTGAGCGTCGACAGGCTCGACACGCAGGCGATGCGCCAGCCGACGCGGGCCGTCACGGTGCACGATGCCAGCGCCTGATGCGTGCGCTTGTGGGTCAGGCGCAGCGCCTCGAGCGCCTGCCATGGCAGGAAGCTGCCGACATGGGCGACGAGTTCCGCGGGCAGGCGATGCCAGCCGGTGTTGGTCTGCGCATCGGGCCCGGCATCGGCGTTGGCATCGGCGTTGGCACCGACACCGGCATTGGCGCTGGCATGGGAGTTGGCAGGGAGACCGACATTGGCATCGGCATGGACATCGGCGGTTGCCTGGGCGCCGGATTCGTTCGATGCCGAAGGAATCGGACAGGCGGGGATATACGGAGCGATGGGATCTGGCATGGCGTATGACCTCGGAGAGGACAACGCCGACGCGTGGCTGCCGTGCCCGGTGGGGGTCCGCCATGATGAAGGGACGATGCACTGGGAGGGCAGGCGTCGGCGACGATCGGCTCGAATGCCAGACGGCGGGCCAAGGGACCCCGCATTCGAGCGAGGCGCCATTGTGTTGGCCTCGCCGGACGCTCTCTTTCGATTTGCAGCGGCAGCTTGCTGCCACGGCCGCGCCTGCAGGGCCGCCTGTGGCTTTGTGTGGGCCGCGCGTCAGGCCCCGGCCGGCAGCGCGTCAGGCCCCGGCTTGCCCCAGCACGCCTGCCACCGCGGCGACGCGTGCCTGGTGCACGCGCTCGCGGATCAGCTCGACCTGCCCCGCGCATTCGCGCGCGATGGCGCCGGCATCGACGCCGGCGGCGGCCTCGCGAGCGGCCAGCAGGCGCGCCGGTTGCGGATAGTCGCGCTGTTCGAAGCCGAGCCGGCCGCGCGCGTCGGCCTCGCAGGCCTGCAGGGCCTCGGCGAAGCGCTCGGGCTTGCGCAGCGCGTCGCAGCGCTCCAGCAGCCGCGTCACCGCCGCGGCGCCGAATTCGCCGGATCGATGGATATTGCCGTGCTCGCGCGCGACCAGCACGGCGAGGTCGCGGCAATCGGTCGGCACGCGCAGCCGCTTGCAGACTCCTTCGAGCAGCGCCACGCTGCGCTGCTCGTGGCCGATATGGCGCGGCAGCACGTCGGCGGGCGTGGTGCCCTTGCCCAGGTCATGGACCAGCGCGGCGAAGCGCACGGTCAGCGGCGCCTGCATCGCGGCGGCGGTATCGATGACCATCATCACGTGGACGCCGGTATCGACCTCGGGGTGATACTCGGCGCGCTGCGGCACGCCCCACAGCCGGTCCAGTTCCGGCATCAGCCGCGCCAGCGCGCCGCACTCGCGCAGGACCTCGAACATCCGCGACGGGCGCGCCTCCATCAGCCCGCGCGCCAGTTCCTGCCAGACCCGCTCGGCGACCAGCGCATCGACCTCGCCGCTGTCCACCATCGACCGCATCAGCGCCAGCGTCTCCGGCGCGACGGTGAACTCGGGCAGGCGCGCCGCGAAGCGCGCCAGCCGCAGGATGCGCACCGGGTCCTCGGCAAAGGCGGGCGACACGTGGCGGAACACCCGGGCAGCCAGATCGCGCTGGCCGCCGTGCGGATCGATCACCGGGCCGACCAGTTCGCCGTGCTCGTCGACCTCCTGGGCCATCGCATTGATGGTCAGGTCGCGCCGGATCAGGTCGTCCTCCAGCGTGACGTCGGGCGAGCAATAGAAGGCAAAGCCCTTGTAGCCGGCGGCGGTCTTGCGTTCGGTGCGCGCCAGCGCGTATTCCTCGCGCGTGCGCGGATGCAGGAAGACCGGGAAGTCCTTGCCGACCGGCTTGAAGCCGGCCGCCTCCATCTGCGCCGGGGTCGCGCCGACGACCACGTAGTCGCGGTCCTGGCTGGGCGTGCCCAGCAGCTGGTCGCGGATGGCGCCGCCGACGGCGTAGATCTGCATGAAGCTCCTTCCCCGGTCCGGTCCTTCAGTGATGGACCACGACCGCGTCGTCGCGATCCGGCGCGACGCGATACGGCTCGTCCGGCGCGAGGAAATCGCGCTCCTCACGGGCGGCGGCGATCCAGCGCTGCAGCGCCGGCAGTTCCAGCACCAGGTCCGCGTAGGCCTTGGCCGGTTCCGGCAGATGGACGCCGTAGGTCGCGAAGCGGCACACCACCGGCGCATAGTAGGCATCGGCAATCGAGAACGCGCCGAACAGGAAGGGGCCGGCCTGGCCGAAGCGCTCGCGCGCCTGCTGCCACAGCTGCACGATGCGGTCGATATCGCGCTGCACCGCGACGTTCCAGCCCATGCCGGGCAGCATCGCGCTCAGGTTCATCGGCATCTGGCTGCGCAGATTGCCGAAGCCCGCATGCATCTCGGCGCAGATCGAACGCGCGAACGCGCGCGCGGCCGGCTCCTGCGGCCACAGCTGCCTGTCGGGGAAGCGCTCGGCCAGGTATTCGACCACCGCCAGCGAGTCCCACACCACGATATCGCCGTCGATCAGCGCCGGCACCTTGTTGGCCGGCGCATAGCGGCCGATCTCCTCGGCGAAGCCCGGCGTAAACAGGCGCACCGGCACTTCCTCGAACGGAATGCCGGCATGCGACATCAGCAGCCAGGGACGCAACGACCAGGAGGAATAGTTCTTGTTGCCGATGACGAGCTTCATTTGCGAGTCCTTCGAGAGGGAGAGAGCGAGGCGCGCACGGTGGATGGCATGCCGGGGAGACGGCTCGGCGCGCCACTCTGCGCTTCAGGCCGAACATTGTAGCCAGCGGCTCCGGACCGGACCAAACGAATTGGACTCGCAAGCGGTGTCAATCCGGGTCACATAGGCGGCGCGCCAACGTGTTCCTCACCGCCGATGCACGCTCGAGCGCAGCGCCTCCAGCCGGGTCTCCCGGCCGCCCGACAGCGCCTCGGTCATCACCGCCTCCAGGCTGGTCGGATGTACGCCCAGCTCCGGCGCCATGGGGCCGCTCAGCACATTGTCCAGACGCATCGAATCGAGGTTGTCGCGCGACATCACCGGGCCGCCCGGCATGTGTTCCAGCACGGCCGCCTGCAGGCGCGCCAGCGCATCGGGCAGCGCCAGCACCGGCCGCGGATGGCCCGACGCCTCGCCAGCGAAGCGCACCAGTTCCTCCAGCGTATAGACCTGCGGGCCGCCCAGCTCGTAGCAGCGGCCAATGGTGGCCGGGGTCGCCATCGCATTGACCATCGCCTGCGCGACGTCCTGCACGTAGACCGGCTGGAAGCGCGCCTGCGCGCAGGCCAGCGGCACCACCGGCGCGAGCCGCTGCATGCTGGCGAACAGATTGAGGAAATGGTCGTCGGGGCCGAACACCACCGAGGGGCGGAAGACCGTCCAGTCGAGCCCGCTCTCGCGCACCGCGCGCTCGCCGTCGCCCTTGCTGCGCAGATACATCGACGGGCCAGCGCTGTCGGCGCCGAGCGCGCTCATATGCAGCAGCCGGCGAACGCCGGTGCGCCGCATCGAGTCGATCAGCCGGCGCGGCAGCTCGACATGGGCCGCAGCAAATCCGGGCCCGTAAGGATCGCCGCGCCCGCCGTGCAGCACGCCGACCAGATTGACGACGATGCCCTCGATGCCCAGCGAACCGATCGCGCTGTCGAGCGCCGCCTCGTCGGTGACATCGAGCACCACGATCTCTACCCGCGGCAGGGCCAGCAGATCGCGCGCATTGTCCTCGTTGCGGGTTGCCACCACGATCCGCTCGGGGTCCATCGGCGGGATCACCACCGTCGCGTGCTCGAGCGGCGCGTTGCTGTGGTTGGCCACGCCCGACAGGCGCGCGACCAGATGACTGCCGATAAAGCCGGAACCGCCGATCACCAGTACATTGCTCGTCAGCATGATGTCCTCCGTGGCACGGTGGCCGCGGCACGGCTGCCGCGGCGGGTTTCGACCCAGCGTTCGCGCTGCGTTCGACCTGCTTTCGGTTCAGGCCGGACACAGCGGCGGACATCGCGCGAGCGCGCCTTCAGCGCACCATCAGGGCAGGCTGGTGGTGGTCACCTGCGACGGCACCACGGTGCCCAGCCGCGCCTTCAGCGACTGCGGATGTCCGTGCATCAATGCAGCATAGTACGTGGCGTTGGAGAGCACATTCTTGACGTAGGTTCGCGTCTCCGTGAACGGAATGGTCTCGGCGAAGATCGCGCCCTCGACCGGCCGCGACAGGCTGGTGCGCCAGCTCTTGGGCCGGCCCGGGCCGGCGTTGTAGGCCGCCGAGGCCAGCGTCTGCGAGCTGTCCAGGTCGGTCAGCACCATGCTCATGTAGCTGGTGCCGAGCAGGATGTTGACGTTCGGATCGCTCATCATCGACGGCGTGAAGTCCGTCATGCCGATCTTGCGGGCGACGTACTTGGCGGTGGCGGGCATCACCTGCATCAGGCCGTGCGCGCCGGCGGACGAGCGCGCGTTCATGATGAAGCGCGACTCCTGCCGGATGATGCCGTAGGCCCAGGCCATGTCCAGGCCGGCCTCGTCGGTGGCGCGCTGCATGATGTCGCGGAACGGCATCAGGAAGCGCAGCGAGAAGTCGTGCTGCGCCTGCGTGCGGTCGGCGGTGTTGACGGTGCGGTCCAGCAGCGAGATGCGGCGCGCGTACTCGGCCGCGGCCAGCAGCTCGCGGTCGCTCATGCCGCGCAGTTCCCAGTTCCACTCGCGGTTGCCCTCGAAGCGCAGGTCCATGTCGTAGAACGCCTTGGCGCGCTGGAAGCCGGGGCGCGTGCGCATCGCCATGGCCTCGGCATCGCTGACCTGGGTACGCGGCGGCAGCGTGATGCGCTGGCCCAGCTCCTCGCTGGCCAGCTGGCCGTAGAAATGGAAGCCGCTGGCGATGGCCTGGTACTGCTGGCGGGCCTCGTCGTTGCGGCCCGCTTCGGCCAGCGACCGGCCCAGCCAGTAGGTCCAGGCCGGATCCTTGGTGCGCAATTCGGGGCGCATCGATTCGATCGCCAGGCGCACCAGCTTCCAGTCACCCTGGCGCAGCGCCGCGCGCACGCGCCATTCCTGCGTCTCGGTCGACAGCCACTGGTTGCCGCCCAGCTCGACCTGGCGGCGGAAGTAGCCGGCCGCGTCGGGCAGCAGCTTCTTGGCGGCGAACTGGCCGACCACGCCCCAGCCCGCGCCCTGCTCGTCGCGCGACAGGCTGCCGGAGCTGGCGGTCAGGTAGGCGGCGGCCTGGGCCGGATCGTTGCGCGCCATCTTGACCACCGTGGCCAGCGTATCGCCGTCGACGGCGCCGTCCGGCACGGTGGCGGCGATGCGCCCGGCCAGCGTGGTGTAGTTCTGCTCCAGCGCCGTGCGGGCCTGGAAGGCGACGTCCGCGCGGGTGATCTGGCGGCTCTGGTACAGATAGCCGATCAGGTCGACGCAGCCCTCGCCATAGTTCTTCGGCTCGGTCAGCAGCGCGCGCGCCTCGACGGCGACGTTCTGCCCCTTGAGCGCGCGCGACAGCAGCGCATAGCACTCGACCTGGGTATCGTCCTTCAGCACGAACTGCGGATACTGCGCGTCGAAGTTGGCCCAGTCGCGCCGCTTGCCGAGCACCAGCAGCCAGTCGTTGCGCATGCGGTCGGCGATCGCCTCGCCCTGGTAGCGCTGCAGGAACGCGCGCACCTCGTCGTCCGGCGCGTCGATGCGCGCCAGGCCGCTGGCGTCGAACAGCTGCGGCTTGATGCGGAAGTATTCGACGTACGACGGCACCGGGTAGTCGACCAGCGTGGCCGAGATCGCATAGGCGCGCGCCACGTCGTTCTTGCGGGCGGCCTCGCGCAGCGCGCGGAAGGCGTCGTCCGGATTGCTCGGGATCATCGCCGATGCGGCGCCCTGCCCGTTCGACGATACCGTGCGCTTCTGCGCGGCGGCCGGCGTTGCCAGCAGCGTCCAGCTCAATGCGGTGGCGATCGCCGTCAATGCGAACTGTCCCGCACGCTGCCGATATACTCCCTTGCGCATCCTGTCTTTCCTTGTTGTGGCGGCCCGGCCGGCCCTCCATGTGGCTGCCGAACCGCTTGAAAACCAATAGTCCGCGGACATTATCACACGCACTTCTCACCGGCCGACGCTGGACTAACGCCCCGCTTCGGCCCGTATTTCTTCCGCTCATGGCCAACGCACCGACCGGTCCGCTCGATCCCTCGCCAACGTCCCCGCCACCGTCGTCGCCGTCCGGCGATCCGGCGGCCGATCCCGCCGCGGAGCGCCGGGCGCTGCGCGCCGCGCTGCTGCAGCGTCGCGCCAGCCTGCCGCAGCGCGAGCAGCTGGACGCGCGCATCGAGGCCGAGCTGGCCGCGCTGCTCGACTGGCTGCCGGTGCGTTGCCTGGGGTTCTACTGGCCGATCCAGCAGGAGTTCGACGCGCGCGCCCTGGTGGCGCGCTGGCTGGCGGGCGCCCCGGGGCGCGACGCCGCGCTGCCGGCGGTCAGCCGCCCGGGCGTGCCGCTGGACTTCCATCGCTGGACGCCCGACACGCCGATGCGCGAAGGCCGCTACGGCATCCCGGTGCCCGACGGCACGCCGGCGGTGACGCCCGACGCGCTGCTGATTCCCTGTGTCGGTTTCAGCCCTGAGAAGTTCCGCCTGGGCTACGGCGGCGGCTTCTACGACCGCACGCTGGCCGCGCTGCCGGCCAGGCCGGTCGCGATCGGCATCGGCTACGAAGGCTGCCGGATCGCGCTGGCGCCGGCCGCGCATGACATCCCGATGGACTGGATGGTGACCGAGGCCGGGCGCTTCTAGGGTCCCCGCCTGCCTACCTTCGGGTCGTCCCCGCGAATGCGGTGGGCCAGTGGCCTTTGAAGACGCTGGATTCCCGCTTTCGCGGCAACGACAGCATGGCCGGTCGGCCTCGTCAGCCATCCGCGGGCGCGGACGCCGTGCCCTCCGGCAGCATCAGCGAATCGACCAGCGCCCGCATCCGGCGCCAGTGCGAGCCTTCCCAGAACACCCGCCGGCAGGCCTCGCAGGTCGAGAAGCGCTCGTGCCGCTCCAGCACGGCGGGCGGCACGCGCCCGGCCACCTCGTCGCTCGACGCGGCGCACAGCGGCACATTGCAGCTCAGGCACAGCGAAAACGGCCGCGCCTGCCGGCGCAGGTCCAGCCGCGCGAAGATCTCGCGCAGCTGCGCCTGGGGCTTGAGCGCGCGCACGTAGCAGCCATGCGTGATGCTGCCGCGCTTGAGCAGCTCGCGGTCGCGCGTCAGCACGATGCGGCCCTCGCGCGCGGCGATGGCCTCGATCTCGCGGTCGTCGAAGTGGTTGTCGTAGAGGGTGTCGTAGCCGGTCAGCCGCAGCAAGGCGGCCAGCCCGCCCAGATGGGCGTCGGCGACGAAGCGGGTGACCCGCAGCGGCGCGGGCCGTACCCGCAGCAGCGGCGTGACGTCGAGCGCCTCGAAGGTCGGGTAGACCGAGACCCGGTCGCCGTCGGCCAGCACGCGGTCGAAGCCGCACGACTGGCCATTGACCAGGATCAGCTCGACCTCGGTGTGCGGCACCCCGAGCGCCTCGATCATGTGCTTGACCGTGGCCGCGCGGGCGCACGGACAGGACCAGTCCCGTCCGCGCATCGCCGGGGGAAGGAAATCGTTCAGCTCCTCGTAGAAGCGGAACGTGGCGGTAACCATGCGGCACAGTATGCCATCGGCGCCCTGCACCGCATGGCCGCCGTCGCGGCGCCGCGCCTTACAGCTTCAGCCGCTGCCAGATCGCCTTGGTGGCGCCCGCCGCGTTCAGCGTGTAGAAATGCAGCCCCGGCACCCCGCCAGCCAGCAGCCGCTCGCACAGCGCGGTGACGACGTCGAGCCCGAAGGCGCGGATCGCCTCGCGATCGTCGCCAAAGCTCTCCAGCCGCTTGGCGACCCAGCGCGGCACCTCGGCGCCGCACATCTCGGAGAAGCGCATCAGCTGCGAGTAGTTGGTGATCGGCATGATGCCGGGCACGATCGGCACGTCCACGCCCATCGCGCGCACGTCGTCGACGAAGCGGAAGTACGCGTCGGCGTTGAAGAAGTACTGGGTGATCGCCGAATCGGCGCCGGCCTTGACCTTGCGCACGAAGTTCTCGAGATCGTGCCGCGGCGAGCGCGCCTGCGGGTGGTACTCCGGATAGGCGGCCACCTCGATCTGGAACCAGTCGCCGGTCTCGGCGCGGATGAACTCGACCAGCTCGTTGGCGTAGCGGAATTCGCCGATCTCGCCCATGCCGGACGGCATGTCGCCGCGCAGCGCGACGATATGGCGGATGCCGTTGTCGCGGTATGTGCGCAGGATCTCGCGGATGCCCTCGCGCGTGGAGCCGACACAGGACAGGTGCGGCGCGGCGTCGATGCCGTCGCGCTGGATCTCCAGCACGGCGTCGAGCGTGCCCTGCTGCGTGGTGCCGCCGGCGCCGAAGGTCACCGAGATGTATTTGGGCCCCAGCGGGGCCAGCTGTGCGCGGGTATTGCGCAGCTTTTCCCGGCCCTCGGGCGTCTTGGGCGGAAAAAACTCGAAGCTGTAGTAGCGGTCTTGCATGATGGTGGCGCCGCCGCCGAGGCGGCGCTGGGAAGGGGAGTGCCCGGCGTCAGGCCACTTCGCGATCGCGCAGCAGCAGGCCGGCCAGCAGGGTCGAGATCACGCTGTACAGTAGCGAACCGAGCAGCGCGGTCCAGAAGCCCGACACGGTGAAGCCCGACAGCAGATTGCCGACGAACAGGAACAGCAGCGCGTTGATCACGAAGATGAACAGGCCCAGCGTCAGCAGCGTGACCGGCAGCGTCAGCAGCACCAGGATCGGCCGGATCAGCGTATTGATGATGGCCAGCACCGCCGCCGCGATCATCGCCGAGCCGAAGCCCCGCACTTCGATGCCGTCGACCACCGCGCTGATCGCGAACAGCGTCAGGGCGTTGATGATCCATACCGCCAGCAATCTCATGGCAACTCCTTGTCGGTTGGTTTGCTCCCGCTCCCGCTGGCGGGAGAGGGGCCGGGGGAGGGGGCCCGGGCGGCGGTCGTCATGTTCGCTGTCTTGCCGATGCCTGGCGCCGCTGCCCGCTTCCCAACCCTCTCCCGCGTGCGGGAGAGGGAGAAAACCACGTCAATAACGGTAGTGATCCGCCTTGTACGGGCCTTCCTTCGGCACGCCGATATACGCGGCCTGCTGGTCGGTCAGCTCGGTCAGCTGCGCGTTCAGCTTCTTCAGCTGCAGGCGCGCGACCTTCTCGTCCAGGTGCTTGGGCAGCGTGTAGACGCCGACCGGGTACTTGCCGCTATCGCGCTCCTGCCACAGCTCGATCTGCGCCAGCGTCTGGTTGGCGAACGAGCTGCTCATCACGTACGACGGGTGGCCGGTCGCGCAGCCCAGATTCACCAGGCGGCCCTTGGCCAGGATGATCAGCTTCTTGCCGTCGGGGAAGATGACGTGGTCGACCTGCGGCTTGATCTCGTCCCACTGGTACTTCTCCAGCGAGGCGATGTCGATCTCGTTGTCGAAGTGGCCGATATTGCAGACGATCGCCTGGTCCTTCATCTTGACCATGTGGTCGTGGGTGATCACATGGTAGTTGCCGGTGCAGGTCACGAAGATGTCGGCCTTGTCGGCGGCGTATTCCATCGTCACCACGCGGTAGCCTTCCATCGCGGCCTGCAGCGCGCAGATCGGGTCGACCTCGGTGACCCACACCTGCGCCGACAGCGCGCGCAGCGCCTGGGCGCTGCCCTTGCCGACGTCGCCGTAGCCGCACACCACCGCGACCTTGCCCGCGATCATCACGTCGGTGGCGCGCTTGATGCCGTCCACCAGCGATTCGCGGCAGCCGTACAGGTTGTCGAACTTGCTCTTGGTGACCGAGTCGTTGACGTTGATCGCCGGGAAGCGCAGCTCGCCCTTCTGGGCCATCTGGTACAGGCGGTGCACGCCGGTGGTGGTTTCCTCGGTGACGCCGCGGATCGCTTCCAGGTTGCGGCTGTACCAGCCCGGATCCTGCGCCAGCTTTTCCTTGATCGCGGCGAACAGGTAGGTCTCTTCCTCGCTGCCCGGCTTGGCGATCACCGACGGATCGCGCTCGGCGCGTGCGCCCAGGTGCAGCAGCAGCGTGGCATCGCCGCCATCGTCCAGGATCATGTTCGGCGTGCCGCCGTCGGCCCAGTCGAAGATGCGGTGGGTGAAGTCCCAGTATTCCTTCAGCGATTCGCCCTTGAAGGCGAACACCGGCGTGCCCGAGGCGGCGATCGCGGCGGCGGCGTGGTCCTGCGTCGAATAAATGTTGCACGAGGCCCAGCGCACGTCGGCGCCGAGCGCCTTCAGCGTCTCGATCAGCACCGCGGTCTGGATGGTCATGTGCAGGGAGCCGGCGATGCGGGCGCCCTTGAGCGGCTGGCTGGCGGCGAATTCCTCGCGGATGGCCATCAGGCCGGGCATTTCGGTTTCGGCGATGGCGATTTCCTTGCGGCCCCAGCCGGCCAGGCCGATGTCGGCCACCAGGAAATCGTTCTTCAGATCGGTCACAGCGTTCATGTTTCACTCCGTCGAAGAGTGGGACGCCGGTGACGAAAGAGGGGACGGGTCCGGGACGGCTGCGGGCCCAGGGACTGGGTGCAGCGTGCGGATAGGTCGACTCGCCACCGTGCGAACCACGGTTCAGCGAGCGCCGTTGAAGACATTCCGAGCCTGGCGGATGGCAGAATGCGGGGTTGGGCCCGCGCGCCGTCCGTTGCAACGCTCCTCGGAGTGGCGGTATTGTACCTGCCCTGCGCGGCGACGGTGTGCCGCTCTCCGAATTCTTTTCGGCCGGTCCGGACCCGCTCGGCAACCCGCCGCCGGCCCTCCCGGACCTCGCCTTTCGACTCGCTATGACCGCCTTTCCCCCGCGTACCCTGACCATCGCCGGCTCCGACTCCGGCGGCGGCGCCGGCATCCAGGCCGACCTGAAGACCTTCGCCGCGCTCGGCTGCTACGGCATGAGCGCGATCACCGCGATCACGGCGCAGAACACGCTCGGCGTGACCGGCGTGCATGCGATTCCGGCGGAGATGGTGGCGGCGCAGATCGACGCGGTGGCCACCGATATCGGTATCGACGCCGCCAAGACCGGCATGCTGGGCACGGCGGCGATCGTCGAGGCGGTCGCCGCGGCGGTCGATCGCCACGGCCTGCGCAAGCTGGTGGTCGATCCGGTGATGGTCGCCACCTCGGGCGCCACGCTGTCGGACGACGCCACCGCGCAGGCGATGGTGCGGCTGCTGTTCCCGCGCGCGCTGCTTGTCACGCCCAACCTGCCCGAGGCCTCCTATCTGCTGGGCCGGCCGGTCACGCGCCGCGCCGACATGGAGCGCGCCGCGCGGGAGCTGATCGAACTGGGGTGCCAGGCGGTGCTGCTCAAGGGCGGGCATCTGGCGGAAACCGGCGAGCAAGGGGGCGAGCAAGGCAGCCTGGACGACCTGCTGATGAGCGCCGACGGCAGCGTGCGCGTGTTCAGCCATCCGCGCATCGCTACCCGCAACCTGCACGGCACCGGCTGCACGCTGGCCGCCGCGATCGCCTCGCAGCTGGCGCGCGGCGACGCGCTGGAGCAGGCGGTCGGCACCGCGCTGGATTTCGTCGCCGAAGCCATCGCGGCTGGCGCGGACCTGCGGCTAGGGGCCGGCAACGGCCCGCTGAACCACGGCTTCGCGCCGCGGGTATTGGGGTGATGAGAGTATTGCCGGGCGCTGCATTGCGCTCTCCCCTGGCCCTTTCCCCTTGCCCTCCCCCGCTTGCGGAAGAGGGCAAGGGCGCCTCGACAGCCGACGCGGCTGATCGCCCCGTCAGTTCCCCCCGGCCGCCAGCGGCACCAGCTTGAACGCTGCCCGCGCCACGCACACCACGTTGCCGGCCGCGTCCTTGACCTCGCCGTCGCAGAACGCGATCCGTGCGCCGCGCCGCATGCAGCGGGCCTCGAAGGTCAGCTCGCCGCGCGCGGCGGCCAGGAAGTGGGTCGACATGTCGATCGTGATCACGCCGGTCTCCAGCGGCGCATGCGAGCGCGCCGCGCCGCTGAGCGTGAAGTCCAGCACCGCCATCAGCGTGCCGCCATGCACGTCGCCACGGCTGTTGACCAGGGCCGGATGCGCCGGCAGCCGCGTCCGGCACAGCCCGTCCTCGATATGGACGGGCTGCAGGCCCAGATGCCGCATCAGCGGGACGTCGATGCCGAAATAGGGCTTTTCGGCCGTGCCCGGCGAAACGGGAACGATTTGCGGGACGATTTGCGCGCTGCTTTCCAAAACCACTTCCTTACTCGAGTTCGATCACGACCTGGCCCTCGGCGACCGCATCGCCGGGTTGCACCAGGATGGCCTTGACGACGCCGGCCTGCTCGGACTCGAGCGGGATTTCCATCTTCATCGACTCGATGGTCATCACGGCATCGCCGGCCGCAATGGTAGCGCCAACTTGCACGTCGACGGCGCAGACATGGCCGGCGACGGCCGCTTCGATTTGCTTCATGGGGAACTCCGGGGATCAGGTTGTCAGGGTGGAGGCGGGCGCCGGCGAAGCGCCGGGTGCCCTGGTTTCTGCCATCGCTTCGCCGGCCAGCACGCGCTGCGCGAGGCCGGTATCGATGCGCCCGGCGATGAAATCGTCGTCGGCGAGCACCCGCTGGATAAAGGGAATATTGGTCTTGACGCCCTCGATGGCGAAGGCGTCCAGCGCCGCGCGCAACCGCGAAATGGCCTGCGCGCGATCGGCGCCGGTGGCGATCACCTTGGCCAGCATCGGGTCGTAGTAGGAGGTGACACGGCCGCCCTCGGCATAGCCGGTCTCGACGCGCACGCCCTCGCCCACCGGCGGCCGATACACCGTCAGCGGCCCGGGCGACGGCAGGAAGCGCACCGGGTCCTCGGCATAGACCCGCGCCTCGATCGCATGGCCGCGCAGCCGGAGCGGCGCCGGCAGCACCGCCTCGATCGGCTCGCCGCGCGCCAGCCGCAACTGCGCCGCGACGATGTCGATGCCGGTGACCTGCTCGGTGACCGCATGCTCGACCTGCAGGCGCGTATTGAGCTCGAGAAAGACGAAGCCGGTCGCCGGCGTGTACAGCATCTCGACGGTGCCGATCACGTCGTAGCCGAGCGCCGCCAGCAGCGTGGCCAGGCGCCTTGCCATCGCGTCGATCTCGTCGGCCGGCACGTTGGGCGCGCGCGCCTCCTCGATGACCTTCTGGTGGCGCCGCTGCACCGAGCAGTCGCGCTCGCCGAGCACGCGCACGCCGCCATAGCGGTCGGCCAGCACCTGGAACTCGATATGGCGCGGGCGCTCGATCAGCTTCTCCAGATACAGCTCGGCCTGGCCGAAGCTGCGCTGCGCGACCGAGCGCGCGCGCTGCCATGCCGCGGCCAGTTCGCTCTCGTCGCGCGCCGGCAGCATGCCGATGCCACCGCCGCCGCCGGCCGGCTTGATCAGCACCGGATAGCCGATGCGCGCGGCGGCCCTGGCGACCACGTCCGGATCGTCGGACAGCACGGCGCTGCTCGGCGTCATCGGCATGCCGTGGGTCGCCATCAGCGCGCGCGCCTCGGTCTTGTGGCCGAGCCGGCGGATCCAGCGCGACGACGGACCGATGAAACACAGCCCCGCCGCCTCGACGCGCTCGGCGAAGCCGGCGTTCTCCGACAGGAAGCCGTAGCCCGGATGCACGCCGTCGGCGCCATGCTCGCGCGCGATCCGCAGCAGCGCGTCCTGGTTCAGATAGCTCTGCAGCGGCGGTGCCTCGCCCAGCCGCACGCGCACCGTGGCCTGCTGCAGGTAGGGCGCTTCGGCATCGGCGTCCGAATAGACCGCGATCGACTCGATGCCCTGCGCGTTCAGCGCGCGCAGGATGCGCGCGGCTACCGCGCCGCGGTTCGCGACCAGCACGCGGCGCAGCGGACGGATCTGCAATTTGGGGGTCATCGCGGCACCTCGCCATCGGCAACGCGCCGCACGACCACGGCGTCGACGATCACCGGGGCGGCGTCGCCGCGCGGCACGATCACCGGATTGGCATCGACCGACTCGGCTTCAAGTCCGGCTTCAAGTCCGGCTTCAAGTCCGGCTTCAAGTCCGGCTTCATGTCCGGCTTCAAGTCCGGCCTCACGTCCGGCCCCGCTGCCGGCGAACCAGTCGCCCAGCGTCACCAGCATCGCCGCGAGCCGCTCGACATCGACGGCCGGCATGCCGCGCACCGCGCCGAACGCGCGGGCGATATGCAGGCGCGCGATGGCGTCGCGCGCCTGCGCGGCGGAGAACGGCGCGGGCAGGAACTGCACGTCGTCCAGCGCCTCGACCAGCACGCCGCCCTGACCGATCATCACGACCGGCCCGTAGACCGGATCGCGATGCGCGCCGACCGCGAGTTCGAACGCCCCCTTGTGCTGACGCGCGATCAGCACGCCGCCATGCTCGACGCCCCGCTCGGCGGCCAGCTTGGCCAATCTGGCATCGAGCTCGTCGAAGGCGGCCAGCGCGCGCTCCTCGCTGTCGAGGCCCAGGCGCACCAGCCCGTATTCGGACTTGTGCGTGATCGACGCCGACACGCCCTTGGCGACCACCGGCAAACCCAGCTCCGCAACGGCGCGCCGCACCTGCTCGCGGTCGCGGCACAGGCGATGGGCGACCGCTGGCAACCCGGCCGCGGCCAGTTGTGAAAGGCTTTGTACTTCGTCGAGCGTGGTGGTGGCGAACGTAGCGGCACCGCTCGAGGAAGCCGGCACTGCCGGTGATGCTGCCGATACCGCTGGCGCCGCTGATGCCGGTGATGCCGCTGATGCCGCTGATGCCGGTGATGCCGCTGATGCCGGTACCGCCCCCGGCGCCGCCAGCACCGCGGCACGCGCCTGCACATGGCGCGACAGCAGCCCCAACGCGCGCATGGCCGCGCGCTCGCTGTCGAACACCGGCACGCCATGCCGGCGGAAGGCCTGCGCGACCCACTCCTGATTGGCGCTGACCACCACCGGCACGCCGCTGGCCGCGGCAAAGCGCCCGGTCTGCGCGGAGAAGTCGTCGAAGTCGTACGGCGCGGTCCCCCGCCACCTGGCCGAACGGCCGTGGCCGGGCAACATCCGCCAGCTACGGCAGAAGATCGAAGAAGCGCTGGTGTTCTGCGACGGCGGCCGCCTGCGCGTGGCCGACTTCGCCCGCGGCGACGAGAGCGCGGCGGCGTCAGCGGCCTTGGCCACCGATGCAGCGCCGCACCCGCTGGCGAGAAGCTATGCCGAACACGAGTGGGAAGACGACCCGCGCGGCGAGACCCCGGCGCCCGTTTCGAGTCCCCCTGCCTCCCGCCCCTCCGCCCTGCGGGAACTGGCCTACGAAGCCGCACTCAAGGCCATCGCCGAACATGGCGGCAACAAGAAGCGCGCCGCACAGGCGCTGGGGATTTCGCGCTCGCATCTGTACACGCTGCTGGCGCGGGGGGCGGGGGGCGGAAGCGACCGTTAGCGCGCCAGGCCCGAGGTCATCGGCCGGTCCTGCGCCGATTCACCGTCCGTGCGCCGCGAGTCCCGCCTCCAGCAATTCCAGCTGCCTCGCAAACTCGGCGGGGCGCCGCTCGCGGAACGTTGTGCGCAGGCGGAGCGCCGCGGCGCGTTGCGCGATGGCGGTGAGCTCGAGTTGGATGGCGCGTATTGCGTCCTCTCTCGGCACGTCGCGCGGAAGGTAAACCACGTCGATGTCCACGGAGAGGCGAGGCATGTCGCGAACGAACAGGTTGATTGCGGTGCCACCTTTCATGGCGAACGGATCGCCGGAAAAAACGATGGGCGCAACGGCAAGCAGGAGGCGGACGGTATCGGCGTAGGCGTTATCCATGGGGCTTCAGGCTGAGCAACGTGCCGTCGTCGAGACGGCCGATCCATCGCTTGTTGCTGCCTGAGCGCACCGGGTACTGTGCCAGCAGGGCATCGACATCGACCAGTTCGGTCTCTCGAGCCCACGTCAGGAAAAGCCGAACGGCCTTGACGCTGGTACAGCACGATAGCAATTGTCCGAGCAGGTCCTTGCGAGGGGAACGTAAAACGTCGAAGACGTTACGCGCCTCCTCCAGACTTTGCTTAACACCGGCTTCGTAAAGCATCTCAAGTGCCGCACGTTCCGGGGCGGCGACGCGCACGCCCTCCGACATGCCGGGCGGCGTTACCACTGTTCGCTCCGCCAGCCCCGCATCTGGCCAGTCGAACAAACGGGCATGCACATAGCGCGCCGGATGCCGTTCCGTGAACCAGCCCGGAAGCGCAAAACGAGTGTCGCCCCAAAGCACCAGGGTTTCGCGGCTGCCGAGGTTGTGTCGCATCCCCTGCCAGGCGAGCGCCGTCCTGCCACCGGCATGAAAGCCGGGCACCTGCTTCTGCAGGAAGCGAAGGGCGCCTTCGATGCCGAAGTCGTCGTTGGGAAAGGCGTAGACGCCTTGGGCGAGACGAACCAGCCAGCCGCCGTCCGCATATCGCGCGGCAAGCTGCGGCGACACGCCGAATTGGCGCAGCGTCGCGAGGTCGAATGGCGCCCCGCGGTGCAGGCCGGTCTGCAGGCGTTTGATTATCTGGTAGCGGGAAACTTCAACCATGGTTGAAGAATAGCACCAGATCTAATCAAGGAAGGCGCAAGAGGATTGGATTCCGCTCCGTCCGTCGACTCTTGGTTTATTTTTACCGCAGGATCTAATCAACCGGCGTAGGCGACAGCGCTTTCCGGGCGATGGAATCGCCCGGAATACAACGCCGGTCCTGCCCTCAGTCCGCCTCCCCAAACGCCGCCATCAGCCGCGCCACCGCCGCCGGCACGTCGGCGGCCTCGGTGATCGCGCGCACCACGGCCGCGCTGCCGACGCCGGCTTCCAGTACTTGCGGCAAATTGCTCGCGTCGACGCCGCCGATGCCGACCAGCGCCGGTACCTGCTCACGCATCAGGCGGGCATAGGCATAGAAGCGTCCCAGCCCTTGCGGCTGGGTCGGCATCACCTTGGTGGTGGTCGGAAAGATGGCGCCGAGCGCCAGGTAGCTGGGGCGCAGCGGCGCGACGCGCAGCATCTCGGCGTAGCCGTGCGTCGAAACGCCGAGCCGCAGGCCGGAGGCGCGCAGCGCGTCGAGGTCGGCTTCGTCCAGGTCTTCCTGGCCGAGGTGGATGCCGTAGATGCCGCTGCCCGCGCTGTCGTTGCCGTGCGCGGCGTGGTAGTCCAGCGCGGCGCGCCAATGGTCGTTGATGAAGAGCCGGCTGCGGCTGCCGCGCGCGGCCAGCGCCGAGCGGGCGATCTGCTCGCGCACCGCGGCCGCGTCGTCGGACTTGAAGCGCAGCTGCACGGTCGGGACGCCGAGCGGCACCAGCCGTTCGATCCAGTCGGCGGTCGGCACCACGGCGTAGAGGCCCAGGCGCGCCGGGCATGGCACGAACGGTTCGGCCGACTGCTCCGGCGCGACCAGCGCGGCGTGCCGCACGCGCGGGAAGCGGGAAAACGCGGCGGGCCAGTCGAGCGTGCCGGGCTGCCAGGCGCGCGCCAGGCACAGCGCATCGTGCGCGGGGAAATGCAGCGCCAGCGTGGCCAGCAGCGTCGCGACGAAAGCGGGCGATTGCGCGGCATCGCCGTTGGCATCGGCCTGCGTGGCAAACACCCAGGTCCCCATCGGCGAGCGCACCGTGTCGATCCACTGGCCGCCCTCGCGCTCGGTCTGGATCAGCATCGCGCCGCGCGCGGCGACCCGGTCGATCGTCGCGGCATCTACCTCGCCGTCGGCCAACAGCAGGTCGGCCTGGCCCAGCGGCTCGGCGGCATCGGCCGTCAGCGCGTCCTGCAGCCGCCAGGCGCGCCAGCCGCGGTCGGCCACGCCGAAGGTCTCGCCATGGCGCGCGACCAGCGCGGATTGCAGCGCCGTATCGACCGGCATCGGCGTCGGTTGGCGTGTCATGCGTGCTCCTGTGCGTGCCAGAACGGCATGCCGACCACCGGCGTGCTGGCCTGCGCGATCTCGCGCTCGGGCATCGGTCCGGCCAGATAGGCCAGGCGCCCCGCCTCGACCGCCCGTGCGAAGGCACGCGCCATCTCGATCGGATACGCGGCCTGGGCCACGGCGGTGTTGAGCAGCACGCCGTCGTAGCCCCATTCGAGCACCTGCGCCGCATGCGAGGGCAGGCCCAGGCCCGCGTCGACGATCAGCGGCGTGTCCGGCAGGCGATCGCGCAGCACCCGCATCGCGTGCGGATTGACAGCGCCCTTGCCGGTGCCGATCGGCGCGGCCCACGGCATCAGCGCCTGGCAGCCGGCGTCGAGCAGGCGGCGGCACAGCACCAGATCCTCGGTGCAATACGGCAGCACCTTGAAGCCTTCCTTGATCAGCGTCTCGGCCACGGCCGGCAGGTTCAGCGTGTCGGGCTGCAGCGTGTAGTCGTCGCCGACCAGCTCCAGCTTGATCCAGTCGGTCTCGAACACCTCGCGCGCCATCATCGCGGTGGTGATCGCCTCCTGCGCCGCCATGCAGCCGGCGGTATTGGGCAGCACCGGCACCTGCATCGACTTGAGCATCTGCCAGAAGGCCTGGCCGCCCTCGCCGTCGCCGACCGCGCCCTGGCGGCGCAGCGCGACCGTCAGCATGGCCGGCCGTGCAGCCTCGACCGCCGATTGCAGCGTCGCCGGCGACGGATAGCGCGCCGTGCCGAGCAGCAGCCGCGAGGAAAACGATTCGCCGTAGAGCACGAAGGGATCGCGCACGGCATCCTGGGTCGGGAAGGTCATGGGATCAGCCTCCGGTAACGGGTTGCACGAGATCGATGCGGTCGCCGGCGGACAGCGGCGTATCCGCATGGGCGGCGCGCGGCACGAAGCGGCCGTTGAGCGCGGCGGCGAACGGTGGCGGGATCTGCGCCGCGGCCACCGCGTCGGCCAGCGTGGCCGGCGCGTTCAGCGCAAGCGGCTTGCCATTGAGCAGGATTTCCATGGTGTTCAGCGCGTGTGTCATCAGTTGGGACGAGCTTGGCCGGGCGACGCTCGCAGGCGAAAGCCGTGCGCGGTTGCGTCGGATTCGGCGGCGCGCGATGGCGTCGCGCGGCAGGGCGTCAACGCTGGCATCGATGCGGCCATCAACGCAGGCCTCGGTGTGGGCATCGTTGCGGCCATCAATGCAGCACCGCGTTGCCATGCACGGGCGCGATCATGCCGGGCCAGCGGGCCGAAGCCGGCACCGCATGGGCGGCGGGATCGCCGTCGGCCAGTGCGCGCACGACCTCGCAGGCCGCCTCCACCACCGCCGGCGCGATCAGGAAGCCGTGCCGGTACAGGCCATTGAGGCGCACCACGCGCGCCTGCTCGTCGACCCGTACCGCCGGCAGATGATCGGGACGCGTGGGCCGGCGCTGCACGTTCAGCTCCAGCACGCGCGCCTCGCCGAAGGCCGGATGCAGCGAATACGCAGCCGACAACAGCTCCAGTGCGGAGCGCACGCTCATCGGCGAGTCGTCCTCGCTTTCCAGTTCGGTGGCGCCGATCACGTACAGGTGGTTCGGCTTGGGCGCGATATAGATCGGATAGCGCGGATGCAGCAGCCGTACCGGCCGGTGCAGCGAGACCTCGGGCGCGAACACCCGTACCACCTCGCCGCGCAGGCCGCGCAGGCCCGGCATCCCGCCCCCGCCGCCTCCAATAGCGCCCTCGGCGGGCCACGCGGCCCGCGCGCCCAGGCCGCGGCAATCCAGCACCACGCGCGCGTCGATGCCAAGCCGCGGCAGGTCGCGCTCGTCGATCTCGCCCGCTTCCCAGACGCAATGCACGCCGGCGGAGACCGCGCAGGCCAGCAGCGCGCGCAGCGTGCCGCGGTTGTCCAGCTGGCCCTCGCGCTCGAGCAGCAGCCCTTGCTGGAAGCGCCCGGCCAGCGCCGGTTCGAGCGACGCGATGCCGGCCGCGTCGAGCCGGCGCAGCCGTTCGGCCACCAGTTCCGGCGGCGACACGGCGCGAATGCGGCTGGTAAACAGCGGCATCTCGCCGCGGTCGTGGGCGTGCCAGACCACCAGCGTGCCGTCCTGCTGGAAGAAGACCGGGTCGACCGCGGTGGGCTCGTCCGCCTGTTCGGCGTTCAATTCGGCCACCCATGCGCGCCACAGGTCCACGCTGGCGATGCCCAGCTCGACGATGCGGCGCTCGCTGATGGCCGATTCGGCCAGCGGCGCCAGCATCGCGGCGGCGACATGGGCGGCCGCGCCCGCGCCGTCGGGACCGGCGCGTTCGACCAGGGCCACGCGCAGGCCACCGCGGACCAGGCGCCAGGCGGCCAGGCGTCCGGCCAGGCCGGCGCCGAGAATGGCGACGTCAAACTGCTGTTTCATGGGGTGTATTGTGCCAGCCCGGCCATGGGGAGCCGGGGAACGTCAGGGCGGAGCGGGAAACGGCCGTCGCCCCGCGCGCGCGGAGCCCAGCGCCCCTGCCCCTCGTGGAGAGCCAGCTCGCTGGTTCCCGCCTTCGCGGGAACGACGGCCCCGTCCCTTACGAGTAGATCTTGCCGCCCTGCCGGACGAACTCGATCGACTTCTCCTGCATGCCGCGCTCGGCCTCGTCGGCGCCCGCCTCCTTCAGCGACGCGGCGTAGTCGCGCACGTCCTGCGTGATCTTCATCGAGCAGAACTTCGGACCGCACATCGAGCAGAAGTGGGCGATCTTGGCGCCCTCGGCCGGCAGCGTCGCATCGTGGAACGAACGCGCGCGCTCCGGATCGAGACCCAGGTTGAACTGGTCTTCCCAGCGGAACTCGAAGCGCGCCTTCGACAGCGCGTTGTCGCGCAGCTGCGCGCCCGGCCAGCCCTTGGCCAGATCGGCGGCATGCGCGGCGATCTTGTAGGTGATGATGCCCTCGCGCACGTCTTCCTTGTCCGGCAGGCCCAGGTGCTCCTTCGGCGTGACGTAGCACAGCATCGCCGTGCCCATCCAGCCGATATTGGCCGCGCCGATGCCGCTGGTGATGTGGTCGTAGCCGGGGGCGATGTCGGTGACCAGCGGTCCGAGCGTGTAGAACGGGGCCTCGTAGCAGTGCTTGAGCTCCTCGTCCATGTTGGCCTGGATGCGTTGCAGCGGCACGTGGCCCGGGCCTTCGATCATTACCTGCACGTCGTGCTTCCACGCCTTGGCGGTCAGCTCGCCCAGCGTGCGCAGTTCGCCGAACTGCGCCTCGTCGTTCGAGTCGGCGATGCAGCCCGGACGCAGGCCGTCGCCGAGGCTGAACGACACGTCGTAGGCCTTCATGATTTCGCAGATCTCGTCGAAGTGCGTGTACAGGAAGTTTTCCTTGTGGTGGGCCAGGCACCATTTGGCCATGATCGAGCCGCCGCGCGAGACGATGCCCGTCACGCGGTCGGCGGTCAGCGGCACATAGCGCAGCAGCACGCCGGCGTGGATCGTGAAGTAGTCCACGCCCTGCTCGGCCTGCTCGATCAGCGTGTCGCGGAACATCTCCCAGGTCAGGTCCTCGGCGATGCCGCCGGTCTTGTCCAGCGCCTGGTAGATCGGCACCGTGCCGATCGGCACCGGCGAATTGCGCAGGATCCATTCGCGCGTCTCATGGATATGCTTGCCGGTGGACAGGTCCA
Source organism: Cupriavidus sp. DB3 (assembly GCF_020418465.1). Taxonomy (NCBI): domain Bacteria; kingdom Pseudomonadati; phylum Pseudomonadota; class Betaproteobacteria; order Burkholderiales; family Burkholderiaceae; genus Cupriavidus; species Cupriavidus sp. DB3. The sequence goes on along the minus strand of NZ_JAIZPL010000004.1, from coordinate 489,977 downwards.
TGATGGTGTCGGCGCCCCAGCGGATCGACCAGACCATCTTCTCGACTTCCTCGGCCAGCGAAGAGGTCACCGCCGAATTGCCCAGGTTGCCGTTGATCTTCACGCGGAAATTGCGGCCGATGATCATCGGCTCGAGTTCCGTGTGGTTGATGTTGGCGGGGATGATCGCGCGGCCGGCGGCCACTTCCTGGCGCACGAATTCCGGCGTGATGTCCTCCGGCCGCAGCGGCAGGCCGGCGCCCAGCGCATTGCCGGGATGCTGGCGCAGCAGCGCCTTGTACTCGGGCTTGTCGTACAGCGCCTGCAGGTTCAGCGATTCGCGCAGAGCGATGTACTCCATCTCGGGCGTGACGATGCCGCGCCGGGCGTAGTGCATCTGCGTGACATTGGCGCCGGCCTTGGCGCGGCGCGGATTGGTCAGCTGCGCGAAACGCAGGTGCGCGGTGGCCGGATCGTTGGCCCGCGCGCGGCCGTACTCGGACGACAGGCCCGGCAGCACCTCGGTATCGCCGCGTTCCTCGATCCATTTGGCCCGCACCGGCGGCAGACCGGCCTTCAGGTCGATGCGCACGTCCGGGTCGCTGTACGGGCCCGAGGTGTCGTAGACCGGGATCGGCGGGTTCGGCATCTCGCCGTGCTCGGTGCGCGTGGCGGTCTGCAGGATGGTGCGCATCGGCACGCGGATGTCCGGACGGCTGCCGGTCAGATAGGTCTTGGTCGAAGCGGGGTAGGCGAACTTCTGGTCGAGATCGCTTTCGAGCGATTCGAAGGATGCGGCGGGGGCGGCGTGATTGCGGGCCATGGATATCGTCCTCTCTCTTTGGGGGATGGACGAAACCAGGAGTCCTGTGAGCATGTCCCTCGGGGACCATGCTGGCGCGGCTGGAATGCGCGCCGGCGGGAACTGCGGTCTTCAGTGAAACTTCCCACGCCGGTACTAACCGGATCGGGTTCGAAGGGACTCTCTCAGCCGCGCGGCCAATCCGCACGGCACCCCTGTTTCATCCAACGGGGCCAATTTAAGCACAAGGGGACTGGCTGCGCCAGCCTTGTTTCATTCGGACTGTGGTGCGCTGCGGTATCGGATCGGCCCGTTGGCGTGACGCCCGGGCCGCCTGCGTCCGCCGCAGCCGGCGGCTCGCGCGTTGCTCTACCATGCAGACAGCGTGCTTGCGCACGCGCGCCGGGCCGGCGACGATTGGTCGCCGACGATTGGCCGCCGACGATTGGCCGCCGACGGATCCGGCGCCAACGATCGCAGGCCGCCAACGATTGCAACGGTAACGGCATGGGCAGAGACAGGACCGTCCGCCACAGGAGACACCATGAGCACCAGCGACGCCGCCACCCACCGCGTCTTCAACCAGGTCCCCGACCTGGCGCACCACAATCCGTTCGCCATCGACACCGCGCTCGGCGCCGCGCTCGAACGCCTCGGCGGCGGCTGGCATGCCGGCGAACTGCGCGAGTTCGGCGCGACGCTGGGCCAGCCGGAGGTCCAGGCGTGGGCCGACCAGGCCAATCGCCATCCGCCCGAACTGCATACTCACAGCCGCACCGGCGAACGGATCGACCAGGTCCGCTTCGACCCGAGCTGGCATGCGCTGCTGTCGCTGCTGCGCAGCCACCAGCTGCACGCGCTGCCGTTCGCACAGCCACGTCCCGGCGCCTGGGCCGCGCGCACCGCCGGCTACTTCCTGCAGGCGCAGCTCGAATCGGGCTCGCTGTGCCCGGCGACGATGACCTTCGCCAGCATCCCTGTGCTGCAGAAGGAGGCCGCGCTGTTCAGCGAACTGGCGCCGCGGCTGTACGCCACCGCGCACGATCCCGAGGACCTGCCCTGGCGCGACAAGCGCGCGGTAATGATCGGCATGGGCATGACGGAGAAGCAGGGAGGCTCGGACGTGCGCGCCAACACCACGGTGGCGCGACCGGTGCGCGGCGAGGGTCGCGGCGCCGAGTACGCGCTGACCGGCCACAAGTGGTTCTTCTCCGCGCCGATGTGCGACGCGCATCTGGTGGTGGCCCGCATGGGCGCCGAGGACGGACCGCTGTCGTGCTTCTTCGTGCCGCGCTTTCGCGACGACGGCAGCCGCAACGCGATCCAGATCCAGCGGCTCAAGGACAAGCTCGGCAACCGCTCCAACGCCAGCAGCGAGGTCGAATTCCGCGGCGCCAGCGGCATCCTGATCGGCGAGGAAGGCCGCGGCATTCCGACCATCATCGAGATGGCCACCAATACCCGGCTCGATTGCGTGATCGGCAGCGCGGCGCTGCTGCGAACCGCGCTGGTGCAGTCGATCCACCATGCGCGCCATCGCAGCGCCTTCGGCAAGCGGCTTGCCGATCAGCCGTTGATGCGCAATGTGCTGGCCGATCTCGCGCTCGAGAGCGAGGCCGCGACGCTGCTGATGATGGAGCTCGCGCATGCGTTCGAGCATGCCGCTACCGACCCGCTGGCCGGCGCATGGAAACGCATCGTGACGCCCGCCGCCAAGTTCTGGATCTGCAAGCGCGCGATTGAGGCCACCGGCGAGGCAATGGAGGTCTGGGGCGGCAACGGCTACGTCGAGGAGGGGCCGATGGCGCGGCTCTACCGCGAGGCGCCGGTCAATTCGATCTGGGAAGGGTCGGGCAACATCATGTGCCTGGACGTGCTGCGCGCGATCCAGCGCAGTCCCGACGATGCGCTGCGGCTGCTGCAGGATCTCGGCCAGCGCGCCGGCGGGCATGCCGCGGTGCGTGCCGAACTCGCTTCGCTGCAGGCGATGCTGCGCGCCGCGCTGGAAGAGCAGGAGACCTGCGCGCGCCGTTTCGCCCAGGGCCTGGTGCTGACCGCGCAGGCGGCGCTGATGCTCGCGCATGCCGATGCCGACAGCGCCGAGCGCTTCGTCGCCAGCCGCCTGGAACGGCAGCATGGGCGCGTGTTCGGCACGCTCGACGGCAGCGCCGCGCAGCTGGGACGGCTGATCGAGCGGGCCTGGCCGGCTTGATTGCAGGCGTTGCGCTCAGGACTACTCGTTGGACTCGCTGTCGCGCAGCAGGCGCCGGCATTCATCCAGACAGGATAGGCAGCAGGTGCCGCACCACAGGCCCGTGGCCGCGATGATCATTGCCACGCCCGGGTTGAGCGATCGCGGGTCGCCGCGGACCAGCACAACGGCGCCCGCCAGGCCGATCGGCAGCGACATCGCCGTGGCCATGACCACGGTCGCCAGCGCGCGATGATGGCGCGTCAAGGACCCGAGGGCGATCCAGACACGCCGCAATCCATCAGCGCCAGGATCGGGGGCGTGGTTGCCGTCGCTTTCGATCCAGTCGATGCGATGGGACGGAAGCAGGGCCGTGGTGGTGGTGGCGGCGGTGGCGGTGCTGGCGGGCGGCTGGCGATGGGGCGTGTCCACGTGGGGCCAGCCGGCATGCGAGACCGCGGCCCTGCTTGTCCTTGTGTATTGCACGGTGGCTCTCCCTTCCATGGTGGGCCCACAGGGTAAGGCTTCCGCCCGGCCGCGCGGGCCAAGCGGGCCGCTGCGCCTGTACCGGCGTACCGAAAAGGGAAAGGAATGCGGCAATTGCTGGAAAAACCGGCGGCCGCCTTTCGCAGGGCGCCGCTCAGGCGCGCGCCAGCAAGGTCTCCAGCGCACGCAGCCGTACCCGCGGACCATGGCGGATCAGGTCGTGCGCGCGCTCGCCGATCATGATCGCCGGCGCATCGGCATCGCCGCCGGCCAGCGTCGGCATGATCGACGCATCGGCCACGCGCAGCGCCTCGACCCCACGCACGCGCAATTGCGGATCGACCACCGACAGCGCATCGATGCCCATCCGGCAGGTGCCGGCCGGCCGCTCCGCGCCTTCCGCATGGGCGCGGACCAGCGCGTCGATGGCCGCGTCGTCATCGGGATCGGCGCGCACCCCGCCGCAATACAGCGCCTTGCCGCCGAACGCGGCCAGCGGCGGCTGCGCGAGGATGCGCCGCACCAGCGCCACGCCCGCGATCAGGTCGCGCACGTCCTGCGCATCGCCGAGCAGGCCGGCCTCGACCAGCGGCCGCCGCTGCGGGTCGCCGCCCGCCAGCCGCAACCGTCCGCGGCTGCGCGGACGCAGCAGCAGCACGCGGCAGCCGTAGCTCTGGCCATGCCCGTCCCCATCGCCGCGCGCATGGCCCGGCCCGACCACGAAGCGCAGTTGCAGATCGGGTTCGGAGAGTTCAGGCTGGCTCCTGAGCAGCGCGCCCGCGCTGACGGGCTCCGCCTGCGCCAGCGTGTTGCGCCGCCCGCCGAGTCCGGCCCCATGCCGCAGCCAGTGCCACGCCGCGGCGAGCGACCTGCCGATCGACGAATCGCCGCCGAGAAAACGCGGCCCGAACGATTGCCGCAGCGACGGCGGCGTCGGCCCGCGCTTGTGCAGCAGCATGCCGACCGGTTGCTGCAGATTCAAACCCACGCCCGGCAGATGCTGCACGACGCCGATGCCGTGCTCGCGCAGATGATCGGCGGGCCCGATACCGGAGACCATCAGCAGTTGCGGCGAGCCGATCGCGCCGGCGGCGAGCACCACCTCGCGCCGCGCGCGCAACTGGACGAGCCGGCCGTGGCGCAGCGCCTGCACGCCGACCGCGCGGCGGCCTTCGAAGAGAATGCGCTGCGCCTGCATGCCGTGCAGGACCTGCAGGTTGCCGCCGACGCCGCGATGCAGATAGGCACGCGCCGCGCTCCACGGCTCGCCGCGATGGCGCGCGCTCTGGAACCAGCCGACGCCCTCCTGCCGGGGGCCATTGAAGTCGTCGTTGCGCGGGTGGCCGGCATGGGCGGCCGACTCGACGAAGTAGCGGGCCAGCGGCGAAGGCGCGGAGGGATCGCCGACATGCAGCGGACCGTTGCCGCCATGCCAGGGGTCATCGTCGCGCCCCATCACGCGGGTATTGCATTCGGCGCGGCGAAAGCACGGCAGCACGTCGTCCCAGGACCAGCCGTCGCAGCCGGCCTCGGCCCAGCCGTCGTAGTCGGATGGCGCGCCACGCAGATAGGGACCCCAGTCCGGCGCGTCATCGTCGGGCCAGGCGGCCTCGAGCAGGGCGATCGATTCGCTGCCGCTGTCGGCGAGCCTGCCGGCCAGCGCGCACGCCGCCGCGCCGCCCCCGATCACGATGTAATCGAAACTGGTGTCCATTTGTCCCCTCGCACGATGGCAAGTCGGCGCGCCGCTTGCTTCGCGCATCGGGCCGCCACGCAGGGCCGGCGGACGGGGCGCGAACGCGGTCTATGCTGCCCAGTGTAGGCGCTTTGTCGAGGGGCAGAAGGAGAACGCGGAGGGGCCGGTCGAGCCCGGCGAAAACGCGGGGGAAACGCGGCGAACGCGCGGCGGAAATGGCGGGAATGCCGGGAAAAGGCGGGGGGAATGGCAGGAAAAAGTAGGCAGGACGCGCGCGCGCCCCGCCCTTGCGGCCGGTATTACGCCTTCAGCATCGGCTTGCCCAGCATCCGCGACAGCACCGCTTCCGGCGAGTGCGTGTGGTCCGAGATCGCGCGCGGATCGAGGTAGTAGGTCTGCTCCATCATCGCGCGGCCGCGCATCGCGGCGTGCAGCACCTGATCGCTGAAGACGATCCAGGTCGAACCCGGCGGGAAGTGGAATTCCTGCTGCGGTACCTTGGCCTGGTAGTCCAGGTCGGCCTTGGCCATGTCGTGCAGCTGCAGCATGCGGTGGTCGTATTCCGAGCGCTCGCGCTTGGTGATATGCAGCTGCTTCATCAGCCAGGCCTGTCCCGGCCACATGCCCTTGGTGCGCGGCACGAAGCGCTGGGCGAAATCGGCGAAGGGCTCGCCGACGCGCCACACCCGCGGCGCCTGCGGATCGATGTTGTGGAAGACGCGCAGCAGGCGCTTGCCCAGCATCGGATTGGACGGGAACGAGTCCACGTGCAGCCGCGTATCGTCCTTGCGCCAGCTGACCGGGCGCCCGGCGATTTCGCTGGGCCGCAGCGAGGTGCCGGCGCGCTCCAGATGCGGGCCGTATTCGGGGAACAGCGCCAGCACCAGCCGCTCGCTGTATTCGGCATAGCGCCGGATCAGCGCGTACAGGTCGGCGAGATCCTGGGGGCTGCCCACGGCGCCGCGCACCGCGGTGTCGTTGGCGCGCAGGTTGATGTTCTTGGACTTGCCATCCGACCAGCGGCTGTCGAGGAAGCGCTCCTCGCCCGGTTCGAAGCGGAAATGCAGGTCGGGGAAGTACAGCACCGCGCCCTGCTCGAGCTCGCGGCGCAGGCCCGCGGCCGTTTCGGCGCGCAGCTGCGGCGCCCAGTCGGTATAGGGCTGCGGGCGGATCAGGTCGAGCCCGCCGGCAGCGGCGGACGGCGCCGCGCCGGTCGAAGGCGCGACGGGAGGGACAGCGGTTTGAACGGACATGGGATTCCTCGGCATGCTGGCGTGTGCCACGCCTGATGGCGCGATTCTACCGCCGCGCCACGGCACGCTTGGCGCGCCAGCGTCGCGCCATGTTTTCGGCTCTTGAAGCGACGTCGTCCGACACTACATTCGTGACGAAGCGCGCCGGCCAGCGCCGGCACGCGGGGGGCCGGCCGCGCCGGTCCGAATACGAGTCGCTAGGAGTAGCAAGGAGCAAGGAGGTAATGCCATGTACGCATCGTTGCTGAGTTCTCCGGGCAGCCTGTTTGCCGAGTTCGACCGGCTGCAGCGCGAACTGCAACAGTTCCTCTCGACGCCGAGCAGCATCCGCGCGGTGGCGCGCGGCGCGTTTCCTGCCGTCAACATCGGCATGACGCCGTCCAGCGTCGAGGTCTATGCCTTCGCGCCGGGTATCGATCCGTCCACGCTCGACGTCAGCGTCGACCGCGGCCTGCTGACCATCGCCGGCCAGCGCAGCGCGCAGATGCAGGGCACGCAGCCACAGACCGCGCAGAGCGGGCAGACCGACCCGTCGGCCAGTCAGCAGGCCGGCCAGCAGGGCCAGTCGGCCTCGGGCTCGGGCTCGGGCTCGGGCTCTTCAAGGCTGGGCGAGGACACCAACGTCTATGTGCGGGAGCGCTTCAACGGCAGCTTCCGGCGCGTGATTTCGCTGCCGGAGGACGTCGATACCGCCCGGATCGACGCCACCTATCGCGACGGGCTGCTGCGGATCTCGATCGCTCGCCAGGAATCGGCCCAGCCGCGCCGGATCACCGTGAACTGACCCGATGATTGCACCGAGCAGGAGGTTCATCATGAACGATCAAGCCGTCACCCGGACCGACCAGGACCGGAACCTGAACGTGAACGCGAACGTCGGCGGGAAGAACGACAACGGCAATGCGGCCGCCAACGCGACGCTGTTGCCGCGCGTGGACGTGACCGAGGATTCGACCGGCATCACGCTGCTGGCGGACCTGCCGGGCGTGTCGCGCGACACGCTGCAGGTGCGCGCCGACCGCGACAGCCTGACCATCGAGGGCGAGATTCGCCAGGAGATGCCCGAAGGGCTGGAGCCGGTCTATGCCGAGGTGCAGATCGCCCGCTACAAGCGCGTCTTCACGCTGAGCCGCGAGCTGGACAGCAGCGCGATCTCGGCGGTGCTGAAGGACGGCGTGCTGAATCTGCGGATTCCGAAGCAGGCCGAAGCGCAGCCGCGTCGGATCGAAGTGAAGGTAGGGTGAGAGTGAGGGCGGCGGTGGCCTTTGGGCCGCCGCTGCCCTCCCCGGCCCCTCTCCCGCGGGCGGGAGAGGGGAGAACACCAGGAAGGATTACAGCCCGGCCGCCGCGCGCAGTGCCGCGGCCTTGTCGGTGGCTTCCCACGGGAATTCCGGCTCCTCGCGGCCGAAGTGGCCGTAGGCGGCGGTCTTCTCGTAGATCGGTCGCAGCAGGTCCAGCATCTGCACGATGCCCTTGGGCCGCAGGTCGAAGTGCTCCATCACCAGTTTGGCGATCGCCTCGTCCGAGATCTTGCCGGTGCCTTCGGTGTAGACCGTCACGTTGATCGGGCGCGCCACGCCGATCGCGTAGCTGACCTGCACCTGGCACTGGCGCGCCAGGCCCGCGGCCACCACGTTCTTGGCCACATAGCGGGCCGCGTAGGCCGCCGAGCGGTCGACCTTGGACGGGTCCTTGCCCGAGAACGCGCCGCCGCCGTGCGGCGCCGCGCCGCCATAGGTGTCGACGATGATCTTGCGGCCGGTCAGGCCGCAGTCGCCCTGCGGGCCGCCGATGACGAAGCGGCCGGTCGGGTTCACCAGGTACTTGGTGTCCTTGAGCATCTCGGGCGGCAGCACCGGCTTGATGATCTCCTCGATCACCGCCTCGCGGATCTGCGCCTGGGTGATGTCCGGCGCGTGCTGGGTCGACAGCACCACGGTGTCGACGCTGTGCGGACGGCCGTCGACATAGCGCACGGTGACCTGCGACTTGGCGTCCGGACGCAGCCAGGGCAGGCGGCCGTCGCGGCGCAGCTGCGACTGGCGCTCGACCAGGCGGTGCGAGTAGTAGATCGGGAACGGCATCAGTTCCGGGGTCTCGTCGCAGGCATAGCCGAACATCAGGCCCTGGTCGCCGGCGCCCTGGTTCAGATAATCGTCCGAGGCACGGTCGACGCCCTGCGCGATATCGGGCGATTGCTTGTCGTAGGCCACCAGCACGGCGCAGCCCTTGTAATCGATGCCGTAATCGGTGTTGTCGTAGCCGATGCGCTTGATGGTTTCGCGCGCGACCTGGATATAGTCGACGTTGGCCGTGGTGGTGATTTCCCCGGCCAATACCACCAGCCCGGTATTGCACAGGGTTTCGGCGGCGACGCGCGCGTATTTGTCCTGGGCCAGGATGGCGTCCAGGACGGCGTCGGAAATCTGGTCGGCGACCTTGTCGGGATGGCCTTCGGAGACGGATTCCGAAGTAAAGAGGAAGTCGTTTGCCACGAACTTTTTCTCCAGGTTAGCTATTGCGTGCCAACCATGTTCAGTCCGGGCGGCGACGCTTTAGCGGTATTTTCAGCACGTCCTGATGAGACGGTATCGCCCCGCAAGTTGTCAGTTAACTCGGCGATGCGCGGTATTATACGCGCCTGCGCGGCGCCGCACACGCGCCGCCGCAACGGTGTGCCGAGGCCATCGGCGCTCGCCGAGGCGATCGGCGGCGGCCGCGAAACAATAACCGCGGAAGAATGAACCACGCCGGCCCGGGGCCGGCCCCTTGTTGGGACTCCATGACCTTCCTGTTCTGGCTGATTGCCCGCTTGCCGCTGGCATGGCTGCAAGCCATTGGCGGCGTGCTCGGCCTGCTGGCCGCGCGCCTGCCGGGCCGCTACGGCAGGCGACTCACCGAGAATTTCCGCCAGGCCTATCCCGACGCCACCGACCAGATGCTGGCCGAGGCGGCGCGCTCCACCGGCCGGATGGTGATGGAGATGCCGTACTTCTGGAGCCGCAGGACGCTGAAGGCGCGGCTGGCCGGGTTCTCCGAACACACCTGGCCGGAGCTCGACCGGCTGCTGGGCAAGGGCAACGGGCTGATCATGCTGGTCCCCCATCTCGGTTGCTTCGAAGTACTGCCGCAGGCGTACGCGCTGCGCCACAAGGTGACCGCGCTGTACAAGCCGCCGCACCAGCCATGGCTGCGCGACTGGATCGAGCGCATGCGCACCCGGCCCAATCTGGTGATGGCGGCGGCCACGCCGCGCGGCGTGCGCACGCTGGTCAAGGCGCTCAAGCGCGGCGAGTCGATCGGCATCCTGCCCGACCAGGTGCCCAAGGGCGGCGAAGGGGTATGGGCGCCGTTCTTCGGCAAGCCCGCGTACACCATGACGCTGGTGCAGCGGCTGCAGCAACTGACCGGCGCGCCGATCGCGATGGTCTTCGCCGAGCGCACCGCGCAAGGCGCCACCTATATCGCCCACATGCGGGTGCTGGAAGACAGGCTGCCGGACGATCCCGTCGAGGCAGCCACCGTGCTCAACCGCACGGTCGAATCGCTGGTCGCCGAAGCGCCGACGCAATACCTGTGGGGCTACAACCGTTACAAGCACCCGGCGGGTGCGGAGCTCCCGCCCCAAGCCGCGTGACAGACTCCCATGACTTACCTGTTCTGGCTGATTTCCCGCCTGCCGCTGGCCTGGTTGCAGGCCATCGGCGGCGCGCTGGGCCTGCTGGCAGCCAAGTGGCCGGGCCGCTACGGGACGCGCCTGACCGAGAACTTCCGCCACGCCTTTCCTGACGCCACCGACGAGATGGTGAACGAGGCCGCCCGCTCGATGGGACGCATGATCCTGGAGATGCCCTATTTCTGGACCCGGCACACCATCAAGGCGAAGCTGTACGACTTCAACGAGGTAGTCTGGCCGGCGTTGGACCGACTGCAGGACCAGGGACGCGGCGTGATCGTGCTGACGCCGCACCTGGGCTGCTTCGAGGTATTGCCGCAGTCGTATGCGATGCGCCGGCCCGTCACGGTGCTGTTCAAGCCGCCGCACCAGCCCTGGCTGCGCGACTGGGTCGAACGCATGCGCAACCGCCCCAACATGACCAGCGCGCCGGCCAATCCGCGCGGCGTGCGCATGCTGGTCAAGGCGCTCAAGCGCAAGGAGGCCATCGGCATCCTGCCCGACCAGGTGCCGATCGGCGGCGAGGGCACGTGGGCGCCGTTCTTCGGCCGTCCCGCGTACACGATGACGCTGGTGCAGCGGCTGCAGCAATGGAGCGGCGCGCCGGTCGCCATCGTTGCCTCGATCCGTCTGCCGCGCGGCGGCGGCTATCGTGCCTTTCTGCGTGTGATCGAAGAGCCGCTGCCCGAGGATCCGGCCGCCGCCGCCGCCGTGATCAACGGCGTGGTGGAGGAGCTGGTACGGCTGGCACCGACCCAGTACCTGTGGGGCTACAACCGCTACAAGCACCCGGCCGGCGCGGAATTGCCGCCGCCGTGGCCGCCCGAGGCGCCCGCGCCATCCACGCCGCCCGCCCCGCCAGCATTGGGCGCCACCACGGCCGCCACGGCGGCCGGGGCGGCCGACCTGTCCGCCACGGAACCGACTTCCCCGACTTCGCATCCATGAGCCGTCTTTTCACCTGGCTGGGCATCGGTCTGCTGACCGTGCTCGGCAAGCTGCCCTACCCCCTGGTCGCCCGCTTCGGCGAAGGGCTCGGCAGCCTGCTGTACCTGTTTCCCAGCGGCCGCCGCGAGGTGGTCCGCGCCAACCTGCGCCTGGCCTTCCCCGACAAGTCCGAGGCCGAGATCGCCGAGCTGTCGCGCCAGTCGTTCCGCTCGGTGTTCCGCAGCTTCGCCGAGCGCGGCATCTTCTGGACCGGCAGCGAGACACAGATGCGCCGCTGGGTGCAGATCGACGACCAGGCCAACCTGGTCGCGCTCGACGGCGAGCCGCACATCCTGGTCACGCTGCACCTGTCCGGCGTCGAGGCCGGCGCGATCCGGCTGACGATCTACCTGCGCGACCACGTGGGCCGCTCGGGCGCGTCGCTCTACACCAAGCAGAAGAATGCGCTGTTCGACGGCTTCCTGAAGCAGGCCCGCGGCCGCTTCGGCGCCAACATGATTGCGCGCAACGACAGCGTGCGCGACATCATCCGCTGCCTGAAGAAGGGCGAGGCGCTGCAGCTGATCTCCGACATGGACTTCGGCGAGCGCGACTCGGAATTCGTGCCCTTCTTCGGCGCGCAGGCGCTGACGCTGACCTCGGTGTCGCGGCTGGCGCGGCTGACCGGCGCCAAGGTCGTGCCGATCTATACCGAGCAGCTGCCAGACTATCGCGGCTATGTGCTGCGCATCCTGCCCGCCTGGGACAACTATCCGGGCGAGAGCGTGACCGAGGACACGCGGCGGATGAACGCCTTCTTCGAGGACTGCATCCGCCCGCGCATCGCCGAGTACTACTGGGTGCACAAACGCTTCAAGCATCGCCCGCCCGGCGAACCCGAGATATATTGACGTTCGGCCGACATTGCGGCGGCCGCAAACCCAGAACACCGACACCGGCCGCCCGCGGCCTTCCGGCTTCCGGTCCTGACCGGTCCCGGCTTTTCCCGAACCGCGCCATGAAAATCCAGTTCACCAAGATGCACGGCGCCGGCAACGACTTCGTCGTGCTGGACGGCATCCACCAGACCCTGAACCTGAGCACCGAGCAATGGCGCGCGCTGGCGAGCCGGCATTTCGGCGTGGGTGCGGACCAGATCCTGATCGTCGAGAAGCCGACCCGGCCCGATGTCGACTTCCGCTACCGGATCTTCAACGCCGACGGCGGCGAGGTCGAGCACTGCGGCAACGGCGCGCGCTGCTTCGTCCGGTTCGTCACCGACCACGGCCTGACCGACAAGCGCTCGGTCCGCGTCGAGGTGATGAACGGCGTCATCACGCTGACGCTGAACGACGACGGCCAGGTCACGGTCGACATGGGCGCGCCCGAGTTCGAGCCGGCGCGGATCCCGTTCCTGCCCGAGGGGCTGCCGACGCGCACCGAGGGCGGCGACACGCTGTACGGCATCGAAACCAATGGCCGCACCGTGTGGATTTCGGCGGTGTCGATGGGCAATCCGCATGCGGTGCAGGTGGTCGACGACACCGAGCGCTTCCCGGTGCGCGAGGACGGCCCGGTAATCGAGCACCATGCCGCCTTCCCGAAGCGGGTCAATGCCGGCTTCATGCAGGTGGTCGACCGCAATACGATCCGGCTGCGCGTGTTCGAGCGCGGCTCCGGCGAGACGCTGGCCTGCGGCACCGGCGCCTGCGCGGCCGTGGTCGCCGGCATCCGGCGCGGCCTGCTCGACTCGCCGGTCAAGGTGCATACGCATGGCGGCGACCTGAGCATCGCCTGGGACGGCGACGGGACCCCGGTGCGGATGACCGGTCCGGCCACCACGGTATTCGAAGGCTCGATCGAGCTGGACGCGTTGCAGCCGCGCGGCTGATTCCAGCGATTTGGTGGCACGCGCCCGGACGTTCTCAGCTGCCGGACCTGCCCCAGCTGCCCGACCTCCCCCAAGCTGCCCGACCTGCCCCAGTGACCCTGCCGGACCCCCGGCGCCAACGCGGAGTAGCGCCCATGCCAGTCACGCCGCTCGATCCCTACCGCATCGCCAACGGCAAGGGCTTTCGCCTGGACCGCTTCGATGCGGGCGCCAAGCCCTTCTCCAGCGGCGACAAGACCAGCGACCGGGCCCGCCTGACCGAGCTGTCGACGCATCTGGACGAGCAGCAGGACATCTTCTACGCCGAGCAGTCGCGCAAGCTGCTGGTGATCCTGCAGGGCATGGATACCAGCGGCAAGGATGGCACGGTGCGCGGCGTGTTCCGCAGCTTCGATCCGCTGGGGCTGCGCGTGGTCGGCTTCAAGGCGCCGACCTCGGAGGAGAAGGCGCGCGACTACCTGTGGCGCGTCCACGCCCAGGTGCCGCGCGCCGGCGAGATCGCGGTGTTCAACCGCAGCCACTACGAGGACGTGCTGATCACGCGCGTGCATGGCTGGATCGACGCGGCCGAGTGCGAGCGCCGCTACCGGCAGATCCGCCACTTCGAAAGCCTGCTGGTCGAGACCGGCACCACGCTGGTCAAGTGCTTCCTGCATATTTCGAAGGACGAGCAGAAGTCCCGGCTCGAGGCGCGGCTCGCCGATCCGCAGAAGCACTGGAAGTTCGATCCCAACGACCTGGCCGAGCGCCGGCACTGGGACGCCTATATGGACGCCTACCAGGACGCGATCGCCGCGACGGCGACGCCGGAGGCGCCCTGGCACGTGATTCCGGCCGATTCGAAGACGCACCGCAATCTGATGGTCGCGGAGATCCTGCGCGAGACCTTCGCGCGGCTCAAGCCGGCCTATCCGCCGTCCGCGCCGGGGCTGGACAAGCTGAAGGTCGAGTAGTCGTCGAGTCGTCGAAGTCGAGCGGGGGAAGCAAGGATTGGGGCCCGACGGGCGCGGGGCCCGCAGCCCCGAGGGCCGAAGGCCTTGCGGGGGCTTGACGAGGCCCGCCCCGCAGGCCCGAGTTCAAACGCCGTAGCGCTGCCGGTAGGCCGCCACCGCGTCGCGCGAGGCGCCCAGCGCCGGGTCCTGCGCGGCGTCCAGATACGCCAGCAGGTCAGCCAGCGAGGCGATCGCGATCACCGGCACGCCGAATTCGCGCTGCACGTCCTGCACCGCGGAATGCGCGCCGATCTGCTCGGCGGTGCCGCTTTTCTCCATCCGGTCCAGCGCGATCAGCACCGCGGCCGGCTCGGCGCCGGCAGCCCGGATCATCTGCACCGATTCGCGCACCGAGGTGCCGGCCGAGATCACGTCGTCGACGATCACCACCTTGCCCTGCAGCTTCGCGCCGACCAGCGTGCCGCCCTCGCCGTGGTCCTTGGCTTCCTTGCGGTTGTAGGCGAAGCCGACGTTGCGGCCCATGCCCGCCAGCGCCACCGCGGTGGCCGACGCCAGCGTGATGCCCTTGTAGGCGGGCCCGAACAGCATGTCGAATGCGACACCCGAGGCCAGCAGGGTTTTCGCATAGAATTGCGCCACCTGGCCCAGCGTGGCGCCCTCGTTGAACAGCCCCGCGTTGAAGAAATACGGCGATTTGCGTCCCGCCTTGGTGACGAATTCGCCGAAGGACAGCACGCCCGCGTCCAGCGCGAAGCGGATGAAGGTCTGGCTGAGGTCGTCCGCCGCCGGCGTGGTTTGCTGCGTCATCTTTTCTCTCTTCAAAAAATTTCCCGAGATGTTACGGATTATCAGTGCCAACCTCAACGGCATCCGCTCGGCGGCCAAGAAAGGCTTCTTCGACTGGATGGGCAAGCAGGACGCCGACATGGTCTGCGTGCAGGAGCTCAAGGCGCAGGCCGCCGACATGACCGAGGCCTTCCTGGCGCCGCACGGCTATCACGGCTACTTCCACTACGCCGAGAAGAAGGGCTACAGCGGCGTCGGCCTGTACACCCGCCACAAGCCCGAGCGCGTCATCACCGGCTTCGGCAACGCCGAGTTCGACAGCGAAGGCCGCTATGTCGAAGTGCAGTATCCGCATCTGGCCGTGATCTCGGTCTACGTGCCGTCGGGCTCCAGCTCCGAGGAACGGCAACTGGCCAAGTACCGCTTCATGGAGGCCTTCCTGCCCCATCTGCTGCAGCTCAAGGCCAGCGGGCGCGAGATCGTGCTGTGCGGCGACGTCAACATCGCGCACAAGGAAATCGACATCAAGAACTGGAAGGGCAACCTGAAGAACTCCGGCTTCCTGCCCGAGGAACGTGCCTGGATCGGCGAGCTGTTCGACGTGCACGGCTATGTCGACGTGTTCCGCAAGCTGGACCCGCGGCCCGAGCAATACACCTGGTGGAGCAACCGCGGCCAGGCCTACGCGAAGAACGTCGGCTGGCGCATCGACTATCACCTGGCCACGCCGAAGATCGCCGATACCGCCAAGGCGTGCTCGATCTACAAGGACGAGAAGTTCAGCGACCACGCGCCGCTGTCGATCGACTACGACTTCCCGCTGTAACGGCAACGCCCGGACGCAGGCCGCCGGGGCGGATTGCCGCTGCGGTGCCCGGGCATCCTCGTTACAATGCACCCCTCACCCGTATTACCAAGCGAGTCCACCATGGCATTCAAAGTGTTCGTCGACGGCCAGGAAGGCACCACCGGCCTCCGGCTGCTCGATTATCTGTCCGGCCGTTCCGATGTCGAACTGCTGCGCATCGCGGAAGACAAGCGCAAGGATCCGGCCGAGCGAGCACGCTTCCTGAACGCCGCCGACGTGGCCTTCCTGTGCCTGCCGGACGTGGCCTCGCGCGAGGCGGTGTCGTTGGTGACCAATCCGAATACCTGCGTGATCGACGCCAGCACGGCGTTCCGCACCGCCGACAACTGGGCCTACGGCCTGCCGGAGCTGGTGCGCGGCCAGCGCGAGAAGATCCGCGCCAGCAAGCGCATCGCCGTGCCGGGCTGCCACGCCAGCGCCTTCGTGCTGGCCGTGCGTCCGCTGGTCGATGCCGGCGTGATGCAGCCCGACTACCCGGTCACCGCGTTCTCGCTGACCGGCTACAGCGGCGGCGGCAAGAAGATGATTGCGGACTTCGAGGCGGGCGGCAATCCGAAGCTCGACAGCCCGCGCGCCTATGCGCTGGGGCTCGAGCACAAGCATCTGCCCGAGATGCGCGTGCAGACCGGCCTCGCGCAGGCGCCGATCTTCAGCCCGATCGTCGGCAAGTTCTACAAGGGCCTGGCCGTCACGGTGCCGGTGTTCCCGGATCGCCTCGCGCGCAAGGTCACGCCGGAGCAGATCGCCGAGATCTACCGCAAGCACTACGAGGGCGAGCAGTTCGTCCGCGTGATGCCCGCCGCCAGCGACGAGCACCTGGACAATGGCTTCTTCGACGTGCAAGCCAACAACGACACCAATCGCGTGGATCTGTTCGTGTTCGGCTCGGCCGACCGCATCGTGCTGATCGCGCGGCTGGACAACCTCGGCAAGGGCGCGGCCGGCGCCGCGGTGCAATGCATGAACGTGCATATCGGCGCGGATGAGGCGACCGGGCTGACCGCCTGACCCTTTCGCTTTCCTGCCTCACCGATGCAAACGGCCCCGATTCGGGGCCGTTTGTGTTTGTACCGGGTTTTTGCGCCGTTCATGCGCCGTTTATGCGCCGTTTATGCCCGGTTTGTCCCCGGGCTTCCGGCAAGTCTGCCGGGCGCCGGCGCGCTACCGCTTGAGCGGCTGCTGCTTGTCCTCGTCGCCGCGATCGACCGGCGCGTTGGCCAGCCCCCCCATATTGGTTCGATACGCGGGCAACCGCTCGACCGTGGTGCCGATCGCCCGCGCGTACAGCGGCAGCACCTCGGGCATGTGCCGCTGCAGCTCGGCGATGCGCGACTGGCCCGACGGGTGCGTGGAGAGGAAATCCATGCTGGCGCCGGCCGCCGACGACTGCGACACCTTGCCCATCTTCTGCCACAGCGTCACCGCGGCGCGCGGATCGTAGCCCGCGCGCGCCGCGATATCCATGCCGACCAGGTCGGCCTCGGTCTCGTCCGAGCGCGAGAACTTCAGCGTCAGCAGATGCGCGCCGGTGCCCAGCGCCAGATTGCCCAGATTGCCGAAGCCGAACAGCTGCGAAATCACGTTGGCGCCGAGGTTGGTGATCTCGGCCTTGGCGGCGCGCTCGCGGGCATGCTCCTGCAGCGCGTGGGCGATCTCGTGGCCGATCACCATCGCCAGCTCGTCGTCGGTGGGCTTGATCTGGTCCAGAAAGCCGGTATAGACCGCGATCTTGCCGCCGGGCATGCAGAAGGCGTTGACCTGCTTGGCCTTGATCAGATTGACCTCCCACTTCCAGCCCTTGGCGCGGTCGTTCCAGCGGGCGGCCTGCGGCAGGATGCGTTCCGAGATCGTGCGCAGGCGCGCCAGGCGCGGATCGTTCGACGGCGCCAGCGCGCCCTTGGCGCGCGCCTCCTGCTTGATCTGCTCGTACTCCTGCGCGGCCTGCTGCTCGATCGCCTCGGCCGGCACCAGCTGGCTGACCGCGCCGCCGCCGCGCTGCACATTGACGCCGTCGGACTGCGCCAGCACAGCGGGCGCGCCGAGCAGCGCCACGGCGCCGAGCACGGCCAGCGTCAGCCGGCGCAGCGGCGCGACGAGGGCAAGCGAACGCGATGAGGGAACGGCAACGGAGGGAGCGGACATGGCCAGACGCAAGGGAAGGGGCATTGTTTCAACAGAATGCGACAGACATCACGAAGGCTGATGCAATAATACACGGCGCCCGATCGCCACCCAGGGCCCTCCAGGCGCTCCAACCGCCTGCTGCGCCCGGCCCCTGCCCCCGCCTTCATGACCTTCCAAGACTATCTCGATATTTTCCGCAATCGCCGCATCGGCGCGATGCTGACGCTGGGCTTCGCCTCGGGGCTGCCGCTGGCGCTGACCTCGGGCACGCTGCAGGCCTGGATGACGGTCGAAGGGCTGGACATCAAGACCATCGGCTTCTTCTCGCTGGTCGGCCAGGCCTACATCTTCAAGTTCCTGTGGGCGCCGCTGATGGACCGCTACACGCCGCCGCTGCTGGACCGGCGGCGCGGCTGGCTGCTGCTGACGCAGATCGGCCTGGTGCTCGGCATCGCCGGCATGGCCTTCTGCCCGCCGCGCGAGGCGCTGTGGCTGCTGGCGGGGCTGGCCACGCTGGTGGCCTTCCTGTCGGCCTCGCAGGACATCGTGTTCGACGCCTACAGCACCGACGTGCTGCGGCCCGCCGAGCGCGGCGCCGGCGCGGCGGTCAAGGTGCTCGGCTACCGGCTGGCGATGCTGGTATCGGGCGGCCTGGCGCTGTGGCTGGCGGACCGCGTGCTGGGCTGGCAGCAGATGTACCTGCTGATGGCCGCGCTGATGGCGGTCGGCCTGCTGACGCTGCCGTGGGCGCCGCGCGCCGAGTCGCCGCCGCGCGCGCCGCGCTCGCTGGAGGAGGCGGTGGTCGGTCCGCTGCGCGACTTCTTCGGACGCACCGGCGCGTGGTGGCTGCTGGGCCTGATCGTGCTGTACAAGCTCGGCGACGCCTTCGCCGGCAGCCTGTCGACCACCTTCCTGATCCGCGGCGTGGGCTTTTCCGCCGGCGAGGTCGGGCTCGTCAACAAGACGCTGGGCCTGGCGGCCACCATCATCGGCGCGCTGTTCGGCGGCACGCTGATGGTCAGGCTGGGCCTGTACCGCTCGCTGATGCTGTTCGGCGTGCTGCAGGCCGTGTCGAACTTCGGCTACTGGCTGCTGGCGGTGACGCCGGCCCATCTGTGGTCGATGGGCGCGACCATCGCGGTCGAGAACCTGTGCGGGGGCATGGGCACCGCGGCCTTCGTCGCGCTGCTGATGGCGCTGTGCAACCGCTCGTTCTCGGCGACGCAGTACGCGCTGCTGTCGGCGCTGGCCTCGGTCGGGCGCGTCTATGTCGGACCGACCTCGGGCTATCTGGTCGAATCGTTCGGCTGGGCGCCGTTCTACCTGGGCACGGTGGTCGTGGCGCTGCCGGGGCTGCTGCTGCTGCGCGCCATGCGCGGAACGGTGGAGCGCTACGAGAGCCAGACGCGTACGCCGCGCGACGAGTCCGGCGCCGTTTCGGCCGTTCCGCTCCCGGCAGATGGCCGGGCACAGGGCAAGGGCGTTCGCGAGGGTTGATGCCAGGGTAGGCAACCGCCCTGCCCTCTCTCCCTCCCGCAAGCGGGAGAGGGCTGGGGAGAGGGCAGCCGGCGCGTCTACTGCTTGTAGTAGACGATCTGATGCGAGCTGGCCAGCAGCTCGCCGTCCGGGCTCCACAGTTGCGCGCTCTGGTCGAAGAAGCCCTGCCGGAACACCTGCGCCCGCGCGCTGCCCAGCGCGTGGCGATCGCCCAGCGCCGCCAGCGTGGCGGCATCCGCGTGGAAATAGGTCGTCAGCGAGACCGTGCCGGCCGGCACGAAGCCGGCGCGCTTGAGGAAGATGCGCGGATAGAAGCTGTCGCACCAGGCCGCGATCGACGCATAGTCGGGCGTGCGGGCCGGGTGGTCGCGCAGCCAGAACTGGGTCAGGCTGTCCGGATGCTCGGTGCCGGGCTCGGCCGCGGGCTTGGCGCCCCGCACCGGGCGCATCTCGTAGGACTTGAACCAGCGCACCGGCGCGAAGCCGGTCGGCAGCGGCGCGATGGCGTCGGCCGGCGGCACGTCGGGAAAGACAGCCTCGCCGCAGCCCCAGGTGTCGCGCCGCACGGCGAACACCGCGCTGGCGGTAGTCGCCACCTCGCCGTTCTGTACCAGTTCCAGCGACCAGTGCTGGGTCGAGCGGTTGGTGCGCGCGGGCCGCGCCTCGATCGTGAACGGACCCTCGGCGATCGGTCCGGCGAAATTGACGGTCAGCGCGATCGGATCGCCGAGCCGCTGCGGATGCTGCAGCGCCGCCTGCAGCAGCGTCGCCGCCGTGATGCCGCCGTACGGCCCGATCATGTTCCAGTACGACTCGGTGGTGCGGCCGGTAAAGCGGTGCTCGCCGGCGGGGGTCAACGCAATCGCGTCGTCGAAGGGATGCAGCTCGGATGTCGCGGACATGGGGCCTCGCCGAAAAGCGAACGATCGTTCGGAATTTCCGTACGGTAGTCGTCCGGGTGGCCGCTCGTCAAGTGCCGGCCGCCCCCTCCGAAGCCATCCCGGGCCGAACAGACTCGGCCGGGGAGTCAGGCGAGCAGTCAGGCGCGCAGTCAGGCGAGGAGTCAGGCGAGGAGTCAGGCGAGCAGTCAGGCGAGCAGTCAGGCCGATGAGTCAGGCCGAAGTAGCCAGGGCGGCTCGTCAGACCGTCCCCCGGACCGGCCCTCAGGCCGAACAGACCCGATACACCGCCAGGCTGCCGCGCCAGTTGACGCCCCAGTTCACCGTGATGCCCTCGTGCATCACCACGCGATCGAGGATGCGCAGCCCGACCTTGGGCGCCAGCGCCTCGAAGTCGCTGATGGTCAGCACGCGCACGTTGGGCGTGTCGTACCACTGGTAGGGCAGCGACTCGGACACCGGCATGCGGCCGCGGAACACCGACAGCCGGTGCGGCCAGTAGCCGAAGTTCGGGAACGACACGATGCACTCGCGGCCGACGCGCAGCGTGTCGCGCAGCACCTGCGCGGTGTTGTGGATCGTCTGCAGCGTCTGCGACAGGATCACGGTGTCGAAGCTCTTGTCCTCGAACAGCGCGAGTCCGCCCTCCAGGTTCTGCTGGATGACATGCACGCCCTTCTGCGCGCACGCCAGCACGCCCTCGTCGCGGATCTCGATGCCGTAGGCCTGCACGTCGAGCTCGTCCTGCAGCACGCGCAGCAGGCTGCCGTCGCCGCAGCCCAGATCGAGCACGGTCGCATTCGGTTCGATCCAGCGCGCGATCGCGCGAAAATCCGGCCGCCGTGCCAGCACGCCGTTGGCCGCTTCGGTGATGGACTTGGCATTCATGCGCCGATCTCCCGGGCAATGCGTTCGTAATAGGCGCGCATCAGGTTGTGGTAACGCGGATCGTCGAGCAGGAAGGCGTCGTGGCCATGCGGGGCATCGATCTCGGCGTAGCTGACCGGCCGCTTGTTGTCGAGCAGCGCCTTGACCAGCTCGCGGCTGCGGCTCGGCGCAAAACGCCAGTCGGTGGTGAAGCTGGCGACGAGGAAACTGGCCTTCGTATGCGCCACGGCGCGGGTCAGGTCGCCGCCGAACGTCAGCGCCGGATCGAAGTAGTCGAGCGCGCGCGTGATCAGCAGATAGGTATTGGCGTCGAAATACTCGGCGAACTTGTCGCCCTGGTAGCGCAGGTAGCTCTCGACCTGGAACTCGACATCGAACGAGAAGCGGATGTCCTCGGCCTTGAGCTCGCGGCCGAATTTCGCCGCCATGTCCTCGTCGGACAGGTAGGTGATATGGCCGATCATCCGGGCCACGCGCAAGCCGCGCTTGGGCTTGACGCCATGCGCGTAGTAGTTGCCGCCGTGGAAGTCGGGGTCGGACAGGATCGCGCTGCGCGCGACCTCGTTGAAGGCGATGTTCTGCGCCGACAGCTTCGGCGTCGAGGCCACCACGATGCAATGGCGCAGCCGATCGGGATACATCAGGCTCCAGGCCAGCGCCTGCATGCCACCGAGGCTGCCGCCCATCACCGCGGCGAACTGCTCGATGCCGAAGGCGTCGGCCACGCGCGCCTGCGCATTGACCCAGTCCTCGACCGTGACCACCGGGAAGGTGGCGCCGAAGGGCTGGCCGGTGGCCGGGTTCAGGCTCATCGGACCGGTCGAGCCGAAGCACGAGCCCAGGTTGTTGATGCCGATCACGAAGAAGCGGTCGGTATCGAGCGGCTTGCCGGGGCCGACCATGTTGTCCCACCAGCCCACGTCGCGCGGATCGTGCGCGTAGACGCCCGCCACGTGGTGCGAGGCGTTCAGCGCGTGGCACACCAGCACGGCGTTGGTGCGCGCGGCATTGAGCGTGCCGTAGGTCTCGACCATCAGGTCGTAGTCGGCCAGCGACGAGCCGTTGCGCAGCGGCAGCGGCTCGGCGAAATGCATGCGCTGCGGCGTCACGATGCCGACCGAATCGGACGGCAGCGGCAGCGCGGCGCTGGAGGCGGCGGAATCTGCGGAAACGGCGGCGGGAGCGGCCGGTTCCGTCTTTACGGACGGCGAGGCAACGTCAGTCATGTAGGCGGCCCGTGTGCGACGGGCATGAAAAAACCCGACCGGTCTTGCGTTTGGAATCACGCAGCCAAGTCGGGTTGTTGTCGCGCCGGATGCTTCGCTGTCCGCCGCCGGTGGCGTTGTCCCTGAAAATGCGTTCCTGTCGAATCGCGAATCGGAGAGGGGCGCCGACCAACCTCTTTAGCCGCATTTATAGTGGCAAGGAATTTCCCTCGCCGCGCGCCCGCAAGCCAGTCATCAAATCGGCGCGACCGGCAGATTATAGAGCAAAGCGATAGACATCAGCAGAAGACGCGCGCGGCAACGGGATATCGACGGTCGCAGCCGGGCTACGCGGGATCGCACGGGATCGGACGGGATCAGCCCAGCAGCACGCGCAGCTGCGCATCGATCTGCCCCGCCGGCAGCTTGCGAAAGCCGCTCTTGGCATAGCGATGCCAGTGCCCCTGCACCGTGGCGACGATCAGCGCGGCGCGTGCCGATACGTCGGCGTCGGCGGGAAACGCGGCCTGCGTCGCGGCGACCTTCAGGCATTGGCGGATCGACGCCTCGATCCGGTCCACCAGCTGGTTGATGCGTTCCTGCAGGCGTTCATGCTCGCCGACCAGCGCCTCGCCGGTCAGCACGCGCGTCATGCCGGGATTCTTCTCGGCGAACGACAGCAGCATCCGCACGATCGCCTGTACCTGGCGCAGCCCGTGTTCCTCCTGCGCGGTGATCTGGTTGATCAGCCCGAACACGGTCTGCTCGATAAAGGCGATCAGGCCCTCGAACATCTGCGCCTTGCTGGCGAAATGCCGGTACAGCGCGGCCTCGGAAACGCCGAGGCGGGCTGCCAGCGCCGCGGTCGTGATGCGTTCGGAGCGCGGGTGCTCGAGCATGCCGGCCAGCGTCTGCAGGATCTGCACGCGCCGCTCGCCGGGACGCGGGCGCTTGCGCGCGACCACGGCCTCGGCAGCGCCGCCGCCCTCGCCCTGCTGGCCGCGCTCGTCCGCGTTCGCGGCCGGTGCTGCTGCCTCGTTGCTCTGCGTCATGACCCGTTTCTCCGCATTCGTCGATGGAGTTGATGCACCGATTGTACTTTTATGTCCACATAGCCCGGCCGGTGCACCATGCGGGCCCGGTTCGGGGTCCGGTTTGGGGTCCGGTTTGGGGTCCGGTTTGGGGTCCGGTTTGGCGTCCGATCGGGGGTCCGATCGGGGGACCAATTGCGGGCCCAATCGCGCGTTGCCGTGGCGGCTGCGCTGCCGGCCGCGTCAGGGCCTGCATGGCTGCCAGCCGGCTGCGTTTCGGGCGAGAGCCGCGGCCCGGGCGTCTGGTTCTCGGCAGCGACCAGCGTCACCGCCTCCTGCCGGGCCGCGCGGTCCGCGTCGCGGTCGTGCGGATGGCGCTCGGCCTCGGCGCGCAACGCCGCCTGCTGCGCGGCATCGCGGGCCGCGCCTGCGGGCACGTCATGCGGCCGGCTCGGCGTCATCGAACGCAGATAGCCGGTGATCCACGCGGTGCGTATCCCCAGGCCAGCATAGCGCTTCAGGTGCGAGACCGTGTCCTCGACCAGCACGGCACGGCCGGGCGCGATCCGCAGCCGGGCCAGCAGGCGGCGCAGCATGCGCCGATCGGGCTTGGGCCGCAGATCGCCATGGACCCACATCTGCTCGATGGCGATCACGCGCTCGAAGCAGTGCGCGATGCCGGCCACCCGCATCACCGCGCGCGCATAGTCCTGCGGCGCGTTGGTCAGCAGCACCTTGCGGCCGGGCAGGCGGCGCAGCTGGGCCGCAAGGCCGCGGCGCACGCGCACCATCTGCGCGATATCGGGGAATTCGTGCGCGGCGCGCAGGAAGTCGGCCGGGTCGACGCCGTGATGGCGGATCATGCCGAGCAGCGTCGCGCCATAGCGCTTCCAGTAGTCGACCCGCACGCGGCTGGCGGTGGTCTCGTCGCAGGCGAGCACGCGCGCCACGTAGGCCGTCATCGCGGCATTGATCGCCGGGAAGATCGCGTGCGAGGCGTCGTGCAGCGTGTTGTCGAGGTCGAACAGCCAGACCGTGTCGCCGGCGTTGTTGCCGGCCGGGCGATGCCGCAGGCGGAGAGGGGAGCGGCGGGAGGCGTGGGAAGGCACGAGGGGAAGGCGCCGCGCCGCCGCAGCGGCCGCGGGCGCCTGGTTGCGGTACGTCAGTGCGAGCGGATCATGGTGCCGAACGCCTGTTCGGTCAGGATTTCCAGCAGCAGCGAATGTTCGATGCGGCCATCGATGATGTGCACCGAGTTCACGCCGCTCTTGGCGGCGTCCAGCGCCGACGAGATCTTCGGCAGCATGCCGCCCGAGATGGTGCCGTCGGCGAACAGCTCCTCGATCTCGCGCGCCGACAGGTCGGTCAGCAGATTGCCCTTCTTGTCCATCACGCCCGGGATGTTGGTCATCATCACCAGCTTCTCGGCCTTCAGGATCTCGGCCATCTTGCCGGCCACCACGTCGGCGTTGATGTTGTAGGCCTGGCCGTCGTCGGAGAAGCCGATCGGCGAGATCACCGGGATGAAGGCGTCGTCCTGCAGCGCCTTGACCACGGCCGGGTTGATCGCCTCGATGTCGCCGACATAGCCGATATCGATGAACGCGCCCGGATTCTCGCGGTCCGGCATCTTCAGCCGCTTGGCGCGGATCAGGCCGCCGTCCTTGCCGGTCAGGCCGACCGCCTGGCCGCCGTACTGGTTGATCAGCATCACGATGTCCTGCTGGACCTCGCCGCCGAGCACCCACTCGACCACTTCCATGGTCTCTTCGTCGGTCACGCGCATGCCCTGGATGAAGGTGCCGACCTTGCCGACCTTCTTCAGCGCCTCGTCGATCTGCGGGCCGCCGCCGTGCACCACCACCGGGTTCATGCCGACCAGCTTCAGCAGGATCACGTCGCGCGCGAAGCCATGCTTGAGCGTCTCTTCGGTCATCGCATTGCCGCCGTACTTGACCACGATGGTCTTGCCATGGAACTTGCGGATGTAGGGCAGCGCCTCGGCGAGGATCTCGGCCTTGAGGGCGGGGGCGATGGCGGCCACTGCGGTTGCGGTGGGCCCGGAGGTATCGGAGGTCATGGCAATCCGTGAAAATCGACAGGTATCATGGCAACGCGGCGCATCCGGCGCCCCGCGGCAGGCGCCCGAATTTTACAAGAAACGGGGTGCCGCGCTAGCGACAGGGCCGACCGGAGCCTGCGCAGGGCGCGAACGGTGCGTCCGACGGCCCATCGGCCGTTCTTTTCATGCAACAACCACGCCAACGGAAACCACTGCGATGCCAGGCAAAGGCGGGGGCCGTGCGGCCTCGGGCACCGATCCTGCTGCCGTGCTGACCGGCCAGTTGCGCCCCGTCGAGCAATGCGCGGCCTGCGGGACGCGCTTCGTCTGCGGCCATGCCGCGGGCCTGCCGCACTGCTGGTGCGCGACGATGCCGCTGCTGCCGGCGCGGCTGATCGTGCCGGGGCAGCACTGCCTGTGCCCGGATTGCCTGCGGGCTCGGCAGGCGCAAGCCGGAGCGTGAGCCGGTCAGCGACTCCCTAGTTCGATCGGACCGTTGTCTCAAGGCCAAGCAGGCGCGGGCCGCAGTGCAAGCCGGTCAGCGATCCGGCTTTCCCATCGGTCCTGCCGTCTCAATCCAGCGCCGCGCCCACGCGCGCCGGTCCGCTCCACTGCATCGCCACTACCCCCAGCACGATCAGCAGCGCGCCGCCGAGCCGCGGCGCCGTCAGCTCCCGCACCGGGAAGCCGGCAAGGCCCGCATGGTCCATCCATAGCGAGGCCAGCATCTGGCCGGCCACCACCGCCGCGATGAAGCCGCTGGCCCCGAGCCGCGGCGCCAGCATCAGCGCGGCGGTCAGATAGAACACGCCGACCGCGCCGCCGATCCACATCCACGACGGCCCGCTCGCCCAGCCGGCGCCGGGCGGGCCGACGCGCAGGGCCAGCATCAGCACCACCACCACCGCCAGGCTGACCAGCAGCGACACCAGCGTCGCCCACAGCGGATGGCCGAGCGCGCGGCCCAGCGCGGCATTGGCGCCCGCCTGCAGCGGGATCATCGCGCCGGCGAGCGCGGCGATCAGCACCGGCAGCGCGGCCGCCAGGACCGGACCGACGGGATGAGACGAAGACAGCATGCGCGGACCTCCTCTGTTCGTTCGAAAAAGAGACCGCGCCAGTCTGCCCCTACGCCGGATGGATTTCCAATTCTGGTTTCTAACGTTTAATATTCGCCGGATGAATAATCTGCGCAACGTCGACCTGAACCTGCTGGTCGTGCTCGAAGCCCTGCTGGCCGAGCGTCATATCTCGCGCGCCGCGCTGCGGCTGCATCTGAGCCAGCCGGCGGTCAGCCACGCACTGGCTCGCCTGCGCCAGTTGCTGGACGACCCCCTGCTGGTGCGCGGCCAGGGCGGCCTGGTGCTGACCGCGCGGGCGCACGAGCTGTCCGGTCCGCTGGCCGAGGCGCTGGCGCAGGTGCGCATCCTGCTGGGCCCGTCGGGCTTCCAGCCGGCCACGGCCCGCCGCACCTTCCGTCTGGCGATGTCGGACTACGGCGCGATGGTGGTGCTGCCGAACCTGCTGCGCGCGGTCCGCAAGGCGGCGCCGGGCATCGAGCTGGTGGTGACGCAGGGCAGCCGCGAAGCGATGTCGGCGCAGGTGGCCGACGGCGAGGTCGATCTGGCGCTGGGCGTGTTCGTCTATCAGCCGGAAGGCGTGCGCATGGCCGCGCTGTTCGAGGAACAGTACGGCTGCGCGGTCGATGCCGCGACGGTGCGCGACCATGGCCGGCTGGACCAGGTCGCCTACCTGGCCCGCTCGCACGTGCTGGTGGCCGCCCACAGCGAGAAGGTCGACCCGATCGACGCGGCCATCGCCAAGCACGGCGGGCGCCGCAAGATCGCCTGCGTGGTGCCGCACTGGAGCGTCGCGCCGGCGCTGATCGCCGGCACCAACCTGGTCCTGACCACGGCCCGGCGCAGCCTGGCGGCGCTGGAGGACGATCCGCGCTTCGCAGTGTTCGAGCCGCCGTTCGCGTTTCCGGGCTTTACCTTCAGCGCGATCTGGCACGAGCGCAACGACGCCGATCCGGGGCATGCGTGGCTGCGGGAGCGGCTGCTGGCGGTCGGCGCGGGCCAGGGGCTGGACGAGGCGATCAGCCTGCGCGGTTGATCCGCGCGGTTGATCTGCGCGGTTGATCTGCGCGGTTGATCTGCGCGGTTGATCTGCGCGGTTGATCTGCGCCGTTGATTTGCGCCGTTGAACAGCGCGATCGAGCGGCGCGACTGAAGCGAGTGAGCGGCGCGGATTAGCGGCGCGACCGAGCGCCCCGACTGAGCGACCCGATTGACCGACCCGACTGACCGACCCGACCGAGCGCCCCGACTGAGCGACCCGATTGACCGACCCGACTGAGCGCCCCGACTGAGCGCCCCGACTGAGCGACCCGACTGAGCGGCGCGGATCGGCCGCGGCGGATCGTCCGGTTGCTTGCCCCGGCGATCCGCGCCCTCGCGTTTCAGAGAGCCAGTGTTTCAGTGCTTGTGGTTCGCCGCCGCGCCACCGCCGTGCGCGGGCGCGGTCAGGCCGCGCACTTCGGCCTCGACGCGCTGCTCGATCAGCTTGCCGCCCTGCTCGAACTTCAGCGTGACGGGCACCTTGTCGCCCGCATTCAGCGGCGCCTTCAAACCGAGCAGCATCACGTGGTAGCCGCCGGGCTTGAGCTCGACGTCCTCCATCTTCGGCAACGGCAGCGCGTCGAGCGCGCGCATCCGCATCACGTTGCCTTCCATCTTCATCTCGTGCACCTCGGCGGTCGCGGCCACCGGCGTCGACACGCCGACCAGGCGCGCGTCCTTGTGCGCGTGCAGCGTCATGAAGACGCCGGTGGCGGTCTGCGCCGGCACGGTGCCGCGCGCCCAGGCATTGCGGATGTCGACCTGGGCGAACGCAGAGGTGGAAATCAGCGCGCAGCATGCGGCGGCGGCGAACAGCTTGGCTTGCATCTCTATCCTTTCTCGGTGCAATTCATTCAAACGAGGCGGTCCAGCGGAGGCGGGAAGTCCGGGTAAATGCGTCCATGCAAATGCGTCCGCAAAAGCCTCGGCGCAAGAACGTCCGCGTAAGAACGCGATTAGACCATGAACCGCCGCAGGCGCCAGGGCCGGTGCGCGAGACCCGGCACGCGGGCCCATGCGGCGCAATCCGCCAGTCTGGCAGTGCCGCCCGGCGTGACCAATGCGGCATGGTGTCGCACAACACAGCCGCACGCGGCGCCATTGCTACACTCGCGGCATGACGACGACCGCCCACGCTGCCGCATCTGCCGCCAGATCTGCCGCCCCATCCGCCGGCGATCCCATCCGCGCGCAAGGCCTCGGCGCAGACAGCCTGCTGAGCCTGCGCCGGGTGTACTGGCTGCGCTGGGCCATCCTCGGCGGACAGGCGCTGCTGCTGGTCTGCGCCGAGACGCTGGCCGGGCTGCAGCTGCCCTACCGGCCGCTGCTGACGATCTTCGCGCTGCAGGCCGTCTTCAATCTGCTGACCGCCTGGCGGCTGCGTCAGCATGCGCGCGCCGGCTCGGTGCCGGGCGACGCCGAGCTGATGGGACAGTTGCTGGTCGACCTGACCGCGCTGTCGGCGATCCTGTTCTTCACCGGTGGCGCCACCAACCCGTTCGTCTCGTTCTATCTGCCGGGACTGGCGCTGGCGGCCGCAATCGTGCCGTGGCGGCAGGTGGTCGCGCTGGCGCTGTACGCGCTCGCCTGCTATTCGCTGATGCTGTTCGAATACGTGCCCCTGCACCTGCACAACCCGGACAACGCGGTGGTCTACCACCTGGTCGGCATGTGGCTGAACTTCGTCGCGAGCGCGGTGATGATCGCGCTGTTCGTCGCGCGGCTGTCGGGCGTGCTGCGCGAGCGCGAGGCGCAGCTCGCCGACGCGCGCGAGCGGCTGCTGCGCGAGGCGCGGGTCGAGTCGCTGAACGCGCAGGCGGCGACGGTCGCCCACGAGATCGGCACGCCGCTGGCGACGCTGGCCGTGATTGCCGGCGAGCTGCGCGCCGACGCCGCCGACCCCGCCCGCGGCGGCACCGCGATCCGCGATTACCTGCCCGACCTGCATACGGTCGAGCAGCAGCTGACGCTATGCCGCGGCATCCTCGCGCGCTTGCGCGAAGCGAACCGCGCCAGCGCCCTGCAGCCGGTCGGGCATTGGCTGCCCGCCTTCGCCGACGGCTGGCAGTTGCGCCATCCGCAGGCGCGCATCGAGACGATGATCGCCGCGGAGGCGGCCGACGTGCCGATCGAGCCGGCGCGGACCGGGCAGATGCTGACGATCCTGCTCGACAACGCCGCCCGCAGCCAGCAGACCGCCGGGCGCGGCGACCTGCCCCTGCGCCTGTCGATCACGATGGAACCGCGCAGCGCGCCGCGCGAACTGCTGCTGCGCGTGATCGACCATGGCGCCGGCATGCCCGCCGCGCTGCGCGCGCGGCTGGGCGAGACGCCGGTGGCGAGCACGCATGGCGGCCAGGGCATCGGCGCCTATCTGGCGCAAAGCGTCGCGCGCCAGATGGGCGGGCGGCTGCTTTGGCAGGACCGTCCCGAAGGCGGCACCGTGGCGGAGCTGCGGCTGCCGGCAACCCCCGATTCCTCGGAGCATGCGGCATGACTCTACCGTCGAACGTTTCCCTCTCCCCTGCCGTTGCCACCGGCAACGACACCGGCGCGCCCTTCCTGGTGATCGACGACGACCCGGTGTTCTCCGACACGCTGGCACGCGCGCTGACCCGCCGCGGCTTCGCGGTCGAGGTCGCGCACAACCGCCAGCAGGCGCTGGCGCTGGCCGAGAGGACCGCGTTCCGCTATGTCACGCTGGATTTGCATCTGGCCGCGGGGCCCCAGGCCGGCGTGACCGCGCCGGCAGACTCGGGGCTGCAGCTGGTGGCGCCGCTGCGCGCGATGCTGCCGCGCTCGCGCATCCTGGTGCTGACCGGCTACGCCAGCATCGCCACCGCGGTGGCGGCGGTCAAACAGGGGGCGGACGAATATCTGGCCAAGCCGGCCAACGTCGATTCGATCCTCGCGGCGCTCAAGTCTGGCATCTCGGAAGAGGCGGCCGAGGCCGCGCTGGAGGATCCGCTGCCGTTGTCGGTGCCGCGGCTGGAGTGGGAGCATATCCAGCGCGTGCTGGCCGAACACGGCGGCAACATCTCGGCGACCGCGCGGGCGCTGAACATGCATCGGCGCACGCTGCAACGCAAGCTCGCCAAGCGGCCGGTTTCGCGGTAGGGATTCGATGGGCGACGTTGCGCACGAGGTCGTTGTGCGCGTCCTAGTGCGCGGCGTTGGGCGCGTCCTGGTGCGCGGCGTTGGGCGCGGCGTTGGGCGCGTCCTGGTGCGCGGCGTTGGGCGTGTCGTTGGGCATCAAACGGACGCAAGAAAAAAGGGCCTGCGATCGCAGGCCCTTCTCCTTTCCTGCATCTTCATCGCCTCGCGGCCATCGCCGCGCGGCGGCTCACAGGCGCAGTTGCACGTAGTCCCAGCCGAGGTCGTCGCCGCCGTTGACCGCACCGCCGTTGTCCGCGCGATTGGCGAGGCCGGTCGGACCCGCCGTGCCGCCATTCGCGCTCGTGCTGACCCGCAGCGCATCGAATGCATGCCGGTTCGAGCGGGCGCCGTACTCGGCGGACTCGCTGACGAACACCGCACGCGAAACCCTGACCTTGCCGTCGCCCGTGGCCGCATCGATGCGCGTGGCTTCGCTGCGGTCCGGCACGGCGCACAGGAACGCTGTCGCCCCGGCCAGCCCGGCCAGTACGCCCGCCGACATCAAACCGATATGCTTCATTCTGGACCTCCTGCTTGCGGCCAACCTGCAGCCCAACGAGGCGCAAGCATCTCATCGTCGCGGCGGCCGTGCCAGCCTGCTTACCAACGCTTACCTGGCTTACCAGCGGTCAACGGATGTCACGAGACGGCCATTACCAGCGCGTGTCGCGCTCCCATTCGCGCATTTCCTCCTCGGCGCGCTCCTTGGTGTAGCCATAGCGCTCCTGGATCTTGCCGGCGAGCTGATCGCGCTTGCCGTTGATCTGCGTGAGGTCGTCATCGGTGAGCTGGCCCCACTTCTCCTTGACCTTGCCCTTGGCCTGCTCCCATTTCCCTTCGATCTGATCCCAGTTCATGATCTGCTCCTCGATCTCGATTGATAGGTTCGATACGTTCGCGTGGTGCTTCGCCCGATACGGCTTCGCTTGATAGGGCGATGTTCAGCCGGCCGCGTCGGCCGCGGCCGGCCGTTCATCAGCGGTTGTACTTCGCCTTGACGTCGGCCTCGCAGCGATCCTTGGCGTCGCCCGACATCGCGTCGCACTTCTCCTTGTCCGCCTTGTAGGCGGCGTCGCTGGTGTCCTTGCGAGCCTCGCGGCGCGCCTCGGCCACATCGGTACGCGTGCCGCCGCCGGCGGCCGCGCGGGTCGTCTTGGCCTCGCCCAGCGCCTTCTCATGCGCCGTCTTGGCTTCCTTCACGCAGACGTCCTTGTCGTTGCCCTTCTTGTCGTCGCAGCGTTCCTTCGCGACTTCGTACTCGCGGTCGGCCTTGACCTTCAGCACCTTGGCCCGGGCAGCCTCGGTGCCGTCGCGGCGGGCTTCGGCCTCGGCCTTCGCCACGTCGCGGTCGCGCTTGGCCTCGGCCTCGCAGACATCCTCGGCGTTGTCCTTCATGGCGTCACAACGGGTCTTCGCATTCTTGTAGTCGGCGTCGGCCCGCGAGACGGCGGCGTCATAGTCGGCGCGGGCGCCGGACGGCGCGCTCTGCGCCAGCGCAAACCCTGCCGGTGCGGCAATCATCATCGAACACACTGCAGCAGACAGCCATTTCTTCATCATGTCGCGCTCCTGTCGTCATCAAACGGTCAGAGGTCGCAAGGCCCGACGCTGGCGTCCGCCTTGCTGTCTCGTCGTATATGAAGGTTATGTGGCGAGCGCTTTTCCAAGCAGGCGGGGGCTTCCGAAAGCCGAGTAAGACGATTCCCACATGAGATGGACGGGTCACTGCAGCGCGACAGGGTCGAAAAAAATGCGCCTTCTCATCGCTGAGAAGGCGCACTTCGGGGAGGCGCTTTCGGGACGGGATCGCGGACGCCTACAGCACGTAGCGCGACAGGTCCTCGTTGGTCGACAGGTCGCCCAGCCGTTCGTCGACATAGGCGGCGTCGATGGTCACGGTCTCGCCGCTCGAGCGGGTGGCGTGGAACGACAGATCCTCGAGCAGGCGCTCCATCACCGTGTACAGCCGGCGCGCGCCAATGTTCTCGACCTTCTCGTTGACCGAGTGGGCGATCTCGGCCAGGCGGCGGATGCCGTCCGGCGCGAACACCAGCTCGACCTGCTCGGTCGCCAGCAGCGCCTGGTACTGCTTGGTCAGGCTGGCGTCGGTCTGCGTCAGGATCGCCTCGAAGTCGGCCACCGACAGCGATTCGAGCTCGACGCGGATCGGGAAGCGGCCCTGCAGCTCGGGGATCAGATCGCTCGGCTTGGACAGGTGGAACGCGCCCGAGGCGATGAACAGGATATGGTCGGTCCGGATCATGCCGTACTTGGTGCTGACCGTGGTGCCCTCGACCAGCGGCAGCAGGTCGCGCTGCACGCCCTGGCGCGACACCTCGCCACCGCCCAGTTCGCTGCGGCTGGCGATCTTGTCGATCTCGTCGAGGAACACGATGCCGTTCTGCTCGACGTTGGCCAGCGCCTTGTGCTTCAGGTCCTCGTCATTGACCAGCTTGGCGGCTTCCTCGTCGATCAGCAGCTTGAACGCTTCCTTGACCTTCATCTTGCGGCGCAGCTTCTTGCCTTGCCCGAGGCCGGCGAACATGCTGCGCAGCTGCTCGGTCATGTCCTCCATGCCCGGCGGCCCCATGATGTCCAGGCTCGGCACCGCGGCCGCGACCTCCAGCTCCACTTCCTTGTCGTCGAGCTGGCCCTCGCGCAGCTTCTTCCGGAAGACCTGGCGGGTGTTGGAATCCTTTTCCTCGGGCTGGGCGAAACCGATGTCGCGCGGCGGCGGCAGCAGCACGTCGAGCAGGCGGTCCTCGGCGGCATCCTCTGCCTTGGTGCGCACCTTCTTCATCTCGGACTCGCGCGTCTGCTTGATCGCCATTTCGACCAGGTCGCGCACGATGGTGTCGACGTCGCGGCCGACATAGCCGACCTCGGTGAACTTGGTGGCCTCGATCTTGATGAAGGGCGCGTCGGCCAGCTTGGCCAGGCGCCGCGCGATCTCGGTCTTGCCGACGCCGGTCGGGCCGATCATCAGGATGTTCTTCGGCGTGATCTCTTGGCGCAGCGGGTCGGCCACCTGCTGGCGGCGCCAGCGGTTGCGCAGCGCCACCGCGACGGCCTTCTTGGCCTTGTTCTGGCCAATGATGTGTTTGTCGAGCTCGGAAACGATTTCCGACGGAGTCATGGTGTGGGACATGGGTCTCGGTATCCGGGTATCCGTTCAATGAAGGCCGGCCGGGGCGCCACTACCGCGCAATGGCGCGGTGGGACGCCTGGCGGGCGTCACGTGCGGGGAAGCGTGATCCGGACGCTCACTCGAGCGTCTCGATGACGAAATTGGTATTGGTGTAGATGCAGAGCTCGCCGGCGATGCGCAGCGATTTCTCGACCACGTCCTTGGGCGAGAGCTCGGTGTTCTCCATCAGCGCCTTGGCCGCCGATTGCGCATAGGCCCCGCCGGAGCCGATCGCCGCGATGCCGCCTTCGGGATCGAGCACGTCGCCGTTGCCGGTGATCACCAGCGTGGTGTCGCGGTCCGCGGTGATCAGCATCGCCTCGAGCCGGCGCAGCGCGCGGTCGGAACGCCAATCCTTGGCCAGATCGACCGCTGCGCGCGTCAGATTGCCCTGGTACTTCTCCAGCTTGGCCTCGAAGCGATCCAGCAGCGAGAACGCATCGGCAGTGCTGCCGGCGAAGCCCACCAGGACCTTGCCGTTGTAGATGCGGCGCACCTTGCGTGCGGTGCCCTTCATCACGATATTGCCGAGAGTGACCTGACCGTCACCGCCCAGGGCAACCTGGTTGCCGCGCCGGACGCTGACGATGGTAGTGCCGTGATACTGTTCCATGGTGGCTTCTGAGTTGGGTTCAGGCAGCTACTTGGCGGCGGCCTGACGGAATTCAAGGGCGGCAGCCGACGGTGCCCGGCGAGGCGCATCCGCCTCCCGCTCCGGCCGCGTCTCCCCAATATAGACGGCCGCCACGGCCCCTTTCCGCTCCCCCGCCCCCAAGGCACAGAGCTTTCCACCATGCAAAACAAAAGGCCACGCGTTGCCACGTGGCCTCGGTTGCCATTGCCGTCCGCCGCGCCGCGCTGAAGGCGGCGGCGAAGCGGTCAGCGTCGCGTCGACTCAGTCCGCATAGACGCCGGCCTTGCGAATCACCGGGGTCCACTTGTTGATTTCGTTGCCGAGGAAGGTCTTCAGCGACTCCGGCGTGGCGCGCTGGGCCGGCACCGCTTCGGCGCCCAGTTCGGCCATCTTGGCGCGGAAGCCCGGATCGGTCACCGACTTCTGCAGCGCAGCCGACAGCTTCTCGATCACCGGCTGCGGCGTGCCCTTCGGTGCGTACATCGCGTGCCAGATCTTGACCTCGATGTTCGACAAGCCCTGCTCGGCCGCGGTCGGGATGTCCTTGAACGCCTCGACGCGGCGCGGCTGCATCGCGGCATAGGGCTTGAGCGCATTGGCCTTCAGCTGGCCGGCGATGTTGGTGGTCTGGTCGCACATCAGGTTGACCTGGCCGCCCAGGATATCGGTCAGTGCCGGCGCGGTGCCCTTGTACGGCACCGTGGTCAGCTCGGTCTGGATCGCGCTTTGGAACAGCAGGCCGCACAGGTGCGAGGCCGAGCCGATGCCGGCGTTGGCGAGCGACAGCTTGCTGGCGTTGGCCTTGATGTACGGCAGCAGATCCTTCAGCGTGTTCGGCGGCAGGTTCTTGTTGCCGACCAGCACCATCGGCACGTCGGCGATTTCGCCGATGTACTCGAAGTCCTTCAGCGGATCGAAGCCCAGGTTGCGGTACAGCGCCGGGGCCGTCGACATGCCGATATGGTGGATCAGCACGGTGTGGCCATCGTTCTTCGACTGGGCCACCTTCTTCGCCCCGATCGTGCCGCCGGCGCCGCCGAGGTTCTCGATCACGATGGTCGCGCCCAGGTGCTTGGACATGACCTGCGCCAGCTCGCGCGCCACCTTGTCGGTCGGGCCGCCCGCGGCGAACGGCACCACGGCCGACACCGGCCGGCTGCCCGGGTAGTCCTGCGCCTGTACCACGCCAGGCAGACCCAGTGCGGCGGCCGCGAGGGCGGCGGCCACGGTTTTTGCAACGTGTTTCATTATTTCTCCTGATTTCCCCGACTTCCCGTCGTGCAGACTGCCATGCCGCCCAGCCACCGTGGCGGCGTGGGCCGCCTCACCGGAGGCCGCGGCTTGGAGCCGCCATGCTATCAACGGCGACTTACCCGAAATATCAGGAAATACCCGGGCTGAAGTGGGCCGGAAGTGGGCCCGAAGTGGGCCGATGTAGGGCCGATGTAGGGCCGAAGTGGGGGTCGACGCGAGGGCCGAAGCGGGCGCCGAAGCGAAGGCCGAAGCGAAGCCGAAGCGGGCACCGAAGGCGAGCCGAAGCGCGGCCGTTGCGGGGCCGCACCGAGGCCGAATCACGGCCTAAGCAGAGCCGACGCGTTCGCGAGCCGGCCGCCGGATCGGCCCCGCATCGAGGTCATTGGCTGCCCCGGCCCGGTTCGACGTCCTCCGTCAGCACGCCTTCCAGCCGCTCGAACACGCGCCGCGTCGCGCCGCGCGCCTCCAGGGCGAACAGCAGCAGCGAGCGCCCGGTGACCTGGTAGACGTCGCCGGACGAGAACTCCGGCAGCTCCTCGCGCACCGGCATGTTGGTGTCGATCAGGCAAGTCCACTGGTCGCTGCCGGGTATCTGCGGCAAGGTGAACTCGACCACGTCGTGATAGGCATTGAACACGAGCAGCAGCGTCGCGTCCGAGGCCGGTCGGCGGATGCCGGTGGCGCGCGCGCGGCCGTCGATGACCAGGCCGAAGCAGCGCATCGAGGCGTCGTCCCAATGTTCCGGCGTCAGCTCGTCGCCCGCGGCGCTGATCCACTTGACGTCGGCCACCCCCAGTTCGTCATCGACCTCGCCGGTCAGGAAACGGCCCCGCCGCAGCACCGGCAGTGCGCGCCGCAGCGCGGTCAGCTTGCGCACGAACTCGATCAGCCCGCGGCCGCGCTCGTCGATCTCCCAGTCGACCCAGCTGATCTCGTTGTCCTGGCAATAGGCGTTGTTGTTGCCCTGCTGCGTGCGGCCGAACTCGTCGCCGGCCACCATCATCGGCGTGCCCTGCGAGAACAGCAGCGTGGCCAGCAGATTGCGCTTCTGGCGCTCGCGCAGCTCGACGATGTCGGGGTCGTCGGTCGGCCCTTCGGCGCCGCAGTTCCACGAGCGGTTGTCGCTGGTGCCGTCGTTGTTGTCCTCGCCGTTGGCGTCATTGTGCTTGTCGTTGTACGAGACCAGGTCGTGCAGCGTGAAGCCGTCGTGCGCGGTGATGAAGTTGACGCTCGCCCACGGCCGCCGCCCGCTGTGGTTGAACTTGTCGCCGGAGGCGGTGACGCGCGCCGCCAGTTCGGGCGCAATGCCCTCCTCGCCGCGCCAGAAGTCGCGCACCGTGTCGCGGAACTTGTCGTTCCACTCGGCCCATCCGGCCGGAAATCCGCCGACCTGGTAGCCGCCCGGGCCGCAGTCCCAGGGCTCGGCGATCAGCTTGACGCTGGACAGGATCGGATCCTGCCGGCACGCCTTCAGGAAGCCGCTGCCATAGTCGAAGCCGCCGGGCTCGCGCCCGAGGATGGTGGCCAGGTCGAAGCGGAAGCCGTCGACCTGCATCTCGGTGACCCAGTAGCGCAGGCTGTCCATCACCATCTGCAGCACGCGCGGATGCGACAGGTTCAGCGTGTTGCCGGTGCCGGTGTCATTGATGTAGTAGCGCTTCTCGTCCGGCATCAGCCGGTAGTAGGACAGGTTGTCGATGCCGCGGAACGACAGCGTCGCCCCCAGCTCGCTGCCCTCGGCCGTGTGGTTGTAGACCACGTCGAGGATGATCTCGAGCCCGGCCTCGTGGAAGCGGTCGATCATCTGCTTGAGCTCGCCGACCGCGCCCGGCCCCCGGGCAAAGAAGCGCGGATCGGGCGCGAAGAAGCCGATCGTGTTGTAGCCCCAGTAGTTGGTCAGGCCCTTGTCGAGCAGGTGGCTGTCGTTCAGGAAGACATGGATCGGCAGCAGCTCGACGGAGGTCACGCCCAGCGCCTTGATATGGTCGATCACCGCCCGCTGACCCAGTCCCTCGAAGGTGCCGCGCATCGCCTCGGGGACCGCCGGATGGCGTTTGGTATAGCCGCGCACGTGGGTCTCGTAGAAGATGGTCCGCTCCCACGGCACGCGCACGCTCAACGGGTGCTCCCAGGTGAAGGCCTGGTCCACGACCTGGCACTTGGGCATGAAGGGCGCGCTGTCGCTCTCACTGAAGCTCAGGTCGTCCTGGCCCATTTCATAGCCGAACACCGCCGGGTCCCAGCGCAGTTCGCCGACGTAGGCCTTGGCATACGGGTCGAGCAGCAGCTTGTTCGGATTGAAGCGATGGCCGTTGGCCGGATCGTAGGGCCCGTGCACGCGATAACCGTAGACCGCGCCCGGCGCCAGCCCCTGCACGCGGACGTGCCAGACCTCGTCGGTGTATTCGGGCAGCGCGATGCGCTCGATCTCCCGTTCGCCGTTCGGGTCGAACAGGCACAGCTCGACCTTGCTGGCATGGGCGCTGAACAGCGCGAAGTTGACGCCGTCGCCGTCCCAGGTGGCGCCCAGGGGAAACGGCAAGCCTTCGCTGATGGTGTGGTTGGACATGGCGTGCGGCACTCCCGTGTGGAAACGATGGTGCGGAGCACGGCGCATGCCCGGGCGCCGGCCATGGGACACACGCCGGCGCTTCCCATATTTCCCGCCACCGGTCCTGTAGCGTTGTCAAAACTACAGAGGCGCGGCGATCGGCCGCCAGCTCGGGCCATGAGGCTCCCGGGCGGCCCGCTCTCGCAACTGAATTGCATCTCCGGGGGCACTATGGTTAAATCGCCCCCATGTCTTCGCCCACTCCCAGCCTGCCGGCCGCCGTCGATGCGGCACAGGAACGCCTCCGGGCGTTGGGTGCGCGCGTCACGCAACCGCGCGTCTGCATCCTGGCTTGCCTGATCGGCAGCGACATTCCGCTGACCCACCAGGCCGTGATCGACCGCCTTCCCGGCGGCGCCGAGGCAATCGACCGCGTCACCGTCTATCGGGTGCTCGACTGGCTGGTCGAGCAGGGGCTGGCGCAAAAGCGCGCCGGCAACGACCGCGTGTTCCGCTTCAGCCTGATCGAACATGAGGCGGCGCGCGCCGAGGTCCATCGCCGGCACAGCCATTTCCATTGCAGCCGGTGCGACCGCACCTTCTGCCTCGACGCCGACAGCGCGCCGCCGCGGCAGGCCGCGCCGCCCGTGCCGAGCGGCTTCGCGGTCGAACACGTCGAATTGACCGTCAACGGCATCTGCGCCGAATGCGGCGCGCGCACCGTGGCCGACGCGCCCGCCAACGGTGCCGTTGATGCTTCCCCCCATCCCGGAGAACCAACATGTCCAAACTGATCCCGGTCACGATCCTGACGGGCTTTCTCGGCAGCGGCAAAACCACGCTGCTCAAGCGCATCCTCAACGAACAGCACGGCATGAAGATCGCCGTGATCGAAAACGAGTTCGGCGAGGAGAACATCGACAACGAGATCC
The DNA here is from genome assembly GCF_020418465.1 of Cupriavidus sp. DB3. Taxonomy (NCBI): domain Bacteria; kingdom Pseudomonadati; phylum Pseudomonadota; class Betaproteobacteria; order Burkholderiales; family Burkholderiaceae; genus Cupriavidus; species Cupriavidus sp. DB3. The sequence goes on along the minus strand of NZ_JAIZPL010000004.1, from coordinate 450,929 downwards.
TGGTGCAGGACGGCCGCGAACAGATCGTGCAGATGAGCAACGGCTGCATCTGCTGCACGATCCGCGGCGACCTGGTGCAGGCGCTGTCGGACCTGATCGGCCGCCGCGACGCCGGCGAGATCGACTTCGACCGGGTCGTGATCGAGACCACGGGCGTGGCCAACCCCGGCCCGGTGGCGCAGACCTTCTTCATGGACGACGAGATCGCCTCGCGCTATCTGCTCGACGCGGTGGTCACGCTGGTCGACGCCAAGCACGGCAACCAGCAGCTGGACAAGCAGGAAGAGGCGCAGCGCCAGGTCGGCTTCGCCGATGCGATCTTCATCACCAAGGCCGACCTGGTGTCGGCCGACGAGCTGGCCGACCTGCGCCATCGCGTGCTGCAGATGAACCCGCGCGCGCCGATCGGCACCGCCCATTTCGGCGAGGCGCCGATCGACTCGATCTTCGACCTGCGCGGCTTCAACCTGAACGCCAAGCTGGAGATCGACCCGGACTTCCTGCGCGCCGAGGAACACGAGCACGACCATGACCACGAGCATGGCGAGCACTGCGGCGCCGACTGCGACCATGACCATGATCACGAACACGCGCACGACCACGGTCACGGCCACCACAACCACAACCACCACCATCATCACCACCACACCGACCGCATCGGCTCGTTCGTCTTCCGCAGCGACAAGCCCTTCCACTACGGCAAGCTCGAGGAATTCCTGTCCGGGATCCTGACCGTCTACGGCGAGAAGCTGCTGCGCTACAAGGGCGTGCTCTATATGGAAGGGGTCGACCGCAAGGTGGTATTCCAGGGCGTGCACCAGCTGATGGGCAGCGACATCGGCGGCAAATGGGAGGACGAAACCCCGAGCACCAAAATGGTGTTTATCGGTGTCGACCTGCCCAAGGACGCCATTCTGAAGGGCCTGGCCAACTGCCTCGCCTGATTATCGGTGCCCGCCGCAGGCCCGCTCCGGGCCTCGGTTTCCGTCATGCAAGCGCCATGCGGGCGCCCTGCTTGCCGCACTGCGGCACCCGGATGGGTGACACGGCGCCGCCGCTGCACGGTGATACGCAGCGTGCGCGGCTCGGTGAAACACCGAATATCCGGTCCGGTTTTCCACCGTATCTCCTGGTAATTTGTTCAAGTACAATAAGCCGGATGTGATGCGGGCAGCGCGGTCTTGCCGCCGCCTGCGTCGTATGCAGGGCGGCGGTTGTCGTCAGCATCAGACGGCCGTCCTCCGGTGCGGCCGCTGTGCTCGTGCGATGGCCGTCGAACGCGCGGGATCTCGTGCCGCAACGTTTCAGGCGTTGCCGCTGGGGCAACGACGCCGACCGATGTCGACCGACGCCGAGAAAGGGATCCCATGGTAGCCGCAGCAAAAACCAAAGAAAGCCGCAGCAAAACCGCTGGTGCTGCGGCCGCTACGACGAAGGCGCAGGGACAGCAAGCTGCGCCTACCCCCCGGAACGGCTCGGCGCAGGCCGGTACCGGAGCGGCAAAGGGAGGCACGCGAAGCAGCAAGACTGCAGCAGCCAGCCAGAGTGAAACGGTCGAACCGCGCAAGCGGACCGACACTGCATCCGCGCGGAACACGACGCCGCCGGTCGCATCAACAAGAGAATCAGCAGCAACCATGAGCAGCAATAAACTTCTGACTGAAGCTGAAATCCTGAAGATGGACGACAAGGACTACATGAACGAGGCCCAACTGGCCTTTTTCAAGAACCGCCTTGAACAGCTGCGCGACGAAATCCTGAAGAACGCCGACCAGACCACCGAACATCTGCGCGAAACGGTCATCGTGCCGGATCCGGCGGACCGCGCCACGATCGAAGAAGAACATGCCCTGGAGCTGCGCACGCGCGACCGCGAGCGCAAGCTGCTGAAGAAGGTCGAACAATCGCTGGCCCGCATCGAGTCGGGCGAATACGGCTGGTGCGAGGAAACCGGCGAGCCGATCGGCGTGCCCCGCCTGCTGGCCCGCCCGACCGCGACGCTGTCGCTGGAAGCCCAGCAGCGCCGCGAACTGCGCCAGAAGCTGTTCGGCGATTGAGGCCTGCGCCCCTCGATCTGCGCTGTCAACGGCCCGGAACTCCGGGCCGTTTGCTTTTGTACGCGAGACAGACCCGAGCCGTCGCCGAGAGGCGACAGCGAAGGTGCCGCGGCCTCGCATTTCTGCTACAGTCGCAACCTTGTTGCAATAAGCCGGCGATCCGCCCTGCGCGCCGCCGCGCGACATCCCCCCTCATCCTCCAGATCGCCATGGCCGACCGTCTTCCCGTCACCGTATTGGCCGGCTTCCTCGGCGCCGGCAAGACCACGCTGCTGCAGCATGTGCTGGCCAACCGCGAAGGCAAGCGCGTGGCGGTCATCGTCAACGACCTGGCGGACGTCAACATCGATGCGCGGCTGGTCGGCGAAGGCGTGCTGGCGCAGGCCGGCGAGCGCCTGGTCGAGCTGTCCAACGGCTGCATCTGCTGCACGCTGCGCGAGGACCTGCTGGTCGAGATCGCCGCGCTGGCGCGCGAGGGGCGCTTCGACTATCTGCTGGTCGAATCGACCGGCGTGGCCGAGCCGCTGCCGATCGCCGAAACGTTCACGTTCGAAGACGAACACGGCCACGCACTCGACAGCCTGGCCCGGCTCGACACCATCGTCACCGTGGTCGACGCCGCGCATTTCCCGCAGGACTTCGACGAGGCCGACTATCTGCGCGACCGCGGCCAGGCCCGCGACGACGAGGACGACCGCACCGTGGTCGATCTGCTGATCGAGCAGGTCGAGTTCTGCGACGTGATCGTGCTGAACAAGATCGATCTGGTCGACGATGCCGAGCGCGAGCGGCTGATGGCGCTGCTGCACGTGCTGAACCCGCGCGCCGAGATCGTGCCCGCCAGCTTCGGCAAGGTGCCGCTCGACAAGGTACTCGACACCGGCCGCTTCGACTTCGAAGCCGCCGCGGCCGCGCCGGGCTGGCAGGCCGAACTGCGCGGCGACCATGTGCCCGAGAGCGAAGCCTACGGCATCGGCAGTTTCGTCTACCGGCGCCGCCGCCCGTTCCACCCGCGCCGCTTCGCCGACCTGATCCATACCGAATGGCTGCGCCAGCATGGCAACGTGCTGCGCTCGAAGGGCTTCTTCTGGCTGGCGAGCCGCATGGCGGTGGCCGGCAGCTGGAGCCAGGCCGGCGGCGTGTGCCGCCATGGCGGCGCCGGTGCCTGGTGGGCCGCGGTCGATCGGGCCGACTGGCCGCAGGACGACGACACGCTGGCCGCGATCCGCGCCGACTCGGAGGTCGACGGTGCGCCGGCCCCGTTCGGCGACCGGCGCCAGGAGCTGGTGCTGATCGGCCAGAACATGGACCGCGCCGCGCTCGAGGCCGCGCTCGATGCCTGCCTGCTGACCGATGCCGAGATGGCGGCCGGGCCCGAGGCCTGGGCCGCCTACGATGATCCCTTCCCCAGCTGGGAAGACGCCTTCGGCGACGATGACCACGATCATCACGAACATGATCACCGTCACGATCACGATCACGATGGCGGCCCCTGCGACTGCGGCCACCATGGCGGACATGCGCACTGAGTTGCTGCGCAAGCTGCGGCGCCGAGGCACAGGCCGCCTGACCGGTGGACTGTGGGCCTTGTGGCTGGTGCTGTGCCTGTTGCTGGCCCAGCACGCCGGCCTGGTTCACCGCATCCAGCATGGCGGCGCGCCGGTCGGGCTGATGTCGACCGGGCTGATGTCGTCCGGCTTGATGTCGGCCGGGCTGACGTCGTCCGGCTTGATGTCGGCCGGGCTGACGTTGGCCGGGCTGACGTTGGCCGGGCAGGCATCGCCCACCGCCGCTGCGACCGCGACAGCCGCGCGCGACGACGCCTCCGCCTCCGCCTCCGCCTCCGTCGCCGATGCCGATATCGACACCGGTACCGGCACCGACCGCCACGCACCGGACAGCGCGCGCGCATCGACCCACTCGTGCGTGCTGTTCGACGCGGCCACGCAGGCCCCCGGCGCCTGCGGTGCGCCACCGATGCCGCTGCTGTCGCACGGCAAGCCGCTGGTGCCGCCCGGCATCACCTGGCGCTGGCCCCACCTGCCGCCGCAGCGCAGCTTCCTGACGCGCGCCCCACCCGCTTCGCTCGCCTTCGCCTGAGCCCGGCCGCCCTCGCGGCCGCTTGTCGACGACCCGGCGATCCCGACGTTCGACCACGCTGACCGGCACGACTCCCCGGACATGCCGCCGACATCCCGGCGACATCCCGGCGCCATGCTGGCGACAGGCCCGCACTCCCATGCCATCGCGGCGGGACGTGCCTTGCCGCGCCAGCCGGGCAATCAGTCAGCGATCGCGCCGATCGCCCCCCGATGTCCTTCGCATCGCGAGCCATGAATCCGACCCTGCAACGCACCGCCGCCGCACGCCGTTCCTCTCACGCTTCGGTCCGCCCGACGTACGACCTTCTGCAACACCTGACGCAAGACCTGTCGCATCGGCTTGGCACCCGCCTGACGCCGCTGGCCGCCGTCGCGCTGTGCCTGGCGGCACCCGCCGCCTGGAGCCAGAGCGCCCCGCCCGCCGCATCGACCGCGGTGCCGGCTGCCACCACTGCCACCACTGCCACCACTGCCGCCACTGCTGCCAGCGCCGCACCGGCCGCCCCTGCCGCGATGCCGGCCGCCACCCCCGCGGCAGCCGCCCCGACCCTCGGCGAAGTCGTGGTCACCGCCAACCCGCTCGGCAGCGACCTGAATTCGCTGGTGCCGGCCGTCTCCACGCTGCAGGGCGACAACCTGGCCGTGCGCCAGAACAGCACGCTCGGTGAAACGCTGAACAGCCTGCCCGGCGTGTCGTCGACCTACTTCGGTCCGAACTCGAGCCGGCCGGTGATCCGCGGGCTCGACGGCGATCGCATCAAGGTGCTGCAGAACGGCGGCAGCAGCATCGACGCCGCCACGCTGTCCTACGACCACGCGGTGCCGCTGGACCCGCTGGTGGCCGAGCGCATCGAAGTCGTGCGCGGCCCCGCGGCGCTGATGTACGGCGGCAATGCGATCGGCGGCGTGGTCAACGTGATCGACAACCGCATCCCGAAGGCGCCGATCGAAGGCGTCACCGGCGCCACCGATCTGAGCGCCACCATCGACGGCGACGCGGCGCGCAATGCCAGCGGGCTGGTCGAGGCCGGCAACGGCAAGTTCGCGATCCACGCCGACGCGTTCGCCCGCAAGACCAGCGACCTGCGCATTCCCGGCTTCGCCCGCAGCGAGCGGCTGCGCAACAGCCAGCCGCTGGAGGAAGGCGAGACCGAGGTCCGCGGCCGGCTGCCCAACACCAACGCCGAGCAGCACGGCGGCGCGCTGGGCGGCTCCTACACCTGGGCCGACGGCTTCGTCGGCGCCAGCTACAGCGCCTATCGCAACGACTACGGCACGCCCGCCGAAGACGAGGTGCGGCTGAACATGAAGCAGGACCGCTTCGCGCTGGAAGGCGAGGCGCGCAACCTGTCCGGCACCACCGGCGGCTGGTTCGAATCGGTCAGGGGCAAGTTCGGCTATACCGACTACGAGCACAAGGAAATCGAGGGCGGCGAGACCGGCACGGTGTTCAAGAACAAGGGCTGGGATGCCCGCATCGAAGCGCAGCACGGCAACATCGGCCGCATGCGCGGCGTGATCGGCGCGCAGTTCGGCGCGACCCGCTTCTCCGCGCTGGGCGAGGAAGCCTTCGTGCCCAGCAGCGACACCGACAATGCCGCGCTGTTCGTATTCGAGGAAATGCCGCTGGATGCGGCCGGCAACCTGAAGCTGAACCTGGGCGGCCGCATCGACCATACCAGCGTCAAGGCCACCGCCGGCGGCAACGAACGCTTTGCCGACGCCAACCGCAGCTTCAACGCGGGCAGCGCCTCGGCCGGCCTGCTGTACAAGCTGGGCCCGGCCTGGTCGCTGACCTCCAACGTCGCCTACACCGAGCGCGCGCCGACCTTCTACGAGCTCTACGCCAACGGCCCGCACGTCGCCACCGGCGCCTGGGAGCAGGGCGATCCGAACGCCAACAAGGAACGCGCGACCTCGGTCGACCTGGGCCTGCGCTTCAAGCAGGGTGACCACAGCGCCGGCGTGTCCGGCTTCTACAGCCGCTTCTCCAACTATCTGGCGCTGTCCGCGACGGGCAACGCACGCAACGAGGAAGGCGAGCTGGTGGCGCCCGGCAGCGCGGACGCCCTGCCCGAGCTGCGCTACCTCGGCATCCCCGCGACGCTGTACGGCTTCGAGGCCGAAGGCAAGACCCGGCTGGCGCGCAAGCTGCTGACCGGCAGCGATACGCTGGACTTCGAGGCGCGTGCGGACTACGTGCGCGGCGAGAACCGCGAGACCGGCGAACCGCTGCCGCGGCTGGCGCCGCTGCGCCTGGGCGGCGCGCTGGTCTACGGCGCCGGGCCGTTCGGCGCGCGCATCGACCTGACCTGGGCCGCGAAGCAGACCCGCGTGCCGGTCAACGACACGCCCACCGACGCCTACACGATGCTGGGCGTCGCGCTGACCTACAAGATCAGGAGCGGCCGCACGCAAACCCTGCTCTATCTGCGCGGCGACAACCTGACCAACGAGGAGGCGCGCAATGCCACCTCGATCCTGCGCGACATCGCGCCGATGGCAGGCCGCAGCGTGCGGGTGGGCATGCGCACGACGTTCTAGCGGTGCGCGCCGGTGGCCGGGCACCGCTTCCCGGCTACCGGGGCGACGTTTCATCGCGGTGCAACAGGCACTCGACCGGGGCGCGCGGGGGCCTGCCGTGGCCTGGACTGCCTGCTGGGGGTGCAGCGCCGCGCCGCGGGTCTATCCGTCTTGACACTGCAAGAGCGCGGTCCGGACAATGCCGCACACCTCAACCGACGGGAGTGCCCGATGCCATTCGTTCGTCGTACCCTGCGCGCCGCGGTGCTGGCCACAAGCCTGGCCTTCGGCGCCGCCGCCCTGCCCGCGCACGCGGCCAGCCTGACCATCGGCCTGTCCGGCGATATCACCTCGCTGGATCCGCACTATCACAACGTCACGCCCAACGCGAACGTCGCCGAGCACATGTTCGAGACGCTGATCGCCAAGGACGAGAAGATGCGCTTCAAGCCGGCGCTGGCGCTGAGCTGGCGCGCGGTCGACGAGACCACCTGGGAGGTCAAGCTGCGGCCCGGCGTGAAGTTCCACGACGGCAGCGAATTCACCGCGCAGGACGTCGTGTTCTCGCTGGCGCGGCCGGCCACCGTGAAGAACAGTCCCTCGCCGTACACGATCTACACCAAGGGCTTCAAGGACGTGGTGGCGGTCGACAAGCTGACCGTGCGCATCACCACCCACGGTCCCTATCCGCTGGTGCCCAACGATCTGTCCACGATCTACATGGTGTCGAAGCAGGCGGCGGGCAACGCCTCCAGCGACGACTTCAACAGCGGCAAGGCGATGGTCGGCACCGGGCCGTACAAGTTCGTCAGCTTCCGCAAGGGCGACCGCATCGAGCTGACGCGCAACGACGCCTACTGGGGCAACAAGCCGCAATGGGACACGGTGTCGCTGCGCATCCTGACCAACGACGCGCCGCGCGTGGCAGCGCTGCTGGCCGGCGACGTGCAGGTGATCGAGAACGTGCCGACCTCGGATATCCGCAAGCTGTCGGCCGATCCGGGCGTGTCCGTGTTCAAGGTGCCGACCTTCCGCATGATGTACCTGCATATGGACAGCGACCGCGAGGTGTCGCCCTTTGTCGCCGACAAGGCCGGCAAGCCGCTGCCCCGCAATCCGCTGAAGGACGCGCGCGTGCGCCAGGCGATCTCGAAGGCGATCTCGCGCCAGGCGATCGTCGACCGCGTGATGGAAGGCGCGGCCGAGCCGACCGGCCAGCTCGTCAACAGCTCGCTGTTCGGCCACGTGCCGGGCCTGAAGCCCGATGCCGCCGATCCGGCGGCGGCCAAGCGGCTGCTGGCCGAGGCCGGCTATCCCGACGGCTTCCAGCTGACGCTGCATACGCCGAACAACCGCTATGTCAATGACGAGCAGGTGGCACAGGCGATCGCCTCGATGCTGACCCGCATCGGCATCCAGACGCGCGTCGAGGCGATGCCGTCGGCGAGCTTCTTCACGCGCGCCAACAAGCTCGATTTCTCGTTCATGCTGGCCGGCTGGGGCGCCGACACCGGCGAGGCCGGCTCGTCGCTGAAGTCGCTGCTGGCGACCTACGATCCCGCCAAGGGCTGGGGCGCATCGAACCGGGGCCGCTACAGCAACCCGGCGCTGGACGCCAAGCTCAGCACCGCGCTGACGACGATCGACGACCGCGCGCGCGAGAAGCTGCTGCAGGAGGCCACCGAGATCGGCATCAAGGACTACGGCGTGATCCCGCTGTACTACCAGATCAATGTGTGGGCGGCGAAGAAGGGCCTGACCGTGATCCCGCGCCAGGACGAACGCACCTACGCGTTCAGCATTACTCGCTGACGGCCCGGGGCGACGCCGGCGCCGGGGTCCGGCTCGGCGCCGGGGTCGGAACGGAAGGCATCACCGACTCCGGCACCAGCGAGTAGATCGCCGCGCGGCAGGGCACGCCGCGCAGCACCAGCCGGTTGCGCGCGACGCATTCGAGCAGCGCGCCGGTCTTCTCGGCGACGCGGCGGCTCGCCAGATTCTGCTCGGCGGCGACGATCTCGATGCGGGTCAGATGCAGGCGATGAAAACCGAAGCAGGCCATCATCCAGGCGGCGCGGGTGGCAAGCCCCTCGCCCTGCCGGCTCTTGCGCACCCAATAGCCCAGGTTGGCCATGCGGTTCTCGGTCGAGATCTGGTTCAGCGCGACGCCGCCGAACAGCACGCGGCCGTCCTCCGAATAGATGCCGATGTCGTAGGAGAGGCCGGCCGCGAGATTGTCCGCGCAGGTATCGATCCACAACTGCGCGTCGCGCACGCTGTAGCGCAGGTGGGCCCAAGGCATCCATGGCGCGAGGCTGGCCATCGACTCCTGCACCGCGGCGGCCAACTGCTCGGCGTCGGCCTGTCGAAACGGGCGCAGCGAAAACCCGTCGCCACGCAGGATCGGCACGGTCCCCATCGCGCTCAATCCGAATTGCAAACCGTATCGCCGTCGACCGTCGCCGCGCCCGCCTTGACCAGGCCCGTCACGACCTGCTGCAGCACCTCGGGCAGCGGCGCGCCGTCCAGATAGCGCAGCCGCACGCGCTCGAGCAGCGGTGCCTGCGCCATCCACTGCAGCAGCGCGTCGCGCGTCATTTGACGCTGCTCCAGCAGCTTGAACTTGACCAGCACCTTCAGCGCGTGCGCGGCGTTGCGGCGCGGATCGGCACGCAGATAGTCGAGGCGGCCATTGGCGCGCTCCAGTGCCGCGCCGACATCGGTGAACGGACTGCCATGCCCGGGGATCACCAGCCGCACATCGAGCTCGGCGATCCGCCGCAGCACGGCTTCCTGTTCGGCGAAACCGCTGTCGCCGTCGAGCTCGGGAAAGATCACGCCGAAGCCATGCTGCCACAGCGCATCGCCGGAGATCAGGATGCGCTCTGCCGGCGCGAACAGCATCACCGCGTGCGGGTCGTGCCCAGGGGCTGCGATGACCTGCCAGCCGATGCCGCCCATCCGCATCGACTGGCCATCCTCCAACAGCGCATCGAAGGCGAAGCGATCGCACTGCTGGCCGGTGGCGCGGTAGGTCAGCGCATCGACGTCCCACTGCGCCACGGCACGCGCCTCGGCCGCGGGAATCCACGTGCGCGGCTGCCAACGCCGCTGCAGCAGCGCATTGCCGCCGCAGTGGTCCGAATGCAGATGGGTATTGATCAGCCGCTTCAGGGGCTTGCCGTCCAGCGCGGCCTCGACCAGGGCCAGGGTCTGCTCGGCGTGGCTGACATAGCCGCTGTCGACCAGCACGGTATCGTCCCCGTCGATCAGCAGCACGTTGTTGGCCGACAGCCAGCCGCGTTCGAACACGCGGATGCCGGCGGGCAGCCTCTGGCCTGCTGCGCCTGGCTCGCTTGCCGTGGATTGCGTCATGGCCGGCCTGCTTGCATCGTGTCGGACGCGTCGGACATATCGGACGGGCGGGACGTATCCGACGTGCCGGACATGTCGGACGCGGTGGCCGCGTCCGCTGCCGCGGCGCGTTGCGGCAGCGCCTGCCAGATGGCGCGCTTGTCGTCTTCGCTGCGATTGGCCCAGCCCGCGATCTCGTCGATGGTACGGAAGCAGCCCTCGCAATAGCCGTGCTGGCCCATGCGGCAGACATCGCGGCACGGCGAGGCGACCGGCTTCGCATATTGGGCGGCAAGCGCGCGGCGGCGCAGGTCGGCGATCAATTTGGGGTCGGCTGACATGGGGACGAATGGCCTGGCTGATCGACGCAGTGTAGCGCCATTGGGCGGACGGCACAGCCTTACGGATTGGGCGCCCCGCACTTCCCCGGATCAGCGGAATCAGCGGAATCAGCGGAATCAGCGGAATCAGCGGAATCAGCCGGAACAGCGGATAAGCGGATCAGCCGGATCAGCGGATTAGCCGGATCAGCGGATCAGCCGAAGACTCCGAATCGGCGCCTGACCAGTACCGGACGTTGCTCGGGGGGCGCGGCGTCGACCATTGCAAGGTATTGGCGGCGCGCGTCCCTCCACGCCTGCCGGCTGCGCGCGTCGGCAGGCGAACGGGCGAACCAGTGCGACACCTGGTCGAGCAGGCCGGTTCGGGCCCGCTCACGGGCAGGCAGCGCCGCGACCGCCTGCCATAGTGCCTGGCGGCAGCTGTCGAAACCGCGCCAATCGACTGGCCGCGCGCCTTTGGGCCCCGACTCCATGTCGATCAGACTCGGCAGCAAGTCGCCGCGTTGCTGCGGCGACAACGCCGGCAGCAGCGCGATCGCATGCCGCACTGTGGTCAGATGAAAGTGCCGCTCGTACGATGGAGCGAACAGCGCGCGCGGCACGCACAGGTTGGCGATCATGCTCAGCGTGCTGGCAAAAGGCAACTTCTCGACTTGCCTCCATACGGCATCGACGAAGGCGGGGATCGCGTCCGCCGTCCACGCCGGCCGGGCGGACTTCGCCAGGCCGTCGTGCAATTGCAGCATGGTGTCGCCGATGCCGACCAGCGCCGAGACCGCCCTGGTGTCCAGGCCGGCCGCCGTACCCTCCAGTTGCGCCAATGCCTGGGTCAGGCCGACGACCCGCGGTTGCCAGACTTCGTCCAGACGGACGCCGTATTGATGGCACTGCGACGCCACGGCACCGAGCAGCGACGCCTGCAGCGCCGCATTCGGCAACGGCGGTTCCATCGCGGCCAGCCCCACGTCGATCCACAGCTCGGGCACCACGCGATTGCGCGACAGCGCGACGATCCACTCCGCCTGCTCGAGCTTCGGCAGGCACATCAGCGCACTGTCCAGCGCATCGCTGTATCGGCCGTAGTCCCGCGCCGTGCGGGCGCGGTACCACAACGTCAGAGGTCTCAACAGGCGATGGTGGACCGCCAGGTCCACCACCCGCTCGAACAGCTCCATCGTATGCGGTCCGGTGTACAGGTATGCCGGCAGGTTGGCCAGCATCGCCGCCTGCTGCTGCGGCGGCAACCGCTCGAGCCGGGGCAGCAGCATCGGCTCCCACTGCTGGGCATCGGCCAGGTACACCAGGCATCTCGCGATCTGGCCCACATCCACCTCCGTGTCGCCGTCTTGCGTTTTCGGCGGCGCCAGGGCGGCCCACATCGCGTTCCAGGCGGCGAGCCGCGCGGGCCGGGCCAGCAGCGCGAACAGCAGTGCGTCGATCGCGCGGCGGTCATGGGCTGGCAGGTTGGCCGCGTTCTCCAGCCATCCGCCTACCGCAAGGCGGGCCCTATCCTTGGCGCCCTGGTTCGGCAGCGCGGACAACGCCTGCAACAGCGCCTTGAGCAGAAGAGCGGCCGCCTGAGTCGGCCACGTGATCGCCGTTGCCACCAGGTGCTCCCATACCGCCACGCCAGTGCGGAACGACGTTTCGCCGCCTCGCTCCTCGGCCGGCCAGTCGTGTGTCAGCATGGCGGGCGACGAGATGCGAAGCAGGGCCGCGAGCGCATGCGCGCCGGCGGCCGGGTCGAGTTCGGCCAAGGGCAGGGCTTGCTGGGCCATCGGCACTGCCTTCGATGGTGGCAAACGGGACGGCTGCGCAACAAGGGCAACCAGCGCGACGAGCTCGTCGATGACACGGCGCCGCTCGGCCGCCGGTACCACCCGCGCGGCCAGCACCCAGCACGAGTCCGGCACCAGCAGCGCGCGCACGCGGTCGGCGATCGACAGCATCGGGCTCCTGCACAGCCGCAGGGCCGCGCCGACCCGATCGGCCAGTGGCAGACGCTCGAGCGCGCCGCAAAGCTGGTACGCCAGACGCTGTACCTCGCGTCTGTCGTCACGGTCGACACATGGCAACTGCGCCAGCCGGGAAGCCAGCACGCGCAGCGCTACCGCACCGCCGTCGCCGTCGGGAAACGCCTGCTCGATCCCGCCCAGCACGGTCTGCAGGGCGGCGCGACGCTGGCTGGCCGGCAGCACCGAAATGCGGCCGGCCGCCCGCTTCAATGCCTTGTCGCGCGTCGATCGATCCGGCGGAGCGGCGAACGGTGCGTCCGCCGTTTTCGGCGACAGATGGGCGAGCGCGCGGCGCAGCGCAGCCAGCGTCGTCCATGATTCCGCGTGCAGCAAGGGCACGCAGTGCGCCATCGGTTCTGCGAAGCGAGAGCAGACCTGCCGCAGGGCATGGCAGTCCTGCAAGCCGAGTCTCGCGCTGATCGCGTGCAGCAAGGGCAGCGGCAGCGCCTCGAACCGTGACAGCGTGCTGGCGTCGCGCCGATCGCGCATCGCGGCACGCTCGCGCCGGCATCGCGCTTCCTGTTGCATCGCGCGCGCGGACAACGCGAACATCCAGGACTCCATCTCGCGACAGTCACTCTTGGTCAGCGACCACCGCGTCCCGCCCTCCAGCCGGAACAGCGACCGTATGACATCGAGCAATCGGTCAAGCAAGCTGCCGGGCAAGCGGCGCGGCCGGCCCGATGCATCGAGCCGGATCGCCACAAAGGTGTCATCGTCCAGACGCTCGATGCGGACCGGCTCACCGCCGCGGAAACGGAAGACGCCGACGGTCTGTGCGCCGCCCGACGGCGGACGTCCCAGGCGGGACAGCGCGGCAATGCTGTCCGCATGGGCCGGCTCGTAGAGATACTTGGGAGGATGCGGCATGGGGAAGCTCGTCAGTGCGCAAGGGGCCCGCCATCAACCGGGTGCCGACGCGGCGATTGGGCTCGGGTCGGCATCGGGATTCGGTGCATCGACGCCCGCGGGCGCCGCCTCTGGGGACAATGCCGTCTTGGCCAGGCCGCGCCACTGGGCGACGCAGGGCTGGTCCACGGCCGGGAGGCGATCGCACAGCGCCGCATAGTCCGCCAGGCAATCGAGCCACATCGATCGCAGGCTGTCGTCCTTGGGAGCACGCGTGATCCAGGGTCCCGCGGCGGCCAGCATGCGCAAACGATGGCCCGCCGGCACGGCGCTGCGCAACATGTTCCACTGCGCCAGGCGGGTGGCATCGAAACCGGTGCTGGCCGCTTCGATATGCGCGCTGGCCAGCTCGACCAGCAGCTCCCCACGCTGCGCGATCGGCACCTGGGCAGCGCTGCGCGAGGCCAGTTTTATCATATGAGCGAGGCTCGATCGGGACAGATAGTCGTAGAACATGGCGGCAGTGTTGCGCCGTGACCCCGCATTGCGATCGAGCAGGGTCTGGACGATCGCCATCCGCGTCGAGGCCCGCATCCGTTCGATCCAGTACCAGATTCGCCGCACGATCGCATCTGCCGCCGATACATCGTCCCCGCGTTTGCCCAGGCTTGCCGCCATGGCCGTAGTGTTGCCGAGCACGGCCATCGCGGTGGCGAATTCGTCCTGCCCCTGCACCGGCGCGCTGGCCTCCAGCTCGTCAGTCAACGTTCCGACGTGGCCGAGCCGCTCGCGCAGTGCGCCGCCGGCGCGAATCTCCTGCTCGTAATGCCAGGCCATCAGCGTGGCCAGGCGGACGCGCGTGGGCGCCTCTTTCGCGCTTGTGCAGGGCTTCTCCAGCCGGCTCATCGCCAGCGTGGCGGCATTGGGCGAGCGGGCCTCGTCGCCCTGCATCACGTCATGCAGCGCGCCGAACAGCCTGGCCGGCTCCATTCGGCGGAGCAACGACTCGGCCTGGCGCCGCTGCGCCCATGACAGCGAGCCGGCCAAGTACCACCACAACGCGGCTCCCGGGCTGTCGTGCTGCTTTGCCAGCCGCATCGATTCCTCCACCACGGCGGCCAGGCAACCGGGTTCGTCGCGCATGGCCTCCAACGGCAGCATCGTCAACAGCCGGGCCCGCAGCGCGGGCGCGAGGGGAGCGCCATGGCGATCGTCCAGGGGCGCTGGCCAGCCGGCCAGCGACGGCACGCACCACAGCATGTTGATCAGCTTGCCGGCAAGGCGAATGGCGTGCGCCTCATCGTCATGCCGGCCATTGCGCCAGTCGGACCATCTGGCGTGCCAATAGACGGCACGGTCCTCCAGCGGCAGACGGTGGATCAGCCCCGCGCCGAGGTCGACCCGCTGCGATGCCGACAGCGAAGCCGTCTCGATCCACGTGCGGAAGGCCGCGGTGCAGGCCACCGCCGCCGCCTCCGGCAATTCACGCAGGCTGCCACGCAGGCCGTGCACCACCGGTTCGAACATCGTCGCCGGCAGCGCACAGGCTTGCTGGAAGAGCGAGCGCCACCGCGCCTCGTCCTGCGCGGCATCGCCACTGGCGACCCATGCGGTGCCTATCGTTTCCAGCAGGATCGCCTTCGAGGCGGGGCAATCCGCGGCGGCGTCCCGCGCATCGACCAGCATGGCGTGCAGCACACCCGGGCTGGCGAGAGTGTGGCCTCGCTCGAACAGGGCACACAGCAGGTTCCGTCCCGCGCGCGCCCGATCCGACGCCGGCAGCCGCTCCACCACGGCAAACCAGTTTCCGCCGGTGCGGGTGAGCGCCGTAAACGCCAATCGCACATCCCGCGGCCTCGGACTGCCCAGCACCGCGCACAGCGCGGCGTATTGCAGCTCGTCCGGCAAGGCGAGGATCATGCCGAGGAGACGGTCGGCGATGGCATGACGGTCGGCATGGCAAACCGGATTGAGGGCCGTGGCGATCGCGGCAAGCACGCCGGCGCGCGCACCGGGATGGTCCAGACGCTCCGCGGCATCGAGCAACGCCGCGCAGGCGGCCGGCTGCTGCCCATTCAGCAGGACACGCACGCGCGCGGCAAGCGCGGCGAGAACGGAGGCCCGGTCGGCCATCGGTACCGGCCAGCAGGGGTCGTGTCGCCGATGCCAGCCGGCCATATCGTCGATGACGGCGAGCATGGCAGACAACGACGCGGCATTCGATGCCCCTTGCATGGCCCGCGCGACCAGCGTCTGGCTGACGATGGCGCGCTTCGCGTCCCTGCTGACCATGGCGAGCGCCAGCACGTCTTCCGGCTGCAGGAATCGGCATACCTGACGCCACAGGGCCGATGGAACGTGCGTTGGGACGTGCATTGTCACGGGCGGGCAGTGGGCACTGGGGGCCGGTTCGGCTCGCCCACCCGCCGCGGTGCGATCCGTCGCGGCGGACCCCTGTGGCTGCCGGGACCACCACCCCCGCTCGATCCGTTGCCGCTGCTTGACGAGGCTGCGGGCGTCGCGCGCACCGATGGCCCAGCTACGGCCGCCCGCGAGGCCAAACAGACTGCGAAGCCAATCGATCAGCCGCTGCCAGGGCGATCGGGGCTCGGCGGCGTGCACGCGTTCGGCACGCACCGGCTTCCCTTTGAGCCAGACGATATTGACGGGGTATGCGCGGCGAAAGACGGGCTGCAGGCGTTCGACGTCTTCGAGGCGCGGCGGCGGCGGGCCGTGGTAGATGTAGTGGAACGATTCGGGCATGGCGTTCCGGCGAGGCCGGTGAGCATGACGTGGGGAGGCGAGCCTGACCCGGTATTGTTCCCACGTGGTGCCTCGCCGCTTGTCAAAAGCGCGGCAAACGCAAGCCTTTCGAGCAACGTAACGTCATGGCGCGCCGTGTCGCCGATGCCCCCGATGGCCCCCGAATATCCCTGAATACCCCGATGGCCTCACGATGGCCCCGACGGCCCGTTCAGGACCTCGGCGCCGGCGCCGAATCCTTACGCGCCGCCCGCGCGTTCCCGCTTGGCGGCGACCTTGTCGTTGAAGCGCGCCGCGTCGATCAGATGGCGCTCGTGCACGCCTTCGGAGATCTTGTCCTCGCCATCCCAGGCGGACAGCTCGAATCGCAGCTTGCGGCCCTCGATCGCCGTCAGCACGCCCTTGACCGTGACCGTCATGCCGGCCGGCGTCGGCGCCAGATGCGTGAAGCTGACCAGCGTGCCGAGCGATTGCTCGCGCGGCCAGTCCAGGTACTCGCGCAGCATCTGCAGGCAGGCGCATTCCATGATGCCAACCATGTAGCCGGTGGCCAGCACGTCGGGCATCTCGGGACAACCCGGCACGTCGTCGTAGAGATTGGGCACGGTCGCCTTGCGTGGCACCGTATAGCGCCAGGTGAAGGCCAGGCCGGGCTTCAGATCGGGGCTCATGCCGCGCCCTCTTGGGCCACGTCGGCCACTTCCGCGCCGGTGATCGCCTGCAGCTGCTGCGGGGTCAGGTTGAACACCGCGTGCGGATGGCCGGCGGCCGCCCACAGGCTGTCATGGCGGAACAGGTCGCGATCGAGCAGCATCACCGGCGCGACCGCATGGCCGATCGGGCAGACGCCGCCGATGGCATAGCCGGTCTTCTCGCGAACGAAACGGGCATCGGCCTTGCCCAGCGCGCCGACGCGCGCGGCGACCTTGGCCTCGTCGACGCGATTGCTGCCGCTGGCGATCACCACCACCGGCGCATCGTCGTCAAGCCGCCGAAAGACGATCGACTTGGCGATCTCGGCGACGGAGCAGCCCAGGCCGGCGGCGGCCTCGGCCGAGGTCTTGCCGGTCGACGGCAGCATCACGATCGGCTTGTCATGGCCCAGTTCGGCGAGCAGGCGCGCCACGCGCTGGGCGGATTCGGGCAACGCGGCCTCGGTGGCGGTGCCTGCGGACAACGACAAGGGTTGGGCGAGGTTCTGCATCGGGCTTCGGTCTCCGCGCGTTCCTGTTTTTGGTTGGATAGGTCGGACAGGCTCAAGCTCAAGCTCAGGCTCAGGCTCAGGCTCAGGCTCAGGCTCAGACTCAAGCTCAGGCCCAGGCCCAGGCCCAGGCCCAGGCTCAGGCTCAGACTCAAGCTCAGGCCCAGGCCCAGGCCCAGGCCCAGGCCCAGGCTCAGGCTCAGACTCAAGCTCAGGCCCAGGCCCAGAATCAAACGCAGGCCGCGGCGTTCCCCTCGGCCTTGTCGGCGGCCCATTTGGTCAACAGCGCGCGGCCCACCCGCGAGTTGTTGGCGCGGCCGATCGCCTGCGAGATGAAGTCGCCGGCGCGCACCACCTGCTCCAGGTCGATGCCGGTACGCACCCCCATGCCGTGCAGCATGTAAAGCACGTCCTCGGTCGCCACATTGCCGGTTGCGCCCTTGGCATAGGGGCAACCGCCCAGGCCAGCCACCGAGGCGTGGAAGATCTGGATGCCGACGTCGAGGCTGGCGAGGATGTTCGACAGCGCCTGGCCATAGGTATCGTGGAAATGGCCGGACAGGCGGTCCAGCGCGAACTCGCCGGCGGCGGCGCGCATCACCTCCTGCACGCGGGCCGGCGTGCCGACACCGATGGTATCGGCGATGTCGATCTCGTCGCAGCCCAGGTCGCGCATCCGGCGTACCACGTCGACCACCGCCGCGACCGGCACCTCGCCCTGATAGGGACAGCCCAGCGAGCACGAAATGCTGCCGCGCAAGCGGATGCCCTTCTCCCTGGCCGCGGCCGCCACCGGCTCGAAACGCGCGATCGATTCGGCGATCGAGCAGTTGATGTTCTTCTGCGAGAAGGCCTCGCTGGCCGCGCCGAAGATCACCACTTCATCGGCGCCCGCCGCCACCGCGCCCTCGAAGCCCTTCATGTTCGGCGTCAGCACCGAATACAGCGTGCCGGGCCGGCGCTGGATGCGCGCCATCACGTCGGCGCCGTCGGCCATTTGCGGCACCCACTTGGGCGACACGAAGGACGCCGCCTCGATATTGACGAAGCCCGCCTCGGTCAGCCGGTCGATCAGCGCGACCTTGGTGTCGGCCGGCACCATCGCCTTCTCGTTCTGCAGGCCGTCGCGCGGCCCGACCTCGACGATCTTCACGTAGTTGGGTTGGTTCATCGCTGCTCCTCGTCTGGTGGTGGCCGCCGCTCGCGGCGGCGGTCCGGTTTTTCGTGGCGCGGGTCAGTAGCCGCGCTGCAGATCGACCACGCCGGCGATGGGCCGGCCGTCCCGCAGCGCGCGGATCTTGTCGGCGATCTGCGCGATGCTGTCCTCCCGCAGCGTCAGCGCCGAGATATGCGGCGTGATGGTGATGCGCGGCTCGCGCCAGAACGGATGTTCGGGCGGCAGCGGCTCGGTGCGGAACACGTCCAGCGTCGCGCCGGCGATCTGGCCCTGCTGCACCGCGGCCAGCAGATCCTCTTCGACCAGGTGCGGGCCGCGCGCGACGTTGATCAGATAGGCGCCCTTGGCGAGCCGGTTCAGCAGCGCCGCGTCGATGATGTTCTCGGTTTCCGGCGTCAGCGGCAGCACGTTGACCAGCACGCGCAGCCCGTCGAGGAAGGTGGCCTGCCCTGCCTCGCCGGCATGGCACTGCACGCCCTCGACGGTCTTCGGCGAGCGGCTCCAGCCGCGCACCGGAAAGCCGAACGCAGCCAGCGTGCGGGCGATATGCGCGCCCAGCGTGCCGACGCCCATCACGCCGATGGTGAAATCGGCGCGGCGATGCGGCTTGAGGAATTTCCAGGTGCCCGCCTGCTGCTGCGCCGCGTAGTCGTCGAGCCGGCGGAAATAGCGCAGCACCGCGTGGGTCACGTACTCGGCCATCTGCGCGCCCATGCCGGCATCGTCAAGCCGCACGATCGGCACGCCGGCCGGCAGCGCGTCCGGGTCGGTGTCGCGCAGCCGCAGGATGCCGTCCACGCCGGCGCCCAGGTTGAACACGGCCTTCAGGTCGCGGCGTCCCTTCAGCATCTCGAGCGGCGGGCGCCAGACCACCGCATAGTCGACCGGCTGTCCCTGGCTCTCTTCCCAGGTGACGCACTGCGCCTCGGGCAGGGCCTGCGCAAACCCCTCGATCCACGGCGCATAGCGGCCATCGGGCACGTACAACTGCAGCTTCATCGCTTCTCCACGTCTTTGGTCTTGTCCCGGCGTATTGTCTCAGACTCCGTCATTCTCCAGCCGGCGCCGGCAGAGCCGGGACGGGTCGCCTACCATTCCGGTTCCATCCAGTGCTCGATACGCTGGCGCGCCATGTGGTGTTCGACTGACAGGCCTCGCACCCGGGCGAGGAAGGCCGACTTCGCCTTTTCCCATGCCCGGGCCTCGGCGCGGTCCGCTGGCCGGCCGGCGAACCATAGCGCGAGGCGTTCCGCGGCCACCGCAAACTCCCTGTCCGGCAACGCGACGGTCTTGAGGTGGATCTGCATGCGCGCACTGCCAAAGTGGGCGCCGAGGTTGGACTGGCCATCGAGCATGTATTCGGCCTTCGCCAGCCCCACCAGCAGATTGGCGCGGCCCGGCATGTCGTCCGATATTGCCTGCGCGGCACGAAGCAGCGTCCTGCCGGCCCAGAATTGCGGCGTGCGGCGTATCTCGTTCGGCTGCAACGGCTCCTTCAGCATGATCAGCGCATCCAGCATGGCGCGACGGTCGGCGGGCGGCAGCGCATCCGCAAGCGCCCAGGTCGCCTCGAACAACGCGTCGATGCGACCGGCGCGTGCAATGTCGGGCTGCTCGTTCGCCACCAGAATGATGCTGTTGATCAGCTGCGCCAACCGCGGCAGAGCGGCGCCGCCGCGATCATGGCGGCACGTGGCCTGTACCAGCGGCAGCAACGCCTCTGCCAGCGCCAGCGCAGGCTCCACTTGCTGGCTGACGATCTGCGTATCGGCCCATGCGGCCACCGCCATCGCCACCCGCTCGCCGGCGTCACCCGCCGCACCGTCGCCATCCCGGACGATACGCTCCACGAGCCGGGCCAGGTCCGGTTGCAGCGCAAGCAGATCCGACAGGCTCCACTGCGGCGCCGCATCCCGATGACCACGGTACTCGAGCCATTGCACCAGCGCCTCGCAATGGCGCGGCCATTCGAGATGCTTCCGGATGGCCGCGGCGGTCTCGGCCTTCGGCCGCCACTGGCATCGCAGCAGCGGGAAAACGGGCCCACCGCTCTCCATCAGCTTCATCGCGGCCTGGTGAAGCTCGGGCTTCAATGCCTTGACGTCGAGCTGGCCGAAGAAGAACCGCCTCATCTCGACGAACTGGACCAGGGCGAGCAGCATATCGGCGCGTTGATTCGGCGAGGCCTTGCGATCGTCCATGCAGAAGTTCACCACGCGCTGCCAGCCCTCCTGCGCCGGCACCCACGCGAGCTCACGCGCGGCCTGGGGGCCCAGGTGGCCAAGTTGCCCGGTTTCGATACGGTCCCACACCGCCGACCAGCGTTTGGCCAACCCTTCCGTCGATTTCATGTGCGCCAGCCGGGCAAGGAGCCTGACCTGCTGTTCGCAGGTCAGCTTCACGCTGGCTTGCCAGGCATCGAGCAACGCCACCGCCTTCGCCCATTCGACACTGTCGGCCTCGAGACGCTCGAGGCTTCTGGAGAGGGCATACGCGAGTTCGACGGCTTCCGTGGCGGGCAATGCCGGCAACTGCTGACGCAGCGCATGCCAGCGATCCAGCGCGGCCGCGAGCAGCTCGCGATCGTCGTTCCCGCCAGGCCTTGCGATCTTCTTCAGGCATGTGGCCAGCGCAAACAGTTGCCGCCCCGCCAGAGCGGGCCGGGCAAGCAGGTCGCCCCTGGCATCGGCAAGCAGCTCGTCCCAGCGGCTGACGGCCGGCTCGGCGGTGCCGGGCTGGTGCAGAAAGGCCTCGGTGATGGCGACGAGCCGCTCCCGCTGTTCCTGGGGCGTCTGCGAGCGGATCAGCGCGGCGTAGGCTGCCTTGTCGGGCAAGAGCACGGCGGCCGCCTTTTCGCGCTGCTCCTTGGGCAGCGACATCAGCAGCGCGGCGCGTACGCGCAGGCCGGTGCGGCCCTCCAGGCCCGCGGCCTGCCGGCACAGATAGTCCAATGCCGCGCCGTGCCGCCCCCCTTCCAGCATCGGGATGCGCTCGGCAAGCGCGACGACGAGCGCCTCCTTCTGTCCTGGCATCAGCCTGTCCGCTCGGGTGGGATCGGCCTGCTGCCCGGTGTCCAGACCGTAGTCCGCCGCAACCTTCTGCAGGCCCTCCAGCGTGCGCAGGCCGCGCGCGCGGGCCAGGGCACCCTGCAGAGCGAGCTCGCCGTGCATCGCGTACTGCATGCGCTTCGAGGTCAGTCCGATCGCGGCACGATCGCGGCTATTGAGGCAACCGAGCACGACTGTCCAGGCCGCCTCGGCGCAAGCAAGCGCCGGCAGGTCCGTTGGTGGCCGCGGCGATTGCGTCGATTGCGTCGATTGCGTCGATTGCGGCGGCGCGGACGTCGTGAAGGATCGCAGATGCCGTTGCCTGTCCTGCGCCCAGCGCTGTCCGATCACGTCGTTGCTGTCGCGCTTGTTCAGATACCACGACGCGCCGCCCTCGGCCTTGAACAGGGTCTTCAACCAGTACAGCAGCGCATGAAGGGGACCGGGTGACGTGGCATGCTTGACGAGCCGCTCGGCTCGCATGCCGCGGTCGTCCATCCTGATGGAGACGGCATAGCCGTCGAAGCGGAACACGCCGAAATCGTGTTCGGGGGATCGGGTGGCGGAGGTGGCGGCCGCGGTGGGGGCGGCCGCGTTGCATGGCGGCGGTGCGCAGGCGTCGAGGGTGTATCGGGGCATGGGAAACTCAGGATGTGCGATTGAGGATTTCCTCGTGCCGCGAAGCCATGCGGTCCGGTGCCGACCTGCCGATGGCGCCCGCCCCGGGGAACCCGGGAGAGCGCCGATGCCGTGGGCTCGATGTCAGGCGGGGCACCCGGGCACCGGCCTCGCGAAGACAAGGCATCGGGCCATTGTCAACGCGACGCCGCAGCCGGCTTGCGGGAAGGCATGCGAATCTTGCATTTCGCAACGCAAGTACCGCTCGCCCTGCCCGCGAAGCTTCAACCCGCCTTGGCCTCGAAGCCGAGCAACTGCTCGCCCTCCCCGACCTGGTCGCCCACGCCATACAGCACTTCGCCGACGACGCCGTCGGCCGGCGCGCTGATGGTGTGCTCCATCTTCATCGCCTCCATCACCAGCAGCGGCGTGCCGCGCGTGACGGTGGCGCCCGCCTCGACCATCACGGCGATCACCTTGCCCGGCATCGGCGCGGTCAGCTTGCCGCCCTCGCCTTCGGCATCGCCCGCGTGCGCCAGCGGGTCCTTCCATTCCAGCGCGACGTGGCGTCCGCCGGCGAACACATGGAAGACATCGCCGTCGCGATGCACCTGACCGTGCGCGCGGCGCGTGCCGAGATCGACCTGGACGTCGTCGGCGACGCAATGCGTGCGGAACGGCGCGGCCTGGTCGGCATAGAACAGCGTGCTGCCCTGCGCATCGGCCTGCAGCGTGACTTCCAGCGTGTCCGCGCCATGCGCGAAGCGCAGCACCCGCTGCGCGCCCGCGTTCAGCCGCCACGGGCCGGCATGGGTCCATGGCGAATGCGGATCCGCGGCATCGATGCGGCGCTCGCGCGCCTCGGCGTCGAGCAGCGCGGCCACCGCCAGCGCGATCAGCTCCATGCCGACCGGCGCCGGCGGCGCGAACAGCGTGGCCTCATGGCGCGCGATCAGGCCGGTGTCGAGGTCCGCCCTGGCGAACGGCTCCGAGGCCACCAGCCGCTGCAGGAAGGCGATATTGGTCGACAGGCCGACCACGTGATAGGCGGCGAGCGCCTGCCGCATGCGCGCCAGCGCCTCGTCGCGATCCTTGCCCCAGACGATCAACTTGGCAATCATCGGGTCGTAATACGGGCTGATCGCATCCCCCTCGCGCACGCCCGAATCGATCCGCACGCCGGCGGGGCCGTGCACGTCTTCGCCCCGCATGAACTGCACCGCGGGCGGCGTGCGCAGGTAGCGCAGCGTGCCGGTCGACGGCAGGAACTGCTTGTCGGGATTCTCGGCGTAGACGCGCGCCTCGAGCGCATGGCCGTCGATGCGCAGCTGCTCCTGCGACAGCGGCAGCGGCTCGCCGGCGGCCACGCGCAGTTGCCATTCGACCAGGTCCTGGCCGGTGATCATCTCGGTCACCGGGTGCTCGACCTGCAGCCGGGTGTTCATCTCCATGAAGTAGAACGAGCCGTCCTGATTGGCGATGAATTCGACCGTTCCGGCACCGACGTAGCCCACCGCCTTGGCCGCCGCGACCGCCGCCTCGCCCATCGCGCGGCGGCGCTCCGCGGTCATGCCGGGCGCCGGCGCTTCCTCCAGCACCTTCTGATGGCGCCGCTGCACCGAGCAGTCGCGCTCGAACAGGTAGACGCAGTTGCCCTGCGTGTCGGCGAACACCTGGATCTCGATATGGCGCGGCCGCGTCAGGTATTTCTCGACCAGCACCTTGTCGTCGCCGAAGCTGGCGCTGGCCTCGCGCTTGACCGAGGCCAGCGCGGCGTCGAAGCCGGCGGCGTCCTCGACCACCCGCATGCCCTTGCCGCCGCCGCCCGCGCTCGCCTTGAGCAGCACCGGATAGCCGATGCGGTCCGCCTCGCGGCGCAGCAGCGCCGGGTCCTGGTCCTCGCCGTGATAGCCCGGCACCAGCGGCACCGCGGCGCGTTCCATCAACTGCTTGGCCGCGCTCTTGCTGCCCATCGCGCGGATCGCCGATGCCGGCGGCCCGATGAACACCAGCCCGGCCGCGGCGCAGGCCTCGGCGAAACCCTCGTTCTCCGACAGGAAGCCGTAGCCGGGGTGGATCGCCTGCGCGCCGGTCGCGCGCGCCATCTCGATGATGTGGTCGCCGCGCAGATAGCTGTCGCGCGCCGCGGCGCCGCCGATATGCACGGCCTCGTCGCAGTAGGCGACATGGCGCGCCTGCGCGTCCGCGTCGGAATAGACCGCGACGGTGCGGATGCCCAGGCGCCGGCAGGTAGCGGCGACACGGCAGGCGATTTCGCCGCGGTTGGCGATCAGGATCTTGGTGAACATGGCTCCTCCTTGTTGATGGGGAACGGCGACCGGCTGGCTGCTGGTGTCCGCGCCGCGCGCAACGCCCCGTCGTCCCCGCGCATGCGGGAACCCGGCGGCTTGCGCAAGCCGCCGGGGCCCCGCTTTCGCGGGAATGCGGGGTGGACCGCAGGCGCGGACACCTTCGTCATCCCGCGTGTCCTTCCGCGCGGATGCCGAGCCGGCCCAGCAGCGCGCGATCGCGCTCGGCCTGCGGGTTGCCGGTGGTCAGCAGCTTGTCGCCGTAGAAAATCGAATTGGCGCCGGCCAGGAAGCACAGCGCCTGCAACGCTTCGTCCATGGCCTCGCGGCCGGCGGACAGGCGCACCATCGCGCGCGGCATCGTGATGCGCGCGACCGCGATGGTGCGGACGAACTCGAACGGGTCCAGCGGCGCGGTGCCGGCCAGCGGCGTGCCCTCGACCTGGACCAGATTGTTGATGGGCACCGACTCCGGATACGGGTCCATATTGGCCAGCTGCGCGATCAGGCCGGCGCGCGCCCCGCGCGTCTCGCCCATGCCGACGATGCCGCCGCAGCAGACGTTGATGCCGGCGTCGCGCACATGGCCGATGGTGTCCAGCCGGTCCTGGTAGGTTCGCGTGCTGATGATCTCGCCATAGAACTCCGGCGAGGTATCCAGATTGTGGTTGTAGTAATCGAGGCCGGCGTCCTTCAGGCGCTGCGCCTGCTCGGCGCGCAGCATGCCGAGCGTGACGCAGGTCTCCAGCCCCATGGCCTTGACCTCGCGCACCATGTCGATCACGGGTTCGAGATGGCGGTCCTTCGGGCTGCGCCAGGCGGCGCCCATGCAGAAGCGCGTGGCGCCGTTGGCCTTGGCGGTGCGCGCCGCCTCGAGCACGTCTTCGAGCGCCATCAGCTTGCCGGCCTTGACGCCGGCATCGTGGTGCGCGCTCTGCGGGCAATAGCCGCAATCCTCCTCGCAGCCCCCGGTCTTGATCGACAGCAGCGTCGACAGCTGCACGGTATTGGCGTCGAAGTGCTCGCGATGGACCTGCTGCGCGCGGAACAGCAGGTCGTTGAACGGCAGCGCGAACAGCGCGGCGACCGCGTCGACGGTCCAGCGGGCGTTGTTGCCGTTGGCATCGTCGGTGCCGGCCTGAGTGGCTTGAGTGGCTTGAGCGACCTGCTGGCGCGCGCTGTGGCGCAGCGAATCGGCGGAAATGGTGGCGATGGTAGTCATGTCGGGTCGAATTCTGTGGTCAGGCGGCGCGCTCGATGGGCGCGTCGCCGGGATGTCGGGTGGGGTCGAGCAGCGCGGCCAGGTCGAGGCAGCGCGCGGCCTGGTCGGCAGGCAGTTGCCAGGGCAGCGTGCCGAGGCAAGGCGTGCCGATCGCGTCGAAGGCACCGCGCAGCGTGGCGATGTTCTCGTCGGCCAGCAGCATGTCGGGGTCGATCCGGTTGGCGATCCAGCCGGCCAGGCGCAGCCCGCGCGCGCGTACCGCCTCGGCGGTCAGCAGCGCATGGCTCAGGCACCCCAGCCGGATGCCGACCACCAGGATCACCGGCAGGCCGAGCCGGACCGCGAGATCGGCGGTGTCCCAGCCGTTCGGGCCGCCGGCCAGCGGCACGCGAAAGCCGCCGACGCCTTCGACCACCACCGCGTCGGCCTGCGCGCGCAGCGCCGCAAACGCCGACAGGATCGGCTCGGCTTCAATGCGAACGCCGTCGGCCTGGGCCGCCAGATGGGGCGAGCACGGCGTGCGCAGCAGCCAGGGGCAGGTCTGCGCGAGCGGCACGTCGACGCTGCTGGCCGCGCGCAGCAGCGCGACATCGTCGTTGTGCCACTGGCCGTCGCGCCAGTCGCAGCCGCTGGCGACCGGCTTCATGCCGACCGCCGTGCGGCCCTGCGCGGCAAGCGCGTGCAGCAGCGCCGCGCTGGCGTGGGTCTTGCCGACCCCGGTATCGGTGCCCGTCACGAAGCAGGCGAATGGGGAGACTGGGCTCATGCGGCCTCCCTGCACGGCGGCGTGGCCCGTGCCGCCAGCGCACCCAGCGCCGCCAGCAGGGCCGCGACGTCCGCTTCGCGATGCGCGGCGGACAGCGTGATGCGCAGCCGCGCGGTGCCCTCGGGCACGGTCGGCGGACGGATCGCGCCGACGCGGATGCCGGCCTGCTCCAGTCCCGCCGACAGCGACAGCGCCGCGGCGTTGCCGCCGACAATCAGCGGCTGGATCCCGGTCGCGCTGTCGGCCAACTGCCAGCCAGCGCGGGCGGCCATCGGCGCCAGACCGGCCCGCAATTCGGCGATGCGCTGCCGCAGCGCCGCGCGCCGCTGCGCGCCCTCGTCGCCCTCGATCAGCGCGAGGCTGGTCAGCAGCGCATGGGCAGACGCCGGCGGCGCCGCCGTGGTGAAGATATACGTGCGCGCGGTATTGACCAGATGTTCGACGATCAGCCGATGCGCGGCGACGAAAGCGCCCGCCACGCCGGCCGCCTTGCCGAGCGTGCCGATATAGACCAGCCGCTGCGACGACAGGCCCAGTTGCTCGAGCACGCCGTGGCCGCGTTCGCCCAGCACGCCGAAGCCGTGCGCATCGTCCACGATCAGCCAGGCATCGTGCCGCTCGGCCAGCGCCAGCAGTTCGGCCAGCGGCGCGACATCGCCGTCCATGCTGAAGACACCGTCGGTAACGACCAGCTTCAGCGGCGATTCGCTGGCGGCGAGCAGCGCGTCGAGCGCGGCGACATCGCCATGCGGGTAACGCTGCACGCTCGCGCGCGCCAGCCGCGCGCCGTCGATCAGCGACGCGTGGTTCAGCGCCTCGCAGAACAGCGTGGCGTCGGCACCGCCAAGCGCGGTCAGCACCGCCAGATTGGCCATGTAGCCGGTGCAGAAGTACAGGGCGGCCGCGTCGGGAATCGCGTCGGCGTACCAGCGCGCCAGTTCGGTCTCGAGGCGGTGATGCGCGAGTCCGTGGCCCGTGACCAGATGCGAGGCGCCGCTGCCGGCGCCCCAGCGCCGCGCGCCCTCGGCGAAGGCGTCGACGATGGCCGGATGGTTGGCAAGCCCGAGGTAATCGTTGCTGCTGAAGCCCAGCAGGGAACGGGGCTCGGCCTCGCTGCCGTCGGGCAGCAGCGCGCCGACGGTCTGCCGGGGCGCGCACGGCGTATGCGCGATACGGCGGGTCCGGGTCAGTGCCTGGCGTTCGCGCTCGGCCGCGGCCTGGCTCAGTCGATCAAGCAGCATGGCGCGCCTCCCTGGCCGAACCGGCCGGTGCGACCACGCTGTCGAGCGCGGCCAGCAGACGCTCGCCGAGCCAGCTGGCCAGCGGCGCATCTAAGACGTAGGGCGGCATCACGTACAGCGTGTTGCCGATCGGCCGGATCAGCACGCCGCGCTCCAGCGCGGCCCGATGGAAGTCCGCGGCGAACGTTTCGGTGGCGAACGGCTCGCGCAGATCGGCGGCCCAGATCAGCCCGCGCTGGCGCACGTGGCACAGCCGCGCATCGGCGGCCAGGCCGGCCAGCCCCTGCGCCAGCCACTGCGCGCGCTGCCGGTTCATCGCCAGCACGTCGTGCTGCGCGAACAGGTCCAGTGTCGCCAGCGCCGCGCGGCAGGCCAGCGGATTGCCGGTGTACGAATGCGAATGCAGGAAGCTGCGCGACAGCTCGTCGGCGACGAAGGCCTGCTGGATCGCGCTGCGCGTCAGCACCAGCGACAGCGGCAGATAGCCGCCGCTGATGCCCTTGGACAGGCACAGGAAATCGGGCCACTGCTGCGCGCCTAGCGGGGCCTCGCCACGCGACTGTTCCCACGCGAAGAAGGTGCCGGTGCGCCCGCAACCGACCGCGATCTCGTCGGCGATCAGATGGACCCGGTAGCGGTCGCACAGCGCTCGCACGCCGTCCAGATAGGCCGGATCGTGCATCGCCATGCCGGCCGCGCACTGCACCAGCGGCTCGACGATCAGCGCCGCGATGCTGGCGGCGCGCTGCTGCAGCAGCGCTTCGAGTTCGTCGAGCGCGCGCTGCGCGACCTCGCGCGGCGACTCGCCGGACGCCGCCTGGCGCGCGTCCGGCGACATCGCCACGTGGGCGCGCATCAGCAGCGGATCGTAGGCATCGCGGAATACCGCGACATCGGTGACCGCCAGCGCGCCGACGGTCTCGCCGTGATAGCCCTGGCGCAGGCAGACGAACTCGCGCTTGCCCGGCAGCCCGCTGTTGCGCCAGTAGTGGAAGCTCATCTTCAGCGCGATCTCGACCGCCGAGGCGCCGTCCGACGCGTAGAACGCATGGCCGAGCGCGCCGCCGGTCAGCGCCGACAGCCGTTCCGCCAGCTCGACCGCCGGACCGTGGGTGCAGCCGGCCAGCATCACGTGCTCGAGCGTGTCGAGCTGGTCCTTCAGCGCGGCGTTGATGGCGGGATTCGCATGGCCGAACAGATTGACCCACCACGAGCTGGTGGCGTCGAACAGGCGCCGGCCTTCGTCGTCGTAGAGCCAGGGCCCTTCGCCGCGGACCACGGCCAGCGGCGGCCGGTCGCCGCCCGGACGCAGGCGCGTGCAGGGATGCCATACCGCGCGCTGGCTGCGCGCGGCGAGCCCGTTGCCGTCCTGCCGCGCGGGCGCGGCGGGCGGGTCAGTGGGGGCGGTTTGCAAGGACTGGGTATGCAAGGGAGTCCTCCATGGTTGGCCGGCCGCGCGCGTGCCGTTCCGGGTGGGCCCGGACGGCGCGGGGAACGCGGCTGGATTGGGAGAACGCATGGTAGGAAGGTCCTTGCGGGCTTGGCAAACGGCGCCGGATTTGCGCGTTATGGGCGTGTTGGCGTCAGATTCCCGGCAGTTGGGCGACGAAGCCGCGATCGCCCACCACTGCGCGCGCATCTGCGCACATCGTCGCCGGCGGCGGCGCGGACATCGTCGGCATCGCGCACATCCTCGGCATCGCGGACATCGTCGATCTCATCGGAATCGTCGCCTTCAGGCCGGCCGCCACGACGGGCTGCGCTTTTCGAGGAAGGAGCGCACGCCCTCGCGGCCCTCGTCGGAGGCGCGGATCGCCGCGATGCGCTCGGCGGTATCGGCCAGCAGGTCGTCGTCGATGGCGCGGCCGGCGATGTCCTGCACCAGCCGCTTGCTTTCGCGCACCGCGTTCGGGCTGTTGGCGACCAGCGCGGCGGTCAGCTCGGCAACCTTGGCGTCGAGCCCGTCGGCCGGCACCACCGCATGCACGAAGCCCAGCCGCAGCGCCTCGGCCGCATCGAAGCGTTCGGCGGTGATGAAGTAGCGGCGCGCCGCCTGCTCGCCCATCGCGCGGATCACGTACGGGCTGATCGTCGCCGGCAGCAGCCCCAGGCGCGCCTCCGACAGGCAGAAATGCGCGTGGTCGGCCGCCACCGCGATATCGCAGGCCGCCACCAGGCCGACGCCACCGGCATAGGTATCGCCGTGGATGCGCGCGATCACCGGCTTCGGACACGCCCAGATCGCATGCAGCATCTGCGCGAGCTGCAGCGCGTCGGCCCGGTTCTCGTCGTGCGAGTAGCCGGCCATCTTCTTCATCCAGTTCAGGTCGGCGCCGGCGCAGAACGCGGGCCCCTGCCCGGCCAGCACGATCGCGCGCACCTCCGGCGTATCGCCCAGCGCGCGGAAGGCGCCGCTCAGCTCGGCAATCACGGTCTCGTTGAAGGCGTTGCGCACATCGGGGCGGTTCAGCGTCACCGTGGCGACATGGCGCTCAACGGTCACGGTCAGGGTGGTGAATTCCATCGTGGTCTCCTGGCAGTTCTGGTGTGGATTGCGTTTCCGGCTATCTGCGGGCGTCGTTCGGTCGACCGTCGATCGGCCGCCCTTCGATCGGCCGCCCTTCGATCGGTCGGACGCCGTTCGGCCGGACGTCATTCGGTCGGACCGCGCTCGCCGCCGCCGGCCGGTTCAATGGCCGCGGCTCGAAGCCGGCATCGCGCAGCGCCTTCTCGGCCAGCGGCTTCCAGCGCGTCAGGCCCCGCGCGAACAGCTGGTGGCCGTCCTGCCGGAAGGCCGGCAGCGCGTGGTACTTGCCGACGCCGCCGGCGCCGCGGAAGGCCTCGAACCATTGCGCCGGATACGGTCCCATGTAGCGGTCGTTGGTCGTGTAGATCCAGTGCGTCGGCACGCGCGCGCTGCGGCCGTATTCGGCGAACAGCGCGGCCTGCTGGTCGGGCGCGCAGGGCTCGCCCGGATGCAGGCGCGGATCGCCGCCGCCGCCGCCGGCGAAGTTCAGCACCAGCCGGACACCCGGCGGGTTCTTCGCCGCCAGCGCGATCACCGCCGCGCCGCCGAACGACTGGCCGACCAGCACGACCCGCGACACGTCGATCTCCGGCCGCGAGCGCGCCATCTCGATCACCTGCAGCACCTGCTGCGCGGCCACCTCGAAGCCGGGGCGATAGTTCTTGCGCGTGCAGCTGCCGGTGTTCTCGATATCGTCGCCACCACTGGCGCCATAGCCGATCCGCGTCGGCACCAGCACCTGGAAGCCGAGCGAGGCGAAATACGCGGCCTGCTCGGCCAGCCGCACGCGGCCCAGCCGGGCGCGCGCATAGGGATCGGGCGCGCGACCGTGGCTCAGCACCAGCAGCGGATAGCGCTGGTGGCCGGGCTCGCGGAACGCGGTGACGACGATGCGCTGCGAGACCTGTCGCCCGTGCGCATCGGTAACCGTCACCGGCACCGACCAGGTCTCCTCGAGCGGCGCGGCGCCGGCCGGCAGCGCGGCCCATGCCAGCAGGCACAGCGCCAGCCGGGCGAACGGCACGCTGCGGCGAACATCGCGGGGAACATCGCGGGCGGCATCGCGGGCATCATGGGCACCTGGCGCGCGGCAACGACGCAGCATCGCTTACATCCGGAAGACGCCGAACTTCATCTCGTCGATCGGGGCATTGAGGCTGGCCGACAGGCCCAGGCCGAGCACCGTGCGGGTCTGCGCGGGGTCGATCACGCCGTCGTCCCACAGCCGCGCGCTGGCGTAATACGGATGGCCCTGGTGTTCGTACTGCTCGCGGATCGGCCGCTTGAAGGCCTCCTCCTCCTCGGCGCTCCAGCTGCCGCCGCGGCCCTCGATGCCGTCGCGCCGCACCGTGGCCAGCACGCTGGCCGCCTGCTCGCCGCCCATCACCGAGATCCGCGCGTTCGGCCACATCCACAGGAAGCGCGGCGAATAGGCGCGCCCGCACATGCCGTAATTGCCGGCGCCGAACGAGCCGCCGATGATCACCGTGAACTTCGGCACCTGCGCGGTCGCCACCGCGGTCACCATCTTGGCGCCGTTGCGGGCGATGCCCTCGTTCTCGTACTTGCGTCCCACCATGAAGCCGGTGATGTTCTGCAGGAACACCAGCGGAATCTTGCGCTGGCAGCACAGCTCGATGAAGTGCGCGCCCTTGAGCGCCGACTCCGAGAACAGGATGCCGTTGTTGGCGACGATGCCGACCGGGTAGCCCCAGATCCGCGCGAAGCCGCACACCAGCGTGGTGCCGTAGCGCGCCTTGAATTCGTCGAAGTCCGAGTCGTCGACGATGCGGGCGATCACCTCGCGCACGTCGTAGGGCTTGCGCGTATCGGTCGGGATCACGCCGTACAGTTCCTCGACCGGATAGCGCGGCTCGACCGGCGCGTGCAGCCGGATCTGGTCCGGCTTGCGGCGGTTCAAGTGCTGCACGATATTGCGCGCCAGGCCCAGCGCATGCGCGTCGTTCTGCGCGAAGTAGTCGGCCACGCCCGACAGCCGCGTATGCACGTCGGCGCCGCCCAGGTCCTCGGCGCTGACCTCCTCGCCGGTGGCCGCCTTGACCAGCGGCGGGCCGCCCAGAAAGATCGTGCCCTGGTTCTTGACGATGATCGACTCGTCGCTCATCGCCGGCACATAGGCGCCGCCGGCGGTGCACGAGCCCATCACCACGGCAATCTGCGGAATGCCCATCTTCGACAGGTTGGCCTGGTTGTAGAAGATGCGGCCGAAGTGATCGCGGTCGGGGAACACATCGTCCTGGTTCGGCAGGTTGGCGCCGCCCGAATCGACCAGGTAGATGCAGGGCAGATGGTTCTGCTCGGCGATCTCCTGCGCGCGCAGATGCTTCTTGACGGTCATCGGGTAGTAGGTGCCGCCCTTGACCGTGGCGTCGTTGCACACGATCACGCATTCCTGCCCGGCCACGCGGCCGATGCCGGTGATGATGCCGGCGCCGGGCGCGGCATTGTCGTACATGTCGTAGGCCGCCAGCTGCGACAGCTCCAGGAACGGCGTGCCCGGGTCGAGCAGCTGCTGCACGCGCTCGCGCGGCAGCATCTTGCCGCGCGACAGATGCTTGTTGCGCGCGTCTTCGCCACCGCCCTGCGCCACCTGGGCGATCTTCGCCTTCAGGTCGGCGACCAGGGCCTGCATCGCCTCGGCATTGGCCTTGAAGGCCTCGGAACGGGCATTGAGTTTGGATTCGAGCGTGGGCATCGGGTCTGTCTCTTCCTGATCTTGTGATGCGTTGCGATGAATGCGATGCGATGAATGCGTTCGCGGTGCGGAAATTCAGCGTACGGCGGCGGCCCGGTTCATCGCGCTTCCCCGCGAATGTCCCCATCGAGGTACAGCCAGCGCGGCGCTTCGCCGCTCGCGCGCGGCTCGCGCACGAAGCGGCTGCGTTCGTGCAGCCGCGACGCACGCCCGCCGACCTTGTAGCGCGCGACGAATTCGACCTCGGCGTGGGTGTCGTCCTGCGGTACATGCGCGACGATGGTCAGGCCCAGCCACTGCGTGCGCGGGCCACCGGCGTCCTGGGCAAGATCCTGCTCCAGCGTCGCCGGGCAGGTCGACGGATGCCAGCTCTGGCGCAGCCACTGCGCGTCGTTCAGCACGTAGGCGCTGTAGCGCGAGCGCATCAGCTGCTCGGCGGTGTCCGGCAGCGCCTCGCCGCGATGGAAGCGCCCGCAGCAGCTGGCGTAGCTGGCCCCGCCGCAAGGGCAGGCGCCTTCGCGCGAAGGCGCTGCCGCCCGCTTCATGCCACCAGCTCCGGCAGTTGCCGCATATCGGTGAAGATGGTCTGGGCGCCGGCCTCGCGCAGCATCGCGGCATCGTTGCGCGCGGCATAGCCGAACACCGTCATGCCGGCCGCCACGCCGGCGGTGATGCCGGCCGGACTGTCTTCCACCACCGCGCAGCGCGAGGGCTCCACGCCCATCGTGCGCGCCGCCAGCAAATAAACGTCGGGCGCGGGCTTGCTGCGCTCGACCTCGGTGGCGGAGAACACGTGCTCGCGCTGCTGGCCGTCGGCGTCGTGCTGGAACAGCTCCAGCAGGCCGGTGCGCTTCAGTTGCAGCTTGACCTTGACGCGGTCGGCGCCCGAGGCCACGCACAGCGGCATGCCGGTCGCGGCGATCGCGGCGATGGCGTCGCGCACGTGCGGCACGGCCTCAACCTCGGCCTCCAGCACTGCATTGCGCCGGGCCAGCCAGTGCGACAGCCAGTTCTCCGGCAGCGGCGCGCCGCGCATGCGCTCGATGGTGTCGAGCTCCTCGCGCACGGCGCGGCCGAGGAACAGCGCGGTCGAGTCCTCCAGCGAGATCGCGATGCCCAGTTCGTTCAGCATCTGGTTCAGCACGCGGTTGACGATCGGCTCGCTGTCGACCAGCACGCCGTCGCAATCGAAGATCACGCAGTCGAAGCGGCGGGACGGCTGGGCGGCACCGCTGTCGCGGTCGCGGGAGGGAGAAGCACTGAGGGTCATGCGGGTTTCTTTTCCTTGAGATCGGGGGACGGCACGGCCCGCAATTCGGTGGGCGTGCCGCTCTTGAGCAGGGCCTCGATCTGGTCGAAGCGGTCGAAGCCCCAGTAGGGTTCGCCATCGACGATGACGAAGGGCGAGCCGAACACGCCCTTGGCCATCGCCACTTCCATCTCGGCCTTCAGCTGGTCCTTGATCGGCTGGCTGCTGGCGCCGGCGTCCATCGCATTGGCGTCGATGTCCAGCGCCGCGGCGATCTTCACCAGCTCGGCCGGTTCGGCGATGTTGATGTCGTCGACGAAGTAGGCGTGGTACACCGCCTTGGCGAAGCGCACCGCCACGTCGGCGGCATGATGGTTCTGCAGCCACAGCATCGCGCGCGCGGCCTGCGTGGTCGGCAGCGGGAAGTTCGACGGCCGGCGGTAGGCAATGCCGTGATGGCGCGCGGTGCGTTCGAAATCGCGCCAGCTGTAGTCGCCCTTGAGCGGGATCTGCGGCAGCGGCGCCATGCCGGTGGTCTTGAACACCACGCCCAGCAGGATCGGATGCCAGGCGACGCTGCGGCCGTACTGGCGCGCGAGGTCGTCGATGCGCGTGCTGGCGAAGTAGCCGTAGGGCGAGGAGAAATCGAAATAGAAGTCGATGGGGGCAGCGGTCATGTCAGGTCCTGGCGAGAGTGCGGCGAACGGAGCGGCGAACCAAGTAGCCAACCAAGTGGCGATCCAAGTGGCGAACCAAGTGGGCGAATGAAGCGGCAACCGGAAACTGCGGTGCGTACGGCAGGGACTTCGGTACGGCCGTGCGCGCGCCTCTCACGCCAGCGCCCGCGCGATCAGCATCTTCTGGATGTCGCTGGTGCCCTCGTAGATCTGGCAGACCCGCACGTCTCGGTAGATCCGCTCGACCGGGAAGTCGCTGACATAGCCATAGCCGCCAAACACCTGGATCGCGTCCGAGCAGACCGCCTCGGCCATCTCGCTGGCATTGAGCTTGGCCATCGCGGCCTCCTTCAGGCAGGGCCGGCCGGCGTCCTTCAGCGAGGCGGCATGCCAGATCATCTGGCGCGCGACCTCGATGCGCGTGGCCATCTCGGCCAGGCGGAACTGCACCGCCTGATGCGCGAACAACGGCTGGCCGAAGCTCTCGCGCTCCTTCGAATAGGCCAGCGCCGCCTCGAAGGCCGCGCGCGCCATGCCGACGCTCTGCGCGGCGATGCCGATGCGCCCGCCCTCCAGGCCGGACAGCGCCATCCTGTAGCCCGCGCCCTCCTCGCCAAGCAGGTTGGCGGCCGGCACGCGGCAATCCTCGAACACGATCTGCGCGGTGTCCGACGAATGCTGGCCAAGCTTGTCTTCCAGCCGCGCGACCACATAGCCCGGCGTATCGGTCGGCACCAGGAAGGCGCTGATGCCGCGCTTGCCGGCGGCCTTGTCGGTGACCGCCATCACGATCGCGACATCGGCGTGCTTGCCGCTGGTGATGAACTGCTTGACGCCATTCAGCACGTAGTGATCGCCGTCGCGCGTCGCGGTGGTGCGCAGCGCCGCGGCGTCCGAGCCGACATGCGGCTCGGTCAGGCAGAACGCGCCGAGCATCTCGCCCCTGGCCAGCGGCACCAGCCACCGCTGCTTCTGCGCCTCGTCGGCAAACGCCATCAGCATGCTGCAGACGGGGCAGTTGTTGACGCTGATCACGGTCGAGGTGCCGCCGTCGCCGGCGGCGATCTCCTCCAGGATCAGCGCCAGCGACAGGTAGTCGAGCCCCGCGCCGCCGTAGGCCTCGGGCACCGCCACGCCATAGGTGCCCATTGCCGCGAGCTCGCGGTGGACCTCCTTCGGGAACGTCTTGTCGCGATCCCATGCGGCGGCCTGCGGCGCGATGACCTCCTGCGCGAACTGCCGCACCGCGTCGCGGATCATTTCCTGTTCGGGACTGAGCAGCATCGGAACCTCACCAGGGCAGCACGCTGCCGTCGTAGTTGCGGAAACCGCCGTTGTCCTGCGCGGTGGCGCCGGCCAGCACGCGGCGCAGGCCGGACACGCTCTGCTGCGGCGTCAGGTCGGCGCCGGCGCCGCCCATGTCGGTACGAACCCAGCCCGGATGCAGCGCCAGGCAGACCGCGTGGCGGGCGTCGAGCGACACCGACTTCAGCGCCGCGTTGACGGCCGCCTTGCTGACGCGATACAGCCAGCTGCGATTGCTCTCCATCGCCCCGATGCTGCCCATGCGCGAGGACAGCACCGCCAGCACGCCGCCCTTGCCGCCGCGGCCGGTCTCGACGAAGGGCAGCACCAGCGGCAGCGCCATCATCGGGCCCAGCACATTGGCATGCATCACGTCGTCGAACTCCTCGACCGAGACCGGCTGCGCGCCCTCGGTGCGCGGGCCGATCACGCCGGCGTTGTAGACCGCCACGTCGAGCGATTCGCCGTCGAGCGTCCAGCCCAGGCCCGCGACCTGATCGGCCTCGGTCAGGTCGACGCGGTGCGCCTCCGCGCCCAGCGATTTCAGTGCGGCCAGCCCTTCGTCGCTGCGGGCGGTGGCGATCACGCGCCAGCCGTCGGCGCGGTACTGGCGGACGAACTCCAGGCCGATGCCGCGCGAGGCGCCGAGTATCAGTGCGGTTGGCAAGCTAGCCTCCTGTCGGGTCGAGGTTCGGGAACGAGGGTTCAGGCAGCGTTCGGGCCGGCGGCACTCAGACCAGCTCGATGCCGACCGCCGTCGCCTCGCCGCCGCCGATGCACAGGCTGGCCACGCCGCGCTTGCCGCCGGTCTTGCGCAGCGCGCCGATCAGCGTGGTCATGATGCGCGCGCCCGAGGCGCCGATCGGATGGCCGAGCGCGCAGGCGCCGCCGTGGATATTGACCTTGTCGCGCGGAATCTTCAGCTCGTGCATCGCCGCCATCGGCACCACGGCGAAGGCCTCGTTGATCTCGAACAGGTCGACGCTGTCGCTGTTCCAGTCGAGCTTGCGATACAGCTTGGCGATGGCCTCGACCGGCGCGGTGGTGAACCAGCCCGGCGCCTGCGCATGGCTGGTATGGCCCAGCATGCGCGCCAGCGGCCGCAGACCCAGCGCCTTCGCCGTCGATTCGCGCATCATCACCAGCGCGGCGGCGCCGTCGTTGATCGACGACGACGACGCGGCGGTGATGGTGCCGTCCTTGGCGAAGGCGGGCTTGAGCGACGGGATCTTGTCGACCTTGATGCGGCGCGGGCCTTCGTCGGTGTCGATCACCACATCGCCGCCCTTGGCCGCCACCGTGACCGGCGCGATCTCCCAGCGGAAGTCGCCGCGTTCGGTGGCCTGCTGCGCGCGCCGCACGCTCTCCATCGCGAAGGCGTCCTGCGCCTCGCGGGTGAAGCCGTACTTGGCCGCGCAGTCCTCGCCGAAGGTGCCCATCGCGCGGCCCTTCTCGTAGGCGTCTTCCAGTCCGTCGAGCATCATGTGGTCATAGATCATGCCGTGACCGATGCGATAGCCGCCGCGCCCCTTCGGGATCAGGTACGGGGCATTGGTCATGCTTTCCATGCCGCCGGCCACCGCGATTTCGTACGAGCCCGCCACCAGGCTGTCGTACACCGTCATCGCGGCGCGCATGCCGGAGCCGCACATCTTGTTGACGGTGGTACAGGCGACCGACAGCGGCAGCCCCGCGCCCAACGCCGCCTGGCGCGCCGGCGCCTGGCCCTGGCCGGCGGGCAGCACGCAGCCGAACACCACTTCCTCGACCTGCTCCGGCTGGATGCCGGCGCGCTCGATCGCCGCGCGGATGGCGACGGCGCCGAGCTGCGGCGCCGTGACGCTGGCGAACTCGCCCTGGAATGCGGCCATCGGCGTGCGGGCCGCGGATACGATCACGATCTGGTCTTGCATGGTGGTCTCCTTGATGTCTTTGCCGTGCTGCCGTGCTGTCGTTCGATTGGCTCCCTGCCTCGACCTGCGGGGCCGGGCAGGGAGCGGCTTGTCACCGCACCGGAATATGCGGCGGATCCCCGTACTGCCGGTAGGCCGCCTGCAATTGCGTGCGCAGTTCCTCGTTGCTGCTGGCCGCCATGCCGAGGTCGCGCAGCAGGCCGTCGGACACGCCGTAGATCCAGCCGTGCACCGTGACCTGCTGGCCGCGCGCCCAGGCGTCCTGGATCACCGTGGTCTGGCAGACGTTGTTGACCTGCTCGATCACGTTGAGCTCGCACAGGCGGCTGTGCGCATCGTCCTCGCGCACGATGGTGCCCAGGTAGGCGTCGTGCTTGTCGGCCACGTCGCGCACATGGCGCAGCCAGTTGTCGACCAGACCCACGCGCTCGCGCTTGAGCGCGACCTTGACGCCGCCGCAGCCGTAGTGGCCCACCACGGTGATATGGCGCACCTTCAGCACCTCGACCGCGAACTGGATCACCGACAGCGCGTTCAGGTCGCTGTGCGCGATCACGTTGGCGATATTGCGGTGGACGAAGACCTCGCCCGGCGCCAGCCCCAGGATCTGGTTGGCGGGCACGCGTGAATCCGAACAGCCGATCCACAGGTATTCGGGCGCCTGCTGGTTGGCCAGGCTGGTGAAGAAGTTCGGATCTTCCGCGTTGACGCGGTCGACCCATTCGCGGTTGTTGCGGAACAGCTGGGCGATGGCGTCAGTCATGCTGCCCTCCTTGCCGGCTCGTCGCCGGATTCGGTTGGGCCGTATCGATGAATGAAGCGTTCCGAGGCATGGTAAGCGTAGAAGTCATGAACATGTCCGGCCAGCAGCCGGTCCTTGTGTCCCTGCCACAGGGCAGGATCGAAAAAGTCCGCATGGTGCCGCAGGAAGGCCGCGCGCACGCGCGGGTCGCCCAGCAGGAAGGTGCGGAAGGTTTCGGGAAAGATGTCGTGGCGGCCGACGCTGTACCAGACCTCGCCCGACATCTCCTCTTCCTCGTTGCGGGGAGTCGGTACGCGGCGGATGTTGCAGTCGGTCAGGTATTCGATCTCGTCGTAGTCGTAGAACACCACGCGGCCATGGCGCGTGACGCCAAAATTCTTGTACAGCATGTCGCCCGGGAAGATGTTGGCGGCCATCAGCTCCTTGATCGCATTGCCGTATTCGATGATGCCGTGCTCGACCTGCTCGTCGGTGCCTTCCTGCAGGTAGATGTTCAGCGGCGTCATGCGGCGCTCGATATAGAGATGGCGTACCACGATTTCCTCGGTGCCGTCCTTGGCGCGCTGATATTCGATCATCGACGGCGCATGCTCGTGCAGCTCGCGCACCAGCGCATCGTCGAAGCGCGACAGCGGAAAGGCGACGTCCGAATATTCCAGCGTGTCGGCCATGCGGCCGACGCGGTCGTGCTGCTTGACCAGCTGGTACTTGGACTTGATCAGCTCGCGCGTGGTTTCCTTCGGCGCCGGATAGAAGTCCTTGATCACCTTGAAGACGTAGGGATAGGACGGCAGCGTGAACACCAGCATCACCAGCCCGCGGATGCCGGGGGCGATGATGAACTTGTCCGACGAATGCTGCAGGTGGTGCAGGAAGTCGCGGTAGAACAGGTTCTTGCCCTGCTTCTGCAAACCCAGCGAGGTATAGATCTCCGCGCGCGGCTTGCGCGGCATGATGTCGCGCAGGAAGGTCACGTAGGCCGACGGAATCTCCATGTCGACCATGAAATAGGAATGCGTGAACGAGAACAGGATCAGCAGCTGTTCCTTGCGCAGCAGCACCGTGTCGAGCGCCAGCTTGCCCGACGGCCCGTGCACGATCGGGATCGCCAGCGGATAGGTGCGGTCGCCGTTCAGCACGCGGCCGATGATGAAGGCCGACTTGTTGCGGAAGAACAGCGACGACAGCACGTGGATCTGGAAATTCGGCGCGATGCGGAAATCGCCCAAGTGCTCGGTGACGGCGCGCACCACATAGCCGATATCGCGCTTCAGGTCCTCGTACGGCCGCTCGAGCTGGAAGTTGTGCACGATCCGTTCGAAGCAGTCGGCCATGCCCTCGCGGCTGCCCGGGTAGTAGGCGCGGAAGGTCGGCCTGGTCGGCGACTCCTCGTTCTCGATGTATTCGGTCGAGATCGCCGGGCGCACGAAGATGAAGTCGTTGTTGAAGTACGAGCGGTGCAGGATGCGGGTAAAGACCGAATTGAAGAAGGTCTCGGCCAGCTCGGGCTGGTGGTGGTTGGTCAGCAGCCCGATGTAATGCAGCTTGATCTGCTGCCAGATCTCGTCCTCGATCTGCTCGGCGTCGTACTCGTCCTCGAGGATCACCGTGGTTTCGCGCACGCGCTCGTTGTAGAACGCGATGCGGTCGCGCTGCAGCTGCTGCAGCCCGGCCCAGTCGCCGGCCTCGAAGCGGACCTTGGCCTCGATGCTGACCTCGCGAAACAGCCGATAGTGCTTGTCGAACCCGTCCAGCATGGTGCGCGCCACATCGTAGGCGATCTGCGACGACAGCAGTTTCGGGAAGTGGGACATGGCTGGGACGGACTACCTGGGCGCGGGTGAGGTTCGGAAGGCGGTTTCGGCGGAGATATCGGCGGAAATATCGACTGAAAAATCGGCTGAGATATCGGCTGGAACCTGTGCATCGGCGCTCGCGGCGAGGCCGGATGTCAGGGGTGATTGTAAGCGCTTCGCGCGAGGCATCGGTGGCGCCGCCCACCATGGAGCGGCGCACCGTGCACGGCGCTTTCCTGTCTTTTACCTCGCCATCACATCGTTTCGGAGAACAGTTCGCGGCCGATCAGCATGCGGCGGATCTCCGAGGTGCCGGCGCCGATCTCGTACAGCTTGGCGTCGCGCCACAGGCGGCCGGTCGGATATTCGTTGATATAGCCGTTGCCGCCCAGGATCTGCACCGATTCGCCGGCCATCCAGGTCGCCTTCTCGGCCGTATAGAGAATCACCGCCGCGCAGTCCTTGCGTACCTGGCGCACGTGCTCGCTGCCGAGCGCGTCGAGGTTCTTGCCCACCGTATACAGATAGCTGCGCGCGGCCTGCAGCGTGGTGTACATGTCGGCGATCTTGCCCTGGATCAGCTGGAATTCGCCGATGCTCTGGCCGAACTGCTTGCGGTCGTGGATGTAGGGCGTGACCACGTCCATGCAGGCCTGCATGATGCCGACCGGGCCGCCGGACAGCACCGCGCGCTCGTAGTCCAGGCCGCTCATCAGCACCTTGGCCCCGCCGTTCTCGGCGCCGAGGATGTTCTCGGCCGGCACCTCGACGTCCTGGAACACCAGTTCGCCGGTATGCGAACCGCGCATGCCGAGCTTGTCCAGCTTCTGCGCCACCGAGAAGCCCTTCATGCCCTTTTCGACGATGAAGGCGGTCATGCCGCGCGCGCCAAGATCCGGCTCGGTCTTGGCGTAGACCACCAGCACGTCGCAGTCCGGACCGTTGGTGATCCACATCTTGGTGCCGTTCAGCACGTAGTGGTCGCCCTTGCGGTCGGCCCGCAGCTTCATGCTGACCACGTCCGAACCGGCATTGGGCTCGCTCATCGCCAGCGCGCCGATCCACTCGCCGGACACCAGCCTGGGCAGGTACTTCGCCTTCTGCGCCGGCGTGCCGTTGCGGTGGATCTGGTTGACGCACAGGTTCGAATGCGCGCCGTACGACAGGCCGACCGAGGCGGAGGCGCGGCTGATCTCCTCCATCGCGATCATGTGGGCCAGATAGCCCATGTTGGCGCCGCCGTACTCCTCGGCGACGGTGATGCCCAGCACGCCGAGGTCGCCCATCTTCTTCCAGCAGTCCATCGGAAACTGGTCGGTACGGTCGATCTCGGCCGCGCGCGGCGCCAGTTCGGCCTGGGCCCAGGACTGCACGGACTCGCGCAGCATCTCGATGTCTTCACCCAGGTCGAATTTCAGGCCTGGCAGGGTCGCGGTCATGGTTTGTCTCCTGTTGGAATCCGGATTCGATACGGAATGGGGGCCGGGTGCGGCCGGGGTGGCGCGGGTGGCAGGTACGGACGGGCTCAGACGTGGTCGAGCGTGCGCACCACGCACAGCGTCATCAGCATCGTCGCCACCGCCTTGCGGACGCCGCCGGTTTCGGTAAACACGTCGCCCTGGGCGACGATCAGCGTGCGGCCCGGCTTGAGCACGCGGCCCACGGCAATCAGCCGCTCACCCCGGGCGGGCGACAGCAGATTGATCTTGTACTCGGCGGTCAGGCCCGCCTCGCCTTCGCCGACCATCGACAGCGCGGCGTAGCCGCAGGCGCTGTCGGCCAGCGCGCCGACCACGCCGCCGTGGAAGAAGCCATGCTGCTGGGTGACGCCTTCGGACCATGGCATAGCCAGCTCGACCTCGCCGCGCTCGACGCGGACCAGCGAGGCGCCGAAGGTTCGCATCAGCCCCTGGCGCGAGAAGCTGGCGGCAATTTCCTCGGCGCGGCCCGGCGGCAGGTCGGCGGCGGTGCGGGCCGGGGCATCGGCCTTCATGTCGAGGGCGTCTGCGGCCTCGGCGGCCTCAGCGGCCCCTGCGGCGGCGTATGTCACAACATCCGTGGCGGAATTCGGCATGGCAGCTTCCTGTCGGCGCCGGCACCGCGCGCTGCGGTGGGCTGTCGGCTTATTTTATTTACGTTTACGTAAACGTCAATCAAATTTGTCGGGCGACGAGGGGCGAAGGTGGCATCGGCCACATTCAGGCGCCGGCCGCGCGCTCCCGCTCGGGCTCGGCCGCCGCCAGCAGGGCGCGGCATTGGCGCTCGTGCTGGTCGATCTCGGCCAGTTGCGCCTGCAGGTCTTCCATCTGCCGCTCCAGCGCCTGCCGGTGCTGCGCCAGCGAGGCCAGGAAGCGCTCCAGCTGGGGCACCGTGTCGCGCGGCGATTCGTACAGATCGAGGATCTCGCGGATCTCGTTCAACGTCAGGCCGAGCCGCTTGCCGCGCAACGTCAGCTTCAGGCGGGTGCGCTCGCGGCCGCTGTAGAGCCGCTGCCTTCCCCCGGCGCCGACGCGGTCCGGCGACAGCAGGCCCTGGTCCTCGTAGAAGCGGATCGCCCGGGGCGTGATGTCGAACTCGCGCGCCAGTTCGGTGATGGTGTAGGTGGTGCCCGCCGGCGGGTTGGCGGGCATCGCGGTAGAGGTGGCGGAGCTGGGCATGGGCGCCTGTAAAAGAGAACGAACGTTCGATACGCGTGGGCGTTTTCGCTTAAGATGGCAACAGGCCGTCCGAATTGACGTTTACGTTAGCGTCAAGCAGCGCGCCTGGCAACCGCCCCGACGCCGTTCCGCGCATTGCGTGCCTCATGGCGCCCGGAATCGCGTCCGGCATCCGGATCCACGACGAGAAAGCCCACCGCAGGGCTTCGCAACCGAGAGACTCCCCGATGAACGCACTCGAACACCAGCTCCAATACCCGTTCGGCGAGACCATGCCCGAGCCCGGCGCGCGCCAGCAGGTGGCCCCCGGCGTCTACTGGCTGCGCATGCCGCTGCCGTTCGCGCTTGACCATATCAATCTATGGCTGGTGCGCGACCGTGTGGACGGGCGCGACGGCTGGACCGTGATCGACTGCGGCATCACCAACGACACCATCAAGGCGCACTGGGAAACCGTGTTCGCCAACGAGCTGGAAGGCCTGCCGGTGCTGCGCGTGCTGGTCACCCATTGCCATCCCGACCACGTGGGCCTGGCGCACTGGCTGTGCCAGCGCTGGGACGCGCGGCTGTGGATGAGCCTGGGCGACTATATGAGCGCTCGGGTGATGGGGGGCGGCAACGGCGTCGGCTCGAACGCGGGCGGCGACTTCGCGGCGAGCCACTTTGCCCGCCATGGCCTGGCCGACCCCGACAGCCTGGAAAAGCTGCGCGCCCGCAAGAGCTACTACGCGACGCTGGTGCCCGATCTGCCGACGCAATACCGCCGCCTGATGGACGGCGATACGGTGACGATGGGCGCCGATCCGGCGGCCGCCAGCTGGCGCGTGATCACCGGCTTCGGCCACGCGCCGGAGCACGTCGCGCTCTACAACGCCGAGCTGAAGGTGCTGATCTCCGGCGACATGGTGCTGCCGCGGATCTCGACCAATGTCAGCGTGTTCGACATGGAACCGGAGGCGAACCCGCTGGCGCTGTATCTGCGCTCGCTGGACCGCTACCAGGACCTGCCCGAGGACACGCTGGTGCTGCCCTCGCACGGCCGGCCGTTCCGCAATCTGCAGACGCGCATCGGACAGCTGCGCGAGCACCATGTCGAGCGCCTGGCCGAGACCCGCGCCGCCTGCGCCGAAAAGCCGTGCAGCGCGCGCGATATCGTCGACGTGATCTTCCGCCGCCAGTTCGACATCCATCAGATGACCTTCGCGATGGGCGAGG
Source organism: Cupriavidus sp. DB3 (assembly GCF_020418465.1). Classification (NCBI taxonomy): domain Bacteria; kingdom Pseudomonadati; phylum Pseudomonadota; class Betaproteobacteria; order Burkholderiales; family Burkholderiaceae; genus Cupriavidus; species Cupriavidus sp. DB3. Next base: position 406,526 of record NZ_JAIZPL010000004.1, on the reverse strand, counting down.
CGCTGGCCCACCTGCACGTGCTGTGGCATGCCGGCGAACTGCGGCGCGCCACGGACGACGATGGCATCATCCGGTTCCGGGCCAACGGCTGAATTGCCGCCTGAATTGCCCCCTGAGTCGCCGCCTGAGTCGCGCCTGAATTCCCGCCTGAATTGGGCCTGACTCGCGCCGTGAATCGCGTCCTGAATCGCGCCGTGAATCGCGCCTGAATCGCCGCCCATGTCCGCCACCGACAGCCCCACCCACGGCGCCCCCGACAGCGCCTTCGCCCACACCCCGCCGCCGCCCTATTACGCGGTGATCTTCACGTCCACGCGCACCGGCGAGGACGTGGGCGGAGAAAACCACGAGGCCGACTACGGCGCGATGGCGCAGCGGATGGTGGAACTGGCCGCGACCATGCCGGGCTTTCTCGGCGTCGAGTCGGTGCGCGACGGCAGCACGCCGGGCGCGCCCGGCATCACGGTGTCGTACTGGCGTTCGCTGGAGGACATCGCCGCCTGGCAGGCGCATGCCGAGCACCGGGTCGCGCAGCGCCTGGGACGCGAGCGCTGGTATCAGGGCTTCCAGCTGCGCGTCTGCAAGGTCGAGCGGGCCTACGGCTTCGAGCGCTGACCTGCGCTGGCGTCAGGCCTGGCGCGCCAGCGTCTGCAGATACGCGATGCCGTCGATCGCGCGGCTGCCGTACCACGACACCATTTCCCCATCGACCAGCAGCACCGGCAGGCCGAGCTGGCGCTCGAGCGCGTCGGCGTGGTCCTCGGTAAAGCGATAGGGTTCGGTCGACAGCAGCACCAGGTCGAGCTCGCGCACCAGCGCCTCGCTCCAGCGAAAGCTCGGATAGCGCTGCCCCGGCGCATTGGGCCGCGCGCAATCGCCATCGACGCAGGCCTGCGGCGCGGCACCCGCATCGTCGGCATCCTGGGCATCGGGCCAGGTCTGCCAGCCGATCAGCGCCAGCATGCGGCTGATATAGGTGTCGCGCGACACCGTCATCCACGGGTCCTGCCAGATCGCGTACAGCACCCTGCGCGTCGGCCACGCGCTCGCCTCGAGGCGCGCCAGCGCCTGCTCCAGCCGCGTGCATAGCGTCTCGCCTTCGGCTTCGCGGTCGAAGATGCCGCCCAGCAGCCGGTACAGCTCCAGGTTGTCGCGCGGCGCGCACGGATGGGTCACGATCACGTTCGGCACGAAGCCGCGGATCTCGTCCACGGTCTCGCGCCGGTTCTCGTCGATGTTGACCACCACGTGGGTCGGCGCCAGCGCGCGCAGCTTGTCCAGCTGGACGTCCTTGGTGCCGCCGACCTTGGCGACCGCGCGCACCTGCGGTTCGGGATGGATGCAGAAGCCGGTGCGCGCCACCAGCCGGTCGCCGAGTCCCAGCGCAAACAGCAGTTCGGTAACCGACGGCACCAGCGAGGCGATGCGCGCATCGGCAGCGGCGCGCGGGTGCGGCTGGCCCAGCGCGTCCCGCCACATCACGCGCTCCCGCTGCCGTCGCCGGCCGGGTCCGCCGGGCCGTCCGGCCGTTGCGGCCGCTCCGGCTGGCGCGGCTTGCGTGGCGCGCGCGTGAACAGCGCGTCGTAGAGCCAGCGCGGCAGCACGTGCAGCACCGAGGCCACGACTCCCATTTGCCACGGCACCACGGCAAAGCGCCGGCCCGCGGCGATCGCCCGCACCGCCTTGCGCGCGAAGGCGTCGGCGTCCATCAGGAAGGGCATCGGATACGGATTGCGCGCGGTCATCGGCGTGCGGATATAGCCGGGCGCGATGGTGACCACGCGGATGCGGTGCGGCCGCTGCTCCAGCCGCAGGCTCTCCAGCAGCTTGATCACCGCCGACTTCGACGCGCTGTAGGCGCCCGCGCCCGGCAGTCCGCGCACGCCGGCGACGCTGGCGATGCCGACCAGCGTGCCGCGCCACTCGCGCGGCCCCACGTCCCGGGCCTGCATCGGCGCCAGGAAGGGCTGGAAGGTGGTCAGCACGCCGAACCAGTTGGTATCCATGACCGCGCGGAACGCCTCCAGATCCTCGCGTTCGCTCGCCACCGTGCCGACCGACACGCCGGCATTGGCGATCACGACATCGGGACAGCCGAAATGGTCGAGAAAGTCCTGCGCGGCGCCGAGCATCGCGTCGGCATCGCGCACGTCGGCCGCATAGACGCGGGCGGCATTGGGATTGGGCAGGGTGGCGACGAACGCGCGCAGTGCATCGTCGCGGCGGCCGACCAGGCCGAGAATCGCGCCCTGCCGCGCATATTCGCGCGCCAGGGCCTGGCCGATTCCGCTCGATGCGCCGGTGAGAAAGACTTTGACGGGTCGCATCGGGCGGCGGGGGAAGGAGAGAGGCGAAGCGGAGGGACGAAGCGGAAGGAAGCGCGCCGCTCAGCCGCGCGCCGGCCGTGCTTCGGCGGCGACGGCGGCGCGCGGTGTCATCACAGCTTCTTGTCGCGGACCTGGGTCACCAGGTAGTCCATCGTCTGCAGCGCGGCGCCCTTGCTGCCCGCGATGGACGGCGAGGTCACGTACTTGCCCTGGATCACGATGGTCGGCACGCCGTCGATCTTGTAGGCGTCGGCGATCTTGTTGGCCCGCGTGGTATTGGTCGACACCGAGAACGAGTTGTAGGCCTCCAGGAAGGCCTTGCGGTCGATGCCGTTCTTGGCCATCAGGTCGGCGATCTCGTTCGGGTCCAGCAGGCGCTTGCGCTCGGCGTGGATCGCGCTGAAGACCTTGTTGTGCATGGCGTCGAGCTTGCCCATCGATTCGAGCGCGTAGTAGATGCGCGTATGCGGCAGCAGGTCGTCGCGGAACGCCACCGGCACGCGCTTGAACACCACGTCCTTGCCCTGCTTCTTGACCCAGCCCTCCAGCTCGGGCTCGAAGTCGTAGCAATGCGGGCAGCCGTACCAGAAGAACTCGGTGATCTCGATCTTGCCTGCGGTGACGGGCTGGGCCGCCTTCAGGACCTGGTATTCCTTGCCTTCGGCCGGCGCGGCCTGGGCGGGCGATGCCATCATCAGTCCCGCGGCGGCGGCGAGCGTGGCGAACAAGGCGGCGATTTTCTTCATGGCGCGAGAGAAAAGTGAAACGGTCTGCGTATGACAGCGATGCGCCGCGCGGGTTCAGCCCGCCCCGGCGCCGCCGCCTCCTGGCTTACTGCTTGGTGAAGCGGATCACCGACGCCTCGAAACCGGCCGATTGCAGGCGGTCGCGCGCGCGGTTCATGTCTTCGATCTTGTTGTACGGGCCGAGCCGCACGCGATACAGCTTGACGCCGTTGACCTCGCGGTCGGTGACCTTGGCCTCGAAGCCCTGCATCGCCAGGTTGGCCTTCTGCCGGTTGGCGTCGTCCTGCGAGCGGAAGGCGCCGACCTGCAGCAGATAACCGACCTTGTTGGCATCGGCCTGGGCGATCTCGGCGATCGGGTCGGCGACCGGACGCTCGGCTGCCTTTTCCGCCGGCTTCTCGGCGGTCTTGGGCGCGGGCCTGGCGGCTTCCTCAGGCGCCGGCGCCGGCTTGGTCGCGGGAGCGGCCGGAGTGGTGGGCGCGGTGGGCTCCCGATGCGCCGGTTCCGCCGGCGGGCCGACCGGCTTGGGCGGGGTCTTGCTCCACAGCGGCTTGTTCGGGTCCGACGGCGGCTCCTGCACCGGCGACGGCAGGGTCCCGACCACGTTGCCGGGCTCGGCCGGCTTGGGCGTGCCCTTGCGCTGGAACGGCGTCGGCGCCTTGGTGATATACAGCGCCACCACCACCGCGATGGCCAGGCCGATGATCAGGCCGAGCACCAGGCCGAGAAACGTACCCCCGCGCTGCTGGGCGCGGCTGGCCTTGCGCGGGGCACGCTTGCGTTGCTGTTGCATGGAGTCCTCTTGGATATTGCCGGAAGATTATAGAGCCAGTGCCCGGCATGGCGACCGGGCAGCCGAGCCATCGCGGCCTGCAAACGGGTGGGACGTCGGCAGGCCGCGCAGCCGCCTCACATGCGCTGCGGGGCGGAGACGCCGATCACCGCGAGGCCGTTGCGCAGCACCTGGCGGGTCGCCGCCAGCAGCGCGAGCCGCGCCAGCTTGACCGGCTCGTCATCGACCAGCACGCGGTCGGCGTTGTAGAAGGCATGGAAGTCGCCCGCCAGATCGCGCAGGTAGAAGGCCACCGCGTGCGGCGCCAGCTCGTTCGCGGCCTGGGCCAGCATCTCGGGGAATTCGGCCAGCCGTTGCCCCAGCGCCAGCGCCTGCGGGCTCGCGGCGGCGCCGGTCACCGGCTCCAGGTCGGCGCCGGCCAGCTCGGCCAGGCGCTGCTGCCAGCCCTCGCCGCCCCACGACTCGAAGATCGAGCAGATGCGGGCATGCGCGTACTGGACGTAGTACACCGGGTTCTCGTCGTTCTGCTTGAGCGCCAGGTCGACGTCGAAGACGAACTCGGTGTCGGCCTTGCGCGACAGCAGGAAGAAGCGCACCGCGTCGCGGCCGCGCGTGAAATGCGCCGGCCAGTCGGCCACGCCCGCTTCCAGGCAGGCGCGGATGGTCTCGTCGCCGCCATTGCTCCATTCGATCAGGTCGCGCACCGTGACATACGAACCGGCGCGCTTGGAGATCTTGACCTCCTCGCCGTTCTTCATCACGGTGACCATCTTGTGCAGCACGTAGTCGGGATAACCGGCCGGGATGCCGATCTCCAGCCCCTGCAGGCCGGCGCGCACCCGCGCGATGGTGCCGTGGTGGTCGCTGCCCTGCACGTTGATGACCTTGTGGAAGCCGCGCTCCCACTTGGCGGTGTGATAGGCGACGTCGGGCACGAAGTAGGTGTAGCTGCCATCGCCCTTGCGCATCACCCGGTCCTTGTCGTCGCCGTCGTCGGTGGTGCGCAGCCACAGCGCGCCTTCGCTCTCGTAGGTCTTGCCCTTGGCGATCAGCGTCTGCACCGCTTCCTCGACCTTGCCGTCGGTGTACAGCGACGACTCGAGGTAATAGCGGTCGAACTTGACGCCGAACGCCTGCAGGTCGATGTCCTGCTCGTTGCGCAGGTAGGTGACGGCGAACTTGCGGATCGAATCGAGATCCTCGACGTCGCCCGAGGCGGTCACCGGCTCGCCGTCGGAAGCGCGCACGGTCTTGCGGGCGAGGAAGTCGGCGGCGATGTCGGCGATGTAGTCGCCGTTGTAGGCGGCCTCGGGCCAGCCGGCCTCGCCCGGTTTCAGCCCGCGCGCGCGCGCCTGCACCGAGATCGCCAGGTTCTGGATCTGCACGCCGGCGTCGTTGTAGTAGAACTCGCGGTGGACCGCGAAGCCCTGCCACGACAGCAGATTGGCGAGCGCGTCGCCCAGCGCGGCCTGGCGGCCGTGGCCCACGTGCAGCGGGCCGGTCGGATTGGCCGAGACGAACTCGACCAGCACCTGGCCGCGCGCGCCCTGCTGCTGGGCGCCATAGCCGTCGCCCTGCTCCAGCACCGCGCGCAGCGTCTCGGCCTTGGCCGCCGGCGTCAGCCGCAGGTTGATGAAGCCGGGACCGGCGATCTCCAGGCTCGCCACCAGCGAGGCGGTACGCGCATCGGCCTTCACGGCGTCGACGATCTGCTGCGCCAGCTCGCGCGGATTGCGCTTGAGCGTGCGGGCCACCTGCATCGCCAGATTGCAGGCGAGATCGCCGTGGGCGGCCACCTTGGGCCGTTCGAAGGCGACAGCGGGCAGCACGGCATCGGCCGGCGCCAGCGCGCGTACCGCATCGGTGAACGCGGCGGCAAGTTTGGAGGTCTGAACAGGCAGCATGAATGTCTGGGCCCGGGCGCCACGACCAGGACCGCGATGGCCTGGGCCATAGTGGCGGTGCCGTCACCGGCAGCGTGGCGATGCCGCAGCGCGGCACGGGCAATCGATTGCAGAACGCGGATTTTATCAGGTGCTATGCTGACATCATCCGCAGGAGCCAGTCGGCCGGCTCCCGGCGCGCCGGAGCAGGACGGCTACCATCCCAACAAGGCTGACAAGGAACCACCATGCTGATCACCTTCAAGTCCCACGCGTCGCAAGACCTGATCATGATGAACGATCTCGCCGTCACGTTGCTTGGCATCATCGGCAAGCACGTCGGCGAACGCGGGGTGATCACCAAGGAAGAACTCCCCCGCGCGATCCACCGGCTCGAGGCCGCCGTGATGCAGGCCAAACAGTCGCCGGCGCAGAGCCAGTTGCCCGAGGAGCAGCGCGGCAAGGGCAGCGACTACGACGATGACGAAGAGGAGCCGCTGCACCTCGGACAGCGCGCCTATCCCTTCCTCGACATGCTGCGAGCCTCGCAGCGCGAGGGCTGCGACGTGTTGTGGGGCGTGTAGGCGTCTGAGGAAGTCCCGCCTCCCCCCAAAAAAAACAGCCCGGCCGCTGGGGGCGGACCGGGCACCGGACCAGGGGGGATCCGAAGGGGGGTACTGCGATATTGCGGCGTCGGGGGAGGCACCGCAATTCCTTGTCCGGCGCTGCCGATGGCTTCATCGGCAGCGCCGGCGACATTCTTGATGGCGGCATGCGCGGCCGCCGTGGTCGGCCGGGACCGTTACTCCTTGCTCAGCATGTCGGCCAGTTCGTCCGCGTGCTCCTCCTCGACCGCCAGGATCTCTTCCAGGATGCGCCGCGTGGTCGGGTCGCGCTCGCCCATGTACTGGATCATCTCGCGATAGCTCTCGATCGCGATCCGTTCGGCGATCAGGTTCTCGCGGATCATGTCCGTCAGCCCGTTGGGCGCGACATATTCCGAATGGCTGCGCGCCGACAGGCCGTCGGGCGAGAAATCCGGCTCGCCGCCCAGCTGCACGATGCGCGCGGCGATGCGGTCGGCGTGGGCCTGCTCTTCATCGGCATGGACCTTGAACTCGGCCGCGATCGGCTCGGCGTGGATGCCCTTGGCCATGAAGTGGTGGCGCCGGTAGCGCAGCACGCAGACCAGCTCGGTTGCCAGCGCTTCGTTCAGCAGCTTGAGCACAGTGGCGCGGTCCGCGTCGTAGTTCTCGGTGACCGCGCCGTCCTCGATATGTTTGCGGGCACGTGCGCGGATGGTGGCGACATCCGACAGAAAGCCCTGGGTCGGCCCCTTGCCGGCGGAGGAGGCATCGGTGCGGGAAGAGGCGGCGCCCGTGGTCTGGGTGTCCATGTATGCGGTTCTCCTGTCAGGTTGCTTTGTGGGGTTCGCGGCCGGAGGTGCGTTGCCTCCGTTGCCGTCGCTCGTTGCCGTCGCTCGTTCGCTCAGTTGCCGTCGTAGTTGCCGTCCTCGCTGCGGCGGCGGCTGCTGCCACCCACCAGCAGCAGCGCGGCGATCGCGCCGACCGCCGCGGCGATCGCGATGGCGCGGAACGGCGACTCGGCGACGCTGTGCTGCACGCCGACGACCGCCTGGTCGACACGCTCGCGCGCACGGCTGGCGCTCTGCACCGTGGCCTCGCGGGCCTGATCGGCCAGCATGCGCGCCCGCGTCTGCAGCCGGCGGCTGGCCTGCGCGGCCTCGGACGAACCTTCGCGCGCCAGCACCTCGATCGTGTGTTCGAGGGCCGAGATCAGTCCCCTCACCTCGTCCACCACCGGCGAGGCGGCCTCGCGCGCGGCGCCGCTGGTATCGCGGGCGGCGTGGCGCAACTGGCGAACCGTGTCGCTGGCGCAATCGGCAAGATGGCGGACTTCCTTCTTCACCTTCGGATTGTGGGTCAGCATGGGACTCTCCTTAAGACGCGCGTCGGCCAACGCGCGACGCTAAGCGCCGCGCTTGGCCGACGCAATGCAGGCAACCTGGCGCAGGGCCTGGCGACGATCAGCGGGCCGTCAACGAGCCCTTGTCGGACCATCGACGGCCCTTCATCGGCCTTTCATCGGCCGATCATCGGCCCTTGCGGACCAGGCTCATGACGAAGGTCACCAGCGCCACTACCAGGAAGATGAAGAACAGGATCTTCGCGATTTCGACCGCGCCGGCAGCGATGCCGCCAAAGCCGAACACGGCGGCGACCAGGGCGATGATGAAAAAGACCAGTGCGTAGTAAAGCATGGTGAAACTCCCCTAGTTGGATCGAACTGCCTTAACACAACAGCGCGCGTGAGCGCGAGCGGTGATCGTCGGGTGGGCCGTCATTTGACCGACTTGAAGATCGTTACCCCAAGCACCAGGAACAGCACGAACAGAATCAGGAACAGGAAGAACAGCACCTTGGCGATGCCCGCCGCGCCCGCCGCGATGCCGGTGAAACCGAGCAGCCCCGCGACGATGGAAATCACGGCAAAGATCAGCGCCCACTTCAGCATGGTGTTTCTCCTGTTCTCGCGGCTCGGTGCTTCGGTGCGCCAGGCCATGCAAGCATGGTAGGAATCGCCACTTCGGCGAGGCACCGACCTTGCACCGATTCCCCTGTCAGCGGTTTCCTACAGGTCCCGCGCGGCGCCAGGTCTCGTGCGGCGCACCGCTTCGCCACGCCTCCGGATGTCCCGGGGGATCGGTTGACCGGGCGCAATCGTTGTGATTCCATCGGCGCAGTCACCGCGCGCGACCGCGAGCGCGCAATCCAGGAAATTCCATCATGTTGAAGCTATCGTCGTTGCGGTCCACCGTGCTGCTCGCGGGTGGCATCCTGCTCACGGTGGTCGTGCTGATCGCCTCGGAGGCCGGCAATATCCGGCTGCGCCAGGGCTACTCGCAGGTCATCCGCTCGCAGAACGTGCAGAGCGACATCAGCGCGCTGCTGGCCGAGCTGGTCAACGCCGAGGCGGGCCAGCGCGGCTACCTGCTGACCGGCAAGGAAAGCTATCTCGAGCCGTACCATCGCGCCATTCCGCGCATCAACACGCTGATGAACGACATCCGCAACCGCTTCGCCGACGACCCCGAGGCGTTGAAGCAGTTCGGCGAGGCGTCGCTGCTGATCAGCCGCAAGCTGACCGAAATGGAGCTGACGCTGATCTACGGCAAGCGCGATGTCGAGGTGGCGCTGGACCTGATCCGCACGGACTTCGGCAAGCAGACCATGGAGAAGGCGCGGCTCGGCCTGGAGACGCTGCGCGCGCGCTCGGCCGCGTCGGTATCGCGCAATCTCGAGAACGCGGACCGCGACATCAACCTGTCGCGCTATGGCATCGGCCTGCTGACCGCGATCAACATCGTGCTGCTGGTCATCGTCGGCTTCCAGCATTCGCGGCGCCTGGCGGTCTCCGAGGCCGCGCGCAGCGAGCTCGAGGAGGAAAGCGCGCGGCTGGACCGCATGGTGCGGGCGCGCACGCGCCAGCTGTCGGCGCTGGCCTCCCACCTGCAGCGCGTCACCGAGGACGAGAAGACCCGGCTGGCGCGCGAGCTGCACGACGAGCTGGGCGCGATCCTGACGGCGACCAAGCTCGACATGCACTGGATCCGCCGGCGCCTGCAGAACGACTATCCCGAGATCCAGGAAAAGATCACGCGGGTGATGCTGCATGTGGACCAGGGCATCCAGATCAAGCGCCGCCTGATCGAGGACCTGCGCCCGACCGTGCTGCTGAACCTCGGCCTGAAGGAGGCGATCGCCCAGCTGGTCGAGGAAGTGGCCACGCGCAATCACTGGGAGACCGAGGTCGAGCTGGACCCGTCCGTGCCGCCACTGCGCGACGCCGCGGCCATCGCGCTGTACCGCATCGTGCAGGAGTCGCTGACCAATGCGACCAAGTACGCCGAGGCGAGCCGCGTGTCGGTCGCGCTCACGCGTACCGACGACCATCTGCTGCTGAAGGTCAGCGACAACGGGCGCGGCCTGCCGGCCGATATCGAAACGCGCCGCACCTCCGGCCACCATGGGCTGCTGGGCATGGAGCAGCGCGTGATCGCGCTGGGCGGCACGCTGCAGATCGATTCGACGCCGGGCGCCGGCGTCACGGTCCGCGTCGAGGTGCCGCTGACCGATGCCGTGGTGGCGCCGCCGCCGTCGCTGGACGAGGCCGACGAGCCGCTGCCGCATGAGCTGCCGATCGCTGGCCCCGGGCAGACGGGATCTGCGCAGACCGGACCTGCGCAGACGGGGCCCGGGCTGACGGCGTCGACGCGGACAGAGCCGACGCAGACCGAGCCCACGCAGACGGAGCCGGCGCGGCCGGAGCCGACACCGGCGCGGCCGGCCGCGGGCGCGGACACGGGCACCGAGCCTTCGCCGGCCACCGGCCCCGCGGGGACATCCCAGCACGGGCAAGGGGCATAAAAAAAGGAGCCTGCGAAGGCTCCTTTTTTCTGCTGGCTGCGTCGCGGCGCATTACATCTTGCGTTTGGTTTCCTCCGCCGCTCCCTGCACCTTCTCGCCGCCCCTTTCGACGTCCTTGCCGGCGCCGGCGATGGTGTTGCAACCCGTAATCAGCGTGACACCGGCAAGAGCGAACAGCGCGATCAGCTTTTTCATGACGATCTCCTTTGCTTAGCGAGGGGGTGCGGCGCGTTGCCGCGACGGGAAAAACAGTTGCTGCCCAAGGATCGGTCGATGGAGCTCAGCACGAGTCGTCGTCGCTGGCCGCCAGCCACAAGCCGTTCGTTTCGAACTCAGGACGGTGCCTGGGCGTATTCCTCGATCACGCGGAATACCTGTTCAAGCTCGAGCGACTTGTCGAAAAAATAGTCGGCTCCCGCCTCGGCGCACTGACGCCGGTAGGTGGGCACCTGCGCATGATTGGTGTAGACGATCCGGATGCCCGGCGCCTGCGCCTTCTGGATCGCCCGCAGCACGTTGATACCGTTGCCCTGACGCAATTGCAGGTCGACGATGACGACCTCATACCTGCCGCTTTCGAACAGGCGGATGGCGGTGCTTTCGGTATCCGCCCAATCGACGGTCTCGACGAAGGAGAATGCGTTCAAGTACTCCAGCAACATGCTCCGCAGGACCGCCGAGTCCTCGATCAGTAAGACCCGCAGCGTACGGTAGGGAGTTGCCGCGGCTTGATCCAACATGGTTCGATGGTAGCAATGGGGCCAGGGGCCAGGTATCCGGGTCCGTCCTACAGCACCGCCGCCGGCCCCGTCCATGCCGGGACGAACGGCGTGCCGCCTACTCGACCAGGCCGTTCTTGATCGCGTAATAGGTCAGATCGGCGTTGGTCTTCATGCCCATCTTTTCCAGGATGCGCGAGCGGTAGGTGCTGACCGTCTTGACGCTGAGGAACAGCTCGTCGGCGATCACCGAAACGGACTGTCCGCGCGAGAGCTTGCAGAAGATCTGGAATTCGCGTTTCGACAGGGTCTGGTGCAGCGGCTGGTCGGTCGGCTTCTCCAGCCCGCCGATCAGCAGCTCGGCCACGGTCGGGCTGACATAGCGCCGCCCCTGGGCCACGGTGCGGATCGCCTTGACCAGATCGTCGGGCGCGCTTTCCTTGGTCAGGTAGCCGGAGGCGCCGGCACGGATCAGATTGATCGCGTACTGGTCCTCGGGATAGGTGGACAGGATCAGCACCGGCAGGTCGGGATGACGCTGGCGGATCAGCTTCAGTACGTCGATGCCGTTGCGGTCGGGCATCGAGATGTCGAGCACCACCACGTCGAACTCGGTTTCGCGCAGGCGCGCCATCACTTCGTCGCCGCTGGCCGCTTCGCCCTCGACGCGAATATCCGGTTCGTCGGAAATGAACTGGCGCAGACCGGCACGGACGATCTGGTGATCGTCGGCGATCAGGACGCGAATCATCAAAGTTTCCCCCCTGCGATGGTATTGCCCGGACGCCGGGGCCAGGCTGTATTTGGCCTGTTGCATTGTAGTCATTACAAAGCACCGGGAATGTCGGTGTCAGGCTGACAATGTGGCGTGCCCGACGATCAGGACGTCCAGCCGACGCCCGCCCATCTCGAGGCGCTGCTCGACACCATGCCGAGCGGCCGCGGCGATCCCGCATGCCAGTCGTATTTCCTGTGGTGCCTTGCCGCCGTGCTGGCCCGGCTGTCCTCGCAGGCGTTCTTCGGCACGCACAATGATGGTCCGTTTGCGCTGAGACGCTATGCGGCGGCGTTGGGCAATGCGGCCATCCGCCTGCAGGACGACCAGCAGTCCCCCTGGCGTGCCGGCTATGTCAAGCAGCTTCTTTCGAAGTACTGCACCGACGAGCTGACGAAGAAGCAGATGTATCCCGACCTGGCCGCCGAGGCGAGGAGGAATGACGGCTTCCGCTCGATACTCGCTACGGTGTGGCCACCGAACTGGGGCCACCTTCTGTGAGCAGTGGGCCAATAGCGGGCCGACAACGGAAAAGGGGCGGAGATCCCGGATCGCCGCCCCTGGCTTGCGCGGCGGCTCGCCGCCGCGCATCGATGCGCCCCTGCGGGCGATCGGCTTACTGGACCTTCGCCGACGCACCCGCGCCGACGGTGGCCGAGGTGCCGCCAGTCGCGCCACCGACCAGGCCGCCCACCTTGCCCGCGGTACCGCTGACCGTGTCGCCGACGGCGCCGACCGTCTTGTCGGCGGTGCCTTCGACCGCGCCGACGGTGTCCTTGGCCTTGCTCCTGGTCTTGCCATGCGCGTCGTGGGCCTTCGACTTCGCCTTGCCGCCGGCGGTGGCGGCACGATCCTTGGCGCTCTTGCGGGTGTCGTCGATTTCGCCGGCCTTGTCGTTCAGGCCGGCCTTGACGCCGGTATCCATGTTCGCGCGGCTTCCTGCCACTTCAGCGCCCGCATTCACACCGGCATTGGCGCCGGCCGACGGCGCCGTCGCCGTCGGGGCGGTCAGCGAGCCGGCGGCGCCGCCGGTCGCACCGGCTTGCGTACCTTGCGCCATGGCCAGCGACGAGGCGGCGGCGATCGACAGGGCGGACAGCGAGATCAGCAGTTTCTTCATGGAGTACTCCTTTCGAATGACTGTGCGGCGAGGCTTTCGCCGCGGGTTGTCGCCTGGAGAGCGAGTCCTCAGTCTAGGGAGCACCCCACTGCGATGCTGTGAGGAGATGTAATGCGCTGTAAGGAGTCGTGAGCCGGCGCAAAGGCCGTCAAACTCGCGGCCGCGGCGACTTTCGCCAGTCCCGTCAACGACTTGCGGCGGCGCGCCGCCGGTTGAAGGCCGCGGCGGCGGCGGCGCGGCTTCGCAACACGTTACAGGTTCGGCGCCAGCGCCCGCTCCATCGCCGCGCGGTCCTCGTGCCGGCGCGCGATCATGTCGTCGAGCTGGTCCTTGCCGATCTTGCCGACCGAGAAGTAGGTCGCCTCGGGATGCGCCAGATAGAAGCCGCTGACCGAGGCCGCCGGCGTCATCGCCAGCGCATCGGTCAGGCCCATGCCGATCTCGCCGGCATCGAGCACCTGGAACATCGGGCCCTTGACGGTGTGCTCGGGGCAGGCGGGATAACCGGGCGCGGGCCGGATGCCGCGATAGGCTTCCGCGATCAACTGCTCGTTGTCGAGCGATTCGTCGGCGGCGTAGCCCCACAGGTCCCGCCGCACGCGCGCGTGCAGGCATTCCGCGAAGGCCTCGGCGAGGCGGTCCGCCAGCGCCTTCAGCATGATCGCGCTGTAGTCGTCGTGGTCGGCCTCGAACTGGGCCTCCTTCTTGTCGACGCCGATGCCGGCGGTCACCGCGAACAGGCCGATATAGTCGGCGATGCCGCTCTCCTTCGGCGCGACGAAGTCGGCCAGGCACCGGTTCGGCCGGCGCACGCCGTCGACCACCGGGCGTTCGCTCTGCTGGCGCAGGTTGTGCCAGGTCAGCGCGACCTGGCTGCGGCTCTCGTCGGTGTAGACCTCGATGTCGTCGTCGTTGACGGTATTGGCCGGCAGCAGCGCGATCACGCCGTTGGCGGTCAGCCAGCGGCCCTGGATCAGCCGCGCCAGCATCGCCTTGCCGTCGGAGAACACGCGGCGCGCCGACTCGCCGACGATCTCGTCGTTCAGGATCGCCGGGAATTTGCCGGCCAGGTCCCAGGTCTGGAAGAACGGCGCCCAGTCGATGTAGTTGGCGAGCTCGGCCAGGTCGTAGTTGCGGAACACGCGGCGGCCGATGAATTTCGGTTTCGGCGGCACGTAGCCGCTCCAGTCGATCGGCGTCTTGTTCTTGCGGGCCTCGGCCAGCGTCACCATCGGCACGGCCTTCTTGTTGGCATGCTGGGTGCGGATGCGCTCGTAGTCGGCGCGCAGCTCGTCCAGGTAGCGCGTGGCGCCCTCGTCGGACAGCAGGCTCGAGGCCACGCTGACCGAGCGCGAGGCGTCGGGCACGTAGACCACCGGTCCTTCGTAGTTCGGCGCGATCTTGACCGCGGTGTGCACGCGCGAGGTGGTCGCGCCGCCGATCAGCAGCGGAATCTTCTTGACGCGGAAATAGTCGTCGCGCTGCATCTCGGAGGCGACGTAGGCCATCTCCTCGAGCGACGGCGTGATCAGGCCGGACAGGCCGATGATGTCGGCGCCCTCGACCTTGGCCTTGGCCAGGATCTCGTTGCACGGGACCATCACGCCCATGTTGACGACCTCGAAGTTGTTGCACTGGAGCACCACCGACACGATGTTCTTGCCGATGTCGTGCACGTCGCCCTTGACCGTGGCGATCACGATCTTGCCGCGCGCGCGCACGTCGCCGCCGGCCTCGGCCAGCAGGCGCTTTTCCTCCTCGATGAAGGGCAGCAGATGCGCCACCGCCTGCTTCATCACGCGCGCGCTCTTGACCACCTGCGGCAGGAACATCTTGCCGGCGCCGAACAGGTCGCCGACGATGTTCATGCCGTCCATCAGCGGGCCCTCGATGACCTCGATCGGGCGGCCGCCGCGCGCGGCGATCTGCTGGCGCGCTTCCTCGGTGTCCTCGACGATGAAGGTGGTGATGCCGTGGACCAGCGCATGCGCGAGGCGGTCGGCCACCGGCACCGGCTTCTCCGGCGTGCCGCGCCATTCGAGGTTCTCCTCGCGCTTCGCGCCGCCGCCCTTGTAGCGGTCGGCGATCTCCAGCAGGCGGTCGGTCGCGTCGGCACGGCGGTTCAGCACCACGTCCTCGACCCGCTCGCGCAGCTCGGCGTCGAGCTGATCGTAGACGCCGAGCTGGCCGGCATTGACGATCCCCATGTCCATGCCGGCGGCGATCGCGTGGTACAGGAACACCGTGTGGATCGCCTCGCGCACCACGTCGTTGCCGCGGAACGAGAACGAGACGTTGGACACCCCGCCGCTGACCTTGGCGTAGGGCAGGTTCTGCTTGATCCAGCGGGTCGCCTCGATGAAGTCGACCGCGTAATTGTTGTGTTCCTCGATGCCGGTCGCGACCGCGAAGATGTTCGGATCGAAGATGATGTCCTCGGGCGGAAAGCCGACCTCGTTGACCAGGATGTCGTAGCTGCGCTTGCAGATCTGCGTCTTGCGCGCGAACGTGTCGGCCTGGCCCTGCTCGTCGAAGGCCATCACCACGGCCGCCGCGCCGTAGCGGCGGATCAGCGTGGCGTGGTGGCGGAACTGCTCCTCGCCTTCCTTCAGCGAGATCGAGTTGACCACGGCCTTGCCCTGCACGCATTGCAGGCCGGCCTCGATCACCTCCCACTTCGACGAATCGATCATGATCGGCACGCGCGCGATATCGGGCTCGGACGCGATCAGATTCAGGAAGCGCACCATCGCCGCCTTGGAGTCGAGCATCGCCTCGTCCATGTTGACGTCGATGATCTGCGCGCCGTTCTCGACCTGCTGGCGCGCGACCGCCAGCGCCTCGTCGAACTGGCCGTTCAGGATCATCCGGGCGAAGGCCTTGGAGCCGGTGACGTTGGTGCGCTCCCCGACGTTGACGAACAGGCTGCCCTCGCCAAGCGTGAACGGCTCCAGGCCGGACAGGCGCATCGGACGAGCGGGACGGGTATCGGTAGACATGGCGGACTCAGGTTCGGGATCGGATGCACGGCGCGCCGGGGACGGATTCGTGCGGCTGCGCGCCGGTGATGCGTGGCGTGGGCGTGGGCGGCGGGGCGGCCGGTCAGGCCGCGTCCGCTTCGTCGCGATACTGGCCGGGCCAGGCGCGCGGCTTGCGGTTGGCGACGCGCTGCGCGATCGCGGCGATATGCTCGGGCGTGGTGCCGCAGCAGCCGCCGACCAGGTTGACCAGCCCGGACGCGGCGAACTCGTCCACCAGCGACGAGGTGACATCCGGCGTCTCGTCGAAGCCGGTGTCGCTCATCGGGTTCGGCAGGCCCGCGTTCGGATAGCACGAGATCGCGGTATCGCACAGCTTGGCCAGCTCGGCGATATAGGGCCGCATCAGCGTCGCGCCCAGCGCGCAGTTCAGGCCGAACGTGATCGGGCGCGCGTGGCGCAGGCTGTTCCAGAAGGCCTCGACGGTCTGGCCCGACAGGATGCGGCCGGAGGCGTCGGTGACGGTGCCCGAGATCATCACCGGCAGGCGTTCGCCGGTGTCCTCGAACAGCTGGTCGATGGCGAACAGCGCGGCCTTGGCGTTGAGCGTGTCGAAAATGGTCTCGACCAGGAACACGTCGGCGCCGCCTTCCAGCAGGCCCTTGCCCTGCTCGTAGTACGAATCGCGCAGCTCCTCGAAGCTGACGTTGCGCGCGCCCGGATCGTTGACGTCCGGCGAGATGCTGGCGGTCTTCGGCGTCGGACCGAAGGCGCCGGCGACGAAGCGCGGCCGCTCGGGCGTGCTGTAGCGATCGCAGGCCTCGCGCGCCAGGCGGGCGGCGGCCACGTTCATCTCGTAGGCCAGGTCCGCCATCTTGTAGTCCTCCTGCGCGACGCGCGTCGCACCGAAGGTGTTGGTCTCGATGATGTCGGCGCCGGCCGCCAGGTATTGCTCGTGGATTTCGCGGATTACCGCCGGGCGGGTCAGCAGCAGCAGCTCGTTGTTGCCCTTGACGTCGACCGGATGCGCGGCGAAACGCTCGCCGCGATATTCGGCCTCGCCCAGCTTGTAGCGCTGGATCATGGTGCCCATCGCGCCGTCCAGGATCAGGATGCGCTCGCGCAGCAGCCGCGGCAGTTGCGCGGCGCGGGTGTACGGCCGGGCCGGGGGACCGGCCTGCGGGCCCGCGTGCGCGCCTGCCTGCAGACCTGCCTTTGCGCCCGGTGCGATGGCGGACGCCGTGCCGGACGATTCGATGGATGCAGCGCTCATGGCTTCACTGGCCTCGGTGATGCTGGAAAAGTGGTCGATTTTATCAGTTACGGCACCTTGCCGCCCCGGCTTGCCCGGGCCTACACTCGGGCAGATCGCCCCCCTACCCGACCCCGACGACACCGCATGCAACATCTTGCCCCGCGCGAGGCCCAGGCCCTGCTGGCCGAGCACCCCGACGCTCTGTTCATCGACTGCCGCAGCGAGATGGAATACCTGTTCGTCGGCCACCCGACCGGCGCCCTCAACGTGCCGTGGAACGACGGCCCGGACTGGGAGGTCAATCCGCACTTCGTGCAGGCGGTCAAGAAGCTGGCCGGGCAGGCGTCGGCGCGGCCGGTACTGCTGATCTGCCGCAGCGGCAACCGCTCGACCGCGGCCGCGCAGGCGCTCGAAGGCGCCGGCTTTACCACCGTCTACAACGTGCTGCACGGCTTCGAGGGCGATCTCGACGCGCAGCGGCACCGCAATACCGTCAACGGCTGGCGCTTCGAAGGGCTGCCGTGGGAGCAGTACTGAGGCAAAAAAACCCGCGCCATGGCGCGGGCTTTCTGCGGCGGCGGTGCGTCGTCAGTGCATCGCCAGCGAGTGCGTCATCACCGTATCGAACTTGCCAAGAAATTCGTCCACCTCTTCCACGGACGGTTCGGTCTCGATCAGACGTTGCACATCGGCGCGGAAATGCTCGGCCAGCTGGCCGCCAAGGAAGATCTCGCGCTTCATGTTCTTGTCGACGATCTCGTAACCGCCGGAGGCAAGAGGGGCATGCTCGACGTCGGCACCGAACTCCACGATGCAGTAGTTGTCGCTGTTATAAATCATTTGCATGGCGCACCTCCGGGCTATGGGACGGACGGAAGGTTTGTTGATTCTTGCGTCAGCCGGTGGGAGCGCCGGCTTCCTTCCGCGATTTCACCTCCAAGCTGAGGGCATGAAGACGCTTTTCAAGCGCATGCCTCGCTGGGCGCTGGCGTGGTGCCCGATGCCGTAGCGCCCGCTCATCAGGTTGGAGCCGCCCCCAAGGCGGCAAGTTCGGTTTCCCCAACGAAAAGAGGGTTTGTCCTACGAAGCGCTTGCCGATCGCCTACGCGGGCCGGCCTGGCTCAAGGGGTATCGCACTGCGCCCCGCAGGCCGCCTTGACCAGGAAAGCGTCGAGAAGCGCATGAAACCGCTCCGGCTGCTCGATCGGGGACAGATGGGCGGCGTCCGGCAGCACCTCGAACTGGGCGGCCGGAATGCCGTCCGCAATGGCCCTGGACTCGGCGACCGGACAGCCCTGGTCCTGGTCGCCGACCACCACCAGCGTCGGGCAATGGATGCGCGCCAGCGCATCGGCCTGGTCGAAGCCGAGGATCGCCAGGCAGGCGCCGACATAGCCGCGGACGGGCGTGGCCAGCACCATCTGGCGGATCCGTTCGACCTGTTGCGCATGCGCGGCACGGTACGGCGCGGTCAGCCAGCGCTGAAGCGTCGCATCAAGCACTCCGGCCATCCCGTGCGCCTCCACCTGCCCGATGCGCTCATGCCACATCGGATGGGCCTGGCGCGGGGTGCGGCAGACGGTGTCGACCAGCGTCAGCGAGTGCAGCCGCTCGGGATAGCGCACCGCAAACGTCTGGCCGATCATGCCGCCTAGCGAAAGTCCGATGAAGTGCGCCTGCGGCACGTCCAGGCCGTCCATCAGGGCGACCACGTCGTCGGCCATGCGCAGGATCGAATACGGCCCCACGGGCGCGTCGCTGCGGCCGTGGCCGCGCAGGTCGAAGCGCAACACCCGATAGCGCGGCGCCAGATGGGCCGCGGTGGCGTCCCACAGCGTGTGATCGCAGGCCAGCCCGTGGCACAGCACGACCCATGGGCCTTCGGTGCCGTCGATGCGGGCCTGCAGCGTCACGTCGCCGACGATCACGCGGTGTGTCTCGGAGGCGGGCGGCTGGGCGGCTGGACTGGAAGCGGGCGCCGCCCCCTGGGCGTGGGCTGGCGCGGTGGCAGGCGTGGCGGTGGGCGGCAAGGTGTCGGTCATCGTGTCCTCCTGTCGGGGTCGGTGGGCGGCGACGCATCGCACGGGAGCGTCGCGGCGGCCACGCCGCTCGGCTCCGATCCTTCCAGACTAGGGCTCGGCGCCGCGCAGTACCAGATCGATCTGCGTGCCGTCGGGCTCGGTCTGCCGCAGTTTGACCGGCATCCAGCCCACCGATTCCGCCAGCCAGACCTCGACGCGGCGGCGGTCGTCGGCCCGGCGCGGCAGGCGGATGAAATGCTTGGCGCGCACGAAGCCCGCGCCGGTCTCGATGTCCTCCTCGCCGACATACTGGACGCGCATCGGCTCGAGATCGCTGGTGTCGGCGACCTGGAACGTCTCGGTGGCGCCCGGCGCGGCATAGCGCTGCGGGTTGCCGCGCACCAGGCCGACCAGTTGCAGGAAGACGCTGAAGCGGTCCTGCGCGCCCTCGGGCAGCGGCGCCTGGCCGCCGCGCGACTCGAACACGACGGCGCCGGTCGCGCGGTCGAAGCGCGTCACCTGGCTGCGCTTGCGGCGTTCCTCGACGTAGCGCTCTGGCGCCAGCCCCTGCTCGCCCAGCGCCCCGGTACTGTGGAAGGCGAACCGGAACCACAGCATGCGGGTTTCGACCGACAGCTGATAGCGCCCGCCCCCGTGCTGCCAGCGGATGGTGCCGTCGGGGTTCTCGACCCCGTTGACGAAACTGGCGTAGCGCAGCGTTGCCGACGGCGGCGGCGCGTAGCGCAGCGCATCGGCCGGCGCCGGCGCCGGTGCGGAACCCGGACCGGTACCCGTGCCGCCCGCGCCGCCGCCCGCCGCGACGCTGCCGGTGCCGCCCGGCGAGGTCGCCAGCGGGGAGCCCTCGGCCGGCGCCGGCGGCCCTGGCGCGGGCTCGGCAGCCGGCTCAGGTTCCGGCGTGGCGGCCGGGGCGGGAGCGGGTTTTGGGGGAGGACGGCGCGGACGTGGCGGCGGAGTCGGGGCGACGGCGACCGGCTTGGGCGGCAGCAGGATCGCCTCGAGCGCCGGCGTGTCGACCGCGTCGAGCGGAATCAGCGGACCGGGCATCCGCACCAGCCCGATCAGCACCAGCGCATGCGCGACCAGTACGACCGCCAGCGCGACCGCCCAGCGCAGGCGGCGCGCACGTTTCGCATCAGGCGTGACCGGCGTCTCCGGTCGGCGGGGTCCCGCCAAGATATCCAAGCTCCGTCGAGATCCGATGTGCGATCTCGCGCACCTGGCGGTCGATCGCTCCGCCCCATTCTGCATCGAATACGGTCTGGGCGCCCAGCACGATCAGCGCCATCGAGACGTGGCCGCTGGCATCGAACACCGGAAACGAGATCGCGTTGATGCCGGGCAGCACCCCGCCCAGCGTGCGTGCCGCGCCGTGGGCGCGCACGTCGGCGCACACCGCGTCGTAGTCGGCCAGCGAGCGCGGCAGGTCCGGCAGATTGTCGTCGCGGCGCTCGTTCAGTTCACGCTCGATCAGCGGCAGCGTCTGCTGGCGCGGCAGATAGGCGCCGAACAGGCGGCCTGTGGCCGAATTGAGCATCGGCATCACGTCGCCCAGGCGCAGGCTGACGGTGACCGGGTGGCTCGACTCCTCCCAGTGCACCACGGTCGGCCCGTGGTTGCCCCAGACCGCGATGCCGACGGTCTGGTCGATGTCGTCGCGCAGCTGGGACAGGATCGGGCGCGCCTTCTTGACCGGATCGAGCCGGTTCAGCCCCGCCAGGCCCAGCTGCAGCGCGAATGGCCCCAGGTCGTAGCGGCCGCTGACCGGGTCCTGCGCGACCATGCCCAGCCGCTGGAAGCTGACCAGATAGCGATGCGCCTTGGCCGGATTCATGTCGGCCGCGGCGGCCAGGTCCCGCAGCATCATCGCGCGCGGCGAGGCGGCCAGCGCCTTCAGCAGCTGGAAGCCCACCTCGATGGACTGGATGCCGGTGCGCAGCTTGGCGTCGTCTTCTTCTAGTTCGGTCATGCGTCGATATGGAGCGGGCGGGTCGGTACCCGGGATTGGGCTACGGGGGATACGGAATGGCAGCGCCCGGGCCGGCGAGCCGCGGGCCAGCGCGGCAATATAGTTCGATTCCGTCACGTCGCGCTACGCCCCGATCCGTAAATTTACTATAGCGAAATCGATTTACCAGTTTTTAATCCGTCGCTAGACTGCGCAAGGGTGCCGACCGTGCCGAAAAGCGTCGAAATGCATCCAGGGACGTCCGCAAGCCCAAAACCCAAGAGCCCGAAGGCCAGGACGCCCGGGCCGCCCGGACGGCGGACGCCCGGCGCCCGAACACCCGAAAACCCGAACACGGCACCACGCCCGCACAACAACATCCCGGAGACCCGCATGCCAGCCCCGCTTGCCGCTGCGCCCACCGCGCGCCCTTCCCTGCCGATCCTGCGTCGCCTGCTGAATGCCGCCGTGCTGAGCGCCGGCGCGCTGGCCGCCATTGCCGCAGCCCTGCCCCGCCCGGCCGCGGCGCAGGCGGCCTGGCCCAGCCAGCCGGTCCGCTGGGTGGTCCCCTATCCGGCCGGCGGCGGCACCGACGTGGTGGCGCGCACGCTGGCCCAGGCGATCTCGCCCGCGCTCGGCAAGCAGGTGGTGATCGACAACCGGCCCGGCGCGGCGACGATCGTCGGCGCCGACACCGTCGCGCACAGCAAGCCGGACGGCTACACGATCCTGACCGCCGACACCGCGACGCTGGCCGCCAACCCCTCGCTGTACCGCAAGCTGCCGTACGACCCGGCCAGGGACTTCGTCCACGTCGGCATGATCGCCCGCTTCCCGCTGATCCTGGTCGCCACCCCGAACTTCCCCGCGCGCACGCTGAAGGAGGCGGTCGACTACGCGCGCAAGAACCCGGACAAGGTCAATTTCGCCTCGCCCGGCGCCGGCAGCCCGCACCATCTGGCGATGGAGCTGTTCATGGAGCAGACCGGCATCAGGATGACCCACGTGCCGTACAAGGGCGCGGCGCCCGCGGTGCAGGACCTGCTGGCGGGCCAGGTCGACGTGATGTTCCTCGATCTGGCGGCTGGCCAGCAGAACGTGCTCGGCGGCAAGCTGCGCGCGCTCGGCAGCGCCACGCCCAAGCGGCTGACCGCGCTGCCGCAGGTTCCGACGGTGGCCGAGGGCGGCGTCGCCGGCTTCGAGGCCTACGCCTGGCAGGGCGTGGTCGCCCCGGCCGGCACGCCGCAGCCGGTGGTGACCCGGCTGAACGCCGAGCTGGTCAAGGCGCTGAAGCAGCCCGAGGTGCAGAAGCGCTTCGAGGGCATCGGCGTCGAGCCGGTCTCCAGCACGCCGGACGAGTTCGCGCAGTACGCCCGCACCGAGGCCGAGCGCTGGGGCAAATTGATCAAGGCCAAGGGCATCACGGTAGACTGACGCCCTCGCGGCGGCCGGCACAGCCGGCGCCATCTCGCCATCCGCACGCCGGCTCGATGCCGGCGTCGTTCTTGATATGCAGGAATCCCGATGAAACTGGCCACCCTGAAGGACGGCTCGCGCGACGGACAGCTCGTGGTCGTGTCGCGCGACCTGAAGACCGCGCACTATGCCACCGACATCGCCGGCAAGCTGCAGACCGCGCTGGACGACTGGCACTTCCTCGCGCCCCAGCTGCAGGACCTGTACGACGCGCTGAACGCCGGCCGCGCGCGCCATCCCTTCGCGTTCGATCCGCGCCAGTGCATGGCGCCGCTGCCGCGCGCCTACCAGTGGGCCGACGGCTCGGCCTACGTCAACCACGTCGAGCTGGTGCGCCGCGCACGGGGCGCCGAGATGCCGCCGGAGTTCTGGACCGATCCGCTGATGTACCAGGGCGGCTCGGACGACCTGCTCGGGCCCTGCGACGACATCGTCTGCGCCAGCGAGGCCTGGGGCATCGACTTCGAGGCCGAGGTCGCGGTGATCACCGGCGACGTGCGCATGGGCGCGACGCCCGAGCAGGCGGCCGAGGGCATCCGGCTGCTGGTGCTGGCCAACGACGTGTCGCTGCGCAACCTGATCCCGGCCGAACTGGCCAAGGGCTTCGGCTTCTTCCAGAGCAAGCCGGCCACGGCCTTCTCGCCGGTGGCGGTCACGCCCGACGAGCTCGGCGAGGCCTGGCGCGAGCGCAAGGTCCATCTGCCGCTGACCGTCTGGTGGAACAGCAAGAAGGTCGGCTCGCCCGACTGCGGCACCGACATGGTGTTCGACTTCGGCCAGCTGATCGCCCACATCTGCAAGACGCGCAATGTGCGGGCCGGCAGCATCGTCGGCTCGGGCACGATCTCCAACGTCGACCGCAGCAAGGGCTACTGCTGCATCGCCGAGAAGCGCACGCTCGAGACGATCGAGAGCGGCGCGCCGGTGACGCCGTTCATGCAGTACGGCGACGCGGTCAAGATCGAGATGTTCGACGCGCAGGGCCGCTCGATCTTCGGCGCGATCGATCAGGTGGTGGCGGCGCCGGCCTGAAGCGGCCCGAAGCAGCCTGAATGGCCTGAGCGGCCTGAGCGGCCCGAAGCGGCCTGAATGGCCTGAATGGCCTGAGCGGCGTGACGCGGCCGGAAGCGGCCGGAAGCGGCCTGACCCGCCGGATTGCGGCGGAGTCTGGGACCGGCGCGGCGTGATGCGGACCGCGGCAGCGATGCGCCTATAATTTCCCGACCGTCCGGTTGGGGAATTCCGGCGCCCCCGTTTCGGGCGGCCGATCGTTCCCCTGCCGGCGCAGCCGCGGCCGCCCGCCGCGCCTCCCACCCACGCCAGGAGTCCGCGCCCGCCATGACCACCACCCCCGCCGCCACCTCAGCCGCCACCTCAGCCGCCACCGTCGGCAACAACGGCACCACGCCTTCCGAACGCTACGCCCGCTATCAGGCGCTGACCCTGCGCCAGCACGGCCCCATCCTCGAGATCGTGATGGGCGCACAGCAATCGGCCAACCGCAAGCTGGCCACCGCCGACGCCAACATGCATCGCGAACTGGCCGAGATCTGGCGCGACGTGTCGGCCGACCCGGAGATCCGCGTCGCGCTGATCCGCGGCGAAGGCAAGGGCTTCTCGGCCGGCGGCGACCTCGCGCTGGTCGAGGACATGGCCAACGATTTCGAGACCCGCGCGCGCGTCTGGCACGAGGCGCGCGACCTCGTCTACAACGTGATCAACTGCGACAAGCCGGTGGTGTCGGCGATGCATGGTCCCGCCGTCGGCGCCGGGCTGGTGGCCGGGCTGCTGGCCGATATCTCGATCGCCGCGCGCACCGCGCGCATCGTCGACGGGCATACGCGGCTCGGCGTCGCCGCCGGCGACCACGCCGCGATCGTCTGGCCGCTGCTGTGCGGCATGGCGAAGGCCAAGTACTATCTGATGCTGTGCGAGTCGGTCAGCGGCGAGGAAGCCGAGCGCATCGGGCTGGTCTCGCTGGCGGTCGACGAGAGCGAGCTGGTGGCCAAGGCCTTCGAGATCGCCAACCGGCTCGCCGAAGGTTCGCAGAGCGCGATCCGCTGGACCAAGTACGCGCTGAACAACTGGCTGCGCATGGCCGGGCCCGCCTTCGATACCTCGCTGGCGCTCGAATTCATGGGCTTTGCCGGACCCGATGTCCGCGAAGGCGTGGCCAGCCTGCGCGAGAAACGGCCGCCGCGTTTCGGCGCTTGAGCCGACGGTTCGGTCGCCTTTGTGCGTCGGCCACGGGTCAGCGTTCAAGTCGGCCTTTGAGTCGGCGTTTGAATCAGCGCTTGAGTCGGCGTTTGAATCAGCGCTTGAGTTGGCGCTTGAGCCCGCGCGCGGGACGCCCCGGACAGCGCGCATTTCCAATGACGATGGCCCCACCGCGGAGCACAGACCATGTTTGGACAGATACCCGATTTCAATGACGGCTTCGAATTTCTGCGCAAGATGTGGGGCAACGCGGCGGGCATGCCGACCGGGCTGATGCCCGGCCTGCAGGCGATGACGCCGCCGATGGATCTGGACGAGGTCGACAAGCGCATCCATGACCTGAAGGCGGTCGAAAGCTGGCTGCAGCTGAACGCCAACCTGCTGCGCACCACGATCCAGGGGCTCGAGGTCCAGCGCGCGACGCTGGTCGCGCTGAAGACGGTCGGCGAGGCGCTGTCGCCCGAGGCGCTGCAGAGCGCGATGGAAAACGTCGCCCGCGCGGCCAACGCGCCGAGCGCGACGCCGCCGCGGCGTCCGGCTTCACCGCCGCCGGCACAGCCCGCCGCCGGCGCGGAAGGCATCGACCCGAGCGATCTGGCCGACATGGCCGAGATGGAGGCCACGCCCGATTACGACGAGGACGAGGACGAGGGCCCGGACAGCCCGGACCAGGAAGCGCCGCCCGAACGCCGAGGGGAACAAGCGGAACAGCCGGGGCAACGCGCTGGACAAGAGGCCGGACAGCGGGCCGGGCAGCAAGCTGGCGCATCGCAGTCCGGCCGCGCCTCGCCGCCCCCGCAGGCCAATCTGTGGTGGGACATGCTGCAGCAGCAATTCAATCAGATCGCGAGCAGCGCGGCCGCCGCGAGCCTGGCCTCGCTGAACAATCTGGGCGCCTTCGGCGCCGGCCAGCCGGGAACCGGGGCGGCGGCCCAGGGCAGCGGCCAGGCGGGGGCCGCTGGCGCGAGCGAACCGGAACAGCCGGCGCCGTCCGGCAAGGGCAGCGCGAAGCCGACGGCCAAAGGCCGCTCCAAACCGGCGGCGAAGGCGGCAGGCAGCAGGGCGACACGCGCGGCAAATGACGGCCCCCCCGACGGCACCCCCGGCGGGACCCGCGGAGGCGGCGCGAAGGCGGGTGCAAAAGCGGGGGCAAAAGCGGGCACGAAGGCCGGCACGAACGGCACCTCCCATGGCACCTCGAATGGCGCCTCGAGTGGCCCCTCGCATGGCCCCTCGAATGGCGCCGCGCCCGCCGGCAAGACCGCGAAGCCCGTGCGCCGCCGCAAGGCCAACAACGGACACTGACAGCGGAGGCGCCTTGGCAGCGAGCAAGACCACCGCGGTGATCCTGATGGGCGGCGGCGCGCGCGCCGCCTACCAGGCCGGCGTGCTGCGCGGCATCGCCCGCATCGCCGCCCGCCATGGCGTGGGCACGCGCAATCCCTTCGAGATCATCTGCGGCACCTCGGCCGGCGCGATCAACGGCGCCGGCCTGGCGATCGACGCCGGCGACTTCGATCGCGCCACCGAAACGCTGGCCGCGCTGTGGTCCAGCATCCATGCCGAGGACGTCTATCGCACCGACGTGCTGCGCGTCGGCATCTCGGGGGCCCGCTGGCTCTCCGCGCTGGCGGTCGGCTGGGCGCTGCAGCACGCGCCGCGCGCGCTGTTCGACAACAAGCCGCTGGACAGCCTGCTGAGCGAGCTGTTCGATCCCGACCGTGTGCAGGGCAGCCTCGATGCCGGCCATCTGCAGGCGCTGGCCATCACCGCGCTGTCGTATTCGACCGGCCGGCACGTGACCTTCTACCAGTCGCACCGCCGCATCCAGCCCTGGCGGCGCAGCCAGCGCATCGCGGTGGAGGCGCGCATCGGCGTCGATCATCTGCTGGCCTCGTCGTCGATCCCCTTCCTGTTTCCCGCCACGCCGCTGGAACTGGACGGCCACCACGAGTGGTTCGGCGACGGCACCATGCGGCAGATGTCGCCGCTGTCGCCGGCCATCCACCTCGGCGCCTCGCGCATCCTGGCGATCGGCGCGGCCTCGGCGCCGCGCGCCGGCGGCTACGACACCGTGCCGGCGGGCGGCTACCCGTCGCTGGCGCAGGTCGGCGGCCAGGCGCTGGCCAGCATCTTCCTGGACGGCCTGTCGGCCGATCTCGAGCGGCTGCAGCACATCAACACGCTGCTGACCCGCATGCCGGAGATCGCCAACGATCGCGAAGGCTGGCGCCCGGTGCAAGTGATGACGATCTCGCCGAGCGAGCCGATCGAGTCGCTGGCGATCGAACACGTCAAGCGGCTGCCCCGCACCGTGCGCGCGCTGCTGGCCCCGCTCGGCGGCACCGAAGCCAAAGGCGCGGCATTTGCTAGCTACCTGCTGTTCGAGCCCGAGTTCACGCAGGCGCTGATCGCGCTGGGCGAGCGCGATGCGCAGGCGCAGGGCGACGAACTGGCCGCTTTCCTCTACGGTGTGATCCCCGGCACGCCGGCCGCGAGCCGCGCGCCGGCGACCAGCGAGGCAGGCTCTCCGCCCGCTTCGGCGCTGGCCTGACGCTGTTTTGCGGATTTTCACAGTCCCGACAGCTTGCTGTGGCAGGCTGCCGCCGGGTCCGCCCTTGGCAAGCGGCATCGAACCGTTCGCGCGGCAACTTGCGGACGGCCAGCAAAAGGTCTATAGGAATGATTCGCATCTGGTAGAATCTGCCCGTAATTTCAAAGGCTTACCATGCTCTACCCCGAACTGTTCAAATCGCTGGAAGCGGTCCGCTGGCATATGGACAAGGACATCCCCTGGGATTCCTTCGACGCCAGTCTGCTGACGGACGATCAGGCGAAAACCATCCGCATGAACGCGATCACCGAGTGGTCCGCCCTGCCGGCCACCGAAATGTTCCTGCGCGACAACCGCCACGACTCCGACTTTTCGGCGTTCATGAGCGTGTGGTTCTTTGAGGAGCAGAAGCATTCGCTGGTGCTGATGGAGTACCTGCGCCGCTTCCGCCCGGATATGGTCCCGACCGAGGAAGAACTGCACGCGGTGCGCTTCGAATTCGATCCGGCGCCGCCGCTCGAAACGCTGATGCTGCATTTCTGCGGCGAGATCCGCCTGAACCACTGGTATCGCCGTGCCGCCGAATGGCACACCGAGCCGGTGATCAAGCATATCTACCGCACGCTGTCGCAGGACGAGGCTCGCCACGGCGGCGCCTACCTGCGCTACATGAAGAAGTACCTGAACCAGTTCGGCGACAACGCGCGCTCGGCCTTCGCCAAGATCGGCGTGCTGATGGCGTCGGCGCGCCGCACCGAGAAGCCGCTGCACCCGACCAACCTGCACGTCAACAAGGCCCTGTTCCCGAACGACACCGTGCAGTCTCGCCTGCCCGATCCGGACTGGCTCGAGCACTGGCTGGACAAGCAGATCCGCTTCGACGAAGGCTGGGAGAAGAAGGTCATCGACCGCATCCTGCACAACATGTCGCTGCTGTTCGAGCGCACCTTCGAGACCGTGCAGGACCTGAACCGCTATCGCAAGGAACTGAACGCGCGGCTGCAGGCCAATGGCGGCGCCAAGCCCGCCGAAGCCTGATGCCGGCGCCGTCCTTGCGATGACGCTGTCTCCCCCGGCCTTCGAGGCCAAGCTCGCTTCGACCGACGATCCCCAGGCGCTGCAACGGCGCCTGGCGGCCCTGCCGCGCCCGATGGTGTTTACCAACGGCGTGTTCGACATCCTGCATCGCGGCCATGCCACCTACCTGGCGCAGGCGCGCCAGCTGGGCGCCTGCCTGGTGGTCGGCGTCAACAGCGACGCCTCGGTACGGATGCTGGGCAAGGGTGACGATCGCCCGCTCAATGGCGAGGCCGACCGCATGGCGCTGCTGGCCGCGCTCGAATCGGTCGATCTGGTGCTGATGTTCGGCGAAAAGACGCCGGTCGAGCTGATCCGGCTGGTCCGCCCCGACATCTACGTCAAGGGCGGCGACTACGAGATCGATACGCTGGAAGAGACCCGGCTGG
This sequence comes from Cupriavidus sp. DB3, assembly GCF_020418465.1. NCBI lineage: Bacteria > Pseudomonadati > Pseudomonadota > Betaproteobacteria > Burkholderiales > Burkholderiaceae > Cupriavidus > Cupriavidus sp. DB3. Next base: position 377,782 of record NZ_JAIZPL010000004.1, on the reverse strand, counting down.
TGCGCAGTTGGGGCGGCCAGGCTTACGCGATCCCCTTCCTGCACGACCGCTCGACCACCAAGCTGCTGCACAAGGTCAGGCAGGGCGGCTGAACCTGCGGGCCGGGCCCTGCGGACCGCGGCCGTGGTTCCGCGTTGAACGGTGCCCGCATTCGGCCCTGTTCGGGCCGCGTTCAACCCGCGTTCAGCGCCCTCGCTGCTGCGCCGCCATCACCGACAAACCCAGCAACACCAGATTCTCGTGCCGCTCGAACGGCAGCGTCAGCGCGCCGGCCAGCGCCTCGCGCGCGCCGCCCGACAGCAGGCAGCGGGCCGGACCGCGCCGGGTCAGCGCGTCCCAGGCGCGTTCGATCGCGCCGGCCTGGGCCGCCAGGCAGCCGGCGGCGATCGCATCGCGGGTGTTGTCGGCCCAGGCCGCCGCGGCATGGGCCTCGCCGATCTCGACCGCCGGCAGCTGCGCGGTATTGCGCGCCAGCGATCCCATCATCAGCGCGAGTCCGGGCAGGATCATGCCGCCGGCGAAGCGAGAGCGCGCCGGCGTGCCGCTGCTGGCGTTGCTGGCGTCGCTGCCGCCACTGCGGTTGCTGGCGCTGCCGCCGATGCGCTGTTCATTGCCGTCACTACCGTCGCCGCGGTCCGGCGCCAGCACCACGTCGATCGTGGTCGCGGTGCCCGCCGTGACGATCATCAGATTGCCCTCGGGCAGATGGTGGCGCGCACCGATGCCGCCGACCCAGCGGTCGACGCCGAGCTGGCTCGGCTCGCGATAGCCGTTGTCCAGCGTGCCGTGCGACGCGGTGGCGCGGGCCCAGTGCACCGCCGGCGGACCGCCGAAGGCATCGGCCAGCAAGGCATCGACCTCGGCCGCGATGACAGGGCCGGCCACATTGCTGATCCACACGCCGCGTGGTGCGCCCTCGGCATCGGCCAGCGCGCGCCAATCGCCGGCCAGCGTGGCCAGCGCTTCATGCCCGCAGGCGCCGCCGGTGCGCCACGGCACCGGCAGCGCGCCGGTGGCCGGGGCGCCGAGCGAGGCCGCGTCGCACCAGGCCCACTTCAAGCGGGTATTGCCGATATCGATCAGCAGCACGGTGGCGTTCGCGGTGGTATCTGCGGCAGCGGCCGCGGCGATGTCCGCGGCAGCGTCAGCGGCAGCGCCCGCGGTGGTGTCCGCAGAGGCGGTCGCATTGGCGTCGGCGGTGGTGTCAGCAGTCGCGCTCGCATTGGCGTTCGCATTGGCGTTCGCATTGGCGTTCGCATTGGCGCGCGCAGTGCCGCTCGCATTGGCGCGCGCAGTGCCGCCCGCAATGGTGTCCGCATCCTGGTTCGCGCTCATCGCGCCCCCTCGCCGGCGGGCCGCATCGACAGCTCGCCCGAGGCGATCCGCTGCAGCCCGTTTGCGGTTTCCAGCAGCAAATGGCCCTCGTCGTCGACGCCGCGCGCCATGCCCTCGGCCTGTACCGCGCCGTCGTGCAGCAGCCGCACCGGCTGGTCGCGATACGCATCGCGCGCCGACCAGCGCCGCGCCATCGGCGCAAAGCCGTCGGCAAGGAAGGCGGTGCGCATCGCCGCCAGCCGGTTCAGCACCGCGGCCAGCAGGTCGGTCGGGCCATGCTGCGGGTGGAATCGATCCATGCATTCGGTGACGCCGGCCAGCGAGCGGCCGAGCGCGGCCTCCATCGCGGCGTCGCGCACCAGGTTCAGGCCGATGCCGACCACCGCCCAGACCCGCTGCGGCCCCGCCGGCACCGATTCGATCAGGATGCCCGCCAGCTTGCGCCCGTCGATCTGCAGATCGTTCGGCCATTTGAGGCAGACCGCCTTGCCCAGCCGTGCGTCGACGTCGTTCAGCGCGTCCGCAAGCGCCAGCCCGACCGCGAGGCTCAGCCCCGCCAGCCGCGCCGGGGGCAACGCGAGCGGCATCGCCACCGAGAACGTCATGCCGGCCTGCCCCTGCCATGGCCGCCCCTGGCGTCCGCGGCCGGCGGTCTGCCGGTAGGCGAGCCTGAGCATGCCGGCCTCGCCCCACTGGGCCCGACGGCAGGCCTGGACCAGATCGGCATTGGTCGAGCCGGTTTCCTCGACGATCTCGAGCTGCCACTGCCGGGCCTCTTCGGCCAGCGCGGCCCGCAGGCGGACCGGATCGATACGCCAGGCAGGCGGCAAGGAGGACGAAGACGCGGGGGAATCGATCGGGGCGGCGGTCATGCGGGCGGAGGGAAGCTGGAATTCGGCGGCGGCCCGTGGATATCGGGCCATGCGCATTGTAGCCGCGTCCACTTTGGCGCCTGCCGGCGCGTGGCTTAAAATCGGCTTTCGCACCTTACATCGGTCAGCCATTGGAACGCTATACGAAGCCGGACATCGCTGTCACGCAACAGGACGGCACCGCCGCCGTGCAGTTGCAGGGAGACTGGACCGCGCTGTCGCTGGCGCAGGAGCGCTGCGCCCATGACCTGCGCCGGCAGCTGCAGGCACTCGTTCCCGGCACGGCGCGCTGGCAGCTGAGCGGCATCGGCCGGCTCGACCATATCGGCGCGCAGCTGTTGTGGCAGGCCTGGGGCGAGCGCTTTCCGGCCCATCTCGAGGCCACGGACGGCCAGCGCCGCGCCTTCGAGCGGATCGCCGCGGTACGGCGGCACGGCTGGAAAAAACGGATGGTCGACCGCTTCAACCCGGTCACGCTGCTCGGCGCGTCGATGCTGTCGCTGTTCTCGCAACTCGGTAACGGCATCGCGATGCTGGGCCAGCTGTCGCTGGACCTGCTGCGCTTCGCCGCCGCGCCGCGGCGCGGCCCGTGGCGGGAGATCTCGGCCAACGTCTACAGCATCGGCTACAAGGCGCTGGGCATCACCGCGCTGGTGGGTTTCCTGATCGGCGTGGTGCTGGCCTATCTGCTGGCGAACCAGCTGCGTACCTACGGCGCCAGCGTCTTCATCGTCAATATCCTCGGCCTGTCGGTGATCCGCGAGCTCGGTCCCGTGCTGGCCGCAATCCTGGTGGCGGGCCGCTCGGGTTCGGCGATCACCGCGCAGATCGGCGTGATGCGCGTGACCGAGGAGCTCGACGCGATGCGCGTGATGGGCATCTCGCACAGCTTCCGGCTGATCATGCCGCGCGCGATCGCGCTGGCCGTGGCGATGCCGCTGCTGGTCGCCTGGACCGCGCTGCTCGCGCTGATCGGCGGCATGGTGGCGTCGAACATGCAGCTGGGCCTGAGCCCGGTCTTCTTCCTGCGCGAGCTGCCCAACGCGGTGCCGGTGGCCAACCTGTGGCTGGGCCTGGGCAAGGGCGTGGCCTTCGGCATGCTGATCGCGCTGACCGCGTGCCACTTCGGCCTGCGCATCAAGCCCAATACGCAGAGCCTGGGCGAGGGAACGACCGCGTCGGTGGTCACCGCCATCACCGTGGTGATCGTGGCCGATGCGATCTTCGCGATCCTGTTCAAGGATGTCGGCATATGACGGCGAGCATCGATACGCGGGCCGGCACCGTCGGCGGCACCGGCGGCGGAACCCCGCCTGGCGCACGCACCCCGATCATCGAGGTACGCGGCCTGGTCAAGCGCTTCGGCGACACCGTCGTGCATGACGGCCTGGATCTCGAGGTCTACCGCGACGAGGTGCTGTCGATCGTCGGCGGCTCGGGCACCGGCAAGACCGTGCTGCTGCGGCAGATCGTCGGCCTGGAGCGGCCCACCGCCGGCACCATCCGCCTGTTCGGCGAGGACCTCGCCGGCCTCGATCCGGCGCGGCTGCAATGGATGCGCAACCGCTGGGGCATGCAGTTCCAGCGCGGCGCGCTGTTCTCGTCGCTGTCGGTGATCGACAATATCGCGCTGCCGCTGCGTGAACTTCGCTGCCTTCCCGACAATCTGATCTGCGAGGCGTCGCTGCTCAAGCTCGAACTGGTCGGCCTGTCGGCGCGCGACGCCGACAAGATGCCGGCCGACCTGTCCGGCGGCATGATCAAGCGCGTGGCGCTGGCTCGCGCGCTGGCCCTCGAGCCGGAACTGGTGTTCCTGGACGAGCCCACCGCCGGCCTGGACCCGATGGCGTCCGACGACTATGTCGCGCTGATCCGCGAACTGCGGCGCGAACTGAAGTTGACGGTGGTGATGGTCACGCACGATCTGGACACGCTGGTGGCGCTGTCCGACCGCGTTGCAGTGCTGGCGGACCGCAAGGTGCTGGCGGCGCTGCCGATCCCGCAGCTGGTGAAGATCGACCATCCCTTCATCCGCGAGTATTTTCTCGGCGAACGCGGCCAGCGTGCGCTCAGCGCGCTGAGCACGCAGAGCGCCGGCGCCAACCCTGCATCGGACGTGGCGGCCGTGGCGCGCCACGCTGGAGAGTCGTGATGGAAAACAAGTCGAACGCCTTTCTCGCCGGCGTGTTCACCATCGGCCTGGCCGTGCTGGTGCTGTTCGCGCTGTTCTGGTTCGGCACCGACCATACCGAGCGCGTGCCCTACGACCTGGTCACGCGCTCGACCGTGACCGGGCTCGGACCGCAGGCCGACGTCAAGTACCGAGGGCTGACGGTGGGCCGGGTCGAGTCGATCCGCTTCGATGCGTCCGTGCCGGGCCAGATCATCGTGCGCATCAGCGTCGACAAGGAGGCGCCGATCACGCGCACGACCTATGCGACGCTGGGCCTGCAGGGCGTCACCGGCATCGCCTATGTGCAGCTGGACGACACCGCGGCGCAGGAAGGCAGCACCGCGCCGTCGCCGCCGCTGGAGACCTCGCCGCGCGCGGTCGCCCGCATCCAGATGCGGCCGGGCTTCTTCGAGGAACTGGAGCGGCGCGGCGATTCGCTGCTGACGCAGGTCGAATCGCTGATGGCCTCGCTCAACGACATGTTCCAGGGCGAGAACCGGCGCGAGCTGATGACGACGATCCGCTCGATCAAGGAAGGCGTCGACGACTATGCCCGCGTCGCGCGCGCGCTCGAACCGGCCGCGCGGCAACTGCCGCAGGTCACCGCGAACCTGAACGCCACGCTGAAGTCGACGCAGCAACTGACCCGCGAGCTCGGCAGCCCCGACGGCACGCTGATGCGCACCGTCGACGGCGTCGGCCAGCAGTTGCGCGCGGCGGCCGGGTCGGTCGAGCACGCGGCCAACAATCTGAACGACCAGACCCTGCCGCAGCTCAACGGCCTCGCGCGCGACGCGCGGCAGACGGTGCGCAGCCTGGACCGCGCCGCCGGCCAGTTCAACGAGCGGCCGCAAAGCGTGCTGTTCGGCGGCTCGGCGACCCCGCCCGGTCCCGGCGAGGACGGCTTCAGCGCGCCATCGGCGGGGACCGCACCGTGAATCCAACCCTGTACCGGGAACCGATGCCCATGACCGACGCTGCCCCGCTCCGCCTCGCCCGCTTTTCCGCCAGGCTTCGTCTCGGCGCCGGCGCGATGCTGCCCGCCCCCCTGCTGGCCGCCACCCCGTTGGCCGTTACCTTGTTGGCCGCCGCGCTGCTGACCGGCTGTTCGCTGCTGCCGGATACGCCGCAGAGCACGACGTACGATCTCGGCCCGCCCACCGCAGCACCGTCGGCCGCAGCGGGCAAGACGCTGCCGCGGCTGCGCGTGCTGTCCACCGATGGTCCGTCCTGGCTAGACGGCAACGCGATCCACTACCGGCTGCGCTATGCCCAGGCCGAACGCCTGCAGCCCTATGCGACGCAGCGCTGGATCATGTCGCCGGTGCGGCTGTTCGACGAGCGGCTGCGCGAAGCGGTATCGGCCCGCGGCGAACTGAGCTGGGGCGGCGACACGCAGGCGCCCGCGCTGAAGGTCGATATCGTCGACTTCGAGCAGGTGTTCGACAGCGCCGACAGCAGCCGCGGCGTGGTGCAGGTGCGCGCGACCGTGATGCGCAACGGCATGATCGGCCAGAAGACCTTCACCGCCGAGCAGCCCGCCCCCAGCGCCGACGGCGCGGGCGGCGTACGCGCGCTGGCCGGCAGCACCGATGCCGTGATCGCGGCGATCATCGACTGGGTGGCGACGCTGCCGGTACGCTGAATCGGTACGCCATCACAGCGGCACCATGAAACAGGCCGATCTGCCTCCGTCCTCCACGCCGCCGGATCCGCGCTTGGCCGCGATCCCGCCCGAGAGCGCCAGCACGCTGCGGCATTCGCCGCTGGCGCGCTTCGGCCTGCTGTGCATGACGCTGCTGATGATCTACGTCAGCCTGTATCCGTTCACCGGCTGGACCGACAACGGCATCTCGCCGTGGGCCTTCCTCAATGCGCCCAAGCCGCGCTACATCACCGACTTCGATCTGCTGACCAATGTGCTCGGCTATTGCCCGTTCGGCGCGCTGGTGGTGCTGTCGCTGCATCCCCGCGTGACCGGGGCGCGCGCGGCGCTGCTGGCCTTCGCGGCCGGCATCGTGCTGTCCGGCGCGATGGAGGCGCTGCAGACCTGGCTGCCCAACCGCATTCCGTCGAACATCGACCTGATGACCAATGCGCTGGGCGCGCTGCTGGGCGGCACGATGATGGCGCCGTTCGCCAGCGCGATGATCGACCGCGGCACGCTGCGGCGCCTGCGCATCGCCTGGTTCGAGTCGCACGCCAGCTTCGCCATCATCCTGATCCTGCTGTGGCCGTTCGCGCAGATCTTCCCGCAGGAGCATCTGTTCGGCATGGGCGGCCTGGTGCGGCAATGGCTGACCAATCCCGAGTCGTGGCCGATGCAGCTGGTGCAGTGGGTGTTCCCCGGCTTCCTGCGGCTGCAGGAGGACATCGGCCTGCGCCCCGACGACATGCAGCAGCACCAGTTGCTCGAATCGCTGGTGACCGGCTGCGCGTGGGTCGGCACCGGCCTGTTCGCCTCGGTGGCAATGCGCCGGCAGGCGCCCACGCTGCGCATCCTCGCCGGCCTGCTGGCCGCCACGCTGCTGCTCAAGGGGCTCGCAGCCGAACTGCAGTTCCCGGCGGACAACGCCTTCAATTGGCTGTCCGAGGGCGGGCGCTACGCGCTGGTGACCGGCACGCTCGCGCTGGTGCTGCTGGTGCGTCTGCCGCGCCCGCTGCGCGGCATCCTGGCGATGAGCGCGCTGCTGACGCTGGTGATCCTGACCAACGTGCTGCCGCCCAATCCCTACGCCTGGGTCTCCGAACAGGGCTGGCGCCTCGGCCGCTTCGTCCATTTCAACGGCCTGGCCCAATGGCTCGGCTGGCTGTGGCCGTTCCTGGCCTTCTGCTATCTCGCCTGGCGCGTCGAGCAGTTCGGACTGACCCGGCGAAGGGAACGGCGCAGCCGTGGGGCGCGGCGAAACGCACCGAACACCGGCGACGCGGCCTAAGCCCGCACCGCAATCCCCTCTTCCCGCAGGCGGTCCCTTATCCGTTGCGCAAAGGCCAGCGCGTGGGGGCCGTCGCCGTGCAGGCAGACGGTGTCGGCCTGAATCGGTATCCATTGCCCGTCGATGGCGCGGACCTTGTGGTCGCGGACCATCGACAACGTTTGGGACAGCACGGCCTCGTCGTCGTCGAGCAGCGCGCCGGGCGTGCCGCGGCGGACCAGCGAGCCGTCGGGGTTGTAGCCGCGGTCGGCGAAGACCTCTTCCTTGACCGTCAGCCCGGCCTCGCGCGCGACCTCGATCATCACGCTGCCGGCCAGGCCGAAGAAGGTCAGCCGCGGATCGAAGTCGCGCACCGCGTCGACGATCGCCTGTGCCTGCGCGCGGTTGCGTGCGGCCTGGTTGTAGAGCGCGCCATGCGCCTTGACGTGGGCGAGGCGGCCGCCCTGAGCCCTGACGATCGCCGCGAGCGCGCCGATCTGGTACAGCACGTCGGCATAGATGTCGCGCGGGTCGCGCTGCATCTCGGTACGCCCGAAATTCTCGCGATCGGGGTAGCTCGGATGCGCGCCGATGGCGACGCCTTTGGCCAGCGCCCACTGCACCGTCTGCAGCATGGTCGACGCGTCGCCGGCATGCCAGCCGCAGGCGATATTGGCCGAGCTGATCAACGCCAGCAGCGCTTCGTCGCTGCCGCAGCCTTCGCCGAGGTCGGCGTTCAGATCGATCTGCATGACGGGTCTCCAGGATGGTTCGGTCGGTTCGTTGCGTTCGTGGGTTCGTCGGGTTCGTCGGGTTCGTCGGGTTCGTCGCGCTCGGTGCGCTCGGTGCGCTCGGTGCGCTGGGTGCGCTCGGTGCGCTCGGTGCGCTCGGCGCGGTCGGTGCGCTTGGGTGCGCTTGGTGCGCTTGGTGCGCTTGGTGCGCTTGGTTCGTTCGTCGCGTTCGTTCCGTTCGGTTCGGTGCGTCGGTGGGTCGGTGCGCTCGGTCCGTTCGTCGCGTTCGGTGGGTCCGCTCGCGTCACGGCAGCGTGGCGTCGGCCGGTGACAGCCGGCGCGTCATCGCGCGCCGCCGCGCGGCCGGCGCCTGCGCCCCGGTCCTCGCTTCCGACTGCCACGCCACCGCCTGCGCGATCTGGCGCAGATAGGTCTGCACCTGCATGCGCGCGGCCTCGGCTTCCTCGAGGCCGACGCGGTGGAAGCGCACGGCGGCGCCGAGCGGCGCCTGCGCGAGGCGCCACAGATCGGCGTCGATGACGACGCCGATCTTCGGATAGCCGCCGGTGGTCTGGGCATCGGCCATCAGCACGATCGGCTGACCGCCCGGCGGCACCTGCATGACGCCCGGCACCACGCCATGGGACAGCAGTTCCGGCGCGCCGGGCCGCCGCGCCAGCGCGGGACCTTCGAGCCGGAAGCCCATGCGGTTGCTGTTCGGCGTGACGGTCCAGTCGGCCTGCCACAGCGCCTGCTGGGCATCGGCCTCGAACTGATCGTACTCCAGCCCGGGCAGCATGCGGATCGGCAGCGCGCGGCCGTCGGCGGATGCTGGCGACGGCGACGACTGCGGCGTCCGCAGTGACTGCGGTGACCGCGGTGAATGAGACCGCTGTGGCGACTGCCACGACTGCAGCGACTGCGACGGCGACGACTGCAGCGACTGCGGCGACGACGACGACTGCGGCGACTGCGACGAGGGCGACGATGGAGACGGCAACGGCAACGCCCACGCGGGCGCCAGCACGCCGATCGGCGGCAATGGCGCCGGACCGAAGCCGGGCCGCAGCGCCGCCAGCCGATCGCCCCGCCGCAGCGCGCGGCCCTGGTGTCCGCCGAAGCCGGCCCTCAGGTCGGTGCTGCGCGAGCCCATCGCCAGCGGCACGTCGATGCCGCCGGCCACGCACAGATAGGTACGGGTGCCGCCACGGGGCGCGGGCAGCGTCAGCGTGCTGCCCGCGCGCACGTCGAACGCATGCCAGCACCAGACCGGCTCGCCGTCGAGATCGGCGCGGCATTCGGCACCGGTCAGCGCGATGCGCAGGTCGGCATGGAAGCGGACCGTGGCGCGGCCCAGCGTGAATTCGATGGCGGCCGCGCCGGGCTCATTGCCCAGCAGCAGATTGCCGACCCGCAGCGCGAGGCTGTCGAGCGCGCCGGTGCCGCCGACGCCGAACCGCCGCATGCCGTTGCGGCCGAGGTCCTGGATCGACGCCAGCGCGCCGGGGCGAAGGATCTCGATCATGGGCGCACCGATTTGGCGACCGGTTTGGCGACCGGTTTGGCGACCGGTTTGGCGTCCGATTTGGCGTCGGATTTGGCGTCGGATTTGGCGTCGGATTTGGCGTCCGGTCGCGCTCCCGCCTTGGGATCCGATCCGGCATCCGACCTTGCATCCGACCTTGCATCCGACCTTGCGTCCGAGCCGGCGTCCGATTTGGCGTCCGGCGTGGCGACCGGTCCGGCCACCGATGCCACCACGAAGCGCACGGTGTCGCCCGGCGCCAGCAGCGAAGGCGGATCGCGCTCGGGCAGGAACAGCGGCAATTCGGTACGTCCGATCAATTGCCAGCCGCCGGGCGCGGCCGCGGGATAGACGCCGGTCTGCTCGCCGCCGATGCCGACCGCGCCGGCCGGCACCGCGAGCCGCGGCTCTGTTCGGCGCGGCGTCGCCAGCGCGGGGTCGAGTCCGCCGAGATAGGCGAAGCCGGGCTGGAAGCCGAGGAAGTAGACGGTATAGGTACCGGCGCTGTGCCGCCGCACCACTTCCTCGGGCGTCAGGCCGGTATGAGCGGCGACGTCGGCCAGATCGGGACCGTCGTCGCCACCGTAGCGGACGGGAATCTCGACGACGCGGCCGGCGACCTCGGGGCCGGCGTTGGAGCCGGCGTTGGAGCCGGCGTTGGAGCCGGCGTTGGAGCCGGCGTTAGGGCCGGCGTTGGAGCCGGCGTTAGGGCCGGCGTTGAAGCCGGCGTTGGGGCCGGCGTTGGGGCCGGCGTTGGGGCTGACGTTGGGGCTGACGTTGGGGCTGACGTTGGCGTGGGCGTGGACCTCGCCGCTGACCTTGCCGCCGACGTTACCGCCCTCCCCGCGCGCCCACGCCTGCGCCAGCGCGGCTTCGAGCTGGTCCGGGTCGGCCCCGTCGTCGAACAGCACCGTCAGGCTGTTCATGCCGGGATAGGCGTCCACCACGCCGGGCCATGCGCCGGCCAGATCGGCCATCGCCCAGAAGCGGCGTTGCACGTCGAGCGACGCGGGAGGCGGCACGCTGCACAGCAGCGCGCGCTCGGCAAGGCGGTGGATCGTGCAGGTGACCATGATGGTGATCGGTGCGGAATCCAGGTTGCGTGGCGGGTCCGGAATGCGTTCGGGAATGCGTTGGGAGATGCGTTCGGCAATGCGCCCGGAATGCTGTCCGGAATGCTGTCCGGAAAAGCGCGGTGGAGCCCGCCATGCGTCTTATCGGCAATTTATCGAGAAAGTGAGTTTTGCGAAACCTGTGGCGCCATGCCGGCGCCTAGGGTTTTCCATAGCGGCGCGCGCCAATAGTTGATTAGATCAATCGTCGATGTCCCGCTTAAATTTGCCCGCGACCTCGCAGAAAGGAACCTCACGGAGACGCCATGACATTCGCAGAATTGACCCGCAAGGCCCGCCATGCGGCCGTGGCCGTTGCGCTGCTGGCGGCCGGCGCCGCCGGCGCGCCCGCCGCGCTGGCACAGAAAATCGAGAAGATCGACGGACCGCTGCGCTTCGTCGTCGGCTACGCGCCGGGCGGCGCCTCGGACCGCGCCGCGCGCATCGTCGGCCAGGCGCTGCAGGCCAAGTACGGCGTCACCGTGGTGGTCGAGAACAAGGCCGGCGCCGGCGGCCGGCTGGCCGCGCAGCAGGTCAGGCACGCCGGTCCCACGGACAACGTGCTGATGCTCGGCAATCCCGCCGTGATGACGGTCGCGCCGCTGGTGTTCAAGGACACCAGCTACGATCCGGACACCGATTTCGTGCCGGTGTCGCAGGTCTCGTCCTACGACTTCGCCGTGATCACCGGCCCGCAGGTGCCGGTCCGCGAGATGTCGCATCTGGTGGCCTGGCTCAAGGCCAATCCCGGCAAGGCCTTCTTCGGCGTGCCGGCCACCGGCAGCCTGCCCCACTTCTTCGCGCTGATGCTGGCCGAGCGCGCCGGCGTCAAGGGCGACGTGGTCGGCTACAAGGGCTCGGCGCCGCTGGCCACCGACATGCTGGGCGGCCAGGTGCCGGTCGGCGTCGACACGCTCGACGCGGTGCTGTCGCTGCATCAGAGCGGCAAGCTGAAGATCCTGGCGGTCTCCGGCAAGACGCGCTCGTCGTTCGCCAAGGACATCCCCACGCTGAAGGAGGCCGGCATCGACCTGGCCGCCGACGGCTGGAACGCGTTCTTCGCGCCGAAGTCGATGCCGCCCGAGAAGGTCAAGGCGCTGTCCGCGGCGATCCACAGCGTGATGTCGGACCCGGCGGTGCAGCAGCGCTTCGTCGCCGCCAACATGCAGCCGGTGGCCAGCACGCAACAGCAGACCGCGGACATGCTCAAGGCCTACAACGCCCAGTGGCAGCCGGTGGTCAAGCGCAGCGGCTTCCAGCAATAACGTCCGGCCGGACTGGATCAGCAAGGAGCGACGGCGATGGCCCGCAATATCCTTTTCATCATGTGCGACCAGCTGCGGTGGGACTACCTGTCCTGCACCGGGCATCCGACCATCCGCACGCCGAATATCGACGCGCTGGCCGCGCGCGGGGTGCGCTTCTCGCGCGCCTATGCGCAATCGACGATCTGCGGCTCGTCGCGGATGAGCTTCTACACCGGCCGCTATGTCGATTCGCACGGCGCCGCCTGGAACAACTTCCCGCTGAAGGTCGGCGAGATGACGCTGGGCGACTATCTGCGCCCGCTCGGGCGGCAGACGGTGCTGGTCGGCAAGACCCATATGGCGGCCGACACCGAGGGCATGGCGCGGCTGGGCATCGACCCCAATTCGCTGATCGGCACGCGCGTGGCCGAGTGCGGCTTCGATCCGTACGAGCGCGACGACGGGCTGCACGGCAGCGGCCCGGCCGGCCGCTACGATCCGAAGCCGGTGCGCTACAACGACTACCTGCGCGAGCTTGGCTATGCGGGCGACGACGGCTGGGACGACTGGGCCAACGCCGGCGAGGACGAGAACGGCAATCTGCTGTCGGGCTGGCTGCTGCGCAATTCGACCCGGCCCGCGCGCGTGGCGGAAGAGCATTCCGAAACGCCGTACATGACGCGGCGGGCGATGGAATTCATCGAGCAGGCGGGCGAGGCACCGTGGTGCCTGCATCTGTCCTATATCAAGCCGCATTGGCCCTGCATCGCGCCGGCGCCCTATCACGCGATGTACGGCCCCGCCGACGTGCCGTCGCCCGTGCGCAGCGAGGCCGAGCGCGCGCAGCCGCATCCGATCTACCAGGCCTTCCTCAATTCGCGCGTCAGCCGGGCCTTCTCCCGCGGCGAGGTGCGCGAGGCGGTGATTCCCGCCTATATGGGCCTGATCACGCAGATCGACGACCAGATCGGCGTGCTGATGCGCTTCCTCGAGAGCCAGGGCCGGCTCGACGACACCATGATCGTGTTCACCTCCGATCATGGCGACTACCTGGGCGACCACTGGATGGGCGAGAAGGACCTGTTCCACGAGCCGTCGGTGCGGCTGCCGCTGATCGTCGTCGATCCCTCGCCGGCGGCGGACGCGACGCGCGGCTCGGTATGCGATGCGCTGGTCGAGGCGATCGATCTGGTGCCGACCTTCGTCGAAGCCTGCGGCGGCACGCCCCAGCCGCACCGGCTGGAAGGACGCCCGCTGCAGCCCTGGCTGCATGGGCAGGCGCCGGCCAGCTGGCGCCGCCATGCGATCAGCGAATACGACTACTCGGCCACCGGTGCCGCGATATCGCTGGGCGTCGCGCCGCTCGATGCGCGGCTGTTCATGGTGGTCGACGAGCGCTGGAAGTACATCCACGCGCCGGGCTTCCGGCCGATGCTGTTCGATCTCGCCGAGGACCCGCACGAGCTGCACGACCTCGGCGCCGATCCGGCCCACCAGGCGCAATGCGAGCGGATGTATCTTGCGCTCGCGCAATGGGGACTGCGGCAGTCGCAGCGCACCGCGATCAGCGACGAGCGCATCGCCGCGATGCGGGGCGCATCGGTCCGCAAGGGGATCCTGCTCGGGTTCTGGGACGAGAGCGAACTGCCGGAGGAGCTGCTGCACGAGAAATGGCGCGGCGCCCGGGAGGCGCTGCGATAACGGTCAGCGCCGCGCTGGCGGTCGGCACTGCGCCAGCGGGCGCTGACGTTGGGGCTGCGCTGACGCTCGGCGCTGGGCTGACGATCGGCGCCGCGCTAGCGGTCGGCGCGGTCCTGGCCGGAGATGGCCTGCGTTTGCGGTCCGTTCTCCGATGCCTCGTCCAACGCATCGTCAGACGCATCCTCGGGCGCCGACCACTGGCGCCGCGCACCGCCGCCCCGCCAGCGGTTGGTGCTGACCGTGGTGGCGACCTGCCGCTTGACGCGTACCGCCTGCTCGGTCAGCGCGGTCAACAGCGTGTCGAGCACCGCCAGTTCGCCATCCGATAGCGTCTCGACCAGCTGCCGGTTGATCGCCGCCACCTCGTCGAACAATTGCCGATAGAGCGCCTGCCCCGCTGGCGTCAGCGCGACGCTGGCGCGCCGGCGGTCCCCGTCCAGCGTCTGCCGCCGGATCAAACCCTTGGCGGTCAGCCGCGTGATCGCGCGCGACACGCGCGTCCGGTCCAGATGGCATTGGCCCGCGATCTCCGACGGCGCCTGCGCGCCGCGCACGGCCAGCAGCCCAAGCAGCGCCCATTCGCGGCGCGACACACCGTACTGGCCCTCGCACAGGCGGATCACGGCCGCGCCGCTGGCGCCAACCAGCGCCGCGAGACGGAAATTGAGCAGATCGGTGATATCGCGCGGCGTGCGCAGGCGGCTGGTGCCCGCATCAAGAGCAGGGGCGGCCGCGGAAACTGCGGCCGCCGGAGGGGCGGCCGCGCAATCGTTGTCGGGCAAGGCGGATGCCGGCGCCGCGGAAGGGCGCCGGGCGGGATCAGGCGAAGCCGGCCTGGTGCGCCTGCTGGTCGGCATGGTAGGAACTGCGCACCATCGCACCGACCGCGGCGTGGGTGAAGCCCATCTTGTAGGCCTCTTCCTCGAACATCTTGAAGGTGTCGGGATGGACGTAGCGCAGCACCGGCAGATGGTGATTCGACGGCGCCAGGTACTGGCCGATGGTCAGCATGTCGATGTCGTGCGCGCGCATGTCGCGCATGACCTCCAGGATTTCCTCGTCGGTCTCGCCCAGGCCCACCATCAGGCCGGACTTGGTCGGCACGTCCGGATTGCGGCGCTTGAACTCCTGCAGCAGCTTCAGCGAGTGCGCGTAGTCGGCGCCCGGACGCGCCTGCTTGTAGAGGCGCGGCACCGTTTCGAGGTTGTGGTTCATCACGTCGGGCGGGCAGGCCTGCAGGATGTCCAGCGCCTTGTCCAGGCGGCCGCGGAAGTCCGGCACCAGCACCTCGATGCGGGTGATCGGCGACAGCTCGCGGGTCTTGCTGATGCAATCCACATAGTGCTGGGCGCCGCCGTCGCGCAGGTCGTCGCGATCGACGCTGGTGATCACCACATAGTTCAGCTTCAGCTGGGCGATGGTCTTGGCCAGGTTCAGCGGCTCGTTGACATCGAGCGGATCCGGGCGGCCGTGGCCGACGTCGCAGAACGGGCAGCGGCGCGTGCACTTGTCGCCCATGATCATGAACGTCGCGGTGCCCTTGCCGAAGCATTCGCCGATGTTCGGGCAGCTCGCTTCCTCGCACACCGTCACCAGGTTGTTGGCGCGCAGGATGTCCTTGATCTCGTAGAAACGCGAATTGCCGGTGGCCGCCTTCACGCGGATCCAGTCCGGCTTCTTCAGCTTCTCGGCGGGGACGATCTTGATCGGAATGCGGGCGGTCTTGTCGGCCGACTTCTGCTTGCGGGTCGGGTCGTAGGCCGCGCCTTGGGCGGCATCGCCTTGGGGATTCGAGGTGGCGATCAGGGCGTCGCTCATGGTGTTCTCCGCGCGCTCCCCGCGCGCATAGGTCGGCTAGGCCGTGGTCAGGGGTGTCAGTTGGCCGGGGGCCGTGGCGGCTGGCTCGTTCTCTCGCTGGTTCGCCGGTTCGTTCGCTTCGTCGTTCACTACCGGCTCGCCGCCCGCCGCGCGCAGTTGCGCCGCCGCCAGTACCTCGCACAATGCCGCCGCCAGGCGACGCGCGATCTCGGGCTGGTGCCGGGCGTCGACCGCTTCCCGGCGCACGCCGCCGTCGGCATCGGCCGCCGGCACCGTCGCGCCGGCGCGGGCCATGTCGACCGTCTCGAGGCCGGCATAACCGCACGGGTTGATACGCAGGAACGGGTCCAGATCCATCCGCACGTTCAGGCTGACGCCGTGATAGCTGCAGCCGTTGCGGATCTTCAGGCCCAGCGCGGCGATCTTGGCGCCGCGGTGCGGACCGTCGGACAGATAGATGCCGGGCGCGCCAGGCTTGCGTTCGGCGGGCAGATTATACGCCGCGAGCGTGTCCAGCACCGCCTGCTCGATCGCATGGACCAGCTCGCGCACCATCAGGCGGCGGCGGCGCAGGTCCAGCAACAGGTAGGCGACGACCTGGCCCGGTCCGTGATAAGTGATTTGGCCGCCACGATCGATCCGCACCAAAGGGATCGCCGGATCGGGCGACAGCAGATGCGAGGGGTCGCCCGCCTGGCCCAGCGTGTAGACCGGCGGATGCTCGACGAGCCAGATCTGGTCGGGAGATTCGGCGGTGCGCGCGGCGGTGTAGGCGCGCATCGCGTCGAAACAGGGCGCGTAGTCCTCCCGGCCCCGTTCGATGACTTCGATTGCTTGCATGCCGAGAGTGTAGCGAAAAGGGCCGGTTCGCACCGGCCCTTGGTTCGCTGGCGGCTGTCACCCTGGCGCCGTCAGGGTTGTCCGCGGCTGGGCCGACCTTCGTCCGGGATCGGACGCGCCGGCGGCCGGCTGTAGACCAGCCGCAGATGGCGCCGGCCTGCCGCTTCCGTTTTCGCCTCCCCGTTCCGTTCAGGAGGCGGCGACGACGTCCTGGCCAGGCGACCATTGCGTGCCTCGAACCAGGCGCCTCACGATGCGGTTCACCAGATGCGGCAGGTTGGTGGCCGCCGGGCGGCGCGCCTCGGCGATCAGCGCCAGCCGTACCGGGCGCTCGGCGCGCGGATCGACGCTGAGCACCACTTCGTCGCCGCGGTTCAGCTGCAGGCTGGCGCCGCAGCGCAGCCAGTAATCTTCCGAATCGCCGTCGCGGGTGACCCACAGGTTCAGGCCGGCGGCATCTTCCACATAAAGCCGTTGCGCGGTATGCACCGACAGCGGCGCGACCTCGCCCGGGTTCAGGCTGAAGACGGTCGTTGTGAGCAGGGTTTCCATTTTGGACTTCCTTCACTAAGGTGACGGTACCGTCCGGCACGCAAATCTCGCGTGGCTGGCGTCCCGCTTTACCGTGTCTGGCCTGGGTTGGCCTGGCGCGCTCGCTGTTGCGGTCCCGATGCACTGCATTCTAGTGATTGCCCGGCCACCCCCAAAACGATATATATTGATTTCCCTTGTTAGCCAATCTCACATAACGAACCCCCGACGAACGCTGCAATGACCCTCAAGCGCAACCCCGCCGAACTGCCGCGCGCCTGGCATCGGGAACTGCCACGGCTGCCGGCGCTGACCGCGCTGCGCGCCTTCGAGGCCGCCGCCCGGCACGAAAGCTTCTCGCGCGCGGCCACCGAGCTGTTCGTCACCCATGGGGCGGTCAGCCATCAGGTACGGGCACTGGAAGAGGAGCTGGGCCAGCCGCTGTTCGCCCGCAACGGCAAGCGGGTCAGCCTGACGCCGGCCGGACGCGTCTACGCCGAGCGCGTGCGCGACGCGCTGCTGCAGATCGCCGAGGCGACGCGGGCGCTGCAGTCCGGCACGCGCGACAAGCGGCTGACCATCAGCACCATGCCGTCGTTCGCGGCGCGCTGGCTGACGCCGCGCATCGGCAGCTTCATCGAGCGGCATCCCGAGCTGGACGTCGAGCTGATGTCGTCGAACACGCTGGTCGACTTCACCCGCGACGAGGTCGACGTGGCGCTGCGCATGGGCAGCGGCGACTATCCGGGGCTCTATGTCGAACGGCTGCTCGACGATGTGTTCTTCCCGGTCTGCAGCCCGAACTTCCTGGGCGGCAAGCTGCCGGCGCGTCCCGAGGACATGCAGGGGCTGACGCTGCTGCGCGGAGAAGGCGATCCGTGGCGGCCCTGGTTCGAGGCGGCCGGACTGGACTGGCCCGAGCCGCGCAAGGGGCTGATGTTCGAGGATTCGTCGCTGCTGCTGCAGGCCGCGGCCGAGGGCCAGGGTATCGCGCTGATCCGCTCGTCGCTGGCCTATAACGATCTGCTGTCGGGGCGGGTGGTGCGGCTGTTCGACGTCAGCATCCCGTGTCCGTGGCTGCTGTACTTCGTCTGCACGCCGGCGATGCTCGATACGCCGAAGGTGCAGGCGTTCCGGACCTGGCTGCTGCCGGAGATCGCGGCGTTCCGGCAGGTGCTGTCGCAGTGGGCCTAGGGTTGGGCTTGGGCTTGGGCTTGGGCTTGGGCTTGAGCGGAAGCCAGGAGCCTCAGGCCGGTTCGTCGTCGCCCGGCATCGATGACTTCGAGGGCGTGGATGCCTTCGAGGGCGTCGAGGGCGTCGAGGGCGTCGCCGCCGTGTCACGCTCGGCCAGCCGTGCGCGCGGATGGGCCTGGTCGTAGACCTTTGCCAGGTGCTGGAAGTCGAGCGCCGTGTAGATCTGCGTGGTGGCCACGCTGGCGTGGCCCAGCATCTCCTGCACCGCGCGCAGGTCGCCCGACGACTGCAGCACGTGGCTGGCGAACGAGTGCCGCAGCATGTGCGGATGCACGTCGGCCGGCACGCCGGCGCGGATGGCCTGCTGCTTGATGCGGGTGCGCACGGTGCGGTCCGACAGGCGCTCGCCGCGCCGCGACAGGAACAGCGCGTGCCGATGGCCAGCTTCGGCCGTCGCCCGTACCCACTCGTCGCGCACCGCCAGCCAGGCCCGCAGTGCCTGCACGGCCTTGCTGCCGACCGGCACGCTGCGGCGGCGCGAACCCTTGCCGAGCACCGTGACCTCGCCCGCGGCCAGGTCGACCCAACCAGACGAGCGGTAGCCGTCCTCTTCCACGTAGCGCAGATCGAGCTGCACCAGCTCGGACACGCGCAGGCCGCTCGAATAGCCGAGCTCGAACACGGCCTGGTCGCGCAGCCCTTCGGCGCCCTCGCCGGCCGGCTGGCCGACCAGCGCCACCGCATGCTCGACCGACAGCGCCTTGGGCAGCGGCCGTCCGGCCTTGGGGGCGCGCACGCCGTCTACCGGATTGGCCTCGACGCCGTGGCCGTGCCGCGCGGCCCACAGATAGAAGCCGCGCCAGGCCGACAGCGCCCGCGCAATGCTGGTGGAAGCAAGGCCACTGCCGCGCAGACGCGCGGCGAAGCTGCGGATCTGGTCGGTACGCAGCGCGGTCAGCGCGGTACCGGGGGCGAATTTGGCGGCCTGCGCCTGCAATACCGACAGGTCGCGCCGGTAGCCGACCAGCGTGTGCTCGGCCAGCTTGCGGCTGCTGGCCAGCCAGTCGAGGTAGGTGCGCAGCAGCGGATCGAGAGCGGGAGGGGGCGCGTCCGCCGCGGCGGCGGGTTCGGGGGAGCGGGCCATCTGTTGCCGCCCGGGTCCTCGCCTCAGGCGCGCAGCCGCGCCAGCGCCGCGCCGGCCAGTTCGCCGATGCGGCTCAGATAGGCGGTGCCCATGCCTTCGTGGAAGCGGCGCGGGTCGGGCGAGCCAAGCACCAGCAGGCCGAAGGTCGGACCGGTTTCGGCGTCCTCGCCGGCGGGGGCGCGCAGCGCGACCATCGCGAGCGATGCGATGTCGTCGCGCTCGAGCCAGTCGACCGCCTGCCTGCCGCCTTCGCCAAGCGTATCGGCCGCGGCCGCAGACGCGGGTGCGGGTGCAGGCGGGGCGCCCTCTTCGGCGACGGCCGGTTCGATGGCCCACGGATTGCCGCCGCAATACGGCGTCTGCAGACCCTCGGCAAAGCGGCGCGCGGCTTCGGTCGCGGCGGCCGCGTCGCCGCGCAGCAGATCAAGCGGGGCGTGCGTTTCGGCCAGCTGCCACAGCCGCAGCGCGACGGCCGGCACATCGAACACCTGCTGCAGGCCCTGGCTGACCGCCATCGGCAGCGCCAGCGCATCGGCTTCGCCGAGCAGCCGCAGCTGCCACGCGTGCATGCGGTTCTGCGTGCGGTCGTTGTCGTGGCCGTGGCGCATCAGATTGGCCAGCTTCAGTTCGAGGCCCTTGTTCTTCTCGCGCAGGATTTCCATCTGGCGTTGCTGCAGCGACACCGCGCGATGGCTGTGCGGGCTCGTCAGCTGCACGGAGGCGAGCAGCTCGGCGTGGTCCTCGAAGAACTGGGGATGACTTTGCAGATAGGCGGCGACGTCTTGCGGATTCATTGGCGGGTCATCGAACGATTTGCGCTGGAGTGTAGCAAACGCAGTTGGTGAGGAGCGGGCAGCCCTCTCCCCAGGCTCTCTCCCGCAGGCGGGAGAGAGGGGGAAAAACGCTGTCGGTGTTCTCCCTCTCCCGCCTGCGGGAGAGGGCCGGGGAGAGGGGCCGGGCGATCGATCGACCGGCATGGCCCCAAACCCGCCGCGCCATGAAAAAACCCGCGCTTGAGCGCGGGTTCGTCATCTGCCTGCACCGCGCCTGTCAGCCGAGCTTCTTGCGCAGCAGTTCGTTGACCTGGGCCGGATTGGCCTTGCCCTTGGTCGCCTTCATCGCCTGGCCGACCAGCGCGTTGAACGCCTTCTCCTTGCCGGCGCGGAACTCCTCGACCGACTTGGCGTTGGCGGCCAGCACCTCGTCGATGATGGCCTCGAGCGCGCCGGTGTCCGACATCTGCTTCAGGCCCTTGGCCGCGATGATCGCATCGGCGTCGCCCTCGCACTCTCCGGCCCACATCGCCGGGAACACGTCCTTCTTGGCGGTGTTGTTCGACACCGTGCCGTCGGCGATGCGCTTGAGCAGCAGCGCGAGCTGCGCGGGGCGGATCGGCGCGCCGTCGATTTCGATGCCCTCGCGGTTCAGCTGCGAGGCGACATCGCCCATCAGCCAGTTGGCCGCGGGCTTGGCGTTGGCCGCGCCGGCTTCGGCGACGACCTGCTCGAACCAGTTGGCCAGCGCCTTCGACGAGGTCAGCACGCTGGCATCGTAGGCGGGCAGGCCATATTGCGAGACGAAGCGCGCCTGCATCGCGGCCGGCAGTTCCGGCATCGCGGCGCGCACGCGCTCGACCCAGGCCGGCTCGATCTCGAGCGGCAGCAGGTCCGGATCGGGGAAGTAGCGGTAGTCGTGCGCGTCTTCCTTGGTCCGCATCGCGCGCGTCTCCCCGGTGTCCGGATCGAACAGCACGGTGGCCTGCTGGATCTCGCGGCCGTCCTCGATCTCGGCGATCTGCCAGCGCACCTCGTATTCGATGGCCTGTTGCAGGAAACGGAACGAGTTCAGGTTCTTGATCTCCCGGCGCGTGCCGAGCTTGTCGCTGCCGACCGGCCGCACCGACACGTTGGCGTCGCAGCGGAAGCTGCCTTCCTGCATGTTGCCGTCGCAGATGCCCAGCCACACCACCAGCGAATGCAGCGCGCGCGCATAGGCGACCGCCTCGGCGGCGCTGCGCATGTCGGGCTCGGTGACGATCTCGAGCAGCGGCGTGCCGGCGCGGTTCAGGTCGATGCCGGTCATGCCGGCGAAGTCCTCGTGCAGCGACTTGCCCGCGTCCTCCTCGAGGTGGGCGCGGGTCAGCTGCACGGTCTTCTCGTAGAACTCGCCCTTGCGGCCCTCCACCTGGAAGGTCAGGCTGCCGCCCTGCACCACCGGGATCTCGTACTGGCTGATCTGGTAGCCCTTGGGCAGGTCCGGGTAGAAGTAATTCTTGCGGGCGAACACGCTATGCGGCGCGACATGGGCGCCGATCGCCAGGCCGAACTGGATCGCACGTTCGACCGCGGCCTTGTTCAGCACCGGCAGCGTGCCGGGCAGCGCCAGATCGACCGGGCAGGCCTGGGTATTGGGCGCCGCGCCGAACGCGGTGGAGGCGCCGGAAAAAATCTTCGAGGCCGTCGATAGCTGCGTATGCGTTTCGAGGCCGATCACCACTTCCCATTGCATGGCGGTATTCCTGTTGGTTCCTTGCGGCGGCGCCGGCATGGGCCGCGCCGCCGTTTGCTTTCGCGTTCTGCGTTTTGCGTTCCGCGTTCTGCGTTGTGCGCTGTGCGTTTCGTCGCTGTGCGTTTCGTCGCTGCGGGTTCTGCCGCGCGTTATTGCGTGCGCGCGCAGGTGCCGGTGCCCGGTTCGAACATGACCGGCCACGCCTCTTCGTAGATGCCCGGCGTGCAGCGGCTCTGGCAATTGGCATGCGCCAGCGTGACGCGGCGCGGGTCCTGCCAGACCAGCAGCTTGCACGCGCTGCCGTCGCGCGCGGCCAGTTCGATATGCGGCTTGCGGCGGGTCTGGCGGAACTCGGCCAGGTCGAAGCTGCACGAGCCGCGCTTGCCGACCCACAGCTTCCACGACAGCTGCTGCACGTTGTTGTCCGACACGCGCAGCTGCGCGTCCTCGCGGAACCCGTCCTCCTCGGTGCGGCGGCAGTCGCCCGCCAGGTCGATATCGCGATCGGCGATCGGCGTCGGACCGCCGATGCGCGGCAGCGGAATGCAGCCGGCCAGCGCGGCCAGCAGCACGGCGGTCAAGGCCAGGCGGCCGGCCGAAAGACCGGCGGACGGACGGCGGGACGGGCGGGTCGAAAGCAGCGCGTTCATGGTCATGCCTGCGAAGGCTGGCGCAGATGCCAGTCGGTAGCCTGCTGGAAGGCGTGCGCGGTCTGCAGCAGCTGCGCCTCGCCGAAGTAGTTGCCGATCATCTGCAGGCCAACCGGCATGCCGCCCTCGCCGAAACCGCAGGGCACGCTCATGCCGGGCAGGCCGGCCAGGCTGGTCGACAGCGTGAAGATGTCGGCCAGGTACATCTGCACCGGATCGGCGCTCTTCTCGCCGAGCTTCCACGCCACCGTCGGCGCGACCGGTCCCATGATCACGTCGCATTCGCCGAAGGCGCGCTGGAAGTCGTCCGCGATGATGCGGCGGATCTTCTGCGCCTGCAGGTAGTAGGCGTCGTAGTAGCCGTGCGACAGCACATAGGTGCCGACCAGGATGCGGCGCTTGACCTCCCAGCCGAAGCCCTCGGCGCGGGTCTTCTTGTACATGTCGAGCAGGTCGCGGTACTCGGCGGCGCGGTGGCCGTAGCGCGCGCCATCGAAGCGCGACAGGTTCGACGACGCCTCGGCCGGCGCGATCACGTAGTAGACCGGGATCGACAGTTCGGTCTTCGGCAGCGACACCTCGACCAGCGTCGCGCCGAGCTTCTCGTATTCGCGCAGCGCGGCGCGCACCGCGGCCTCGACATCGGCCGACAGTCCGGCGCCGAAGTACTCGCGCGGCAGGCCGATGCGCAGGCCGGCCAGCGGCTGGCTGGCGCTGGCCCCGCCGCGCGGCTGGCCCAGCAGCCGCGTGAAGTCCTCGTCCACGCCGCCCTGGGCCGGCGTCAGCGAGGTCGAATCGCGCTCGTCGAACCCGGCCATCGCATTGAGCAGCAGCGCGCAGTCCTCGGCGCTGCGCGCCATCGGGCCGGCCTGGTCCAGCGACGAGGCGAACGCGATCATGCCGAAGCGCGACACGCGGCCGTAGGTCGGCTTGATGCCGGTGATGCCCGAAAACGCGGCCGGCTGGCGGATCGAGCCGCCGGTGTCGGTGCCGGTGGCGGCCGGCGCGAGGCCCGCGGCGACCGCCGCGGCCGAGCCGCCCGACGAGCCGCCGGGCACGCGCGACGCGTCCCACGGGTTGCGCACCGGGCCGAAGTGCGAGTTCTCGTTGGACGAGCCCATCGCGAATTCGTCCATATTGGTCTTGCCCAGCGTCACCATGCCGGCGGCGGCCAGCCGCTCGACCACGGTGGCGTCGAACGGGCTCTCGTAGTCCGCCAGCATGCGCGAGCCGGCGGTCGAGCGCCAGCCGCGCGTGACGAACACGTCCTTGTGGGCGATCGGCACGCCGGTCAGCGGACCGGCCTCGCCGCGCGCGCGGCGTTCGTCGGCGGCGCGGGCCTGGGCCAGCGTCATCTCGGCGTCGACATGGACATAGGCGTTCAGCGCGCCGGCCTGCTCGATGCGGGCCAGGTAGTCGCGCGCCAGCTCTTCGGCCGACACCGCGCCGGCGGCGAGCGCGTCGGCGATCTGGCGCAGCGAGGTCACGGTCGAGCCGACCGGGAAGGAGGAAGCGGAAGAAGACATGGAGTGTCGGAAAAGCTTCGGAGAACGGCCGGCGGGGCATGGGCGCCGCCGGCGGATCGATTCGGGAGATGCCACCTTGGCGTATCGGTACGTCGATACGGAAATTTCGGGCGACGTCGGCGGGCCGGGTGCGGGACCGTTATCGGGACCTTATCGGGACCTTATCGGGGCCGTTATCGGGAACGTTATTCGATCACCTTCGGCACCAGATACAGGCCGGCCTCGGTGGCCGGCGCGGGACGCTGGTAGTCATCGCGCCGGTTCGGCTCGGTGACGACGTCGTCGCGCAGGCGCTGCTGCATCTCGCGGACCGCCGACAGCGGATGCGCCAGCGGCGCGACGCCGCTGGTGTCCACCGCCTGCATCTGCTCGACCAGCGAGAAGAATTGATTCAGTTGCCCGAGCGTCTGGCCGGCTTCTTCATCGCTGATGTCGATGCGGGCAAGATGGGCGATGCGCTTGACGTCGGTTAGCTCGAGTGCCATGGCGTGGGTGCGAGGAATTCCAGAGGGCCCGGCAGTCCGGCGCAAGGCCGGAACGAAACCGGGAGAAGGACGACCGTGCGGACAGCGTCGGGAGCGCCGGACCGGGCCAGGCGGGCGTGCCCTGGGCGGCGCCGCGTCCGGACCGCTGTCGGGCAGTTGCCGGGCCATTGCCGGGCCGTTGCCGCGTCGACATCGGCCTGGGGAAAGTGCCGCGCGCGACGCCCCACAATCGTCAGAATTACAGGTTTTTTCAGGGCAATTTGCCGCCGAAACACGCGGAATTATAAGGTATCATTCCGTTTTGCCGCCGCCCCTGGCGGCGCCTTCGCCGCTTGGACCCAGCGTCCGGCCGCTGAAGGACGCCGGACCCGACTGCCCGCGGGGCCCGGACCAGGATCCTCCGATTAGACCGACTCGCCGCTGCCCCCGTGTGGGTGCCGGGTCTGTGGCGCCCGGACCGCCGTCCGGCCATCCGCCAAATGAAGTTTGGCGAACTTTCTGGCGCCGTCTAATCAAAGGTTCCCGTGGGAATGCGTTCCGCCGGCCCGGCGGGCGAAATCCCTCAGGACTGTCGCGGTTCGCCTGGCGCACCGCAACGGCATGGGCGGGACCGTGGATGCGCGGAAGGACGCGCGCCGTTTCCATCGAAGACATATGAATATCGCGGCCGGCGCCAAGGACTGGCGCCGGCCGCTTCGCATACCTGCGAACCCACCAGAAAACAGGACTCCTGATGTTCGGATTTCTCCGCAGCTACTTTTCCAACGATCTCGCGATCGACCTCGGCACCGCCAACACGCTGATCTACATGCGTGACAAGGGCATCGTGCTGGACGAACCGTCGGTGGTCGCGATCCACCTGGGCGGCGGCCCGAACGCCAAGAAGACCATTCAGGCAGTCGGCAAGGAAGCCAAGCAGATGCTGGGCAAGGTGCCGGGCAACATCGAGGCGATCCGCCCGATGAAGGACGGCGTGATCGCCGACTTCACCGTCACCGAGCAGATGCTCAAGCAGTTCATCAAGATGGTGCACGACAGCAAGCTGCTGCGTCCGTCGCCGCGCATCATCATCTGCGTGCCGTGCGGTTCGACCCAGGTCGAGCGCCGCGCGATCCGCGAGTCGGCGCTGGGCGCCGGCGCCTCGCAGGTCTACCTGATCGAGGAACCGATGGCCGCCGCGATCGGCGCCGGCCTGCCGGTGTCGGAGCCGTCGGGCTCGATGGTCGTCGATATCGGCGGCGGCACCACCGAGGTCGGCATCATCTCGCTGGGCGGCATGGTCTACAAGGGCTCGGTGCGCGTCGGCGGCGACAAGTTCGACGAGGCCATCGTCAACTACATCCGCCGCAACTACGGCATGCTGATCGGCGAGCAGACCGCCGAAGCGATCAAGAAGGAAATCGGCTCGGCCTTCCCGGGTTCGGAAGTGCGCGAGATGGAGGTCAAGGGCCGCAACCTGTCCGAGGGCATCCCGCGCGCGTTCACGGTCTCGTCCAACGAGATCCTGGAAGCGCTGACCGATCCGCTGAACCAGATCGTCTCCACCGTGAAGATCGGCCTGGAGCAGACCCCGCCGGAACTGGGCGCCGACATCGCCGAGCGCGGCATCACGCTGACCGGCGGCGGCGCGCTGCTGCGCGACCTGGACCGCCTGCTGGCCGAGGAAACCGGCCTGCCGGTGCTGGTGGCCGAGGATCCGTTGACCTGCGTGGTGCGCGGCTCGGGCATGGCCCTGGAGCGCATGGACAAGCTCGGCAGCATCTTCGCCTACGAGTAAGCCGGTCCGGCAAAAGGATCGTTCCCGTGGCGAAGCGCGCCCTGCCCGCACCGCTGGCCCAGGCCGGCCACGGGCAGGTCCGCCGCCGCGCCACCCTGGCCAAGCCGGCCGCCGCCTGCCGGCGGCCCGCGCGACTCCGCCAATTCCGGTCCGCCCCCGGACGCCCGAGCGCGGCGTGCCGGCGATGCGGACCGCCACCGCCTGCGTACGGCTAAATGGATTACACGCCGCCACCGCTATTCAAGCAGGGCACGTCCGCGTTCGCGCGCCTGGTCATCTTCGTGACGATGGCGCTGGTGCTGCTGGTCGTCGACGCCCGCTTCGATGCGCTGTCCACGGTCCGGCAGGTCGCCGCCACCGTGCTGATGCCGGTCGAGCGCGCCGTGCTGGTGCCGCGCGACATGGCGCGCGCCGCGTTCGACTATCTGCAGTCGTCCGCCGCGCTGGCCAGCGAGAACCGCGAGCTGCGGCGGCGCGCGGTGGCGCAGGCCGACGACGCGCTGCGCCAGGCCCAGCTCGAGGCCGAGAACCGCCAGCTGCGCAAGCTGCTGGACCTGAAGGAGCAATCGGCCACGCCGGTCACGGCGGCCGAGGTGCTGTACGACGCGCGCGATCCGTACAGCCAGCGCATCGTGATCGACCGCGGCAGCCAGCACGACGTGCGGGCCGGCTATCCGGTGATCGACGATCGCGGCGTGGTCGGCCAGGTCACGCGCGTGACGCCGTTCCAGTCCGAAGTCACGCTGCTGACAGACAAGGACCAGGCGATCCCGGTGCAGGTGGTACGCAACGGCCTGCGCAGCATTGCCTTCGGCGGCGGCAAGGCCGGCATGCTGGACCTGCGCTTCATGGCGGCGTCGGCCGATCTGCAGCAGGGCGACCTGCTGGTGACCTCGGGCCTGGACGGGGTCTATCCGGCCGGGCTGCCGGTCGCGCGCATCGTGCAGATCGAACGCAAGGCCGATACCGCGTTCTCGCGCGTCTACTGCGAGCCGGTCGCGGGCGTGCGTTCGCACCGCCAGCTGCTGGTGGTGCGCTACGAGGCCGAGAAGCCCTCGCGCGACCTGCCGGCCGGCGACGACGGCAAGAACGCGGGCAAGGCAGGCAAGACGGACAAGGCCGGCAAGGCCTCGAAAGCCGACAAGCCCGAGAAAGCCGACAAGGCGGAAAAAACCGAGAAGGGGCCCAAGCCCAAGGCGAACGCCGCGGCTACGGCCGCCACAGTTGCTACGGTCGCCGCGGCGCCCGCGGCCGCGCCGAGCCAGGAGCAGAAGCGGTGACCCATCCCCAATACCTGCTGCGGCCGGTCAACCCGGCCTTCATCGCGCTGACCTTCGTGCTGGCGTTCCTGTTCAACCTGCTGCCGTGGGGCGACATCCTGTGGGTGCCGGACATGGTGGCGCTGGTGCTGGTGTTCTGGAACATCCACCAGCCGCGCAAGGTCGGCATGGGCGTGGCCTTCGTGCTGGGCCTGCTGATGGACGTGCACGATGCCCGCCTGCTCGGCGAGCACGCGATGGCCTACACGCTGCTGGCCTACTTCGCCATCACGATCCACCGCCGCGTGTTGTGGTTCAGCGTCTATACGCAGGCACTGCACGTGCTGCCGCTGCTGTTCATCGCGCATGCGGTACCGGTGGTGATCCGGCTGCTGATGGGCGCGCCGCTGCCCGGCTGGCCGTTGCTGGTCGCGCCCGGCATCGAGGCGCTGCTGTGGCCGCTGGCCACCGGCCTGCTGCTGGCGCCGCAGCGCCGCTCCATCGACGTCGACGAAACCCGGCCGATCTGACGGCATGGCACTCCGCTCGCAGCCTCTCTCCGTGCCCCGACCGCCCGTCCCCGCAGCACCATGACCGAAATCCGCAACGTCGAACTCGAGCTCGGCCGCTTCCGCCTTCGCGTGGCGGCCGCGGCGCTGTTCGCCGTGATCCTGTTCGGGCTGCTGTTCCTGCGCTTCTTCTGGCTGCAGTGGTACAAGCACGACCAGTATTCGGCCAAGGCCGAGGACAACCGCATCTCGGTGGCGCCGATCGAGCCGAACCGCGGCATCATCATGGACCGCAACGGCATCGTGCTGGCGCGCAACTATTCGGCCTACACGCTGGAAATCACGCCGTCCAAGCTGACGCAGTCGCTGGACGACACCATCGATGAACTGTCCGAACTGATCGACATCCAGCCGCGCGACCGCCGCCGCTTCCGCCGGCTGATGGAGGAGTCGCGCAGCTTCGAGAGCCTGCCGATCCGCAGCCAGCTTAGCGACGAGGAGGTGGCGCGCTTCTCCGCGCAGCGCTTCCGCTTCCCCGGCGTCGACGTGCGCGCGCGGCTGTTCCGCCAGTATCCGATGGGCGAATCGGCCTCGCACGTGGTCGGCTACATCGGCCGCATCTCGCAGCGCGACCAGCAGCGCATCGAGGCGATGGACGTGGCCAACGACGCCAATCCGGCCAAGTACGACCCGCGCAAGGATGCCGACAACTACAAGGGCACCAACTACATCGGCAAGATCGGCATCGAGCAGAGCTACGAGACCGAGCTGCACGGGCTGACCGGCATCGAGGAAGTCGAGGTCAGCGCCGGCGGGCGGCCGATCCGCACGCTGTCGACCGCGCCGGCGACGCCGGGCAACAACCTGATCCTGTCCCTCGACATCCGGCTGCAGCAGCTGGCCGAGGCGCTGTTCGGCGACCGCCGCGGCGCGCTGGTGGCGATCGAGCCGGCCACCGGCGACATCCTGGCCTTCGTCTCCAAGCCGACCTTCGACCCGAACCTGTTCGTCGAGGGCATCGACACCGCGACCTGGAACGAGCTGAACAATTCGCCGGACAAGCCGCTGCTGAACCGCCCGCTGCGCGGCACCTATCCGCCGGGCTCGACCTACAAGCCGTTCATGGCGCTGGCGGCGCTGGCGACCGGCAAGCGCACCGCCAACTGGGGCATGCACGATCCCGGCTTCTTCACGCTGGGCAACCATACCTTCCGCGACGACAAGCCGGGCGGCCACGGCTGGGTCGACATGTACAGCTCGATCGTGGCCTCGTGCGACACCTACTACTACGCGCTGGCGCGCGACATGGGCGTCAACGCGATCCACGACTTCATGAAGCCGCTCGGCTTCGGCCAGCTGACCGGCATCGACATCGAGGGCGAGAGCCGCGGCATCCTGCCGTCGACCGACTGGAAGCGGCGCGCCTACCGCAAGCCCGAGCAGCAGCGTTGGTATGACGGCGAAACGATCTCGCTGGGGATCGGCCAGGGCTACAACAGCTTCACGATCCTGCAGCTGGCGCACGCGACCTCGATCCTGGTCAACAACGGCGTCGTGATGAAGCCCCACCTGGTCAAGGCGGTCGAGGACGCGGTCACCCGGCAGCGCCGCCTGACGGTGCCGAAGGAAAGCTATCGCCTGCCGTTCAAGCAGTCCGATATCGACGTGATCAAGCGCGCGATGGTCGGCGTCACGCATTCGGGCACCGCGGCGCGCGTGTTCGCCGGCGCCGCCTACGAGTCAGCCGGCAAGACCGGCACCGCGCAGACCTTCTCGCTGAGCAAGGGCGAGAAGTACAACCACCACGCGCTGGCCGAGCACAAGCGCGACCATGCGCTGTACACCGCGTTCGCGCCGGCCGACAAGCCGAAGATCGCGCTGGCGCTGATCGTCGAGAACGCCGGCTTCGGCGCGCAGCACGCCGCGCCGATCGCGCGCAAGGTGATGGACTACTACCTGCTGGGCAAATGGCCCGCCGAGCTGGCCGAGATCGCGCCGCCGGCCGCCGAGCGCGCGCACGGGCTGCCGCCGGTCGATACGCCAAGCGTCTTTACCACCGGCCATACCGCCAGCATCGCCAGCGCGACCGCGATGGGCAACACGCTGGCCAACGAGGACGCGCAAGGCGAGCCGGGCGGCAAGGACGAAGGCGCCAAGGGCACCAGGAATGGCGGCGGCGGCAACGGCAGCCAGGCCGGAGCCTCTGCGGTAGCCGCCGCGCCGACCATCGATCCGCAGGCGATCGCGCCCGCCTCGGCGCCGCTGACGCTGGGGGACCGCATGCGCCAGGCGCTCGGCCACAGCAAGCCGCCGCATGACGGCGCGCCCGCGGCTCCGTCCTCGCCATCCGCCCCGGCCGCCCCGGCCGCACCGGGTGCACCGGGCGAGCGCAAGACGCGCCCAGCCACGCCGCCCGCCGCGCCGGGCCCCGCACCGTCTCCCGCATCCCGCACCCGGCAGGCCGCCGCGGCGCCGGGCGCCAACGTCACGCATTGAAGGAGGCGCAGATGGATCGCAGACGCGCCCTGTCCCTGATCAAGACCGCGCTGACCGGCTTCGACAAGCCGCTCGCGCTGATCGTCTTCCTGTTGTTCGCCACCGGCATCGTGGCGCTGTACTCGGCGTCGATCGACGTGCCGGGCCGCGTCGAGGACCAGCTGCGCAATATCCTGCTGTCCTACGCGGTGATGTGGGTGATCGCCTATCTGCCCACGCAGACGCTGATGCGGGTCGCGGTGCCGCTCTATACGGTCGGCGTCGCACTGCTGATCGCGGTGGCGATGTTCGGGCTGATCCGCAAGGGCGCGCGCCGCTGGCTCAATGTCGGCATCGTGATCCAGCCCTCCGAGCTGATGAAGATCGCGATGCCGCTGATGCTGGCCTGGTACTTCCAGAAGCGCGAAAGCGCGTTGCGCTGGTTCGACTTCATCGTCGCCGGCCTGCTGCTGGCGGTGCCGGTGGGCCTGATCGCCAAGCAGCCCGACCTGGGCACCGCGCTGCTGGTGCTGGCCGCCGGCATGTACGTGATCTACTTCGCCGGCCTGTCGTGGAAGCTGATCCTGCCGGCACTGGCGATCCTGGTCACGCTGATTTCCGGGCTGCTGTTCTTCGAGCACGACATGTGCGCGCCGGGCGTCAACTGGCCGGTGCTGCACGACTACCAGCAGCACCGGGTCTGCACGCTGCTCGATCCGACCACCGATCCGCTCGGCAAGGGCTTCCACACCATCCAGTCGATCATCGCGATCGGCTCGGGCGGCCTGATGGGCAAGGGCTGGCTCAAGGGCACGCAGACCCACCTCGAGTTCATTCCGGAGAAGCACACCGACTTCATCTTCGCGGTCTACTCCGAGGAATTCGGCCTGATCGGCAATGCGGTGCTGCTGGTGCTGTACCTGCTGCTGATCTTCCGCGGGCTCTATATCGCCGCCAATGCGCCGACGCACTTCTCGCGGCTGCTGGCCGGCGCGGTGACGCTGATCTTCTTCACCTATGCCTTCGTCAACATGGGCATGGTCAGCGGCATCCTGCCGATCGTCGGCGTGCCGCTGCCGCTGATCAGCTACGGCGGCACCGCGCTGGTCACGCTCGGCATGGGGATCGGCATCCTGATGAACATCTCGCGGCAGAAGCGGCTGATTCAGACTTGAAGCACGCCGCGCGCTTGCCGGCTCGCCTGTCCGCTACATCGTCGGCGTGCGCGATCTGACGGTCTGCTCCAGCAGCGAGCGCAGCTTGGCCAGCGCGCCGGGGTCGCCGCGCGCCGCGGCGCGGGCGTACCAGATCTTGGCCTGCTCGATATCGCGCTCCACCACCCCCGGCTCGCCGCGCTCGTAGAAGCTGGCGACAATGTACTGCGCCCCGCCGTCGCCCGCGGTCGCGGCCCGCGTGTACCACTCGAAGGCCTTGGCGTAATCGCGCGGCACCCCGCGGCCGATGAAGTAATTGGTCGCCAGCGCGACCTGCGCCTGGATATGGCCGCCCTGGCTGGCGCGCTGATACCAGCGGTTGGCCTCTTCCAGCGACTTGGGCACCAGGTCGCCGCGCTCATGCAATTCGCCCCAGGTGAATTGGGCATGCGTCATCTCGTTGTCCGCCGCCTTCTTCAGCCAGACCAGCGCCTCCTGGGGCTTGGACGCCGTGCCGTCGCCGCGCAGCAGCATCATCGCGTAATTGAACTGCGCCAGCCGGTTGCCCCGCCGCGCCGCCTCCGCGAAGTCGCGCAGCGCGCTCTCGAAAGCGCCCGCCTCGTAGGCGGCCACCGCCTGCCGGGTCAACGTCTCCGCGGGCTGCGGCGGCCGGGGTGCCGCCATCGCGGTCTGCCAACCGCCCAGCAGGATCAGGATGCAGGCGGCGTGGCGGACGAGGCGGCGAACGGTCGGCATGGCGGACTCCCAGCGAGGTCGGGCTTTCCAGCCAGTGTAGGAGTCGGTGCGAAGGGGCGATAGGCTGCGGCGCGGCAGGCGCGAGGCCGGATTGTCGAGTGAATCGGGCGCTCCGGGGCCGCACCGGACTATTCCGCGGACAAATATGGAGCGATGCTTATCCAACGCCTCCATTCGTCGATGGGATGGTTTGCCCGCCCCTGCCGGCGTCGCCGCATCGGGGCCGCAAACCGTGCATGCCGCTTCGGACGCTCTAGAATGACGCGGCCGCGCACGTTGCGCGCAGCCGCCTGACGCGTCCCGACACGAACCCATCGCCCGCCTCCCCATGCATATCCGTTGGCTCGAAGACTTTGTATGCCTGGCCGAGGCCGGCAGCCTCGCCCGCGCCGCCGAACTGCGCAATGTCACCCCGCCCGCGTTCGGCCGCCGCATGCAGGCGGTCGAGGTGTGGGCCGGCGCGCCGCTGATCGATCGCAGCGTGTTCCCGGTCCGGCTGACCGCCGAGGGCCGGCAGTTTCTGGAGGCGGCGCAGTCGGCGCTGCACACGCTCGAGGAAACGCGGCTGGCGCTGCGGGCGGCCCACCGCGTCGACGCCAGCACCGTGGTGATCGCCACCGGCAAGACGCTGTCGCGCTCGCTGGTGCCGGCCTGGCTGGCGGGGCTGCGCCAGGCGCTGCGGCACGATCCGGTGGCCGCGGGCTTTCGCACCCGGCTGTCGACCTTCGCCATGCACGACGCGCTGGCGATGTTCACCGAGGGCGATGCCGATTTCCTGCTGTGCTACAGCCCACCGGACCTGCCGGTGCGGCTGGACGAGGCGCGCTATCAGTTCCATCCGGTCGGGGTCGAGCGGCTGGTCTGCGTCGCCGCCGCCGATGCCGCGGGCGGGCCGTGCTTCCGCCTGCCGGGGCGTGGCAAGAGCGGCGCGCCGGTGCCGACCATCGCCTATGCGGAAACCCTGACGATGGGCCGCATGGTCAATCAGGAGATCGCCCGGCGCAAACTGGCCGGCCGCCTGGACGTGGTGGCGGTCTGCGACTTCGCCGAATCGGTGCACGAGATGGTGCGCCAGCGCATGGGCCTGGCCTGGCTGCCTGCCCGGCTGATCGCCGACGACCTGCACGCGGGCCGGCTGGTGCGCGCCGATATCGGCAGCGTGGCGGAGGCCGGGACGGAGGGTGGCCAACAGGGCGGCCAGCACGGCGGCCAGCCGGGCGGCAATCGCGATCTGGTGCTGCAGATCCGGCTCTACCGTCCGCGCGCGCCGATGCGTCCGCTGGCCGAGGCGTTCTGGCGCGCCGCGACGGCGTGATGCCGCTGGCGGCGGAGGCGATGCCGCGCCGCCTTGCCGAGCCGCTTGCCTGCCCTTCGCCTGCCCTTCGCCTGCCCCTTGCCTGCCCCTGCCGGGTCCGTGATAGGCCCCTTGCCACACGCCTTGCCGATCCGGCAATCGCCATTGCCAAACCCGCATGCGCGGACACGGCGCCGCTCCCTAACATCGCGCCATACCACATCGATAACAGATAGACACGGGAGCGTTGCCATGAAGATCTCGCTGCGGACTGCCACCGCCGCCACCTTGCTGTTTTCCGCCGCCTCGGCGATGTCGCTGCTGCCTGCCGGCGCCGCGCGCGCCAGCGAATGGCCCGCCAAGCCGATCACGCTGGTGGTCGGCTACACGGCCGGCGGCAGCGTCGACCTGGTGGCGCGCACCATCGCGCCCGAGCTCGGCAAGCGGCTGGGCCAGAGCGTGGTGATCGAGAACCTCGGCGGTGCCGGCGGCACCATCGGCGCGGCGCGCGTGGTCAAGGCCGAGGCCGATGGCTACTCGCTGCTGATGGGCTCGGGCAGCGAGGTGTCGATCGCGCGCCTGACCAATCCGGCGGTCCGCTACGACGGCGAGAAGGATTTGGCGCCGATCACCTTCGTCGGCACGCAGCCGATGGTGCTGGTCGGCAAGCCGACGCTGCCGGCGCGCAATGCCGCCGAACTGATCGCGCTGGCCAAGGGGCAGCCAGACAAGCTGGCCTATGCCTCGTCGGGCGTCGGCACGCCGCTGAACCTGGCCGGCGAGCTGATCAAGCAGCAGGGCAAGGTCGGTATCACGCACGTGCCGTACAAGGGCGCTTCCGCGATGGCGACGGACCTGCTGGGCGGCCAGATCGATCTGGCGGTAATGGTGCTGTCGTCCGCGCTGCCGCATATCCAGGCCGGACGGGTCAAGGCCTATGGCGTGACCGAAGCCAAGCGCGCCGCGGTGGCACCGGAAGTGCCGGCGCTGGCGGAGACGCCCGCGCTGAAGGGCGTCGACATGGGCGTCTGGTTCGGCCTGATGGCACCGAAGGCCACGCCGCGCGCTGTGGTGGATCGGCTCAACAACGAGATGCAGGCCGTGCTGGCGATGCCGGAGGTCCGCAAGAAGCTGGCCGAGGCCGGCGTCGAGGTCGCGCCCGCCAATCCGGCGCAGTTCGCCGCCTTCGTCAAGCGCGAGACCGCCAAATACCGCACCATCGTGCAGGCGGCCGGCATCCAGCAATAACAGGGACGTTATGAACACGATGACCACGCTCGACGCCTATCCGGTCGAAGTCGCATTTCCCGATATCCGCCCGTATGCCGACGGCAATACCGGCGTCGCCTATGTCCATCATTTCGACAGCGGCGTGCCGGGCCCGCACGTGATGATCAACGCGCTGACCCATGGCAACGAGGTCTGCGGCGCGATCGTCGTCAAGGAGCTGCTGGACCTCGGGCTCAAGCCGCGCAGCGGGCAGCTGACGCTGGCGTTCGCCAACGTCGACGCCTATCACCGTTTCGATCCGGCAAAGCCCGACGCCTCGCGCTTCGTCGACCAGGACTTCAACCGAGTCTGGACCGCCGCGGTGCTCGACGACGCGTCGCGCGACTCGTCCGAACTGCGGCGCGCGCGCGAGATGCGCCCGCTGATCGATCGCATCGACCTGCTGCTGGACCTGCATTCGATGCACGAGAAGAGCCTGCCGCTGATCGTGTCGGGCCCGCTCGACAAGGGCGTGGCGCTGGCGCGCGCGCTCGGCGCTCCGGCGCATGTGATCGTCGACGAAGGCCATCCGGAAGGCCGTCGCATGCGCGACTACGCCGGCTTTGGCGATCAGGACAGCCCGAAGAATGCGCTGCTGATCGAATGTGGCCAGCATTGGGAGGCATCGTCGGTCGCGGTGGCGCGCGACAGCACGGCGCGCTTCCTGCTGACCGCCGGCATCGTCGACAGCGGCGACCTGCCTGCCGGCTGGCTGTCGGCGCCGGTCGCGCCGCAGCGCGTGGTGCGCGTCACCGAGCCGGTAGTGGCCACCAGCATGAATTTCCGCTTCGCCGGCCCCTATACCGGCCTGGAGACCTTCTCCGAGCCCGGCACCGTGATCGGGTGGAACGACGGCGCGCCGGTGGTGACGCCGTATCCCGACTGCGTGCTGGTGATGCCGTCGCTGCGCCAGCTGCGTCCTGGCGTGACGGTGGTTCGGCTGGGACAGCTGCTGGCTTGATCCTGCGCGGCAAAGATGCCCCCGAAGAGCATCGCCGCGCCCTTATCGTGTCTTGAAGACGGCGTCGAGCGATTCCGCCGTCAGCAGCCGCCCGCTCCATCGCCGGATGTCGGCGGCCTGCGCCGCGTTCAGCTTGGCAACGATATCGGCCGGCAGCGGCCCGAAGCGGCGGGCCAGCAGTTGCTGGAGAACTCGCGCGGCGCCTTCCTGCCGGCCCTTTGCGAGTCCTCGCTTCTCCCCCTTTTTCTCCCCTTTTTTCTCCCCCTTCTGCATGCCCCTCTGCTCGTGCTGGGCTGCCCACTCGTCCATACGTTGTGCCAGTGACATTTCGAGTTCCTCCAGATCGCAGACCCGTGGCAGCGCGAGCTTGCCCTTGCGCTGCCTCAACAATACGCTACGCATCCACATCGCCAAAGTTCGCCTGAGTTCCTTGCGCCCATCGATCCAGCGACGGACCTCTCGAATCACGCGGACAAGACTCCGCTCACTCTTTAGCCGATTGAAACGCATCACGGCGGCCACCAAATTTCGCCGCCGCGAAAGCTGGGCTTCCGTGTACTGGCTCTCGTCGATCAGGTGATAGCGAAAACGCGGAACCGGCAAGTCCGCATCGTGAACGATCAGCCTTTCGACATCCACTGGCGCTCGCCATTTCGTTTCGCCGTTGTACAGCACGATCGGCAACACCGGCGGCAGCAAGCGGCCGGGCAAACATTCCTTGCGCCGGATCAGGTCCTGATACAGAAGCATTAGATAACTCAACACGCGGACCGCCATGAAGGTGTCGACGGTACTCTGGAACTCGATCAGGATGTACAGGTACATCCAATCCTGGCCGGTTCGCACGCGCCAAACCACGTCATCGGCGCGCTCGCGGAAGTCATCGGTCACGTAGCTGCAAGGCATGCGCTCCAGGGTCTGGAAATTGACCTTCCGCCACCATTGCTTCGGCACAAAGTCCTTCAGCAGGTCCCTGACGAAATTCGGGACAGGAGTACAACAGTTTGTACGATACGTCGTCGTGCTTGGCCATCATGCCGTCGTGCGAAGGCGCAATGCGCCGAGGCCGTCAGCATGCCGACACAGTCCCTGTGAAGCTGTCGTAAAAGTTGCCGCCCTATGAGTTACTGATTTGTTGCCGGGCGACGGTAATCCCCTCGTAGAAATCGGTGAACACCCTCATCAAGCCCCGGCCAGTTCCGACCGTAAACCAACCCATGACGACGTGACGGAGATCATGCGTCCGCCGTGCGCCATGTGGTGCCGGCAACTTCCCTTTCGCAGGAAACGGACGTGCGCCCCCTTGCCCCCGCCCCCCTTGCTTCGTCGGCTGCCGGCCTTGCCGGTGCCTTGGCTTCCTCCCCTACCGATACCTCGTCCACCAGCCAGCCGTCGCGCCGCTGGCGCCCTGGCGCCGCGCGGATCGGCACGCGGCTCGCGCTGATCGTGCTGGCCGTGCAGGTGCTGGTATTCGGCCTGTTCGCCTGGGTGCTGTCGGACAGCAGCATGCGCCAGCTCGAGGCGCAGCAGCGCGCGGCGATGAGCGCGCAGAACGAGACGCTGCGCGATCTGCTCGGCCAGTTCGACGACACCATGCTGCAGGAGGCGGACCGCTTCCTGCTGAGCTTCGCCGCGGTGGTGCCCGGCCCGTACGCGGTCGATCCCGCCCAGACCATCGAGGTCGCCGGCCAGCCGACGCCACAGTTCAGCAGCGGCGAGGTCGTGCTGAACAACAACTTCGCGCTGCCGGACCGCTTCTTCTCGACCACCGCCGGCACCATCGCCACGGTGTTCGCGCGCCGCGGCGACGACTTCGTGCGCGTGACCACCTCGCTGAAGAAGCAGAACGGCGAGCGCGCGGTCGGCACGCTGCTCGACCGCGCCGGCGGCGCCTATGCCGCGGTGCGGGCCGGGCGTTCGTACCGCGCGCTGACGTGGCTGTTCGGCAAGCCGTACATGAGCAAGTACGAGCCGGTGCGCGATGCCGCCGGCAAGATCGTCGGCGCGCTCTATGTCGGCGTCGATGTCAGCGCCGAGCTGGCGATGCTGAAAAACCGCATCCGGCGCAAATCGATCGGCACCGACGGCCATTTCCTGGTGGTCGACGCCAGGCCCGGTCCCGACCAGGGCAAGCTGCTGGTCGGCCGCCGCCAGGAGGGTACGGTGCAGCTGGACGCCCGCGACGAGGACGGCAAGAGCTGGTTGCGCGAGATGATTGCCGCGCGCCAGGGCAGCCTGACGCATCGGATCGCCTTCGACGGCAGCGCCCCGGCGTTGCGGCTGACGGCGTTCGAGACCTATCCCGAATGGCAATGGCTGATCGTCGGCTCGGTGCCGGTCGACAGCCTGCGCGCCGAACTGATCGCGAATCGCAATCGCTTCCTCGCGGCCGGCCTGGCGCTGGCGCTGCTGGTGTCGGCGGGATTCTGGTGGATGCTGCGCCGGATGGTCAGCGCGCCGCTGGCCGATGCGGCAGCGGCCGCGCGCAGCCTGGCCGCCGGGGACCTGACCGCGCGGCTGGACAGCCCGCGCCGCGACGAGATCGGCGAACTGATGCGCGCGATCGACGGCGTCGGCCAGGGCCTGTCCGGCATCGTCGGCACCGTGCGGGCCAGCGCCGATGCGATCGTCGCCAGCACCGGCGAGATCGCCAGCGGCAACGCCGATCTGTCGGCACGCACCGCGAGCCAGGCCAGCAGCCTGGAGCGCACCGCCGCCAGCATCGAGCAGCTGAGCGCGACGGTGCGGCAGAACGCCGATGCCGCCGTGGACGCCGACGCCACCGTGCGCAGCGCCGCCGATGCAGCCCGGCACGGCGGCGGCACCGTCGAGCGCGTGGTGCAGACCATGGACGGCGTGCATCGCAACGCGCAGCAGGTGGTCGACATCATCGGCATGATCGACGGCATCGCCTTCCAGACCAATATCCTGGCGCTGAACGCGGCGGTCGAAGCCGCCCGGGCCGGCGAGCACGGGCGCGGTTTCGCGGTGGTGGCCGGCGAGGTGCGCAGCCTCGCGCAGCGCAGCGCCACGGCGGCAGGCGAGATCAAGGCGCTGATCGAGCGGACGGTCTCCGATCTGCGCGACGGCCACGCAGCGGTGCAGCAGGCCGGCAACGCGATGGAAGACATCGTGCGCCAGGTCGAAGGCATCGCCACGCGCATGGCGGAAATCAGCGCGTCCTCGCGCGAGCAGGCGCAAGGCATCGCGCAGGTCAGCGACGCGCTGGCCGAGATGGACGGCGTCACGCAGCAGAACGCGGCGCTGGTGGAAGAGGCCGCTGCGGCGGCCGAAAGCCTCGATCAGCGCGCGCAGCAGCTGCGCGAGGCGGTGCAGGCGTTCAGGCTGGCGTAGCGGCGGGGCCGCGGTCGGCGCTGGAGCGCGCCCCGCTGTTCGGACCGGACAGCGGGGCGTCGCGAACCTGCAGGCGGCCCGGGTTCAGGCTGGCGTAGCGGGGCTTGGGCTCGTCCCGCTGTTCGGCTCGGACAGCGGAGGATTGCGATCCCGCGCCTCCGGATGCGGCAGTCGGCCCGGGAACAGCTGGTCGACCAGCTCGTCGATCTTCTGCGCCGGGTCGATCAGGTGGCTCAGGTTGACGCCGCCCTGGCTGCGCCGCGCATCGTAGACCGCCTTGCCGACGCGCTCGCCCCGGCGATAGACGGTGATGTCGGCGGTCGCCAGGAAGGTGCGCCAGTACGACTGCGAGGTGGCCGCATAGGTCGCCGTCAGCGTACAGGCTGCCACCGACGATCCCGGCGGCAGCAGCCTGGCTTCGAAGCCACGGCGCTGCAGCGATTGCAGCAGCGTCGCCGCGAACGGCGCGCGTCCGGCGGGGCTGTCGATCACGCAGAACGATGCGCCCAGGTCCGGATCGATGCGGACCATCGCCGCGATCGGGTCGGCCGGCGGTGCCGCTTCGGCCGGGCTGACCGACTGGTAGGTCGCGCAACCTGTGGTCAGCGCCGTCAACGCGGACAGCATCAGCACGCCGGCACGGGCGAACGAAACGGGAGCGAACGAAACGGGGCTGGACGAAACGGCGAACGCGGCGCGGCCGCGGCGTGGCAGGGCGGAAGTCATGGCGGTTCCCCTCAGGGTCCGGTTGGTGCGATGGCGCGATGGCAGGCTTTCTCCCGCCGGCATCGCGGCGCGCGCATGGCGGGGTCTCTGCCGGTTAACGGCGACCCGGTGCGAGATCTGTAGAGGCAATCTGGTCCAGGCTCCATGGGGCGCACGCACACGATGGTGCGCGATTTTGGGCGGGAATTCCGCATAGCAGAATTTCGCGGTGGCCGATTATCGCCAACCTCTTTTCCGGGTCCCTCGTTTACGCCCTTGTCCCGCGCGTCGCTCGGCCTGTAGATTCTGCTTTGCAGAATCACATGCCACAAAAAACAATGCGCCCCGCCCGCGCGGCGGCGACATCGAGAGGGGACACTTGTGAAGAAGCTGTTGATCGCCAATCGCGGCGAGATCGCGCTGCGCGTGCAACGCGCGGCCCGCGATCTGGGCATCGCCACCGTCGCCGTCTACGCACGCGACGACGCCAATAGCCGCCACCGCCTGCTGGCCGACGAGGCGGTCGCGCTCGACGGCGAAGGCCCCGCCGCCTACCTCGACATCCCCGCCATCCTTGCCGCCGCACGCCGCACCGGCTGCGACGCGGTCCATCCCGGCTACGGCTTTCTCAGCGAACGCGCCGACTTTGCGCAGGCCTGCGCCGAGGCCGACCTGGTCTTCGTCGGCCCCACGGTCGACCAGCTTGCGCTGTTCGGCGACAAGGGCCGCGCGCTGGCGCTGGCGCGCGAATGCGGCGTGCCGGTGATGCCGGCCACCGAGGGCGGCGCCACGCTCGAAGCGGTCACCGCCTTCTTCGACGAACAGCACGGCGCCGGCATCGTGCTGAAGGCGGTCGGCGGCGGCGGCGGTCGCGGCATGCGCGTGGTGCGCGAGCGCGACGCGCTGGCCGAGGCCTATGCGCGCTGCCGTTCCGAGGCGCGCTCGGCCTTCGGCATCGACGCGGTCTATGCCGAGCGGCTGGTCGTGCGCGCGCGCCATATCGAAGTGCAGATCGCCGGCGATGGCACCGACGTGATCGCCCTCGGCGAGCGCGACTGCACGCTGCAGCGGCGCTTTCAGAAGCTGGTCGAGATCGCGCCGAGCCCGGCGCTGGACCCGGGGCTGCGCGAACGCATCGTCGAGGCGGCCCGTACGCTGGCACGCCGCAGCGGCTACCGCAGCCTCGGCACCTTCGAATTTCTGGTGGAGGAAGCCGAGCCCGACGGCGCGGACGCTCGCGATGTCGCACGCCAGCCCTTCGTCTTCATCGAGGCCAACCCGCGCCTGCAGGTCGAGCACACCATCACCGAGCAGGTCACCGGCGTCGATCTGGTGGCGCTGCAACTGGGCCTCGCGCAAGGCCAATCCTTGCGCGACCTCGGCCTCGATCCGCAACGGCCGCCCGCGGCGCGCGGCTTTGCGATCCAGGCCCGCATCAACGCCGAATCGATCGATGCGCAGGGGCTCGGCCGCCCGGCGCAGGGCCGGCTGGAGCGCTTCGATCCGCCGACCGGCCCGGACGTTCGCGTCGACACGCACGGCTATACCGGCTACGCGCCGTCGCCGCAATACGACACGCTGCTGGCCAAGCTGATCGTGACCTCCGGCAGCGCACGCTTCGCCGACGCGGTGCGGCGGCTGCAGCGGGCGCTGGGCGAATTCACCATCCGCGGCATCGCCACCAATCTCGACCTGCTGCGCGCGCTGGCCGAGCGCGAGGACTTCGCCAGCCAGCGGATCCATACCCGGCATGTCGAGGCAGTGCTGCCCGAACTGCTGAGCCGCGCCGCGCAGCTCGAAGCGCAGAGCCGCGTGCTGCAGGCGGTGCAGGACGGCGCCGGGTGTGCCAGTGGCGCCATTCCCGCGGTCGCCGCCACGCCGGTCGGCGCCAGCAGCTTCGACGAGCAGCTCGGCGAGGGCCTGCACGCGGTGCGCGCGCCGATGGCCGGCCGCCTGGTCGAGGTCAGCGTCGCGGTGGACCAGCTGGTGCAGGCCGGCCAGACCGTCGCGGTGCTCGACGCGATGAAGATGGAACACGCGATCGTCGCCGAGCAGCCGGGCCGCGTGATCGACCTGCGTGCCGAGGCCGGCGAGCAGGCGGCCGAAGGCCAGGTGCTGCTGGTGCTCGAACCGGCCGAGGCTGGCGCGCACACCGGCGGTGACGCCGAGCAGGCCGACCCCAACGCGATCCGCGCGGATCTGCAGCGCGTGATCGATCGCCATGCCTTCCTGTACGACGAGGCGCGCCCCGACGCCGTAGCCCGGCGCCGCGCGCGCGGCCAGCGCACCGCGCGCGAGAACGTCGCCGACCTGTGCGATGCCGGCACCTTCGTCGAATACGGGGCGCTCGCGGTGGCCGCGCAGGCGAGCCGCCGCAGCGAGGCGGACCTGATCGCCAATACGCCGGCCGACGGCCTGATCACCGGCATCGGCGGCATCAACGGCGCGCTGTTTCCGGCCGAGCGCTCGCGCTGCGCGGTGCTTGCCTACGACGCCACCGTGCTGGCCGGCACGCAGGGCAAACGCAATCACACCAAGACCGACCGCATCCTGCAGGTCGCATTGCAGAACCGGCTGCCGACCGTGATCTTTGCCGAGGGCGGCGGCGGCCGGCCCGGCGACGTCGACTTCCCGACCGTGGCCGGCCTGTTCCAGCCGTCGTTCGCCGCCTTCGCCGCGCTCAGCGGCGAGGTGCCGGTGATCGGCATCGCCTCGGGCCGCTGCTTCGCCGGCAACGCGGCGCTGCTCGGCTGCTGCGACCTGATCGTCGCCACGCGCAACGCCAATATCGGCATGGCCGGACCCGCGATGATCGAGGGCGGCGGGCTCGGCGTATTCCGGCCCGAGGACATCGGCCCGGCCGCCGTGCAGCACCACAATGGCGTGGTCGATCTGCTGGTCGACGACGAGGCCGCCGCGGTGGCCGCGGCCAAGCACTATCTGTCGATGTTCCAGGGTGCCGTCGCCGAATGGCAGGCGCCCGATCCGCTGGCGCTGCGGCGCGTGGTGCCGGAGAACCGGCTGCGCGTCTACGACACGCGCGCGGCCATCGCCGGCATCGCCGACGTCGGCAGCGTGCTGGAGCTGCGCAGCGGCTTCGGCACCGGCATCCATACCGCGCTGGCCCGCATCGAAGGCCGTCCGGTCGGCATCCTCGCCAACAATCCTCGCCACCTGGGCGGCGCGATCGATGCCGATGCCGCCGACAAGGCCGCGCGCTTCATGCAGATCTGCAATGCGCACGGCCTGCCGATCGTCTCGCTGATCGACACGCCGGGCTTCATGGTCGGCCCCGAGGTCGAGGCGCGCGCGCAGGTGCGCCACGTCTCGCGGATGTTCGTGATCGGCGCCAAGCTGCGCGTGCCCTTCCTCGCGGTGGTGCTGCGCAAGGGCTATGGCCTGGGCGCGATGGCAATGGCCGCGGGGGGCTTTCGCGCGCCGACCTTCACGCTCTCGTGGCCGACCGGCGAGTTCGGCGGCATGGGCCTCGAGGGCGCGGTGCGGCTGGGCTTTCGCAAGGAGCTCGAGGCGCTGCCCGAAGGACCGGAACGCGACGCGCTGTACCAGAAGCTGGTCGCGCAGATGTACGAACGCGGCCATGCGATCAACGCCGCCGCGGCGCTCGAACTCGATGCGGTGATCGATCCGGCCGCGACGCGGCAGTGGCTGGTGACCGGGCTCGATGCGGGCGCATCGCACCCCAACCGGCCGCTGCGGCAGTACGTCGACGCCTGGTAAGAAGACGTCCCCGCAGCTCTTCCATCGACCCGAACAAGAACGCAACAGGAGACAGCAGATGGACCGCGAGCAGTCGAACCCACCAGCATTGCCCGACGCTTCCGTCGAAGAGGCGCAGTTCTTCGAAGACCTGGAAGCGCGCCACCGCAGGATCTGGCCCGCCGGCCTGCCCACCGCGCCGGTCTATCCGCACGGCGAGGTCGCGCTCGGTGACTACCTGCGCGCGTGGGCGCGCCGGCGCCCCGCGCATCCGGCGCTGATCTACTACGGCACCGAGGTCGGCTACGCCGAGCTCGACGACCTCAGCGAGCGCTGCGCGGCGCTGCTGGCCTCGCACGGCATCGGTGCCGGCGACCGTGTCGCGGTGATGATCGGCAACTGCCCGCAATTCCATGTGGTGTTCTACGGCATCCTGAAACTCGGCGCCGTCTACGTGCCGGTCAACCCGCTGTTCAAGGAAGAAGAGCTGCGCTACGAGCTGAACGACTCGGGCGCCACCGCGATCGTCGTGCTGGACCAACTGGCGGGCATGCTGATGGCGGTGAAAAGCCAGACCCGCATCCGCACCGTCTTCACCACCAGCCAGGGCGAGATGCTGCCGGCGCAGCCCACGGTGCCGCTGCCGCCGGGGCTCGACGCGCCGCCACGGCGCATCGACGGCGCGACCGACCTGATGCCGGCAATCCGCGCCACCGCCCCGATCGCGCTGCCGCGTGTCGATCTCGACGCGCTGGCCGCGCTGAACTACACCGGCGGCACCACCGGCATGCCCAAGGGCTGCATGCACACGCAGCGCGACATGGTCTACACGGCCGCCGCCTCGTACGCGCTGACCGGCGGGGTGGACGCCGCGCGCATGGCCGAGGGCTCCGACGACGTGATGCTGAACTTCCTGCCGATGTTCTGGATCGCCGGCGAGAACCTGGGGCTGATCTATCCGATCTTCAGCGGGGCCACCGTGGTCGTGCTCG
Source organism: Cupriavidus sp. DB3 (assembly GCF_020418465.1). Classification (NCBI taxonomy): domain Bacteria; kingdom Pseudomonadati; phylum Pseudomonadota; class Betaproteobacteria; order Burkholderiales; family Burkholderiaceae; genus Cupriavidus; species Cupriavidus sp. DB3. Next base: position 333,253 of record NZ_JAIZPL010000004.1, on the reverse strand, counting down.
CGCGCTGGGACCCGGTCGCCGTGATGGCGGCGATCGACCGCTACCGCGTCAACCGCACCTTCGTCGTGGTCGACAACGCCGTCGAGCTGATGAACCACCCCGAGCTGCCGCGCTACGACCTTCGCTCGCTGCGGCATACGCGCGCGGCCTCGTTCATCCGCAAGATCACGCCAGACATCCGCCGGCGCTGGTTCGAGCTGACCGGCAGCGTGCTGGCCGAGGGCGCCTGGGGCATGACCGAGACGCACACCAGCGACACCTTCACCACGGGCATGCAGGACGACGACATGGACCTGCGCGGGCGTCCCGTGTTCGTCGGCCTGCCGGTGCCCGGCACGCGCATCAAGATCTGCGATTTCGAGACCGGCGCGCTGCTGCCGATCGGCGCGGAAGGCGAGATCGTCGTCAGCACGCCGTCGCTGCTCAAGGGCTACTGGGGACGGCCGGATGTCGACGCCGAGGTGTTTCGCGACGGCTGGTTCCGCACCGGCGATATCGGCGCCTACGACGAGCACGGCTATCTGCACTTCCTCGGCCGCCGCAAGGAGATGCTGAAGGTGCGCGGCATGAGCGTGTTCCCGTCGGAACTGGAGGTGCTGCTGTCGCGCCATCCCGCGGTGCTGGGCTCGGCCGTGGTGAGCCGGCCCGACCCCGACAAGGGACAGATGCCGGTGGCCTTCATCCGGCTGCGGCCGGAACACGCCGCGACGGTGGACGCCGACACGCTGCACGCCTGGTGCCGCGAGCAGATGGCGGTCTACAAGGTGCCGGAGATCCGCATCGTCGACGAGCTGCCGCTGACCGCGACCGGCAAGGTGCGCAAGGTCGAGCTGCAGGCGCAACTGGAGGCGGAGCAGGGACAGCAATAAGGCGGCACCGGGCCCGCACCAAGCGCAGGAAGACCACGGGCGCGACGCCGCGCAGGCCTTGCGCGCATAGCGATCGAAAGGGCGCCGCACGAGCGCCCCACGACAACAGGAGACAAACATGAACCCGTCCCGCCGCAAGCTGCTGCAGACGTCGGCCGCGCTCGCCGGCAGCCTGGCCTTGCCCCGCCTGGCCGGTGCGCAGGCGCTCACTACGACTGCTGCTGCCACCGCCGCCAGCGCCACCATCGACGGCCCGATCCGCATCGTGCTGCCCTACCCGCCCGGCGGCTCGACCGATGCGATCACGCGCTTCATCGCCGACCGGCTTGGCGCGGCGCTGAAGCAGACCGTGATCGTCGAGAACCGCCCCGGCGCGGCAGGCATGATCGGCGCCGCGCAGGTGGCCAAGTCGCCCGCCGACGGCCGCACGCTGCTGTTTACCAATACCGCGCTGATCCAGAGCCCGCTGATCCAGCCCAAGCCGCTCTACGACCCGATGACGGACTTCGATCCGCTGTCGCTGGTCGCCGACGCCGCGCAGGTGTTCGTGGCCAATGCCGATCTGCCCGTCAAGTCGCTGCGCGACTACGCGGCCTGGGCCAAGGCGCATCCGGGCTCGGCCTACGGCAGCCTGGGCGTCGGCTCGACCGGGCATCTGTACGGCGAGCTGTTCAAGCGGCGCGCGCAGGTCGAGATCGTGCACGCCGCCTACAAGGGCGATGCGCCGGCGATCGCCGATCTGCTGGCCAAGCAACTGCCGGCCGGCTTCGTCTCCACGGTGGTGGCGCGCACCTATGGCGAGGCGGGCCGCATCAAGGTGCTGGCGACGCTCGGCACCACTCGCGTGCCATCGATGCCCGATGTGCCGACCTTCGCGGAATCGGGGTACCAGGGCTTCGAGGCGATCGGCTGGATCGGCATGCTGGCGCCGCATGGCTGCGCGCGGCCCGTGATCGACCGGCTGTCGGCGGAAATCGCGCGCATCGTGCGTTCGCCCGACGGCTCGCGGATGCTGACCGAGGCCGGCATGCTGCCGCGCGGCACCAGCGCCGACGAGTTCGCGGCGCTGCTCAAGCGCGACCAGAAGGTGTGGCAGGCGCTGGTGCAGCAGACCGGCATCCGCGTCGGATGAGCGCGGCACCGGCAGCGCCGAACGCAGCGACGCCAGGAGCCGGCGGGCGACCCGGCGAGCAGTCCAACAGGAGTCCATTGCCCATGCGCGAGACCTCGACCTCGACGTCGTCCTCCTCCTCGACCTCGTCCCCGATCACCAGCCGGGCCGAATCGAAGGAAGACCGGCATTTCGTCACGGCGCTCGCGCGCGGGCTCGAAGTGCTGGCGTGCTTCCGCTCCAGCGACCGTGCCCTCGGCAATCAGGAGATCGCGCAGCGCTGCCGCCTGCCGAAATCGACGGTGTCGCGCCTGACCGCGACGCTGATCCGACTCGGCTATCTGACCCATTACGAAGGCACCCACAAGTACGCGCTCGGCACCGCCTGCCTGGGGCTGGGCAGCGCGATGCTGTCGCGGCTCGACATCCGCAAGGTGGCGCGGCCGTTGATGCAGGAACTGGCCGACTTCTCCGGCGGCACCGTGTCGCTGGGCGCGCGCGACCGGTTGTCGATGATCTATGTCGAGCACTGCCGCAGCTCGGCGGCGATCTCGCTGACGCTCGATATCGGCTCGCGCATTCCGGTCTCGACCTCGGCGATCGGACGAGCGTGGCTCGCGGTGGCACCCGATGCAGAACGTGAGGCGCTGCTCGAACAGATACGCGAGCTCGACGACGTGGCATGGCCGCGCATCCGCCAGGGCATCGAACAGGGGCTGCAGGACCACGGCACGCTGGGCGTGGCCTGCTCGTTCGGCGACTGGCAGAAGGACGTCAACGGCATCGGCCGCGGCTTCGACCCGGGCAACGGCATGGCGAGGATGGCGCTGAACGTCGGCGGCCCGTCGTACAGCCTGTCGCCCGAATTCCTGCTCAACGAAGTGCGGCCGCGCCTGCTGGAAGTGGTGCGGCAGCTGGAGTCGACCTTCCCGAAATAGCACCGACATGGCATCGCCGTAGCACCGCAATCGCACCGCAATCGCATCGGCATGGCACCGGCAAGGCAGCGGAATCGCAACCGGCTATCGCACGGTCCCGTTCTTCAACAAGAAACGCGCCGTCCCGCTCGGCGCAACAGGAGGCGCAATATGCAACAGCACCCGGCATCGGCTCGCTCGAAGCTGACGATCACGATCGGCGCCCTGGCGCTCGGCGCGTTGACGGCCCTGGGGGGCACCGCCCAGGCGGCCCCGGCGACCGGCAGCCTGACGGTGGCCTTCGGCGCGGAGTCGACCACGCTCGATCCCGTGCGCATTTCCGCGGGCGTGGATCATTATTTCGTCGGCCAGATCTTCGAGATGCTGGTGCGCCGCAACGCCTCGCTGCAGGACGAGAACTGGCTGGCCGAAAGCTGGAAGCTCGAGACCGGCAAGGACGGCAAGCCGGTGCTCGACGTGCGGCTGCGCAAGGGCGTCAAGTTCCACAACGGCGATCCGCTGACGGCCGAGGACATGGAGTTTTCCTGGCAACGGCAGCGCGATCCGAAGGGCAGCTTCTTCTCGCACTACGTGTCGTCGGTCGAGCGCTTCGAGATCGTCGACGCGCATCGCTTCAAGCTGCATTTCAAGGAGCCCGACGCGCAGTTCCTGGTCGGCAATCTGCAGCTGTGGGCGATGCCGAAGAAGTACATCCAGAAGGTCGGTGAAGAGGAGTTCGCCAGGAAGCCGGTCGGCACCGGCCCGTGGAAGTTCGTCTCGCGCACCGTCAAGGACGAATTGAAGCTCGAGGCCTTCGACGACTACTGGAACAAGAACAAGCGCCCCGGCGTGAAGACGCTGACGATCAAGGTCATTCCCGAGGACCTGACCCGCGTGGCGGCGTTCAAGACCGGCAAGGTCGACTGGATCGACAACGTACCGCCGTCGATGATCGAGGAGTTCAGGAAGATGCCGGGCGTCAAGACGGCAACGCTGGTCAGCGGCAACAACCTGTTCCTGAACTTCAACACGCAGATGCCGAAGTCGCCGTTCAACGACGTGCGCGTGCGGCAGGCCGCGGCGCATGCGATCGACGTCGACGCGATCATCAAGCGCGTGCTGTTCGGTCAGGGCGAGCGCTATGCGCAGGTCGGCAAGGGCTCGAACGGCTACGATCCGGCGCTCAAGCCGTATGCCTACGATCCGAAGCGCGCGCGCGAACTGCTGAAGCAGGCCGGCTATCCGAACGGCTTCGACACGCCGTGCTACAACCTGACCACGCCGCGCGAACCGGGCGTCAAGGAGGTCGGCGAGGCGATGTACGCGTATCTGAGCTCGGTGGGCATCCGCTGCCAGGTCCGCAATCTCGAGTATGGCGCGTGGATCAGCCTGGGCAAGCGCGGCCGCAGCGGTCCGCCGGAGATGGATGGCGTGCTGAGCTGGATGTGGTCGCAGGGCCTGCCCGGCGATCCGGGGCTGGCCTGGTCCGGCCATCTGCACAGCTATCAGCCCGGCGGCTGGGGCACGTACTCGTACACCAACGATGCCGAGGTCGATGCGCTGATCGAGAAGCAGCGCCAGACCATGGATCCCGCGGCACGTACCGAGCTGCTCAAGCAGATCGCGCGGCTCAAGCACGAGCGCGTGCTCGGCGGCCTGCCGACCTATCGGCCGCTGGTGACCTTCGCCTGGCGCGAGGACAAGGTGCATTACGTGCCGTGGCCGATCCGGGATTACTGGCGAGCGTTCCAGGAGGTGAGCCTGAAGCAGGCGCAGTGATGCGTCGACGCGAGCCGTCATTCGGGCCGATGCGCGAATGACGGCAATTCGGTTCGTCGGTCCCCACCCCGGTCTCTTACGGAGGCTCGCATGTCCATCGCAAAACGGCTGCTGCACGGCCTGGTCAGCATCCTGGGCGCCAGCGTCATCATCTTCCTGATCTCGCGGCTGTCGGGCGATCCGCTGGCGTTGCTGCTGCCCGCGGACGCGCCGCCCGACGTCATCGAGCAGACGCGCCAGCATCTCGGCCTCGATCAGCCGCTGGTCGCGCAATACCTGAAGTTCCTCGGCCATGCGCTGACCGGCGACTTCGGCAACTCCTACCGCTGGCAGGAGCCGGCGCTCGGCCTGATCCTCGACCGCCTGCCGGCGACCGTCGAACTCGCGCTGGCGGCCCTCGCCTTCTCGATTGCGATGGCGGTACCGTTCGGCGTGCTGTCCGCCGTTCATCGCGGCAGCTGGTTCGATCGCTTCGCCAAGGTCTTCGCGATGGTCGGGCAGGCCATGCCGAACTTCTGGGTGGGGCTGCTGCTGATCCTGTTCTTCGCGGTGCAGCTGAACTGGCTGCCTGCCTTCGGGCGCGAGTCCTGGTCGAGCCTGGTGCTGCCGGCGATCGCGCTGGGCTGGTACCCGGTCGCGGCACAAACCCGCATCGTGCGCTCGGCAATGCTCGATGTGCTCGACAGCGACTACATCCGCATGGGGCGCGCGATGGGCCTGCCAGAACGCGTGCTGGTGTGGAAGTACGCGCTGCGCAATGCGGCCATTCCGCTGGTCACCATCCTCGGCGTCTACTTCGCCGCGATGCTCGGCGGCGCCTTCGTGGTCGAGGTCATCTTCGCCTGGCCCGGCGTCGGCCGCACCGTGGTCGAGGCCGTGTTCGCCCGCGATTTTCCGGTGGTGCAGGCCGGCGTGATGCTGACTTCCGTGCTGTTCGTGCTGTCCAACCTGCTGGTCGACCTGAGCTACAGCCTGATCGACCCGAGGATTCGCCATGGCTGATCTGACTGCTGCGAAAACGGCTTCGGCGGCCGACAGCGCCATCGCCGGCGCGCCCCTGCGCCGGCGCGGCGCGATCGCCTGGGGCACGCTGCCCTGGTTCGCGCTGCTGGTCTTCCCCGTACTGGTCGTCTGCGCACTCGGCGGCGAACTGCTGCTGCCGCACGATCCCAATGCGCTGGACCTGGGCATCGCCTTCCTGCCGCCCGCCTGGCTCGATGGGGGCAACTGGGCCTATCCGCTGGGCACCGACAACATGGGCCGCGACCTGCTGACGCGCATCATGGCGGGCACCCGGATCTCGCTGGTGGTGGCGCTGTACGCGATCCTGATCTCGGGCGGCATCGGCACGGCGGCCGGCATGCTGGCCGGATACTTCGGCGGCCGGCTCGATGCGCTGATCATGCGGCTGGTCGATATCCAGATGTCGATTCCCTCGCTGGCGCTCGCGCTGGTGCTGGCCGCGGTGCTCGGCCCGGGCTTCGAGACCGTGGTGCTGGTGATCGTGATCACCTACTGGACCTGGTATGCGCGCATCGTGCGCGGCGAGGTGATGTCGCTGAAGCAGCGCGATTACGTCGCGCTGGCGCGGGTGGCCGGCTGCGGCACGCCGACCATCTTCCGCCGCCACCTGCTGCCGAACCTGCTGAACACGCTGCTGGTGCTCGCCACGCTGCAGGTCGGGCAGGTGATCATCTTCGAGGCCTCGCTGAGCTTTCTCGGCCTCGGCATCCAGCAGCCCGACGTGTCGTGGGGCCTGATGCTGGCCGACGCGCGCAACTACATCACCAACGCCTGGTGGGCGATCACGATGCCGGGGCTCGCCATCATGGCGACCTGCCTTGCCTCGAACCTGCTGGGCGACTGGCTGCGCGACCGCTTCGATCCCAAGAGGAGGCAGCTATGAGCCATGCCGACATCGCCACCGCGCGTGCTTCGACGGACGCCGTAAGGGGCGCGCCGATGCTTGACGTGCGCAATCTGACCACGCACCTGACGCTGCGCCGCGGGGTGGTACGCGCCGTCGACGGCGTCGACCTGCATGTGCACGAAGGCGAGACGCTTGGCGTGGTCGGCGAGTCGGGCTCCGGCAAGTCGATGACGATCCTGTCGATCCTGCGGCTGCTGCCGCGGCAGACCGGCGCACGCATCGGCGGCAGCATCGTGCTGGACGGCCAGGACCTGCTGCAGGTCTCCGAGAAGACCATGAGCGAGGTCTATCGCGGCCGCAAGATCGCGATGATCTCGCAGGACCCGCTGACCTCGCTCAATCCGGTCTTCACCATCGGCGACCAGGTCGGCGCGCCGCTGCGCCACCACGGCATCGCCCGCGGCGAGGCGGCGCGGCGGCGCGTGGTCGAGGTGCTCGACAGCGTGCGCATCCCGTCCCCCGACGCGCGGCTGAACGACTATCCGCACCAGTTCAGCGGCGGCATGCGGCAGCGTGTGGTGACCGGCATGGCGATCGCCAGTGCGCCGCGGCTGCTGGTGGCCGACGAGCCGACCTCGGCGCTCGACGTGACCATCCAGGTCCAGATGATGGCGCTGTTTCGCAAGATCCAGGCGCAGACCGGCGTCGGCATCATCCTGATCACGCACGACCTCGGCGTGGCCGCCAGCATCTGCCACCGTGTCGCGGTGATGTACGCGGGCCGCATCGTCGAGACCGCCGATGTGCGCACGCTGTACAAGCGGCCCGCGCATCCGTACACGCAGGCGCTGCTGAACTCGATTCCGCATTTCGGCCAGAAGAAGGAGCGGCTGTTCGCCATCCAGGGCAGCCCGCCGAGCCTGATCGATCCGCCGGCCGGCTGCCGCTTTGCCGCGCGCTGTCCGCATCGCAAGCCGCTGTGCGACGACGCGTATCCGCCCGAGGTCGAGCTCGAATCGGGCCATCGCGTCGCGTGCTGGCTGGCGAGCGGCACTTAAGGGTGACCGTCGAAGGTCGAACGCCGAACGTCCGAACGCAGAACGCCGAACGCAGAACGCAGAACGCAGAACGCCGAACGCCGAATGTCCGGACCGGACCTTGCTCCCGGAACATCGCAGCCAGCGCAGGAGTGCCCATGTTGCTCGAAGTGCAGGACCTGAAGAAACACTTCCCCGTGCGCGGCGGCGGCGCCGTGCGCGCCGTCGATGGGGTCAGCTTTGCCGTCGACGCCGGCCAGACCTTCGCGCTCGTCGGCGAGTCGGGCTGTGGCAAGACCACCATCGCGAAGCTGCTGCTCCTACTGGAAAAGCCCACCGGCGGCGCGATCCGCTTCGATGGCCGGGACGTGCTGACGCTAAACCGCAAGGCGGTGCAAGGCTATCGGCGGCAGGTGCAGGCGGTGTTCCAGGATCCGTCGTCGTCGCTCAATCCCCGCCTGAAGGTGCGGATGCTGCTGGCCGAGCCACTGCTGGCGCATGGCCTCGGCGGCGATCGCGCGGCGCTGCAGCGCCGGCTGCTCGAACTGCTGGAGATCGTCGGCCTGCCGCCCGGCGCGCTCGAACTCTATCCCCACGAGTTCAGCGGCGGCCAGCGCCAGCGCATCGCGGTGGCGCGCGCGCTGGCGCTGCAGCCCAGGCTGATCGTGCTCGATGAACCGACCTCCGCGCTGGACGTGTCGATCCGCGCCCAGATCGTCAACCTGCTGGCCGATATCCAGCGCAGCTTTGGCCTGGCCTATGTGGTGATCGCCCACGATCTCGCGCTGGTCGAGCACTTCAGCAGCGCGGTCGGCGTGATGTATCTCGGCGCGATGGCCGAGAGCGGCCCCAGCGAGGCGGTGTTCGGCGCGCCGCGCCATCCGTACACGCAGGCGCTGCTCGGTTCCGCGCCGCGTCCCGATCCGGATCATCAGCCGACCGAGGGTCTGATCGTCGGCGAGATCGGCTCGGCGCTGGCTCCGCCCTCCGGTTGCCGCTTCCATCCGCGCTGCCCGCATGCGATGCCGGTATGCACGCAGCAGGCGCCGGCGATGCGGGCGATGGGCGCGGTGGGTGCGGTGGGTGGCCGCGATGCGGGACTGGCCCATCTCGCCGCCTGTCATCTGCTCGACGGCGGCCGTGCAACGGTAAGCGCGGAGCTTGTGAACGGCGTCGCGACGATTCCGTGACTCCGTGACTCCGTGACTCCGTGACTCCGTGACTCCGTGATTCCGTGATTCCGTGATTCCGTGATTCCGTGATTCCGTGATTCCGTGATTCCGTGATTCCGTGGTGCCGTGGTGCCGTGGTGCCGTGGCCGGCGTAACGAGCCGGTCAAAAAAAAGCCAGCCGACAGGCTGGCCAAGAACCAAGGAGACACACAAACGCGCATAAACGTCGCGCGCAAAACGGAACAAGCACTACAAGGTACTGCGGAACTCGCTGCGGACTGGCGTCAAGGGCTGGTCCGCGTCGCCAACCGGATTGGCGTCAACCTACGAAGGCCTGGCGGCAGCGCAGCGCCATCACCTGCGCCTCGAAGGCGCGTGCCGCGAGTTCGGCAAGGTGGGCGGTGCGGCGGCGCCGCGGAGGCGTGTCGGACTGCGCGGCGTTGGTGGCCTTTGCGGCCTTCCTGCTGTTGGCGGTGTTCGCGGTGTTCGTGGTCTTGCTGCTTTCCGCGTCCTCGTTCAAGTGCCAGGCGGCGCGGGTGACGGACAGAATCCGGGCAAATGCCCGGGCATGCTCGACAGGCATGCCGACAAGGGCCGGGGCCATGATTGCTTACCTCTGAGTTGTTCGGTACGGCGTGACAAATCAATATCAACCGTAACTGAACGATACACAGGGGTCCGGCTGCTCCTTATCAAGCGTGCGCCGAAAGCAATGTGGGTCTAGTCCTACAAAAAACGTGGCCCGGAAATTTGGCGGAAAACCACCCTCGCAATCAGGTCGTACTTGGGCTCCAGAACGCCTGCCGCACCGCCGGCAGCGCCGCCAGCCGCTGCACCAGACGGTCCAGCGCATCGCCATCGAAGGAGCTCGCCACCAGCGTCGCCTCGATCTCGACCTCGTCGTGCCCGAACGGCTGGATGTCGAGATCGTGTACCGGGTAACCGCCGCGCTCCAGCGCCTCCTCCAGCTGCGCCATCACCGCCTTCTGCTGGCCGCGCTCGGCGATCACGTGGACCGTGCCGGTGACCTCGACCGATTCCACGTCGAGCGGCTTGCGATTGATCGCATCGACGATGGGCCGCAGCAGCGTGTTGGCCGCCAGCACGAACACCGTCGCCAGCATCGCCTCGAGAATCAGATCGGCGCCGGCCGCCGCACCGACGCCGGCCGAGCCCCACAGCGTCGCCGCGGTATTGAGCCCGCGCACATTGCCCTCCTCCCGCATGATCACGCCCGCGCCGAGAAAGCCGACGCCGGACACGACATAAGCCATCACATGCACCGCGCCATCGTGCCCGTGCAGCCGGTTGGCGACGTCGACAAACACCGCGGCGCCGACCGCGACCAGCACATTGGTCCGCAGCCCCGCGGTGCGCTGCCGGTACTGCCGCTCGAAGCCGATCGCGCCGCCGAAGACGAATGCGGCCGTCAGGCTGACCAGCGTATCCAGCAGCGAGGAGAGATTGACGTTGTGGAAGGCTTCCATGCGGGCTCCTGACGCGATGTGACCGCCAGCGCAGGGCGCCATCTTGCGATCGCCATGCGCACCGATATCGAGGAGAGGATGCGTCGGTTACGAAGAGCCGGCGCGGCCCGCCTCGCCCAGAATCCATTCGCGAAACGCGGCAATCTTCGCGCGTGCGTGGCTTTCCTCGGGGTAGACCAGGTAATACGCAAAGGCATCGAGCAGCGTGACGTCGGCGAGCCGGACCAGCGAGCCGTCGGCCAGTTCGCGCGACACCATCGCGGCCGGCAGCAGGCCGGCGCCCTGCCCGGCCATCACCGCCTTCCACAGCAGGCTCGAATCGTCGAACGACGGTCCGCGCGGGCGCTCGATCTCGTCGATGCCCTGCGCCTGGAACCACAGATGCCAGCCCTTGCGCTCGGTGTCGTGGACCTGCGGCCAACGCAGCAGATCGGCGGGCGTGGCCGGCATGCCGAGCTTGCGCACCAGCGCCGGCGCGGCCACCGGCACGATCTCCACGGCGAGGATCCGCTCGCTGTGCAGGCCGGGATATTGGCCCAGACCGTGCCGGACCGCGACGTGCACGCCGTCGCGGGTGAAGTCGGCCAGCGCGGTGGTGGTGATCACGTGCAGGTCGATGTCCGGATGCGCCTGCTGGAACGACTGCAGGCGCGGCACCAGCCACGCGGCCGCAAAAAAAGGCGTGACGCTGACGTTCAGCAGGCCGGTGTCGGCGGGCGCCGCGATGCGGCCCGTCGCCTCCTTGATCTGCCGGAAGGCGTTGCGCACCGGCGGCAGATAGGCCCGCCCCGCTTCGGTCAGGTAGATGCCGCGGTTCACGCGCTGGAACAGCTTGACGCCCAGGTGCGACTCCAATGCCTTGACCATCTGGCTGACCGCGCCGGCCGTCACGCACAGCTCCTCGGCGGCGTGCTTGACCGACAGATGCCGGGCCGCGGCCTCGAAGGCCCGCAAGGCATTGAGCGGCGGCAGCTTGTGGTTTGACATTAGATTTTCTAAGGCAAAAAGCGTACGAATTCTGGTTTGCGGGCGTGCAGCAGAAAAGTTAAGTTTGGGTCGTTATCTGGCCACGTCAGCGCAGCATCGGGTACGGTCTGGCGCAGGGCCGGTTCAATTTTACTTAACCTTCGATGGCGTCCGATAAAAACATGGCGACCGCCTGGCATCTGCTTTCCATCGCCGAACTTGCCCCACAAATCCGGCGGCGCGAGGTCTCGCCGACCACCGTGGTCCGCGTCCAGCTCGATCGGATCGCTGCGCTCGACGGCGCGCTGCACAGCTACGCACTGGTGATGGCCGACGCGGCGATGGCGCAGGCGGAAGCCGCCGAGGCCGAGATTGCCGCGGGCCGGTATCGCGGCCCGCTGCATGGCGTGCCGATCGGTATCAAGGACCTGTGCTGGACCGAGGGCGTGCCGACCGCCGCCGGCATGGCGATCCATCGCGACTTCCGCCCCGACCGGGATGCCACCGTGGTCCGCCGGCTCAGGGACGCGGGCGCGGTGCTGCTGGGGAAGCTGCAACTGACCGAAGGCGCGTATTCGGACCATCACCCCTCGGTGACCGCGCCGGTGAACCCCTGGCACGCCGACTACTGGCCCGGCATCTCGTCCAGCGGCGCCGGCGTGGCCACGGCGGCCGGCCTTTGCCATGGCGCCATCGCGTCGGACACCGGCGGCTCGATCCGCTGGCCATCTGCCGCCAATGGCGTGACGGGGCTGAAGCCGACCTGGGGCCGGGTCAGCCGGCATGGCGTGTTCGCACTGGCGCCGTCGCTGGATCATGTCGGCACCATGGCGCGCAGCGCGGCGGATGCCGGTCTGCTGCTGCAGGCCATCGCCGGCGTGGATCCGGAGGACCCGACCGCGCTGCACGACCCGGTGCCCGACTGCCTCGGCGGGATCGCGACGGACCTGCGCGGCGTCCGCATCGGCATCGATGCGGACTGGAACGGCGACGGGGTCGATGCCGAAGTCGGGGCCGTCGTCGGCGCGGCCGCCGAGGTATTGCAAGCGCTCGGCGCGTCCCTGGTCGATGTCCGCGTTCCCGACGCGGTGCGCGCCGGCAGCGGACTGACCGACGACTGGGCCGCCAACTGCGCGGTCGAGGCGGCCGTCGCGCATGCCGCCACCTACCCCGCGCGCCGGGATGAATACGGGGCGGTGCTGGCCTCGGTCATCGAAGCCGGACGCGCGCTGTCCGGCATCGACTATCAACGGATCCTGCTGCGCCGTGCGCAATTGCGCGGCCGCATGGTCGCGCTGCTGCGAACCGTCGACCTGCTGCTGACGCCGGTGCATCCGTATGCGCCGCTGTCGCTGGCCGCGGTACGCACGCTTGGCGAACAGCCGGCGCTGATCGCCGGGCTGCAACGGTACACTTGTCCCTTCAACCTGACCGGCCATCCGACCCTGACGCTGCCAGGCGGTTTGTCGCGGCAAGGGCTGCCGATCGGCTTTCAACTCGTCGCCCCGCATCTGGGCGAAGCGATGCTGGTGCGCGCGGGCGCCGCCTTCCAGGGCGCCACCGGCTGGCATCGCCAACATCCGGTGAACTGACATGACGACACTGGTGTTCAAGCAGCGCGTGTTCTACGGCTGGTGGGTGGTGGCGGCCGCGTTCGCGGTGACCTTCGTCGGCTTCGGCAGCGCCTATACCTTCAGCGCGTTCATCGAGCCCTTGCAGCGCGAGTTCGGCGCGTCGCGCGGCGCGGTGTCGCTGGTGTTCTCGCTGGCGGGCTTCCTGTATTTCGCGCTGGGCATCGTCAGCGGGCCGCTGGCCGATCACTGGGGTGCGCGCCGCCTTTGCATCGCGGGGATGCTGCTGGTCGGCGCGGGCCTGGCGCTGGCGAGCGTCGCGCGCAATATCGTCGAGGTCTATGCGGCCTATGGGCTCGGCGTGGGACTGGGCGTCGGTCTGGCGTATGTGCCGGCGGTGGGCGCGGTGCAGCGCTGGTTCGTCAAGCGCCGCGGCCTCGCTTCGGGGCTCGCGGTCAGCGGCATCGGCGTCGGCACGCTGGCGATGCCCCCGCTGGCCGCGCTGCTGATCGACGGCATGGGCTGGCGCGGCGCCTATCTGACGCTGGGCGTGCTGGCCGCGGTGCTGGGCGTGGGCGCCTCGCTGCTGCTGGAGAACGATCCGCGCGAGCGTGGCCTGGCAGCGGACGGCGAGCCGTTGCCGGCCCATGCCCACGCCGCGCCGCCGTCGGGTGATCTATCGGTGCGCGACGCGGTACGGACGCGCCAGTTCATCAGCCTCTATGCGGCCTGCCTGATCGCCTCTTTCGGCGTGTTCGTGCCCTTCGTCCATCTGGTGCCGCACGCGCAGGACCTCGGCATTGCACAGGGCTCGGCGGTGCTGCTGCTGGGCGTGATCGGCATCGGCAGCACGGCCGGGCGCTTCTTCCTCGGCAGCCTGGCCGACCGCATGGGCCGCCAGCGCTTCCTGCTGTGCACGGTGATCGCGCTGGCGTTCACGCTGGTGATCTGGGCCGTCGCCACCGGCTTCTGGATGCTGGCCCTGTTCGCCTTCCTGTTCGGCGCCTGCTACGGCGGCTGGGTCGCGGTGCTGCCGGCGGTGGTGATGGACCTGTTCGGCGGCCGCAATGTCGGCGGCATCATCGGCGTGCTGTACACCAGCGTGGCCTTCGGCACGCTGATCGGCCCGAGCGCGGCCGGTTATGCGTTCGACGCCAGCCGCAGCTATACGTTGCCGATTCTGGCGGCGGTGGCGGCGAATCTGATTGCGGGGGCAATTCTGATGGTGGCGGCGCGGGGGACGAAGCGGGGCTCGGCACAGGGCTGATGCCAAACCATCAGCCTACCCATCGTCAGCCTACCCATCGTCAGCCCACCAACGCGTCAGTCCACCAACCCAAGGGGCTGCGCTATTTGCCGATGCAGAACCGCGTGAAGATCGTCCCCAGCAGATCGTCGCTGGTGAACTCGCCGGTGATGCTGTTCAGGTGTTCCTGCGCCAGCCGCAACTCCTCGGCGAACAGGTCCAGCGCCTTGTCCTGCTGATCGGCGCGTTCGGCGGCAAGGTCCAGATGCGACTGGGCGCTGCGCAGCGCGTTCAGATGGCGCTCGCGCGCGAGGAAGGCGCCCTCGTTGCCGGCCTGCCAGCCGATCACGCGCAGCAGCTCGTGGCGAAGCAGGTCGATGCCGGCGCCGGTGCGCGCCGAGATCCAGATTTCGGTGGGGTTGGGGCCGTTGGCGACCACCACGTGGGGACGGTTGCCGCCGAAGGTGATGGCGCCGACCGCAGGCGCGAGGTCGATCTTGTTGACGACGCGCAGGATCGGCGCGCCGGGCGGCAGATGGCCCGACAGGCGGTCGTCGATCGCGTCGTCGATCTCGGACAGGCCGTGCTGCAGATAGTCGGTGGCGTCGATCAGATGCAGCACCACGTCCGCGCGGCCGATCGCTTCCCAGGTGCGCTCGATGCCGATGCGTTCGACCTCGTCGACCGCATCCTCGCGCAGGCCTGCGGTATCGATGATATGCAGCGGGATCCCTTCGATCTGGATGGTCTCGCGCACGCGATCGCGCGTGGTGCCGGCGATCGGCGTGACGATGGCGAGCTCCGCGCCGGCCAGCGCGTTGAGCAGCGAGGACTTGCCGACGTTGGGCTGGCCCGCCAGCACCACCGACAGGCCCTCCCGCAGCAGCGAACCCTGCCGCGCCTGCGCCAGCACGCCGCCCAGCGCGGTACGAATGGTATCGAGCTGGCCGCGCGCATCGGAGGCCTCGAGGAAGTCGATCTCTTCCTCCGGGAAGTCCAGCGTGGCCTCGACCAGCATGCGCAGATGGATCACCTGCTCGACCAGCGCGCGAATCGCATCGGAAAACGCGCCTTCCATCGAGCGCGCCGCCGAGCGCGCGGCCGCCTCGGTGCTGGCCTCGATCAGGTCGGCGACGGCCTCGGCCTGGGCCAGATCGAGCTTGTCGTTCAGGAAGGCGCGGCGGGTGAATTCGCCGGGTTCGGCCAGGCGCAGGCCGACTTCGCGGCCGGCCTGCAGGCAACGCGTCAGCAGCATCTGCATCACCACCGGACCGCCGTGGCCCTGCAGCTCGAGCACGTCCTCGCCGGTGTACGAATGCGGGCCGGGGAAGAACAGCGCGATGCCGTGGTCGATCACCTCGCCCTTGCCGTCGAGGAAGGGCAAATAGGTCGCGCGGCGCGGCGTCAGCGACTGTCCGCAGATCGCGCGCGCGATGGTGCCGGCTTCGGGTCCGGACACGCGGACCACGCCGATGCCGCCCCGTCCGGGCGCGGTGGCGATGGCGGCGATCGTGTCGATGCTGGGCTGGGCGGTCATAGGGCGGTATTGTCGCAGATCAACGCGGCGCCGGCGTCACTGGTTGGGCGGGCTTCGATTGGGCGGGTTTCGGTTGGGCGGGCTTCGGGCGGGCGGGCTTCGGTTGGGCCGCCTTCGGTTGGGCCGCCTTCGGTTGGGCGATCTTCGGTTGGGCGATCTTCGGTTGGGCGATCTTCGGTTGGGCGATCTTCGGTTGGGCGATCTTCCGTCGGGCCACCGGTTGAGGGGCCATCGGTTGGGTGGCGATCGGTGGCGAGCCGGTTCGTGTCATCCCCATCTCGGCCGGCTCGAACGAATCCTCCGCGCGCGGGCCGGACAGCAGCGCAGACAGCAGGCTGCGGGCGCTGGCGGCATCCGTCTGCGCGCCGAGCCTGGCCTGACGGGCGACCAGCTTGCGATGAACGCGTCCGGTGTAGCGCCCGGGCAGCACCGGGCCGACCGCCTCGATCGCGTAGCGCAGGCGCTTGCCGGCGACGCGCAGCGCGTGCAGGACGTCGGCGGCCGGCGCGAGCGTCAAGTCCGCTTCGGTGCCGAGATCCCGCCAGCGCGCCTTCAACGCCCGCACGCTGCGCCGCGCCTTGCGCACGCGCCGGCGCGCCAGCCGGCCCAGCGGCGCATTGGCCTTGCCCGGGATGCCGTCGACGGCCCGGTGCCGCAGCGCGGCCAGGTCGTCGTCGAGCACCGGCAAGGTCTGGCTGCGCTGCGCATGCAGCACCGACAGCAGCGTCGCGCGCGCCGCCTCGCGCCGGGACTGCGCGGTGTCCAGCAGCGCCAGCAGCACCGGATCGCCCGGTTGGCGCGACAGCGCGGGCTGCAGCGTGTCGGCGATCAACACATCCCAGTCGCGTACGGGCCCGGTGGCCCGCATCAGGTCCCGCAGCACGATGCGCCAGCGCGCCGCCAGCGCGCCCGGCAGCGCGGGGGCAAAGACCCAGCGCACGGCACGCAGGTGGCGCACCGCCACGCGCAAGGCATGCAGGTCGTCGGGCCGGTCGCGCCGGTCCATGGCGCGCAGCGCGTCGGCGATCCGCTGCAGATCGGCGGCGGCCAACGCGGCAAAGGCGTCGAGCGCGCGCATCCGGCGTTTCAGTGTGAGAGTGCCCATGTCGCCCTGTCGCGGTCGGGGCCGGCAGCCCGCGCCGGCCCGCTATCAATGCACCTGGCTACAGTGTAGGAAACGACCTTGCCCGATGCGGCGCATGGTCGTCTTTCGCCCTGGCGGCCGCCCAAAGAAAAAGCCCGACGCTTTTGCGTCGGGCTTCTCGTGTGGCGAGGTGCCGGTCGGGCTCAGCCCTTGGCCGGCGCCGGAGTCTTGCCCTTGCCCAGCATCCGGTTGATCTGCCATTGCTGCGCGATCGACAGGATGTTGTTGACCACCCAGTACAGCACCAGGCCGGCCGGGAAGAAGAAGAACATCACCGAGAACACCAGCGGCATGATCATCATGACCTTGGCCTGGATCGGGTCCGGCGGCGTCGGGTTCAGCTTGGTCTGCACGAACATCGACACGGCCATCACGATCGGCAGGATGTAGAACGGGTCGGGCACCGACAGGTCCTTGATCCAGCCCAGCCACGGCGCGCCGCGCATCTCGACCGAAGACAGCAGCACCCAGTACAGCGCGATGAACACCGGGATCTGGATCAGGATCGGCAGGCAGCCGCCGAGCGGATTGACCTTCTCGGTGCGGTACAGGCCCATCATCTCCTGGTTCATCTTCTGCGGGTCGTTCTTGTAACGCTCGCGGATCGCCGTCATGCGCGGCTGCAGGTCCTTCATCTTGCCCATCGACTTGTAGCTTGCCGCGGACAGCGGGAAGAACACCAGCTTGATCAGCACGGTCAGCGCGATGATCGACCAGCCCCAGTTGCCCAGGATGCCGTGCAGCTTCTCCAGCAGCCAGAACAGCGGCTTGGCGAGGATGGTCAGCCAGCCGTAGTCCTTGACCAGCTCCAGGCCCGGCGCGATCTGCTCGAGCATGTGCTCTTCCTGCGGGCCGGCGAACAGGCGTGCGTCGGTCGACACCGTCGCGCCCGGCGCGATCTCGCCCAGCGGCTGCTGCACGCCAACGCGATACAGGTTCGGGTCGATCTGCTCGACGTAGAAGCTGTGCTGCTTGCCGGTCTGCGGCAGCCAGGCCGAGGCGAAGTAGTGCTGCACCATCGCGACCCAGCCGTTGTCCGACGGAGCGGGCAGCGTGACCTTGCCCTTGGCGATGTCCTCGAAGCTGATCTTGTGGTACTTGTCCGCGTCGGTGTAGACGGCCGGACCGGTGAAGGTGCTGTAGAACTGCGACTGCTCGACGTGGGTACCGTCGCGCGCCAGTTCCATGTACAGCGTCGGCGAGACCGGCTGGGCGCGGTTGTTCGTCACGTCGAAATGCGTCGCGACGACATAGCTGCCCTTCTGGAAACGGTAGGTCTTGGCGAAGCGCACGCCGTCCTTCTCGGCGGTCAGCACGACGTCGAGCGAACCGGCGTTGCCCAGGTCGCGCGGACCCGGCGCGGCGGTGAACACCGTCGTGTGGTTCGGCAGGTCGCCGTTGATCAGGCCCGAGCGCGCCATATAGGTATGCGCGGCGCTGCGCTGGAACAGCACGACCGGATTGCCGGCCTCGTCCTTGTGGCGCAGCAGTTCGAGACGAGACAGGATGCCGCCCGCGGTATCGATCTCGGCACGGACCACGTCGGTCGTGATGACGATCTTCTCGCCGGCCGGCGCAGGCGCCTGCGGCGCGGCTGCCGGGGTGCCGGTCGGGGACGCGCCGCCCACCGCCTTGGGCACGTCGCTGCGCGCCTGCGGGGCGCTCGCCGGCGTGCCGGTCGCGGCGGGTTGCGAGGCGCTCGGGAAGAACATCGAGGCGTGGCCGTTGGCGCGCTGCCAATTGTCGTAGAGCAGCACGAGGGACATCGAGAAGATGACCCAGAGGATGGTGCGTTTGATATCCATGTCTCGCTGTATCTGGGAATTCAGGGTCTGGGCAGCCGGACGCTGACCGTCGGACGGCCGGCGTCGCGCGAAGGCGGCACCGGATCATACCCGCCTTGCGCGAAGGGATGGCAGCGGCACAGCCGGCGGGCGGCCAGCCAGCTGCCGCGCGCGGCGCCATGAGCGACGATGGCTTCGCGGGCGTAATCGGAGCAGGTCGGCAGGAAGCGGCACTGCGAGCCCAGGTACGGACTCAGCGCGATCTTGTAGAAGCGCAGCAGGGCAAGCAGGATAGGCTTCATGTCGGTGCCCTCGATCAGGCGCCGGAAGGCGAGGTGAGCGCAGCGGGCGGAGCGGACGGCAGGGGCCGGGCGGCGACTTCCATCAGCTCGGCCAGTTCGGCCTGGCAGGCCAGCCGGACTGCACGGCGGCTGGGGAATTCGGTGCGCGGGAACTTGGCCTGCAATCGCAGCAACACGTCGCGGCCGACCAATTGGTCCTGCCGCTGGCGGAACAGTTCCCGCACCATGCGCTTCACCAGATTACGCTCGGCGGCGCGCGGCGCAAACTTCTTGCCGACCACGATGCCGAGCCGCGCCTGCGGCTGGCCGTTGGCGCGGACGTAAAGCACGAAATGGGCGCTGCGCCGCCGCGGGCGCAAAGCAAAAACGGATGAAAACTCATCCGTCTTTGTGAGCCTCGCGGCTTTGGGGAAGGCATGGGTCGGCACGCTGGTCAGACTGGCTGGCACGCGTTGCCGGGCCGTCCTGGGGGCAAGGCAAGAAGGGACAGCGGCAAGGGCGGCGGCCGGGACACGACCGCGCCGCGTCCCGCCATCATGCGCCGGCGGTTGCCGGCTGCATCGATGCGGGCCGCCGTCCCGTCACCCGGCCCTTAGACTGCCAGGCGCTTGCGGCCCTTGGCGCGGCGCGCGTTGATCACGGCGCGGCCGCCACGGGTCTTCATGCGCACGCGGAAGCCATGGGTACGCTTGCGGCGGGTAACGGAAGGTTGGTAGGTACGTTTCATGTTGCACTCTCTGGTTGATCTGGGCACGCCCGGCCGGCCAGGGGCCTTGGCTGCCGCGTATGGTTCGCATGGGGGCCGCCGCGGATGCGGTACTGCCGACGCTTGTGATTGTCCTGAAGCTGACCTGACGCCGGCCTTGGGTGTCGCGATACAGGTCTCGCGACGCAGGCTGGGCGGGATGACCGCGCGGCTGGCGCGGGCGACCCGAGCTCAGGTCCGCCGCCGCTCAAGAAATGAAGCGGGTCAGACCCGGCGATGCGCATACGTGATCCCCTGCCGCATCGCAGAACCCGCCATTTAACGGATTTTCTGCGCGCCTGTCAAGGCTGCTGTGGGAGGATGCCGCTGTGCGGGTGCACGCATGGCCGATGACGGCGGATTTCTTGTCCACAGTGGTGCGAAGCACATTTTAGAGTGGCCTAAACACCGCTTTTTTTGCGTGATGCGAAGGACAATCCCCTTTTAAATCAAGCGATTGGCCTCTATAAGTGCCGGCTGCGGGGCTGCAAGGTTGCAGGTTGTGCACAGTCATCCACCGAATTTTCACAAGTTGTCCACAGACTTATCCTTTGTGGATAACTTGGGCCGGGGGGTACAATCCCGGTCCAAACACAACACGGCCTGCGTGGCGCACGCACAACCCGAGGTGTGCAGGACATGACGGTTAGGCGGCTTGGCGGGCGGGGGATCCGACAAGCCGGCTGCGGTAGCGGTCATGCCGGCACTCGGGAGACAGCGGCGCCCTTTTTTATTGGGACTCGAAAGACTGCTGACGTGACGCCAGGCAGCCGTGGCACTACCCAACAACAACCGATGCAAGATTTCTGGCAGGCGGCAGCCGCGCAGCTCGAGCGCGAACTGACGCCTCAACAGTTCAAAACCTGGATCAAGCCGCTCGCGCCGGTCGCGTTCGATGAGAACGCCCTGTCGCTGCGCATTGCCGCGCCCAACCGCTTCAAGCTCGACTGGGTCAAGAGCCAGTTCTCCGGGCGCATCACCGCGCTGGCCTGCGAGTACTGGGAAGCGCAGGTGAGCGTCCACTTCGTCCTCGACCCTACGGCGTCGGGGCGTGCGGCAGCGAACGGCTATCAGGCCCCCGGCAATCCGGGCGGCCCGTACGGTCCTGCCCAGGATCCGGCCGCCCCGGGCGGCGTGGGTCCGGCCGCCCATCTGGCGCCGGCCTACGGCGCGGGCCAGGCGATGGGCCAGCCGCCGGCGCACGGCGGCCAGGGGCCCGGTCCGGGCGCGCTGATGTACGGCGCACCGGAGCAGCCCGGTGCCGGCGTTGCCGCGCCGGCGGGCCATGGCGGCATCCACGGCGGCATCGGCGCCGGCATGGGCAACCCGCAGGCCGCTCCCTACCCCGGTGGCGGCCAGCCGATCGGCGCCGACGTGGTCGATGTCGACGTGCCGCAACTGGACCCGGCCGAGGCCGCGGCGCGTTCGTATCGCGTCGCGCAGCAACCGATGCCCGGCCAGCAGCCGGCCGACACGGTCCACGAGCGCTCGCGGCTCAACCCGATCCTGACCTTCGACAATTTCGTCACCGGCAAGGCGAACCAGCTGGCGCGCGCCGCGGCGATCCAGGTCGCCAACAATCCGGGCAAGTCGTACAACCCGCTCTATCTGTATGGCGGCGTCGGGCTGGGCAAGACCCACCTGATCCACGCGATCGGCAACTTCATGCTGATGGAGAACCCGCGCGCCCGGATCCGCTATATCCATGCCGAGCAGTACGTCTCCGATGTCGTCAAGGCGTATCAGCGCAAGGCGTTCGACGAGTTCAAGCGCTATTACCACTCGCTCGACCTGTTGCTGATCGACGACATCCAGTTCTTCTCCGGCAAGAACCGCACGCAGGAAGAATTCTTCTACGCGTTCGAGGCGCTGATCGCCAATCGTGCCCAGGTCATCATCACCAGCGATACCTATCCGAAGGAAATCACCGGCATCGATGATCGGCTGATCTCGCGCTTCGACTCGGGCCTGACCGTCGCCATCGAGCCGCCCGAGCTGGAAATGCGCGTCGCGATCCTGATGAAGAAGGCCGCCGCGGAAAACGTTTCGGTGCCGGAGGAAGTGGCCTTCTTCGTCGCCAAGCATGTGCGCTCGAACGTGCGCGAACTGGAAGGCGCGCTGCGCAAGATCCTCGCGTTCTCGAACTTCCACGGCAAGGACATCACGATCGAGGTCACCCGCGAAGCGCTGAAGGACTTGCTGACCGTACAGAACCGGCAGATTTCGGTAGAAAACATTCAGAAGACCTGCGCCGACTTCTACAACATCAAGGTCGCCGACATGTATTCCAAAAAGCGGCCTGCCAATATCGCGCGGCCGCGGCAGATCGCGATGTATCTGGCCAAGGAACTGACGCAGAAGAGCCTGCCCGAGATCGGCGAGCTGTTCGGGGGGCGCGACCACACCACCGTGCTGCACGCGGTACGCAAGATCGCCGACGAGCGCAGCAAGGATGCCCAGCTCAATCACGAACTGCACGTTCTGGAACAGACCCTGAAGGGTTGAAAACCCGGCGCCGGGGATTTTGCGGGACGGCCTGCGCGGGCTGGCATACTGTGGTCTGCGCGCCGCGCGCTGCCGCGGGACGCGGAAAAGCCCGGTGGCGACCCGCAAACCCGCGCGGGACAAGGCTTTGCGGGCCGCCGGCAATATTGGGGGATCGTGGCTTTTCATGCACAATATGCAGACCAGCCACACATCGTCCGGCTTTGCCGAGCCGCCCGATCCGAGGTAAAATGCGACATTAACTCCTTGATTCCTAAGTGATTTTGGAGTTGTCCAAGACACCCGGCGGACGCTGACTATAAACGACGAAGGACATATTCAATGCAATTGGTCAAAACCTCGCGAGACAATCTGCTGCGTCCGCTGCAAATCGTGAGCGGCATCGTGGAGCGCCGCCACACCCTCCCGATCCTGGCCAACCTGCTGATCCGCAAGTCCGGCGCCAACGTCTCCTTCCTGTCCACCGATATCGAAATCCAGATCACCACGCACGCCGAATGCGGCGTCGGCAGCGACGACGTGGCCACCACCGTGGCCGCGCGCAAGCTGCTCGATATCCTGCGTGCGATGCCCGACGGCGATGTCGCGCTGTCGCTGTCGGACAAGCGGATGACGGTGCAATCGGGCAAGAGCCGTTTCGCGCTGCAGACGCTGGCCGCCGAGGAATTCCCGACGGTGGCCGAAGCCACCGAATTCAACGCCAGCGTCACGCTGCCGCAGAAGACCTTCAAGCATCTGCTGGCGATGGTGCATTTCGCCATGGCCCAGCAGGACATCCGCTACTACCTGAACGGCATGCTGCTGGTGGTCGACGGCAAGAAGCTGATGGCGGTCGCCACCGACGGCCACCGCCTCGCCTATTGCGCGGTCGAGCTCGAACAGGAAGCGGCGGGCGCCGGCGCGCGCCAGGAAGTCATCATCCCGCGCAAGACCATCCTGGAACTGCAACGCCTGCTCGAGGACAACGACGACCCGGTGCAGGTGCAGCTGGCCGCGAACCAGATCAAGTTCACCTTCGCCAATGTCGAACTGATCTCGAAGCTGGTGGAAGGCAAGTTCCCCGATTTCCAGCGCGTGATTCCGAAGGGCTACAAGAACGCCTTCGCGATCGATCGCATCAAGCTGCAGCAGGCGCTGCAACGCACCGCGATCCTGACCACCGACAAGTTCAAGGGCGTGCGCTGCATTCTCGATACGCATACCCTGAAAATCAGCTCGACCAACGCCGATCAGGAAGAGGCGCAGGAAGAGCTCGAACTCGATTATTCGGGCGATGCGCTCGATATCGGCTTCAACGTGACCTATCTGCTCGACGTGCTGGGCAACCTCAAGAGCGAGCAGGTCCAGGTCAGCCTCGGCGACTCGAATTCGAGCGCGCTGATCACCGTGCCGGAAGACGACAACTTCAAGTACGTCGTCATGCCGATGCGCATCTGATGTTCCGGTAAAGGATCGCAAGATACGCAGAATCCGGAGCATCGAACGGCAGGCTACGGCTCTCGCAGCGGGCAAACAGCCCGCGCGACCGACCCGCAGTAGCAGGGGCAGGATCATGGCGATCCGCCCCTTTGCCGTTTTTATGTAACCGCCATGCGGAGGGCCGATGGCCGCGTCGTAACCCGGCGCGCCGCGCTCCCCGCATTTGCCGTGAGTAGGAAAACATGACCCAACAGCAGAACCCGCAACAGGAAAACAGCTACGGCGCCTCCTCGATCCAGATCCTGGAAGGCCTGGAGGCGGTACGCAAGCGGCCGGGCATGTATATCGGCGACACCTCGGACGGCACCGGCCTGCATCACCTCGTGTTCGAGGTGCTGGACAACTCCATCGACGAAGCGCTGGCCGGCTACTGCACGGAAATCCAGGTCACGATCCACACCGACAACTCGATCTCGATCATCGACAACGGCCGCGGCATTCCGTCCGGCATCAAGTTCGACGACAAGCACGAGCCCAAGCGCAGCGCCGCGGAAATCGCGATGACCGAGCTGCATGCTGGCGGCAAGTTCAACCAGAACAGCTACAAGGTCTCGGGCGGCCTGCACGGCGTCGGCGTGTCCTGCGTCAACGCGCTGTCGAAATGGCTGCGCCTGACGGTGCGCCGCGACGGCCAGGCGCATTTCATCGAATTTGCCCAGGGCGCGGTGCAGAACCGCATCGTCGAAACGGTCAACGGCCCGGACGGACAGCCGGTCGAAGTCTCGCCGATGAAGGTGCTCGGCCCGACCGACAAGCGCGGCACCGAGGTCCACTTCCTCGCCGACCAGGAAATCTTCACCAACGTCGAGTTCCACTACGAGATCCTGTCCAAGCGCATCCGCGAACTGTCGTTCCTGAATAACGGCGTGCATATTCGCCTGACCGACCAGCGCACCGGCAAGGAAGAGGATTTCGCCTTCTCCGGCGGCGTGAAGGGTTTCGTCGAATACATCAATCGCGCCAAGTCGGTGCTGCATCCGAATATCTTCTACGCGAATGCCGAGAAGGAAGGCATTACCGTCGAAGTGGCGATGCAGTGGAATGACGGCTTCAACGAGCAGGTGCTCTGCTTCACCAACAATATTCCGCAGCGCGATGGCGGTACCCACCTGACCGGCCTGCGCGCGGCGATGACGCGCGTCATCAACAAGTACATCGAAGAAAACGAGATCGCCAAGAAGGCCAAGGTCGAGACCACCGGCGACGACATGCGTGAAGGCCTGTCGTGCGTGCTGTCGGTCAAGGTGCCCGAGCCCAAGTTCAGCTCGCAGACCAAGGACAAGCTGGTGTCGTCCGAAGTGCGGCTGCCGGTCGAGGA
The DNA here is from genome assembly GCF_020418465.1 of Cupriavidus sp. DB3. Taxonomy (NCBI): domain Bacteria; kingdom Pseudomonadati; phylum Pseudomonadota; class Betaproteobacteria; order Burkholderiales; family Burkholderiaceae; genus Cupriavidus; species Cupriavidus sp. DB3. The sequence goes on along the minus strand of NZ_JAIZPL010000004.1, from coordinate 308,414 downwards.
ACTGGTATCGAAGGCGCTGGGCGACTTCCTGCTGGAAACGCCGAACGACGCCAAGATCATCTGCGGCAAGATCGTCGACGCCGCGCGCGCGCGCGAGGCCGCGCGCAAGGCCCGCGAAATGACCCGCCGCAAGGGCGCGTTCGACGGCATGGGCCTGCCCGGCAAGCTCGCCGACTGCCAGGAACGCGATCCGGCGCTGTCCGAACTGTTCCTGGTCGAGGGCGACTCCGCAGGCGGCTCCGCCAAGCAGGGCCGCGACCGCAAGTTCCAGGCGATCCTGCCGCTCAAGGGCAAGATCCTGAACGTCGAGCGCGCGCGCTTCGACAAGATGCTGTCGAGCCAGGAAGTGCTGACGCTGATCACCGCGCTGGGCACCGGCATCGGCAAGGACGACTACAACCTCGACAAGCTGCGTTATCACCGCATCATCATCATGACCGATGCGGACGTCGACGGCTCGCACATCCGCACGCTGCTGCTGACCTTCTTCTACCGGCAGATGCCCGACATCATCGAGCGCGGCTATGTCTATATCGCGCAGCCGCCGCTGTACAAGGTCAAGCACGGCAAGGACGAGCGCTATATCAAGGACGACAACGAGCTGAACGCGTACATGCTGCGCCTGGCGATGGAAAAGGCCAGCCTGCTGCGCCCGGACGGCAGCGAGATCACCGGCGAAGCGCTGACCGAACTGGCGCGCCAGTACCAGCTGGCCGAAGCGGTGATCGGCCGCCTGTCGCGCGTGGTCGACAGCGACGCGCTGCGCGCGATCGCCGACGGCGTCGAACTGAACCTGGACTCCGCCGAAGCCGCCGAGGCCTCGGCCCGCGCGCTGAAGGCCAAGCTGTCGGAAATGCACGCCAAGCGCCTGAACGGCGCCGCGGTCAATGACGACGGCACCGCCGACGTCTACGCGCAGTTCGACGAGAAGAACGAGAAGCACCGCCTGATGGTGGCCCGCCGCCATCACGGCAACGTGCGCCTGTCGCACATCGATTCCGACTTCGTCCATGGCGCCGACTACGCCGCGCTGGCGCTCGCCGCCAAGACCTTCCAGGGCCTGATTCCGGTCGGCACCAAGGTTCGCCGCGGCGAAGGCGAGAAGATGCGCGAGCAGACCGTCAACGACTTCCACGGCGCGATGCAGTGGCTGCTGTCGGAAGCCGAGCGCGGCGTGTCCCGCCAGCGCTACAAGGGCCTGGGCGAGATGAACCCCGAGCAGCTGTTCGAAACGACGCTGGACGTCACGCAGCGCCGCCTGCTGAAGGTGCAGATCGAGGACGCGATCGCGGCCGACCAGATCTTCACGACGCTGATGGGCGACGAGGTAGAGCCGCGCCGCAACTTCATCGAGTCGAATGCGTTGGTGGCACGCAATATCGATGTGTGATCGCGCAGCGCCGTAGCATGGCGGCCTGTTCAAGCCGAGGCAAGACGCCCGACCGTTCAACGGCCGGGCGTTTTTTTATGGCCGGCTCAGAAGATTCAGAAGACTCGGGGCATTCAGGACATTCAAGGCATCACCCGATAAGTCGACTGCACCAGCCCCGAAGGAAAGCTGCGGCTCGATACCAGCGCAAGGTCGATGTCGTGCGGCAGTGCGCCGAACAACGGCCTGCCGGAGCCGATCAGCACCGGCACCGTGGTGATCACCATGTCCGCGATCAGGCCGTCGCGCAGGAACGACTGCACCAGCTGCCCGCCGTCGACATAGACGCGACGCACGTTCTCGCGCGCCAGTGCCTCCATTGCATCCGTCGGCGTCCAGTTGGCAAAGCGGACCTTGCCCTTCAGCGCCTCGGGCACCGGCGTGTCCGCCAATTGCCTGGACAGCACGAGCACGGGCCGGTCGTAAGGCCATGGATCGAACCTCAGCACCTTCTCATAGCTGCCGCGTCCCATCACGATCAGGTCCTTGTCCGCGATGAATTCCGTGTAGCCATGGTCCTCGTCGGGATCGTCGCGCTGCAGCAGCCAGCCGATATCGCCGTCGGGGCGGGCGATGAAGCCATCGAGGCTGGTGGCGATGAAGACGTGTGCGGTGGTCACTGGTTTGCCTCCTTGTGTGCGGACCGTATTGTTGTCCGCGTATGCCCGTGGCACAAGACTCGCCACGGCACTGTTGCAGGTCGGTCGGCTGCCAGGCCGCGCACTATGCCGCGCACTATGCCGCGCACTATGCCGCGCGCAATGCCCCTGCGCCCGCAAAGCCGTCGCCGCCGCGGCGCGCCCGCGCTTCCCGTACCAGCGCCTGCGGCGGCCTGCCGAGCGAGCGCAGGAAGGCCCGCCGCATCCGTTCCTCGTCGCCGAATCCCGTTTGCGACGCGACTCTGCCGATCGAGGTCTCTCCTGCCTCGATCAGCGCATGGGCCGCCTCGAGCCGGAGCTTCTCGATCGCCTTTGCCGGCGACATGCCCGTCTGCGCCTGGAACGCCCGGCTGAAATGCCGCTTGCTCCAATGCACGTGCTCGGCAAGCTGTTCGACCGATAACGGCTCGTGCAGATGTTCGCGCGTGAAGTCGAGCGCGAGCCGGATGCGATCGGACTTGGGCTCGAGCGCAGCCAGCGTGGAGAACTGCGATTGCCCGCCCGTACGGCGGTAATGCACCACCATCATCCGCGAGATGGATTTGGCCAGCGCATCGCCGAGGTCCGCCATCACCAGGGCCAGCGCGAGGTCGATGCAGGCCGTCATGCCCGCCGACGTCCACACCGGCCCGTCGTTGACGAAGATCTTGTCCTCATCGACCTGCACCGCGGGAAAACGCTGCTGCAGTTCGCGCGCCAGCGCCCAGTGCGTTGTGGCCCGGCGTCCGTCCAGCAGTCCCGCCTCCGCCACGATGAAGGCACCGGTGCAGATGCTGGCGATGCGCCTGGCGCGTGGCGCCGCTCGTCGCAACTGCGCGATCAGCGCGGGCTCGGTGGGGGCCTGCGTCGTGGTGCCGGCGACCAGCAAGGTGTCGTAGTGCCGCCGGCCGATTGCCTGCGTCTCGATCTTGACGCGCGACGATCCGGCCACCATGCCGCCGTCGGCGGACACCACCGCAATCTCGTAGCGCGGTTGCGACGACAGCTCGTTCGCCAGCTCGAAGACGGTCAGTGCCGCCATGTCGAGGATCTGAAAGCCGGGATAGACGACCAGGGCAATGCGCGCGCTCATGATGTCCCCTTTGGAGGGTTCCGCCAATTGGATGCCGGCCATTGTAGCGGCAGGGCCGCCAATCGGCCGGCCTTTCTCCGTGTCCCTTATTGCGGTTTTCTGGTCATTTGAGCCATCTCCGGTTTCCACCAGAATGAGCTCGGACGGCAACGCATCGGGCACCGGCGGCACGGCAGGGCCAATGGGCTCCAGTGCGAGCTGCCGAATCCCCTTTGACCGATACAGCGATACAGGACATCGACATGCAACTCACCGACAACACCATCTTCATCACCGGCGGCACCTCCGGCATCGGCCGCGCCCTGGCGGAAGCGTTCCACAAGCTCGGCAACCAGGTCATCATCGGCGGCCGCCGCAAGCATCTGCTGGACGAAGTGACCAAGGCCAACCCGGGCATCGACGCGGTGGAGCTGGATATCGCCGACCCCGCAAGCATCGCGCGCGCGGCAAGCGAGCTGACTGCCCGCTATCCCGGGCTCAACGTGCTGATCAACAACGCCGGCATCATGCCCTTCGATCAGGCCGACGCCGCGATCGACGAGGCGACCATGCAGGCCACCGTGACCACCAACCTGCTTGGCCCGATCCGCATGACCTCGGCGCTGATCGAACACCTGAAGCGCCAGCCGCGCTCGGTGGTGATCCACAACACGTCGGTGCTGGCCTACGTGCCGCTTGCCAACACCGCGGTGTACTCGGCGACCAAGGCCGCGCTGCATTCCTACGCGCTGTCCCAGCGCTTCATGTTGCGCCACACCTCGGTGCGCGTGCAGGAAATCGCGCCGCCCTGGGTCAACACGGACCTGATCCAGAAGAGCGACGACCCGCGCGCGATGCCGCTCGATGCCTTCATCGAGCAAACCATGGCGGCCCTGGCGACCGATGCGGAAGAAGTGCTGGTCGAAGCGGCACGTCCGTTGCGCGACAACCCCGGCGCCGCAGAGCATGCGTTCGTCAATGGCTTCAACGAGAGCATCGCGGCCACGCCGATCCCGGTGGGCTGAGACGGTCCGGCGGCGAGCGGCGAGCTGACGATCCGCAGCCGGGCCGCCGTCGCTAGTCCAGCAGGAAGTCCGCGATCACCAGGGACCTCGCCCCCGGCTTCGGCTGCCAGTCCGTGACATGCCCGCCCAGCGGCGCCCACCAGGGCGCTGCGTCGGCGAGTACGGAACGGAAGTCCACCGCTTCGGACTCCACCACGCCGCGCCGCTGGTTCGCCAGCACCCAGCGCATTCCGGCCACCAGGCTGGAGGCGACCTGCAGACTCGTCGCCGAGTTGTAAGGTACCAGCGTGCGCGCTCGCTCGATGCCGAGGTGCGAGCCGTACCAGATGCCGCCGTATCGGCCGCTGAGCAGCAGCACGCCGAGTTCGTCCTCGCCGCTGACAATTTCGTCGCGCAGGATGCGTGCGCCGCGTACGCGCGTGGCGGTCCGGTCGTCGAGCCACTGCATCGAGGCGAGCGTGGCGGCGGTGGGGCGGTAGGCGTAGTAGACGGTGGGACGATACGGGGGCCGGCCGGCTGCATCGGCTGCATCGGCCGCACCGGCGCCCTGGGCACCATCGTCGGTAAGGTAGGCCGCGATCGAGATCGATTCGTTGTGCGTGATCAGGTAGGCGTCGAACGGTCCGTGCGCCGGCGACCATGAGCGAACGCGCGTGCGATGTCCCGGCCGATTGATCGCGATCGCCGCACCGCAGCCGTCACTGTGGCGGTAGCCGCCGGGGGGCAGCGCGGGCTCATGCGTTCCCCATCCGAGTTCCGCGTCCTGCAGGCATTCGGTGATGAAGCCCTCCGCGGACCAGGTGTTGGCGAATTCGCCATCGCGCGGGAAGCCCGGCGCTTGCTGGCTATCGTATTCGCTGATCTGGATGACCCGTAGATCGAGACGGCGTGCGAGCGCGGCCCAGCCGGCGCGATGCCGCGGTTCGACCGCCTCCAGCCCGGCATGGCCCGCCAGCTCCATCAAGGCCGCCTTGACCAGCACCGACACCATGCCCGGGTTGGCGCCATGCGCCACCAGCGCAGTCGGCAGCGTCTCGCGGCCGCGGGCGAATGCCAGCATCCGTTCGCGCAACGCGTAGTTGCTCAGCTGCGAGGCGGGGGCGTTGCCGGCATAGTCCCAAGGCTCGATGCCGGCGTCGATGTAGAAGGCACCGCGGTGCTGCGTCAGTGCGATCAGGTCGCGGCTGCAGACGGAAGGCGCCAAACTCACCAGAAAGGTCCCCGGGCGCAGCAGCGGGCCAAGGACGGGCGCGAAATTGTCCGCGGTAATGCCGGCCTCCACCGCGCGCAGATCGTGCGCCGCCACGACCTGCCGACGGCGATCGTCCAGCGAGCGATCCACCACGGTGATGGCCGCCCGTGGCCAGGTTCGCTGCAGCAGCGGCAGCACGGCCTGCCCGATACAGCCAAAGCCGACGATGACGATTTGCTCGATCACGTTGAACTCTTCCGCTCGACAACGGCGATGCCGGTCATCTCGCGCGCCAAGACCGCGCCGCAGCGGACCGAATCGGGGATACCGATCGATTCGATTCCTTATATCCAGACTGGCGAAGGCAATGGTATCGCCGCGTGCGGCCACTGCCAACGGGCATCGATTTCGCAGTGCGCGCCGGCAACCCAGCTGCCGGCCGCCATTCCGCCGGGTGATGCGTAATATGCCGGACGCATCATTGTTGCCCCGCTTCAGGTCCGGCAAGATCAGTCTCCAAGCCGGAATCGCCCGGGCTGGCGCGCCATGCACACGAGGCGGCGCGCCACGCCCGCAGCCTTGCCACAAAGAATGGAGACAGCTTGACGTGAGCGGCTCAACCGACGGACGTCGGTGCCGCCGCGCCCCTCAAGATCTTCGTCACGGCCGCGAACTCTTCGTTCGCATGTCCCGCTTCTTCCGCGTCGCGCAGCAGCTGCGCAATCAGCGCGGGCAATTCGCTCCGTAGGCCCTGACGACGCATCGCCTCTTCGATGCGCCGGGTGGCATCGACCGAGATCGACAAGGGACTCTGCGAGATCGCGAAATCGCCCTTCTCGATGACATTGCCCTCATGACGCAGGAATGCGCCGAACGAGGGAGACATCGCCTCGACGATGCCACCATAGACACCGACGTCGAGCCCCTCGGCCTGCGCCAGCGCGGCGCCCTGGAAGAAGCCCATCGACGCACCATAGACGTACGACAGCGTCGCCAGATCCATGGTGGCCGCGGCGGCAGCGTCTTCGCCGAGGTAGACGATATTGCCGCCGAGCGCCGCCAGCAGATCGCGCGCATCGGCATGTGCCGCACGGCTTCCGGAAACGAGGATGGTCGTATCGGGCTGGCCCATCTGCTCGGGCGCGACCTGGATGGCGCCGTCCAGGTAGCCGGCACCCACCTCGCGCGCCACGGCCGCCAACTCCTTCGCGTCCTGCGGGCTTCCGGTGGTCAGCTGCAACACCAGCTTGCCCTTCAGCGCCTCCTTGACCCCGTCTGCCGACAGGATGGCGTGCGTGACCGCGTAGTCGTGCACGCAGATGACGACGGCTTCGGCTGCAGCCGCCGCCTGTGCGGCCGTATCCGCGACGATGGCACCATGGCTCGCCAACGATGCGGCCTTGTCCGGCGTGCGGTTCCACACATGCACTTCCATGCCCGCCTGCAACAGCAGGCTGGCGAGTTTCGTTCCCATCTGGCCGAGGCCGATCACGGCTACCGTTTTCATCTGCGCACTCCATTCGTGTAAGCGTTGGCGCAGTATGCGAATGTACGGTTTTGATGGTCAAGTACGCACTAAAATGACAGGTACTATCCAATTGGTAAGTATTGGAGATGAATAGAATGAAACGCAGCCAGCCTTACAACTGCGGCATCGGCCCTGCTTTCGAAGTGATCGGCGGCAAATGGAAGGCGCTGATCCTGTACGAGCTGCATGCCAAGCCCTTGCGGACCGGAGAGCTTCGCCGACTGCTCGATGGCATCACCGAGAAGATGCTGATCCAGCAATTGCGCGAGATGGAGGCGGACGGCATCGTGCGCCGCGAGGTGTTTCACGAGGTACCGCCGCGTGTGGAATACTCGCTGACGCCGGCCGGCCGGGCATTGAATCGGGCGTTGGGGCCGGTCGCCGAATGGGGACAAAAATATGCGGCATCCCGATGATCCGCGCGCGTGGCAACAGGCCGAGTTGGTGACCCAGTTGCGCGCGCTCGGCGTGCCTCCGGGCGCCGTGCTGCTGGTCCACGCGTCGTTCCGCTCGATCAGGCCCGTGCAACGGGGCCCACAAGGATTGATCGAGGCGCTGCGCGAAGCGGTCGGCCCCGCCGGCACGCTGGTGATGCCGTCGTGGGGCGATGACGACGACGCGCCCTTCGACCCGGCCGCCACGCCGGCATCGGCGGACCTTGGCGCGGTCGCCGATGCCTTCTGGCGACTGCCCGACGTGGTTCGCAGCCACCACCCGTTTGCCTTCGCGGCGGCGGGACCGCAGGCGCATCGAATCACCGCGGATCCCTTGCCGTTGCCGCCCCATATTCCGGCCAGCCCGGTCGGCCGCGTGCACGAGCTCGATGGACAGGTGCTGCTGCTCGGCGTGGGCCATGACGCCAACACCACGATCCATCTGGCCGAACTGATGGCCGGCGTGCCTTACGGCGTGCCGCATCACTGCACGGTGCTGCGGGACGGCAAGCCGGCTCGCATCGACTATCTCGAAAACGACCACTGCTGCCAGCGCTTCGATCTGGTGGACGGATGGCTCAAGGAAAAGGGCCTTCAACGTGAAGGCCCCGTTGGCAATGCCGGCGCCCGCTTGATGCGGGCGCGGGACATCGTCGATGTCGTGCGGCAGCAGTTGGCTCGCGATCCGCTCGTCTTCCTGCATCCGCCTCAGGTTGGCTGCGAGGAGTGCGATGCCGCGCGGCGGTCGGTCAGCACCAAGTAGCGACCGACGTAGCGAATGACGTAGCGGGAGATGTTGCCGGAATGGCGCGTTCAACCGCCAATGCCGAGCAGCTCCACCTCGAAATTCAGCGTCGCATTCGGCGGGATCGTCCCCGGCACGCCGCGCGAGCCATAGGCGGTGCTGCCCGGGCACACCAGCCTGGCCTTGCCGCCGACCTGCATCTTCTGCACGCCCTCGGTCCAGCACGGGATCACGCGATTGAGCGGGAACGAGATCGGCTGCCCGCGCTTGTACGAGCTGTCGAATTCGGTGCCGTCGGTCAACGTGCCGCGGTAATGCACCTTGACGGTATCAGTGGCCTTGGGCGAGGCGCCGTTGCCCTTGGTCAGGTGCTGGATCGAGACGCCGGAAGGCAGGGTCTGGGCCGGTTCGGCGGCATGAGCGGCGAAGGCCAGCGCGCCGAAGGAAAGCAGCGAAGCGAGGGAAGCAAACGAAGCGAAGGAAGCAAGGATGGGGAGTCGGGTCATTGCGGTAATCCGTTGAGTCAGGGGAAGGCACAAGGATAAACCGATTGAAGCGCGGGACGGTCCGCGGTGCCGTGCGGTGCCATGCGGCGCCATGCAGCGCCTCGCTGCACGCACCACGGCAAGCACTGCCGCAGGCACCGGCAGACCGCCCAACTTCACCCGCTCCCCCCTCAAACTCGCGCGTTCAACCCGTCCGCAAGCGCTCGCGCAACTGGTACTTCATCACCTTGCCAGTCGGCGTGCGCGGCATCGCCTCGACGACGCGCACCTGCCGCGGCACCTTGTACTTCGCCAGCCGTTCGGCGCAGTATGCCTGGATATCTTCGACGTCGACGCTGGCATCGGCCTTGGCCACCACCACGGCCGCCACGCTCTCGCCCCACTCGGGATGCGGCATGCCGACCACCGCCACCTCGGAAATCGCCGGATGGCCCGCCAGCACGTCTTCGACCTCCTTCGAATAGACGTTCTCGCCACCGGTGACGATCATGTCCTTGACGCGGTCGACGATGAACAGATAGCCGTCCTCGTCGATCCGCACCAGGTCGCCGGTGCGATACCAGCCATCGTGAAACGCCGCCGCGGTCGCGGCGGGATCGCGGTAGTAGCCCTGCATCATCGACTGGCAGCGCATCCAGATTTCGCCGACCTCGCCGGGCCCGGCCTCGTGCTGCTCGTCGCGCATGACCTTGATGGTGCAGCCGCTGACCGCGTGGCGTCCGATCGAGCCCGCCTTGACGACCTGCTCCTCCGGCAACAGCGCGGTACCGGTGGGGCCGGTTTCGGTCATGCCGAAGACCTGATAGAAGCGCTCGGAGCGGTAGCGTTCGGCGAGCACGCGGGCGGTGCCGGCATCGATCGGGCCGCCGCCGTACAGCCAGGCGCGCACGCTGGACAGATCGTAGCTGGCGAAATCCGGTGCCATCTTCATCGCCATCAGGTACGCGATCGGCGCGCCGAAGAACAGCGTGCATCGCTCCTGCTGCACCGTCTCGAGAAACCGCACGGGATGATATTCGGGCAGCAGCACCACGGTGGCGCCGACGAACAGGCTGCCGACCAGCAGGTTGTTCAGCGGAAAGCTGTGCCAGATCGGCATCGCCAGCAGTACGCGATCGGAAGGACCCAGCCCATAGACGAGGCTCGATCCCGTGCCGGCGAGAATCACGTTGGCGTGCGAGTGCATGCAGCCCTTCGGCCTGCCGGTGGTGCCCGAGGTGTACAGCAGTTCGGCGAGATCGTCGGCTTCGACTCCGACTGGCCGATAGGGGTGCGCCCCGCCCTCCGGAGCCATCAGGGGCAGCCCCGCCTCATTGCCGGCGGGCGACAGCGCAAACGCCGGCGGCGCGCCGTCCAGCTGCCGATGCAGGTCGGCATCGACCAGCCACAGCCGGCTTTCGCTGTGTTCGAGGATATAGGCGGTTTCGGGCGCGGCGAGCTTGTGGTTGACCGGTACGGCGACGGCACCGATATCGAGGATCGCGTAGTAGGCGATCACCCATGCGGCCGAATTGCGGCCGTGCAGCGCGACCTTGTCGCCCTTGCCGATACCTTGCGCCTGCAGCCACGCGGCGGTGTGCTTGACGCGCCGTCGCAGTTCGTCGTAGCGGATACGCTGCGCGCCATCGACGATGGCGATATCCGACTTGCGCTGCCGGGCGACGCTGTCCAGCGCCTCATTGATCGTCCACATGGTGTCTCCTCCTTGAGGCCGTTCCTGGTTCGGCCGTTTCGTCTTCCGTCGTCTACCGTATGGCTTGCCGCTTCCTCCCCGGTGATTCCATTCAGGCCGATGCCATCAGGCGTGCGGTCGCGCCGTTCCCATCGCCAGCGCATCGACCGCGGCGGCGATGTCGCTGCCACCGGTTGCGGACAACATCGCCGACACCGTCGCCGGCACCAGTCCGTCGGCGCAGAACAGTTCGGCCGCGGCCAGCCCTGCCGCATCGCGCTTGACCCGCAGGCGCCATTCCGCCGCCTCGCCCAGCAGCACCGCCTGGTACGTGCGCGCCATGCCCCATGCCAGGCGCCGGCCTTGCGCTTCCTCCGGCGCGTTGATCATCGGAATCAGCGTGTCCAGCGCATTCTCGATCCGCTGGCGCAGGCCGCGCGTCGCATCGAGCGACAGCCCGCGCAGCCGCCGCACCACGTCCTCGATCCAGGCCTCGCCATGTTCGGAGGCGCGCAGCGCGCGCAGGACGTCGTGCGCCAGCACGGAGGTCGTGCCCTCCCAGATGCAATGCACATGCAGATTGCGGAACAGCCGCGGCAGGCCGGTGTCCTCGATATAGCCCGCGCCGCCGAAGCTCTCGAGCAGCTCGCTGCCGGCCCAGACCGCCTGGCGCGCGCAGGCCAGCTTGGTCAGAGGCGCCATCAGGCGCGACAGCGTGCCGTCGGCCCCGTGCTCGGCCGCACCGATCAGCGCCGCGGTCTGGAAATTGAGCGCGAGCATCGCCTCGTATTCGGCGGCGATGCGCGCCAGCCAGGCGCGATGCATCGGCTGCTGCGCCAGCGGCTTGCCGAAGACCTCGCGCTTGCCCGCGTAGTCGCGCGCCAGATCCAGCAGATGGCCGACCCCCGCCGGGCCGCCCCACGAGGCCCACAGTCGCGCGATATTGAGCAGGCCCGCCATCTTGCCGACGCCCTGTCCGATCTCGCCGACCGGCACCGCGACGGTGTCCTTCAGGTCCAGCTCGGCGGTGGGCAGCGCGCGCGTGCCCAGCTTGTCCTTCAGCCGCCGGACCTCGATGCCGTTCCAGCTGCCGTCCGGGCGGCGCTGCTCGACCAGGAACAGCGACAGGCCGCGGCTGCCGTCCTGCGCGCCCTCGGGCCGCGCCAGCGCCAGCGCCACCTGCCCGGTGGTGGCCGAGGTGAACCACTTGGTGCCGTTCAGCAACCACCTGCCGTCGCTCGACCGCCGCGCCGTGGTCGAGCTGCGGCCCACGTCCGAGCCACCCTCCTTCTCGGTCATCCATTGGCCCGAGGTCCACGCCTCGTGCCGGGCGGTCAGCTTCGGCACATAGCGCCGCGCCAGTTGCGGGTCGTGCTGCAGCAGCAGCCGCGCGGCGCCGTCGGTCATCACCAGCGGGCAGTCGGCCACCGCGCAGGCGGGGTCGTACAGGTTGACCAGCCCGGCCTGCACCACGCGGGAATGCTCGCCGTAGGGCGTTTCATAGGGCAAGGCGACCAGCCCTTCCTCCTGGCCGATCTGCACCAGTCGCAGCCACGCCGGATCGACGCGCAGCTCGTCGACGCGCCGGCCCCACGGGTTGTAGGGCACGTGCTGCGGCGGATTGCGTTCGGCCTGCTCGGCCAGCGGCAGCAGTTCGGTGACCGCGCGCTCGCCGAGGCGATCCAGCGAGGGGCTGGCCTCGGCGAACACCTCCACCGGAAGCAGCCGCTCCAGCGTCAGCCGCAGCGTCGGATCGGTACGAAAGCGGTTGCCGGGCTTCGGCGCGGCCTGATGGAAGTCACTCATGCCGTCTTCTCCTTGACGGGTTGGCAGCAGTGGGCTGCGGTCCAAGGGATTGCACGCAGAAGGCGACGAGGCTCGCCACCAGGTCGACGTCTTCCTCGTCCGGATGCGGCGCGCTGAGCGGCCCCACCAGCGTTTCCGCGATGGCGCCGACGATGGCGGTGCCGACCAGGTGCGGATGCTGCGGCGCGATCTCGCCCGCCTCGATGCCCTGCTGGACCAGCCTGGCGAAGATCGCGCGGTAGGGCTCGCGGAACTGCATCCGTGCCACGTCGATCGGCGGATCGACCGGCTCGGCCAGCAGCGCCCAGGCCAGCTGGCGCCCGCGCAGGGCACGCCGCGCAAAGGTCTCGACCACCCGCGCCAGCCGCTCGCGCACGGTGCCTGCGGTGTCGAACGCGGCTGCGCAGGCGTCGATCTCGGTCTGCGCGGCGCGCTTGAACACCTCGTTGAACAGATCCGCCTTGGTGGCGAAGTAGCGGTAAATCAGGCCGGCCGAGATATCGACCTCGGCGGCGATGGCCGGAATGTTGGCGGCGGCGTAGCCGCCACGCGCGACCAGCTTGAGCGCGGCCTTGATGATGCGCTCGCGGGTTTCCGCCAGGCGGGCTTCGACTTTGGGGGTTCGACGGTAGGGCATGAAAGAAGTATCTATGCTTTCATTTCTTCGTGCAAGGTTGAGATTCTGGTTGTAGACTCGGAAAAAATTCGACGGAAAGAACGAATGCACGCGCATTCGGTTCCGCGGCTGGGCACGCCAGTTGGCCGTCGAAACCGTACCGATCCGGGAGGTGGCCTGTGGCGTCGCAGAATGAGCTGGATCCGCACAGCGTATTCGCCTATGTCGGCAATCGCATCCTGCCGACGGCGCTGGCGCGTGGGCCGTGGAGTCCGGATGCGCAGCACGGCGGCGCGCCGGCCGGCCTGCTGGCTGCGATCGCCGAACGCGCGATGGCCGACGAGCCGGGATGGTCGATGGTGCGGCTGACGCTGGAATTGCTGCGGCCCGTACCGATCGCGCCGCTGCAGGCCACGCACGAAATCCAGCCGGGCGGCTCGGTGCGGCGCGTGGCCTTGAGCCTGATGCATGAGGACAAGCCGGTCGTGCGCGGCGTCGCGGTATTCATGCGCGAACGGGCGATCGACCTGAGCCCGGCCGCCGCCGCATGCCCGCTGCCGCTGCCGGACCAGTGAAGCGAGCCGATCCGCATCCCGGGCATGGTCGAGCAGACCTCGTTCCACTACACGGCAATGGAGAGCCGCGTGGCGAGCGGCAGCGTCGCCGAGCCCGGCCCGGCCGCCGCGTGGTTCCGCTTGGCAGTGCCGCTGATCGACGGCTGGCCCACGCCGCCCAGCGCGCGTGCGGTGGCCGCCGCGGACTTTGGCAACGGCATCAGCTGGGCACTGCCGCTCGATCGCTTCGTGTTCGCGAACGCGGACCTGAGCGTCTCGCTGCACCGGCCGCCGCAGGGCGAATGGGTCGGCGTGGATTCCGTCACGGTCGCGCAGCCGAGCGGCATCGGGCTGACCACCTCGACGCTGTACGACGAAGCCGGCGCGATCGGCGTGGCGCAGCAGAGCCTGCTGATCAAGCAGCGATAGATGGTTGCCGTGGCCGCCATGGTTGGGGGCCGCGCGCGAGCGGGCGAAGGGGACGCTACACTGGGCGTTTCCCGGCAACCGCTGAACGCCCATGCAAATACGCACCTACCGCGAGTCCGACGAAACCGAAGTGGTATCCCTGTGGAAGCACTGCGGCCTCACACGTCCATGGAACGATCCGCACCGCGACATCGCGCGCAAGCTCGCCGAACAGCCGGAGTTGTTCCTGGTGGGCGAAGTCGACGGCAGGCTGGTGGCGACCGCCATGGTCGGCTATGACGGCCATCGCGGCTGGATCTATTACCTCGCCGTGCATGGCGATTTCCAGGACCGCGGTCATGGCCGTCAGTTGATGGCCGAGGCGGAGAGGCTGCTGATGGAACGCGGCTGCCCGAAGCTGAACCTGCAGGTCCGCGCCGGCAACGAAGCCGTGCTCGCCTTCTATCGCCAGCTCGGCTATGCCGCCGATGCCACCGTCACCCTGGGCAAACGGTTGATCCCGGATCACTGAGTCCGCCGACCGAGCCCGACAACCGAGCGGCCGGGCTCAGCCCATCCGCTCCGGCATGTCGGTGCCGAACTTCCGCAGCCACGGCTCCAGCTGCGGCACGATGCTCGGGTTCAGCGCAACGCCTTCCTCCAGCTGCCTGGCCTTTCTGTCGAGCGCGGCCCAGCCCGGCAGCCGGACCTGTTCGACGCCTGGCCGCGGCGGGTTCTGCGCGCAGGCATCGGCGATCCAGCCCATCTGGTGTTCGAACGCGTCCTCCCCGGCGAATGCCTTCGGGTCGAGGATCTGCAGAAAGACCGTATTGCCCCAGCGCTGGCCCGGGTCGTCGCGGCCGTGCCCTGCCAGCCCCGCGGTCAGCGCCTCGACCATCAGCGACAGCGCGTAGCCCTTGTGTCCGACGTCCAGGCCGCCGAGCGGCAGGATCGAGCCCTTGTGCGGCGCCTGCAGGACGGCGGGGTCGTCGCTGGGCTCGCCGTTCTCGTCGATCAGCCAGGCGTGCGGCAAGCGCTTGCCTTCGCGATAGAGGCGCGTGGTCAGACCGACCGTGGTGATCGACGTGGAGACATCGATCAGCGCGGGCCCGCGCGGCGTCGGGATGCCGGCCGCCATCGGGCTCGGCGAGAACAGCGGCCGTGTGCCGCCGAACGGCGCGACCATCATCGCCGCCGGCGCCGACGAGTACAGCAGCATCATCAGGCCCTGCGAGGTCGCGCGCTCCAGATAGGCCGCCAGCGCGGCGATATGGTGGCTGCGGCGGATGGTCACGGTGCCGGTGCCGTACGCCTTCGCCTTCTCGATCGCGACATCGAGCGCGCGCAGGGTCAGCCACGGCCTTGGCAAGCGCTTGCCGTCCCAGGTGGCGACGGCCGCGCGCTCGGAAATCACCTCGTAGTCCCCCGCCACCTGCATGCTGCCGCTCTCGATCTCCGCCAGATAGACCGGCAGCAGCTGCAGGCCGTGGGTGTCGTGGCCCATCAGGTCGCCTTCGACCAGGATGTCGGCGACATCGCCGGCGCGATCGATCGGCATGCCGGCGCGCGTCAGCAGGGCGACAGCCATATCGCGCAGCGCGGCCGCGTGATAGCGGGCGCGAACTTCAGAAGATGCGTTGGTCATCGGGCTTTCCTCGTATCGGTCGTCGTCTATCGTCGTGTACCAGTCGTCTATCGGTCGTGTATCGGTCGTCTATTCGCCGCCTGTCAGGCTATCGATCTTCCATCGCTGGTCGCGTGCGCCGGGCGATGGCGCGCCGCTGACGCGGCCCGGAGCGCGCTTCTCCCGATGCATCGGGGACATGCCATACACGCCATTGTTGACCAGCACGACACGACAGCCAACCTCGAGTCCGAATGACGGACCGGTTGGCATGCGACGCCCGGATACCCCATCATTGACCGCTGAACTCGCGCGGGAGCCCACGGCTCTCTTCACCCACCTCGCATCCCGAACCCATGACCGAACATCACATTGCCCCTGCCTCCCTGCATCGATGGGTCGTCGACCTGTGGCGCGCCGCCGGCTCCGACGATCGCGAGGCGCAGCTGACCGCCGACCATCTGGTGACGGCGAACCTGACCGGCCACGATTCCCACGGCGTCGGCATGATCCCGAAGTACGTGCAGTCCTGGCTCGGCGACCAGCTGCAGCTGAACCGGCGCGTCAGCGTGCTGCAGGACACCGGCAGCATGCTGAGCCTGGACGGCAACCGCGGCATGGGACCGGCGGTGGCCGAGGAAGCGATGGCGCTCGCCATCGCGCGGGCCCGCGAGCACGGCGTGGCGGTGATGGGACTGCGCCAGTCGCACCATCTGGGACGGGTCGGCCATTGGGCGGAACAGGCGTCCTCCGCGGGCATGATTTCGATCCACTTCGTCAACGTGCTGTCCAAGCCGATCGTCGCGCCGCATGGCGGCTATCAGGCGCGCTATGGCACCAATCCGTTCACGATCGGCGTGCCGGTCGCCGGCAAGCCGCCGCTGGTGATGGACTTCGCCACCAGCGCGATCGCGCTGGGCAAGGTCCGCGTGGCCCACAACAAGGGCGTGGCGGTGCCGGCCGGCTGCCTGCTCGATGCCGACGGCGCCGCGACCGAGCTGGCCTCGGTGATGTATCCGCAGAACGGCGAGCCGCAAGGCGCGCTGCGGCCCTTCGCCGAGCACAAGGGCTATGCGCTGGCGGTGATGTGCGAGCTGCTGGGCGCGGCCGTGACCGGCGGCCATACGGTCCGGCCCGAGACCCTGACGCATCCGCATGCGATCTGGAACAACATGCTGGCGATCGTGTTCGATCCGGAGCGCCTCGCCGGCAGCACCAGCTTCGGCGCCGAGCTGGAAGCGTTCGTCGACTGGCTGAAGTCGTCGCCCTTGCAGCCGGGACACGATGCGATCCGCATGCCGGGCGATCCCGAGCGGGAACGCCAGCACGCGCGCGCCGACGGCATCCCGGTCGACGGCGGCACGCTGGCGCAGCTGGACGATGCCGCGGCGCAGGTGCAGGCCAGGTGCGGCGCATCGCCGGGGCCGCTGTCGCGGCTCGTGATGGATCCCGCTTGAGCGCCTGCAGGCGATGTCGCCGCGCCATGGCCCGGCAGCATCGGCCGGTGGCATCGCTGAAGGGTATCGCTCGGAAGTATCGCCCGGCGTATGGCCCACAGGGCGTATGCTGGCGCTGGTGCCGGACGCGCCAGCGTACGATGCTGGACGGAGCCGGCGGTTCCCGATCGATCGATGAGGCAGACAGATGAGCAATATCGGATTCATCGGCCTGGGCGTGATGGGCGCGCCGATGGCCCAGCATCTACTCGAAGGCGGACATACGCTGTACGTCCATAGCCGCAGCGGCCCACCCCAGGCGCTGCTCGATGCCGGCGCGCAATCCTGTGCGAACGCGGCCGAGGTCGCGCGGCAGGCGGAGATCGTCATTCTGATGCTGCCGGACACGCCCGACGTCGAACGCGTGCTGTTCGGCGACAACGGCGTCGCGGCGGGGCTGTCCGGCGGCAAGGTGGTGATCGACATGAGTTCGATCTCGCCGATCGAGACGCGCGAGTTCGCCGGACGCATCGAAGCGCTCGGCTGCGACTATGTCGATGCGCCGGTATCGGGCGGCGAGGTCGGCGCCAAGGCCGGCACGCTGTCGATCATGGCGGGCGGCAAGCAGGCCGCGTTCGATCGCGTGTTGCCGCTGCTGCAGCTGATGGGCAAGAACATCACGCTGGTCGGCGGCGTCGGCGACGGGCAGATCGCCAAGGTCGCGAACCAGGTCATCGTCGCGCTGACGATCGAGGCGGTCGGCGAGGCGCTGGTACTGGCCGCGAAGGCCGGGGCCGACCCGGCGCGCGTGCGGCAGGCGCTGATGGGCGGCTTTGCCAGCTCGCGCATCCTGGAGGTGCATGGCGAACGGATGATCCGCCGCACCTTCGATCCGGGCTTTCGGATCGCGCTGCATCAGAAGGACCTGAACCTCGCGCTGTCGACCGCCCGCAAGCTCGGCCTGAGCCTGCCCGGCACCGCGTCGTGCCAGCAGCTGTTCAATGTCTGCGAAGCGCTCGGCGGCGAGGCCTGGGACCACTCGGGGCTGGTCCGCGCGCTCGAACACATGGCCGACTTCGCCATCGGCGATACGCCCGCTTCCGCGAGCGGTGACAGCGCCGGGCGCGGCGCATAAGCAGCGGCAACAGCAGCAACGGCGGCGGCAACAACGCGGACCACGCCGGCCAGGGACGGCTCGCGCCGCCGCGCCTGGCCGACTGCGTGGATCGCGTGGATCGCGCCACCAATGCCCGCTGCAATCGGGCCAAACCCGCATGCATGCCCCCGCACCTGACCCGGCACCGGCACGGTGAATTTCTCGGGAATTACCCTTGTTTGCGTTCAAATACATCACGCCATGATGTATCTTTCGTAGCCATCGACGGTTCCGCACCGTCGTGAGGGCGCTGGTCCCGGTCCGTCACCGGGACTTCCGCCAGCCCTGACCTGCAGCCGCCCTCGCCACGACGAGGGTCGCCTGCCGTCGCCGCGCCGGCATATGGGCCCGCGCGCCGCGACATTCCCGAGTGCCATCGCGACAAGCCTGCGCCAAGACAGGCGGGGATGGCTGTTCCGTTCACCGTTTCGAATCCTGCGGGCGCCATCATGCGAATACGCAAACAAACCGATTTCTTCTCCGGCCTGATGTTCATCGCCGTCGGCCTCGGCTTTTCCCTGGTCGCGCGCGGCTACACCATGGGCACCGCGGCGCGCATGGGGCCCGGCTACTTTCCGTTCTGGCTCGGCATCGTGCTGGCGCTGTTGGGCGCGGTGGTGACGATCGGCGCCATGTCACCAAAGGGCGAGTCCGACCGGCTCGCACGCTGGGACCTGCGCACCGTGCTGTGGGTGCTCGGCTCGGTGGTGCTGTTCGGCCTGGTGCTCAAGCCGCTCGGCATGGTGCTGTCGGTGATCCTGCTGGTGCTGATCGCGTCGATGGCCAGCCACGAGTTCACCTGGCGCGGGGCGCTGCTCAATGCCGCGGTGCTGGTGGTCATCAGCCTGGTTGCCTTCGTCTACGGCATCAATCTGCAAATGCCGGTGTGGCCGGCTTTCCTGTCGGCTTGAGGAGGCCCGCGCTATGGAATTGCTCAACCATCTGGCGCTGGGGTTCTCCACCGCGCTGTCGCTGCAGAACCTGGCCTATGCGCTGCTGGGCTGCGTGTTGGGGACGCTGATCGGCGTGCTGCCGGGCCTGGGGCCGCTGGCGACGATCGCGATGCTGCTGCCGATCACCTACACGCTGCCGCCGGTGGCGGCGCTGATCATGCTGGCGGGCATCTACTACGGTGCGCAGTACGGCGGATCGACCACCGCCATCCTGGTCAACCTGCCCGGCGAGTCGTCGTCGGTGGTGACCACGCTGGACGGCTACCAGATGGCCCGCAAGGGCCGCGCGGGCGTAGCGCTGGCGACCGCGGGGCTGGGTTCGTTCTTTGCCGGCAGCGTCGCCACGCTGATCCTGGCCGCGTTCGCGACGCCGCTGTCGGAGCTGGCCTTCAAGTTCGGTCCCGCCGAGTATTTCTCGCTGATGGTGCTGGGCCTGATCGGCGCCGTGGTGCTGGCGTCGGGCTCGCTGGTCAAGGCCGTGGCGATGATCGTGCTCGGCCTGCTGATCGGCCTGATCGGCACCGACGTCAATTCGGGCGTGGCGCGCTTCTCGTTCGACGTCCCGGAGCTGACCGACGGCATCAACATCACCGGGCTGGCGATGGGCCTGTTCGGCTTTGCCGAGATCATCGTCAATCTGGAGCAGCGGGAGTCGCGCGAGACCTTTACCGACCGCGTGACCAACCTGTTTCCGACCAGGGAAGACTTCAGGCGCATGATTCCCGCCGTGCTGCGCGGCACCGCGCTCGGCTCGGCGCTGGGTGTGTTGCCGGGCGGCGGCGCGTCGCTGTCGTCGTTCGCGGCGTATTCGCTGGAAAAGAAGACCTCGAAGCATCCGCACGAATTCGGCAAGGGCGCGATCGAAGGCGTGGCCGGACCGGAATCGGCCAACAACGCGGCCGCGCAGACCTCGTTCATTCCGCTGCTGACGCTGGGCATTCCGTCCAATGCGGTGATGGCGCTGATGGTCGGCGCGATGACGATCCACAATATCCAGCCCGGCCCGCAGGTGATGACCAGCAACCCCTCGCTGTTCTGGGGCCTGATCGCTTCGATGTGGATCGGCAACCTGACGCTGGTGATCCTGAACCTGCCGCTGATCGGCATCTGGGTCAAGCTGCTGAAGGTGCCGTACCGCTTCCTCTATCCGGCGATCCTGACGTTCTGCTGCATCGGCGTCTATTCGGTCAACAACACCGTGTTCGACGTGTTCGTCGCTGCCGCCTGCGGGATGATCGGCTATGTCTTCATGAAGCTGCGCTGCGAGCCCGCGCCGCTGCTGCTCGGCTTCGTGCTGGGGCCGATGATGGAAGAGAACTTCCGCCGCACGCTGCTGCTCTCGCGGGGCGACTTCCATGTGTTCATCGAGCGGCCGCTGTCGCTGGGCCTGCTGGTCGCGGCCGCCGCGCTGGTGGCGGTGGTGGCGCTGCCCGCGGTCAAGGCCAAGCGGGAGGAGGCGTTCCAGGAGGAATAGCGAAGGGGCGGGGAGCGGAGAGCCGCGGCTTGTTTGCCGACGGCGTGGGCTTCATGCGGCCGTTTCCCTTTCCGCTTTCCTCTCCGCTTCTCTTCCTCCCTGCCCTCTCCCGCCAAACGGAGAGGGCACCCGCTCATCAGCTTGACGGAACGCACCCCACTACGCTGCGTTCCACACCCGCCCCAGGAAGTCCCGGATCAGCGGACATACCTGCGCGAAATGCGTCTCCAGCAGCCAATGCCCGCCGTCGGTCATATGCAGTTCCGCGCGCGGCAGATCGCGCAGATAGGCACGGCCCGCGGCCTCGGGCATATAGCCGTCATGCGGCCCCCAGAGAATCAGCGTGGGTGGCTGGTGTTCGCGCAGATAGGCCTGGTAGCGCGGGAACCAGTCGAGATTCGCCTTCAGCCCTTCCATCAGCCGCACGGCCACTTCGCGCCGGACCGGTGTGTCCATCAGGCGCCAATGCAGCGTCCATAGATCGGGCGACAGTCGCGGCACGTGTTCGGACCGGATTTCGCCGATGAACTCGTCGCGAAAGCCATGCTCGCTGGCGGCGGCTTCGAGCGGCGCGCGATTGGCCGGCGACGGGTCGTCCCAATAGCGCCGGATCGTCTCGTACTTGGGCCCGAGCGCGTCCTCGTAGATGTCGCCGTTCTGCACGATCAGCGCGGCGATCCGCTCGGGGGCGCGGATCGCGAGCCGCAGTCCGATCTGGGAACCGTAGTCGTGCAAGTAGAGCGCGTACCGCTTTAAGCCGAGCGCGTCGGCGAAGCGCTGCAGAAAGGCCGCGTAGGCGTCGAAGTCGTAGCCGAACTGCCCGAAGTCCGGCGTATCGCTGTAGCCGAATCCCGGGAAATCCGGCGCCACGGCGTGCCAGCGGTCGGCCAGCGCCGGCAGCAGACGGCGATATTGATAGGACGAGCACGGGTAGCCGTGCGGCAGCAGGATCGCGGGTGCGTCCTTCGGTCCGGCTTCGCGGTAGAAGACGCGCATGCCGTCGAGGTCCAGCGTCCGGTGTGCCACGGCGTCCTGGCGTCCGGCAATTTCCGCGGCCCCCGACGTGGCGGCCGCGGACAAATCGTGCGGATCGTTCATCGTCGCTCCTCCGAAAGATGGATTCGCACGAGGAGGCAAATTGCGTTCCGACGCCTGGCGCCGCGCGTTCGCCGCTTGTTCCCCCTTGTTGTCCCTTGTTCCCCGCTTGTTCCCCGCTTGTTCCAGGCCTGTTTGCCGCTCGTTTGCCGCTCGTTTGCCGTCTTTTCGCCGTCTTTTCGCCGTCTATGCGCTGCCCTGCCCTGCATCGCTGCCATCGCGAATGTGCAAAGCGCGCAGTTTTTGCGTGACGCGTGCGCCTCCGCGCGCCAAATGCAAAAGCCACGGGCCGTCCCCGAAAACGATCGAGCGCCGCGCTCGTAACATGCCCTTCCGTTGTTCACCACACGGGCAGCTTGCGCGGACCCGGCCACCACCATCGCAACGTCGCGCCCCGGCACCGGGGGTGGTGGCCGGTTTTTTTTCGGAGTACCTGGGTATCCCACCCAGCCATGTTCAGCCACGATATGAATTCAAGTACTGCACGACTCGGCGGCTTTATACTGCCCCGCATGAGCGACGCAAGTTCTCCCCTTCAGCCCAAATTCAAGAGTGCCGAAGAAGCAGCGGAATATGACCGCTGGTTCCGGACCGAGGTTGAAGCCGCCATTCGTGCGGCCGATTCGCCCGACGCCACCTTCATTCCGCACCGGGAAGCAATGGCGCACATCCGCACCCGCTTGCTCAAGATGGGTGCCGCCGGGTCCGACAAGCCCCAGTAACGGCCCGCCCCTTCCCTGTCACGATTACCAGTAGAAGCCAGGCAATGCCTCGGGTTCATTGGCTCGATTCCGCGCTTGCGGACCTCGATACCATCCTGTCCCATATCGCCGAGCACAATGCCCAGGCAGCATATTCGCTATACGAGGACATTGACCGGATGACGGCTGCCCTGCCGGATCGTCCGTATCTATATCGACGCGGCCGTGTCAGCGGCACCCGGGAGCTGGTTATCCATCCGAACTACTATGTGGTTTATCGGCTCGTCAACGCAGAGATACAGATACTTCGTGTCATGCACTCTCGCCAGCAGTATCCAAAGCGGGTGAAACGTTCGACCTGAGCGGGCAGCACTGCATAACAGCGACTTGGATCAAACCCACCCCGCCCGATGCAGCTTGCGCCAGAGCGCCGTGCAGGCCAGCGCGGTGCCGGCGACCACGGCCGGATAGGCGAAAGGCAGTTTCAGCTCCGGCATGAATTCGAAGTTCATGCCGTACAGGCTGAATACCACCGTCGGGATCGCGAGAATGGCACCCCAACCGGCGAGCCGCTTGACCACCTCGTTCTGTCCCACCGTGACCAGCGCCAGATTGACCTGCACCGCGGTCGTCAGCATTTCGCGCACGACATCGAGCGTTCTCAGCAGCCGGCTGGCGTGGTCCTCGACGTCGCGGAAATAGGCGCGCAGATCCTTGGGCACCAGTTCCTCGTGCAGGCGGATCAACTGCCCGCACATCTCCTCGATCGGATAGACCGCATTGCGCAGCCGCAGCACCTGCCGCTTGATGTGGTACAGGCGCTCGATCGCGTTCCGGTCGAACTGGTCGCGGAACAGGCCCTGCTCGAGCTGCTCGAAGGTGTCCTCGAGCCCGTTGACGATCGGCATGTAGTGATCGACCACGAAATCCATCAGCGCATACAGTACGTAGCCGGGCCCATTGGCGAGCGCGTGCGGCTCGTGCGCGCAGCGATCGCGCACGGGGGCGTAGGTGCTACTGGCCCCGTGGCGGACCGACACCACGTAGTTGGGGCCGACGAACAGATGCGTTTCGCCGATCTCGACGTTGTCGCCGACCAGCTGGGCAGTATTGAGAACGATGAAGACGCTGTCGCCGTAAGCCTCCAGCTTGGGGCGCTGATGGGCGTTCAGCGCGTCCTCGACCGCCAGGTCGTGCAGACCGAACTCGAGCTGCGCCTGGCGCAGCAGCGCGAGATCCGGTTCGTACAGGCCCAGCCAGACGAAGGTGTCCGGCGTCTTCAGTACCTCGCTGATGTCCTCCAACGAGACCTCGCCCAGCCGCTTGCCGCCGCGGTAGGCCACGCAATTGACGATCGCACCCATGAATGCTCCTCGGTCAGGATGCGCAATCGTAACAAGCGGCGGCGCCGGTGAAGAACGAAGGCCGGCCTTGCGGCGAATCCGTCGGTCCCCTGCGGCCCCTGCCGCCCCGCGCAGCAAAACATCGCGCCCTGCAGGTCACCTGATCGACAATTGTTACAGTTAGCCGGGAAGAGGCAGTTAGAATGCGATATTTCCACGCTTACCCGGCTATGTCCCAGAAGAAATCGCCACACTTCGAGCTGCGTAGTGGCAACGTCGACGCCCTCCTTCTTGCGCTCCATACCGCGGATACCTCGGCGCTGCGAGACGATCTGCTGTCGCGCTTCGAAGCGACCCCCGATTTCTTCTCGAACGATGTCATCGCGCTGGACCTGCGCTCTCTGGAAGACGGCCAGCGCCCGGAACTGGGCGCGGTAATCGACACGCTGTCCACGCTGAAGGCCCGCGCGATCGGTGTGGTGGCGCGCCAGGAGCAGCACGACTGGGCCCAGGCCTGCGGGCTGCCGATGCTGGACAGCCAGAGCCGCCGCGGCAATGGACGTACCGGCGCCGCGCGCGAGGCCGAGCCGGCCGCTGCCGCCAGCGAAGCCCCCGCTCCCGCACCGGCACCCGCACCGGCACCCGAGCCGCCGCGCGCCGCCACGACGCTGCTGATCGACAAGCCGCTACGCTCGGGCCAGCAGATCTACGCGCACGGCGACGTCGTCATCATGGACGTGGTCAGCTTCGGCGCCGAGGTCATTGCCGAAGGCAACATCCATATTTACGCCCCGCTGCGCGGCCGTGCGCTGGCGGGGGTCAAGGGCAATCCGGACGCGCGCATTTTCTGCACCTGCCTGGAGCCCGAACTGATTTCGATCGCCGGCATCTACCGGACCGCCGAACAGAGCCTGCCGCCCGACGTGCTGGGCAAACCCGCGCAGGTCCGGCTTGCCGACGAAACCCTGATTCTCGAGCCGCTTCGCATGAAGTGAGTCCGGCCGAGTCCCGCAACATCGCAGCGCAAGCTTCAACCCTATTACTGGACCAAGAGCCATGGCAAAAATCATCGTTGTGACCTCCGGCAAGGGAGGCGTCGGCAAGACCACCACCAGCGCGAGCTTCGCCGCCGGGCTGGCCCTGCGCGGCCACAAGACCGCCGTGATCGACTTCGACGTCGGCCTGCGCAACCTCGACCTGATCATGGGTTGCGAGCGCCGGGTGGTCTACGACCTGATCAACGTGGTGCAGGGCGAAGCCAATCTGCACCAGGCGCTGATCAAGGACAAGAAGTGCGAGAACCTGTTCATCCTGCCGGCCTCGCAGACCCGCGACAAGGAAGCGCTGACGCACGAAGGGGTCGAGAAGGTGATCAAGAACCTGATCGACATGGACTTCGAATATATCGTCTGCGATTCGCCGGCCGGCATCGAGACCGGCGCGCTGATGGCGATGTACTTCGCCGACGAGGCGCTGATCGTCACCAATCCGGAAGTCTCGTCGGTGCGCGACTCCGACCGGATCCTGGGCATCCTGGCGTCCAAGACCAAGCGCGCCAGCGAAGGCGAGCCGATCAAGGAACACCTGCTGATCACGCGCTACAACCCGAAGCGCGTGCACGGCGGCGAGATGCTGTCGCTGACCGACATCCAGGAAATCCTGCGCATCAAGCTGATCGGCGTGATTCCGGAGTCCGAGGCCGTGCTGCACGCCTCGAACCAGGGCACGCCGGCCATCCATCTGGAGGGCACGGACGTCGCCGACGCCTACGGCGACGTGGTGGACCGCTTCCTCGGCAAGGAAAAGCCGATGCGCTTCGTCGATTATCAGAAGCCGGGCCTGCTGTCGCGCCTGTTCGGCAACAAGTAAGGAGGGCTCATCCCCATGTCGATCCTGTCCTTCCTGCTCGGGGAGAAAAAGAAGTCCGCGTCGGTCGCCAAGGAGCGGCTGCAGATCATCCTCGCCCATGAACGCACCGGCCATTCCGCGCCGGCCGATTATCTGCCGGCACTGCAGCGCGAGCTCGTTGCCGTGATTTCGAAGTACGTGAAGATCGGCGACCAGGACCTGCGCGTCAGTCTCGAGCGCCAGGACAACCTCGAGGTGCTCGAGGTCAAGATCGAGATCCCGCAGAGCTGACCGCCGGCGGCGGACCGCCCGGTCCGGCCGCCTCCCCCCTTTGGCGGGGTGTCCCGATGCGGACGCCCCCGCCCTCCCCGCCTCCCTTCCTTTCGGTTTCCCCACGCCCTCGCCGGCGCGAGTTTGCACGCCGCAATGCACCATTGCGGGCAACTGTCGCGGCCTGACAACGGAATTGCACCAGCCGCGTCCATTCGGCGCCGCCCGAGCACGGATTGGTGTCGGAACCGTTTACGTTTTGATAAATTTTCGCGGCGTCTACCGACAACGTAGAGCCAATAAATGCCGCCGCGATCCGGCGACAGAACCACAAGACAGAAAAGGAGCACCATGAAGAAATCGGCCTTGACTCTCGCACTCGGCACCCTGCTCGCCGGCAGCGCCTACGCACAAACCTCGGTCACGCTGTACGGGATCGTCGACCAGAGCATCCGCTACACCACCAACGCCAACGCCAACGATGACGGCCTGGTCGAACTGACCAACGGCGCCATCACCAACAGCCGCTGGGGCATCAAGGGCAGCGAAGCCCTGGGCAACAACCTGAAGGCGATCTTCCAGCTGGAAAACGGCTTCGATCCGGACACCGGCCGCGGCAACCAGGCCACCGGCACGCTGTTCGGCCGCCAGGCTTACGTCGGCCTGTCCGGCGACTTCGGCACCATCAAGCTGGGCCGTCAATACACCGAGGGCTTCAACCTGTTCGGTGATTACGATCCGCTGACGATCGGCAACTACAACAACAACGCCTGGCCGTTCTTCCTGACCCAGCTGCGCCGTGACAACGTCATCAGCTACGACGGCAAGTTCGGCGGCCTGAACGTCGGCGCCAGCTATGGCTTCGGCGAACAAGCCGGCAGCGTCCGCACCAACCAGTACTGGGGTGCCCGCGCCTCGTACGCCTTTGGCCCGTTCGGCATCGGCGGCGTGTACCAGGAAATCCGCGACATCAACGAGAACAAGCAGCAGATGTGGGGCGTGGCCGGTAAGTACACCATCGGCGCAGCCAAGCTGTTCGTCGGCTATATCGGCGGCAAGGACCACACCGGCGTGATCGACAACGGCTTCCTGAACCCGGACCAGGCCACCACCGGCAACCCGATTCCGGTGGGCGGCAACCACGCTGCCAACCCGCGCAAGGACAAGATCGGTTACGTTGGCGCCAGCTACCAGCTGACCCCGGCCCTGGCCCTGACCGGCGCGTTCTACTACGACGACATCGACAACAAGGACGGCGTTGCCGGCAACGACGGCAAGCGCTACACCGGCGTGCTGCTGGCCGAGTACGCGCTGTCCAAGCGTACCCAGGTCTACGGTACGGTCGATTACAACAAGGTCAAGGACGGTGCTCGCACCGAACTGCCGAGCAAGAGCAACCAGACCGGCGTGGCCGTGGGTATCCGCCACATCTTCTGATCGGCATCGTTTTTTTACCGATCGACAGGCAGGAAAGCACCTTCGGGTGCTTTCTTGCTTTGGGGCAGCACCAGCCGCCAGATCGCAGCCCCGCCCTCCTTGCGCAGCGTCATCCTGCCCCGGTGGCATCGCATCACGCGACGCACGAACATTCCGGCCGGGGCACTGCGTGACAGCGCGGCGACGACGGCATCGGGCGATGCGGCCGCTGTCGCGATCTCGACCCAGCCGACGCCGCGCGTAACGCCGATCCGCAGATGCACGGCCGCGCCGGGCGAGGCATTGAGAATCGCGCGGGCCAGCAGCCGGGTAACCGCCATCTCCAGCATGCGGGCATCGCCATCGACCCATGTGAAGGTCGGCAGGTCCTCGCAATGCAGGACCACGCCCGTCTCATCGGCTGCGCTCCATGCCGCATCGAGGCATGCCGCGATCAGTGCCGCCAGATCGACCGCTTCGTGGCGATACCGGTGAACGGCCTCCTCGATCAGGCAGGCCAGTTCGTCGACCCGGGTCAGCGCCTCGCGCGCGTGCGCGACGACCTGCACGGCGAACGCAGGCCCGGCAAGTGCACCGGCGCGATACAGCCCCGCGAGTGCCAGCATGTCGGTGGGCGGAACACGCAGATCGTGGGCCAACCCGTGCGCCACCGTGCGCCATACCGGATCGCCGCGCCGCGCCGCGCTGCGGACCCAGCGGCGGCGCCATGCCGCAAGGCGTGCAAACCAGTCGCGCAGTCTCATGGCAAGGACACCGCCTCCAGCCGATAGCCGTGGGTATAGACCGGCATCAGCCGGAAACCGCGCTCGGCGCGCAAGCCCAGCTTGCTGCGCACGCGCGACATATGGGTATCGATGGTGCGCGACAACGGGGAAATCTCCCTGCCCCAGACCGCGGCAACGATATAGTTGCGGGCCACGATGCGGCCCTCGTTGCGAAACAGCAGCAGCGCGAGGTCGAATTCCTTCGGCGTCAATTCGACCGGGCAGCCGTTCAGCGTGACGGTACGCGCGGCGCTGTCGAACACATAACCGCCCAGGCTGACCCGCGCGTCGGTGCCGGCGCGGTGGCTGTCGGTACGGCGCAGCAGGGACTGGATGCGCGCGGTCAGCTCGCCCGGGCGGATCGGCTTGACCATGTAGTCGTCGGCCCCCGCGCACAAGCCGCTGACCACATCTTCTTCGGCGCCGCGGCAGGTCAGGAACATCACCGGCACGCGCCGGTCCAGATTGGCGCGGGTCCAGTGCAGAACTTCCTTGCCGCTCATGTCCGGCATCTGCCAGTCGAGCAGCAACAGATCGAAACTCTCGTCGCGCAAGCGCAGCAGCAACTGCCGGCTCAGCCCGAAGCTGACGCAGCAATGGCCGGCCTCGGTCACGATTTGCTGAATCCACGCGGCCTGCGCGGGTTCGTCTTCGAGCGATGCGATCTTCATGCGCAAACTCCGTTCACGGTGTAGAGCGATCGAACGCCGGCTTGCGTGCGGCCGGCCCCTTCCCATCGAGCATCGAACCACCCCGCATTTAAGACGGCGCGCGGCCGTTTACAAATAGGAATTGCCTCAATTTGAGGTTTCAACAAAATCTCACTTTCGGCATACCGAGGTCTGAACGTACGATGCCTGCGCGGATGGAAATCGCCGCGCCGAAGCCAGTGGCGATCGACCGCGAAGGCGAATGCATGCGCTCTCGCGATCCGCGGCCATGGCCGGTGATCGGCGATAGCCCTGCCGGCAAACTTCCTTGTCGCGCCCGGGTGCCGCCGCGACCCGCGCGCAATCGAATCGACACGCGAGGAGAGCAGACGCCATGAGAATCGCCGCGCTGCAGGACGATCCCACGCAAGCCGTCGTGCTGGAGCAAACGCTCAGCCTGCAAGGCCATCGATGCATCCGCTTCCGGGAGGGACGGACCCTGATGATGGCCTTGCGCCAGGAAGCGTTCGACATGCTGCTGCTGGATTGGGAGGTGCCGGGAATCGCCGCGCAGGACGTGCTGCTGTGGGTACGGCGTACATTGGGCAGCCGCTTGCCGGTGATGCTGCTCGGCGATGGCACCGAGGAGTGCCAGCTGTGTCGCGGTCTTGCCGAAGGCGCCGACGCGTTCATCACCAAGCCGGTGCGGCGGGCGGAACTGGCCGCGCGCGTTCAGGCACTGGCGCGGCGAATGCTCGAGACGGGCGAAGGGTGCTTCGATCTGTCGGTCGGCGCCTACCGTTTTTCGACCACCGACCGGCGCGCGTATCTGACCGGCGCCCCCGTTATGCTGTCACCCAAGGAATTCGATCTGGCGATTCTGCTGTTCCGGCATCTCGGCCAGCTGGTGCTGCGCCAGACCATGATCGACGAGGTCTGGCGCCGCCCGCTGCCCGACGGTTCCCGCACGCTCGACAGCCATCTGTCGCGCGTGCGGACCAAGCTGGCCCTGTGGCCGCACAACGGTGTGCGGCTGACCACGGTGTATTCGGCCGGCTGCCGGCTCGATGTGGTCGACCCCATCTAAGGAGCGAACCATGGCCTCTCTCGCCAGAAGGCTGCTCGCGGAAGCGGTCGGCACTTTCGGCTTGATCTTTGCCGGATGCGGCGTGGTGGTGCTGGCCGGCTGCAAGCCGGACACCGCCGCGGACCTGCTGTGCATCGCGCTCGCCTTCGGGCTGGCGGCCTATGCGATGGCACGGGCGGTCGGACCGATCTCCGGCGCGCACCTGAATCCGGCCATCAGCCTCGGACTGGCGGCGGCACGGCGCTTTCCGTGGCGCGAGGTGATTCCCTACGGCATCGCGCAGCTGGTGGGTGCCGTGGCGGCGGCGACCTTGCTGATGCTGGCGGCGCAGGGCCGGCCGGATTTCGCCTTGTCGTCCGAGCGCTTCGCCGCCAACGGCTACGGTCTGCATTCGCCCGCGGGCTACGACATGCCGAGCGCCCTGGCGATCGAATTCGCGGCGACGGCGATGTTGGCGCTGGTGACCGCCAGCGTCACGCGCCGGCGGCGGCTGATCGCGGCGGGCCCCGTGGTGCTGGGGCCGGCGCTGGCGATGGCGCATCTGCTCGCCTTGCCGGTCACCTATGCCGCGCTCAATCCAGCCCGCGCCACCGGCCAGGCGCTGTTCGTGCAGGGCTGGGCGATGGCGCAGCTGTGGCTGTTCTGGCTGGCGCCCGCAGCGGGCGGGCTGATGGGTGGGCTGATCGCGTTCTGCCTGCTCGACGAGGATGGCTTGCTGACCGAACCGGACGAGCTGACGGCATTGGCGCGCTGGGCCGCGGCCGAGGCGGCCGAGCCCGGCTGCGATCCGCAATCGCCGGCATGAGGGCGCTAGCGATCGTGCGATGGTGGGACGGCAGTCGCGGCGACCGGGCCCGCGCGGCGGCTCAGTCCGCCTTGATGCCGGCTTCCTTGACGATGCGGCCGTTGTCGTCGTACTCGGCGCGGATCGCGGCGGCAAACTGTGCCGCGCTGCCGCCGGTCGGCACCTCGCCGCCCTTGAGCAGGCGTTCACGGACCTCCGGCGCGGCCAGCGCCTTGTTCAGTTCGGCATTGAGACGGGCGACGATCGCGGCCGGCGTCTTGCCGGGCGCGAACACGCCGAAGGTGGAAGTCAGATTGGCCTTCGGATAGCCCAGTTCGGCGAAGGTCGGCACCTCGGCCAGCGCGTCGATGCGCTTCGGAGCGCCGACCGCCAGCGCACGCAGACGTCCGGCCTGCATCTGCTGGGTCAGCGCCGGGCTGGCATTGGTGCTCATCACCTCGAACTGGCCACCGAGCGCGTCGTTCATCTGCTGGCCGGCGCCCTTGTACGGAATCAGCGTCAGGTCCGCTTGCGACCTGGCCTTGACCTGCTCCAGCACGACATGGCCGACCGTGCCGAGGCCCGAGGTCGCCCACCGGACCGAGCCGGGCTTGGCCTTGGCCTGCGCGACCAGATCCTGGAAGCTCTTGCCGGTGAAGCCGGACGTGGCGACCACGATCACCGGGGAATACATCACGCTCATCACCGGTGCGATATCGCGCTGCGGGTCGTAATGCACCTTGCCGACGTGCGGGTTCAAGGTCAGCGGACTGGTCGACGAAAAACCGATCGTGTAGCCGTCCGGCGCCGCCTTGGCGACCGCGTCCATGCCGATGCTGCCGCCGGCGCCTGCCTTGTTCTCGACCACCACCGACGTCCCCATCTGGTCGGACAGCCGCTCGGCGAGCGCACGCGCCACCGTATCGCTGATGCCGCCGGTCGGATAGGCGACGATCAGGCGGATCGGGCGCGACGGATAGTTGTCGGCGGCGGACGCCGGCGCGCTGCCGATGGCGGCAAACGACGTGACGGCGGCAAGGGCGGCGAGTCCGGGCAGGCGGAAGGCGAAAGGCATGGTGGCAGCGACAGGGATTTGTAGGAAGTTGGCCGGGAAATGGGGGTCACAGGGCGGTCATACGGCGGTCATACGGCGGTCATAGCGGCTTAACGCAACGACAACGCAGCGATAACGCAGCCATGACGCCGGAATAACACAGGAATCGCGCAGCTGGACCGCAGGCAAGACCTGGGCATGGAGCCGCCAGGCCGGCGTCGGGCGCTATCTTAGCCCAAGGCACCGGGCTGCCACTGTGGCACCCAGGAGACGAACAACTCGTTGGCCCGATCGTACAGGCGCCAGGTGGTGCCGCACTCGCGGCACTGGAACGTCAGCATGCTGAACGGCACACCGGCCGCGCTCTGGCTGACCAATGGCGCGGTGTGCTTCAACGCCAGCCGTTCATGCGGCTCGCGCCGGCGCATGTCGGCGGCCAGCGCAAGGCAATGGGCGCAGGCATTGAATGCGCCGGGCGCGGGCAATGCATCGCTGGAGCGGGAAGGGACTTCGTTGGCGGGCACGGCGGCGGGCGGGGCGGCATCGCCCCGCGATGAAATCGGCAACGCCGCCATGATGCCGCAAATCCCCGCAGCGCTGGCGGGCGGTCTTGCGCGCGACTGCCGACGATGGTTCGCGAAACGCAGGTCCACGCCTG
This sequence comes from Cupriavidus sp. DB3, assembly GCF_020418465.1. Lineage (NCBI taxonomy): Bacteria > Pseudomonadati > Pseudomonadota > Betaproteobacteria > Burkholderiales > Burkholderiaceae > Cupriavidus > Cupriavidus sp. DB3. Next base: position 276,455 of record NZ_JAIZPL010000004.1, on the reverse strand, counting down.
CGAAGACGTGCCGCTTCAAGCGGAATCTGCAGATTGGCGAAAGTTCTTTTTTGACGAGTTCGTCACACTTCGGCCATGCGTTCGCTGCGTGGCAACGGCACGACGGTCCTTCACGGCGGTGCTGCTGGCCATGCCCCGCTGCCAGACACCACCCTGCCATCCATCATGCGCGTTCCTCTCACCATCCATCGATTTGCCGGCATCCAGGACGTCCGCCAGGCCGTGCAGCGCCATCCCGGCGAGCTTCTGCAGGTTCTTCATCGCGACAGTTCCCACCACATCGTTCAGCTTGGCTCCAGCCGCTATCGCTTCGAGCTGGTCGAGTGCAGACCGGGACGGTGGGAGGGCGCCCTGGTCGAAGTGCCATTCAGGCACATGACATGGCGGCAGCAATGGCTCGCCATCGTACGAACCTTGCGCCGGATGCTTCCGTGCGGGTCCGTACGCGTCGCACGTGTCCGACATACCGTCGGGCATTTCACGCGGCCGGAAGAACGAGCCGGACTCGTCCCTGAACAGGGCTTTCTGCCTGGCGACGATCGGCTGGCCTGGCTGCACGAAGTCTGCCGGACATTGCGCGCTTCTCCAAACCCCAACACCGACCTGCCCGCCAGCCTCGACTTCCGCGATGCAGTCGTGTCCGACGAAGACTTGAAGCTGGTGGACAAGCAACTGCGCGGCTTGCCCGAGGCACTGCCTCGCGACCAGCTTGAACTGATCCTCGAGCCGCTGTGTTCCCTCGTCCTGGCCCCCGACACGCCGGCGCGAAGCCGGCGCGACAAGATGGTGGCCTCGCTCTGCGACAGGTTTGCCAGGACACATGGCTTCGACATGGACACAGCAAGACGCATCGTGCAACTGACCGCCGGATTGTCCGCCGGCTCGGCGTTCCAGCAGTGGTTGGAGAAGGGCGCCACGCAGCTGGCCGACGCCCTCGTTGCCGCGGTCAATCCCGGCGCGATGGAGCGGCCCACCACGCCGCTCCCGGATGTGGACCCGAATACCGTGAACGGTCTCAACCTGATCGGCCGGCACCTGAAGGATCTCGCCGCCGTCCTGCCCGGCTTGCCAACCTCGGCAGTCCGTCCGATGTTGCGGTGCATGGGCAACATTGCCGCCCTTCCCGATGGGGACCGTGTCAGCCAGATCGAGCTGCTAGCCCTTGTCGCGCGCGCCCATGCGCTGACCACGGAACGGCGTGCGGCCGGAGCGCAAGCGCCGGATGCGCCTCGCAAGCCGGCGCGCGTGTGGGGCAAGAAAGCCGACATGCCGGTAAATGCACATCACTAAGATTCTTCCCCGTCACCCTGTGACGCCTCACGATCCTTTGCTAATCTGGAATGGCGTACCGCCGACTCGACTGGCGGACCGCCCGCCGCCGCGGATGCCGGCGCGGGCCGCAGTCCTTCCCCGACCCGACCAGGAGTGGATGATGAAAACTGCACGACAGGTCCTTGCGTCCAAACCGACGCAAGCCATCTACAGCATCCAGCCGGGCGCGACCGTTTATGCCGCGCTCCAGTTGATGGCGGAAAAGAGCATCGGCGCGCTGCTGGTGATGGAGCACGGCAAGATCGTCGGCATCCTCAGCGAACGCGACTATGCGCGCAAGGTCATTCTGATGCAGCGAACGTCCCGCGAAACCCTGGTGCGCGACATCATGACCACCGCGGTGGTCTATGTTCGCGCCGATCAGACCACCGACGAATGCATGGCGCTGATGACGCAGCACCGGCTGCGCCACCTGCCGGTGATGGAAAACGACGAGCTGATCGGCATGCTGTCGATCGGCGATCTGGTCAAGGACATCATCTCCGAGCAGCGCTTCATCATCGAACAGCTGGAGCAGTACATCGCGGGCAGCCGCTAGCGCCCCGCAGCGCAGCGCGGGCGGGCGGCATATTCGGTAAACGAATATAATTCTGCGTTTACTGAATAACAGATGAAGCCGGTCCATCAGGGTCGGCTCCGGCCGCTCTCCCCGGCCGCCCGCCGCCGCTGCTCCGATGTCCCGCCCCGCCGTTTCCGACCGCCCTACCCCCGCCTCCGCTTCCACCCCTTCTTCGATTGCACCGTCCGGCACCGCGGTCCCCGCGTCAGGGCAAGCCGTTGCCGGTGCAGTGGACCACCGCGCGATCATGCGCGTGATCGGCGGCATCGTGCTGTGCATCCTGCTTGCGGCACTCGATCAGACTGTCGTGATTCCGGCGGTGCCGGCGATCGCGCAGGATCTCGACGGCTTCGGCCATCTGTCCTGGATCGTCACGGCCTATCTGATTACCTCGACCGTCACCACGCCGCTCTACGGCAAGCTGTCGGACTCGTTCGGGCGGCGCCGGCTGCTGCTGGTCGCGATCGCGCTGTTCGTACTCGCCTCCCTGGCCTGCGCGTTGGCGGGCTCGCTGCAGCAGCTGATTCTCTTTCGCGCGCTGCAGGGCATCGGCGGCGGTGGCCTGATGTCGCTGGCGCAGGCGGCCATCGCCGACGTGGTCTCACCGCGCCAGCGCGGGCGCTATCAGGGCTATCTGGCGGCGGTATGGGCGGTGGCGTCGGTAGCCGGTCCGCTGGTCGGCGGCTGGGTGTCGGACCATCTGTCGTGGCGCTGGCTGTTCTGGATCAATCTGCCGCTTGGCCTGCTGGCGATGTGGTTGTGCCATCGTGGCCTGCGCGCCCTGCCCGCGCCGGCCGGCAAGGCCCGCGTCGATTGGGGCGGCGCGCTGCTGCTGACCGTGGCGATCGTGTCGTTTCTGCTGGCGATGAGCTGGGGCGGCGAGCGGTACGACTGGCTGTCCGCGCCGATGGCCGGATTGGCCGCGCTGACCGGCCTCGCCGTGCTGGCGTTGATCTGGCAGGAACGGCGCGCCAGCGATCCGATGCTGCCGCCGCGCCTGTTCGCCAACCGCAGTTATGTATTGGGGGTTTGCGCCTCGGCGCTGGCCGCTTCCGCGCTGTTCCTCTGCGTCTTCGCGCTGCCGCTGCATTTCCAGCTGGTGCGCGGCGCCGATGCGGCGATGTCGGGCATGCTGGTGGTGCCCTTCCTGCTGTCGACCGTCGCCGGCAACTTCGTGGTGGCGATGCTCGCGCCCCGGCTTGGCCGGCTGCGCGGGCTCTTGAGCGTCGGCTTTGCCGCCGCGGCGCTGGGGCTGGCCGCGTTGTCGACCGCGACGCCGGCCAGCCCGCTGACGCTGCTACTGGCGGCGATGATCGTGACCGGCGTCGGCCTTGGCATCTGCATGGTCGGCACGCTGATGAACGTGCAGAACGCGCTCGAGCGCCGCGACACCGGCGCCGGCACCGGCGCACTGCTGGTGCTGCGCTCGCTGGGCAGCGCGCTCGGCGGCGCGATGGCCGGCACGCTGCTGACCCTGGCGTTCCGCGGCGCCTTGCACGCGGCCGGACACGACAGCGGGGCTGCGCCGCTGGATCTGGGCGCGCTGCGCCATGGCAGCGAGGCCTTCGCCCAGCTGGCGCCCGAGGTGCAGCGGCTGCTGACCGGCGGCGTCGAGGCGGGTTTCCACTGGATCTTCGCGACCGGCGCCGCGGCCGCGCTGCTGGCGCTCGGCCTGGTCCGGCGGACGCCCGACGTCGAGCTGCGCGGCGCCGTGTCGGACCACGTCAAGCCGCTGGCGATGGAATAAATGGCGCCGGCCAACCGCACGCCGGTTGGCCCCTCCGCCCTCCGCCCTCCGCCCTCCGCCCTTCGCCCTCCGCCCTTCGCCCTTCGCCCTTCGCCCCTTCGCCCCTTCGCCCTTCGCCCTTCGCCCTTCGCCCTTCGCCCTTCGCCCTTCGCCCTTCGCCCTTCGCCCTTCGCCCTTCGCCCTTCGCCCTTCGCCCTTCGCCCTTCGCCCCTTCGCCCCTTCGCCCCTTCGCCCCTTCGCCCCTTCGCCCCTTCTCCCCTTCGGCCCTTCCGCCCTTGGCCCATTCGCCTCGTAGCGCCCTCGCCGGCGTAGACTACGGGTCACCGTTCGCACCGTTCGCCGGAGATCGACGCCATGACCCGCTTCCCTGCCTTCTCGAGCCAGCCGCCACGCCGCGGCCGCGCTGCCTTGCCCTGGGCCGTCGCGCTCGCGCTGTCCGCGCCGCTCGCCCATGCCGCCGGTGAATCAGGCGCGAACCGCGCTGCCGGCGCCGCCCCGGCGACATCCCAGGCATCGTCGGCCAGCTGTCCGGCCACGCTGAATTTCCGTTTCCCGCGGCTGCAGGACGAGGCCGAACAGAACCTGTGCCAGTACGCCGGCAAGGTCGTGCTGGTCGTCAATACCGCCAGCTATTGCGGCTTCACGCCGCAGTACGAAGGCCTGGAGGCGCTCTACGCCAAATACCGCGAGCGCGGCCTGGTGGTGCTGGGCTTCCCGTCCAACGACTTTTCGCAGGAGCCGGGTTCGGAAAAGGAGATCGCCGACTTCTGCTTCAACACCTACGGCGTCAAGTTTCCGATGCTGGCCAAGACGCACGTGCGCGGCGACCAGGCCAATCCGATGTATGCGCGGCTCGCCAGGGAAAGCGGCACGGCGCCCAAATGGAATTTCCACAAGTACCTGATCGACCGCGACGGGCGCGTGGTTGCCAGCTATCAAAGCTCGGTGAAACCGTCGGACCGGCAACTGGTCTCGCGCATCGAGCAATTGCTGGCCGCACCGCGCCAGGCGAATGCGGCGGCGGCAAATTGATCGGCTGAAGAATGGCCGAACCGTCTGAAGATCTGCAGAACACCACCAAGCAAAACGAGGAGAACGATGAAGCTGGTACGAATTGGCAGCGCCGGCGCCGAGCGGCCGGGACTGATCGATGCGCAAGGCCGCGTGCGCGATCTGTCGGCAGTGGTCGGCGATATCGACGCGCGCACGCTGGCGCCGAACGCCCTGGCCGAACTGGCGGCGCTGGACCCCACCGCCCTGCCCTTGGCCGAAACCGAGCGTTTCGGCACGCCATGGACCGGGATCGGCAAGATCGTCGCCATCGGGCTGAACTACGCCGACCACGCGGCCGAGGCCAACATGCCGATCCCCTCTGAGCCGATCGTGTTCCTGAAGGCCACCAGTTCGCTGAACGGCCCGAACGATCCCGTGATGCTGCCGCGCGATTCGGTCAAGACCGACTGGGAGGTCGAACTCGGCGTGGTGATCGGCACGCGCGCGCAGGACGTGCCGGCGGCCTCCGCGCTCGATCACGTGGCGGGCTACTGCGTGGTCAACGACGTCTCCGAGCGCGAATTCCAGATCGAGCGCGGCGGTACCTGGGACAAGGGCAAGGGCTGCGACACCTTCTGCCCGGTGGGTCCGTGGCTGGTCACGCGCGACGAGGTCCCCGATCCGCAGGCGTTGTCGCTGTGGCTCGACGTCAATGGCGAACGGATGCAAAGCGGCACCACCGCGACGATGGTGTTCGATGTCGCCACGCTGGTCAGCTACGTCAGCCGCTTCATGACGCTGCATCCCGGCGACCTGATCTGCACGGGCACGCCGCCGGGCGTCGGCATGGGCCTCAAGCCGCCGCGTTTTCTGCGGGCCGGCGACACCATGCGGCTCGGCATCGAGGGATTGGGCGAGCAGACGCAGCGCGTGCTGCCCTACTCGCGCTCGGTGTGATGGCGCACTGAACGGGCGCTGCATAGGCGCTGAACAGGCGCCGAACGGGAGGGGACTCTGATCCCATCGAGGCGATCGAGTTCCCCCAACCCTGCGCGCGTCATGGTGGACCGTACCCCGTTAGCAACAGTTCTGAAAACAAATGCGGCGCAAAGAGCGAATCGCATAGGCACTCGCGATCCTAAGTGGAATACTGTGCTTCATGGACTAAGCCAGTACGAGCGCCGTCATGTCAGAAGTTGATCCCCCCATTCTTGTGTCCCGCCTCGGAGCCGATCTCACCCCGGCTTATTGCGAGTTGTCCGATACCCTGGACAGCCGCGCCGAACTCGAGGCGATTCGCCGCACCATCCACCAACACCCCGAACTCGGATTCGAAGAGCACCGCACCGCCGAACTGGTGGCGCAGCGCCTCGAGCGCTGGGGCTATGCGGTGACGCGCGGGGTCGGCGGCACGGGCGTGGTCGGGACGCTGCGCAACGGCGACAGCGGGCGCAGCGTCGGCATCCGCGCCGACATGGACGCGCTGCCGATTCTGGAATCGACCGGCCTGCCGTATGCCAGCGTCCATTGCGGCAAGATGCACGCGTGCGGCCACGACGGCCATACCGCGATCCTGCTGGGCGCCGCACGCCAGCTGGCGCGGACGCGCAATTTCGACGGCACCGTCCATCTGATCTTCCAGCCCGCCGAGGAAATCGGCGCGGGCGCCAGCGGCGCGCAGCGGATGCTGGCCGACGGCCTGTTCGAACGCTTCCCCTGCGATGCGATCTTCGGCCTGCACAACCATCCGGGCGTGCCGGCCGGCACCTTCATGTTCCGCGCCGGTCCGATGATGGCGGCCTGCGATACCGTAACGATTACGATTCGCGGCAAGGGCGGCCATGCCGCGCGGCCGCACCAGTCGATCGATCCGATCCTGGTCGCCGGCAGCCTGGTGATGGCGCTGCAGACCATCGTGTCGCGCAATATCGATCCAAACGAAACCGCGGTGGTCACGATCGGCTCGCTGCATGCCGGCCACGCGCCCAACGTGATTCCCGAAAGCGCCAAGCTCGAATTGAGCGTCCGTTCGTTCAGCCCCGAGGTGCGCACCACGCTCGAATCCCGCATCCGCCAGCTGGTGACCTCGCACGTCGAGGGCTATGGCGCCGCGGTCGATCTCGATTACCGCCCGGGCTATCCGGTGGTGGTCAACAGCGAAGCCGAGACCGAGTTCGCGCGCCAGGTCGCCGAGGAGCTGGTCGGGCCGGACAAGGTCGTGGGCCAGATTCCGCTGATCTCGGGCAGCGAGGACTTCGCCTATTTCCTGCAACAGCGCCCCGGCTGCTTCGTGCGCCTGGGCAATGGCGCCGGCCGTCCGCTGCTGCATAACCCCGCCTACGATTTCAACGACGACAACCTGACCGTGGGCGCGGCGTACTGGACGCGACTGGTCGAGCGCTATCTGGCCGCCTGACCGGCGGGCTCTCCAGGCAACTCAATCCCAAAAGGCAAACCCGCTCAGCGAAAGAACGCGCTTGGCGGTACGCCGAACTGCCGCCGGAACATCGCCGCGAACGCGCTGGGACTCTGGTAGCCCAGTTCCAGCGCTACCTCGACGACCTTGACGCCCGCCGCGAGCCGCTCCAGCGCGGCCAGCAACCGCGCCTGCTGGCGCCACTGGCCGAACGTCATGCCGGTCTCGCGCGCGAAGCGCCGCTGCACGGTCCTGCCATCGATGCCCACTCGCCGCGCCCAGTCCGCCAGCGTCATCGGCGTGTCGGGCGCTTCCAGAATCGCGGCACAGATGCGCCGCAGCGCCGGGTCCACGGGATGGGGAAGATGCAGCGGCAGCGCGGGCAGCAGCACGACCTCGTCGAGCAGCAGCTGCATCAGGCGGCCGTCGCGCGAATCGGGCGAGTAGGGCGGAACGATGTCGATCGCGGCCAGGATCAGTTCGCGCAGCAGCGGCGAGACGCCGAGCACGGTGCAGCGCGTCGGCAATCCCGCGGCCGCGTCCGGGCGGATATACGCGGTGCGCATGCGCACCTGGCCGACCATCCGGATCCAGTGATCGGTGCCGCCCGGCACCCAGATCGCCCGCGTCGGCGGCACGATCCATTGACCCTCGTCGGTTCCGACGACCATCACACCATGCACGGCATGCAGCAGTTGCGCGTGCGGATGCCGGTGGCGCGTGGTCAGATGGCCCGGCTGATAGTCGGCGGCCATCGCGGCCACCGGCATCGGGCCGCGGTCGTAGGCCATGTAGCGCGGCTGCGGCGAGGGCGGGGCGTCGGGTCGGGCGTCGGGTTGGTGGTCGGGTGGGGAAGCGGCATCGGCCATCTGGATCGATATCCCGAATGTGGCGAAAGCGTGGCGCATAGAGCGTGGAATAGGGCCATTATCTGTCCGTTTCGAGATGGTTGTAGTCTCAATCTCGCAGGACAGGCGCCAACACAAGGAATAGCATCACCGTGTTCGCGCGCGTGCGGCCTCGCTGCCGTGTTGCTCCCGCGTCTTGCCGACGACTTCCCGACCGCGCCCGAACGCTCCCAAGAAAAAGTCCAACCAGAGACCTTTGCCATGGCTTCGCGAATCGATTCCCTGTCTGCCGAATTGGGCAATGTGCCCGATGCCGCCGTGACACCGGCCGCGCCCGCTGCGCCGGCCACGCCGAGCGCGGCCGCTGCCGGCGCCGGCGAACGCACCGGCTTCCGCGTGCTGTCCGCCATCAGCTTCGCCCACATGCTCAACGACATGATCCAGTCGTTGATCCTGGCGATCTATCCGATGCTCAAGGGCGGCTTCAACTTGAGCTTCGTGCAGATCGGCCTGCTGACGCTGACGTACCAGATCACCGCCTCGCTGCTGCAGCCGCTGGTCGGCCTGTACACCGACAAGCATCCGAAGCCGCATTCGCTGGCGGTTGGCATGGGATTCACGCTGGCGGGATTGCTGCTGTTGTCGATTGCACCGAGCTATGGCGTGCTGCTGGTCGCCGCGGCGCTGGTCGGCACCGGCTCGTCGATCTTCCATCCGGAATCGTCGCGCGTGGCGCGCATGGCCTCGGGCGGGCGCCATGGGCTGGCGCAGTCGATCTTCCAGGTCGGCGGCAATGTCGGCAGCGCGGCCGGACCGCTGCTGGCGGCCGTGGTGGTGCACACGCAGGGCAGCATCGCCTGGCTGTCGCTGGCGGCCCTGCTGGCGATCGCGGTGCTGTGGCGCGTGGGCGGCTGGTATGGCCAGCGCCTCGCCGAGCATGCCCGCGCCGCGCGCAAGGCGATGGCCAGCGCGCCGCGGCTGCCGGGCCGTACCGTGGCGCGCGCCATGGCCGTGCTGATGGTGCTGCTGTTCTCGAAGTATTTCTATATGGCGTCGCTGGGCACCTATTACACCTTCTACCTGATGGAGCGCTTCGGCGTGCCGCAGCGCTCGGCCCAGCTCTATCTGTTCGCCTTCCTGTTCGCCGTCGCGGTCGGCACCATCCTGGGCGGCCCGATCGGCGACCGCATCGGCCGCAAGCGCGTGATCTGGTTCTCGATCCTCGGCGTCGCCCCGTTCACGCTGATGCTGCCCCATGCCGACCTGTTCTGGACCGCCGCGCTGTCTCTGGTGATCGGCTTCATCCTGGCCTCGGCGTTCTCCGCGATCCTGGTGTTCGCGCAGGAACTGATCCCGGGCAAGGTCGGCATGGTGTCGGGCCTGTTCTTCGGCCTGGCCTTCGGCATGGGCGGCATCGGTGCCGCGGTGCTCGGCGGGGTCGCCGACGCGCACGGCATCGAGACGGTCTACCGCTGGTGTGCCTACTTGCCGCTGCTCGGCGTGCTGGCCGTGTTCCTGCCGGAAACCCGCACGCGCGCCTCGTAGTCCGGATCGAGGCGCGACAGCAGGGCGGTCGCGGCGGCCGGCGCGCGCTCCTTGTCGCCGTTGATGAAGAAGACGAAGACGTCGCGGCGGCTTGCCGGGGCGTCGTTGTCCTCGACCCGCGGCAGCCCCTGCGGCGCCTCGCCCCGCGCCCACGCCTGGGCATGCTCGACCCACGCGTCGAGCAATTTCGGCGCGTAGCCGTACTTGAGCTTGGCGTTGCTGCGCATCAGCCGTGCGTAGACGAAGTCCCCGGTCACGTCCGCGAACGAAGGGAATTTCTCGGCATCGGTGAAGACCGTCGCCGCCTTGTAGCGGCGGGCCAGCGCCAGGAACTCGGGGCAGGCAAAGCTGGCGTGGCGCACTTCGACTACATGGCGCAGCCCGATGCCGTGGGCTTCCTGCGGCAGCAAGGCGAGAAAGGCCTCGAAATCCTCGGGATCGAACACCTTGCTCGGCGCGAACTGCCAGACGATCGGCCCGAGCTTGGCGCCCAGTTCGGTAATACCGCTGTCGATGAAGCGCTCGACCGACTCCCCGGCCTCGGCCAGCACCCGGCGGTTGGTCGCATAACGCGACGCCTTGACCGAGAAAACGAAATCGTCGGGGGTCTGCTCCTTCCACTTGATGAAGGACGCGCGTTTCTGCGTGCCGTGGTAGGTGCTGTTGATCTCGATCGCGGTCAGCCGCCGGCTGGCGAACTCGAGTTCGCGCGCCTGCGTCAGGTCCTCCGGGTAGAACGTGCCGCGCCAGGGGGCATAGGTCCAGCCGCCGATGCCGACGCGGATGGCGCCGGCCTGAGTCGATGCATTCGCTGCCATGACGATCCTCCTCCGATTTAGCGATTCACTCCGATGGCGTGATCGCGGGGTACTTGGCGGCATTGAGCGCGATCTTGTCGCGCACCGCGGCGTCGAGATCGACCTCCAGCACACTGGCCAGCTCGACCAGGTAGATCAGGATGTCGGCCAGCTCCTGCCGCACATGCTCGCGCTCGTCCGTCGCCATCACGGTGTGGGACTGCTGCTCCGTCTTCCACTGAAAGATCTCCACCAGCTCGGCCACCTCGACGCTCAGGGCCATCGACAGGTTTTTCGGCGAGTGGTACCGCGCCCAATCCCGGGCGCGGATGAAGTCGTTCAGCACCTGTTGCAAACGCTCTGTTTCAATCAGCTTCATCTGCGTCCTTGCCCACGGCAGGTTGTTCGGTGGGCTACTTTACCGTGCCTGCCTCCGGCGCTGCCCGCTGCGCCGCCGGCTCGTCCGCTGACTTGTCCGCTGACTCCTCCACCGGCCCGGCCGGCTCGTTGGCGAGCACGTCGGCCGCCCATTGCGCAAAGGCCTCGCCGCGCGACGAGCCCAGCCGCACGCCGACCAGCAGCACCGCGTCGAGCGCGTAGCAGGTCGGGCCGGGCGCCACGCCATCGTCGCGCTGGGCCTCCTTGCGGATCGAAGCAGAACCGAGCCGGCGCCCGCAGAAGGCGGCCTTCAATTGCCTGGCGACATCCTGCTCCGAGGTCCGGTACAGGGCCGCCATATTGTCGAGCGTCATCCACAGCTTGCCGTCGAGCACCCGGCAGGCGATGCGCGTCAACGAGTCCTCGGTCTGGTAGTAGCGCCGGTCGGCGCCGTCGGCGTTGGCATTCTCTGTCATGGTCGATGTCCCATGGTCTCCGGCGTTGAAGAACGATGTGGAGACGCAAGGTATCGCTTTCCGAAGGAGTGCACGTACAGCTGGCGCCGATCGGGCGACGCTTTTTAGTGAATTTCGCGTGAAAGCTAATGCTGCCTGCGCCCGGGAAAAACGCGAGCGAAATGGAATCGCAACGGCACCGGAAGGGAGCGGGCGAGGGGAGGGAACCGCCGGGAAAAGGCTGGGGAAAAAAAAGCCAACTACCAAAGGAAGGATGACGTGCGACCCAACGAGGAGCTGGGGTTGGTAGCTGGCTCCCGCAAGCGTTGACGGGCGAACCGACAAACGCGATCGTAGGTGCATCGGCCGGCCGGTTCTGTAGAAAAGCGCGCCGGGCTTTAACAGTCCGCGAGCCGCTCAGGCCACCTCCTGTCCGCTATCGATGTTTCGCCCCAGGAACAGCCCGCACATACACGGCAAAACGCAACTACGGTTGCGAAGCATCGCCCCGGCATTCGAGGACTCTCTGCCGCGGGCAAGTCGATCGCAGACCATCGATGTGCTCGTTGAGGTTTGGTGGAATGCGCTGCCACATGGGATCGAGGATGAAGTCGATTCCTTCGCGCCTGGCCTGCTTTGCCGCCGGCACGAAGTCGGCGTCGCCCGCTATCAGCACGATCTGGTCAACCTGCTTCTTGAACGCCAACGAGGACACATCGACGCCGATTCGCATGTCGACGCCTTTTTGGCGGATATCGACCATTACATCGTCGGGCGTCAGCTCGGCCATCTGCATCTTGCCGGCCAACAGGTCGGCGACCCTGGACGCCTTGATGGTCCATTGGCTGTAGGTGGAAAGATGCCGGAGCCGCAGTGCGACCTTGCGCATGCCTCGCAGATGCTCATGGAGCTGAAGCCGGAAAGCAGCCTCGGCCGACTTGGCGAAGTCGACAATTCGCTTGTTGATCGGGTTGTGCATCTTCTTTGTCAGCGGCGGACAGTCGTAGAAGAAGATGCGATACAACTCGCGACGATCCAGCCGCCGTCTCTGGCGATCCGGGAATGCATCGCCTCCAGTGCCGTTTCGACGTGGTGACAGATGGGCACATGCCCATCGATGGGCGCACTCCGCCGCCCGGCGCGCGTCATGGGCGTTCTGCGGCTCGATTGCCCGAAAGCGCTTGATGAAGAAGGCGCCGTCGATAAGGATGGCTGTCGGCATGCTGACTCCTGCGGCCTGCGTTGCTACGCCAGAATGAAAAAAGCCCAGGGGTTCGGCGCGCTGCTGGATGATTGCAACGGCTTACTGCCAAGGGCTGGATGCAGGCGAATCTAGCATTGGCCACGGTCCGGGGCAACAGCACCCGGGATGCCTGTCAGTGAAAAAAAGAAAGCGCCCGAAGGCGCTTTCCTTGTCCTGCCGGCTGCCGCGCCTTCAGCGCGCGGTGCCGTTCTGCGGCGTCGGCGCCGCGGCCACCGGGCCGGTTTCGGACAGGCCGCCGCCCAGCGCCCGATACAGGTCGATCGCGTTGTTCAGCCGCAGCTGCCGCGCCTGGATCAGCGCCTGCTCGGCGGTGAACAGCTGCCGCTGCGCGTCCAGTGCCTCGATCTGCCCGGTGATGCCGCTGCGGAAGCGCAGATTGGCCAGTTCGAAGCGCGCCGCCTCGGCGTTGCGCACCTGCTCCTGGCTGCTGACCTGCTCTTCCAGCGTGCCGCGCGCGACCAGCGCGTCGGCCACCTCGCGGAAGGCCACCTGGATGGTCTTCTCGTAGTTGGCCACCTGGATGTTCTTGCGCACGTTGGCCAGATCCAGGTTCGACATGTTGCGGCCGAAGTCGAAGATCGGCAGCACCAGTTGCGGCGCGAACGACCACGCCTTGGTGCCGGCCTCGAACAGACCCGAGAAGTCGCGGCTCATGCTGCCGAGCGTGCCGGTCAGCGTGATGCGCGGGAAGAACGCGGCGCGGGCGGCGCCGATATTCGCGTTGGCCGACAGCAGTTCCTGTTCGGCCTGGCGGATATCGGGACGCTGCTCGAGCAGGTCCGAAGGCAGTCCCGGCGGGATGTCGGTGACGAAGCGTTCCTCCGACAGCGTGCGCGGCGGCGGCAGGTTCGGGATCGAACCGAGCGGCGTGCCGACCAGCACCTCCAGCGCGTTGCGTGCCTGCGCGCGCTGGCGCGCCAGCTCGGCGGCCGAGACGCGAGCCTGGGCCACCAGCGATTCGTTGTCGCGCAGGTCCAGCGCCGAGGTGGCGCCGGCCTCGAAACGCTGCTGCGCCAGGCGGAAGGTTTCCTCGCGGGTCTTCAGCGTGTTCTGCGCGATCGCGTACTGCTCGTCGTAGGCGCGCTCGGCCAGATAGGCCTTGGCGACTTCCGACACCAGCGAGATCTGCGCGGCGCGGCGCGCTTCCTCGGTGGCGAAGTACTGCGCCAGCGCGGCATTGGACAGGCTGCGCACGCGGCCGAAGAAATCGAGCTCGTACGAGGTGATCGCGCCGCCGGCCTGCCAGTACTCGGCGATATAGCCCTGGCCCAGCGGCGAGGCGGCGCCCGAGACCTGCTGGCGCGTGTAGCCGCCGGTCGCGTTGACGGTCGGCAGCAGGTCGGAGCGCTGCACCTGGTACAGCGCACGCGCTTCCTCGATGCGCAGCGCGGCGGTGCGCAGGTCGCGGTTGTTGTCCAGCGCGGTCGCGATCATCGCCTGCAGGCGCGGATCGCGGAAGAACTCGCGCCAGCCGATGTCGGCCGCGCGGCGGCTCTCGCCGGTCTTCACCTCGGACTGGCCGTAGCCTTCCGGCGCGGCCGGGAAGTCGGTTGCCACCGGCGCGGCCGGACGCTCATACCGCGGCGCCAGGGTGCAGCCGGACAGCACGCCGGCCACCAGCAGCAGCGCGGTCAGTGTTTTCGTCATGTCAGATTTCCTCCTTCGGGTCCAGCCACTTCTGGTCCAGCATGCGCTGACGCTCGCTGCCCTTGAAGCGTTTGCGGATCACCACGAAGAACACGGGCACCAGGAAGATCGCCAGCAGCGTCGCCGTGATCATCCCGCCCATCACGCCGGTACCGATGGCGCGCTGGCTGCCCGAACCGGCGCCGGTCGAGATCGCCAGCGGCAGCACGCCCAGGATGAACGCGAACGACGTCATCAGGATCGGCCGGAAGCGCAGGTGCACCGCCTCGAGCGTCGCGTCGATCAGCCCGCGTCCCTGCGCCTGCAGGTCCTTGGCGAATTCCACGATCAGAATCGCGTTCTTCGCCGACAGGCCGATGGTGGCGATCAGGCCCACCTTGAAGTAGACGTCGTTCGGCATGCCGCGCAGCGTCACGCCCAGCAGCGCGCCGAGCACGCCCAGCGGCACCACCAGCAGCACCGCGGCCGGAATCGACCAGCTCTCGTACAGCGCGGCCAGGCACAGGAACACGATGATCAGCGACAGCGTGTACAGCATCGGTTCCTGCGCGCCGGCCAGGCGCTCTTCGTACGACTGGCCCGACCACTCGAAGCCGAAGCCCGGCGGCAGCTTGGCGAACATCTCTTCCATCGCCGCCATCGCCTCGCCGGTACTGCGGCCCGGCGCGGCCTGGCCGGCCAGCTTGACCGCGGGCAGCCCGTTGTAGCGCTCCAGGCGCGGCGAGCCCATGATCCACTTCGACGTCGCGAACGCCGCGAAGGCCACCATGTCGCCGTTGCTGTTGCGCACGCGCAGCTTGGTCAGGTCGTCCGGCAGACGGCGGTCCGCCCCTTCGGCCTGGGCGATCACGCGGCGCACGCGGCCTTCGTAGATGAAGTCGTTGACGTACGAGGAGCCGAACGCGATCGACAGCGTGGAGTTGATGTCGGCGATCGACACGCCCAGCGCACGCGCCTTCTCCCGATCGATGTCGATCTGCAGCTGCGGCGCGTCTTCCTGGCCTTCCGGACGCACGCCGGCCAGCACCGGATTCTGCGCGGCCATGCCGAGCATCATGTTGCGCGCTTCCATCAGCTTGGCGTGGCCCTGGCCCGAGCGGTCCTGCAGGCGGAAGTCGAAGCCGGACGAATTGCCCAGTTCCGGAATCGCCGGCGGGTTCAGCGGGAAGATGATCGCGTCCTTGATGAACGACAGCGCGCCGAACGCCCGGCCAACCAGAGCCTGCGCGGTTTCGTCCGAGCCGCTGCGCTCCTTCCAGTCCTTGAGCCGCACGAAGGCGATACCGCCGTTCTGGCCGCGGCCGAAGAACGAGAAGCCCGCCACCGTGATCATCTGGTCGACGATCTTGCTTTCCTTCTGCAGGTAGTAGTCCTCGATCTGCTTGAGCACGCCGAGGGTGCGCTCCTGCGTTGCGCCATTGGGCAGCTGCACCACGGTGATGGTGTAGCCCTGGTCCTCGTCAGGCAGGAACGACGACGGCAGGCGCTGGAACAGCAGCACGACCGCGACGATGATCACGCCGTACAGGATCAGGTAGCGGCCGGTGCGGCCCAGGATGCGCGCCACCATGCTCTGGTAGCCCGTCGCCGCGCGCGCGAAGCTGCGGTTGAACCAGCCGAAGAAGCCCTTCTTCTCGTGGTGATGGCCCGCCTCGACCGGCTTGAGCAGCGTCGCGCACAGTGCCGGCGTCAGCGTCAGCGCCATCAGGGCCGAGAACGCCATCGAGGCGATCAGCGACAGCGAGAACTGGCGGTAGATGTTGCCCACCGAACCGGCGAAGAACGCCATCGGGATGAACACCGCGGTCAGCACCAGCGTGATGCCGACGATGGCGCCGGTGATCTGGCCCATCGCCTTGCGGGTCGCCTCGCGTGGAGACAGCCCTTCCTCGCTCATGATCCGCTCGACGTTCTCGACCACCACGATCGCGTCGTCCACCAGAATACCGATGGCCAGCACCATGCCGAACATCGTCAGCACGTTGATCGAGAAGCCGAACGCCAGCAGCATGCCGAACGTACCCAGCAGCGCGACCGGCACCACCAGCGTCGGGATGATCGTGGCGCGGAAGTTCTGCAGGAACAGGTACATCACCAGGAACACCAGCACGATCGCTTCGAGCAAGGTCTTGACCACTTCCTCGATCGAGATCTTGACGAAGGCCGAGGTGTCGTACGGAACGGTGTACTCGTAGTCCGCCGGGAAGAACTTCGACAGCTCCTCCATCTTCGCGCGCACCGCGGTGGCGGTGGACAGCGCGTTGGCCGTCGGCGCCAGCTTGATGGCGATGGCGGCCGACTGCTTGCCGTTGGTACGGGCGACGGTCGAATAGTCGGCGCCGCCCAGTTCCACGCGGCCGACGTCGCGGATGCGCACCTGCGAGCCGTCCGGATTCACGCGCAACAGGATGTTGGCGAATTCCTCGGGCGTCGACAGCCGGCTCTGCGTGGTCACCGTGGCGTTCAGCTCGGTGCCGCGCGGCGACGGCGTGCCGCCCAGCTCGCCGACGGCGACCTGGATGTTCTGCTCGGAGATCGCCGCGGTGACGTCCAGCGGGGTCAGGTTGTAGCCGGTCAGCTTGGCCGGATCCAGCCACACCCGCATCGCGTACTCGGTACCGAACAGGTCGGCCTGGCCGACGCCGGGCACACGGCGGATCGAGTCCAGCACGCTGGCCGATACGTAGTTGCCCAGCTCGATCGCACTGGCATTGCCGGACTTGGACGTCACGGTCAGGAACATCATGTAGTTGTTCCCGGCCTTCTCGACGCGCACGCCCTGCTGGCGCACTTCCGCCGGCAGACGCGCTTCGACCCGCTTCAGGCGGTTCTGCACCTCGACCGAGTTCAGGTCGACGTTGGTACCCGGCTGGAAGGCGATGGTGATGGTCGCCAGGCCGGTCGACTCACTGGTCGACTGGTAGTACATCAGCCCGGGCGCGCCATTGAGCTCCTGCTCGATCACCGAGGTGACCGAGTCTTCGAGCGTCTTGGCGGAGGCGCCGGGGTAGGTCGCCGTGACCGAGATGGTCGGCGGCGCGATATTGGGATACTGCGCGATCGGCAACTGCATGATCGACAATATCCCGCCCAGCACGATGATCAGCGCGATCACCCACGCGAACACCGGCCGGTCGATGAAAAACTTGGCCATGAGGCTGGCTCCCTGTGTATTCCGCTATCTGCTTGCGCTTGACTTGCGCTTACCGCTGGTCCCGTTGCCGGAGCCGTGCTCAGCCCTGCTTGGCCTGGGCCGCCGAAGCGGCCGCCGGCGCCGAAGCGCCGCCCTGGCCGGCCGCAGCCGCCGCGCCGCTGGCGCCGCCTGCCGGGGCCTGCGCCTGGAACGGCACGGCCTTGGCCGGCGCACCCGGCTTGACCTTCTGCAGGCCCTCGACGATCACCTTCTCGCCGCCCTTCAGGCCTTCGGTGACGATCCAGCGGTCCCCGATCGCCGCGCCGGCCTTGACCGGCACCGCGGCGACGTTGCCGTCCGCGCCGACCACCATCACCGCGGCGCCCTGGGCGTTGCGGATCAGCGCGCGTTGCGGCACGGTCAGCGCGTTCTCGTCGACACCCTGCTCGACCCGCACCCGCACGTAGGTGCCCGACAGCAGCTCGCGCCGCGGGTTCGGGAACTGCGCGCGCAGCGTGATCGCGCCGGTGCTCGGGTCGACCGTCATGTCCGAGAACAGCAGCTTGCCGGTCTCGCTGTATTCGGTGCCGTCCTCCAGGAACAGCCGCACCTTGGCGCCGCCGTCGACGCCCTTGATGGCGCCCGACTCGATGCCGCGGCGCAGCCGCATCACTTCGGTGGCGGGCTGGGTGAAGGTCACCCAGATCGGATCGACCTGCTCGACCAGCGCCAGGCGGGTCGCCTCGCCGTTGCCGACCAGCGCGCCCTCGGTTACCAGCGCACGGCCGGCACGGCCGGAGATCGGCGCGGTGACCGTGGTATAGCCCAGGTTGATCTGGGCCGTGGTGACCGCGGCCTTGGCCGAGGCGATCTCGGCGCTGGCCTGGCCCGCGGCGGCGACGGCCTCGTCATATTCCTGCTTGCTGACCGCGTTGACCGCCACCAGCGGCTTGTAGCGCTCGGCCTTCTGCCGCGCGGCGACCGCGTTGGCCTCGGCGCGCGCCAGGCTCGCCTTGGCCGACGCCAGCTGGGCCTGGTACGGCGCCGGGTCGATCTTGAACATCACCTGGCCGGCCTTGACCTCGCCGCCCTCACGGTAGTTGCGCGACAGCACGATACCTTCGACCCGCGCCCGCACTTCGGCGGTACGCACGCCTTCGAGACGGCCCGGCAGCTCGTTGACGACCGGTACCGCCGTCGGCGTCACCGTCACCACGCCCACCTCGGGCGGCGGCATCGCGCCGCCCTGCGGGGCGTCGTTGCCGCAGGCGGACAGCGTCAGAACCGTCAGCGCAGCGGTAACGGCAAGCAAACTCGAACGTTGGGACTTCCTCATCGATAACCCCGTGATGGCAATTTGAGATCGGCCGGATACGCCAAACGCCGGCCCAGAGCTAAGGGGCCGGCGTGGACGTCCTGTGCGGCAGAACCCCACGACGGACCGTCGTGGGGAAAAAGAACAATACTAGCCACAAACCGCAATGGTGCCGTATGGATTGCGACAGATGGTCGCGTATGCGTCACAACATGCAGCCCGCAGGACCCGAATGGTCAGGGTCTCTTGGTAGAAAGATGCGCAGGGCTGGTCCAAATTGTGGCTAGGGCGTAGTATATATACATTCAAGCATGTATGTAAGAGAAATATTGCACCGCAAGGATGGCCTGTCTCTTGCCCGTCCCCTTTTGCAGTCCGGCATCGCCCGCATATGCGGGTGCGGCCCGGATCGGTTAGCATGCCGCCCGTCGCACCGCAGCAAAACAGAGGCAGGAAGTCCAGTGGTATCGCAGTTTCGTGACGGATTCGTTTCTTTCGTGGCTGGCCGGCGACCGCGCGCCGCCGCCCCGATGCCGGGCGAAGCCGTCCCATTTGTCCCCACCGCCCACTGAAGACACCGCTTATGGCCAGACGTACCAAGGAAGAAGCCCTCGAGACGCGACATCGCATCCTCGACGCGGCCGAGGCCGTGTTCCATGCGCGTGGGGTGGCCCGGCCCTCGCTGGCCGATATCGCCGAAGCCGCCGGCGTGACCCGGGGCGCCATTTACTGGCATTTCAAGAACAAGAGCGATCTGTTCGCCGCCATGTGCGACCGCGTGCATCTGCCGGTCGAGGCGCTGTGCGAACCGGAGCGGATCGCCAGCCAGGAAGACCCGCTCGGCGGCATCCGCGACATCGTCGCGCTGGTGTTCCGCGAGACGGTGGTCAATCCGCAATGGCGGCGCGTGTTCGAGATCGTATTCCACAAGTGCGAGATGGTGGACGACAACGGCGCCATCCTCGAGCGCCAGCGGCAGTCGCACGAGCAGGGGCTGCTGAAGATGCGCGAGCACCTGCGCCTCGCGGTCGAGCGCGGCCAGCTGTCGGCCGACCTCGATCTGGACCTGGCGGTCAATGCCTTCCATGCCGCCATCGGCGGCGTGCTGGCCCACTGGCTGTTCGCGCCGGGCGACTTCGACCTGAATGCCGACGCGGAACGGCTCGCCGACGTCTTCGTCGACACGCTGCGCTTCGCGCCCTCGCTGCGCAAGGGCTATGTGCCGCGGCCGATGGCCAAGCTGGACGAGGAAATGGCCGCCTTGCGGCTCAAGGTCCAGCAGTGTTCGGGCGGCTGACGCGCCGCCGAGCATCCCACCGCATCGCCCTGCGTTGGCCCGCATCTACTTTCGCCCGAATCTCATCCCTTCATCGCCTCGCGCCAGCGCGCGAGAAAGGCCTGCTTGCGCAGCGTGTCCTGCGCGGCCAGCAGGCCCGGGCCGACGCTGATCGGCTTGAACGCGTAGCCCAGCCGCTCGGCCAGCGCCGCCGCGGTGTGGCCGCTCTTCGTATCGGTGCGGATCGTATAGAGCCGCGAGGCCGAGCGTGCCAGCAGCGCCTGCCCCTCGCGCGACAGCAGGAAATCCAGCCATAGCCGCGCCGCCCACGGATGCGGCGCGCGGCGCGCGATGAAGGCCACGCGCGACATCACGAGCGTGTAGTCGCTCGGTGCCACCACGCCGATCGCCGCGCCGCGCTCCATCAGCGACAGCGCGTACGAGCCCAGCAGGTTGTAGGCCAGCACCAGTTCGCCGCTGGCCACCGATTCGACCATGTCGGCGGTCGACGCCGACAGCCGCACGCCGGCGCGTCCCAGCGCCTGCGCCAGATACCAGAATTCGCCGCCCATGCGCGCGTCCTGCTGCGCCAGCAGATAGCCCACGCCCGAGCGCTCGATGTCGTAGGTCACCACGCGGCCGCGCCAGCGCGTTGCGTTGTCCTGCAGCAGCCGCGCCAGCGCGCTGCGGCTGCGCGGCACCGGCATGCCGTCGAAATGGCGGCGGTTGTAGACGATCACCGCCGGCTCGAACGTCGTGCCCCAGGCTTCCTCGCGCCAGCTCGCCCAGCCCGGCAACCCGGCGCGCTCGGGCGAGGCGTAGTGCAGCGCGTGGCCGTCGTTGACCAGCTTGATCTGCAGGTCCATCGCGGTGCTCCACAGCACGTCGGCGTGGTCGGCGCGGGCCGGCTGCGCGGACTCGGCGAGAAAACGCCAGTTCAGCTCGATCGTGTTCAGGTCGTGATAGGCGACCTTGACGCCGGGAAAGCGTGCCTCGAAGGCGTTGAGCAGCGGCCGCGCGACATCCTCGTCGGTCGAGGCATAGACCGTGACCATGCCTTCGCGCTGGGCGCGCGCGATGATCTGGGGATAGTCGGCCGGATAGCCCGCTGGCGGGGCCGGCGAGTTCGGCGCGGGGCCGGGCGCAGTGCCGGACCCGGTGCCGGACCCCGTGCCGGGCGCCGCGAACGCGCCTTGCCACGCCAGCGCGCCGGCGCCGGCCAGCAGGCGGCGGCGCAGCGCGGAGGGCGGGTCGCCGCGCTCGGCTGGCGCGGTCGGATCGGCTGGCATGGAAGGCGGCAGGACAGGCAAGCGGGCAGGGCGCGGACGGTGTCGCGGCAGCGCGCGGAAGCGGCAAACCGGCGCGACGGTGGAGCGGTATTATAGGCGCCCGGATCGGGCACGAGTCCACGCCCGCATGGCGACAGCGTTCGCCCCATTGCACGGCGACGCCGGGTTCGCGCGGGCTGGCCTTCGTCGGCGATCCGAGGCGATTTCCGCCTCCGTTAGACATCCTATTTCCGCGTTCCAACTCCGGCAGGAGGCCGGCATGCGCATTCTGCTGGTCGAAGACGAAACCGAACTCGCGCACTGGGTGGCGCGCGCGCTGGAGCAGGGCGGCTTCGTGGTCGAGCACGTGGCCGACGGCCTGCTCGCCGACGCGCGCCTGCAGGCCGAGGAATACGACGCCGTGGTGCTGGACCTGCGCCTGCCCGGCAAGGACGGCCTGTCGGTGCTCAAGGCGATGCGCGGCCGCGACGACCGCACGCCGGTGCTGATCCTGACCGCGCAGGACACCCTCGACGAACGCGTGCGCGGCCTGAATCTCGGCGCTGACGACTACCTGCCCAAGCCGTTCGCGCTGGCCGAACTGGAGGCGCGCATCCTGGCGCTGATCCGCCGCAGCCGCGGCCGCGCCCACCCGCGCCTGCAATGCGGCACGCTGGTGTTCGACGGCGAGACGCGCAGCTTCACGCTGGCCGGCGCGCCGCTGGCGCTGACCCCGCGCGAATCGACGCTGCTCGGCGCGTTGCTCGCGCGCAGCGGCCAGCCGCTGACCAAGGCGCAGCTGCTCGACAAGGTGTTCTCGCTCGATGCCGACGTCAATCCCGATGCCATCGAGGTGCTGATCTACCGGCTGCGCAAGAAGCTGTCCGGCCACGGCGTGACCATCGTCACGCTGCGCGGCTTCGGCTATCTGCTCGAACCGGAGGCCGCCGCTTGAGCGCGCCGGGCGGGCCTCGGGGCGAACTTCGGGGCGAACTTCGGGGCGAACTTCGACGCGGTCCCCGAAGTGGTCCCCCGAGCGATCACGGCAGTGGTCACCGCAGTGATGACCGCCATGGCCATCAAAGTGGACCCCGAAGCGGTCCCCTGCGCCGCTGGCTGCGCGGCAGCCTGCGCCGCCAGTTGCTGGTGCTGCTGCTGCCCGCGCTGGCGGCGATGATGGCGCTCGACAGCTGGCTGACCTACGGCACGCTGCGTGACGCCGCCAATACCGCCTACGACCGCTCGCTGTTCGGCTCGGTGCGCGCGATCGACAACGCGATCGGCATGGCCGGCGAGACCGTGCAGCTGACGCTGCCCGACGCCGCCATGGAGATGTTCGAGACCGCGGCGCAGACGCGCGTGTTCTATCGCGTCGCGCTGGAGCGCGAGGGCGCCATCGAGACCGTGACCGGCTACGACGACCTGCCGCTGCCGCGCGGCACGCTGGCCAACAACGTGCCGCGCTATTACGACGCGGTCTATCGCGACGCGCCGGTGCGCATCGCCGCGATGGCCCGGCCGGTCTACCGGCCCGACGCCCACATGCGCGTGATCATCCAGGTCGCCGAATCGGCCGAGCCGCGCGCGGCGCTGGTGGGCGCCGTATGGCGCAACACGCTGGCGCGCGACGCACTGCTGATCGTGGCCAGCGCGCTGATCCTGGTGGGCGGCGTGACCTTCGTGCTGCGCCCGCTCAAGCGCGTGCGCGACGATGTCGAGGCGCGCCCGCCCGACGACCTGACGCCGCTCGCGGTCGGCCCCGTGCCGGCCGAGGTGCGGCCGCTGGTCGATGCGGTCAACCGGCACGTGTCGCGCTCGGCGGCGATGGCGCAGGCCCAGGCGCAGTTCATCGCCGATGCCGCGCACCAGCTGCGCACGCCGCTGGCGATCCTGAAGACGCAGGCGGAATTCGCGCGCCGCCAGCTCGACGGCAGCGGCGACCCAGCCCCCGCGCGCGAGGCGGTCGACGGCATCGTGTCGCAGCTGGAACAGGCCTCGCGCCTGGCCAACCAGTTGCTGGCGCTGGCGCGGGTACGCCAGCACGAGGCGCAGGCCGCCGAGGCCGACCAAGCGGGCGGCCAAGCGGCGGTGCCCGACACCGTGATCGATGCCGCCGCCGTGGCCGGCCAGGTCGCGCTCGACTATCTGCCGCTGGCGCGCGCCAAGCAGCAGGACTTCGGCTGGGAGGACGGCGGCGGCCAGCCGCTGCCGGTGCGCGCCGACGCGGCGCTGCTGCGCGAGGCGCTGGCCAACCTGGTCCACAACGCGATCCAGTACTCGCCGCGCGGCAGCCGTATCACGCTGTCGGCCACGCGCGAGCGCGACCGCGCCTGCCTCGCGGTCGAGGACGATGGCCCCGGCATTCCGGCCGAGGAGCGCGAGCAGGTGTTCGCGCGGTTCTATCGGCGCGTCGGCCACGACGAGCCCGGCTCGGGCCTGGGCCTGGCGATCTCGCGCGAGATGGCGGCGCGCTTCGGCGGCAGCGTGACGCTGCACGAGGCCCGCCAGGGGCGGGGACTGCGGGCCGAGTTGCGGCTGCCGCTGGCGGACGCGTAGGCGGATCCATCGGGCGAACGCATCGGGCGAACGCATCGGGCGGGCGCATCGGGCGGGCGCGGGAAGCCGGCACAGGAAGCCGACGCAACGAGCGGACACCGCCGCCCGACGCACCGCCGGCACCGGCTCGCCGCCTCCACCCGATCCGCGTAAACCCCAGTCCAAAAGCTGTAGTTTTGACAGCTTATTGACAGTTTCCGGCTCCTAGAATCGCCGCCATGGCCGTACAAGCGGCCGCTGAACGATAAAACCACGATATCGCAAGCAGGAGACGCCATGCGCCGCACCCTCGTTCGACTTCCCCGCCTTTTCCAATTTGCCCTGATCGGCGCCGCCGTGGCGGCCGGCCCGGCCTTCGCGGTCGACACCGCCAAGTTCATGATCGGCGCCAACCCCGGCGGCGGCTGGGACCAGGCCGGCCGCACCCTCGGCGCCGCGATGGTGTCGGCGGGCGTGGCCAAGTCGGCCTCGTACGACAACCGCGGCGGCGCCGGCGGCACCATCGGCCTGACCCAGTTCGTCAATACCGACAAGGGCAATCCCAACGCGCTGCTGGTCACCGGCGCGGTGATGGTCGGCGCGATCGAGACCAACAAGCCGCCGGTCACGCTGAAGAACGCCACCCCGGTGGCGCGGCTGTTTACCGACACGATGGTGATCACGGTGCCGGCCAGCTCGCCGATCAAGTCGATCAAGGACCTGACCGCGCAGCTCAAGGCCAATCCGGGCAGCGTCAGCTGGGGCGGCGGCTCCAAGGGTTCGATCGACCATATCCTGGCGGGCCTGATCGCCAAGGACATCGGCGTCGATCCGAAGCGCATCAACTACGTGCCCTTCCAGGGCGGCGGCGAGGCCTCGGCCTCGGTGCTGGGCGGCCACGTGACGGCCGGCATCGCCGGCGTGTCCGAGTTCCTGCCCTTCATCAAGAGCGGCAAGATGCGCGCGCTGGCGGTGACCTCGAAGGATCGCGTCGCCGATATCCCGACGCTGAAGGAGCAGGGCGTCAACGTCGAGATCTACAACTGGCGCGGCGTCTATGGCGCGCCGGGCATCACCCCCGAGCAGCGCAAGGCGCTGATCGACGCGGTGGTCAAGGCGACCGAATCGCCGTCGTGGAAGCAGGCGCTGGCCAAGAACGACTGGACGCCGTTCCTGCTGACCGGCGACGAGTTCGGCAAGTTCGTGGACGCCGAATCGGCCCGCCTGGGCGCGATGCTGCGCGAACTGGGCGTGGCCAAGTAAGGCCGTCGCGGCCTCGGGGATTTTTCGCCTTCCCCGCCTTGCGCGCCTTTCCTGTCGACCCGGTCCATTCGGCCGTTCCGGCCCTTCCGCCCTACCGGCCGATCTGGACCTGACAGCTGCCCCGGCGCCGCGGCCTCCCGGACCGCGGCCCGTTCGCTTTCCGCCCCGCCGGATGCGCACCCCGCATCCGGCCTCGATCCGGAGCCCATCGTGAAACCTTCCCACACTGCCATCGGCATCGTCGTGCTGTTGCTGTCGGCCTGCTTCTTCGCCGGCCTGGGCGGCATCTCGGGCGAATCCGGCTACGCCGGCCTGTCGCCGCGTTTCGTTCCCACGCTGGTCGGCGTGGGCCTGGCCATCTGCGGCGCGCTGCTGACCTGGCAGGGCGTGCGCGGCGGCTTTCGGGCGATGCCCGAGGAGGACGCCGAGCTGCCGTCGCAGCCGCACAGCCTGCGCGGCCTGTTGTGGGTTGCCGCCGGCCTGCTGCTGAACATGGCGCTGATCGGCACGCTGGGCTTCGTGCTGGCGTCCACGCTGCTGATGGTCTGCGTCGCGCGCGGCTACGGCAGCCGCCGCTTCGTCCGCGACGCGCTGATCGGGCTGGCGATCACGGTGCCGATGTGGTTGCTGTTCGATTTCCTGCTCGGCATCAACCTGCCGCTGCTGCCGATCGTCGGCCTGTAAATCGCGGCCTCTAAATCGCGGGCCTGCAAGGCCGGAGACACGCAAATGGATACGCTGAATCAACTGATGAACGGCTTTGCCGTCGCCATCACGCCGCTGAACCTGATGTGGGCCCTGGTCGGCTGCTTCCTGGGCACCGCGATCGGCGTGCTGCCCGGCATCGGCCCGGCGCTGACGGTGGCGATGCTGCTGCCGCTGACCGCCAAGGTGGAGCCGACCGCGGCGCTGATCATGTTCGCCGGCATCTACTACGGGGCGATGTACGGCGGCTCGACCACCTCGATCCTGATGAACACGCCGGGCGAGTCGTCGACGATGATCACCGCGATGGAAGGCAACCTGATGGCCAAGCGCGGCCGCGCCGGCCCGGCGCTGGCCACCGCGGCGATCGGCTCCTTCGTCGCCGGCACCATCGCCACCGTGCTGCTGTCGCTGTTCGCGCCGGTCGCGGCCGACGTCGCGCTGCAGTTCGGTCCGGGCGAGTACTTCATGATCATGCTGCTGGCCTTCACCACGGTGTCGGCCGTGCTGGGCTCCTCGCTGCTGCGCGGCATGACCAGCCTGTTCCTGGGCCTGGGCATCGGCCTGATCGGCATGGATTCGCTGTCGGGCCAGACCCGCTACACGCTGGGCATCCAGGAGCTGTACGACGGCATCGACATCGTCGTCGTCGCGGTCGGCCTGTTCGCGGTCGGCGAGGCGCTGTTCAACGCCTTCTTCCCGCAGCCGGAGGGCACCTTCAACAAGGTCGGGCAGGTGATGATGTCGCGCTCGGACTGGAAGCGTTCGATCCCGGCCTGGCTGCGCGGCACCTTCATCGGCTTTCCGTTCGGGCTGATTCCGGCGGGCGGCGCCGAGATCCCGACCTTCCTGTCGTATGCCAGCGAGAAGAAGCTGAGCAAGCATCCTGAGGAATTCGGCAAGGGCGCGATCGAGGGCGTGGCCGGGCCGGAGGCCGCCAACAACGCCGCGGTGACCGCCACGCTGGCGCCGCTGCTGACGCTGGGCATCCCGACCTCGAACACCACGGCGATCATGCTGGCGGCGTTCCAGAACTACAACCTGCAGCCCGGTCCGATGCTGTTCCAGACCTCGGGCGACCTGGTCTGGGGCCTGCTCGCCTCGCTCTATATCGGCAACGTGATGCTGCTGGTGCTGAACCTGCCGGCGATCGGCCTGTGGGTCCGCATGCTGCGCATCCCGACGCCGCTGCTCTATGGCGGCATCCTGATCTTTGCGGGCCTGGGTGCCTACGGCATCCGCCAGTCGGCCTTCGACCTGCTGCTGCTGTTCCTGATCGGCCTGCTCGGCATGGCGATGCGCCGCTTCGACTTCCCGACCGCGCCGGTGATCGTCGGCATGATCCTCGGGCCGATGGCCGAGAAGCAGCTGCGCAACGCGCTGTCGATCAGCCAGGGCGACTGGACGATGTTCCTGCGCCATCCGATCTCGGCCTCGATCCTGGCGCTGACGGTGGCGGTCGTCGTGGTCCCGCGCCTGCTGCGCTGGCTGTCGCGGCGTTCGGCGATGCGGGGCGTGGCCGACGCGGCCAATTGATCGGCGCGGGGGCAGGGGTCGCGCGGCATCAGGCGTGGCATCGGGCGCGACATGAAGCGGCGACATGAAGCGGCGACATGAAGCGGTGACATGAAGCGCGACATCCCGCGCCACAATGCGCGACAATGCGCGTGACGCCACAAGGCCCGGGGCTCCCGGGCCTTGTCGTTTGCCTGCTCTCCTCTCACCACAAGAAAGCGGCGGCGCCCTGCGCCAGCCTGCCACCGCCATGCGATCCGTACTCTCCCGTTGGCGTCCGACGCTGCTGACGCTGCTGCTTGGACTGGGCGCCGCCCTGCTGTGCGAATGGCTGCGCACGCCGCTGCCCTGGATGATCGGCCCGCTGCTGGCCGTGGCCGCCGCCCGCATGATGGGCGCCGACCTGCGCGCGCCATCGCAGGCCCGCAACGCCGGCCAATGGGCCATCGGTACCTCGCTGGGGCTCTACTTCACGCCCGACGTGGTGGCCAAGCTGGTCGAGTTCTCGCCCTACGTGATCGCCGGCTCGCTGTTCGCGCTGGTGCTCGGCACCGCCGGCGCGCTGATGCTGCGCCGGACCACCGGGGTCGCCTTCAAGACCGCGTTCTTCTCCACCGCGATCGGCGGCGCCTCGGAGATGGCCAATCTTGCCGAGCGCAACGGCGCGCGCATCGATCAGGTCGCGGCTGCGCATTCGCTGCGCGTGTTATTGGTGGTAGTAATCGTGCCTGCGCTTTTTCAGTATGGTGGTATTCATGGCCTCGATACCTATATCCCGGGACCGCGCACCGTCGATGCGCTCGGGCTGGCCGCGCTGATCGCCATCACGGTGGCCTTCGCGCTGCTGATGAACCGGCTGAACCTGCCCAACCCCTTCGTCATCGGCACGCTGATCGCCGCCGCGGTGCTGACCGCCTCCGGCATCGAGCTGTCCGCGATCCCCACCTCGATGAGCCATGCCGGCCAGCTGCTGATCGGCGTCTCGCTCGGCGTGCGTTTCTCGCGCGAATTCCTGCATACCGCGCCGCGCTTTCTCGGCGGCGTGGCGCTGTACACGCTGGTCGCGCTGGTGATATCGGCGCTGTTCGGCTGGGGACTGGCGGCGCTGTCCGGCGCGCATCCGGCCACCGTGATCCTCGGTACCACGCCGGGCGGCATCGCCGAGATGTGCATCACCGCCAAGGTGCTCGAGCTCGGCGTGCCGCTGGTCACGGCCTTCCACGTGATCCGGATGGCCTTCGTGGTGCTGTGTACCGGCCCCCTGTATCATTGGCTGAAACATCGCGCCGCCCCGGAGGAGACCGAGTAGCCGGGCGGCCAGGACAACCGAGGACCACCGACGGGCCGCCATGCCAGAGACGACGCTTGCCATCGCCGACATCGACGCCATCCTGGAGCGCGTGCTGGCGCCCTGGGTCCGCCAGCTGAACCTGCGCGCCGAGCGCGTCGACGCCGACAGCGTCACGCTGCGGCTGCCCTTCGATCCTTCCCTTCGCCACGCCGGCGGCGTGGTCTGCGGCCAGGTGCTGATGTCCGCGGCCGACACCGCGATGATCGTCGCGATCTCGAGCGCGCTCGGCGGCTTCCGCCCGATGACCACCGTCAGCCTGACCACCAATTTCATGCGCCCCGTGATCGAGGGCGACATGCTGGTGCAGGCCACCGTGCTGCGGCTGGGCAAGACCGTCGTGTTCGGGGAGATCGCGCTGCGCGGCCCCGACGGCAAGCTGGCCGTGCAGGCAACCACCACCTACGCGCTGCTATGACGGGGTCGGCCGCCCGCCCGGACATGGCCACCGACGCCAGCACCGCGCCGTCGCGCACGCCGTCGCGCGCGCCGCAGTACGGCGGGCCCTTCGAGCAGGTGGTCTTCGCCGGCGGCGGCAATCGCTGCTGGTGGCAGGCAGGCTGGTGGGACACCGTCGCGCCCGAGCTGGGGCTGCGCCCGCGCGTGATCGCCGGCATCTCGGCCGGTGCTGCCACCGCCTGCATGATTTACACGCACGAGTCGCGGCAGGTGATGGACTACTACCGCGGCGTGCTGGCCGGCAACAAGCGCAACGTCTACTGGCGCAACCTGCTCGGCAACCAGCGCGTCTTTCCGCATTACGGCATCTATCGGGCTGCCCTGCTGTCGATCCTGGGGGACGGCCGCCTGGAGCGGCTGCAGGCCGCGCCCGAGATCCGCGTCGGCGTCGCCCACATTCCGCGCTGGTGCGGACCGCGGCTGGCGGTGATGGCGGGACTGCTGGCCTACAACATCGACAAGCATCTGCTCAAGACGCTGCATCCGCGGCTGGGCCGCACGCTGGGCTTTCATCCCGAGTTCGTGCGGGCCCAGGACTGCGCCACGCCGGAACAGCTGGCAGACCTTTTGCTGCAATCGTCGTGCACGCCGCCGTTCACGCCCGTGTTGCGGCGCGATGGCCGCGCGGTGCTCGACGGCGGCCTGGTCGACAACGTGCCGGTCGACGCGCTCGACGCCACGCCCGGCGACGTGCTGGTGCTGATGACCCGGCTGTATCCGCGCCCGCGCCGTTTCGTGATGGAGTGGAACGGCCAGCGGCGCCTGTATGTGCAACCGTCGCGGCGGGTGCCGATCTCGAGCTGGGATTACACGCGCCCGGAAGGCATGACGCTGGCCTACGACCTGGGCCGGCGCGATGGCGAAACCTTCCTGCGCGAATGGACGGCGCAGGCGCCAGCGGATCTGGCGCCGGCCTCGTAGCGCGGGAGCGGCGCAGCGGCTGCTCCCTTCGGTGTTCTTGCGGAATTCTCGCGGCCGGCGCGCCGCGGCAGGAGGCATAGATGACGAAGCGGCAAGCTGGCAACGACAACGAACGCAAGCGCGCAAGCAAGGTATCGGCCGAACCCCGGATGGAGCGCGTGCCGCGCGGCAAGGGCAACGCCGGCGCCGGCCGCGCGCGCCAGGCCGACTTCGTCGTGATCGGCGGCGGCTCGGCCGGCGTGGCCGCGGCGATGCGGGCGGCCTCGCACGGCGCCAGCGTGATCCTGGTGGAGCGCGAGCAGATCGGCGGCACCTGCGTGAACCGCGGCTGCATTCCCAAGAAGATGCTGCACTACGGCGCGACCTGGGCCGCGATCCTGTCGGGCTGCCTGTCGCATACCGGCGGACGCGAGGACTGGAACGACGCCATCGTTCGCGTCAAGGCCGAGATGGCGCGGCTGCATGCCAGCTATACACAGCGGCTGCAGGAAGCCGGCGTGCAGGTGCTGCGCGGCGAGGCGATGGTCACCGCGCCGGGCGAGGTACGGGTCGGCGGCGACACGCTGCAGGCGCGCCGCATCCTGATCGCTACCGGTTCGCGGCCGGCACCGCTGCCCGTGCCCGGCGGCGAGCTGGCCAGCACCTCCGACGACGTGTTCCAGTGGAACGGCGTGCCGGCCTCGCTGGTGGTGATCGGCGGCGGCTATATCGCGGTCGAGATGGCATCGATCCTGTCGCGCTACGGCGTCAAGGTCGACATGCTGGTGCGCGAGTCGCGGCTGCTGGAAAACTTCGACGAGGACATCGCGCTCGCGCTGGCCGAGGCCCTGACAGCCAAGGGCGTGCGGCTGCATCTGAATACCGACGTGACGCTGCTCGACCAGGCCAACGGCGCGATCGAGGTCTGCTACCGGCAGGTGGAGGAGGGCGCGATCAGCGGAAGCGGCAGCAGCAGCGGAAGCGGCGGGAACGGTGGCAAGAACGGCAAGGGCAGGGAACGGATCCACAGCGTGCGCGCGCAGGCGGCGCTGGCCGCGATCGGGCGCGAACCCAATCTCGACGGGCTGGGCCTCGAGGCGCTGGGCGTGGCGCGCGGACAGCGCGGCCTGCGCGTGGACCGGCAGTTCCGCACCAGCGTGCGCGGCATCCATGCGATCGGCGACGTCACCGAAGGACCGCAGCTGACGCCGGTGGCCACCGCGCAGGGCCGCTGGCTGGCCGACCGGCTGTTCGGCCGGCGCGGCGAGCGCGCCGACTTCGACGTGATTCCCACCGCGGTGTTCTGTGAGCCCGCGATCGGCAGCGTCGGACTGACCGAAGCGGCGGCGATCGAAGCCGCCGGCAAGCCGGAACGCATCGGCACGCGCATCAAGCGCTTCGTCTCGCTGGAGAACCGCTTCGCCGGCAACACGATGCCGTCGGTGATGAAGGTGGTTTACAACGCGCGCAGCGGGCGCGTGCTCGGCGTGCATCTGCTCGACAACGCCGCGCCCGAGATCGCGCAGTCGATCGCGGTCGCGCTGCGGCTGGGCGTGCGGCTGTCGCATCTGGAGACGACGATGCAGCTGCACCCGACGGTCGCCGAGGAGCTGTTCGGCTGAGTCGCCACAGATCCGCGGCACTGCGGGTTTGCGCCCGGCCGCTCGTCGCTCACCGCTCTGCCGTTCCACTGCTGCGCTGCCCCGCGCTCTGCCGTACTGCCGTTCCGCCGCGCCTAGCGCGACACCACCGCGGTCGCCTCGATCTCGAACAGCATGCCGTCCAGCGCCAGCCGCGAGACCGGAATCAGCGTGCAGGCCGGCGGCGGACGCGTGCCCCACATGCGCCGCAGTTCGGCGCCGAATTCCTGCAGGCGTTCCAGCGAATGGTCGACGATCAGCACGGTCAGCTTGGCCACGTCGCGCAGGTCCGCGCCGCCGGCATGCAGCGCAATCTCCAGGTTCTCCAGCGCGCGCCGCACCTGTCCGGCGAAATCCGGCGCCAACGTGCCGTGCTGGTCCTCGCCGCCCTGGCCGCTGGCGAACACGATGCGCCCCGGGGCGGTCGCCACCGCGACATGCGAGTAGGCATTCGGACTGGGGTCGTACAGGCCGTGCGGATTGACGAAGTGCAGGCTGCAGGCGGGACGGCGCGATTCGATCATGGCTTGGTTCTCGAAGAGGAGAGGATCGGGTTGCAGGGCGCGCAGCGGTTCAGTGCGCGCTCGCCCGTTGAGGAAACGGAGTGGCGCCAGTATCGAACCTCAAGTTAACCTGAGGTCAACCGTGACCCTGCTAGCATTGGGACTTTCGCGCGAAGACCGACGCAATCCCGCCATGCCACGCAAGCCTTCCAACGACCCATCGATCGAACCGCCGCCACGCAAGCCTTCCAACGACCCATCGATCGAACGGCCGCCGCGCAAGCCATCCAACGACGAATCGATCGAACGCCGTCGACGCCAGCCATCCAGCGACGAGCCGATCGAACGGCCGGTCCGCCAGCGCGGCCCCAAGGCCGCCGACCTGCTGTCGGTCGGCGAGGTCGCGGCACGCACGGGCCTGGCCGTGTCCGCGCTGCATTTCTACGAGTCCAAGGGATTGATCCGCAGCACCCGCAGCGCCGGCAACCAGCGGCGCTATGCGCGCGCGGTGCTGCGCCAGCTGGCGGTGATCCGCGTGGCGCAGCGCATGGGCTTGCCGCTGGCCTCGATCGCCGAGGCGATGGCGCGGCTGCCGGAAGGACGCGCGCCGACGGTGGCGGACTGGCGCCGGCTGTCGGCGGCGTGGCGCGAAGACCTGGACGAGCGCATCCGCACGCTGACCCAGTTGCGCGACCAGCTCGACGGCTGCATCGGCTGCGGCTGCCTGTCTCTGAAGGCGTGCCCCTTGCGCAATCCGGGCGACACGCTGGCGGGGCAGGGGCCGTGGCCGCATCTGATGGGCGGCGGCACGGGGGGCGGCGGCACGGGCCGCCGTCACGACTAGCGCGGGGGCATGCGCGCTCGGCGCAGGAACGGCCCCGTCAGCACAGAATCTGGCGCGCTCAGCGCAGGACCTCGCGTGTTCAGCGTGGGGCCGGGCGCGCGTTGCCGCAGGGATCGGCCCGCTGCACCGGCGGCACCAGCACCACGTGGTCGTAGGCGCCGGCCTCGTCTGGCGCGGCCCTCTCGAGATACGCGACCGTCAGCACCTCGGCCGGCTTCGCGCCGAGCCAGCGCGGCACGCCGATGTCCTCGCGCACATGGCCGTTGCCTGCCAGCAGCACCACGCCGTGCGCGGCGTGCGCCCTCAGCGCGGCCGCCATCACGGCATCGCGCGCGGCCTGGGCGTTGAGCATGCCGGGCAACATCGCGCGCGGGAAATGACCGCAATGGCTGCCGTCTAGCACCGCCGTCTGCGCGGCGGCGAGATCGGCCGGCAGCGGCCGCGCCAGCCCGAGCCGTTCGCGCTCGGCCGCGCCGAACACGTCGCCGCCCCGCATCACGCCGCGGGCATCGTCGCGCGACAGGTTGGCGGCGATCAGCGGCAGGTCGTGCCGCAACGCCAGCGCGATGACGGGCCGGTACAGCGACCAGTCCCATCCGGCGGCGCCGGCCCGCGCGATCAGATGATCGGCATCGCCCGGCCGCTCGCGGCGTGCCCGGTCCAGATCCGCCTGCCGCTCGCGATCGAATTGCTCCATCGCGATGGCGGGCCGCCAGCCCGCGTCGATCGCCTCGGTCAGCGACGCGAGCCGGCGCCGATGCCCTTCGGGGTTGTCGTGGACCTCGCCCAGCAAGACATAGCGGAACGCTGCGAGCCGATGCGTGCCGTCGTGCGCGCCGACATGCGCGCCGTCATGCGCGTAGCCATGCGCATCGCCCTCGGGATGCGCGGGCGCCGTGGCGCAGCCGGCAAGCAGGGCAAGCGCGGCCGCCATGGCGGCGACCTTCGCCATGCCGCGGGGTCCGCCTTCAGCGGCCCGCATCCGCTCCCACCGTCGCGGGCACGCGATTGCCGTCCGCATCGATCTCCAAGGGGCCGCTGCCGGAGAAGCGGTCCAGCGCCAGGTAGATCACCGGCGTGATGAACAGCGTGATGACCTGCGAGAACAGCAGCCCGCCGACCACGGCCAGGCCCAGTGGCTGGCGCAGCTCGGCGCCGGCACCGAGGCCGAGCGCGATCGGCAGCGCACCCATGATGGCGGCCAGCGTGGTCATCATGATCGGACGGAAGCGCAGCAGGCAGGCCTGGCGGATCGCCTTCGCCGGCGGCATGCCCTGCTCGCGCTGCGCGGCCAGTGCGAAGTCGATCATCATGATGGCGTTCTTCTTGACGATGCCGATCAGCATCAGCACACCGATGATCGCGATCAGCGACAGCTCGACGCGGAACAGGAACAGCGTCAGCAGCGCGCCAACCGCCGCCGAGGGCAGCCCAGCGAGGATCGTCAGCGGGTGGATATAGCTTTCGTACAGCACGCCAAGCAGCACGTAGATCACCGCGATCGCCGCGATCAGCAGGATCACCTGTGTCGCCTGCGACGACTGGAACACCGCCGCATCGCCGCCCCAGCTGGTGAAGATCTCCTGCGGCATCGCGGTTTCCTGCTTGAAGCGGTCGATGCGCGCCGACGCGTCGCCCAGCGCCGCGCCCGGTGCCAGGTTGAACGAGACCGTCACCGACGGCAGCTGCCCCTGGTGATTGACCGCGATCGGACCGACGCGGCGCTCGGTGGTCGCGAACGCCGACAGCGGCACCAGCGTGCCGTTGGTGCTGCGCACATAGATCTTCGAGAACGCGGTCTCGTCGACGCGATCGACGTCCGCGGCCTGCAGGATCACGTAATAGCTGTCGATCGAGGTATAGATGGTCGACACCTGGCGCTCGCCGAACGCGGTATAGAGCGCGGTGCGCACGTCCTGCATCTGCACGCCCAGCGAGTTGGCCTTGTCGCGGTCGATCGCCAGCTGCGCCTCGAGGCCGGCCTGCTGCGAATCGCTGGTGACGTCGCGGAACAGCGGATCGGCGCGCATGCGGGCCATCAGCTTGTCGGCGGCGGTCTGCAGATTGCCCGACTGCACGCTCTGCAGCGTGTATTGATAGCGCGCCTTGCTGACGCGGCCGCCCAGCTGCAGGTTCTGCACCGGACGGAAATAGACGTTGAGCCCCGGAATGCCGGCCACGTCGCGGCGCAGCGACTCGACCACCTGCGGCATCTTCGGCCGCTCGCCGCCGGGCTTCAGTTCGATGAACATGCGGCCGGTATTGATGGCGGGCGAGGGGCCGCCGCCGATCGCCACCACGATGCTCTTGACCGCCGGATTCGCGCGCATCCGCTCGGCCGCGTCGCGCATCAGCGTCGACATCGCGTCGAAGGAGATGTCCTGGGGGCCGTCGGCATTGACCTGGATCTGGCCGATGTCCTCCTCGGGGAAGAAGCCCTTGGGGATCAGCACGAACAGCACCGCGGTCAGCACGAAGGTCATGCCGGCCGCGGCCAGCACGGTGCGGCGATGCGCCAGGCACCAGTCGAGCCCGCGCGCATAGCGGTGCAGCGTGTATTCGAACAGGTTCTCGAACCACTGCGTCGAACGCAGGCCGATGCTCTGCCGCTGGGCGGGCGCGGCGGCGTGGGCGGGCGCATGGCGGGGCGCATCGCCGTAGGCGTGCTGCGATTCGTCGACCGGCACGTTCTCGGCCGACAGGAAGCGCGCGCACAGCATCGGGATCAGCGTCAGCGACACCAGCGCCGAGACCAGGATCGACAGCGATACCACCGCGGCGAACTCGTGGAACAGCAGGCCGATCACGCCCGGCATGAAGAAGATCGGGATGAACACCGCCACCAGCGACACCGAGATCGACACGATGGTGAAGCCCATCTCGCGCGAGCCGACCAGCGCCGCCTTCAACGGCGCCATGCCTTCCTCGATATGGCGGACGATGTTCTCCAGCATCACGATGGCGTCGTCCACCACCAGGCCCACCGCCAGCGTGATCGCCAGCAGCGACACGTTGTCCAGGCTGTAGCCGAACGCCTTCATCAGCGCGACCGTGCCGATCAGCGAGATCGGCAGCGACACCGTCGGGATCAGCGTGGCCGCGGCGCGGCGCAGGAACAGGAAGATCACCATCACCACCAGCGCCGCGGTCAGCGCCAGCGTGAACTGCACGTCGTGGATCGACTCGCGCACCGAGCGGGAACGGTCATTGACCACGTTGACGTTGACCGAGGCCGGCATCTGCTGCACCAGCCGCGGCAGCGCGGCGCGGATCGCGTCGACCACCGCCACCGTGTTGGCGTCGGGCTGGCGCTGCACCGCCAGCACGATCGAGCGTTCGTTGTTCAGCCAGCTGCCGGTCTTCAGCGTCTCGACGCTGTCCTCGACCTCGGCCACGTCGGAGAGCCGCACCAGCGAGCCGTTGGGCTGGCTGGCGACGATGATGTTGCGGAAGGCGTCGGCATCGGCCAGCTGGCGGTTGGCCTGGATCGTCAGCATCTGGCGCGCACCGTCGAGCGTGCCCACCGGCGTGTTGGCGTTGGCGCGCGAGATCGCGCCGGCCAGCTCGTCGAGCGTCATGCCGCGCGCGGCCAGCGCATCGGGACGCGCGCGCACCCGCACCGCGAACCGCTTCTGGCCGTAGACCAGCACCTGCGCGACGCCGGGCAGCGTCGACAGCGTCGGCGCGATCAGGTTGTCGCCGAAGGCGTTCAGCTCGGCCAGGCTCATCGCCGGCGAATTGATCGCCAGCAGGATCACCGCCGCGTCAGCCGGATTGACCTTGCGGTACGACGGCGGCTCGTTCATCTCGGTCGGCAGCGAGCGCTGGGCGCGGAACAGCGCCGATTGCACGTCGACCGCCGCGGCATCGATGTCGCGGTCGTTGTTGAACTCGATCGTGATGCTGGAATTGCCCAGCGTGTTGGCCGAGCTGATCACCGACACGCCCGGGATGGTGGCGAACTGCTTCTCCAGCGGCGTGGCCACCGACGCGGCCATCGTCTCGGGGCTCGCCCCGGGCAGCCGCGCGGTGACCTGGATCACCGGCGAATTGAAGCTGGGCAGCGCGGCGATCGGGATGGTCGGGTACAGCACGATGCCGGTGACGACGATCGCGATCGCCAGCAGCACCGTCATCACGGGCCGGCGGATGCAGAGTTCGGACAGCGTCATGGCGTCAGTGCTTCCCGGGGGCCGGCGCCGCGGCGGCGGCGCTGGCCTCGCGCACGGCGCTGCCCGGGCGCAGGTTCTGCACGCCCTCGACCACCACGCGCGTGCCGGCCGGCACGCCTTCAACCACTGCCGCGGCGGCGGTCGCCGCCAGCATCTTCACCGGCATCGCGCGGACCTTGCCGTCGGCCTGCACCGCATAGACGAAGCGGCCTTCGGGTCCGGTCACCACCGACTGCGGCGGCACCGACACCACGCCGGTCAGCGTCTGCACCACCGCCTCGACACGCGCATAGGTGCCGGGCCACAGGCGCTGGGCCTCGTTGTCGAACTGCGCCTTGACGCGGATGGTGCCGTATTGCGGGTCGACGGTGTTGTCGACGAAGGTGATGCGGCCCTGCACCGGTTCGGGATTGCCGTCGTTGGGCTGCGCTTTCACCGGCACCGGGCCGCTGCGCAGCGCGTCGCGCAGCGCGGCGAGCTGGCGCTCGGGCAGCGTGAAGGTGACGGCGATCGGCTGGATCTGCGCGATGGTCACCATCGGCTGGGCCGCGGTCGGCAGCACCAGCGAACCGGGGAAGACGTTGATCACGCCGGTGCGGCCGCTGATGGTGGCGCGGATCGCGCCGTAGCTGACCGCGACGCGGCTGGCCTCGATCGCGGCCTGGTCGGCGCGTACCGTGGCCTCCAGCGCATCGACCTTGGCGCGCGCGGTATCGACGGCGCTGCGCGAGATGAAGTTGCGCGCGACCAGTTCCTCGCTGCGCGCCAGCGAGCGGCGGGCGTCGGCCAGATCGGCCTGGTCGCGCAGCAGCTGTGCGCGGGCGCGGGCCAGATTGGCCTCGTCCATGCGGGTGTCGAGCGAGAACAGCAGATCGCCGGGCTTGACGGTCTGGCCTTCGCGGATATGGACGGTGCGGACGGTGCTGGAGACCTGCGGACGCACCTCGACGGTGGACAGCGCCGTCACGTTGCCGTTGACGCTGACCTGCAGCGGCACGTCGCCCTGGCGCGCCAGCGCGGTGGTCACCGCCACCGGGGCCGGTCCCTGTGCCTGCGGCTTCGGGGCGAACCATGTCTTCCAGCCGAACCAGCCGGCCCCCGCCAGCAGGACGACCAATGCCAGCGCCAGCCAGGGCGACACACGACTTCTGCCGGTACCCATGGCCTGGCTCCAGTTGCTTTCGACGAAGCCCTTGGCCTGGTCGATACCCTTCGATTTCATGCGAGGACCCTCTGCTGCGCCGCGCTGTGATGCGCGTGTTCGCTCCCGTTTGTCGCCGTGCCCATCCGGACGGCCGCCGCCGGCTTCTGGGAACCGGTGGGCGGCCGGCCGCCCCCAGTGGTACCGCCATGGCGCCGTACCTGGCAAGCGTTGGCAGACGCGTCCGTATTACAAACGATTACAGGGGAGGAGCCGTCTTTGTATCAGGGAACAAACATTAGCAGAAAACAGGCCTGCCGGGCCGGCCGCCAGGGGCACGGGTGGCCGCGGGCCGTGCGCCGCGGCACCGAAGAGGTACGTGAAACGGGTACGCGACCGAGTACGCGACCGGGTACGCAAGGACCGCGCGCCAGGCCGGCGCGCTCTGGCCGACGCTCAGGCCAGCGCCTTCAGGCCTGCTGCGGCGCCTGCCGGCGCAGCCAGCGGCAGCCGAGAACACGGGCTCGCCCGGACAGCAGCAAGGCGCCGAGCATCAGGGCGGCCGCGCCCCAGTGCAGCGCGTGCGCGCCCGCAGTGGCGTAGATCGCCGCGCCGACCATCGCGCCGATCGCCTGGCCCAGATAGATCGAGGAGGAATTGAGCGAGATCGACACCGCCGCCCGCTCCGGCGCGAGCGCCACCAGCCGCGCCTGCTGCGCGCTGTTGGTGGCGAAGCCGCCCACGCCCCACAGCATGAAGATCAGCACCAGCGCGACCGCGCCGACGCCGGTCAGCGGCCACAGCAGCATCGCCGCCAGCGAAGTGCCCAGCGCGACGTGCACCACGCGGGCCGGCGTGGCGCGGTCCATGCGCGCCGCGGCGACGACGTTGCCGAGCACGCCGCAGGCCCCGTAGGCCAGGAACATCAGGCTCAGCGCGCCGCCGCTGACGCCATGGACGTCCCGCAGCATCGGCGCGATATAGGTGAACATCGTGAACATGCCGGCCGACGACACCATGGTGACGCCGACCACCATCAGCAGCGGCGTATGGCGCAGCACCGCGCCCCAGGCCGCGCGGCCCACCGGCGCCACCATCAGCCCGCGCGGCAGCACCCGCCACAGCGCGAGCGCGACGCCCAGCGCCATCACGCCGACCACGCCCATGCTGACGCGCCAGCCCAGCGTGGTGCTGATCCAGGTGCCCATCGGCACGCCGACCACGCTGGCCACGCTCCAGCCGAGGAAGACGAAGCTGATCGCCCGGCCGCGCAGCCTGGCGTCGACCAGCAGCGGCAGCGTGGCGGCGGCCTGCGGGGTATAGATCGCGGCGCCGATTGCCGTGACGAAGCGCAGCACCACCAGCGTGCCGAAGTTCGGCGCCAGCGCCGAGGCCAGATGCAGCACGCCATAGAGCGCGAGGGCGCCGGCCAGCAGCAGCCGGCGGTCGATGCGCGAACCGATCGTGGCAAACAGCGGCGCGCCGACGCAGCAGGCCAGCGCGAAGGCGGAGATCAGCTGGCCGGCGGTGGCGGCGCTCAAATGGAAATCGCCGGCGATGTCGTTCAGCATGCCGGTGACGATCATCGCACCGGTGCCGATGACGAAATTGCCGACGCAAAGCGTCAGAAGCCTGGGGTCCATGATGGGGCGCGTGCGGGGAGTCGGCCCGCGGGGCGCGGGCGGTCGCGGGGGCTGCCCGCGAAATCCCGGCAGTGTAGCGGTTTTGCGCCAATCGGGTCGGGCGCCGCCGCGGCCGCGCGCGCGGGGGACGGGCGGGCCGGTCCGCCCCGGCGGGCTGCCCCTAGCGCGTCAAGGCGGGGCTCAGCGCCTTGGGATTGACCACGCTGCCGTGCTCGCCGGACAGCACGTCGAGGATGTTCTGGAACGCGGTGCGGAAGTACAGCTCGTAGCTGTCGCGCTCGACGTAGCCCAGATGCGGCGTGCAGATGCAGTTCTCCATGCGCAGCAGTGCGTGGCCCTGCAGGATGGGCTCCGACTCGAACACGTCGACCGCCGCCATGCCGGGCCGGCCCCGGTTCAGCGCCGCCACCAGCGCGTTTTCCTCGACCAGCTCGGCGCGGCTGGTGTTGACGAACAGTGCAGTCGGCTTCATCGAGGTCAGGTCGGCCAGCTTGACGATATGGCGCGTCTCGTCGTTCAGCCGCAGCAGCAGCGACAGCACGTCGCTGTCGGCGAACAGCTGCTCCCTGGACTCGGCCACCGCGAAGCCGTCCTCGCGCGCGGCCGTCTGCGAGCCCTCGCGGCCCCACACCAGCACGTTCATGCCGAAGGCGCGGCCATAGCCGGCCACCAGGCGGCCGATCTTGCCGTAGCCCCAGATGCCCAGCGTCTGCCCCTTGAGCACCTGGCCAAGCCCGAAATTGGGCGGCATCGTGGTCGATTTCAGACCCGACTGCTGCCAGGCGCCGTGCTTCAGGCTGGCGACGTACTGCGGGATCCGCCGCTGCGCCGCCATGATCAGCGCCCAGGTCAGCTCGGCCGGGGCGACCGGCGAACCGACGCCTTCGAGCACCACCACGCCGCGGTCGGTGCAGGCGTCGACGTCGATATGGCTGCCGGCGCCGCCGACCCGGCCGGTCTGGCTGATGATCTTGAGCTTCGGCAGCTTCTCCAGCAGCTGGCGCGTGATGCGGGTGCGCTCGCGGATCAGCACCACGGCTTCGACATCGGACAGGCGCGCCGCCAGCTGGCCCACGCCCTTGACGGTGTTGTTGAACACCTTGACGTCATGCCCCTGCAGCAGCTGGAAGCAGGCCAGCTTGCGCACGGCATCCTGGTAGTCGTCGAGAACGGCAATTTTCATCGTCGGATTCGGTGAGGCGGTTCGGTGAGGCGGTTCGGTGAGGCGGTTCGGTGAGGCGATTCGGTGAAGCGGTTCGGTAAGGCGGTTCCGGCGGGGCGGCTCGGTCCGCTGCGGTGAGCGGCCGGATGCCCGATTGCGGTGCAGTTGACCCAGCAATCCGGTTGGTACGCGTACCCACAGACCGGCATGCCCGCGGCCAGTAAGGTGGGCCACCAAAGTGCTGCGACAAGCCATGGCGACAGGGCGTTCCGACCGATTTCCGCGCCCGCCGCTTGCTGCAGAGCAAAAAACGGAGGACGACAGCGGTGGTATCCTTGCCGCCTTCGGTGACGTCCCGGATTGTCGGTCGAGCTTCGCTCCCGCAGCCGGTTTGTCGCCGGACAAAGCTTGACTGGCACCCGCTGCGACACGTCCGCGGGAAAACCGCCACTGTAGCGCAGCCGCAAGGACCCCCGCGATCGATTCACCACAGGATCGCGCCGGACTTGTAACGGGATGTGACGGTCCCGAGCGAGCGTGGTCGAGGACCGGCCACCATGCGGTCGCCATGCGGGCACAACGCCCGCCCCACATGCGGAACCGCTTCCACAAGAAGTGGTCCCTCAAGCATGCGGTCATGGCACGCGTTCTCGTCGGCTCCGCGTTTCACCCGGCTGTTTGACGATATTCAGAGCGCGGCCCCGGGCCAGGCTTTGCCAAAGATTTCTTTTTGCTTTGGAGTACCACCATGAACCACCCCACCATGCAAGGCACACCGGCGCTGAACGTT
The DNA here is from genome assembly GCF_020418465.1 of Cupriavidus sp. DB3. Taxonomy (NCBI): domain Bacteria; kingdom Pseudomonadati; phylum Pseudomonadota; class Betaproteobacteria; order Burkholderiales; family Burkholderiaceae; genus Cupriavidus; species Cupriavidus sp. DB3. Next base: position 234,862 of record NZ_JAIZPL010000004.1, on the reverse strand, counting down.
CCGGCCTGGGTCAAGCACCAGAAGCTGGTCGCCTGGGTCGCCGAGATCGCCGCGCTGACCAAGCCCGACAGCATCTACTGGTGCGACGGCTCCCAGGAGGAATACGACCGCCTGTGCGAGCAGATGGTCGCCGCCGGCACGATGAAGCGGCTCAACCCCGCCAAGCGCAAGAACTCCTTCCTGGCCCTGTCGGACCCCTCCGATGTCGCGCGCGTCGAGGACCGTACCTTCATCTGCTCGCAGAAGCAGGAGGACGCCGGCCCCACCAACAACTGGATGCCGCCGGCCGAAATGCGCCAGACCCTGAGCGGGCTGTTCGATGGCTGCATGCGCGGCCGCACGCTGTACGTGGTGCCGTTCTCGATGGGGCCGCTCGGTTCGCCGATCGCCCACATCGGCGTGGAGCTGTCCGACAGCCCGTACGTCGCCGTCAACATGCGGATCATGACCCGCATGGGCCGCGCCGTGTACGACGTGCTGGGCGCCGATGGCGAGTTCGTGCCTTGCGTGCATACCGTCGGCAAGCCGCTGGCCGCCGGCGAGAAGGACGTGCCGTGGCCGTGCAACCCGACCAAGTACATCGTCCATTTCCCCGAGACGCGCGAGATCTGGTCGTTCGGCTCGGGCTACGGCGGCAACGCGCTGCTGGGCAAGAAGTGCTTCGCGCTGCGGATCGCCTCGACCATGGGCCGCGACGAGGGCTGGCTGGCTGAACACATGCTGATCCTCGGCGTGACCTCGCCCGAGGGCAAGAAGTACCACGTCGCGGCGGCCTTCCCGTCGGCCTGCGGCAAGACCAACTTCGCGATGCTGATTCCGCCCAAGGGTTTCGAGGGCTGGAAGGTCACCACCATCGGCGACGACATCGCCTGGATCAAGCCGGGCAAGGACGGCCGCCTGTACGCGATCAACCCGGAAGCCGGCTACTTCGGCGTGGCCCCGGGCACCAGCGAGAAGACCAACTTCAATGCGATGGCGACGCTGAAGGAAAACGTCATCTTCACCAACGTCGCGCTGACCGATGACGGCGACGTCTGGTGGGAAGGCATGACCAAGGAAGCGCCGGCCCACCTGATCGACTGGCAGGGCAAGGACTGGACGCCGGAGATCGCCAGGCAGACGGGCGCCAAGGCCGCCCACCCGAACGCGCGCTTCACCGCGCCGGCATCGCAGTGCCCGTCGATCGACGCGAACTGGGACAACCCGGCCGGCGTGCCGATCGACGCCTTCATCTTCGGCGGCCGCCGCTCGACCACGGTGCCGCTGGTGACCGAGGCCCGCAACTGGACCGAAGGCGTCTACATGGCCGCCACCATGGGTTCGGAAACCACCGCCGCGGCCGCCGGCCAGCAGGGCGTGGTGCGCCGCGATCCGTTCGCGATGCTGCCGTTCTGCGGCTACAACATGAGCGACTACTTCGGCCACTGGCTGGCGCTGGGCAACAAGCTCGAGGCCGCCGGCGCCAAGCTGCCGAAGATCTACTGCGTCAACTGGTTCCGCAAGGACGAGGCCGGCAACTTCGTGTGGCCGGGCTTCGGCGAGAACATGCGCGTGCTGTCGTGGATGATCGACCGCGTCGAAGGCCGGGGCCAGGGCACCGAGCACGTGTTCGGCACCTCGCCGCGCTACGAGGACCTGCGGTGGGAAGGCCTGGACTTCTCGCCCGAGCAGTTCCAGAAGGTGACCTCGATCGACCGCGCCGCCTGGGAACAGGAACTGGCGCTGCACGAAGAACTGTTCACCCAGCTCAAGCACCATCTGCCGCAGGCGCTGTCCGAAACCAAGGACGCGCTGGCCAAGCGGCTGGCGGCCTGATGCGGTAGTGCCGCACGTCGCGCTTGCCATCGGCAAGCGCGACGGCAAAAAACGAAGCCCTCGCGATCTTGTGCGCGAGGGCTTTTTTTCGTCCGGCGTTTTTGCTCGACAGGCCAGCCTGGGCGCATCAACGCTTCGCCTTGGCCTCACCCGCCATTCGCTTCGCCCCCCAACTGCTCCACCGCATACTTGACCAAGCCCGCGCGCCCCTCGATGCCGAGCTTGCGCTTGAGGTTCAGCCGATGCGTCTCCACCGTGCGCACCGACACGCCGAGGGACGCCGCGATCTCCTTGTTGGCGAGGCCCCGGCCGATGCCGTTCAGGATGTCGCGCTCGCGCGGGGTCAGTGCATCGAGCGGATGCGGAGCCGGACCTTCCTCGATCATGCGGCGCGCGATGCGGGCGCTGTAGAACACGCGACCGGCCAGCACGGCGTCGATCGCGGCCAGCAGTTCGTCGGCCGGGGCGTCCTTGAGCACGTAGCCGCGCGCGCCGGCGCGCATCGCCTGGCGGACGTATTCGAGGTTGTCGTGCATCGACAGCATCAGCACCGCGATCTCGGGATAGCGCTGGTGCAGCGCGTCCGCCAGTGCGATACCGCCCATGCCGCGCATGCCGATATCGGTGATCAGCAGGTCGGGCAGCGCATCCGGCTGGCGGCGCGCCAGCCACGCCAGCGCCGCTTCACCGTCGTCGGCCTCGCCGACCACGGTCACACTTGGCTGCAGCGCCAGATGCATGCGCATGCCGTCGCGCACCAGCGTGTGGTCGTCGACCAGCAGCACGCGCGCGGGACGGTAGGGTTCGGAGAAGGAACTCATCGGGACAGCGGGGAAGAGTGGGACGGGGCGCCCGGCGGCGCGTCCGCCGTCCTGGCGAGCGCCCGCGTGTCGGGCACGAACGCCGAGGCCGGCAGATACGCCCGCAGGCGCGTGCCGCCCGGGGCGGACTGGATATCGAATTCGCCGCCGAGGCTGGCGATGCGCTCGCGCAGATTGCGCAGTCCGATGCCGCCGCGCGGGTCGCGCTGCACGCGCTCGAGATCGAAGCCGCTGCCGTCGTCCTGCACCACCAGCGCGACGCCGGACTCGGCATACGACAGCGTCAGCTGGACCCGCCGCGCATTGGCGTGGCGCTCGACATTGGTCAGCGCCTCCTGCGCGATGCGGTACAGCGCGGTGGCCGCTTCATCCGACAGCGGCCGCGGCACGCCGTGGCAGTCGATATCGATCTTCAGTCCGCTGGCGCCCTGCATCTCCCGCGCCAGATGCTGCAACGCGGCCTGCAGGCCCAGATCGTCGAGCAGCGCCGGACGCAGATTGCGGGCAACGCGCCGCACCTCGTTGAACACCGTCTCCAGCCGGTTCAGCGCCATGCCCAGCACGGGCGTCACCGCACCGCCGTCGGTGGGCGCCTGCGCGAGCCGGTTCAGCGCGGTTTCGAGCACCAGCTTGACCGACACCAGCAGCTGGCTGACGCCGTCATGCAGCTCGCGCGACAGTCGCGCCCGTTCGTCCTCCTGCGAGCGCACCACGCGCTGCGCCAGCTGCCGCAGCTTGGCGTCGGCCTCGCGATGCTCGCTGATGTTCAACGCCAGCCCGCCCGCGCCGACCAGCAGGATGCTGATCGCGGCGATCGCGCCGATCCACGCCAGCGTGGCGCGGATATCGGTCTCGGCGCGCTTGTCGAGCTCGCGCAGCGTGCGTTCGACATCGTCCAGGTAGATGCCGGTGCCGAGCATCCAGCCCCATTCCGGCACCGCGACCACATAGCCGAGCTTGGGCGCCATCTGCCGCGTCGACGGCTTCTCCCAGCGATAGCGCACCGCGCCGCCGCCCGCGCGTGCCGCCGCGATCAATTGCTGGATCGGCAGCGCGCCCTCGGGATCGCGCAGGTCCCACAGGTTCCTGCCGATCAGGTCCGGCTGGCGCGGGTGCATCAGGTTGCGGCCGTTCAGGTCGTACAGGAAGAAGTAGCCGTCCGGGCCGTAGTCCAGCCCCGCCAGCGCCTGCATCGCGGCCTGGCGCGTGGCCTCGTCGTTGCGGCCCGACTTGACCAGCGGCGCGATCGCGCTCTGGGCCAGCTGCACGTAGTGGCGCAGCTCGGTTTCCTTGCTCTGCAGATAGGCGGCCTCGACCAGCGCGCGCTCGTGGCGGACCAGCGCGGTGGCCTGATAGTGCACCGCCAGCGCGATGCCAAGCATGGCGATCGCCAGCGGCGCCACCGCGAGCAGCAGAATCTTCTGGCGGAGTTTCATCGTGACCAGGGTAAACACGGATGCCTGGGAAGCGGCGTCTCACCGTCCCGTTGCGTAGTACTACGCAGGATCGCTGCGTAGTTACGCGCTTGTGCCTCGATTGGCGGGTGTCAATACTACACGCCGACGCGCGACCGGCCGCCAGGCCAGGCGCGAAGTCATTCGCAACGGGATGCGCCAGTGCCCCGCACCGGCGTATCGCCCCGCCTGCCAGACAAGATCCGGACCGGAAGTCGAGGGACCGGGCGCCGCTGAAATCTGGAGACAGCTTGCCCCCGATCCCCCGCCATTCGCCGCCCGACGGCGCGCGTGCCACCGTGCGCGCCGAGCGGTCCACCGGCCCTTGTCGCTCTGCGGGCTTTGTTCCATGTGGTCTGAGGAGACCTTCACTATGAATCGCATCGGGCAACACCTGATGTGGCTGGCCGTCGCCGTGCTCGGCGCGTTTGCCTTCGCCACCGTTGCACTGTCGCGCGGCGAAGCCGTCAGTGCCTTGTGGATCGTGGTCGCCGCGATCTGCATCTATCTGATCGCTTACCGCTACTACAGCCGCTTCATCGCCGACAAGGTGATGCAGCTGGACCCGAAACGGATGACGCCGGCCTGGCGCCATAACGACGGCCTGGACTACGTGCCGACCAACAAGGCGGTGCTGTTCGGCCACCACTTCGCCGCGATCGCCGGCGCCGGACCGCTGGTCGGACCGGTGCTCGCCGCGCAGATGGGCTACATGCCCGGCATGCTGTGGATCCTGGCCGGCGTGGTGTTCGCCGGCGCGGTGCAGGACTTCATGGTGCTGTTCATCTCGACCCGCCGCGACGGCCGCTCGCTGGGCGACCTGGTCAAGGCCGAGATGGGCACGGTGCCCGGCATGATCGCGCTGTTCGGCTGCTTCATGATCATGATCATCATCCTCGCCGTGCTGGCGCTGATCGTGGTCAAGGCGCTGGCCGATTCGCCGTGGGGCACCTTCACGGTGGCGGTGACGATCCCGATCGCGCTGTTCATGGGCGTCTACACCCGCTACATCCGCCCGGGCCGCATCGGCGAGGTGTCGGTGATCGGCTTCGTGCTGCTGATGCTCGCCATCGTCGGCGGCCAGTACGTGCACGAGAGCACCACGCTGGCGCCGCTGTTCACCTTCGACGGCAAGGCGCTGACCTGGATGCTGATCGGCTACGGCTTCGTCGCCGCGGTGCTGCCGGTGTGGCTGCTGCTGGCTCCGCGCGACTACCTGTCGACCTTCCTGAAGATCGGCACCATCATCGCGCTGGCGGTCGGCATCCTGATCGTCGCGCCGGAACTGAAGATGCCGGCCTTCACGCAGTTCGCCGAAGGCGGCGGTCCGGTCTGGTCGGGCAACCTGTTCCCGTTCCTGTTCATCACCATCGCCTGCGGCGCGGTGTCGGGCTTCCACGCGCTGATCTCGTCGGGCACCACGCCCAAGCTGCTGGAGAACGAGACCCACGCGCGCTTCATCGGCTACGGCGCGATGCTGGCCGAGTCCTTCGTCGCGATCATGGCGCTGGTGGCCGCCTCGGTGATCGAGCCGGGCGTCTACTTCGCGATGAACAGCCCGGCCGCGGCAATCGGCACCACGCCGGAGGCGGTGGCCCAGGCGGTGTCGAACTGGGGCTTCGTGATCACGCCCGACGTGCTGGTGCAGACCGCCAGGGACGTCGGCGAAAACACCATCATCTCGCGCGCCGGCGGCGCGCCGACGCTGGCGGTCGGCATCGCCCACATCCTGCACCAGGTGGTCGGCGGCCAGGCCATGATGGCGTTCTGGTACCACTTCGCGATCCTGTTCGAGGCGCTGTTCATCCTGACCGCCGTCGACGCGGGCACCCGCGCCGGCCGCTTCATGCTGCAGGACCTGCTGGGCAGCTTCGTGCCGTCGATGCGCCGTACCGACTCGCTGCCGGCCAACCTGATCGCGACGGCACTGTGCGTCGGCGCCTGGGGCTACTTCCTGTACCAGGGCGTGGTCGATCCGCTGGGCGGCATCAACACGCTGTGGCCGCTGTTCGGCATCTCGAACCAGATGCTGGCCGCTGTGGCGCTGGTGCTGGGCACCTGCGTGCTGGTCAAGATGAAACGCGGCCGCTATGCCTGGGTCACGCTGCTGCCGACCGTCTGGCTGCTGATCTGCACGCTGACCGCCGGCTGGCAGAAGCTGTTCCATGCCGACCCGAAGATCGGCTTCCTGTCGCACGCCAGCAAGTTCAGCGACGCGATCGCCCAGGGCACGGTGCTGGCGCCGGCCAAGACGATGGAGCAGATGCACCGCATCGTGTTCAACGACTACCTGGACGCGGGCCTGTGCGCGCTGTTCATGGCGGTGGTGCTGTCGATCGTCTATTACGGCCTGCGTACCGGCCTGCGCGCCGGCGCCCAGGCACGGCCGACCGCGCACGAGACGCCGTTCGAGCCGCTGCCGGCGGCCGCTTCGGCGCAGCGCTGAGTCAGGCGTGAAGCCGATGCCGACGCCGTAACGTCAAACCCCACGCAGAAGGAACGCCATGCTGGATCCGCTGAACAAGATGGGCCAAATGGGCCGCTACCTGGGCCAGTCGCTGCGGCTGATGGTCGGGCTGCCCGACTACCAGACCTATGTGGCCCATATGGAAAGCACGCATCCGGACCGCGAGCCGATGAGCTACGAGGAGTTCTTCCGCGAGCGGCAGGAGGCGCGTTACGGCCGCGGGCAGGGCAAGTGCTGCTGAGCTGCTGAGCTGCTGACCCTGCGAGCTACTGAGCGCCTGAGCCGCAGTTGCCGAGCTGCCGAGGCTCCCGGGCGGGGAATCCGGTGTGTCGTTGTCCTGACGAGATCGCCGGGTTCTCCTCCTTGGGGAAGACGACAAGCTGTCAACATGTCAAAGGCTGCCCACGGGCAGCCTTTGTTGCGTTTCTGCAGCATTAATAAAGGCTTACAGGCAGTTACAGCAATGTCCGTGCCCAAAATCTACACTTGCATCACAGTTTGGCAACCAGAGGAAAAACACTATGTCTCGCCGACTCGTTCGCAATATGACCGTGGCCCTCGCCCTGGCGGCATCGACGACGCTGCCTGCATTCGCGAGCGACATGAATAACGCACTGGGTGGCGCCCTCGGCGGCGTCGCCGGTGCAGCCGTCGGAGGCGCGCTGGGCGGCTCCACCGGTGCCGTGATCGGCGGCGCGGTGGGCGGTGGCGCCGGCGGCGCGATCAGCTCGAATCGCCGCGAGCGTACCGGTGCCATCCTGGGCGGCGCGCTGGGCGGCGGTGCGGGTACGGCGGCGGGCAACGCGATGGGCGGCCGGACCGGCGGCCTGGTCGGCGCGGCCCTGGGCGGCGGCGCAGGCGCGGCGCTGGGCGGCAACATCTCGCGCAGCAATTCGTACGCCGACGACCGCGACCGCTACTACCGCGATCGCCACTACAAGAAGAGCAAGTACAAGAACAAGCACCGCTACCACCGCCGCGGCCATCGTGACTGGGACGATTGATGGCGGGTTGATGCAGTGACAGCCAGTTCGACGGGCCGCGCAAGCGGCCCGTTTTGTTTTGCGCGATGGGTGCTCGGGTGCTCGGGTGCTCGGGTGCTCGGGTGCTCGGGTGCTCGGGTGCTCGGGTGCTCGGGTGCTCGGGTGCTCGGGTGCTCGGGTGCATCTGGTGCATCTGGTGCATCGGGTGCTCGGGTACTCGGGTGCTCGGGTGCTCGGGGGCTCGGGTGCATCGGGTGCATCGGGTGCATCGGGTGCATCGGGTGCTCGAGTGCGCGGGTGCGCGGGTGCGCGGGTGCTCGGCCGCTCGGACGCCCGGGCTCGGGCTCGGGCTCGGGCTCGAGCGGTGGGGCGGTGGGGGGTGAGGCGCCAGGGCGGGCGCGCCGTCAGGCGGCGGCGATTGCTGTTTGGATGGCCGATGTAGGGGCGACCGGTCGATCCCCATCATCCCGCCGCAAGCCGGCATCGAAGCCGAGGCCGTAAACGACGATGCCCGTGCGCGGGGCACGGGCATCGGGACACCAGGCAGACCGCCGAAGCGGTCCGGCAGCCGGCGTGCTTACTTCGCGGCGCCTTCGGTGAAGACGTCGAACTTGCCTTGGCGGGCACCTTCGCTGAACACGTCGAACTTGCCTTGGCGGGCGCCTTCGCTGAACACGTCGAACTGGCCCTGGCGGGAGCCTTCGGTAAATACGTCGGTCTGGCCGACCTTGGCGCCGTCGGTGTACGGGTCGAACTTGTCGGCCTTGGCGAACGCCGGAGCGGCGGTCAGGGTGGCAACGAGGGCGGTGGCGGCGGCGGTCAGGGCAAAGCGGGAGATCGTCATGATGTGTCCTTTCTTCTGTTTGGGAGGACGTCCGCGCCGGCGGGGTTTCGCTGCAGTGCGGCATCCGATGGCTGCATATTAGGCATTTCCCTTATATGAATAAACATTACCGCACACAATGATTAGTTCTATAAAGAACAACAAAAACCCCAAGCTGTGGAAAAATGGGGAAGAAAAAAGGGAGACTGTGCAATGGATCGGCTGCAATCGATGCGCGTGTTCGCCAAGGTGGTCGAACTCGGCAGCTTCGCCCGTGCGGCGCAGCAACTGGAAATGTCCAACGCGGTGGTGACCCGCTATGTCGCGGACCTGGAGAGCCATCTGGGCACGCGGCTGCTGAACCGGACCACCCGCAGCCTGTCGCTGACCGATGCCGGCGAAACCTATCTGCAGCGCTGCCAGCAGATCCTGGAAGACGTCGAGGAGGCCGAATCGGTGGTCACCGCGCGCAGCCAGTCGCTGTCCGGCACGCTGCGGATCGTCACGCCAGTGATGTTCGGATTACATCTGCTGCCCGACATGCTGGCCCGCTTCCAGCAGATGTATCCCGACGTGGTATTCGATGTGCTGCTGTCGGACCGCAGCATCGATATCGTCGAGGAAGGCCGGGACGTCGGCATCGTGCTGTCCGACCTCGGACTGGGCTCGCATCTGGTGGCGCGGCCGCTGCTGTCGGCCGAAGTGATCCTGTGTGCCTCGCCCGGCTATCTGCGCGCCCACGCGCCGCTGCGCCATGCCCATGAACTGACCCAACACCGCTGCATCGCCATGCGGCTGACCAATGCCGAGCACGCCTGGACGCTGTCCGGTCCCGAAGGCGAGGTGACCGTGCCGATCCGGCCTGGGCTCGTCTGCAGCAATGCCGAACTGGCGCACCAGGCGGCGCTGGCCGATCTCGGCATCGCGATGCTGTCGTCGTATCTGGCCCGGCCCAGCATCGAAGCCGGACTGCTGGAGCACATCCTGCCGCAATACCAGCTGCCGCGGCGCGACATCAGCGTGGTGTATCCGAGCCGCAAATTCCTGCCGACCAAGGCGCGCGCCTTCATCGACTTCCTGCTGGAAGAGGGGAAGAAGAAGAGCGCGGACGGAGCGGGTGGGGCGGCGGCAGCCGCGGCCGTCGCCGCGGACCATCACGCGGCGAGCTAGCCGGAGAGCCCGAAGGAACCCGAAGAACCCGGAAGAACGCAGAAGAACGACGAAGAACGCAGAAGAACCCAGACCGACCCGGAAGAACGCCAGCAACCGAGGCCGGCGTGTGCCTGCCTCGGCCGGTCCCTCGCTCGTACGTCTTATTCGCTGGCGCTGGCCGCCGTCTTGGCGCGGGCGGTCTTCTTGGAGGGGGTCTTGCTGGCCGCCTTGGCCGCGACCTTGGTGCCGGTCTTGGCGGCGGTCTTGGCCGCAGCCTTGACGGCGGTCTTGCTCGCCGGCTTGCTGGCTTCGCCGGATTCGCCGGATTCGGCGGTCTTCGCGGCGGACTTGGCCGCGGCCTTGCCTGCCGCGGTCTTGGCGCCGGGCTTCGGCTCGCGCACCTCGAACTCGAAACCGATCTTGCCGTCCGGCTGCTTGACCAGATAGGCCTTGAAGTTGCGGCCGGTACGCGAGGACTTGAAGCCGGTCAGCAGGTCCGTGCGGCCCTGGTCCAGCAGCTTGCCGATCTGCTCGCGCGAAATCTCCTGCTGCAGGATGATCTTGCCGGTGGTGAAGTCGCACGACTTGGGCGACCCGACCGCGTTCTCGCAGACGTACTTCATGCCGTGCTCGAACACCGAGCCGCTGCACTTGGGGCAGGTGCCGACCGGCTCCTGGCCGCTGAAATCGACCGGCTCGCCGTCGTTCTCGTCCTCGTTCTGGCCGAAGTCGAACTCCATCTTGTAGTTGCCGTCGTCGTCGCGCGCCAGCTTCAGGATCGCGGCAAAGGGGCGGCCCATCTTGCTGCGGAAGCCCTGCAGCGGCCCGATCTCCTTGTCGCGCAGCAGCGTCTCGACCTCGTCGATCTCGAACTGCCGCCCGCCGGGGATCTTGCTGATCGAGAAGTCGCACGCCGTGCAGGCGAAGCGGCGGTAGTTCTCCTTGACCTGGCCCCCGCACTGCGGACACGGCGTCTGCAGCGTCGCGTAGTCGCCCGGGATCGTGTCGCTGTCGTATTCCTTGGCGCGCTTGACGATCTGCTGCGTCATCTGCGCGATCTCGCGCATGAATTCGTCGCGCTTGAGGCGGCCGCGCTCGATCTGCGCCAGCTTGTGCTCCCACTCGCCGGTCAGCTCGGCCTGCGTCAGTTCCTGGACCCCGAGACCGCGCAGCAGCGTCATCAGCTGGAACGCCTTGGCGGTGGGAATCAGCTCGCGGCCCTCGCGCACCAGGTATTTCTCGGTCAGCAGCCCTTCGATGATGGCCGCGCGCGTTGCCGGCGTGCCCAGGCCCTTGCCGGCCATCGCCTCGCGCAGCGCGTCGTCGTCGACCAGCTTGCCTGCGCCCTCCATCGCCGACAGCAGCGTCGCTTCGTTGTAGCGCGCCGGCGGCTTGGTGGTCAGCCCGACCGGCTCTACCTTGTCGGTGCGGACCTTCTCGTCCTTGCCCACCGGCACCAGGTTGGCGTCGTCGCCCTGCGCCTCGCGGCCGTAGACCACCAGCCAGCCCGGATTGACCAGAACCTTGCCTTCGGTCTTGAAGTGGTGGCCGGCGACCTCTGTGATCCGCGTGGTCACCTGGTATTCGGCGGCCGGAAAAAACACCGACAGGAAGCGGCGCACGACCAGGTCGTACAGCTTCTGCTCGGGCTCGGACAGGTTCTTCGGCGCCTGCAGCGTCGGGATGATGGCGAAGTGATCGCTGATCTTGCTGTTGTCGAAGATCCGCTTGTTCGGCTTGATCCAGCCGCTGGACAGGATCTTCCTGGCATGCGGCAGATAGTTCGGCGAGCTGTCGGCCAGCATGTCCATCGTCTGCTGGACCGTGCCCATATAGTCCTCGGGCAGCGCGCGCGAATCGGTACGCGGGTAGGTCAGCACCTTGTGCTTTTCATACAGCGCCTGCGCCAGGCCCAGCGTGTTCTTGGCCGAGAAGCCGAAGCGCGAGTTGGCCTCCCGCTGCAGGCTGGTCAGGTCGAACAGCGCCGGCGACAGCTGGGTCGACGGCTTGGATTCCTCGGTGACGGTGCCCCGCTTGTCGCGGCACGCGGCGACGATGCTCTTGGCCTCGGCCTCGCTCCACAGCCGCGACTCGCGCGCCTCGGGATCGAACTCGTTCTTCTTGAACTTCGGGTCGAACCAGCGGCCCTCGTACAGGCCGGCCGCGGCGATGAATTCGGCGCGCACTTCCCAGTAGTCGCGCGGCACGAAGTGTTTGATCTTCTCCTCGCGCTCGACCACGATCGAGAGCGTCGGAGTCTGCACCCGGCCTACGGTCGTCAGGAAGAAACCGCCGCCCTTGCTGTTGAAGGCCGTCATCGCACGGGTGCCGTTGATGCCGACCAGCCAGTCCGCCTCCGAGCGGCAGCGCGCGGCGTCGGCCAGCGGCAGCATCTCGGCGTCCTCGCGCAGGCTGGCGAAGCCGTCGCGGATCGCCTGCGGCGTCATCGACTGCAGCCACAGGCGCTGCACCGGCTGCCTGGCCTTGGCCTGCTGCACGATCAGCCGGAAGATCAGCTCACCCTCGCGCCCCGCGTCACAGGCGTTGATCAGGCGGGTGACGTCCTTGCGCTTGATCAGCCGGTTCAGCACCTTCAGGCGCGACTCGGTCTTGGCGATCGGGCGCAGGTCGAAGTGCGGCGGGATCACCGGCAGGTTGGCGAAGCTCCACTTGCCGCGCTTGACCTCGTATTCGTCCGGTGCGGCGATTTCCACCAGGTGGCCAACCGCCGACGAGAGCACATATTCGTCGCTCTCGTAATACTCGTCATGCTTGGTAAAGCCCCCGAGCGCACGGGCGATATCGGCCGCGACCGATGGCTTTTCCGCGATGATGAGAGCTTTGGACATGGGTGGGAATCCTTGCCGGCCGCCCCTTGGCGGACCGCGTTTGGCACAGCACTAATATGTAAACAGCACACTTGAGGCCCCCCGGGGGCCATGAGGCGCCAATAATAAGCGGGGTATTGACAACGGTGCAAGGCGAGTTCCATCCCCGCCTTCGCGCCTCATCCTTGGGCCGGACTCGTTCCAGACCCAGCCCCTGCGGGCTTCAAACGCCGCTTTCTCCCTGCTGTGACCGGCCCGATCCGTCAGGATTCAACCAGCCGAGCAGATCCGGCGGCGGTTCCGCGCCGGCCGGCATGGCCGCGCCGCGGCCCAGCAGCCGGGCCAGCGTGTCGGCGTGGGGCAGCAATGTGCCATAGAACTGGGGCGCCCCGCCGGCGGCATCCTGCACCAGCACGGTCGGGAAGTTCTCGATGTCGATGTCGCCCAGCGCGTCGGCATGCGTCTCGATATCGATCCAGACGAAGCAATCGCCCGGATGGCGCGCCGCCTGCTCGCGCCAGACCGTCAGATAGTCGCGGCAGGTGCCGCACCACTCGGCGCACAGGCACGCCACCAGGCGACCCTCGGGGTGGGCCCGCAACGCCGCCGCTATCGCGGCCGCATCGCGTTCGGGAAAGTAAACGGCCATCGGTCATCCAAACATGAACCTTGCATGCGCTTGATCGAGCACGTGATCAACGCCGTGACGGCCACGGTGACAAGCGCCTGATCGGGCACGAGGAACGGCGATTGTAGCGACTCCGGCCGCCTGACGTGCTGGGCGGCGTTTACGCCTGGGCCAGACGCCGGTACAGATTGCCCGGCATCCGCTCGACCGCACCGGCCAATTCCAGTTGCAGCAGCGCCGCGGCAACGGCCTCCGGCGGCAGCCCGGTACGGATGCACAGCGTGTCGGGATCGACCGGATCGTACGCCAGCGCGGGGCCCAGCGCATCGGCGGCGGCGGACGACCGCGCCGACGTCGCGGTCTCCGGCTTGCCGGCGGCACGCGAGACTCCCGCCCACGAATCTGCCCTCGAACCTGCCCACGGACTTGCCCGCGGATCTGCCAACAAACCCGGTTCCTCGAACACATCCTGTGGCGACGCCACCAGCTTGGCCCCCTGCTGGATCAGCCGGTGGCAGCCCGCCGCCAGCGGCGCGTGGATCGAGCCGGGCACCGCGAACACCTCCCGGCCGAGCTCGGCCGCCAGCCGCGCGGTGATCAGCGAACCCGAACGCAGCGCCGCCTCGACCACCAGCACGCCGCGGGCCAGCGCCGCGATCAGCCGGTTGCGCTGTGGAAAATGCTGGCTGCGCGCCGGCGTACCCAGCGGGAATTCGCTGAGCAGCAGCCCTTCGGCGGCAATCCGCTGCCCCAGGGCGCGATGGCAGGCCGGATAGCAGCGGTCCAGCCCGGTCCCCACCACGGCGATGGTGCCGCCCGGGCCGGCTAGCCCGCCCGCATGCGCCGCCGCGTCGATGCCGAGCGCGAGGCCGGACACGACCGTGATTCCGGCGCTGGAAAACGTGGAGGCGAATAGTTCGGCGTCCCGCACCCCTTGCACGGTGGCGCTGCGCGCGCCGACCACCGCCAGCGCCGGCCTTTGCAGTATCTCGAGCCGGCCGCGAGCGTACAGCAGCAGCGGCGGGTCGGCGAGGTCGAGCAGGGGGCGGGGGTAGGCGGCGTCCGCCAGTGTCAGCAGGTGGTGGCCGGGTTCGCGCAGCCACGCCACGGTGCGGCCGATCCTGGCCAACAGGGCCGCATCCGGGCGCGCCCGGACGTCCCTGGCCACGGGGCCCGACAGCCAGCGCGCAAGCTGCGCTTCCCCCGCCGCCAGAACCTGTTGCGGCAGCCCGAACTTGTCCAGCAGCAGCCGGGCGGTCCGGCGCCCAAGGCCCGGCACGGCCTCCAGGCGCAGCCAGGCCGCAACCTCGTCCGGGTCGATCATGGCGGCGCACGCTTCAGGGGCAGAGCAGGGTTCCGGCATAGCGGCGTTCTATATGCTGTTTACTCCACTTCTGCGATCGGTTCGGCTTCGGATCGACCGGCGGGCACCGGCACCAGCACGCTGCCCGGCATCAACTCGCGGACGGAAGACACGATGTTCACGACGGCGATACCGTCCAGGCCGGCGGAACCCGACACCAATTCGACCGTACCCAGGTTCTGCGCCGGAACATCGGGCGGCAGCCACGGCAAGACCTCACCGCCTCGCCGGTCGCGCGGGTCGGCGGCGGACGGTGCGTACACCTGCCAGCGGCTCCCAACCGTGGCGTCGAGCGGCATACCGATCACATACGCAACATCGCCGGCGGCGCCGAACTGCCGGCCATCGGGTAGCGCCACGATGCTGGGACCCGCGACGCAGGGCAGGGCGACCATCAACCCCGCGAGTGCGAGGCTCCGCGCAGGCCGGCGTGCCGGCCACCACAGCCACCACCGCCGCCACAGCCACCACCGCTGCCACAGACGGCACAGACGGCACAGAAGGCACAGACACCACAGACGCCATTGCCGCCATTGCCGCCATTGCCGCCATTGCCGCCGCAACCGCCACACCGGCGCCGCCTGAGGTTCTTTGGTAAGATCGCGCACTTTGTTGAGCCGGTTGGATGTCCTGGCCGGATTGACGGTTCCGAACAGCGGGGTACCCGACAGCGGGTACCTCAACAGCGCGCAGCGACCGCCGGCGCGCCTTGATTTTTTCCATTCGCGCCCCGATTTTGCTGACATGGCCCCTGCCGCGACAATGCGACAACGGCCCATTCGACAGCAGCGGCAAGCAACGGCGGCATCGGCGTCGCGCATCAGCACCATGGCCAAACTCGACATCCTCACCTACCCGGACCCCCGCCTGCACATCGTGGCCAAGCCCGTCGCGCAGGTGGACGACCGCATCCGCCAACTGGTCAAGGACATGGCGGAAACCATGTACGAAGCCCCCGGCATCGGCCTGGCGGCGACGCAGGTCGACGTGCATGAGCAGGTCATCGTGATCGACATCTCGGAGACCCGCGACGAGCTGCGCGTCTTCATCAATCCCGAGATCGTCTGGGCCAGCGACAACCGCAAGGTCTGGGAAGAGGGCTGCCTGTCGGTGCCCGAGGTCTACGACCGCGTCGAGCGCCCCGACCGCGTGCGCGTGCGCGCGCTCGACGAGAACGGCGAGACCTTCGAGCTCGAGGCCGACGATCTGCTGGCGGTCTGCATCCAGCACGAGATGGACCACCTGAAGGGCAAGGTCTTCGTCGAATACCTGTCGCCGCTGAAGCTGAACCGCATCAAGTCCAAGCTGCAGAAGCGCGCGCGTACCCGGATGTAAGCGCGCACCAGTCACGCGCAATCCAGCGGCAGCCCGCGCCAGCGGGTTTGCTATGCTGATGCCTCCCTTGCAGTCTCCGCACCGGCCGCCCTCGCGGCCGGTGTTGCCTTTCAGAGTCCAACCGTCCAGCCGGAGCGTTCCATGACCAGCCCCGCCCCCTTGCGCGTCGCCTTTGCCGGCACGCCCGAATTCGCGCGCGTCGCACTCGCGGCCATCGTCGAGGCCGGCTTTCCGGTGGTGGCGGTGCTGACGCAGCCGGACCGGCCGGCGGGACGCGGCATGCAGCTGCAGGCCAGTCCGGTCAAGCAGCATGCGCTGGCGCAGGGGCTCGGTCCGATCCTGCAGCCGCGCTCGCTGCGCCGCCATGGCAAGTATCCCGAGGAAGCGGTCGCCGCGATCGACGCGCTCGCCGCGCAGGCGCCCGACGTGATGGTGGTCGCCGCCTATGGCCTGATCCTGCCGGCCGAGGTGCTGACGCTGCCGCGCCATGGCTGCCTGAACATCCACGCCTCGCTGCTGCCGCGCTGGCGCGGCGCCGCGCCGATTCACCGGGCCATCGAGGCGGGCGACGCGCAGACCGGCATCACGCTGATGCAGATGGACGAGGGCCTCGATACCGGCGCGATGATCGCGCGCGAAGCGGTGCCGATCGGCGAGGACACCACCACCGGCACGCTGCACGACACGCTGGCGGCGCTCGGCGGCCGCATGATCGTGCAGGCGCTGCGGCGGCTGGCGGCCGACGGCGCGCTGCCGGCCGAGCCGCAGCCGGAGCAGGGCGTCACCTATGCCGAGAAGATCGGCAAGGACGAGGCCAGACTCGATCTGCGCCGCGCCGCGGTGGAACTCGCCCGGCAGATCCGCGCCTTCAATCCCTTCCCGGGCGCCAGCGTGCAGATCGGCGACGCGGCGATCAAGTGCTGGCAGGCGCAGCCGCTGGCTCGCGCGCCCGAGCATGGCGACGCTGCACCCGGTACGGTGCTCGCCGCCGACGCGCAGGGCGTGGTGATCGCCTGCGGCGAAGGCGCGCTGCGCATCACCGAACTGCAGAAGGCCGGCGGCCGGCGCCTGCCCGCGCAGGCCTTCCTGCAGGGCACGCCGCTGCCGGCCGGCACGCGCTGCGCGGTGCCCGGCGACGCGGCATAATCGCGGCGATCGTCCGGGCGGTGGGCGCGCGACTCACGCCCCGCTCGTCAAGTCGAACCCATTTCCGCGAGGACCGACCATCATGCTGGGCATCGTCGACCTGCCGCTCTTCATCGGCGCCGTGTTTCTGCTGAACGTGACACCGGGGCCCGATACCGCCTATATCGTCGGCCGCAGCGTGGCACAGGGCCGCGCCGCTGGCGTGATGTCCTCGCTGGGCGTCAGCGCCGGCTGCTGCGTGCACGCGCTGGCGACCGCGTTCGGGCTGACCGCGGTGCTGGCCGCCTCGCCGGTGGCCTTCACGGTGATCAAGTACGCGGGCGGCGCCTATCTGGCCTGGCTGGGCCTGCGGCTGCTGTTGTCGAGCTGGCGCACGCCGGCCTCCGGCGCGGCCGATCCCGCGCAGGCGCCCGCCACCGACCGCCGCAGCCTGCGCGCGCTGTTCATGCAGGGCTTCCTGACCAACGTGCTGAACCCGAAGGTGATCCTGTTCTTCGTGTCGTTCTTCCCGCAATTCGTCGATCCGCGTGCCGGCCAGCAGGCACTGGCCTTCCTCGCGCTGGGCGCGATCATGGTGGCGATGTCGACGGTCTGGAACTCGATGGTGGCGTGGATGGCCGGCACGCTGACGCGGCGGGCCAGCGAAGCGCCGCGCCTGAAGTGCTGGCTCGACCGCGTGATCGGCGCCGCCTTCATCGGCCTGGGCGCGCGCCTGGCGATGACGCAGCGCTAACGCCGCGGCCGGCAAAAACCCTTGCCGGCATTGAATTTAGCGGCCCGGCCCCTATCTAACCGTCACCGCACGATCGCGCGCGGACGCCCCGATACGGCGGCTGATACTGCGGCAACAGGGTCGCAATGCGGCCGCGCAGGCAGGGCGCCCGGGCGCGCGACGGCGTCACCACGGAGACCACGGCAATGTTCAACTGGGTCAAGACCTTCATGCTGATGGCGGCCATCACGGCGCTGTTCATCGTCATCGGAGGCATGATCGGCGGCCGCAGCGGCATGATGTTCGCGCTGCTGATGGCGCTCGGCATGAATTTCTTCTCGTACTGGTTCTCGGACAAGATGGTCCTGCGCATGTACAACGCGCGGGAAGTCGATGCGGCCAGTGCCCCGCAGTTCTACGGCATGGTGCAGGAACTGGCGCAGCGTGCCGGCCTGCCGATGCCGCGCGTCTACCTGATCGACGAGGACGCGCCCAACGCTTTCGCCACCGGCCGCAATCCCGAGAACGCGGCGGTCGCGGCGACCACCGGCATCCTGCGCGTGCTGAGCAACCGCGAACTGCGCGGCGTGATGGCGCACGAACTGGCGCACGTCCGGCATCGCGACATCCTGATCTCGACGATCGCGGCCACGATGGCCGGTGCGATCGCTGCGCTGGCCAACTTCGCGATGTTCTTCGGCGGACGCGACGAGGAAGGCCGTCCGGCCAATCCGATCGCCAGCATCGCGATGGCGATCCTGGCGCCCCTGGCCGCCTCGCTGATCCAGATGGCGATCTCGCGCGCCCGCGAATTCGAGGCGGACCGCGGCGGTGCCGAGATCACCGGCGATCCGCAGGCACTCGCGATGGCGCTGGACAAGATCGACCGCTATGCGCGCGGCATTCCGTTCCAGGCGGCCGAGCAGCATCCGGCCACCGCGCAGATGATGATCCTGAACCCGCTGTCGGGCGGCGGCATCGCCAATCTGTTCTCGACGCACCCTTCCACCGAGGAGCGCGTCGCGCGGCTGATGCAGATGGCGCAGACCGGTACGTATCCGGTCTGATCGAAGCGCCGATCGGCGGCCTCGTTGACGGCCTCATTGACGGCCTGATCAAGAGCGTGATCAAGGGCCTGTTAGAAGGCCTGTTCGAAGGCCTGTTCGAGGATCCGATCGGCGCCGCGCGCCGGCCGCCACGGCGGCCGGTCCGCGCCGACAGGGTAAACTGCCCGCCTTGCTCCTCGCGAGCCGGCGGGCTTTTTGATGCGCGGGCGATGCCCGCACGCGCGGCGCGATGCCGATCCGCGGCGCGCCCCGGCCGCGGTTTCCGCGGGTATTTCCACGCGCGAGTTCTGCGCGTAGTGCCGCCGCCGTTGTGCCCGCGGTTTTGCCCGCAGTGCCCTTTATTTGTTCGTTTCCTCACGGTGTCCGATCCATGCGTTTGCCTCCCGATTCCCTTGCCTTCCAGATGCTCGCCGCCGCGGCCGCGGTGCGTGGCGTCAACGAGGGCAGCGCGCTGCCGCAGGCGATCGACGCCGCCTGCGCGCAGTACCGGCTCGAGCGTACGCGTGACGCGAGCGCGCGCGGCGCGCTGCAGGACCTGGCCTATCGCACCATGCGGCAGTTCGGCACCGTGCGTGCGCTGGTCACGCGCATGGTGTCGCGCCCGCCCGGCGCGCTGGTCGATTCGCTGCTCGCGGTCGCGCTGACGCTGCTGATCGAGGGCGACAAGGAACAGGGGCAAGACGGCGCGCAGGGCGGAGGGCAGGGCGGCTATGCGGCCTTCACCGTGGTGGACCAGGCCGTCAACGCCGCCGCTTCCGATCCGAAGTCCGCGCATGCGCGCGGCATGGTCAATGCGGTACTGCGCCGCTTCCTGCGCGAGCGCGAGGCGCTGCTGGCCGAGGTGCGCCGCGACGAGGAGGCACGCTGGAACCTCCCGGCATGGTGGCTGCGCCTGCTGCGCGAGGCCTATCCCGACCGCTGGCAGGCGCTGGCGGGCAGTGCGAGCGAGCAGCCGCCGATGACGCTGCGGGTCAATACCGCGCGCGTTGCGCTCGACGACTATCTGGCCCGCCTCGCCGCCGCGGGCATCGCGGCCGAACGCGTCGGCCCGCAGGCGGTGCGCCTGGCGCGCGCGCTGCCGGTGGCGCAGGTGCCCGGCTTCGACAGCGGCGAGGTCTCGGTGCAGGACGCCGGCGCGCAGCTCGCCGCGCCGCTGCTCGAGATCGCCGATGGCCAGCGCGTGCTCGATGCCTGCGCCGCGCCCGGCGGCAAGACCGGCCATCTGCTCGAACTGGCCGACGTGGAACTGACCGCGGTCGAGAGCGATGCCGCGCGCGCCCAGCGCATCGACGAGAATCTCGCGCGGCTGCAGCAGCGCGCGCAGGTGGTGATCGGCGACGCGAGCCGGCCGCAGGCCTGGTGGGATGGCAAGCCGTACGATCGCATCCTCGCCGATGTTCCATGCTCGGCCTCGGGCATCGTGCGCCGCCATCCCGATATCCGCTGGCTGCGCCGCGAGAGCGATCTGGGCAAGCTCGTCAACGAGCAGCGCCGCATCGTCTCGCAGCTGTGGCCGCTGCTGAAACCGGGCGGCATTCTGGTGTATGTGACTTGTTCTATTTTCCCAACGGAGGGCGAGGAGCAGGCGCAGTGGTTTGGTGCCCAGCTACCAGATGCGATACGATTGCAGGCGCCCGGCCAGCTGCTGCCCGGCAGCATCCCAAATGGCGTGGCTGATGGCGGGACCGGCAGCCACGATGGCCTGCCGTCGGACCACGACGGTTTCTTCTACGCCCGCTTCCAGAAACGCCTCTGATCCGATGCTCGCACCGCTTCGCTTGTCCGTCCTCCGTGCCCATGACGACAAGGCGTGCGGATCCGCAGCAAACCATGCCGGTATCGGCGTGGCCGCGCTGCGCCGGCTGGCGTGGCTGCTGCTGATGGTGCTGGTCCTGTGCGCGAGCGCGTTGTCGCCCCGCGCCGGGCACGCACAGAACATCGACATCCGCGAGGCGCGCGTCGAATATCAGGACGGCGGCTTCGAACTGAACGCCGCCTTCGACTTCGAATTGTCGCCGGCATTGGAGGACGCCTTGCACAAGGGCATCCCTCTGTATTTCGCGGTGGATTTCCAGTTGAGCCGCCCGCGCTGGTACTGGTTCGACGAAAAGCCGGTCAGCACCAGCCGCAGCGTCAGGCTGACCTTCCATCCGCTGACGCGGCAGTACCGGGTCTCGACCGGCGGACTGCAGCTGCCGTTCATGCGCCTGAAGGGCGCGCTCGATTTCATCAAGCAGGTGCGTGGCTGGCGCGTGTTCGAGCGCGGCGACGTCAAGCTCGGCGTGCCCTACCAGGCCGAGGTCCGCATGCGCCTCGACCTGTCGCAATTGCCCAAGCCGTTCCAGATCAACGCGGTCAATACGCGCGACTGGAATCTGTCGTCCGACTGGCGCCGCTTCGCCTATACGCCGGTGGCCGAAGCCCCGCCGGCGCCGCCGCCCGCACCCGCCGCGCCGCCTGCACCCGCTGCACCCGCTTCGCCCGCCGCGCCAACGCCCGCACCGGCAAACGGACATGCGGCCTCGCCCGCGAACGCTTCGCCGGCCGCGGCTGCAACGGGACAGGCCTCGGCTCCGGCGTCGATGTCGCCGTCCGCACCGGGTGCCGCGCCGGGCAACGCTCCGGCCAGCGCACCAGGTCCTGCCTCCACGCCCAATGCCCCGCCGGCCTCGGCCCCGGGCATCGGTAACGTCCGTCCGTCGCCGGCTTTCGGGCGCCCGGTCGCCGGCATGCTGGCGCCGGGCTCGCTGTCGTCGCCGGCCGCCAGGTCATGATCTCCCCGCTGAACAGCGTGCTCGACAGCCGGCTCCGCCGCGTCCTGAGCCGCGTGGTCGCCGGCACCATCGTCTTCCTGGCGCTGGTGCTGGTGATGCTGCTGGCGGCCGCGTCGGCCAACACCGAATTCTTCGACCGCTATTTCACGCTGCTGTACAAGATCAATCTGGTGATCGGCGTGCTGATGGTGCTGATCATCGGCGCGCTCGCCGTGGCGCTGTGGGTCCGCTATCGCCGCGGCAAGTTCGGCACGCGGCTGATGACCAAGCTGGCGCTGTTCTTCGGCATCGTCGGCGTGCTGCCGGGCGTGCTGATCTATCTGGTGTCGCTGCAATTCGTCTCGCGCAGCATCGAGTCGTGGTTCGACGTGCGTGTCGAAACCGCGCTCGAGGCGGGCCTGAATCTGGGCCGCTCTACCATCGACAGCGCGCTGGCCGATCTGCAGGCCAAGGCGCGGCAGATGAGCGACCAGATCATCAGCGCCAGCGAGCCCACCAACTCGCTGCAGCTGAACCGGCTGCGCGAGCAGTACGGCGTGCAGGAGGCCTCGATCTTCACCGGCGGCGGGCGCGTGATCGCCTCCGCGTCGAGCAATTACGCGATGCTGGTGCCGAGCCTGCCGAGCGGCGTGCTGGTCGAGCAGGCGCGGCTCGCGGGCGGCTATGCGGCGGTGGAGGGCGGCACCGATCCGGGCACCGACGGCGGCAGCGATGGCCATCCGCAGGCCGAGCGCGCCGACGCCAATCACCTGTACCGGCTGCGCGTGATCATTCCGCTCGGCCCCGCGACGCCGGCCGACGAATCGTCGCTGGGCGCGGCGCCACGTCCCGCCGGCAAGGATCGCTGGGCGGGCTCGGGGCTGTCGCTGGAGCGGCGCGCCGAGGACTATCCGTCATCGGGCTTCGGCCTGATCGGCGATACGGTGCGCGAGGAACGCTATCTGCAGATCGTGCATCCGGTCCCCGCCGTGCTTGCGCGCAATGCCGACGAAGTCCAGCGCGCCTACCAGGACTATCAGGAAAAGGCGCTGGGCCGCACCGGCCTGCGCAAGATGTATATCGGCACGCTGACGCTGACGCTGTTCCTCGCGGTCTTCATCGCCGTGATGCTGGCGCTGCTGCTCGGCGGCCAGCTGGCGCGGCCGCTGCTGATGCTGCTGCAGGGAACCAAGGAAGTCGCCGAAGGCGATCTGTCGCCCAAGCGCGAGCTCAAGAGCCGCGATGAACTGGGCATGCTGACCCAGCAGTTCAACATGATGACGCGCCAGCTGGCCGAGGCGCGCCTGGCGGTCGAGCAGAATCGCGCCGCGCTCGAGCAATCGAAGGCCTTCCTCGAAAGCGTGCTGCAAAACCTGACTGCCGGCGTGCTGGTGATGGACCGGCGCTTCTCGCTGGTGACCGCCAATCCCGGTGCCGAACGCATCTTCGGGCAGCCGCTCGGGCCGACCATCGGCCATCCCGTCGAGGCGATTCCCGGCATGGCGGCGTTCGGCGAGATTGTGCGGCAGGCCTTCTCGGAGCAGAGCACCAGCGAGGTGCTCGGCGGCGCCGCGCACTGGCAGAAGCAGATCGAACTGCCGCACGGCGACGAGGAACAGCCGCTGACGCTGCTGGTGCGCGGCGCGCGGCTGCCGGGCGGCGACGCTATCACCGACCATGCCGAGCCTGGCTACGTGGTCGTGTTCGACGATATTTCCGATGTGATTTCGGCTCAACGGTCGGTCGCATGGGGCGAAGTGGCCCGGCGCCTCGCGCATGAAATCAAGAACCCGCTGACGCCGATCCAGCTGTCGGCCGAGCGACTGCAGATGAAGCTCGCGCCCAAGCTCGAAGGCAATGACGCGGACGTGCTAAAGCGCGGCGCCACCACGATCGTTAACCAGGTAGCGGCGATGAAGCGCATGGTCGACGATTTCCGCGACTACGCGCGCACGCCGCCGGCGATGCTGCAGACGCTGCAGCTCAATGGGCTGGTGGCCGAGGTCCTGCATCTGTACGGCATCGACGATCCCGGCCTGCACGAGCATCCCGTGATTCATCCGTCGCTGGCCGACGATCTGCCCGACATCAAGGGTGACCCGACCCAGCTTCGGCAGGTGATACACAATCTGCTGCAGAATGCGCAGGATGCGGTGGCGGAGAACGTGGCGGCGGGCCGTCCGGCGCCTTGTATCGCTCTGCACACCGAGACTGTAGAATACAAAGATGCCTCCGGCGAAAGCCGCCAGGCTGTCAAGCTGACCATCGCCGACAATGGTCCGGGGTTCGCCCCACGCATCCTCAGCCGCGCGTTCGAGCCATACGTGACGACCAAGGCGAAGGGGACCGGTCTGGGTCTTGCGATGGTGAAGAAGATCATTGACGAACATGGGGCGCGCATCGAGCTGCGCAATCGCATGGAGGGCACCGAAGTCGCCGGCGCCCAGATATCCATCCTGTTCGCCAAGCTGGCATAGCGATGCATGATGATGCGGTCCGACCCGGAACGCCGCGGAGGGGTTAAGAGGAAAGTATGGCAACCATCCTCGTAGTCGACGACGAAATGGGTATCCGTGAACTGCTCTCGGAAATCCTCAGCGACGAAGGCCATGTAGTCGAAGTAGCCGAAAACGCGCAACAAGCCCGTGAATACCGTGCCGGCAATACGCCCGACCTGGTGCTGCTCGACATCTGGATGCCGGACACCGACGGTGTGACGCTGCTCAAGGAATGGTCCTCGCAAGGCCAGCTGACGATGCCCGTGATCATGATGTCCGGGCACGCGACCATCGATACCGCGGTGGAAGCGACCAAGATCGGCGCGCTCAATTTCCTGGAGAAACCGATCGCGCTGCAGAAGCTGCTGTCCGCGGTCGAGCAGGGCCTGGCACGCGGCCAGGAACGTCCGCGCGCGGCAGCCGCGCCCGCGGCCCCGGCCGCCGAGCCCGCCGCCCGCGCCGCCGAGACCGCGCCCACGGAAGCGTCCGCCAACGGCACGCCGCAGCGCGTACCCGAAGCCGAAATGCAGTTCTCCTTCGACATGCCGCTGCGCGAGGCGCGCGACATGTTCGAGCGCGCCTACTTCGAATACCACCTGCTGCGCGAGCACGGCAGCATGACGCGCGTGGCCGAGAAGACCGGCCTGGAGCGTACCCATCTGTATCGCAAGCTCAAGCAGCTCGGCGTCGAGCTGAGCCGCAACAAGCCGGAGCCGGCCGAGCAGTAAGGATGACGATTCGGCGCGGCGGGGGGTTGACCAGTCCCATGCCCGCTGTTATAGTTTCGCTTCTTTGGCCCGGTAGCTCAGTCGGTAGAGCAGAGGATTGAAAATCCTTGTGTCGGCGGTTCGATTCCGTCCCAGGCCACCAAGTTGAAAGGAAAAACGGACGCTTCGGCGTCCGTTTTTCATTGGTGCCCTGATCTTTGGTGCCCTGATCTTTGGTGCCCTGATCTTTGGTGCCCTGATCTTTGGTGCTTCGCTTTTTCGGGCTTCCCGGGGCCATGCAATGTGGCCGCGGCGTTCCAGCGTCAAGCCGCCTGCGCTCACCATCCCGGCCCCGCTCCTGCGCTGCAATGCTCGCGCTTCGTGCTGGGCAGCCACGTGCATCACGATTACCACGTCCGCTGGCAAAGCTTACAAGCGTTGGTATGTCTTACCCTGCCGGCAACGTTTCCTCCCGCGACACCGACGGACCCGTACCCATCGCAGCGCTCCCGGCCATTGGCCATCGCATGGGAACGCCGATTGCATATTGACGGACGGCCCCCGACCGCGGGGTTCATGTCAGCGCTACGGGGACTTAGCGCACCGCTGGAGGAAAACAACATGAAAACAATGGCATCCATCACCGCCCTGGCTGTTGCCATGGCATGCGGACTCGCCGGCTGTACGGCCGCCGGCAGCGGCACCGGGTCAGGATCCGGCTCCGTTTCCGGCTCGGGCGCCGTGACGCCGACCGACTCGTCACGGACGGGCACCGGCACGGGAACCAGCACGAGCGGCAGCTCGTCGGGCACGTCGAGCGGATCCGCCACGGGTACGAGCGGCACCCGCTGAACGCCGCTGTCCATCCGCGACGACAAGTCGCTTCAAGCGGGCCCCATCGGCTGACGTCGGTGCGGCCCGCTTGGCTTTGAGCCGCCACCGCGTCCGACTCGATTCGAAGGAGCGTTGCCATGCCGACCGCCCACGTCGTCTCCGCCGATACCGTCCACCCCCGCGCCTTCGCATGGGCTGGCTATGCGCTGGGCTTCGCGATGAGCGGCTTCTTCGACGGCATCCTGCTGCATCAGGTCCTGCAGTGGCACCACCTGCTGTCCGGGATCGAACGCGGCGCGCTCGGCGACCTGCGCGTGCAGGTGATGGCCGACGGGCTGTTCCACGCGCTGATGTACGTGATCGCCGCGATCGGGCTGTGGCTGCTGTATCGAACGCGCGAGGCCTTCGCGATTCCCCATGCGCCTCGCCGCCTGCTGGCGGACTTCTGGATCGGCTTCGGCGTCTGGCACGTCGTCGACGCGGTGCTGTCGCACTGGATCACCGGCATCCACCGCATCCGCATGGACTCGCCCACTCCGCTGCTGTGGGATCTGATCTGGCTGTTCCTGTTCGGCGTGATCCCGCTGCTGGTCGGCATCCGCATGCGCAGGACGGGGACCGCGGCGAGCCCCGGCGCCGGCCCGCGCGGCCCAGGCATCGCGGCCAGCTGGGTCGCCGCCATCCTGGTCGGCGGCGCGCTGCTCGGCGCCGCGCTGAACCTGTTCCCGGTACGCGCCGCGCCCAACGACAGCACCACCGTGGTGCTGCGTCCCGGCGCCGCGCCTTCGCAATTGTTCGCCGCGCTCGAGGGCACCGATGCCCGCATCATGTGGACCGACGCGCGCGGCGGCGTGTGGGTGCTGACCGGCGCCGAAGCGGTGGACCGCCTGCGTCTGTACCGGCATGGCGCCATGTACGTCAGCGGGACGATGGCGCCGGCGGGGTGTTCGGCGTGGGTTCGTTAGCGCGATCGCCTGTCCGCACACGGTCTCATCGACGTCGACAGTTCAGAAGCTATAGTCGCTTAAAACTTATAATCGACTTATAATGCAGGATCGGAACAATCGCGTGGATGAACGCGATCAACTGGACCTGCAAGGCGGCCAAACAGCTGCGCACAATGGACAAGCTCCAGCAACGGGCCATTGTGGAAGCGGTCGGCGCACTGCATGCGATGCCCCAATGCCAGAACGTCAAAGCCCTGAACAACCATACCTACGGCTACCGATTGCGCGTGGGCAACCATCGCGTGCTGTTCGACTGGGATGGCCGCATCAGGATCGTCGAGATTCAAGAAGTGAGGAAGCGCGATGAACGCACCTACCAGCATCCAGGTCCTGCTGAACCCCGATGGCAAGCCGGCCTTTGTCGTCATCCCCTATCAGGACTACATCGCTCGCCACGCCGAGGAACGGAGTCTGATTCCGCATGCCGTGATTCAGCGCACGGTCGAGGGCGCAACGCCCGCGCGAGCCTGGCGCGAACATCTCGGACTGACCCAGGCCGACGTCGCGGCGCGTATCGGCATCTCCCAGTCGGCCTACGCGCAGCAGGAGCGCAGCGAGCGTCTACGCAAATCGACGCGAGAAAAGATTGCCGTGGCGCTGGGCATTCAGCCACAACAGCTCGACTTTTGATCGCCGCACACCCGTGCCGGACCTCCCTCGAACCGCACCGCAACAACCCCACCGACGCGACTTTCCGCACGCCGCCCGCTCGAGGCTGTGCGGATTCCCATCCATGTCTGCCCCGATGCAGACATTGCCCCCACGCAAAAGTGCTTGTGTTTCAGAGGCTTAGTCTCCGCCACCGACCGAGGCGTGCAGTGGCACGCCCATTGCAACGCTGGCGCCTCGCAAGCTGCCGCGACAGACGGCAGACGCGCTGACCGCTCCCGTGCGGAGCGTGGAAAAGGCAATGCCTGCGAGGCCGGCCAAACAGGAGACAACGATGCGGCAAACAGCAGCTCGGTGGAAGCGGCCGTCCTTGGGGACTGGCGCGATGGTGGCGGCATTGCTGGTCGCCGGATGCGGCGGCGGTGACGATGGGGGTGGCGGCAACCTGCAGCCGCAGAGCGCCGAGAACGCGCCCGGCCTGGGCCTGGGACATCGGGCGACGGTCGAGGCGACCGTGCTGTCCTCCGCGCCCGAACGCGTGACGGGCGGCGATGCGCTGATCCGCCTGAGCGCCAGCGAGCGCGCACCGGGCAAGAAATTCAAGGTCAGCCTCAACGGCGTCGATGTCAGCGACGCCTTCACGCCGACCGCCGACCGCGAGGCGCTCGGCATCGTCAGCGGGCTCAAGCTCGGCGAGAACACGCTCGAGGTCAAGCACGGCCCCGCGCGCACCACGCTGACGCTGACCAACTATCCGATCACCGGCCCGGTGTTCTCCGGCCCGCACGAGCGTCCCTACATCTGCGCGACGCAGAACTTCACGCTGCCGGACGGCAGCAAGCTCGGCGCGCCGCTCGACGAGAACTGCTCGGTCGAACGCCGCGTGCACTACGTCTACCGCTCGACCGCCAACAGCTTCAAGCCGTTGCCGACGCCGGTCGCCGCCTATCCGGCGGATGTGGCCAGCACCACCAACAACGCCGGCGCGACCGTGCCCTACATCGTCCGCGTCGAGACCGGCACGATCAATCGCGCGATCTACCAGACCGCGATCCTGCACGACCCGCTGAAGGACGCCGAACCGACGCCGCTGGCCCCGCCCTCCGGCTGGAACCGCAAGGTCATCTATCCGCTCGGCGGCGGCTGCCAGGGGGGCTGGTACATGCAGGGCACGCCGGTCGCGGTGCTGAACCACAACTACCTGCGCAAGGGCTACGCGGTGGCCAGCGCCTCGCTCAATACCTTCGGCAACAACTGCAACGACCTGCTGTCGTCCGAGACCATCGCGATGGTCAAGGAACGGCTGATCGAAAACTACGGCACGCCCTTCTTCACGATCGGCACCGGCGGCTCGGGCGGCGCCTACCAGAGCCACCAGACCGGCGACAACTATCCGGGCCTGTTCGACGGCATCATCGTGACCTCGGTGTTCCCGGACGTGACCTCGTCGACGATCTTCAAGCTGCACGATTCGCGGCTGCTGCACCTGTACTTCACGCAGACCGCGCCAGGGCAATACAGCGACGCCCAGCGCTCGGCGATCTCCGGCTACCTGAAGCCGGGCAACATCGCCGCGATGAGCAGCAGCGCGGGCCGTCTCGATCCGGTGGTGTCGTTCCCGGCAGGCTTCCCGGCCGACCAGAAATACCATCCGGTCAACAACCCGACCGGGGTGCGCGCCACCGTCTACGACCACACGGTCAACGTCTACGGCAAGGACGCGCGCGGCTTCGCCAAGCGGCCGATCGACAATGTCGGCGTGCAGTACGGCCTGAAGGCGCTGAACGACGGCATGATCACGCCGGACCAGTTCATCGACCTGAACGAGAAGATCGGCGGCGTCGACGTCGACTTCAAGAAGATCGCGCAGCGCACGGTCGGTGACCTCGACGCGATCGCACGCGCCTACCAGTCGGGCCGCATCACGTCGACCGGCGGAGGCCTGGCGACCACGCCGATCATCGATCAGCGCGACTACTACGACGACCGCGTCAACGGCGACATCCACAACAAGATCCACAGCTACTCGGTGCGCGCGCGGCTGATCGCGGCCAACGGGCATGCGGACAACCAGGTCATCGTCGGACCGGGCACCATCCGTGACGACAACTTCGACCAGATGGACCGCTGGCTGACGGCGATGCTGCGCGACACCGGCCCGGGCAGCAAGGCCGAGAAGGTGGTGCGCAACAAGCCGGCCGACCTGGTCGATGCGTGCTGGGACGCGGGCGGCAACAAGATCATCGAGCCGCAGACCGCGCACGGCCCGGGCCAGTGCAATACCTTGTATCCGGCCGGCACCACGCCGCGCATGGTCGCCGGCGGCCCGCTGGCCGACGATATCGTCAAGTGCCAGCTCAAGCCGGTCGATCCCGCGGACTACAAGGTGATGATGACGCCGGCGCAACTGGCGCGGCTGCAATCGATCTTCACGACCGGGGTCTGCGACTGGTCGCGGCCGGGCGTCGAGCAGCAGCCGTTGAAGGGCACGTGGCTGTCGTTCGGTCCGTCGCCGGTCAATCTGCTGTTCGATGTAACGCAGCCCTGATGGCGCTCGCGCCGATGCATCGATGACGATGCATCGGCCAACGATGCGCGCATCGGCCCGCGGACGGAGAGACCGGCTGCGGGCCTTTGCCTTCGAGCCTTGGCCTTCCGTTCACGCCTGTCCTGCACGCCTGCCTTGCACGCCGGTGCCGGCATTTCGCCGGGCCGGTGTTTACGCCGATTGACGCGTCAAGCCGCGGCTTTGCCTAATGGCCGGTCGTCGGCGCCGCGCTGTTGGCGCCCCTCCATTGGCACCGCCGCCGGTGCCGATTCTCGCGCACGATATGACCGACCCCTCCGCGACTTCCGCTGCGCCGCCGGCCACCGCACAAGCGATGCCGCCTTCGGCATGGCCGCGCGGACGGGCACGCCGCGCGGCCACGATCGCCGCGGTCTGCGCGGTGATGGCGGCCGGTGTCACGATCGCCTATCTGTGGGGCGAGCGCGTCGGCATCCGCGCGCAGCGCGATGGCACCGCGCACCGCATCGAGGCCTATATCGGCGGACTGCGCAGCGAGATGCGCCGCTACGAATATCTGCCCGCGGTGGTCGCGCTGAATCACGACGTGCAGCGCCTGCTGCGCGAACCCGATACACCGGGCCTGCCGATGGCGGCCAACCGCTTCCTGGCCGAGGTCAACGCCGCCGCCAAATCGACCGCCATCTACGTGATGGACGCCCACGGCCTGACGCTGGCCGCCAGCAACTGGAACGAGGCGGCCAGCTTCGTCGGCATCAACTTCTCGTACCGGCCGTATTTCCGCGACGCGATGCAGGGCAAGCCGGGCCGCTTCTATGGCATCGGCACCGTCAGCCGCGAGCCGGGCTACTACTTCTCGCAGCCGATCGTGCGCGAGGGCGCGCTGCTCGGCGTGGCCGCGGTCAAGGTCAATCTCGACAAGATCGACGAGCCCTGGCTCGCCAACGACGACCGCATCCTGGTGGTCGACGCCAACGGCATCGTGTTCCTGAGCTCGCAGCCCGACTGGCGCTTCAAGTCGCTGCGCGAGCTGCCCAGCGAGACGCGCTGGCAGCTCGCCTCGACGCGGCAATACTCGACCGTCGATTCGCTGGAGCCGATCGGCTTTCGCGAACAGCGCCGCTTCGCTCCCGACATCAGCGTGGTGCAGATGCCGGACGGCGACGAATTCCTCGCGCAGAGCCGCCGCATTCCCGATACCGACTGGCGGCTGATCGTGCTGTCGGACATGGAGCCGATCCGCACGCTGGCGCGCAACAGCGCGGTGATCGGCGCCTTCGCGCTGGGCTTTCTGCTGCTGCTGATCCTCTACGTGCTGCAGCGCCGCCGCGCGGCCGCGCAGAACCGTGCCGCCAAGGAGGCGCTGCAGCGCGCACGACGAGCTCGAACGCAAGGTCGCGATGCGCACGCAGGCGCTGTCCGGCTCGAACCTGAAGCTGCAGAAGGAGATCGCCGAGCGCAAGCGCGCCGAGCAGGTGCTGAAGGCGGCGATGGACGAGCTGGTGCAGGCCAGCAAGATGGCCGCGCTCGGGCAGATGTCGACCGGCATCACGCACGAGCTGAACCAGCCGCTGGCGGCGCTGCGCACGCTGTCGGCCAACACCATCGTGTTTTTTCGCCGCGGCCAGACCGAGGCGGTCGAGACGAACCTGAACGTGATCTGCCAGATGGTCGAGCGGATGGGCAAGATCACCGCGCAGCTGAAGAAATTCGCGCGCAAGACGCCGGTGCAGTCGGTGCCCACGCCGGTCGGCACGGTGATCGCCGACGCGCTGTTCCTGCTCGATTCGCGCATTCGTGCCGAGGGCGCGGAGCTGGTGGTGTCGGTGCCCGAGCCGTCGCCGCTGGCGCTGTGCGAGGGCAATCGGCTCGAGCAGGTGCTGGTCAATCTGCTGTCGAACGCGCTCGATGCGATGAAGGACGCCAACGCGGACGCCGCGCAGGACCCGGTCGCGCGCGTGCTGGAAATCCGCGCGCACGCCGACCCGCAGTGGGTCACGATCGAGGTGGCCGACCGCGGCTGCGGCATCGACGACGACGTGATGCCGCGGCTGTTCGAGCCGTTCTTCACCACCAAGGAGCAGGGCGTGGGCCTCGGCCTCGGGCTGGCCATCTCCGCCGGCATCGTGCGCGAGTTCGGCGGCACGCTGCGCGCGGAGAATCGCCGTGCCTTCGAGGTATCCAGCCACGTGTCCACCGACGTGTCCGGCAACGTGCCGGGCCACGCGGCGGATCACAACGACATCGCCGGCGCCCGCTTCATCATCCAGCTGCCCGCCGCACAGGAGACCCATGCCGATGCGAACTGACCTGTCGGTCCTCTACGTCGAAGACGATGCCGCGGTGCGGCTGGGCAGCACGCAGTCGCTGCAGATCGCCGGGCTGTCGGTGGAGGCGTTCGGCTCGGCCGAACAGGTGCTGCATCGCCTCACGCCCGGCTTTGCCGGCGTGCTCGTCACCGATGTGCGCCTGCCCGGCATCAACGGCCTGGCGCTGCTCGACAAGGCGCTGGAGATCGATGCCGCGCTGCCGGTGATTCTGGTCACCGGCCACGGCGATATCTCGATGGCGGTGCAGGCGATGCGCCGCGGCGCCTACGATTTCGTCGAGAAGCCGTACTCGCCGGGCGAGCTGACCGAGGTGGTGCAACGCGCGATGGAAAAGCGCGCGCTGACGCTCGAGGTCGAGGCGCTGCGCCGGCAACTGGCCGACACGCAGGCGATCGAGGCCAAGGTGATCGGCCGCTCGGCGGCGGTCGAACGGCTGCGCAAGCTGATCCTCGACCTGGCCTGCACCGATGCCGACGTGCTGATCCTCGGCGAGACCGGCACCGGCAAGGAACTGGTGGCGCGCTGCCTGCATGAATACGGTCCGCGCCGGCAGGGCAACTTCGCCGCGCTCAATTGCGGCGGCGTGCCCGAGTCCCTGTTCGAGAGCGAGGTGTTCGGCCACGAGTCCGGCGCGTTCACCGGCGCCGCGCGGCGGCGCGTCGGCAAGATCGAATACGCGCAGCGCGGCTCGCTGTTTCTCGACGAGATCGAGACCATGCCGATGTCGCTGCAGATCAAGCTGCTGCGCACGCTGCAGGAGCGGCAGTTCGAACGGCTGGGCTCGAACACGCTGCTGCCGATGGATTGCCGCGTGATCGCGGCCACCAAGGTCGATCTGCTGGCGCTGTCGGCGGAGCAGCGCTTCCGCGCCGATCTGTACTATCGCCTCAACGTCGCGGTGATCGACATCCCGCCGCTGCGCGAGCGGCGCGAGGACATTCCGCTGCTGTTCTCGCACTTTCTGCTGCAGGCCGCGCTGCGCTACGAGCGGCCGGTGCCGGAGGTATCGCCGCAACATATGCGCGAGCTGATGATGCATCCGTGGCCGGGCAATGTGCGCGAGCTGCGCAATGCCGCCGACCGCTTCGTGCTGGGACTGCAGGGCGGCAACACGGGCCTGCTCGCCACGGGCAATCATGGCAGCGGCAACGGCACCGGCAATGGCGGCGCCAGCGAGGCGCGTTCGCTCGACGAGCAGGTCGCGGTGTTCGAACGGCATCTGATCGAGGAAGCGCTGCGCGCCGCGTCGGGACGCATGGCGGCGGCGAGCGATCTGCTGCGCGTGCCGAAGAAAACGCTGTACGACAAGATCAAGCGGCTCGGCGTCAATCTCGAGGCATTCCGCTCGACCACGGGCACCGACTGAGAAGCCGCATCGCCGGTACGCGCCGATGCTGTTAATAGCGGGGCCGTCCACATTGCCTTCGTCCACATCGGACCTGTCCACATCGGACCTGTCCACATCGGACCTGTCCACATTGCGCATGTCCACATCGACGTCCACATCGAGCACATCCACTTTCCGCCTCGCCTGTCGCCAGTTCGACCGAGTCTTGCTAGACTGCGTGCGCGCATGGGTCGCGGGGATGGAAGGCTGAAAACCATGCGCACTTCGGTGCCGGGCCTGGCTGTCTGCCGGCGCCGTCGCAGCGGTAACACGACGTGAAAAAAAGACAGGACTGCCAGGCGGCGTCTTTGTCGCGACAGCGGCAAAGACGCCGGTTCTGACGGCGCTGTCCACATTCGAGCGGGCCGCATTTCGCAGCATTCTTCCTTCCCGCGCAGCGCCGAGCGCCTACACTGTAGTGACCGTTTTTTGCGCTCCCCACCACCGCTGCACCATGGCCCATATCACCTTCGCGCCGGCGATCCAGCGCCATGTCCCCACGCCGGACCGTCACCTGTCCGCCGCCTCGGTGCGCGCCGCGCTTGACGCGGTGTTCGCGGAGCAGCCCGAGTTGCGCGGCTACATCCTCGACGACCAGAACCAGTTGCGCCGCCATGTGACCGTCTTCATCGACGGCACCATGATCCGCGACCGGCAACGGCTCAGCGATGCATTGCGCGAAGACAGCAAGGTGTACGTGGTGCAGGCGCTGTCCGGTGGATAGCAGCCGGGGCGCAGGCACAAGGCCCGAGGCGAGTCGACGTTCCGCGCATCGACATTTCGCGCATCGGCACGTCACGCATCAATCCATCACGCATCGACGCTTCACACCGCGAGCTTCACGCTCCGGCAGCCAACGCGCCGACGGCCACGCGACCGGCGGCCGATACCAGGAGACCTGAACGATGAACGACCGACTTCTCGTGGCCACGCGCAAGGGCCTGTTCGAAATCGAACGCCAGCCCGATGGACGGTGGCAGCAAACCCAGGTGCATTTTCTCGGCGAGCCGGTCAGCATGGTGCTGTCCGACCCGCGTGACGGCACGCTCTATGCCGCATTGAATCTGGGCCACTTCGGCGTCAAGCTGTGGCGCCGCGCGCGCGGCCAGAACGAGTGGACCGCCTGCGCGGTGCCGGTCTATCCGCCGCAGCCGGAAGAGCAGGCCGCGGCCGCCAACGCCCCCACGGACCCGGACGCGCCCAAGCCCGCGCCCTGGTCCCTGCAGCAGTTGTGGGTGCTCGAGGCGGGCGGCGCCGACGAGCCCGGCGTGCTGTGGGCCGGCACCATTCCGGGCGGCCTGTTCCGCTCCGGCGATGGCGGCGCAAGCTGGGCGCTGAACCGGCCGCTGTGGGACCGGCCCGAGCGCGCCGAATGGTTCGGCGGCGGCTACGACTATCCCGGCATCCATTCGATCTGCGTCGATCCGCGCGACAGCCGCCATGTGTCGGTCGCGATCTCGTGCGGCGGGGTCTGGCAGACCCGCAACGGGGGCGACAGCTGGGAGGCCACCACGCGCGGCATGAAGGCGGGCTATATGCCGCCCGAGCGCAGCGAGGACCCCAACATCCAGGACCCGCACTACATGGTGCAATGCCCGGCCCAGCCAGATGCGCTGTGGGTGCAGCATCACGACGGCATCTTCCGCTCCGAGGATGGCGGCGCCAGCTGGCGGCGCATCGAAGGCGGGCCGTCGAAGTTCGGCTTTGCCGTCGCGGTGCATCCGCGCGATCCCGAGACCGCGTGGTTCGCGCCGGCGACCAAGGACGAATGCCGCGTGCCGGTCGACGGCAGGCTGGTGGTGTCCCGCACGCGCGACGGCGGCCGCAGCTTCGAGGTCTTCGACGAAGGCCTGCCGACGCCGCCGGCCTACGACCTGATCTATCGCCACGGCCTGGCGGTCGACGACAGCGGCGATCGGCTGGCGATGGGGTCGACCACCGGCGGCCTGTGGGTCTCGGAGAACGGCGGTGAACGGTGGGCGTGCGTGTCGGCGCATCTGCCGCCGGTCTATTGCGTGCGCTTCGGCTAGCGCGCACGCCCGGCGCACACGCAGGCCGCACAGGCGGCGCACCGCGCAGGACGGAGGGTGCGCCGCGCATTCGATACCGCGGGTCAGGACACAACTGCGCCGGCGCGCATTGACGGCGGGCGGGGCGGACGGAACACTGCGCGCTCCGCGCAGGACCGCACCGTGCCGCGCGCGGATCCGTGTCCACCTTCGCTCCGCGTTCGATGTCCACCCGCCGTCCTTGCGCCATGTCTGCGGCAGATGCCGCCTCCGTCGATGCACGGGCCGATGCACCCGTTAATGCACCCGTTAATGCACCAGTTGATGCACCGGTGGATGCACCGGTGGATGCACGGGTCGATGCACGGGTCGATGCACCGGCTGAGTTCGCAATCCCGCTGGCGCGCAGACTGGTCGCCGAGGCCCTCGGCACGGCGCTGCTGGTCGCGGTGGTGATCGGCTCCGGGCTGCGCGCCGAGCGGCTCGCGGCGGGCAATGTGGCGCTGGCCCTGCTGGTCAACTCGCTGGCGGGCGGCGCGGGCCTGGCCGCGCTGCTGCTGGCATTCGGCGGCATGTCGGGCGGCCATCTGAATCCGGCGGTCACGCTGTCGGCCTGGCTGCGCGGCATGCTGCCGGCGCGCGAGGCGTTGCGCTATGTCGCCGTGCAGCTGGTGGGGGCGGTCGCCGGCGTGGTGGCGGTCCATCTGATGTTCGGCGAGCCGCTGCTGGCCTGGTCGGAGCAGGCGCGCACCGGCGCGCCGCTGTGGTGGAGCGAATTCCTGGCGACCTTCGGCCTGATCGGCGTCGCAATGGGCACCGCCCACGCCCGGCCCGCGCTGCTGCCGTTCGCGGTCGCCGGCTATATCGCCGCGGGCTACTGGTTCACCGCCTCGACCTCGTTCGCCAATCCGGCGCTGACGCTGGCGTGCGCGCTGACCGCGACCTTCACCGGTATCCGCGCGATCGATGTGCCGGGCTTCGTGCTGGCGCAATGCGCCGGTGCGCTGACGGCGACGCTGGTGTTCCATTGGCTGCTGCGGCCCGCACCGCGCGGCAGTGCGACCCGAACCGGGTCCGGTTGCGCCGCCGCTAGTGCCGCCGCGAGTGCCGCCGCGAGTGCCGCTGATCGCGCGGAGATCGGTCCGGTCCGCGGTCCCGTCCGCCGCCCCGTCAGCGGCGCCGTCGACGGCCGCATCGGCAGCCCCGCCGGCAGCGCCACCCCTACCAGCGCCGATTGAGCTGGATCCCGAAGATCGAGCCCGTGGCCTGCGAGGCCCAGGCGTCGGCCGGCGCCGCGAAGCTGATGCCGTCGACGTCGTTGGCGCGGCTGTAGGTGTAGAAGGCGCGCAGATTGGCGTTGCCGGCGGCCTTGCCCAGCGTCAGCGTCGGCGCCACCGTCAGCGCGGTGCGCTGGCCGCTGACGCCAAAGCCGGACGAGATCTGGTCGTGCGCGACCTCGAAGCTCAGGCGGAAGCGCTCGGTCGGCGCGTAGGCCGGGCGCACGCGCGTGGTCATCCATTGCAGCGTGCCCAGCGCCGAGCGGTCGTATTGCAGGCTCGATTCGACCGAGCCGATCAGGCCCGAGCGGCCCTTCCATTCCATCGATTCGGCGACCCGCACGCGCGACAGCGTGTCGCCCATGCCCGAGTAGCCGGTCATCGCGGTACGGCTGCCGGTGCCGTATTGCAGGCCGAAGCGGTTGGTGCCGGCCAGCACGCCTTTCTGCTCGTGCATCGCCGACGCCCACCAGGCATTGCCGGCGGCGTCGGCCAGCGCGTCGGCCTCGACGCGCGTGAAGCCCAGCTGCAGCGTGCCCTTGTCGTTCACGCCGATCGGTGAGGTGCGCACCGAGTGATAGCTGGGCAGATGCTGCCCGTTGGTGTCGTTGCGGGCGGTGTACTGGTAGCTCAGGCCGACACCGGCGAGCTTGGCGTCGTCGACGCCGAAACGCAGCGCGCTGGAGGTCGGCGGCAGCAGGCCCGACGACATCAGGAACGGCGAGGTATCGCGCCGCCCGGCCCACATGGTGGCGCCGTCGAGCGCGGCGATGCCCTTGACCGCGGTATAGAACTGCGGGATCAGCTGATAGGGATCGACCGGGGCGGGGCGCCCGTCGATGGTGGTGGTGTTGGTGCCGCGCGCCTGCGCGACCACCTCGATCGCAGCGCCGCCGTCCAGCGTATAGAGCTGCTCGCGCAGCTTGACCTCGCCGCTGCTCTGGCAGGCCACGCCAAGGCCGATGCCGGTCGACAGGCTGCCGCCCGGGCAGGCCCGCATCGCATGGGTGTTGTCCTCGTAGGCCGCGCGTCCGCTGTACGACAGGCTCCAGACGGTCTCCTCGGCCGGCTCGGTGCTCGGCAGGTTGGAGGCGAACACCGGCGGCGCATCGCTCGGCGCCGCATCGCCGCCCGCCGAAGCCATGGCCTCGGGCATGAACTCGCCCAGCCGGTTGGGAAACAGCACCACCGGCGGCGGCGCGGGGGGCAGTGGCTCCGGCGGGCCCACCAGGCCGGGGTCGAGCTCGGCCAGCGCGGTCTGTTCGGGGGTATCGGCGGGCGGCAGGTTCAGCGTTTCGGTGGCGGCGTCGGCCGGGGCGGTCGCCTGCGCTTCCCGCTGAAGCAGGCCCGCCAGCGGGTCCGCTTCAGCCGGCGGCTGCCCGGGTGCGGGGCTTGCCGCCTGCGCCGCAGCGGCCGGCTGGTTGTCCGTTTGGGTCTGCGTTTGATTCTGCGATGAGCGCTGCGTCTGGTTCGGCGCTGGATGCTGCGCCGGATTCGATGGCCAGCTCGACAGCTGCGCCACCGCGGGCACCGGGGCGGTGGGCGCAAACACCGGCGGCGCGATCGGCTCCGGCGCCGGCGGCGTCTGCGCGCAGGCGGCGATACCCCAGGCCGCCAGGCCGGCCAGATACGGCCAGCGCGGACGCGGCAGTACGGGCGATCGGACTGACGAACGGCGGGTGGACCGGTTCAGCGAACGGCGGCGAGAGGAAGACGACGCGGACAACGGCATGCGGTGACAACAGGACAGCGGCGAAAGTGCAACGGCAAGGTACAGCGGCGAGGTGCAGCCGCAAGGTGCAGCGGCAACGTACAACGGCAGGCTACGGGCTTCGGCCGTGCCGGACCGACGGTTTTATCAGCCGGCCTGATTGGACAGCAAGAGAGGTTACAAAATCCATCGGCCGTGCACTCCAGGTAACGAAAGCGTACGGTCGGCCACGGAGGCAAACACGGCGGATCGGCGCGGATCGGTCGTGGAGGGGCAGGGAATCAGCCGCGAATCGCGGCCCGCCAGGGCGCGTCATACCGCACTTTCCTAGCGAAAACCCGGACACTGGCGCGGCCCCGTGGCGAATTGGGCACCGCTATAATCGATCAGCCTGCTGGAACGGGTATGAGCGGGCAACCAAGGGGTGAATCCGGGCCTGTTATCGGCGCAAGCTGCCACGTCGGCGGGTGCGCCGGTAACAGGCCCGTTGTTGCGCGCTGTCGTACCACGGCTTGCCGCGCGTCCCCGGCCAGCGCTGGAGTCGACGCACTCTCTCGCCTTCGGCCGGATCAAAATTCGAAAACGAGGAGAGTAGTCGATGGAACGTCGTTCCTTTCTGTTGAAAGCGTCGGCCGTGGCCGCCACCGGTGCCCTGGCCGCCTGCGGCAAGCAAGAGCAGGCCGCCGCCCCGGCCCCGGCCAGCGCGCCCGGAACGCCCGCCGCGCCTGCCGTGGTCGGCAGCAATCCGGCCGTCGAATGGCGCCTGGCGTCGAGCTTTCCGAAATCGCTCGACACCATCTACGGCGGCGCCGAGACGCTGTCCAACCGGGTCAAGGAACTGACCGACGGCAAGTTCAACATCAAGGTGTTCGCCGCCGGCGAAATCGTGCCGGGCCTGCAGGTGCTGGACGCCGTGCAGAACAACACCGTG
This sequence comes from Cupriavidus sp. DB3, assembly GCF_020418465.1. Taxonomy (NCBI): domain Bacteria; kingdom Pseudomonadati; phylum Pseudomonadota; class Betaproteobacteria; order Burkholderiales; family Burkholderiaceae; genus Cupriavidus; species Cupriavidus sp. DB3. The sequence continues at coordinate 195,688 of NZ_JAIZPL010000004.1, read as the reverse complement.
CAGATCGGCCACACCGCCGGCTACTACTACTTCGGCAAGAACCCGACGCTGTGCTTCGACACCACCATCCCGTTCGGCCTGACCGCGCGCCAGCAGACCGCGTGGATGGTGCAGGGCAACGGCATGAAGCTGATGCGCGAGTTCTTCAAGGAATACAACGTCGTCAACTTCCTGGGCGGCAACACCAACGCGCAGATGGGCGGCTGGTTCCGCAAGGAGATCCGCACCGTCGCCGACCTGCAGGGCCTGAAGTACCGCGTCGCCGGTTTCGCCGGCGTGGTGCTGTCGCGCCTGGGCGTGGTGCCGCAGCAGATCGCCGGGGGCGACATCTATCCGGCGCTGGAGAAGGGCACCATCGATGCCGCCGAATGGGTCGGCCCGTATGACGACGAGAAGCTGGGCTTCTTCAAGGTCGCGCCGTTCTACTACTACCCGGGCTGGTGGGAAGGCAGCGCGCAGTTGTCGTTCTATGCCTCGGCCAGCGAATTCGAGAAGCTGCCGGCGCTGTACAAGCGCGCGCTGGAGACCGCGACCTTCGAAGCGCACACCACGATGATGGCCAAGTACGACACCGTCAACCCGCAAGCGCTGGCGCGCCTGCTGGAGAACGGCGTCAAGCTGCGCCCGTTCTCGCGCGAGATCATGGAGGCGTGCTTCAAGGCGACCCAGGACGCCTACGCCGAGGAAAACGGCAAGAACCCGTCGTTCAAGAAGATCTACGACGACTGGCGCGTGTTCCGCAACAACCAGGCCGCGTGGTTCAACGTCGCCGAGCAGGGCTTCGCGCAGTTCAGCTTCGCCCGCAAGCTGTAATCGGCGTTCCGCTGTCTTCCTTGCGGGCGGCTTCACGCCGCCTGCAAGGCTCGGTCCGCACCGGTAGAATCCCCTGCTTCTGAGAGGATTCTCCGATGCAGACCGGCATACTCTACGCCCTGCTGGCGTACATCATCTGGGGGCTGCTGCCCCTGTACATCAAGTCCCTCCACGGCATCGCGCCCCTCGAGATCCTGCTGCACCGGATGGTGTGGTCGCTCGTGCTGCTTGGCGCCATCCTGGCGATCCGCCGGCAATGGGGCTGGCTGCGCGCGGTCTGGTCGGATCGCCGCCTGCTGCTCGGCTTCGTCGCCAGCGCCACGCTGCTGTGCGGCAACTGGTTCCTCTATATCTGGGCGGTGTCCAACGACCGCGTGGTCGATGCGAGCCTGGGCTACTTCATCAATCCGCTGTTCAGCGTGCTGCTCGGCGTGGTGTTCCTGCGCGAGCGGCTGCGGCCGGCGCAATGGGTTTCGATCGCGCTGGCGGCCGCCGGCGTGGTGTGGCTGACCTTCGCCGCCGGGCAGCTGCCGTGGATCGCGCTGGCGCTGGCCGGCACCTTCGGCGGCTATGGCCTGCTGCGCAAGACCGCGGCACTGGGCGCGCTGGAGGGGCTGTCGCTGGAGACGCTGCTGCTGTTCCCGTTCGCCGCCGGCGCGCTGGCGTGGATGTTCGCCACCGGCCAGGCAGGCTTTGCCCATGCGAGCCTGGGCGTGCAGCTGCTCGTCGCGATGGCGGGACCGGTCACCGCGGTGCCGCTGCTGTTCTTCGCCGCGGCGGCGCGGCGCATCCCGCTGTCGCTGCTGGGCCTGCTGCAGTACACCGGCCCGACGCTGCAGCTGCTGCTGGGCGTCTGGCTGTATCACGAGCCGTTCCCGGCCGACAAGCAGCTGGGCTACGCGATGATCTGGGTATCGCTGGCGCTCTATGCGCTGGAGGGTTTCTGGATGTCGCGGCGTCGTCCGCCCGCGGTGGCGGTGGACTGATTCATCGACAGCATCGATGAAACGATTCGTGGGAAATGCCTGATCATTCATCGGCACCATGATTCTGCCTGACGAGCGGTTGGCCGCGGACAATCACCATGCCGGTAATTCGAACGATTCGGTGCGTTTCCATCGATGTGACGGATGTTGCTGGTGCCGGCTCGGCAGCATTTGATTATTGCCACGAATAATCGAACGCCCATGACCAGCACGCCGGCCCCACCGCTGCGCAAGATCATCCATTGCGACTGCGACGCCTTCTATGCCTCGGTCGAGATGCGCGACGACCCCTCGCTGCGCGGCCGGCCGATGGCGGTCGGCGGCTCGCCGGACCGGCGCGGCGTGATCGCGACCTGCAACTACGAGGCGCGCGCCTATGGCGTGCGCTCGGCGATGTCGTCGGCGCAGGCGGTCAAGCGCTGTCCCGAGCTGCTGATCCTGCGGCCGGCGATGGACAAGTACAAGGAAGCGTCGCGCCGGATCTTCGGCATCTACCGCGAATACACCGAACTGGTCGAGCCGCTGTCGCTGGATGAGGCCTATCTGGACGTCAGCGCGTGCCGCCAGCACCAGGGCAGCGCCACGCGCATTGCCGAGGAGATCCGCCGGCGCGTGCGCGAGGAGGTCGGCGTCACGGTCTCGGCCGGCGTCGGCCCGAGCAAGTTCATCGCCAAGATCGCCAGCGACTGGAACAAGCCCGATGGCCTGTTCGTGGTGCGGCCCGAAGCGGTCGACGCCTTCGTCGCCGCCTTGCCGGTCGAGCGCATCCATGGCGTCGGGCGGGTTACTGCGGCCAAGCTCAACCGCCTCGGCGTCAAGACGTGCGCGGATCTGCGGGCCTGGACGCCGGACCTGTTTCATCGGCACTTCGGCAGTTTCGGCGGCCGGCTCTACAACCTGTGCCGCGGCATCGACGAGCGGCGCGTGTCGCCCGAGCGCGAGCGCAAGTCGATCAGCGTCGAGGAGACCTATGCCGACGACCTGCCCGACCTGCCGGCGTGCCTGGCCGAGCTCGACCCGCTGATCGCGCAGCTGGAGGCCCGCATCGCGCGGGCCGGCGCGCAGCACGTGATCCACAAGCTCACGGTCAAGCTGCGTTTCTCGGATTTTCGCCAGACCACGGTCGAATGCCGCGGGCAGATGCCGGACCGCGCCGTCTACGCACGGTTGCTGGCCGAGGGCCATGCGCGGCGGCGGCTGCCGGTACGGCTGCTGGGCGTCGGCGTGGCGACCAGCGATCCCGACACCGCGCAGCTGGACCTGTTCCGCGATCTGGCCGATGTCGATGTCGATGTCGATGTCGATGTCGATGGGGATGTCGATGCGGATGCCGATGCGGATGCCGATGCGGAGATCGACGACAACGACTACGACGGTGAGGGCGAGAACGGGGGTGAGGGCGGCGGCCGCGATGGAGACGGAGACAGAGGCGGCAACTGGCACGAACGCCGCTGACGCCTGGCACCCGAGGCCCGCCGCCTCCGTCCCCGCTTAGGGCAACTGGTTGCGCATCAGCACCAGCCAGGGCGCGTGCGAATTCGTGAAGCCATCCACCATTCCCGAATCGCCCAGCTCGATCAGTTCCATCGACACCGACTGCTGCAGATTGCCGCCGATGGTCTTGACCACGCGGGCGGTGGCATCGATCTCGACCACGATATCGCAGTGCATCGGCGTGGTGCCGAAGCCGATTTCGTCGACGCCGCTCAGGTATTTGTCGCGGCCGCGGCCGGCGCACAGGATGTCCCCGGGGCGCGGCATGGCCGGCAGCGGCTCGAGGCGGAAGGCCGGCGCAGGCAGGATGCCGTCGCGCGCGTCCACCACATACATCGAATGCGATTGCCCGGTCAGGAACTGGCGCTCGTTCAGCCCGGCCTGGCGCAGCACCCACGAAATGAACACCGCGGACCAGGCCCATCGTCCCTCGGTGATCTGCTGGCAATCGACCTCCTTGCCGACGATCGCCCAATAACGCTGCGCCAGCGCGCAGCCCTGCGGGGTCGCTTCCATGCCGGTGCCGTCCGGAAAGCCGGCGCAGCCGGGCGCGGCGGTGGTGCCGAAGCTCTCGTCGGTATCGGCCGACGAGGCGTTCAGCGAGCCGTTCTGCAGGAGCTCCTCGATGCCGTCAGGCAGCGCCGGCGGCGGCGGTGGCAGCGGACTGCTGACCACGCAGGCGGTGTCGTCGCGCCCGATGCGGATGGTCTGGCCACCCCAGCGCTGCCATTCCTGCAGCGCGATCTGCACGATGCGCTGGCGCGGCGTGGCGCCCGGCATCGGTGCCGGCGCCTGTACCTGGGCCTGCGGCAACGGCATCGCCTGCGGCCGCGCGGTCGGCGGCGGCGAGGGCGGCTGGGAAGGGGGCGTCGCGCACGCGGTCAGCAGGCAGGCGGCAACCGTGCCGGCAAGCACGGAAAAACGGGTACGCAGCACGGTCAACGCACGTCCCGGTAAACCCGCGGAGCGCTGTGGAAAATCATGTGAGAAACGATGTGAATAACGCTGTGGAAATCCGGGTGGCAAGGCGCGCATCGGCATGACCTGAAAACGGCGGGCTACGACGAGTAATTGGCGCGCAATGGCGCTGCAAGGCCCGTGGAATGCGGGAAAAACACGGGAGAGAACGCGGAACCGGCACGCCGCGGCAGGCTTCGCGGCACCGCATCGGGCGCCGCACGGCCCAGCGGCCGATGCCGGTGGAAAAACGGGGAAAAGCCTTGCGGCTACGTTGTGGATAACATTTCCCGCCCAGTGCCCCACGCTCGCCTTGCGGCGACGGGCGGCGGCACGGCGGGACCATGCAGAACCGGGCTGGTCGGTACCGCCCGACAGCTTACTGATTGACGGCGTCCTTGAACTTCTGGCCGGCCTTGAACTTGACCGTCTTCGCGGCTTCGACCTTGATCTCTTCGCCGGTACGCGGGTTGCGGGCCATGCGTTCGCCACGCTCGCCCTGGCTGAACGTACCAAAGCCGATCAGGCTCAGGGTGTCGCCCTTGGCAACGGCGTCCATGATGGCGTTCAGGGTCACGTTCAGTGCCTGCTCGGCCTTGGCCTTGGTCAGACCATCCACACCCGCGGCGATCGCGTCGATCAGTTCGGTTTTCGTCATGCTTCACTCCGTATCGAGTTGAAAAAACACATTGCCTTCCCGCCCGCCCGGTGTGCCGGACGTGGCCCCGGAAAAGGCGCTGCGGGCCACATCATACCGTGTCACGCCGACCGGTCCCCGCGCGACATTGTTACAGCAACCCTTGGCTGGACAAGGCCTGCCGGGGTGGGAGGGGGGATCGCGACGGTTTACGGGCGGCACAAGCCGCCCTATGCGCTGCCGTATACGCTGTCGTCCATGGGGCCGTATACGCCCCGTGGCGGCCTCGGCTTGCCCCGGACGTGCCATGTGCCGTCCAGGGCGTTAACCGGCCTCTGAAGGCCTCTGAGGGGCTCCGAAGCCTTCCGGTCGCGTCCCGGCCGCTGCCGGCTTGGGTATACGCCGGTTTGTCGACGTTCGGCTGCCAAGGTTCAGGCGTATACCGCTGCCCGAACGATGGGCTTGCCCAGGGTATACGCGTCGAGCGGGTAACCGCGTCCGACGTATACCCGTCGAGGGAGGTAAACGCAGCCCGCGGGGTTTACCTCGTTTTCCCCGTTTCGCTTCGCAGCCGACAGAGGGACGTAGTCCCTTTGGTTTAGATAGTTCTTTTGATGTATACGGATAGTAGTAGTAGGTAAACCCGCCCCCTTTCTGTGGACAAGTCGGTATACATCAGTCGAATCAACGGTTTACCGAATGCAGAACCATCGGGACGAAATCCCGGGGCAGGTGGATGACTCAGCCGTTCGGTGGAGGACCCCGCCGACAAGGCTAGGACTTATGCCCGAGGCATCCCCATGCCAGCCCCAGGCGGCCCACATCAAACCCGCGTGCTTATCCACAGAAGAAGGCCGGGTTGTCCACAGAGCGGACCCGCATCGCGACCCCTGCCGACCGGTATACGCCGGGCGGACGGCGTGTCCGATGGACCGCTTCTTGCACGTTCTTGCGTTAACCGATCGCCGGCCCTTGCGAAACGAGGCGTCAGGCCGGCGTGAGGCGGAAGTCAGACGTGGTCACGCGGAAAGCGAGGTATACGCCCAGCCACGCACCGTCACGCGGCGCGGGTATCATCCCGCATCGCCCGGATGGCAGGCGCCGGCATCGGGCACACGACCAGCAGACAGACCAGACGACGGTAAACAGACGGTAAACAGGACGGATATGGCCGAACAGTCGAAGCGCAAGCAGGACAGCAAGGGAGAAAAGAGCGACAAGGCGGGCAAGGCCGCGAAGGCGCAAGAGCTGGAAAAGGTCGAAAAGGCGGGGAAAGCGGCAAAAGCGGCAAAAGAGAAGAAGCCCAGGACCGCCAAGGACCGCATCGAGGTCCGCCAGTCCGGCGTGCACGGCAAGGGCGTCTATGCGATCGCGCCGATCGCCGCGGGCGAACGGATCATCGAATACAAGGGCGAACGCATCTCGTGGGAGACCGCGCTGGATCGCCATCCGCACGATCCGACCGACCCCAACCACACCTTCTATTTCAGCCTCGAGGGCGGCGACGTGCTCGACGCCAAGTTCGGCGGCAACCGTTCGCGCTGGATCAACCATGCCTGCGAACCGAACTGCGAGGCGCGCGAGAAGAAGGGCCGGGTGTTCATCCACGCGCTGCGCGATATCGAGGCCGGCGAGGAACTGTTCTACGACTACGGGCTGGTGATCGACGCCCGCTATACGAAGAAGCTGAAGAAGGAGTTCGAGTGCCGCTGCGGCAGCCCGAACTGCCGCGGCACCATGCTGGCGCCCAACGGCAAGCGCTGAAGCCCTGCCGCCGGGGCGCGGTCCAGGGCTAGCCCGCGCCCGGCGCCTCGCACGGAATCCGGATCACGAAGCGCATGGTCGCGCGCGCCTGGCCATCGGCGCGCTGCGAGTCGCCTTGTGATTCGCCTTGTGATTCTCGCTGCGATTCGCGCCGTGATTCCACCTCGGGCACGTCCTCGATGCTGATGCTGCCGTGATGCAGGCTGATGATCTCGTGGACGATCGCCAGTCCCAGCCCGGCGCCGCCCGGGGTGGCTTCGGGACTGCGCCCGGGCACATGGTCGCCACGGAAGAAGCGCTTGAACACCTCCTCGCGCCGCGCCGGCGCAATGCCGGGCCCGTTGTCCTCGATCATCACCACCGCCATGCCGCGATGGCCGATCGCCTCGCCGCCGGCGCGCACGGTGATGCGGCCGCCGGCGGGCACATACTTGACCGCGTTGTCGATCAGATTGTTCAGCGCCTCGCGCAGCAGCAGCCGGTTGCCGCGCACCATCGATGGCGCGGCGCCGGTGAAGGTCGGCCCCGGCAGCGTCTCGAAACCCAGGTCGATATGGCGCGCCAGCGCCTGCGGCACCCATTCGGCGCCGGTCTCGAAGGCCAGCGTCGCGAGGTCGAAATGCTCGATCGGACCGAGGCGCTCCAGCGACAGGCCGGGCTCGGCGCGCGCCAGCGACAGCAGCTGGTTCGACAGCCGCACCGCGCGGTCCGCCGCCGATTGCAGCTCGCGCAGCGCGTGGCGCGTGACCTCGGGGTTCTCCGCCTCCACCGCGCGGTCGGCATGCAGCTTGACCGCGGTCAGCGGCGTGCGCAGCTGGTGTGCGGCATCGGCGATGAACTTGCGCTGGGCGTCGAGGGCGTCGCGCAGCCGCGCCAGCAGCGCGTTGAGCGCGCGGATCAGCGGCTCGACCTCGGCCGGCACCTGGGTCTCGTCGAGCGAGGCCAGCGAGCGTGCGGTCTGCCGGTTCAGCTTGTCAGTCAGGATCTGCAGCGGCACCAGCTCTTCCTTCAGCACGTGCGACAGGATCAGGCTGCCGACCAGCAGCAGCAGGATCAGCGGCACCGATACCGACAGCAGGATTTCGTTGGCGGCCGTCTCGCGCCGGTCCAGCAGCTCGGCCACCTCGACGACGATGGGGCCGCGTGACGGCGAACCGGCGGCCTGCGGCGCGCTGGCCGAGCCCGCGGCGTCGTTCGGCACGCTGTCGGTTACGTTGTCCGCCACGCCGCTCGCCATGTCGGCGGTGGTATCGATGTCGCCATCGGCGGGGGTCGTCTGCACCGGATCCAGATGCACCGGCAGCCGCACCGCCCGTACCTGCCGTCCGCTGAACCAGGCGTAGAACAGCCGCGCATCGTGCAGCGTGGTCTGGCCGGTGCCGTAGCCCAGCCAGGTATCCATGCCGCCGATCAGCCCGTCCGGCCCGTGGATGCGCCAGTAGATGCGGTCGCTGCCCTCGGCCTCGACCAGGGTCTGCGCGATCGCGGGGATGTCGTGTTCGAGCCGGGGACCGGCGATGCGGATCTGCTGGGCGATATTGTTGGCGACGCCGTACAGCGCGCGGTCGAACACCTGCGTGGTGTAGTGCGCCGCGAGCCAGTAGGACAGCGAGCCGCTGGCGAGCACCAGCGCGAACAGCGGCGTGGCCAGCGCCCGCAGCAGATGGACGCGCAGGCTCTGGGTCGAGGCCAGGCGTACCTGCTGGGCGCCGCCGCCGTTTGAACGGGAACCGCCAGCCCCGCCAGAACCGCCGGCCCCCCCGTTGCCGTTGGTCCCCCCGGTACCGCCCTGGCCCCCGGATGGACCTTCGCCGCGCGCGCTCCGCAGAGGCGCCTGGAGCCGCCGCACGCCGCGCCTCGCGCTAGGCCTGGCCGCGGCTTTGCAGCAGGTAGCCGAAGCCGCGCACCGTCACGATCTCGACGTCGCTGTCCTCGAGCTTCTTGCGCACGCGATGGACGTAGACCTCGATCGCGGTATCGCCGACGGTGTCGCCGCCATCGCCGGCCGGATGGGCGAAGGTCGCCAGGTGGTCCTGCAGCTGGGCCTTGCTGACCACGCGCCCTTGCCGCTGCAGCAGCAGCTCGAGCACCGCGAACTCGCGCGGCGACAGTTCCAGCGGCTTGCCGTCGAGGAACATGCGCCGGTCGCTGCCCGACAGCCGCAGCCGGCCCAGCCGCACGTCGCGGTCGGGCGCCGCCTCGCCATGCTGGCTGCGGCGCAGCAGCACGCGCACGCGCGCCTCCAGTTCGGGAAAGGCAAAGGGCTTGACCAGGTAGTCGTCGGCGCCGGCGTTCAGGCCGGACAGCTTGTCCTCGAGTTCGTCGCGCGCGGTCAGGATCAGCACCGGGGTGGTGCGGTTGCGGGCGCGGTAGCGCGACAGCAGGGTCATGCCGTCGATGCCGGGCAGGCCCAGGTCGAGGATCACCAGGTCGTGCTGCTCCTTGAGCAGATGCTCGGTGGCATAGACCCCGTCATGGACGACGCGCACCTGGTGGCCCGCCTGGAACAGGCCGGCTTCGACGCCGCTGGCGATCTGGCGGTCGTCTTCGATCAACAGGATGCGCATGGGCGAAAGGTTCGGCTGGGTTCGGCAGGGATGCTTGGGGGAGCGCCGCAGGTAGCGCGGCTGGCGTCGCGCTTCGGGTGCCGGGCGCCCCGCCTGGCCGCCGATTGTACCGCGCAAGGCGTGGGCCTTCCTTTCGATTGGCTTGCGGCGGGGGACCGCGGTTGGTCACGCTGGGCCCCGCGGTGTGCCCCCCGGGTCGGCCCTGCGATCGGGCTACGCGATCGGGTTACGCGGCGGGTCCTCGCGGTCCGCCCCGATGCCTTGGCAACGCGCCGTTGGCAACGCGCCGTTGGCAGCGCGCCCGCCGCTCAGCGCTCAGCGCTTGGCCAGCGTCGCCGCGGCCTGCTCGATGAAGCGCGCCAGGTCGATATCGCGCTGGGTCAGGCCGTTGGCGTCATGGGTCGACAGCGTGATGTCGACGCGGTTGTAGACGTTGAACCATTCGGGATGGTGGTCGGCCTTCTCGGCCTGCATCGCCACGCGCGTCATGAAGGCGAAGGCGGCGTTGAAGTCGGCGAAGGTAAAGCGCTTGTGGATAGCGTCGCGATCGGCGACCGCGGTCCAGCCGGGCAGCGACGCCAGCAGCGGCGCGCGTTCCTGTTCGGACAAGGGGGAAAGGGTGGCAGACGTCATGATGGCAAGGCCCGGAAAGTCGAAATCGGAAAATGGCAGAGCCGGCCCGCCCGGCCGTTGCGGTCGGGCATGCCGGCATTCTTTCATAAAGCCCGGCAATGGGGCGGAATGGCGTGGAACAGGCGCGCAACGGACGTGCAATCGGCGCGAACCAGCGCGCAACCGGCGTCCCGCAAAGGGCCGCCGAACGCAGCGGCCTCAGATATCGTCGCTGTCGCTCCAACCCTCGCGGTTGCCGACCTGCAGCACCTGGTCGCCCTCGGCGACGTCGCCCGCGCCCAGCGTCGGCTGCTGGCGCAGCTCGGCGTACAGCGGCGTGAAGTCCGGGCGGGTCGCTTCGAACAGCTGTTCGAAGCTGTCGATGACGAAATAGGTCTTCTGGAAGGTGTCGATCCGGTAGCGGGTGCGCATGATGCGGCGGACGTCGAAGCCGATCCGGTTCGGGCTCGCCGAGTCCAGGCTGTAGATCGACTCGCCCTGGCTCGACACGATGCCGGCGCCGTAGATGCGCAGGCCCTCGGGCGTGCGGATCAGGCCGAATTCGACGGTGTACCAGTACAGCCGCGCCAGCATGTCGAGCGCGCCCATGCCGGCCGCCTTCAGGCCGCCCTGGCCGTAGGCCTGCATGTAATCGGCGAAGACCGGGTTGATCAGCAGCGGCACGTGGCCGAACACGTCGTGGAAGCAGTCCGGCTCCTGCAGGTAGTCCAGCTGCTCCGGCTTGCGCATCCACCAGCTGGCCGGAAAGCGCCGGTTGGCCAGATGCTCGAAGAAGACCTCGTCCGGCACCAGGCCCGGCACCGCGACCACCTGCCAGCCGGTGGCGGCCATCAGCTTGTCGTTCAGGCGGGCGAAGTCGGGCACGCGGTCGGCGTCCATGCCCAGCGTGTCCAGGCCGCGCAGGAATTCGTCGCAGACCCGGCCGCGCAGCATCGAGGCCTGGCGCGCGTACAGCTGGCGCCAGACGGCGTGGTCGGCGTCGGTGTAGCGGTGCAGCGGCTGCGCGATGGTGAAGTCCGGGTTCAGGTCCGGGTCGGACAGCAGGCCGGCTTCGAACTGCTCCTTCAGCTTGTCGGTCAGCGTGCCGGCAAAGGCGGGCGCCGACGCGGCTTTCTGGTCCTGGGTCTGGTCGAGGATCGCTTCCATCTGGCTTGTCTCCGGCGATTCGGTGGGGCCATGCCCTTGGTCTTGTCCGCGCTCCTGTCCGTTCTGCGGATCGGCGCGGCCGGGCTGGCGTTTGCAGGTTTGCCGCATGGGGTCGGTTGCGCATGCGGGATTTCTGCAAAGTCTACCGAGCTGGCGCTGCAAAGAGCCCGCAAAAACGACTTGGATTGCCGTTCCGATGCGGGTAATCTGCATAAAACGCAAAACCGATGCAGGATCCTTGTATGCTGAGCCTCGACAACTTCGATCTGGCCCTGCTGGCCGCGCTGCAGGCCGATGGCCGCAGCACGCACCAGCAGCTGGCCGAGCAGGTCCATCTGTCGCCTAGCCAGGTGGGCCGGCGCATCGCCCGGCTGGAGGCCGAGGGCGTGATCGCCGGCTACCGGGTCGTGCTGTCGCCGCCCGCGCTGGGCCTGGGCGTACTGGTCTTTACCAGCGTCAAGCTGGCCCACCATGGCGACACGGCGATCGAACGCTTCCGTGAGGAGATCCTGCTGCTCGAGGAGGTGCAGGAGTGCTACTCCGTCGCCGGCGAGGCGGACTACCTGCTGCGCATCGTCGTCACCGACCTGCCGGCGCTGGCCGATTTCACCATGCGCAAGCTGATGCGCGTGCCTGGCGTCGAGAGCGTGCGTTCCAATATCGTGCTGACCGCGCTGAAGCGGGAAGGGGCGTTGCCGCTGTCGCATCTGCGGTGACACAGAGGCGCCGCCACTGAGGCGCTGACTCTGCTGCGCTGACACTTGGGGCCGGCCCGCGGCGCGGACTCCACGGCGCCGACCATCCGGCCTTGACTCCGTGGCGCCACCCTGCGGCGCTGACCCGTCGGTTGGCTTGCGCGCCGGCGCCTCGCATGTCACTCTCGCCAGGTGCCCGCTGATGCACCAGAGCGGGGCGACCATCCGGAGAGGGATCAGATGCGAGACCGGGCCACGGGCGTTGGCGGGGAAGGCGAAATGAAGGAAGTGGCGGACGTCGCGGCGGAAGCAGCGTCGGTCGTCCCGGCAGACATGGCGGCGGACGTCCCGGGCGATGTTGCCAGGCGCAGTGCTCGCAGGCCCGACCGCCGGCGCCTCCTCGGCCATGCCCTCGCGGCATGCGTACTGGGGTTCGGCACCCACGCCGCGCTGGCGACCCAACTGACGCGTATTTCCCCGGAAGGCCAGGTCTCCAAGGTCCGCCAGGTCACGCTGCGCTTCGACCAGTCGATGGTGCCGCTGGGCGACCTGCGCGCGACCGCGCCGGCCGCCGTGCAATGTGCCGGCGCCGCGCCGGCGGACCTGGCCGGCGAAGGCCGCTGGGTCGACGACCGCAACTGGGTGTTCGATTTCGTCCGCGACCTGCCGCCCGGGGTGTCGTGCACGGTCCGGCTGCGCGCCGGGCTGAAGAGCCAGGCCGGCCAGGACTATCGCGGCAAGTCCGAATACCGCTTCGAGACCGGCGGTCCGATCGTGGTGTCCAGCCGCCCCTCCGGGGGCGAGATCGAGGAGGACCAGGTCTTCGCGCTGCGCTTCAACGGTCCGGCCACGCCCGACTCGGTGCGCCAGCATGCGTGGTGCCAGGCGCAGGGCGTCGGCGAGATGATTCCGGTGCGGCTGGTCACCGGCGCGGACCGCGAGGCGGTGCTCAAGGCGCTGGGATGGAAGCCGCGCGGCACCGACAGCGTGCATCTGCTGGTCTGCCAGCAGCGGCTGCCGGCCGGCGCCAGGATGGAACTGCTGCTGACGCCGGGCATCGCGACGCCGTCGGGCCTGGCCAGCAAGGAAGGGCGCCGCTTCGAATACCGCGTGCGCGAGTCGTTTACCGCCAGCTTCAGCTGCGAGCGCGAGAACGCGCAGGCGCCCTGCACGCCGCTGCGGCCGATCACGCTCGAGTTCTCCGCGCCGATCGCGCGCCGCGCGGCCGAATCGGTGGTGCTGCGCACGCCGTCGGGACCGGTGGCACCGAAGCTGGAGGCCAACCTGGCCGCCGATGCCACGATCACCTCGCTGCGCTTCGAGCCGCCGTTCGCCGAGAACGCCAATTTGACACTTGAGTTGCCGTCCGGCCTGAAGGACGAAAGCGGCCGGCCGCTGAACAACGCCGACCTGTTTCCGCTGCGGGTGGCCACCGCGCCGATGCCGCCGCTGGCCAAGTTCGCCGCGGCGCCGTTCGGCGTGATCGAGCGCTTCGGCGAGTTGCCCAGGAGCAAGACCGACAAGCCGGCCGACTATCCGCCGCTGCTGCCGGTCACGCTGCGTCATGTCGAGCGTGAACTGAAAGTGCTCGGCGTGCGCGCCGAGGCGGGCATGGTCAGCCGGGTCCGGGTCGACGACGATGCCGCGGTGCTGCGCTGGCTGGCGCTGGTGCGGCGCATGCACGAGACCAGCTGGACCCGCGCCGAACTCGACGCGATCCTGGCCGGCAAGCCGCCGTCGGCGGCGCGCATTCCGCGCAACGCGCCGCAGGTGGAAACGCGTGCCGTGTCGCTGCTGGCCGGGGTGCCCGGCGCGCGCAAGCTGGCCGTGCCGGCCTCGGTGGGCGAGGGCGCCAGCCGGCCGTTCGAGGTGGTCGGCATTCCGCTGCCGGAGCCGGGCTTTCACGTGGTCGAGATCGCCTCGCCGAATCTTGGCGCGGCGCTGCTGGGCAAGCCGGCGCCGATGTATGTCCGCACCGCGGCGCTGGTCACCAACCTCGGCGTGCACTTCAAGGCCGGGCGCGACAACGCGATGGCGTGGGTTACCACGCTCGATGGCGGCAAGCCGGTGCGCGAGGCCAGCGTCGCGGTGCGCGACTGCAGCGGCAAGCTGATCGCCACCGCGCGCACCGACGATGCCGGCGTCGCGCGCTTCGGCCGGCTGGGCGATGGCGGCGACGGCGAGGGCGGCAGCGGGACCGGCCGCTATTGCGAGGACACCGGGCTGTCGGGCTACTTCGTCTCGGCGCGCATCGTCGCCGCGCATCCGCAGGCGCGCGGCCAGGCCGACATGGCCTTCGTGATGTCCGACTGGAACCGCGGCATCGAGAGCTGGCGCTTTCATGTGCCGACCGATACCAGCGCCACGCCCACGGTCCGCGCGCATACGGTGTTCGACCGCACGCTGCTGTCCTCGGGCGAGACCGTCTCGATGAAGCACTACCTGCGCGTCGAGACCTCGAGCGGCTTCGCGTTGCCGCCGGGCGGCGCCGGCGAGTCCGGACAGCTGCCGGACAAGCTGGTGATCCGCCACGAGGGCAGCGGCCAGACCTACGAGCAGCCGCTGCAATGGCGCACCACCGCCTCGGGCGGGCGCAGCGCGGAGAGCCGCTTCGCGCTGCCGCCTGCGGCCAAGCTGGGCCGCTACACGGTGGAGCTGGCCGACGCGCGCCAGCGCAGCTACGACAGCGGCGCCTTCCGCGTCGAGGCCTTCCGGCTGCCGGTGCTGACCGGCACGGTGCGCGCCGCGGCCGCCGGCGGTGCGCAGGCGCTGGTCGCGCCAAAGTCGCTGCCGCTCGATGTCGAGGTGCATTACGTGTCCGGCGGCGCGGCGGCGGGTTTGCCGGTGCGGGTGTCCGCGCTGCTGCGCGACCGTATGCCGCGCTTTGCCGATGCCCCCGGCTACAGCTTCGATGCGCCGCGTGCGGCGGACGAGCAGCGCGAGGAGTCGGACGAGATTGAAGATCAAGACCAGGACCGGGCGTCGGCGCAGGACGGCCAGACGCTGATCGCCGACAAGCGCGCGCTGACGCTGGACGCCAGCGGCGGCGGCCGTCTGACGCTCGACACGCTGCCGCCGGTGACCGCGCCGCGCGATCTGCTGGTCGAGGCCGCCTTCGCCGATCCCAACGGCGAGATCCAGACGCTGCGGCAGACGTTGCCGCTGTGGCCCGCGGCGGTGGTCGCCGGCATTCGCGCCGACGACTGGGTTGCGGTCAAGCGCCAGGCCACGGTGCACGGCATCGCGTTCGATATCGACGGCAAGCCGCGCGCCGGCGTGCCGATGGAGGTGCACGCGCGCGCGCGCATCACGACCTCGGCGCGCAAGCGCGTGGTCGGCGGCTTCTATCGCTACGACAACCGCACCGAGGTGCGCGACCTGGGCAAGGTCTGCGAGGCGAAGACCGATGCGCGCGGCCGCATGCAGTGCGCGGTGACGCTGGAGCAGACCGGCGAGGTGGAACTGATCGCCCGTGCCCGCGACGATGCGGGCCGCGTCTCCGAAGCGGGCACCAGCGTGTGGGTCACCGGCCAGGGCGAGCTGTGGTTCGGCGGCGAGAACCACGACCGCATCGACGTGCTGCCCGAGCGGCCGTCCTATGCGCCCGGCGATACCGCGCGCTTCCAGGTACGGATGCCGTTCCGCCAGGCCACCGCGCTGGTGGCCGTCGAACGCGAGGGCATCCTGGAGACCCACGTGGTGACACTGGCGGGCAAGGACCCGACCGTCAGCGTCAAGGTCAAGCCCGAATGGGGGCCGAACGTCTACGTGTCGGTGCTGGCGCTGCGCGGACGCCTGCACGAGGTGCCCTGGTATTCCTTCTTCACCTGGGGCTGGCGCGAGCCGCGCGAATGGTGGCGCGCCTTCCGCAGCGAGGGGCGGGAGTACGTCGCGCCGACCCCGCTGGTCGACCTGTCGAAGCCGGCGTTCCGGCTCGGGCTGGCCGAGATCTGCGTCGGCAACGAGGCGCACCGGCTCGACGTCAAGGTCGCCACCGACCGCGCCAGCTACCCGGTGCGGGGCCAGGCCAAGGTGACGGTGCAGGTCACGCTGCCGGACGGCAAGCCGGCCGCCAACGGCGAGGTCGCGCTGGCCGCGGTCGACGAGGCGCTGCTCGAACTGATGCCCAATACCAGCTGGAACCTGCTCGAGGCGATGCTGCAGCGGCGCAGCTACGGGGTGGAAACGGCGACCGCGCAGATGGAGATCGTCGGGCGGCGCCACTATGGCCGCAAGGCGGTGCCGGCCGGCGGTGGGGGCGGCAAGAATCCGACCCGCGAACTGTTCGACACGCTGCTGCTGTGGAACCCGCGCGTGCAGCTCGACGCGGCCGGCAAGGCCACGCTGACCGTGCCGCTGAACGATTCGCTGACGCGCTTTCGCATCGTCGCGATCGCTGATCTTGGCGTCTCGCGCTTCGGCACCGGCAGCACCACCGTGGCGGCGACGCAGGATCTGCAGCTGATCTCGGGTTTGCCGCCGCTGGTGCGCGAGGGCGATCGCTACCGCGCGATGTTTACGCTGCGCAATACCACGGCACGGGCGATGACGGTGCAGGTCAGCGCGCGCAGCGTGGCGGCCGGTGCGGGCGGCCGGGTTGGCGTCAATGGTGGCGCCATGGCAGGCGCTGCTGCCGGTGCTATCCCCGGTGCCGGCGCCGCCTCCGCTGCTGCCTCTGCTGCTGCCTCCGGCGCCGCGGCTTCCGATCCGGCGGCAGCGGCGCTGCCCACGCAGACGGTATCGATTCCGGCCGGCCAGGCGCGGGAGATCGGCTGGGACGTGGTCGCGCCGCTGATCGCGCAGGGCAGCGGCCAGGCGACCGCCACCGAGAGCGAGACGCAGTGGGAGATCGCGGCAACCGAGACGGGCAAGGCCGGCGGCGCGGGGGCCACAGGCGGCACAGGCGGCACAGGGGGCACGGGCGGCGACGGTCCCGCCTCCGACCGCATCCGCATCGTCCAGCGGCTGGCCGCGGCGGTGCCGCTGACCGTGCAGCAGGGCACGCTGGCACAGCTGGCGCCGGGCCTGTCGGTGCCGGTCCGCGCGCCCGCGGCCGCGCTGCGCGATCCGTCCGGGGCGCCGCGCGGCGGCCTGCAGATCGGCCTGCAATCGTCGCTGGCCGGCGGCCTGCCCGGCGTGCGCGACTGGTTCGCCCGCTATCCGTATACCTGCCTGGAGCAGCGTGCGTCGAAGGCCGTGGGCCTGGGCGACGCCGCCGGCTGGCAGGCGCTGATGGCGCAGCTGCCGGCCTATCAGGACGACGACGGGCTGGTCGCCTATTTCCCGATGCAGGGCGACGCGGTGCGCGACGGCGGCAGCGAGGTGCTGACCGCCTATCTGCTGGCGCTGGCCGACGAGGCGCATCGCGCCGGGCTGCCGCTGCAACTGCCGGCGCAGGCGCGCGAGCGGATGGAACAGGCGCTGGCCGCCTTCGTCGAGGGCCGGCTGCAGCGCCGCCCGTGGGCGCCGACCGCCGACCTGGAGATCCGCAAGCTGGCCGCGCTCGAGGCGCTGTCGCGCGGCGGCAAGGCGCAGACCCGCATGCTCGGCTCGATCCAGATCGCGCCGCAGCAGTGGCCGACCTCGGCGCTGCTCGACTGGACCGCGTTGCTGCAGCGCCTGCCCGATGTGCCGCAGCGCGAGGCGCGGCTGGCCGAGGCGCAGCGCCTGCTGCGCGCGCGCCTGGACCTGCAGGGCACGCGGCTGGCGTTCTCGACCGAGCGCGACGACCATTGGTGGTGGCTGATGGCGGGCGGCGACATCAACGCCGCGCGGCTGCTGACGCTGGCGCTGGAACTGCCCGACTGGCGCGAGGATGCGCCGCGGCTGGCCAGCGGCCTGCTGGGCCGCCAGAGCGCCGGCGCATGGAACACCACCAATGCCAATGCCTGGGGCGTACTGGCGGTGCGCCGGTTCGCGCAGGTCTTCGAGCGCGAACCGGTGGGCGGTGCCACGCGCGTGACGCTGGGCGAGGCCGCGCGCAGCTTCGACTGGCGCTCGGCCGCGACGGGCAAGGACGGCGTGGCGACGGGCGCGCTGATGCTGCCCTGGCCCGTGCAGCCGCCCCAGCCCGGTCCGTCCGCCGCCCCGGCCACGCTGCAGCTGCAGCACGAGGGCGCCGGCCGGCCGTGGGCGACGGTACGCGCGCTGGCGGCGGTCCCGCTGGCCGAGCCGATCGCCGCCGGCTACCGCATCCGCCGCAGCGTCAGCGCGGTCGAGCAGGCCACGCCGGGACGCTGGTCGCGCGGCGACATCTATCGCGTCAAGCTGGAGATCGACGCGCAGGCCGACATGACCTGGGTCGTGGTCAGCGATCCGGTGCCCGGGGGCGCCACCATCCTCGGCAGCGGGCTGGGCCGCGATTCGCAGATCGCCACGCGCGGCGAGCGCCGCACCGGCGCCTGGCCGGCCTTCAGCGAGCGCACGCCGCAAGCCTACCGCGAGTACTACGCCCATCTGCCGAAGGGCACGGCGACCATCGAGTACACCGTGCGGCTGAACAACGCCGGCGAGTTCGCGCTGCCGCCGACGCGCGTGGAGGCGATGTACGCGCCCGAGGTGTTCGGTGCCGCGCCCAATGCGCGCCTGACCGTGGGGCAGCGTCCGTGAGCGATGTCCTGGAACGGCGCGGCTGGACGATGCCGCCGCGGGTGCGCGAATGGTGGATGGCCGGCGCGGTCGCCGGCACCATCTACGGTACGCTGCTGGTCAGCGCCGCGCTGGAGCTGCCGCCCGGCACGCCGCTGACGGGCAGCTTCGCCTGGCAGCCGGCGTGGAAGACCGCGATGGTGCTGCTGCTGGCGCGCGCGGCGTGGTTCCATCCGGTACGCCGCGAGCGCCGCTGGCTGATCGCCGCGCTGCTGTTCTCCGCGAGCGGCGATCTGTTGCTCGCGGTACCGTGGCTGCCGTTCTCCTTCGTCGGCGGGCTGGGATTCTTCCTGCTGGCGCATCTGGCCTATCTTGCTCTGCTGTTGCCGCTGTTGGGCGACGACCGCCCGCACCGGCTGCTCGCCTGCGGCGCGGTGATCGGTGCGGTGGGCACGCTGCTGGGACGCTTCTGGCCCAACCTTGGCACGCTGACGGTCGAGGTCTGCGCCTATGTCGTCGCGCTGACCGCGATGGCCTGCGCGGCGCTGCTGGCGCGGCTGCCGACGCCGCTGGCCGCGCTCGGCGCGCTGTGCTTCGTCGTGTCCGACGCGCTGGTCGGCATCGCGCGCTTCCTGTCGCCGTTCGATCGTTTCGAACTGGGCATCTGGTGGACCTATGCCGCGGCGCAGGTGCTGCTGGTCGCCGGCATCGTCGCGGGGCGGCGGCCATGAGGCAGGGGACGGGTTCGCTGGGCTCGTTGCGGGTGGCCAGGGCCCCGGCACTGCCGCGGGCGCTGCCAAGTTCTCTGTGGTTCGGGATGCGGTTCGTGCTGCTGTTCGCGGTCTTGTTCGCGTTCTTGTTCGCGATACCGTCCGCGCCGGCGTCCGCCGAGGCGCTGCCCGGCTTCGAGCAGGTGCGCGAGCGCTACCGCAGCGCCGACGTCATCGTGCGCGACCGCCATGGCGAGCCGGTCGCCACCGTGCGGACCGATTTCAGCGCGCGGCGCGGGCAATGGGTGTCGCTCGACGAGATCTCGCCGGCGGTGCGCACCGCCATCGTGCTGTCGGAGGACCGGCGCTTCTACCAGCACAGCGGCGTCGACTGGCAGGGCGTGGCCGGCGCGGCCTGGGCCAATCTGTGGAACACGCGCACGCGCGGCGCCTCGACGCTGACGATGCAGCTGGCGGCGCTGCTCGACGACGATCTGCGCCGCGGCGCGGGCGGACGCAGCGCGGCGCAGAAGATGAGCCAGGCCTGGCGCGCGGCGCGGCTCGAACACGGCTGGAGCAAGAGCCAGATCCTCGAGGCCTATCTGAACCTGGTGCCGCTGCGCGGCGAACTGGTCGGCCTGTCGGCGTTGTCGCACGCGCTGTTCGGCAAGCTGCCGAGCGGACTCGATGCGCGCGAGGCGGCGCTGGCGGTGGCGCTGGTGCGCGCGCCCAATGCCGCGCCGGCGCGGGTCACGCAGCGCGCCTGCCAGATCCTGCGGGAGATGGGGCAGCCCGCGGGCTGCAGCGGACTGGACGGCTTCACGCAACTGGCGCTGGCGCGCGCCGCGATGCCGCCGTCCGGTCCGGGCCGCGCGCAACTGGCGCCACACCTGGGCCGGCTGCTGGTCGATCGGGTCGTGCAGGGCGCACCGGGTGCACTGGGCGCACCGGCAGTACCGGGAGCACCGGGAGCACCGGGAGCACCGGGAGCACCGGGAGCACCGGGCGTGCGAGGCGCGGCACGGACGCCGCCGGCCGCGATCGATTCGACGCTGGACGCGGGCGTGCAGCGGCTGGCGATGGCCAGCCTGCAGCGGCATCTGCGCGAACTGGCCGGACGGCATGTCGAGGACGGCGCGGTGGTGGTGCTCGACAACGCCAGCGGCGACGTGCTGGCCTACGTGGGCTCGTCGGGCGCGCTGTCGGGGGCCGCGCAGGTCGATCATGCGGCCGCGCTGCGCCAGGCCGGCTCGACGCTCAAACCCTTCCTGTATGCGCAGGCGCTGGAGGAGCGGCGCCTGACCGCCGCCTCGCTGCTGGACGACCGGCCGGTCAACCTGCCGACCGGCGGCGGCCTCTACATCCCCCGCAACTACGACGGCCGTTATGGCGGCTGGGTCAGCATGCGCGCGGCGCTGGCCGCTTCGCTCAATGTGCCGGCGGTGCGCACGCTGGTGATGGTGACCCCGCACCGCTTCCATCGGCGCCTGGTCGCGCTCGGGCTGCCGCTGACCGAGGCCGGCGACTACTACGGCTACAGCCTGGCGCTGGGCAGCGCCGACGTGTCGCTGCTGACGCTGACCAATGCCTACCGGACGCTCGCCAACCAGGGCCGGCAGGCGCCGGTGCGGATGCGGCTGGCCGAGCCGGCGCCCCGGCCGGTGGCAGTGATGTCCGCGGCCGCGGCCCATGTGATCGGCGACGTGCTGTCCGACCGGCATGCACGCGCGCGCACCTTCGGCCTGGACAGCCCGCTGACCACGCGCTTCTGGACCGCGGTCAAGACCGGCACCAGCAAGGACATGCGCGACAACTGGTGCATCGGCTGGTCGCAGCACTACACGGTCGGCGTCTGGGTCGGCAACGCCAGCGGCGCGGCGATGCGCGATGTGTCCGGCGTATCCGGCGCGGCGCCGGTCTGGCACGACGTGATGGCCTTCCTGCATCGGGATCGCGCCAGCCGGCCGCCCGCACTGCCTACAGGCGTCGAACGCGTGCCGGTGCGGTTCGAGGGCGTACCCGAGCCTGCGCGCGAGGAGGTGTTCCTGGCCGGCACCGCGGTGCCGGTGGTTGCCGTCGGCAGCCATCACCAGGGCGCGACGGCGGGGCGGACGGCAGCGCCGAGTGCGGCGCCGAGCGCTGCGCTGAATGCGGCGGCGAACACAGCGTCCGGTGCAGCGTCGGGTGCAGCGTCGAGTGCCGCGCGGACGGCGGCAGACCCCGGCCGCGGCGCGGCGATCGCGAGCCCGGCCGATGGCACCGTCTTCGCGCTCGATCCCGATATTCCGCCGCAGGCGCAACGCGTCTGGCTGCATGCCGAAGATGTCGCCGGCCGCACCGCCCAGGGAGTGGCCTGGCGGCTCGACGGCAAGCGGCTCGGCCGCGGCGGCAAGCTGGCCTGGCTGCCGTGGCCGGGACGGCATCGGCTCGAGCTGGTCGATGCCGGCGGCACGGTGATCGATATGGTACGCATCGAGGTGCGCGGCGCGACCGTGCGGGAGGCGGGCGCACGACCGCCGTCGGCGCCGGGCCGGGCGGCGGTGAGGCAGGGCGCCGCGGCCGAGCGCGGATAATCGCTGGTTGCTGGTTGCTGGTTGCTGGTTGCTGGTTGCTGGTTACAGTTGCAGTTGCAGTTGCAGTTGCAGTTGCAGTTGCAGGCTGCTGGTTGCCGCTTGCCGCTTGCCGCTTGCGCCGTCCGCCACTCGCCGCTCGCCGTCCCCCGCTCGCTGCCGCCCGTGGTCCTTCGTCCGCGCCCGTAACGCGTCGCGCCGCCGCCATCCTCCGCATTCCCAATATCTTCAGGAGCCTCGATCCGTGCCTACCGAACCGATTGCCTCGCCGACCGCCTCACCGACCGGATCACAGATCGCCTCGCCGATGCTGCTCGATGCCGCCCAGACCGCGGCGCGGCTGCCGTATCCCGAACTGGCTGTCGCCATTGCCGATATGCTCGGCGAACTGCGCGCCGGCACCGCGATGGCGCCGCCGCGGCTGGCGCTGCCGGTCGGCGACGTGACCGCCGCCAGTCCGGAAGGCGAGGGAACGCTGCTGGTGATGCCGGCGCGCAATGCCGACCTGGTGATGACCAAGAACATCACGGTCCATCCCGGCAACCCGGCGCGCGGGCTGCCCAATATCCTCGGCGAAGTGGTGGTGGCCGACGCGCATACCGGCGTGCGGCTGGCGCTGCTCGACGGGCCGACCGTGACCGGGCGCCGCACCGCCGCGGTGTCGCTGCTGGCGGCGCAGCGCTTCGCCGCGCGGCCCGACGGCGAACTGCTGATCGTCGGCGCCGGCGTGCAGGCCACCACGCACCTCGAGGCCTTCGCGGCGGGATTGCCGCTGCGGCGGGTCTGGCTGCATTCGCGCACGGCGGACAAGGCCCATGCGCTGGCGGCCCACGCGCGCGGCCTGGGGCTGGAAGCCGAGGTGCTGGAATCCGCCGCGGGCGAGATCGAAGCGGTGTTGGACCGCGTGTCGATGGTGGTCACCGTGACGTCGAGCCGCGCGCCGGTGCTGCCGGATCTGGATGCCGGCTGCTGGCGCGACGACCACTTCATCGCCGCGGTCGGGGCGTTCCGGCCGGACATGTGCGAGCTGCCACCGGCGCTGTGCCGCGGCGCCGCACAGGCGGGGCGGCTGCTGGCCGATACGCTGTTCGGCATCGAGGACGAGGCCGGCGACCTGCTGCAGGCCGGCATCGACTGGGCCGCGGTGCAGCCGTTCGAGACGGCGATCCTGGCCGCGGATGCGATCCGCGCGCGCACCGGCAGTCCGCTGGTGTTCAAGAGCGTGGGCTATGCGCTGTGGGATCTGGCAGCGTGCGCCCTGGCGGTGCGAGGTATCAACGCATGACGCCGCGGAAGGCATCGGGGCACGACCCGGTGTCACATTCCTGAGACACTTCTGCCGCCTCTCTCCCCGCCGCGGTGGCCCTTCGGGTACCGCTGATTGCGGTAAACCCTCAATTTAGTGGCGCCCCTCTACAAAATGTATCTAGATTGAAACGATGGCGGCATCCGCAGCGGGATAATGCTGCCCTTGCAGTTGAAAACCACGAAGGAGAGAGGATGTCGCACAAGAAAAAAATCCTGGTGGCTGTCGCGGCCATGGTAGTGGGCGGGGTTGCCCAGGCACAGTCGGCCGGCAGCACCGTCGTCAGCACGGGCTGGTTCCGCGTGATGCCGAACAGTTCGGCCGATCCGCTGACCATCGACAGCGTCGGCGGCCGCCCGGTCGGCACCCAGCGCCCCAATACCGGCGCCGATATCAAGGCCGCCAATACGCTGGGCCTGTCGATCGACCACTTCATCACGGACAACATCTCGGCCGAATTCGTGCTGGGCCTGCCGCCCAAGCACGACGTCGAGGGCGACAAGGGCTACGGCAAGTACGGCAAGCTGGGCACGGTGCGCCAGTGGAGCCCGGCGGTGCTGGTCAAGTACCACTTCCTGGAGCCCGCCGCGCGCCTGCGTCCCTATGTCGGCCTGGGCGTGAACTACACCTGGTTCAGCGACGAGACGATTACCAACCAGCAGTTCGTGCGCCAGGAGTTCGGCCCGAACGCCACCATGACCGCCAGCGCCAAGTCGTCGTGGAATCCGGTCTTCAACATCGGCGCGAACTACAAGATCAACGAGCGCTGGCACGTCGGCCTGTCGGTGTCCTACCTGCCGCTGGATACCCGCGCGACCTTCGTCACGCGCAACTCCGCGCTGGGCGGCGCCACCGTGGTGTCGCACACCAAGATCAAGATCGATCCGATCGTGACCTTCCTGAACGTCGGCTACCGCTTCTGAGCGTCGCCGACCGGCCGCGTCCGCGTCTCCCTGGAGTGCGGACGCGGTTCCTTCCGATCAGCCCTTGATCGGATAGCCCGCCGATTCGATGGCCTCGCGCACTTCCTGCGCATCGGCGTCCGATTCCACGCTGACCGCCTGCGCCGCGATATCGGCCGACACGCGGGCGTCGGGATCGACCTGCTTCACCGCGCGCGTGATCGCGCCCACGCAGTGATTGCAGGACATGCCTTCCACTTGAAACTGCATCATCGTCGAACTCCTCGGTATGGGTGGTGAATGCGGTGAATGGCGCCATTGTGAACCTTCCCATCGTGTCAAGCGCAAGCCCCGACGCGCCGCATGGAGAACTGGCACTTCGGCCTTGACCTTCCTAGCATGGTAAGGTCCAGCATCCAGTGACAGGCTATGTCAACGAGGATGCCAACCGCCATGTCCACTTCTTCCATACCGCTGTCTCCGGCCCCGGCCGGCACGAATGCCACCCCGGCCGCGCCCGAATGGCGCCTGCCAATCGAAGGGATGACCTGCGCCTCCTGCGTGCGCCGGGTCGAGAACGCGCTGGCCAAGGTGCCGGGGGTGCGTTCGGTCGCCGTCAACCTCGCCACCGAGGAAGCGACCGTGCAGGCCGACAGCGCCGCGGTGCTGCCCGCGGCGGCGGACGCCATCGCCGCCGCCGGCTACGCGGTGCCCCGCACCGAGCTGGAGTTGTCCGTGCGCGAGATGACCTGCGCCTCCTGTGTCGGCCGCGTCGAGCGCGCCTTGCGCGCGGTGCCGGGCGTGGTCGATGCCCAGGTCAACCTGGCCACCGAGCGCGCCCTGGTGACGCTGGTCGGCGGCAGCGCGGCCGACATGCTGCCGGCGCTGACCGAGGCCGTGTCGCGTGCCGGCTATGCCGCCGAACCGGTGAGCGATGGGGTAGCCGATGCCGCCGCGGCCGCAGGGGCGCCGCCCGCGCGCACCGCCGACTTCTGGTCCGGACCCTGGTCGGTGGCGATCCCGGCCGCGCTGTCGCTGCCGCTGGTCGCGCCGATGGTGCTCGGCTGGTTCGGCATCGCGTGGAACGTGCCGGCGCTGTGGCAATGGCTGCTGGCCACGCCGGTGCAGTTCGTGTTCGGCTGGCGCTTCTATCGCGCCGGCTGGAAGGCGCTGCGCGCCGGCACCGGCAATATGGATCTGCTGGTGGCGCTCGGCACCTCGGCCGCCTATGGCCTGTCGCTGTGGCTGATCTGGCGCGGCGCCGCCGCCCATGGCGAGAGCCATCCGCACCTGTATTTCGAGAGCGCGGCGGTGGTGATCACGCTGGTGCGGCTCGGCAAATGGCTCGAGGTCCGGGCCAAGCGGCAGACCGCCGACGCGATCCGCGCGCTGGCCGCGCTGCGGCCCGATACCGCGCGGGTGCGCCGCGACGGCGTCGACACCACGGTGCCGCTGGCGCAGGTACGCGTCGGCGACGAGGTGGTGGTGCTGCCGGGCGAGCGCATTCCGGTCGACGGCGTGGTGATCGACGGCGACAGCCATGCCGACGAATCGATGCTGACGGGCGAGAGCCTGCCGGTGCCCAAGCATGTCGACGACCGCGTGACGGGCGGCGCCATCAACGGCGAGGGCCGGCTGGTGCTGCGCACCGCCGCGGTCGGCGCGGAAACGGTGCTGGCACGCATCATCCGCATGGTCGAACACGCGCAGGCGGCCAAGGCGCCGATCCAGCGGCTGGTCGACCGCGTCAGCGCGGTGTTCGTGCCGGTGGTGCTGGCGATCGCGCTGGTCACGCTGCTGGGCTGGGGCGTGGCGCTGGGTGACTGGCAGTCGGCGCTGCTCAACGCGGTGGCGGTGCTGGTGATCGCGTGCCCGTGCGCGCTGGGGCTGGCCACGCCGACCGCGATCATCGCCGGCACCGGCGCGGGCGCGCGGGCCGGCATCCTGGTCAAGGACGCCGAGGCGCTGGAGACCGCGCATCGCGTCAACGTGGTCGCGTTCGACAAGACCGGCACGCTGACGGTCGGCCAGCCCGAGGTGGTGGCGCTGCTGTCCGCGGAGGGAATGACCGGCGGCGGCGAGCGGCGTGACGACGCCTCGTCGCTGCTGCTGGCGCGGCTGGCCGCGCTGCAGGCCGGCAGCGAACATCCGCTGGCCCGGGCGGTGCTGCACGCCGCCGAGCAGCGTGCGCTGGCGGTGCCGGTCGCGAGCGAACTGCGCGCGCTGCCGGGCCGCGGCATCAGCGGGCGCATCGATGGCGTCGCCTGGGCGCTCGGCAGCGAGCGCCTGCGCAAGGAGCTGGGCGCGTCGCTGGACGAGAGCTCCGCACTGCAGCGCGAGGCCGAGGCGCTGCGCCGGGCCGGCCGCACGGTGTCGTGGCTGATCGCGGTCGATACGCGCCGCGTCGAAGGACTGGTCGCGTTCGGCGATGCGATCAAGCCGGGCGCGCGCGAAGCGGTGGCGCGCCTGCATGCGGCCGGCGTGCGCACCGTGATGCTGTCCGGCGACAGTCACGGCGCCGCGGCGCAGGTCGCCGACGCGCTCGGCATCGACGACGTGCAGGCCGAGGTGCTGCCCGAGGACAAGGCGGCGCGCGTGGCCTCGCTCAAGCGCGGCGGTGCGGTGGTCGCGATGGTCGGCGACGGCGTCAACGATGCGCCGGCGCTGGCCGCGGCCGACGTCGGCATCGCGATGTCCACCGGCACCGACGTGGCGATGCACGCGGCCGGCATCACGCTGATGCGCGGCGACCCGGGCCTGGTTGCCGACGCGCTGGCGATGTCGCACCGGACCGTGCGCAAGATCCGGCAGAACCTGTTCTGGGCCTTCGTCTACAACGTGATCGGCATCCCGCTGGCGGCGGCCGGTCTGCTCAGCCCGGTGGTGGCCGGCGCGGCGATGGCGTTCTCGAGCGTCAGCGTGGTCGGCAACGCGCTGCTGCTGCGGCGCTGGCGGCCGGCACCGCGCGACGGGGCCGTGCCGCACTGAAATCTGGAGGAAGCAAGGCGATGAATATCGGCGAAGCGGCGGCCGCCTCGGGCGTGTCCGCCAAGATGATCCGGCACTACGAATCGATCGGGCTGCTGCCCGAACCGCCGCGCAGCGAAGGGGGCTATCGGCGCTACGACGAGCGCGCGCTGCATACCTTGCGCTTCGTACGGCGCGCCCGTAATCTCGGGTTCTCGCTGGACGAGATCCGCAACCTGCTGCTGCTGTGGCAGGACCGCGGGCGCGCCAGCGCCGACGTCAAGGCACTGACGCTGCGCCATGTCGCCGAGCTGGAAACGCGCATCGCGGAACTGGCGGCCATGCGCGACACGCTGCGCGCGCTGGCCGAGGCGTGCAGCGGCGACGAGCGGCCGGATTGCCCGATCCTCGCCGACTTCGCCGAGCCCGGGAGCGCGCCGTCAGCGGGGGATAGGCGTCACGGCAGTTCGCGCGACGGCAATGCGGACGATGGCAATGCGTCCGACGGCAATGCGCGCCACGCCTGCCACTCTTGAACGCTGACCGGCGCGCGGCCGCGCCGCGCGCCGACGAGGAGAGCGATCGCATGGAAGCATCCAGGCCCGCCGCCATCGCGCCGGCCGACAGCCGCCAGCGCATGCGCGACGGCACCGAGCTGCTGCTGCGCACCTGGCTGCCCGACCCGCAACTGTGGCCCGAACCGTCGGGCACGCTGCTGCTGGTACACGGGCTGGCCGAGCACTGCGGCCGCTATGCGCATGTGGCGGCGCGCCTGTGCGCGCTGGGCCTGCGCGTGGTGGCCTACGACCAGCGCGGCCACGGCGCCAGCGGCGGCGCGCGCATGGTGGCCGAGCGGCCCGATGTCTTCCTCGACGACCTGGTGGAGATCTACGACGGCGTGGTGCAGCGCTGGCCCGAACTGCCGATCGTGCTCGGCCACAGCATGGGCGGGCTGGTCGCGGCGCGGCTGGCGACCTCGCGCGTGCGGCCGGTGCGCGCGCTGGTGCTGTCCTCGCCCGCGCTGGCGCTGCGCATCAGCGGCGCGATGCTGACGCTGCAGCGGATGCTGCTGACGCTGGCGCCGAACCTGCGCGTACCGAGCCCGATCCGTCCGACCGACCTCAGCCACGATCCCGCCGAAGTCGCCAGCTACCGCAGCGATCCGCTGGTACAGCGCACGCTGACGGCCGGCATCCTGCAGAGCATGCTGCTCGGCATCGAACGCGCGCAGGCCGACGCGCCGCTGCTCGAGGCACCCACGCTGCTGCTGGTGGCGGGCGCCGATCGCGTGGTCGATCCGGCGGGCAGCCGGCGCTTCTGCGACAATGCGCCGGCCGACCTGCACGAATGCATCTGGTTCGAGCACGCCTACCACGAGATCTTCAACGAGCAGGCGGCGTTGCGGGCGGAGGTGCTGGACGCGCTGAGCGACTGGCTGCGCCGTCATCTGCAGCCGGTGACGGATGCGGGTCGCTGACGCGCGCCACGCGTAGGCCGACGTGTATGCCGACGTGTATGCCGACGCGATGGCCGATATCGACGCAGCGCACGAAGACCAACGCAGGACGCACGACGCATAATCCCTGACGCCTCACGCTTGCCGGCCGTCCTCCCGCGGCGGACGGCCGTACCCCGATCGACTACCCAACCCAGAAGAAGAGCATGGAGACCTACGACTACATCATCGTCGGCGGCGGCACCGCGGGCTGCGTGCTGGCCAACCGGCTGACGCAGGACGCCGACGTCAGCGTGCTGCTGCTCGAGGCGGGCGGCAAGGACGACTACCACTGGATCCATATTCCGGTGGGCTACCTGTACTGCATCGGCAATCCGCGCACCGACTGGATGTACCGCACGGTCGCCGAGCCCGGGCTGAACGGCCGCTCGCTGATCTATCCGCGCGGCCGCGTGCTGGGCGGCTGCTCGTCGATCAACGGCATGATCTACATGCGCGGGCAGCGCGAGGACTACGACGAGTGGGCGCGCATCACCGGCGATGACGGCTGGCGCTGGGACAACGTGCTGCCGCTGTTCAAGCGCAGCGAGGACCATCACCGCGGCGCCAACGAGTTCCACGGCGCCGGCGGCGAATGGCGCGTCGAGCCGCAGCGCCTGCGCTGGGACATCCTCGAGCGCTTCATCGACGCGGCCGAGCAGACCGGTATCCCGCGCACCGACGACTTCAACCGCGGCGACAACTTCGGCGTCGGCTACTTCGAGGTCAACCAGCGCCGCGGCATTCGCTGGAATACCTCGAAGGCGTTCCTGCGGCGCGCCTCCGAACGGCCGAACCTGACCATCGTCACCGGCGCGCAGGTCAGCGAGCTGACCTTCGACGGACGCCGCTGCAGCGGCCTGCATTACGTCGGCGGCGGCCAGCCGCATACGGTGGCCGCGCGGCGCGAGGTGATCCTCGCCGCGGGCGCGGTCAACACGCCGCAGCTGCTGGAACTGTCCGGCATCGGCCAGCCCGAACGGCTGCAGGCGCTCGGCATCCCGGTGCGGCAGGCGCTGCCGGGCGTCGGCGAGAACCTGCAGGACCATCTGCAGCTGCGCATGATCGTCAAGGTCGAGGGCGTGCGCACGCTGAACACGCGGGTCGGCAACTGGTGGGGCAAGCTGGGCATCGGGCTGCAGTATGCGTGGAACCAGAGCGGGCCGATGAGCATGGCGCCGTCGCAGCTCGGCGCGTTCGCGCGCTCGGATCCGGAGCAGACGCGGCCCAACGTCGAGTACCACGTGCAACCGCTGTCGCTCGACAAGTTCGGCGAGCCGCTGCACACCTTCAACGCCTTCACCGCCAGCGTCTGCAATCTGCGGCCGACCTCGCGCGGCAGCGTCCACATCGACAGCCCGGACTTCCGCCAGGCGCCGGTGATCGCGCCCAACTACCTGTCGACCGACGAGGACCGCAAGGTCGCGGCCGACTCGCTTCGGCTGACCCGCCGCATCGTCGCCGCGCCGGCACTGGCGCCGTACCGGCCGCAGGAATGGCTGCCGGGTCCGCATGTCGAGGACGACGAATCGCTGGCGCGCGCGGCCGGCGATATCGGCACGACGATCTTCCATCCGGTCGGCACCTGCCGCATGGGCAGGCCCGACGATCCGCAGGCGGTGGTCGACCAACGGCTGCGCGTGATCGGCGTGCAGGGCCTGCGGGTGGTCGATGCCTCGGTGATGCCGCTGATCACCTCGGGCAATACCAACTCGCCGACCATCATGATCGCCGAGCGCGCCAGCGACATGATCCGCGAGGACTGGCGCAGCGGGGCGCGCGGCTGAGGCGGCAGACGCTGCGCCACGGTCTCGGCGCCACCGTCGGCACCGCCCGCGCGCGGCGCCGCACCGCACCGCCCCCTGCGCCCCCGCAGCGGTGTGGCAGCTTCTCCGAAGCTTGCCCATGTCCTGCTTGCGGCTTTCCCGCAGCCAGCCCGCACACGGCGGCCGCGCTGCCTGACAAACATGACAGCTGGTTCATGTTTCAGGCTCAGTGCAAACCCGGATGTTTTGCGACGCAACAGGTGCCCACAATAGACGCCGGACAGTCGTGATGCTGCGCTCACATCTGCGCATGCATCGGCGCTTGCATCCGACCGTGCCGCCGCTGCCACCCAGCGCGCTGCCACACACACCAATAAGACATTGCAGACAAGGCGATCCCCACCCGCGCTGATATTCGCGCAGCGCCGGCCGGGGTCGCGGGTCGAATCCGGGCACGACGGGCCAGAAGCCGGCGTCGCGCCGAACGAGGACGGGCAGGAGACATGAACCAGCAGGAAACCATCCTGGAGACGCGCAACCTCACCAAGGAGTTCAAGGGGTTTACCGCGGTCAGCGACGTCAATCTGCGGGTCAGGCGCGGGTCCATCCATGCGCTGATCGGCCCCAACGGAGCGGGCAAGACCACCTGCTTCAATCTGCTGACGAAGTTCCTGGTGCCGACCACCGGCACCATTCTGTTCAACGGCATCGACATCACCGGCGAGAAGCCCGCGCAGATCGCGCGCCGCGGCGTGATTCGCTCGTTCCAGATCTCGGCGGTGTTTCCGCACCTGACCGTGCGCGAGAACGTGCGCATCGGGCTGCAGCGCAAGCTCGGCACCGCCTTCCACTTCTGGCGCAGCGAACGCACGCTGTCGGTGCTCGACGACGAGGCGATGGCGCTGCTCGAGCAGGTGGGGCTGACCGAGTTCGCCGACACCGTGACCGTCAACCTGCCGTACGGCCGCAAGCGCGCGCTGGAGATCGCCACCACGCTGGCGATGGAGCCCGAGCTGATGCTGCTCGACGAGCCGACCCAGGGCATGGGTCACGAGGACGTCGACCGCGTCACGCAGCTGATCAAGAAGGTCTCGGCGGGCCGCACCATCCTGATGGTCGAACACAACATGAACGTGGTGTCGTCGATCGCGGACACGATCACCGTGCTGCAGCGGGGCGCGATCCTCGCCGAAGGGCCGTACGAGCAGGTGTCGAAGGACCCGCGCGTGATGGAAGCCTATATGGGCACGGCCGACGCCGAGCTGCAGGGCGCGCACTGAGAGCAATGCGGAGCGACGACATGACGACTGACAACACGCCCGCCCTCGAGATCCGCGGCCTGCAGGCCTGGTACGGCGAATCGCACATCCTGCACGGGGTCGACCTGACCGTGAACCGCGGCGAGGTGGTCACGCTGCTGGGCCGCAACGGCGCCGGCCGCACCACCACGCTGCGCGCGATCATGGGCCTGACCGGCACGCGCAAGGGCTCGATCAGGATCAACGGGCACGAGACGATCCATCTGCCGACGCACAAGATCGCGCACTACGGCATCGGCTACTGCCCCGAGGAACGCGGCATCTTCGCCAGCCTGTCCTGCGAGGAGAACCTGCTGCTGCCGCCGCAGCTCAAGGGCGCCGGCGCGCAGCAGGGCATGAGCGAGGCCGACATCTACGAGATGTTCCCGAACCTGGCCGAACGCCGGCAGAGCCAGGGCACGCGGCTGTCGGGCGGCGAGCAGCAGATGCTGGCGGTCGGGCGCATCCTGCGCACCGGCGCGAACCTGCTGCTGCTCGACGAGATTTCGGAAGGATTGGCACCGGTGATCGTGCAGGCGCTGGCCCGCATGATCCGGATGCTGAAGCAGAAGGGGTACACGGTGGTGATGGTGGAGCAGAACTTCCGCTTCGCCGCGCCGCTGGCGGACCGCTTCTATGTGATGGAGCACGGCACCATCGTCGAGCGCTTCGGCGCCGGCGAGCTCGAACAGAAGATGCCGGTGTTGCACGAACTGCTTGGGGTCTGATCCTTCGGGGTCGCAGGCATGGTCGAAGGTACGGTCGAACGTACGGTGGCAGGAACGGGCGGCGCGAGGCCGCCGAAACACAGGAGACAAGCAATGAAGATCAAACGGCTCGCAGCCGCGATGGCGGCCTTGGTGACGGGCATGGCGGCCGGAGCGGCCTCCGCGCAGGTATCGGGTGACTCGGTCAAGATCGGCTTCATCACCGACATGTCCAGCTTGTACGCGGACATCGACGGCAAGTCGGGCGTCGAGGCGGTCAAGATGGCGATCGAGGACGCCGGCGGCAAGGTGCTCGGCAAGCCGATCGAGCTGCTGTCGGCCGACCACCAGAACAAGGCCGACATCGCCGCGTCGAAGGCGCGCGAATGGATGGACCAGCAGGGCCTGGACATGCTGCTGGGCGGCACCAACTCCGGTACCGCGCTGGCGATGAACAAGGTCGCGCAGGAAAAGAAGAAGGTCTACATCAACATCGGCGCGGGCACGGCCCGCCTGACCAACGAAGAGTGCTCGCCGTACACGGTGCACTACGCCTACGACACGGTGGCGCTGGCCAAGGGCACCGGCAGCGCGGTGGTCAAGCAGGGCGGCAAGTCGTGGTTCTTCCTGACCGCGGACTACGCCTTCGGCCATTCGCTGGAGAACGACACCTCGGCGGTGGTCAAGGCCAATGGCGGCACGGTGGTCGGCTCGGTGCGCCATCCGCTGTCGGCGTCGGACTTCTCGTCGTTCCTGCTGCAGGCGCAGGCCTCGAAGGCGCAGATCCTGGGCCTGGCCAACGCCGGCGGCGACACGATCAATTCGATCAAGGCGGCCAAGGAATTCGGCATCACCAAGAACATGAAGATCGCCGGCCTGCTGATGTTCATCAACGACGTGCACAGCCTCGGACTGAAGAACACCGAAGGCCTGCTGATGACCGACAGCTGGTACTGGGACATGAACGACGAGACCCGCAAGTTCGCCAACCGCTTCTTCGCCAAGAACAAGAAGATGCCGAGCAGCCTGCAGGCCGCCGACTACTCCGCGGTGCGTACCTACCTGAAGGCGGTCGAGGCGGCCAAGACCGACGATCCGGACAAGGTGATGGCCGAGCTGAAGAAGGCGAAGATCGACGACTTCTACACCAAGGGCTATATCCGCGCCGACGGCCGCGCCATTCATGACATGTACCTGATGCAGGTCAAGAGCCCGGCCGAGTCGAAGAAGCCCTGGGACTACCTGAAGGTCGTGGCGACGATCCCGGGCGACCAGGCCTTCACGACGCCCGCCGAGTCGAAGTGCGCGCTGCTGAAGAAGTAAACGACGCCGGCCCGGCGGTGCGCGCCTCGCGCATCGCCGCGGCCCGATGAACGACCGGCGCCGCGTGCGCGTTCGCTGCCGCCGGCCCATGCCTTCCTCGACGGAGGGCGGGCCGGCGCGGAACGGGCCCGCGGCGCCGCATAGCTGACGCCTGCGATGGACATCTTCGGTATTCCCTTGCCCGCCATGTTGTCCCAGCTGTTGCTCGGGCTGGTCAACGGGGCTTTCTATGCGATGTTGAGCCTCGGCCTGGCGGTGATCTTCGGCCTGCTCAACGTCATCAATTTCGCGCACGGCGCGCTCTTCATGCTCGGCGCGGTGCTGGCCTGGATGGGCATGGAGTACGCCGGGCTCAACTACTGGGTGATGCTGCTGCTCGCCCCGGTAGTGGTCGGCGTGATCGGCGTGGTCATCGAGAAGACCATGCTGCGCTGGATCTACAAGCTCGACCATATCTACGGCCTGCTGCTGACGCT
The DNA here is from genome assembly GCF_020418465.1 of Cupriavidus sp. DB3. Taxonomy (NCBI): domain Bacteria; kingdom Pseudomonadati; phylum Pseudomonadota; class Betaproteobacteria; order Burkholderiales; family Burkholderiaceae; genus Cupriavidus; species Cupriavidus sp. DB3. Next base: position 161,888 of record NZ_JAIZPL010000004.1, on the reverse strand, counting down.
GGGCATCACGCTGGTGATCGAGGGCGTGTTCCGCTCGATCTACGGCGTGTCGGGCCTGCCGTATTCGACGCCGGAACTGCTGGCGGGCGCGACCGACCTGGGCTTCATGATCCTGCCGAACTACCGCGCCTGGGTGGTGGTGGCCTCGCTGGCGGTGTGCCTGGCGACCTGGTACATGATCGAGAAGACCAAGCTCGGCGCCTATCTGCGCGCCGGCACCGAGAACCCGAAGCTGGTCGAGGCCTTCGGCGTCAACGTGCCGCTGATGGTCACGCTGACCTACGGCTTCGGCGTCGCGCTGGCCGCCTTCGCCGGCGTGCTGGCCGCGCCGGTGATCCAGATCTCGCCGCTGATGGGGCAGAACCTGATCATCGTGGTGTTCGCGGTGGTGGTGATCGGCGGCATGGGTTCGATCCTGGGCTCGATCGTCACCGGTCTTGGCCTCGGCGTGATCGAGGGCCTGACCAAGGTGTTCTATCCGGAAGCGTCGTCGACCGTGGTGTTCCTGATCATGGTGATCGTATTGCTGCTGCGGCCGGCCGGGCTGTTCGGGAGGGAGAAGTGATGGACGGACAAAGCGCATCGCGCACACAGGGGCCCCAGGGCACGCAGGCTTCCGCGCCGGTGGAGGCGGGCGCCGCGCGCCGCGGCGTGCCGCGCACCGTGCCGCTGCTGTTGTATGGGCTGCTGCTGCTCGCGCTGATTGCCGCGCCGATGGCCGGCGCCTATCCGGTGTTCGTGCTGAAGGTGCTGTGCTTCGCGCTGTTTGCCTGCGCGTTCAACCTGCTGATCGGCTACACCGGCCTGCTGTCGTTCGGCCACGCGGCCTTCTTCGGCGGCGCCGGTTATGTGGCCGGGCATGCGATGAAGGTGTGGGGCGTGACGCCGGAGGTCGGGCTGGTGCTCGGCACGCTGGCAGGGGCGGCGATCGGCTACGTGGTCGGCGCGCTGGCGATCCGGCGGCAAGGCATCTACTTCTCGATGATCACGCTGGCGCTGGCGCAGATGCTGTTCTTCTTCTGCCTGCAGGCGCCGTTCACCGGCGGCGAGGACGGGCTGCAGGGCATTCCGCGCGGCAAGCTGTTCGGCGTGCTGTCGCTGTCGGACGACCTGACGCTGTACTACGTCGCGCTGGCGATCATCGTGCTGGCCTTCGCGCTGATCGTGCGCACGGTGCATTCGCCGTTCGGGCAGATCCTGAAGGCGATCAAGGAGAACGAGCCGCGCGCGATCTCGCTGGGCTACGACACCGACCGCTTCAAGCTGATGGCCTTCGTGCTGTCGGCCGCGCTGTCGGGGCTGGCCGGCGCGATCAAGGCGCTGGTGCTGGGCTTCGAGACGCTGACCGACGTGCACTGGTCGATGTCGGGCACGGTGATCCTGATGACGCTGGTCGGCGGCCTGGGTACCTTGTCCGGTCCGATCGTCGGCGCCTTCGTGATCGTCGCGCTGGAGAACAAGCTGGGCGATATCGGCAGCTTCCTGGCCTCGGCCACCGGCGTCGAGTGGTTCAACTCGCTGGGCGAGTCGGTGACGATGGTGACCGGCGTGATCTTCGTGATCTGCGTGCTGCTGTTCCGCCGTGGCATCATGGGCGAGCTGCAGGCGCTGTTCAGCCGGAGCCGGCATTAGCGCACCTCCGGAGGCCGCGGCGGGGAGTGGCCGCCGCGGTACATGCCCGTTTTTAGGGCTAGGGTTTTTTCTAGCTTGTTGGATACGCACCGCTTCGTTACATTGGAGCCACGGTTTTCGCAGGTTAAATGGAGGCGGAAGCGAGGAGACGACAGGCGCGCACCCACGATGAGCATTCCGTGAGGAAGCAGCGTTAAATAAGGAAAGGGCGTTGACGGGTGATCCTCGGCAACGCCCTTTTTAATTTGTGGCTTATTTGTCCGGTTCCTCCGTGAGACAATGCGCGCCTTGCCCGCGACCGCCATGCCGTCTCCGTCCGATCCCATTCTTTCCGGTTCCTCCGGTGCCCCCGGCGCCTCTGCGCCAACTCCCAACTATCTGATTCGACAGGCTTTTCCGGCCGACCAGCCGATGCTGGCGGACTGGTTGCAGGCGTGCGCGCCGGCGCCGGTGCTGCTGCAGCGCGGCCGCGCCGCGATGCTCGAGCGGCTGCTGCAACGGCCCGAGCTGGGCCTGTGCCTGCTGGCGTGGGAGGGCGCCGCGCTGGTCGGCTGCCTGCCGGTCCAGCTGGTGCCGCGCCTCGATCTGGGCGGTTTGGCGGCGATGGCCACCGAAGCCTGGTGCTTGCCCGGCACGCACGAAAGTGGTGCAATCCTCGCTTCTTGCCGCGACTGGCTCGCCGACTGGTGCCGCGCGCATGGCGTGCGCCATCTGCTGTGGGCCCCGGGCCTGCCCGCTGCCGGGGAGTCTGGCGAGCCCGGGAAGTCGGATCACGGCCTGAGCCGGCTGCCGTGCGGCCTGTGGCATCGCGACCTGGCGCCGGCGGTCAAGCAGCTGTCCTGATCCGACCGCGGAGTCCTTGCCCGTTCCTGTGTTTGGCGACGGCCCCGGATAGTCCGTCACACGCCGTCGCCTGCCCGGCCTGCGTCCGCCCCACGCCGTCGCCCGCTTTCGCTTCCTGCTTTCGTTTCTTTACCCCTGACTCGCTGACGCTTTCCCGGATGTTCCAATGGAGTTCGCCTTCCTGTTTGCCGCCGCCTTCCTGGCCGGCCTGATCGATGCGGTCGCCGGCGGCGGCGGCCTGGTGCAGATTCCCGCCATCTTCAGCGCCTACCCGAGCCACGCGCCGGCGACGCTGATCGGCACCACCAAGGTCGCCTCGATGGCCGGCACCTTCAACGCCGCGGTGCGCTACGCGCGCAGCGTGCGGATCTACTGGGGTGCCACCGGGCCGGCGGTGGCGGCTGCCTTCCTCTGCTCGATGGCCGGCGCCTACACGCTGACGCTGGTGCCGGCCGAACCGCTGCGCAAGCTGCTGCCCTTCGTGCTGGCGATCCTGCTGATCTATACGCTGGCCAGGAAGGACCTCGGTGCCGAGCACGCGCCGACGCTGTCGGGCGCGCGCGAGCGTTGGGTCGCGCTGATGGGCGGCGCGGCGATCGGCTTCTACGACGGCATCTTCGGACCCGGCACGGGCAGCTTCCTGATGATCATGTTCGTGCGGCTGTTCGGCTACGACTTCCTGCACGCCGCGGCCTCGACCAAGCTGGTCAACCTCGCCACCAATGTCGCGGCGCTGATGCTGCTCGGCTTCAAGGGGCACGTCTGGTGGGAGCTCGGCCTGGTGATGGCGGTGGGCAACGTCATCGGCAGCCAGCTCGGCAGCCGGCTTGCGCTGAAGCACGGCAGCCGTTTCGTGCGCAAGGTCTTCCTGCTGGTGGTCAGCGCGCTGATCCTGAAGACCGCCTGGGACGCCTTCGTCGGCTGAGGGCGCGCACGGCCTTCGCGTAGCCGCCGGGTACGTTTCGCGCAGGTCTCCGCGCGCTCCTCGCGGACGTCCCGAGGCAGGTCGCCGCGTGGTCCTGGGGCACGTCCCCACGCGGGTCCTCGCTGACGTCCCCGCGCACCGGTCGCTCCGCCGAAAGACGCGCCGATGCTGGCGATGCGGGTTAATCCTGCCTTGGCGGCAAGGGGCGCTGTGTTAGACTCGGTGCGAATTCCCGACCGCTCGGTCGGCGAATCAAATCCGGCGCCGGCCGCCTCCTCGCAAGCCTGTCTTCAGTACGGATTGCGCTGGAAGATCGGCCGCGACCCTTCGAAAAAAGAGGGCACGCGCGGACGGGATCGGGCACGACGGCGAAGCGCGGCGATCAAGCACCGCGGATCCGTCGGAACAACAAGCCAGGCGCGGACCGGCCCCAAGCCGGCTCGATGCCGACCGGTTTGAGAGAAGAAGGAGACACGATGAATTTCAAGCGCGCCAGCATGCTGGCCTTCGCCGCCGCCTGTCTGTGCGCCGGCGCTGCCCAGGCCCAGATCAAGATCGGGGTCACGGTATCGGCGACCGGTCCGGCGGCTTCGCTGGGCATCCCGGAAAAGAACACCTTCACGCTGCTGCCCAAGGAAATCGCCGGCAAGAAGGTCGAATACATCGTGCTCGACGACGCCTCGGACAGCACCACCGCCGTCAAGAACACCCGCAAGCTGATCAGCGAGGACAAGGTCGACGCCGTGGTCGGCTCGACCGTGACGCCGAATTCGCTGGCGATGGTCGACGTGGTCGCCGAGAGCGGCACGCCGATGATCACGATGGCGGCGTCGGCGCGCATCATCGAACCGATGGACGCCAAGCGCGCCTGGGTCTTCAAGACGCCGCAGAACGACTCGCACATGGCGACGGCGATCTCCGAGCACATGAGCAACAACAACGTGAAGACGGTGGCCTTCATCGGCTTCGCGGATGCCTACGGCGAGAGCTGGTCGCAGGAGTTCGCCAAGGTGGCGGACATCCGCAAGATCAAGGTCGTCGCCAACGAGCGCTTCGCCCGCACCGATACCTCGGTCACCGGCCAGGTGCTGAAGATCATGGCCAGCAATCCGGACGCGGTGCTGATCGCCGGTTCCGGCACGCCGTCGGCGCTGCCCGCCAAGGCGCTGAAGGAGCGCGGCTACAAGGGCAAGATCTACCAGACCCACGGCGTCGCCAACCCCGACTTCCTGCGCGTCTGCGGCAAGGACTGCGAAGGCGCGCTGCTGCCGGCCGGTCCGCTGCTGGTCGCCGAGCAGCTGCCCGACAGCAATCCGGTCAAGAAGCCGGCGATGACCTACAAGACCGCCTACGAGAAGGCCTTCGGCGGCCAGGTGTCGACCTTCGGCGGCCATGCCTGGGACGCCGGCCTGCTGCTCGAGCGCGCGATTCCGGTCGCGCTGAAGAAGGCGCAGCCGGGCACGCCGGAATTCCGCAAGGCGCTGCGCGATGCGCTGGAGCAGACCAAGGAGCTGCCGGTCTCGCACGGCATCATGACGATGAGCCCGACCGACCATCTGGGCCTGGACCAGCGCTCGCGCGTGATGGTGCAGATCGTCGACGGCAAGTGGAAGCTGCAGAAGTAGGAACGCCTGGCAGCTTCGCCGCGCGGCAGGGCGCATGGACGCACCATGCGCCTTTTTTGTTTTGCGGCCCCGGGGAAGGGGAACCGGTGAGGCAGAACCGGTGAGGCAAAACCGGTGAGGCAAAACCGGTGAGGCAAAACCGGTGAGGCAAAACCGGTCAAGCGGAACCGGGCGCTAGGGTTCGCGCGGATTTCCTCGAAGCGTAAGACCTTTACTATTTCGTAATTCGCTGCATCGCGGCAACCCCCGAGGAGATCATGGACCTCTCGATTGCGGCCATCCTGGCACAGGACGGCATCACCTCCGGCGCGATCTACGCGCTGTTGGCGCTGGCCCTGGTGCTGGTGTTTTCGGTGACCCGCGTCATCTTCATCCCGCAAGGGGAGTTCGTCGCCTACGGCGCGCTGACGCTGGCCGTGATGCAGGCGGGCCATGCGCCGCAGACCTCGTGGCTGCTGGTGGCGATGGGGGTGCTGACCTTCGTCTACGAGGGCGCCACCGTGCCGCGCAGCGCAGAACTGCGCCGCAGCGCCGGCCGCCGGCTGGCGGTGCTGGCCGGCAAGTACCTGGTCTTTCCGTTCGCGGTGCACTGGCTGACGCAGGCCTATGGCGCCCAGCCGCTGCCGATGCTGGCGCAGATCGCGCTGACGCTGCTGATCGTGGTGCCGATGGGCCCGATGCTGTATCGCATCGCCTACCAGCCGCTGGCCGAGGCCAGCACGCTGGTGCTGCTGATCGTCTCGGTCGGCGTGCACTTCGCGCTGGTCGGGCTGGGACTGGTGATGTTCGGCGCCGAGGGCTCGCGCACCACCGCCTTCTCCGATGCGCGCTTCGATGTTGGTGCGCTGTCGGTGTCCGGCCAGAGCCTGTGGGTGATCGGCGTGTCCGGGCTCTTGATCGCCGGCCTGTACTTCTATTTCGACCGCACGCTGACCGGCAAGGCGCTGCGCGCCACCGCGGTCAACCGGCTGGGCGCGCGCCTGGTCGGCATCGGCACCACGCAGGCGGGCCGGCTGTCGTTCACGCTGGCCGCCGCGATGGGCGCGCTGTGCGGCATCCTGATCGCGCCGCTGACCACGGTCTACTACGAGTCGGGCTTCCTGATCGGCCTGAAGGGCTTCGTCGGCGCCATCGTCGGCGGGCTGGTCAGCTATCCGGTGGCGGCCGCCGGCGCGCTGCTGGTGGGGCTGCTCGAATCCTATTCGTCCTTCTGGGCCAGTGCGTTCAAGGAGGTCATCGTGTTCACGCTGATCATTCCGGTGCTGCTGTGGCGCTCGCTGACCAGCAAACATGTGGAAGACGAGGAATGATGCAACGGCAAGCCACACGCACAACCGGGACGCAGCAGGCGTCCGACACGGCGGCGGCCGCAACGCCGACGCTCCCGGCGACGGCGCCGGCGACGACCCCGGCCCCGGCCTCCGGCAGCGCCAACCTGCGCAACCGGCTTCTGCTGATCGCGTTCGCGGCGATCCTGGCCCTGCTGCCGGTGCTCCCCACGCCTGAGTTCTGGATCACGCTGGGCAACTACATCGGCCTGTACAGCATCGTCGCGATCGGCCTGGTGCTGCTGACCGGCGTCGGCGGCATGACCTCGTTCGGGCAGGCGGCCTTCGTGGGCCTGGGCGCCTACAGCACCGCCTACCTGACCACGCAGTACGGGCTGTCGCCCTGGTTCGGCCTGCTGGTCGGGCTGGTGATCACGATGGCCTCGGCCTATGTGATCGGCCTGATCACGATGCGGATGTCGGGGCATTACCTGCCGCTGGCGACGATCGCCTGGGGGCTGTCGCTGTTCTTCCTGTTCGGCAATCTCGAATTCCTCGGCAAGTACGATGGCCTGAACGGCATCCCGGTGCTGTCGCTGCTGGGCTTCGAGCTGCAGTCGGGCCGCTCGATGTTCTATCTGATCTGGGTGGTGGTGCTGCTCGCGGTGGTGGCGATGCAGAACCTGCTCGATTCGCGTCCCGGCCGCGCGATCCGCGCGCTGAAGGGCGGCGGCGTGATGGCCGAGGCGATGGGCGTCAATACCGCGTGGATGAAGGTGGTGGTGTTCGTCGTCGCCGCGGTGCTGGCCTGTATCTCGGGCTTTCTGTACGCGCATCTGCAGCGCGCGGTGAACCCGACGCCGTTCGGCCTGAACTATGGCATCGAGTACCTGTTCATGGCGGTGGTCGGCGGTGTCGGCCACGTGTGGGGCGCGGTGCTGGGCGCGGGCATCCTGACCATCCTGAAGGACATGCTGCAGGGCGTGCTGCCGAAGCTGCTGGGCGCCAACGGCAACTTCGAGATCATCGTGTTCGGCGTGCTGCTGGTGCTGCTGCTGCAGTATGCGCGCGACGGGCTCTGGCCCTTCCTGCGCAAGGCATGGCCGAGCGGGCCGCCGGTGCGCGCGCCCGAACAGGCCGCCGCGCTGCCCGTACGGCAAAAGCCGCAGGCCGGCGAACTGATCCTCGACGTGCGCGCGGCGCGCAAGGAGTTCGGCGGACTGGTGGCGGTCAACGACGTCAGCTTCCAGGTCCGCGCCGGCGAGATCGTCGGACTGATCGGGCCCAATGGCGCCGGCAAGTCGACCACCTTCAATCTCGTCACCGGCGTGCTGCCGCTGACGCGCGGCGAAGTGCGCTATCGCGGCGAGGCCATCACCAATCTGCCGTCGCGCGAGATCGTCAAGCGCGGTATCGGCCGGACCTTCCAGCACGTGCATCTGCTGCCGACGATGACGGTGCTGGAGAACGTCGCGATCGGCGCGCATCTGCGCGGCGACTACCGGCCGCAGGGCGGCGTGTCGGCGGCGATCCTGCGCATGAACCGCGGCGAGGAGGCCAAGCTGCTGTTCGAGGCGAAGCGCCAGCTCGAGCGCGTGGGCCTTGCCGACTGCATGTACATGGAGGCCGGCAGCCTGGCGCTGGGCCAGCAGCGCATTCTCGAGATCGCCCGCGCGCTGTGCTGCGATCCCGCGCTGCTGCTGCTCGACGAGCCGGCTGCGGGCCTGCGCTACAAGGAGAAGCAGGCGCTGGCCGAGCTGCTGCGCAAGCTCAAGGGCGAGGGCATGAGCGTGCTGCTGGTCGAGCACGACATGGACTTCGTGATGAACCTGACCGACCGGCTGGTGGTGATGGAGTTCGGCACGCGCATCGCCGAGGGCGTGCCCGAGGAAGTGCAGAAGAACCCCGCGGTGCTCGAGGCCTATCTGGGCGGCGTGGAATAAGGGAGCGAGCGGTGAGCGTGATTCTCGAAGTGAAGGACCTGCATGTCCGCTACGGCAAGGTCGAGGCGGTGCACGGGGCCAGCCTGTCGGTCGAGGCCGGCAAGATCGTCACGGTGATCGGCCCCAATGGCGCGGGCAAGTCCACCATGCTGAACGCGATCATGGGGGCGCTGCCGCCGACCGGCTCGGCCAGCGGCATGGTGTCCTACCTGGGCCACGACATGGCCGGCATTCCGGTCGAGGGCCGGGTCGCGCGCGGCATGTGCCTGGTGCCGGAAAAGCGCGAGCTGTTCGGCTCGATGAGCGTCGAGGACAACCTGCGGCTCGGCGCCTTCCGCCGCAAGCGCGCGGGCGAGAAGAACTTCCTCGACCAGATGGACGTGGTCTACGAGCTGTTCCCCCGGCTGCGCGAGCGCGCGCGCCAGGATGCCGGCACGCTGTCCGGCGGCGAGCGCCAGATGCTGGCGGTCGGCCGCGCGCTGATGGCCAAGCCCGAACTGCTGATGCTGGACGAGCCCAGCCTTGGTCTCGCGCCGCTGATCGTCAAGGAGATCTTCCACATCATCAACGACCTGCGCGGCACGGGCGTGGCGACGCTGCTGATCGAGCAGAACGCGCGCGCGGCGCTGCAGGTGGCCGACTACGGCTATGTGATCGAGACCGGAGAGATTGCGATGGCCGGACCGGCCGACGAGCTGGCCGCCGATCCGCGCGTCATCGAGACCTATCTGGGGCTGGCGAAGAAGGCCGCTTGAAGACTGGCTTGAAAGCGTGGCCGGACAGCCTTGTCTGACCCTTCCATGCTACGAAAGAATAACGGCGCGCTTCGGTGCGCCGTTATCATTTGTCGCTCTTATGGTTGGCAACGTCAATTAGCATGATTAATGTTTCTTGCGTTGGATAACTCTTTGTCATCTATCCGGTGAATCATTACCCCTGACGCGGACCACATCCGGGTCCTGCGCCGCCGTTTCCAGCAGCCACTGCCGGAAACGGTTCAGCGCCGGATGGTCGCGCCGCTCCCGCGGCGCGCACAGGAAGTAGCCCCGCGTCAGACGGATCGGCAGATCGAAGGGCGCCACCACGCGGCCGGCCGCGATCTCGTCGCGTACCAGGCAGCGCTGCAGCACCGCGATGCCGATATCGGCCTTGACCGCCTGCACCAGAATCGACACCTGGTCGAACCCCGTGGCCAGCGTGGGCGCAGCGTTGGGTACGCCCGCCGCAACGAACCAGTGCTGCCAGTTGGCGGGCGCGCCGGTGTGAAAGAGCAGGGACTCCCGCAGCAGATCCGCCGGCGTCCGCCATTGACCAGCCTCCCGCCGCAGCCGTGCACGCTCCGGATGGCAGACCGGCACCATCTCGCTGCCGATTACGTAGTCCACCTGCAGATTGGGCCAGCTGTTGGCGGTGCCCGCCAGCAGCGCCGCATCGGGTGCGGGCCCCGAGAAATCCTCGTCGCGCCGGTATGGCACGAAGTCGAGGCGGATATCGGGATGGCGCCGATGGAAGTCCGGCAGGCGCGGCACCAGCCAGACGCTGGCCAGCGTGGGCAGGGCGGACAGCGTCAGATGGTGTTGCCGGTCGCCGGCGAGCAGCGCGGCGCTGGCCGATTCGATCGCGGCCAGCGGCTGGGCCACCGCCTCGAGGAAGCCGCGGCCCGCGGCGGTCAGCACCAGCCGATGCGCGTTGCGCTGGATCAGTGGCTGGCCGAAGTGCGCCTCCAGCCTGGCGATCGCCCGGCTGATCGCGCCTTGGGTCACACATAGCTCCTGCGCGGCGCGCGTGAAGCTGCCCAGCCGCGCCGCGGTGGCGAAGGCGTGCAGCTCGGACATCGACGGCGATCGCAGGCGCATGCGGGGCTTCTGCGCTCATCGGCGGATGGGCGCGGCGAGGATGAACTGAGGTAATGGAAGCGTGCAATATAGTCGTTTGTGCACGCTCGGTAAACTGGCCGACACTTGACGCGTCGTGGGCATCTTTGGCCCCGAATCGGCATCGTCCGCCACGTAAAAGACAAGGCAATTCCAAGGAGAACATCGCCATGAACCGAGCCGTGACCACGCGTCGTCGCTTTGTGCTGTCCGCCGTGACTACCGCCGTCACTTCCGCAGTCGCCGCCGCCGTGCTGCTGCCCGCCGCGGCCAGCGCCGCGCCGGCCAACTATCCCAGCCGTCCGATCCGCCTGATCGTTCCGTTCGCCGCCGGCGGCTCCACCGATCTGTCGGCGCGCCTGGTCGCCGAGTACGCTGGCCGCGAGCTGGGCCAGTCGATCGTGGTCGAGAACAAGGGCGGGGCAGGCGGCTCGCTCGGCATGGGCGAAGTCGCCCGCTCGGCGCCGGACGGCTACACGATCGGCATGGCCACGGTCAGCACGCACGGCTCGAACCCGGCGGTCTATCCGAAGCTGAGCTACGACCCGATCAAGGACTTCGTGCCGGTCACCAATGTGGTGGCGATCCCCAGCGTGTTTGCGGTCCATCCGAGCGTGCCGGCCAAGACCATGAAGGAGTTCATCGCGCTGGCCAAGGCCAACCCCGGCAAGTACAGCTTCGCGTCGCCGGGCGCCGGCTCGCTTGGGCACGTGAATATCGAGAACTTCATGATGCTGTCCGGTATCGATCTGCTGCATGTCCCGTACAAGGGCGCCGGCCTGGCGCTGAACGACGCGGTCGCCGGACAGGTCAACGCGATCACCGACAACCTGTCGTCGACGCTGCCGCACGTCAAGGGTGGCCGCCTGCGCGCACTCGCCGTGCTGGGTGCCGGCCGTTCGTCGCAACTGCCGGACGTACCGACCTATGCCGAGCTCGGCTTCAAGGACATGGGCGAGGGCGGCTGGTTCGGCATCGTGGCGCCGGCGGGCACGCCCGCACCGGTGGTGGCCAAGCTGAACGCCGCGATCCACAAGGCGATGCAGAACCCGGACTTCAAGCGCAAGGTCGAGGAATCCGGCGGGACGCTGGTGCCGACCACGCCCGAGCAGTTCAAGGCGCAGATCGAGCAGGCGATGGCCCGCTACGCGCGCGTGGCCAAGACCGCCAAGATCGAGCTGAACTGATGGCGGCGGCGTTCGAACCCATCGTCCGCCGCCTGCCCGAGGGCGAAGCGCTGCCGCTGGTCTGCGATTCGCCCCACAGCGGCACGCGCTATCCCGACGACTTCGGCGCGGCCGTGCCGATGGCGAGGCTGCGCGAAGGCGAGGACACCCACGTCGAGGCGCTGTGGGAGGCGGTGCCTGCGGTCGGCGGCACGCTGATCGCGGCGAACTTCCCGCGCGTCTATATCGATCCGAACCGGATGCCGGACGACCTCGACCCGGCGCTGCTGGACGGGCCTTGGCCCGAGCCGCTGGCCCCGGGCGAGAAGACGCAGCTGGGCTTCGGCTTGGTGTGGCGCAACATCGACGCGAATACGCCGATCTACGCCCGCAAGCTCGGCGTGGCCGAGGTGCGCAACCGCATCGAGCATTACTACCGCCCGTACCATGCGGCGCTGGCGGAAGCGGTAGACGCGACCTATCGCCGCTTCGGCGCCGTATGGCATCTGAACCTGCACTCGATGCCGAACAATGCCTACGAGCGGCTGAAGAAGGTCAGCCCGCACCCGCTGGCGGACTTTGTGCTGGGCGACCGCGACGGCACGACCTGCGATCCGGAGTTCGTCGGACTGATCGAATTGGGATTGCGCGACATGGGCTATACCGTCGCGCGCAACGACCCGTACAAGGGGGTGCAGTTGATCGCCCAGATCGGCCGGCCGGCGGAGCGCCGCCACAGCCTGCAGATCGAGATCCGCCGTCCCCTCTACATGGACGAGCGGACTCGGGAGCGCAATGCCAATTTCGGTACGGTGCAGCGGGATATGGGACGGCTGCTGGAGCGGGTGGCGGAGTACTTGCGGCAGCAGCGGTGATTCTTCGGCGCCCCAACTGGCCGGGTAGGGGAGCCGCAGCGTAGTGAGGCAGTGGAGAAGGCTGGGCCGATGGCCCGGCCTTTTTTGTTTCACGTGGAACATCGCCTCTGGCAGCGGTGATGGCTCGAGGTTTCACGTGAAACAGGGCGGTAGCCGTGTGACGCGGGCGTTGTTCCACGTGAAACACGGTCACGGCGGAAGCACAATGTTTCACGTGGAACGGGAGTGTGTCCGGAATGCCCTGGTGAATGCCGGTATAATTCCGCATCCCGTTTTTCCCTCTCCAGCCTCCCGGAGGAGGTGCCCCCCATGCTTTACCCGAAAGAATTCGATGTCATTGTCGTCGGCGGTGGCCATGCCGGCACCGAAGCGGCCTTGGCCGCGGCCCGCATGGGCTGCCAGACGCTGCTGCTGACCCATAGCATCGAGACGCTGGGGCAGATGAGCTGCAATCCGTCGATCGGCGGCATTGGCAAGGGGCATCTGGTCAAGGAAGTCGACGCGCTTGGCGGTGCCATGGCGGCCGCAACCGACGAGGCCGGCATCCAGTTTCGTATCCTGAACTCCAGCAAGGGCCCGGCTGTGCGCGCCACCCGCGCCCAAGCCGACCGCGTGCTGTATCGCAAGGCGATCCGCACCCGGCTGGAGAATCAACCCAATCTGATGCTGTTCCAGCAGGCCGTCGACGACCTGATGGTCGAGGGGGACCGCGTGGTTGGCGCCGTGACCCAGGTCGGCGTCCGCTTCCGCGCCCGCGCGGTGGTGTTGACCGCCGGCACCTTTCTGGATGGCAAGATCCACGTCGGCCTGGACAACTACACCGGCGGCCGTGCCGGCGATCCAGCCGCGGTCACGCTGTCGGCCCGCCTCAAGGAGCTGAAGCTGCCGCAGGGGCGCCTGAAGACGGGCACGCCGCCGCGTATCGACGGCCGCACCATCGACTTCTCGGTGATGGAAGAGCAGCCCGGCGACCTGGATCCGGTCCCGGTGTTCTCCTTCCTGGGCCGTCCGGAGCAGCATCCGCAGCAGCTGCCGTGCTGGATCACCCACACCAACGCCCGTACCCACGAGATCATCCGGGGTGGGCTGGACCGCTCGCCGATGTACACCGGCGTGATCGAAGGGGTAGGCCCGCGTTACTGCCCGAGCATCGAGGACAAGATCCATCGCTTTGCCAGCAAGGAAAGCCACCAGATCTTCCTGGAACCGGAAGGGCTGACGACGAACGAGTTCTATCCCAATGGCATCTCGACCAGCCTGCCGTTCGACGTGCAGCTGGAGCTGGTGCATTCGATCCGTGGCCTCGAGAACGCCCATATCCTGCGTCCCGGCTATGCGATCGAGTACGACTACTTCGACCCGCGTGCGCTGAAGGCCTCGCTGGAGAGCAAGGCAATCGGCGGGCTGTTCTTCGCCGGCCAGATCAATGGCACCACGGGTTACGAAGAGGCCGCGGCCCAAGGGCTGCTGGCGGGCATCAACGCCGGCCGCTACGCGCAGGAGCGCGAGGCCTGGGCGCCGCGCCGCGACCAGGCTTACCTTGGCGTGCTGGTCGACGACCTGATCACGCGCGGCGTGACCGAGCCGTACCGGATGTTCACCAGCCGCGCCGAATTCCGCCTGAGCCTGCGGGAGGACAACGCCGACATGCGGCTGACCGAGATCGGCCGCGAGCTTGGCGTCGTCGACGACGTCCGCTGGGACGCCTTCAATCGCAAGCGCGACGCTGTTTCACGTGAAACAGAGCGCCTGAAGAGCACCTGGGTCAATCCGGCCAGCCTGCCGGCGGAGGATGCCGTGCCGCTGCTGGGCAAGGCGATCGAGCGCGAATACAGCCTGGCGGACCTGCTGCGGCGCCCGGGCGTCGGCTACGACGCGCTGATGGCGCTGCAGGCCGGCCGCCATGCGCCGTCCGAGCCGCTGGCCGAGGACCCGCTGCAGGCCGAACAGATCCGCGAGCAGATCGAGATCGGCATCAAGTACCACGGCTATATCGCCCGCCAGGCGGCCGAGGTCGACAAGCTGGAAGCCAACGAGTCGACCCGGCTACCGGACGACTTCGACTACACCGAAGTGCGCGGCCTCGGCTTCGAGGTCAGCCAGAAGCTGAACCAGCATCGTCCGCAGACGCTTGGCCAGGCTTCACGCATCTCAGGCGTCACACCGGCGGCGATCTCGCTGCTGCTGGTACACCTGAAGAAGAAGGGCATGGGCCGCGGCAAGTCGGCCGGCTCGGGCCGTGAGGCGGCCTGAGTGGGCGGTTCGCACGCATCCCAGGCGCGGCGCCACGGCGCGGTCGACGAGGCCGCGCAGCGCCGCCGCCTCGAAGCTGGCCTGGCCGCCATCGGCCTGCCGCTCGACGACGCCCGTATCGAGACGCTGCTCGCCTATCTGGCCCTGCTGCGCAAATGGAACGCCACTTATAACCTGACCGCGATCCGCCATCCGGATGAGATGCTGACGCATCATCTGCTGGACTCGCTGGCCGCCGTGCCGGCGCTGGCCGAGGCGGCGCGTCGGCCCGAGGTCGCGCCTGGCGCGCGGGGCAGGGTGCTGGACGTCGGCTCGGGCGGCGGCATGCCGGGTCTGCCGCTGGTCATCGCCTGTCCCGACGTGTCGGTGCTGATGGTGGACATCGTGCAGAAGAAGACCGCCTTCCTGACCCAGTGCCGCGCCCAGCTGAGGCTCGGCAATGCGGCGGCGCATTGGGGACCGGTGGAGAAGCTGGCCGACGCCGACGGTTTTGCCGTGATCACGTCGCGGGCCTTCGCCGAGCTGACCGATTTCGTCACGCTCGCCGGCCACCTGCTGGCGCCGGGCGGACGCATGATCGCAATGAAAGGGGTCTATCCGCACGCCGAACTGGAGCGGATGGAGCAGGCCGGACTGATGTCGGCCTGGCAGGTCGAAGCGGTGCCGCAGCTCGCGGTGCCCGAACTGGACGCGCAGCGCCACCTGGTGGTGCTGTCGCGCCGTGGCGAGCGCAGCGATGCGCGCGCCGACTGAATACAAGCGAGGAGCTGCAGAACCCATGGCAAAGGTATTCGTGATCGCAAACCAGAAGGGCGGGGTGGGCAAGACCACCACCACGGTGAACCTCGCCGCTGGCCTTGCCGCGCAAGGGCAGCGCGTGCTGCTGGTCGATCTCGATCCGCAAGGCAATGCATCGATGGGTTCGGGCATCGACAAGCAGGGGCTGGAGCACAGCGTCTATCAGGTGCTGGTCGGCTTCGCCACGATCCCGCAGGCACGCCAGCGCTCGGAGTCGGGCAAGTACGACGTGCTGCCGGCCAACCGCGAGCTGGCCGGTGCCGAGGTCGAACTGGTCGAGCTCGAGCATCGCGAGCGCCGGCTGCGCCAGGCGCTGGCCGAGGTCGAGGGCGAGTACGATTTCGTGCTGATCGACTGCCCGCCGTCGCTGTCGCTGCTGACGCTGAACGGCCTGTGTGCGGCGCATGGCGTCATCGTGCCGATGCAGTGCGAGTACTTCGCGCTGGAGGGGCTGTCCGACCTGGTCAATACGATCAAGCAGGTGCACGCCAACCTGAACAAGGACCTGAAGGTCATCGGCCTGCTGCGTGTGATGTTCGATCCGCGCGTGACGCTGCAGCAGCAGGTTTCCGCCCAGCTGGAAGCGCATTTCGGCGACAAGGTCTTCAAGACGATGATCCCGCGCAATGTGCGGCTGGCGGAGGCGCCGTCGTACGGCATGCCGGGCGTGGCCTTCGATCCGGCGTCGAAGGGCGCCAAGGCCTATCTCGATTTCGGCGCCGAGATGATCGCGCGCGTCAAGCAACTGGGCCAGATCGCCTGAGCCGGCGAGCGGCAGCAAGCAAGGAGCCACCACCATGAGTACCGCGAAGAAGAAGGGCCTGGGCCGTGGGCTGGAAGCCCTGCTGGGCGGCCCGGCGGAGATCGTCGAGGCGGCGCGCCAGGACGGTTCGCCCACCGTGCTGCGCGTGGATCAGCTGCAGCCCGGCAAGTACCAGCCGCGCACGCGGATGGACGAGGGTGCGCTGCAGGAGCTCGCAGCGAGCATCCGCGCGCAGGGCCTGATGCAGCCAATCCTGGTGCGGCGCGTGGCCGAGCCCGATCGCTACGAGATCATTGCCGGCGAGCGCCGTTTCCGCGCCTCCAAGCTGGCGGGGCTGGACAAGGTGCCGGTGCTGATCAAGGACGTGGCCGACGAGGCCGCGGCGGCGATGGCGCTGATCGAGAACATCCAGCGCGAGGACCTGAACCCGCTGGAAGAGGCGCAAGGCATCATGCGCCTGATCCGCGAATTCAAGTTCACCCACGAACAGGCCGCCGAGTCGGTCGGCCGCTCGCGCAGCGCGGTGTCGAATCTGCTGCGCCTGCTGAACCTGGCGCAGCCGGTGCAGACCATGCTGATGGCCGGCGATCTCGACATGGGCCATGCGCGCGCGCTGCTGGCGGTGGACGGCGCGCACCAGATCACGCTGGCCAACCAGATCGTCAACAAGCGGCTGTCGGTGCGCGAGACCGAGAAGCTGGTGACCTCGACGCTGAAGCCCTTCGATCTGAAGTCGCTGAAGCAGAAGACCGGGCAGGGCGCGCGCGACGTCGCGCGGCTGGAGGAGGAACTGTCCGACGCGCTCGGCATGCCGGTGCAGATCAAGCTCGGCGCGCGCGGCAAGGGTCAGCTCACCATCCAGTTTTCCAGCAACGACGCGCTCGACGGCGTGCTGGCCCGCTTGCGCGACCCCGCCGCGGGACGGCAGGTCGCATGAGCGCGGTTGGGCGATGATCGCCCAATGGAACAGCGCGAATGGCGCCGGGTTCTTCCCCCGGCGCCATTTTTTTGCTACGCAATCCGATTACGTGTCAGGTCATTGCCGCGCAATATCCGCGCAAGCATGATCGAAGCGAGATAGCAAGAGTTGTGGTGTTTTGCCTTGCAAGGCAACTGTAAGCAGATTGACTCGTTATCCGCATTCCCCGTAAAATCGTGCGGTTTGAATACTGGCCGAGGACGAAAAGTTCCCGGCCAGAACTGCAAGCAGGCAGACCGACAAGTTGTAGTGGCGACAGACCCAAAGCCGCCTCGCGCGGGATCGAATACCGACCGTACCGAGCGGACTTCCGGGCGTCAGGCCGACGAGTGGGATCGCGACGCTTGGGACCGTGACGACTGGCGCGACGACGCGTCCGACGACGGCCCCGCCGCGCCGATCCAGCCGCTGTCGCACGACGACGCGGTGTCGCTGTTCGGCGAACGCGCGCTACGGCCCTCGCGGATGACGCCGGGCAAGGTGGTGCTGGCGCAAGTCGCGGTGACGCTGCTGTCGGCGATCGGCTGGGCGGTGTTCGGCCCCGAGGCCGGACCGTACGGCTGGTCGGCGCTGTTCGGCGGCGCGGTGTGCTGCGTGCCGAGCGCGTTCTTCGCCTTCCGGCTTTGGCTCGCACGGGACCGCGCGTCGATCGGCGGGCTGGTGGTCGGCGAGGCGATCAAGGTGATGGCCACCGTCGCGCTGTTCGTGCTGGTGGTGGTGCTGTACCGCGATCTGCGTTGGGTGCCGATGCTGGTCACGTTCCTGCTTGCGTTGAAGACGTACTGGGTGGCGCTGGCGATTCGATAGATTTTCGAATTGCCGAATTACGGATCGCCATGCCCCGAACCGGTGCCGCGTTGTTCTGATTCAGGGCAATTGAGGGCCGGATTCGAGAAAACAAGATTGGGATGCCGCGCCGATTTCGAATCGCGCGCGGCATCGGGAAGTTACGAAGCGACTTGCATTGCGGTGACCGGCCGACGAGCCGAAGGCGGTGCAAGAAGCATACCGAGCGTTCGCGATGGCGAATGCAGGTCAAACAGGTTTCGCAATATACGGTTCGATTCGACATGGCAACTGCTCAAGGCGCTGAAAACGCGCTCACCCCATCCGGCTATATCGCCGAACATTTGCAGAACCTGAATTCGATCGGCGGCAAGCAGGCCTCCGTGGTCGACTTCGGCGTGATCAATTACGACACCGTCTTCTGGTCGGTGCTGTGCGGCGCGATCGCCGTGCTGTTCCTGTACCTGGCCGCGCGTCGCGTTACCGCCGGCGTGCCGGGCCGCTTCCAGGCCTTCGTCGAAATGATCGTCGAGATGGTCGACGATCAGGCCAAGGGCATCATCCACGGCGACCGTTCGTGGATCGCGCCGCTGGCGCTGATGGTGTTCTGCTGGATCACCATGATGAACGCGATCGACCTGATCCCGGTTGACTGGGTCCACGGCCTGAACCACCTGCTGGGCGTGTTCGGCGTCCACCTGCCGCACCACAAGGCCGTGGCGACCGCCGACCTGAACGGCACGCTGGGCATGTCGTTCGCCGTGCTGATCCTGATGATCTACTACAGCTTCAAGATCAAGGGCGCGGGCGGCTTCGTGCACGAGCTGCTGTCGGCACCGTTCGGCGGCAAGTGGTACCTGGCCCCGTTCAACCTGGTGCTGAACGTCATCGAATTCCTGGCCAAGGCCGTTTCGCTCGGCATGCGACTGTTCGGCAATATGTACGCCGGCGAACTCGTGTTCCTGCTGATCGCGCTGCTGGGCTCGATGTGGACCTTCGGCGCCGACCTGTCGGCTCTGGGCTTCGTCGGCCACGTGATTGCCGGCGCGGTCTGGGCGATCTTCCACATCCTGATCGTGCTGCTGCAGGCCTTCATTTTCATGATGCTGACGCTGGTGTATCTCGGCCAGGCACACGACAAGCACTGATTTCCGGTTTTTTGGTTTTTGGTTTTTTTGGTTCTAAGTCTCTTCTCAAATTAAAGGAGTCGTCATGCAAGAATTTCTCGCCAACATCCAGGGTCTGACCGCCATCGGTATCGGCATCATCATCGGCCTGGGCGCGATCGGTGCCTGCCTGGGTATCGCTCTGATGGGTGGCAAGTACATCGAAGCCTGCGCGCGTCAGCCGGAACTGATGAACCCGCTGCAGACCAAGATGTTCCTGCTGGCCGGCCTGATCGACGCGGCATTCCTGATCGGTGTGGGCGTGGCCATGCTGTTCGCGTTCGCCAACCCGCTGCTGGCCGTCATTCAGTAAATCTTTTCGGTCTGCATGATGCTGACGGGCGGCGCAGGCCACTAGCCTGGCCGCCTTTGCGCATTTATCTGTAGTTTGTTTACCGAAAGGAACACACCATGAATCTGAACGCAACGTTTTTTGCGCAGATGGTCGTGTTCTTCATCCTGTGGTGGGTTGTCGCCAAATTCATTTGGCCGCCGCTGGTGAAGGCGCTCGACGAACGCGCAAAGAAAATCGCCGACGGTCTCGCGGCTGCCGAAAAGGGCAAGGCCGAACTCGAGCTGGCCAACAAGCGCGTGGACGTGGCCCTGGCCGAAGCCCGCGCCGAAGGTGCGCAACGCGTCGCCGACGCGGAGAAGCGCGCCCAGATGGTCGCCGAAGAGATCAAGCGCAACGCCCAGGCCGAAGCCGCACGCATCATCGCGCAAGCGAAGGCCGATGCCGAACAGCAGGTCACCAAGGCACGCGAGCAGCTGCGCGACCAGGTCGCCGTGCTGGCCGTCAAGGGTGCAGAGCAGATCCTCAAGCGTGAAGTGAATGCGCAGGTCCACGCCGACCTGCTCAACCAACTGAAGGCCGAGCTCTAATCATGGCAGAAACCGCAACCATTGCCCGTCCCTACGCCGAGGCGCTGTTCCGCGTCGCCAGCGAGGCCAACGCCGGCAATCTGGGTGCATGGTCCGAGCTGGTTTCGGAAATGGGGCAGGTCGCGGCCACCCCGGAGATCAAGGCGCTGGCCGACGATCCGAACGTTCCCGGCGACAAGCTGGCCGAACTGTTCCTGTCGGTGCTGAAGTCTCCGGTCAACGACGAGGCGCGCCGCTTCGTGCAGTTGCTGGTGGACAACGACCGCCTGACCGTGCTGCCGGAGATTGCCGAGCAGTTCCATGCGCTGAAGAACGCCCAAGAAGGTTCGGCCGACGTCGAAATCACCAGCGCGTTCCCGCTCGACGGCGCGCCGCTGACCGATCTGGTCGCCTCGCTCGAACGCAAGTTCGGGCGCAAGCTGGTGCCGACCGTGACGGTCGACCCCTCGCTGATCGGCGGCGTTCGCGTCAAGGTGGGCGACGAAGTGCTGGATACCTCGGTGCGCGCGCGCCTGGCCGCCATGCAAGCCGCGCTGACCGCCTGATGTGCGGACAGCCGACGGATTGAAGAATTAGGAGCATTGTGATGCAACTGAACCCCTCAGAAATCAGCGAGCTGATCAAGTCCCGCATCTCGGGCCTTGGCGCCGAAGCTGAAGTGCGCAACACCGGCACGGTGATTTCCGTGACCGATGGCATCTGCCGCGTGCACGGCCTGTCCGGCGTGATGCAGGGCGAGATGCTGGAATTCCCCGGCAACACCTTCGGCCTGGCGCTGAACCTCGAGCGCGACTCTGTCGGCGCCGTGGTGCTGGGCGACTACGAACACATCTCGGAAGGCGACCAGGTCAAGTGCACCGGCCGCATTCTGGAAGTGCCGGTGGGCAAGGAACTGCTGGGCCGCGTGGTCAACACGCTGGGCCAGCCGATCGACGGCAAGGGCCCGATCAACGCCAAGCTGACCGACGTGATCGAGAAGGTCGCCCCGGGCGTGATCGCGCGCCAGTCGGTGAGCCAGCCGGTGCAGACCGGCCTGAAGTCGATCGACGCGATGGTGCCGATCGGCCGCGGCCAGCGCGAGCTGATCATCGGCGACCGCCAGACCGGCAAGACCGCCGTCGCCGTCGACGCGATCATCAACCAGAAGGGCAAGGGCGTCTATTGCGTCTACGTGGCAATCGGCCAGAAGGCTTCGACGATCGCCAACGTGGTGCGCAAGCTGGAAGAGACCGGCGCGATGGAATACACCGTCGTGGTGGCCGCCGCCGCTTCGGACTCGGCCGCCATGCAGTACCTGGCCGCCTACGCCGGCTGCACGATGGGCGAGTACTTCCGCGACCGCGGCGAAGACGCGCTGATCGTCTATGACGACCTGACCAAGCAGGCCTGGGCCTATCGCCAGGTGTCGCTGCTGCTGCGCCGCCCGCCGGGCCGCGAAGCCTACCCGGGCGACGTGTTCTACCTGCACTCGCGCCTGCTGGAGCGCGCCGCCCGCGTCAACGCCGACTACGTCGAGAAGTTCACCAATGGCGAAGTCAAGGGCAAGACCGGTTCGCTGACCGCGCTGCCCGTGATCGAAACGCAGGCCGGCGACGTGTCCGCGTTCGTGCCGACCAACGTGATCTCGATTACCGACGGCCAGATCTTCCTGGAAACCGACCTGTTCAACGCCGGTATCCGTCCCGCGATCAACGCCGGTATCTCGGTGTCGCGCGTCGGTGGCGCTGCGCAGACCAAGGTCGTCAAGAAGCTGTCCGGCGGTATCCGTACCGACCTGGCCCAGTACCGTGAACTGGCTGCGTTCGCGCAGTTCGCCTCGGACCTGGACGATGCCACCCGCAAGCAGCTCGAGCGCGGCCGCCGCGTGATGGAACTGCTCAAGCAGCCGCAGTACCAGCCGCTGCAGGTGTGGCAGCTGGCCGCGTCGCTGTACGCCGCCAACAATGGCTTCCTCGACAACGTGGAAGTGAAGGACATCCTGCCGTTCGAAAAGGGCCTGCACGACCACCTGAAGACCAAGTACGCCGATCTCGTCAACCGTATCGAAGACACCAAGGATCTGTCGAAGGACGACGAAGCTGCCCTGCGTGCCGCGATCGAGGATTTCAAGAAGTCCGCCGCGTTCTAACCGCGTGATTCCACGGACCGCGCAACCGGCGTCGGCCTGAAAAAGGGCGACGGCCGGGCGCGCGGCACGACTGGAGAGGAAGATATGGCCGGAACGAAAGAGATTCGAACCAAGATCAAGAGCGTGCAGAACACGCGCAAGATCACCAAGGCGATGGAAATGGTCGCCGCATCCAAGATGCGCAAGGCGCAGGAGCGGATGCGTGCTGCCCGCCCGTACGCCGAGAAGGTGCGCAACATTGCCGCGCACCTGGCCACGGCCAACCCGGAGTTCAAGCATCCGTTCCTGCAGGCGCGCGACGTCAAGCGCGCCGGCTTGATCGTGGTGACGACCGACAAGGGGCTGTGCGGCGGCCTGAACACCAACGTGCTGCGCGCCGTCACCAACGAGCTGCGCGACTGGCAGAACCGCGGTGTGCAGGTGCAAACCACCGCGATCGGCACCAAGGGGATGCAGTTCCTGGGCCGCGTTGGCGCCAAGGTGGTCTCGCACGTGGTGCATCTGGGCGATACGCCGCATCTGGAAAAGCTGATCGGCGCGATCAAGGTCCAGCTCGACGCCTTCACCAATGGTGAGGTGGACGCCGTGTACCTGGCGTACACGAAGTTCGTCAACACCATGAAGCAGGAGCCGATGGTCGAGCAGCTGCTGCCGCTGTCCGCCGAGCGGATGGCGCAGACCGAAGAGGAAAAGCGCGCTTACTCGTGGGATTACATCTACGAGCCCGACGCCCAGACGGTGGTGGAAGACCTGCTGGTCCGCTACGTCGAAGCGCTGGTGTACCAAGCCGTGGCCGAGAACATGGCGTCCGAGCAGTCGGCGCGCATGGTGGCCATGAAGGCGGCGTCCGACAACGCCAAGAACGTGATTGCAGAACTGCAGCTGGACTACAACAAGACCCGCCAGGCAGCGATCACCAAGGAATTGTCGGAAATCGTCAGCGGTGCGGCAGCCGTGTAACTGACGAGACTGGGCGTCAAGAATTCAAGCTATCGGAGATACGAAATGAGTATCGGAAATATTGTGCAGTGTATTGGCGCCGTGGTGGACATCGAGTTCCCCCGCGACGCGCTGCCGAAGGTGTACGACGCGCTGGTGCTGGAAGAGAGCAACGAAGCGTCGTTCGCCGAGAAGGGCCTGACCTTCGAAGTGCAGCAGCAGCTCGGTGACGGCGTCGTCCGTACCATCGCGCTGGGCTCGTCCGACGGCCTGCGCCGCGGCATGGCCGTGAAGAACACCGGCGCGCCGATTTCGGTGCCGGTCGGTCACGGCACGCTGGGCCGCATCATGGACGTGCTGGGTCGTCCCATCGACGAAGCCGGCCCGATCGCCGCGGACGAAGTGCGCGCGATTCACCAGAAGGCCCCGCAGTTCGACGAACTGTCGCCTTCGGTGGACCTGCTCGAAACCGGCATCAAGGTGATCGACCTGGTCTGCCCGTTCGCCAAGGGCGGCAAGGTTGGCCTGTTCGGCGGCGCCGGCGTCGGCAAGACCGTCAACATGATGGAACTGATCAACAACATCGCCAAGCAGCACAGCGGCTTGTCGGTGTTCGCCGGCGTGGGCGAGCGTACCCGTGAAGGGAACGACTTCTACCACGAAATGAAGGACTCGAACGTGCTCGACAAGGTGGCCATGGTGTTCGGCCAGATGAACGAGCCGCCGGGCAACCGTCTGCGCGTGGCGCTGACCGGCCTGACGATGGCCGAGCGTTTCCGCGACGAAGGCCGCGACATCCTGTTCTTCGTCGACAACATCTACCGCTACACGCTGGCCGGTACCGAAGTGTCGGCACTGCTGGGCCGTATGCCTTCCGCCGTGGGCTATCAGCCGACGCTGGCTGAAGAAATGGGCAAGCTGCAGGAGCGCATCACGTCGACCAAGACCGGCTCGATCACCTCGATCCAGGCCGTGTACGTGCCGGCGGATGACCTGACCGACCCGTCGCCCGCTACCACCTTCCTGCACCTGGACTCGACCGTCGTGCTGTCGCGTGACATCGCCGCGCTGGGTATCTACCCCGCCGTCGATCCGCTCGACTCGACCTCGCGCCAGCTGGATCCGCAGATCGTCGGTACCGAGCACTACGAAGTGGCCCGCCGCGTCCAGCAGACGCTGCAGCGCTACAAGGAACTGCGCGACATCATCGCGATTCTGGGCATGGACGAACTGTCGCCGGAAGACAAGCTGGCGGTGGCGCGTGCACGGAAGATCCAGCGTTTCCTGTCGCAGCCCTTCCACGTCGCGGAAGTGTTCACGGGTTCGCCGGGCAAGTACGTGCCGCTGAAGGAAACCATCCGCGGCTTCAAGATGCTGGTGGACGGCGAGTGCGATCACCTGCCCGAGCAGGCGTTCTACATGGTCGGCTCGATCGACGAAGCCTTCGAGAAGGCCAAGAAGCTCCAGTAAGCCTCGCCAGGCGACGGCGCGCCGGCACGGTTTCCGTGCGCAGGCGCGCCGCCGTTCCAAGCGAAGCGACTGGACAAAGGAATTCACATGGCAACCATTCTTGTAGACGTCGTCAGCGCGGAAGCCTCGATCTTCTCCGGCCAGGCGAAGTTCGTGGCGCTGCCGGGCGAGTCGGGTGAGCTGGGCATCCTGCCCGGGCACACGCCGCTGATCACGCGCATCCATCCGGGTGCGGTGCGGATCGAGAAGGAAGACGGCAGCGAAGAGTTCGTGTTCGTCGCCGGCGGCATTCTGGAAGTCCAGCCCAAGCACGTCACCGTGCTGGCCGACACCGCGATCCGTGGTACCGACCTCGACGAGGCCAAGGCGCAGGAAGCAAAGCGCGCCGCCGAGGAACTGCTGCAGAACCAGAGCAGCGAGTTCGACCTGGCGCGTGCGCAGAGCGAGCTGGCGGTTGCGGCCGCCCAGCTGGCGGCCATCGCCCGCCTGCGCCGGAAGAAGTAAGCAGGACCCCGTCCAGGCGTTGCTTTTTCGTCAGCGCGAAGGAAAAAGGCAGCCGCGAGGCTGCCTTTTTTCATGATGCGAGCTATGCTGTTGGCTGAAGTCAGACAAACACTGACAAAAAACTAAAAACACAAAAAAAAAAGCGCGCGGGCCGGGGAGGCGCCGCGCGGACGGGAAAATCCCTTCGAGGGGTCAATTCGAAGGAACGGGTTCGGTCGGGCGACGTGTAGCGCGTCCTGTTGCAGGGACAGCCTGTCTCGCAGGCTTCGCTACCGTTCGCCACAGCACCGGCATCCGATCTGGCGCATACTCGACTACTATTCGCGCCGTTTATCGGGACACCGGCAATACATTCTGCTGCTGGGCTTTCTTCAGGGCGCCTGCGGCTCTCTGGCCTGCGGCGCCGTCACAAAGTTCACAATGTGTCAAAGCATTGTGGGGGAAACTTCCCCCTATGGCAGTAACAAAGTGTATCGGTTTGCAAGTAGTTGAAAGCGAAAAGACGGCAAATTGGCCGCAATAGCCACAAAAATTGGCACACTCTGTTGGCTATCGCACGCTGGCATCGTTCTGGTGCATGACTATTTCCGTTTCGGCACTGCTCGCCGGATCACCTCGTCGGGGTTGACGCCCGGTGCGTGCACCGGCAGTGTTCCATCGCTGCGGGTGTCTTGCCCGCCTGCCAAGGAGCACTGAATGGATACCATGCAGGCCGATATCGAAGGCATGCTGAAGCTGCGCACGGTCGCCGTGGTTGGGCTGTCCGACAAGCCCGAGCGCGCGAGTCACGAGGTGGCCGCCTTCCTGCAGCGGCACGGTCACCGCATCGTCCCCATCAACCCGAACCACGCCGGCGAATCGATCCTGGGCGAGCGCTGCCATGCCTCGCTGCACGACGCCGCGCAAGTGTTGGCGGCGGAGGGCGCACGCATCGAGTGGGTCGATATCTTCCGGCGTTCGCCCGATGTGCCGCCGGTCGTGGAGGAGGCGATCGCGATCGGTGCGCGAGGCGTCTGGCTGCAACTGGGCATCGTCAACGACGAGGCGTTGGCCCGCGCGAAGGACGCCGGGCTGATGGCGGTACAGGACCGCTGCACCAAGATCGAAACGATGCGCGGTTGAGCGGCGTCGCCGCGTATCATTCGACCCCTTCGCTTTCCGTCTTCCATCCTCACCTCCCACGAATTCGCCCAGGGACGCCATGGCCATCGACCCCGACCTGCTTGCCTACTATCGCGGACTCGCCGAGCGCTATGCCGGCGCGCCGGTGCCCGCCGATGCGCTCGAGCGGCGCGCCCGCTTCCGCGAGGTTGCGGCGCTGTCGTATCGTCCCGATCCGGAAGGGCTCGCCGTGTCCGAGCTGCCTATCGCGCTGGAGGGCAGGACGCTGAACGCACGCCTGTTCCGGCCCACCGCGGTGGCGAGGCCGCGTCTGCTGGTCTATTTCCACGGCGGCGGCTGGGTCGTCGGCTCGCACGAGACCCACCACGGCGTCGCCGCGGCGCTGGCGCTCGATACCGGCTGTGCGGTCGTCAGCGTCGACTACCGGCTCGCACCCGAGCATCCGTATCCCGCGCCCTGCGACGATGCGCTCGACGCCTTGCGATGGCTGGCGCAGCGGCGCGACGCCCTCGAAGTCGATCCGCGCTTTCTGGCGGTCGCTGGCGACAGCGCCGGCGGCCA
Source organism: Cupriavidus sp. DB3 (assembly GCF_020418465.1). Taxonomy (NCBI): domain Bacteria; kingdom Pseudomonadati; phylum Pseudomonadota; class Betaproteobacteria; order Burkholderiales; family Burkholderiaceae; genus Cupriavidus; species Cupriavidus sp. DB3. The sequence continues at coordinate 135,386 of NZ_JAIZPL010000004.1, read as the reverse complement.
CCTGGCGGCGCAGGCCGCCGCGCTCGCCAATGCCGATACGCCGGGCCTGGTGCGCGCGCAGTTCCTGATCTATCCCGTCACCGCACCCCGCTTCGCCAGCGAGAGCTATCGCGCCTTTGCCGCCGGCCCCGGCCTGACGCGAGACGAAATGACGTGGTACTGGACGCAGCTCATCGGCGAAGCGCGGCTCGCCGACGGCACGGCAATGGACGATCCTCGCCTGCATCTGATGGCGGCGCTCCCCGGCCGCTCCACCGCGGTCCCGCCGGCGACGGTGGTGCTGGTCGCGGCGCATGACGTGCTGCGCGACGACGGCCTCGCCTACGCCGATCATCTGGTGCGCGAGGGCGCCGCCGTGATCACCATCGAGGCGAGCGGCATGACCCATGGCTTCGCCCGCCTGCAGGGCGAATCGCCGCGGGCACGGGAATGGATGCGGCGCGGCGCCCAGGCCTTCGCCCAGTTGCTGGACGAGGAATGACGCTCGACGGGATGACGCTCGACGAGATCGAGGATGGACGAGGAGGGCGGTCTGAAAAGAATGAGGCAGAACAAGCAATGAAGCCGGGCGCACCGGCGCGCGGAATCACCGGGGCGCCATGCCCGTAATACTGCCGGCGGCGGTGTGGCGATCCCGTAGAATGGCGGGCTGACGAGGACCACCATGACCGCACTGCAGAACGACATCTTCCTGCGCGCGCTGCGCCGCCAGCCGACCGAATACACGCCGCTGTGGCTGATGCGCCAGGCCGGGCGCTATCTGCCCGAATACAACGCCACGCGCGCACGGGCCGGCAGCTTCCTTGGGCTGGCCAAGAATCCGGCCTTTGCCACCGAAGTCACCCTGCAGCCGCTCGACCGATTTCCGCTCGACGCCGCGATCCTGTTCTCGGACATCCTGACCGTACCCGACGCGATGGGCCTCGGCCTGTCGTTTGCCCAGGGCGAAGGCCCGCGCTTCGCGCGGCCGCTGCGCACCGAGGCCGATGTCGCCAGGCTGGCGGTGCCGGACATGGGCGAACTGCAGTACGTGTTCGATGCGGTCGCGTCGATCCGGCGTGCCCTGGTACAGGACGGACGCCAGCGCGTGCCGCTGATCGGCTTCTCCGGCAGCCCCTGGACGCTGGCCTGCTATATGGTCGAAGGCGGCGGCTCGGACGACTTCCGGCTGGTCAAGGGCATGATGTACGCCCGCCCGGACCTGATGCACCGGATCCTGGAGATCAATGCGCAGGCCGTGTCCGCCTATCTGAACGCGCAGATCGAGGCGGGCGCCCAGGCCGTGATGCTGTTCGATACCTGGGGCGGCACGCTGGCCGACGGCATGTACCAGCGCTTCTCGCTCGACTACATGCGCAAGGTCATCGCGGGCCTGCGCCGCGAGCATCAGGGCGAGAACGTGCCGGTGATCGTCTTTACCAAGGGCGGCGGCCTGTGGCTGGAGCAGCTGGCCGACAGCGGCGCCGATGCCATCGGCCTGGACTGGACGGTCAATCTGGCCGCCGCGCGCCGGCGTACCGGAGGCCGCGTGGCCCTGCAGGGCAATCTGGACCCGACCGTGCTGTTCGCCGACGAGGCCGGCATCCGCGAACAGGCTCGCAGGGTGCTGGACGATTACGCGGCCGGCGGCGGCAGCGATGGCCATGTCTTCAACCTCGGACATGGAATCTCGCAATTCACGCCGCCCGAGAGCGTAACGGTGCTGGTCGACGAAGTGCACCGCCACAGCCGTGCGCTGCGGCAGCGCGACGGCGCCCAGGCATAGGCCCGCGCACGCCGGTGCCGGTGCGTCTGCGCTGCCGAATCGTGTGCATGCGGGGCGCCATCGTGGCGCTTCGGCGATGAATCGATGCCTGTCAAGGCTTGACTTATGCACACAAATGGGCTTTCCGCAGTGCACGACGGGGTTATCACTTAACACAATCGGGGGATATTGCTAAGTCATTGATTTTTAATGGCTTGACAGCAGGCGCTGGAGCATGGTCATGGTCCCGAAAGCCTTGTTTCGCGCGCCTTTACGGCAAGTTGGCCCGAGTTTTCAACAAAGTTATCCACAGGCGATGTGGAGAGAGGGGAAAACTGGTCATCTATCATCGACTTAGCCCCACATTTGAAGTTTTACTTTAAGTTGATGCTGCACCGCACCCAACGACCGGCACGCCGTCCTCGTGCCCCCGGCCTCGCCCCGCCGATGCAGAGTTTCGGCAACGAAGTGTCGTGTATGGTGCACACTTCGGTGCCGGCGGAATTTGCCGGCCGTCCTCGCCCCCGCCCCCGCTGATCGTGTCGTCCCCGTCCTCATCCCTGGCAAGCCCGCCGCCGCAGAACGAAGTCGGCGGCGCTGCGTCGCCGCTGGTGCAGATCGCGCTGGACACGCCCGCAGACGACCGCTTCGATTATCTGAACGCCGAGCTCGACGGCAGGCACGTCCGTCCGGGCGAGCTCGTTGCCGTGCCGTTCGGCCGGCGCGAGATGGTGGGGGTCGCGATTGCGGGTACCGATCGCAGCGAGGTGCCCGCCGACCGGCTGCGTCCGGTATCGCAGCGGCTGGGCTGGCTGCCGCCGCTCAATGCGCACTGGCTGGCGCTGGCCTCTTTTGCGGCCGCCTATTACCACCGGCGTCTGGGCGAGGTGATCCTGCCCGCCTTGCCGCCCGGTTTGCGCGACGCGCAGGCCTGGCCCCGGCTGGCGGCGCGCGCGCGCACCGAGCGGTTCCGGGTGCGCGAGGGCTGCGCCGAGGCGCTGCTGGCCGCGGTGCCGCCGCGCGCCCGCTCCGTTGGCGCGCTGGCCAAGGCGCTGGTCGATGCCGGCTCGCAGGGGCAGTGGCTGACCCAGCAGGCCGCGCGCCTGCTGTGCACCGCCGCGCCGGCGCGGCTGGCGCAATGGGTCGAGGCGGGTTGGGTCGACTGCGAGACGGTGGACCGGCCGCTGCTGACCGCCGCCGAGCCAGGCGGATCCGATGAATCCGCTGATCCCTGCGAGCCCGGCATCCTCAGCCACGACGGCGGCCCCCGCCACTCCGGCGGACCCGGCGGACCCGGCGGACCCGGCGGACCCGGCGAACCCGGCGAACCCGGCGAACCCGGCGAACCCGGCGAACCCGGCGAACCCGGCGAACCCGGCGAACCCGGCGAACCCGGCGACTCGGGCCCCGGTCGCGGTGGCGACCGCCGCGATCCGGCCGATCCTGCCGCAACGGCCGAATCGACGGCCGCAGTACGTCCCCCCACACCCGCCCTGCACCCGGAACAGCGTCAGGCCGTCGACGCCATCGCCGCCGCGATCGGCTTCGCCCCCTTCCTGCTGCACGGCGTCACCGGCAGCGGCAAGACCGAGGTCTATCTGCACGCGATCGCGGCCGCACTGGCGCGCGATCCCGCGGCCCAGGTGCTGATGCTGGTGCCCGAAATCAATCTGACGCCGCAGCTGCAGGCACGCATCGCCGCGCGCTTCCCGGCGGCGCCACTGGCCGTCCTGCACAGCGGCATGGCCGATCAGGAGCGCACGCTGCACTGGCTGGCGGCCCATCGCGGCGAAGCGCGTATCGTGCTGGGCACACGGATGGCGGTGATGGCGTCGCTGCCGACGCTGGCGCTGATCGTGGTCGACGAGGAGCACGACACCTCGTACAAGCAGCAGGAGGGCCTGCGCTACTCGGCCCGCGATCTGGCGGTCTGGCGCGCCAAGCAGCTCGGCATCCCGGTGGTGCTCGGCTCGGCCACGCCGTCGATGGAATCCTGGTGGCGCGCCGAGCAGGGGGCCTACCGCAAGCTGGTGCTGCGCGAACGGGCCCAGGCCGACGCGGTGCTGCCGACCGTGCGGCTGGTCGACCTGAATCACGAGCGGCAGCGCCAGCGGCCGCTCTACGAGGGCCTGTCGGCGCCGCTGCTGCAGGCGATCGAGGCGCGCCTGGCCCGCGGCGAGCAAAGCCTGCTGTTCCTGAACCGGCGCGGCTATGCGCCGGTGATCGCCTGCGACAGCTGCGGCTGGCTGTCCGGCTGTCCACGCTGCTCCGCGTACCTGGTGCTGCATCGCCCCGAGCGCTGCCTGCGCTGCCATCACTGCGGGCTCGAGGCCCGCATCCCGCACCACTGCCCCGACTGCGGCAACGTCGACATCGCGCCGCTGGGCCGCGGCACGCAGCGGATCGAGGAGGCGCTGGCCGCGCGCTTCCCGCAGGCCCGCATTGCCCGGATCGACGCCGATTCGACCCGCCGCAAGGGCAGTGCGCAAGCGATGTTCGACGAGGTCCACGCCGGCGAGGTCGACATCCTGGTCGGCACCCAGATGATCGCCAAGGGCCACGACTTCCAGCGCGTGACGCTGGTCGGTATCGTCCATCCCGACGCGGCGATGTTCAGCCACGATTTCCGCGCGGCCGAGCACCTGTTCGCGTCGCTGATGCAGGTGTCGGGCCGCGCCGGCCGCGCCGGCCTGGCGGGCGAGGTGCTGATCCAGACCGGCTATCCGGATGCCCCGGCGCTGCAGGCGCTGGTACGCCACGACTACGACGGCTTTGCGGCCACGCAGCTGCGCGAACGGCGCCAGGCCGGACTGCCGCCCTTCGTCCATCAGGTACTGGTGACGGCCGAACATGGGCAGTTGCAACGGGCCCTGGACTTCCTGCATGCCGCCCGCGAGCGGGCCGACGGCATGGTGCTGGGCGCCGAGGTGCAACTGCACGACCCGGTACCGATGTCGATGGTGCGAATCGCCAACCGGGAGCGCGCCCAGATGCTGATCGAAAGCGGATCGCGCATGGCACTGCAACGCTTTGTCGGAGAGTGGACGCAAACTTTCAGTGAAGTCGGGACGAGCGTCAAAGGAGTACGCTGGCAGCTGGAGATCGACCCGTTGCGGATCTGACCACGGGCGCACCAAGCCCACCATCGCCTCTCGGCACACCGGCGGTGCAACCGCATGGAGCCGGTGCCTTCATGGCAGTTGCACCTAGTGGGTTATACCAAGTTGCACCCTGGTTTTCTCCGGGAGTATGATCGCGCCAATTTGCATCACATCGCGCGACTTCCGCACGACCGTCCGGGCTCCATTGAGCGACCCACGGCGGGCGATTGAGAGGCGGCAAGCGCGTTCCTCGGAGATCTCCTCGCATGGCCACCACCACCCTCGGCGTCAAGCTCGACGACGCCTCCCGCGACCGCCTGAAGCGCGTTGCCCAGTCGATCGACCGCACGCCCCACTGGCTGATCAAGCAGGCGATCTTCTCCTACCTGGAGCAGATCGAGCGCGGACAGGCGCCGCACGAGGCGAACGGCAGCGGCCAGCCCGACGCGGACGGGGCCGACACGCTCGACGCGGTGGCCGGCGAGGGCGCGCCACAGCCCTTCCTCGAATTTGCCCAGAGCATCCAGCCGCAGTCGGTGCTGCGCGCGGCGATTACCTCCGCCTACCGCCGGCCCGAAACCGAATGCGTGCCGGTGCTGCTGGAGCAGGCCCGCCTGCCGCAGCAGCAGGCCGACGCCGCGCTGGCGATGGCAAAGAAGCTGGCCCTGAACCTGCGCCAGCAGAAGGGCGGCAGCGGCCGCGAAGGGCTGGTGCAGGGGCTGATCCAGGAATTCTCGCTGTCGTCGCAGGAAGGCGTGGCGCTGATGTGCCTGGCCGAGGCGCTGCTGCGCATTCCCGACAAGGCCACCCGCGACGCGCTGATCCGCGACAAGATCAGCGGCGCCAACTGGCAGTCGCACCTCGGCCAGAGCCCGTCGCTGTTCGTCAACGCCGCCACCTGGGGCCTGCTGGTCACCGGCAAGCTGGTCTCGACCCATAACGAGGCCGGCCTGACCCGCGCGCTGACGCGCATCATCGGCAAGGGCGGCGAGCCGCTGATCCGCAAGGGCGTCGACATGGCGATGCGCCTGATGGGCGAGCAGTTCGTCACCGGCGAGACCATCTCCGAGGCGCTGGCCAACGCGCGCAAGTACGAGGCCCAGGGCTTCCGCTACTCGTACGACATGCTGGGCGAGGCCGCGATGACAGAGGCCGACGCGCAGCGCTATCTGGCCTCCTACGAGCAGGCCATTCACGCGATCGGCCAGGCCTCGCGCGGCCGCGGCATCTACGAGGGCCCGGGCATCTCGATCAAGCTGTCGGCGCTGCATCCGCGCTACAGCCGCGCCCAGCACGAGCGCGTGCTCGGCGAGCTGTACGGGCGCCTGAAGTCGCTGACGCTGCTGGCCCGCCAGTACGACATCGGCATCAACATCGACGCCGAGGAGGCCGACCGGCTGGAAATCTCGCTGGACCTGCTGGAACGGCTCTGCTTCGAGCCCGAGCTGGCCGGGTGGAGCGGCATCGGCTTCGTCGTTCAGGGCTACCAGAAGCGTTGCCCGTTCGTGATCGACTACCTGATCGACCTGGCGCGCCGCAGCCGCCATCGCCTGATGATCCGGCTGGTCAAGGGCGCCTACTGGGACAGCGAGATCAAGCGCGCCCAGGTCGACGGCCTGGAGGGTTACCCGGTCTACACGCGCAAGGTCTACACCGATGTGTCGTACCTCGCCTGCGCGCGCAAGCTGCTGTCGGTGCCGGACGCGATCTATCCGCAGTTCGCCACCCACAACGCGCACACGCTGGCCGCGATCTACCAGATCGCCGGCCATAGCTACTACCCCGGACAGTACGAATTCCAGTGCCTGCACGGCATGGGCGAGCCGCTGTACGACCAGGTGGTCGGCCCGGTGGCCGAGGGCAAGCTGAACCGGCCGTGCCGCATCTACGCGCCGGTCGGCACGCACGAGACGCTGCTGGCCTACCTGGTGCGGCGCCTGCTGGAGAACGGCGCCAACACCTCGTTCGTCAACCGCATTGCCGACGACACCATCTCGCTGGACGAGCTGGTCGCCGACCCGGTCGCGCAGGTCGAACGGATGCACAAGGAAGAGGGCACGCTTGGCCTGCCGCATCCGCGCATTCCGATGCCGCGCGGCCTGTACGGCAAGGCACGCGCCAATTCGGCGGGCCTCGATCTGTCGAACGAACATCGCCTGGCCTCGCTGTCGTCGGCGCTGCTGCACGGCGCGACCGAGCGCCTGAGCGCCGAGCCGATGCTGGGCGTCGACCCCGTGGGCGGCGGCGACACTGCGCCGGTGCTCAATCCCGCCGACCATCGCGATGTGGTGGGGCAGGTCACCGAGGCCAGCGCGGCCGATGTCGAGGCCGCGCTGCAGGCCGCGGTCAATGCCGCGCCGATCTGGCAGGCCACGCCGCCCGAGGTCCGCGCCGCGGCGCTGGAGCGCGCCGCCGACCTGATGGAAGCGCAGATGCAGGCGCTGATGGGCGTGATCATGCGCGAGGCCGGCAAGACGTTCTCGAACGCCATCGCCGAGGTCCGCGAGGCGGTCGACTTCCTGCGCTACTACGCGGTGCAGGTGCGCGAGCATTTCTCCAACGACTCGCATCGCCCGCTGGGGCCGGTGGTCTGCATCAGCCCGTGGAACTTCCCGCTGGCGATCTTCACCGGCCAGGTCGCCGCGGCGCTGGCCGCCGGCAACACGGTGCTGGCCAAGCCCGCGGAGCAGACCCCGCTGATCGCGGCGCAGGCGGTGCGCCTGCTGCGCGAGGCCGGCGTGCCGGCCGGCGCGGTGCAGCTGCTGCCGGGCCGTGGCGAGACCGTCGGCGCGTCGCTGGTCGGTGATGCGCGCGTCAAGGGCGTGATGTTCACCGGCTCGACCGAGGTCGCCCGCCTGCTGCAGCGTAATCTGGCCGGCCGCCTCGATGCCGCCGGCCGCCCGGTGCCGCTGATCGCCGAGACCGGCGGCCAGAACGCGATGATCGTCGATTCGTCGGCGCTGGCCGAGCAGGTGGTCGCCGATGTCGTGAGCTCGGCGTTCGATTCGGCCGGCCAGCGCTGCTCCGCGCTGCGCGTGCTGTGCCTGCAGGAGGATGTGGCCGACCGCGTGCTGGAGATGCTCAAGGGCGCGATGGCCGAGCTGACGATGGCCAACCCGGATCGCCTGTCGACCGACGTCGGTCCGGTGATCGACGAGGAGGCGCGCGCCGGCATCGTCAAGCATATCGAGGGGATGCGCGCCAAGGGCCGTCGCGTGCATCAGGCGGATGCCAACGCGGCGCTGTCGCCGTCGTGCCGCCATGGCACTTTCGTGCCGCCGACGCTGATCGAACTGAACCATATCGGCGAGCTGCAGCGCGAGGTGTTCGGCCCGGTGCTGCACGTGGTGCGCTACCAGCGTTCGCGCCTGGATGCGCTGCTCGACCAGATCAATGCCACCGGCTACGGCCTGACCATGGGCGTGCACACCCGCATCGACGAAACGATCGAGCACATCGTGTCGCGCGCCCATGTCGGCAACCTCTACGTCAACCGCAATATCGTCGGCGCGGTGGTCGGCGTGCAGCCGTTCGGCGGCGAGGGCCTGTCAGGCACCGGTCCGAAGGCCGGCGGTCCGCTCTATCTGCACCGCCTGCTGTCGACCTGCCCGCAGGACGCCTTCGTCGCCGTGGCCCGTGCGGCCGCGGCGGCCGACGCGCCGGCTGCGGAGCCGCGTGCGGCCCTGCGCCCCGAGGCCCAGGCCGCCTTCGATGCCTTCCGCCAGTGGGCGGCATCGGACACAGCCCCGGCGCCGGCGCTGGTGGAGCAGTGCGACCGCTTTGCCGCGGCCTCGACCTCGGGCATGACGGTGACGCTGCCCGGCCCGACCGGCGAGCGCAATACCTACACGCTGCTGCCGCGCGACACCGTGCTGTGCCTGGCGCCGAACGAGGCCGACCTGGCCACGCAGCTGGCGGCGGTGCTGGCGGTCGGCGCCGGCGCGTTGTGCCCGGACGCCGAGCCCGCGCGGACCCTGTATGCGCGGCTGCCGAAGGCAGTACAATCGCGCGTCCGCCTGGTTGCCGACTGGAGCGCGGCCGACGTCGCCTTCGACGCGGTGCTGCACCACGGCGATTCGGACCAGCTGCGCGCGGTGTGCGAACAGGTCGCGCAGCGGCCCGGTCCGATCGTCGGCGTGCAGGGGCTGGGCCACGGCGACACCGGCATCGCGCTGGAGCGTCTGCTGATGGAGCGCTCGCTGTCGGTCAATACCGCGGCGGCCGGCGGCAACGCGAGCCTGATGACGATCGGCTGACCGCGGGGACCGACGGCAACGACAACGATTGACCGCCCGAGCCGGTCCGACGTATCGGTCGGACGTCCGGGTTGGGCGCCAGACAGGCGCAGGTGCGGCGGCGATCCCGCCCTCGCTGCGCCACCGAGAAAGCGTGGTCCGCAGGGGCGGGCCGAACGCTTCCAAGAGTGCAGTGAACCGGCCTACAGGCTACCCAAGGAGAACGGATGAACACGACCTTCCACAAGACGGCGCTGACCGTCGCACTGACGATCGCCGGCCTGACCGCGGCGTCCGCCGCGTTCGCGCAGGCGCAGGAAATCAAGCTCGGCTTTGCCGCGCCGATGACCGGTGGTCAGGCGCAGTACGGCAAGGACATGCAGAACGGCGTGGTGCTGGCGATCGAGCAGATGAACGCCACCAAGCCCAAGATCGGTGGCAAGGAAGTCAAGTTCGTGCTGCTGTCCGAGGACGACCAGGCCGATCCGAAGACCGGCTCGGTGGTGGCGCAGAAGCTGGTCGACAACGGCATCCAGGGCATGCTCGGCCATTTCAACTCGGGCACCAGCATCCCGGCCTCGATGGTCTACAACCGCGCCGGCATCGCGCAGATCGCGATGGCGACCGCGCCCGAATACACCCGCCAGGGCTTCAAGACCACCTTCCGCATGATGACCTCCGACACCCAGCAGGGTTCGGTGCTCGGCAACTACGTGGTCAAGAAGCTCGGCGCGAAGAACATCGCCATCGTCGATGATCGTACCGCCTACGGCCAGGGCCTGGCCGACGAGTTCGAGAAGGCCGCCAAGGCCGCCGGCGGCAAGATCGTGCGCCGCGAGTTCACCAACGACAAGGCGGTGGACTTCAAGGCCGTGCTGACCAACATCAAGCGCAGCAACCCGGACATCATCTTCTTCGGCGGCGCCGAGACGCAGTCCGCGCCGATGGCCAAGCAGATCAAGGAACTGGGCCTGAAGTCGCCGCTGGTGTCGGGCGAGATGTCCAAGACCGACAACTTCCTGAAGCTGGCCGGTCCCGCAGCGGAAGGCACGGTGGTGTCGCTGGCCGGCCTGCCGCTGGAGCAGATGCCGGGCGGCGCCAAGTATGCGCAGGACTACGAGAAGCGTTTCAAGAGCAAGGTCCAGACCTACTCGCCGTATGCCTACGACGGCGCCACCGCGCTGATGACGGCAATGGTCAAGGCCGGCTCGGCCGATCCGGCGCGCTATCTGCCGGTGCTGGCGGCGACCAACATGCCGGGCGTCACCACCAAGACGCTGGCCTACGACGCGCGCGGCGACCTGAAGGACGGCGGCATCACCGTCTACAAGGTCGTGGGCGGCAAGTGGACCGTGCTGGAAACGCTGGGCGGCAAGTAAGCCCGGGTTTTCCACAGCGGGTCGACATTGGGTCCACTGTCCCGGAATTCCACAGTTCCACAGTTGGGCTGTGGTGCGGAACGCCACCCCTCGGGGTGGCGTTTTCTTTGGCCGCCGCATCACCGCCGCATCACCACCGCACTGGCCGCGGCGTTGGCCGCCGGCTTGACCACCAGGGCGGCGGCATCCGGCCGGCTCGACCCGCTTCCACGGCCTTGCCTCCCGCGTGGCGCATAATCGCGGTCTTGCCGTTTCCTCGCTATCCCAGTTGTCCCTCTTTGCCCATCACCCTGAAGGAGTACCCGTGTCCGCGCAGCCAGTCAGCTACGACCACGCCATCGAGCTTGCCACGCAGGAGCGCTACGACGAAGCGCTGGCGGTGATCGACGCGTTGGCGCGCCAGCGGCCCGAGGTCGTCGATTACGAGGCGCTGCGCGCCCGGTTGCTGTTCGACAAGGGCGAGCCCGAGCAGGCGCTGGCCGCGCTCGAGGCGGCGCTGTCCCGCCTGCCCGAGCTGCCGCTGCATCCCGCGCACCGCTGGGCCTCGCGCGGCGTGCTGGCGCATCGCTACGGCATGCTGCTGATGAACCAGCAGCGTTTCGCCGAGGCGCTGCCCTGGCTGGAAGAGGCGGCCCGGCGCAACGGGCTGGCCACCGGCGAATGGAGCGCGCAGCTGCATGCGGGGCTGGCGCACTATCGGCTGCGCCAGTTCGCCGAGGCCGGCCGCTATTGGTACGACCTGCTGTATCGCGCGCCGGACCTGGGTGCGCACGACATCCTGAGCCTGGCGGCCGCGCACGTGCAGGGCGCCGAGTCCGAGGGACAGCGCGCCGAACCGATGCTGCGGCTGTGCCTGGCCCGCATCGGCCTGGACAATGCCGATCTGCTGGAGATGAGCGAGGAGCAGGGCGACGCGCTGGCCGCGCAGCAGGCGCAGATGGTGCTGGCCGAGAACCCGGACCATCCGCACGCGCGCCGCATCCTCGCGCCGCTGCGGCTGCGGGCCGGCGATCTCGCCGGTGCGCGCGACGACCTGGCGGTCTACCAGCGCCAGGTGCCGGACCCGAAGGCGCAGATACGCGAGCTCGAGTGGCGCCATCAGGGCGGCGAGGCCGAGCCCTGGCGCGACTTCGTGCTGACCGACGCGGCCACCGACGCGCATGGCTACTACCTTGCCGGGCTGGCGCTGGCCGACTTCATCGAGCGCGTGCCGGCGTCGGCGGAAGCGCTGCGGCCACAGCTGCTGCGCGCCTGGCAAACGGGCCTGGCCCGCTTCGAGCAGTATTTCGCCACCGGGGAAGGCGGCTACGATGACGCCGACCCGCATATCTATTCGCTGCTGTGCGACCGGCTGGCGCGCCGGCTCGATCTCGACGATGCCGCGCAGCGCGACGAACGCATCGCGCTGCATGAGAAGGGCATTGCCGTCAGCGATTTCATCGAGCACTGGCTCGATCTGCTGGCCTGCCACGACGCCGCCGGACGCCATCAGCGCGTGGTTGAGATCGCCGGCGAGGTGCTGAACCGCTATCCGCTGGATCGCCATGCGGGCCACGTGACCTGGGTGTTCAGCCGGCTGATCCACGCGTGGAAGGCGATCGGTGGCAGCGAGGCGATCGGCGCGGCGCGGGCCGCGATCGCCCATATGGAGGCGCGGCTTGACGCGCTGCCGGTCGAGGAACGCAGCGAGGCGGCGCTGTCGATGGCCCATGCGCGCACGCATTTCGCCACGCTGCTGGGGAATTCGGCCGGATCGATGGAAGCGCGCGAACGCGCGCTGGCGCTGGACGAGATCGAGGCCCTGCAGGCGCGCGCGGTGGTGGTCGAGGACGCCTGGGTCTACGACGCCTTCGGCCGCATCTGGCGCGGCCTGGCCGACAACGAGCGCGCCTTGCCGCTGTTCGAGCGCGCCATCGCGCTGACCGAGGGCGATGCCGAGGACCAGGCCGCGGCGCGGCTGCAGCGCGGGCTGATCCGGCTCGACGCGCAGCAGTACGCCGAGGCGCTGACCGACTTCCATGCCGCCTTCGCGGTGCGCGACGACTGGGAGGCGGACGTGCATCTGCATGCGGCGCAGGCCGCGCTGGGTCTGGCGAGGCGCGAGGAGGCGCGCGATCTGTTTCTGCAGGCCCGCGCGCGCGGGGCCGCGCAAGGGCGTACCCGCGCGTTGTATGCGAAGGTCGAAAACGCACTGAAGGCCACGCGGCCGGCGTGGAAACTGTGGGGCGTCTAAGCCTGAGGTGCAGGCCGCGCGCGTGAGTGTGGACGCGCCGGAGACGCGATGGAGACGCGATGGAGACGCGATCCGATAGCGCGTCGGCGGAAACCTCAGCAAAACTCGTGCCTTGTCGGACAAACCCGGACACGGGTTCAAAGGCCCTTCCGTTAGGATGTCACCCATGAATGGATTGAGCCAACTATTTCCGACCTGGCCGCTCGCACCCAGCGGGCTGTTCTGGGTCGGCCTCGCGCTGGTAGGCGCGGGCCTTGCCGGCGAAATTTGCCGGATGTATCTGAGATTGCCGCGTATCGTCGGTTATGCCGCCACCGGTCTGCTGGCCGGCACGCTGGGCCGCCCCATCGTCGATCAGACGATGATCGCGCAGACCCGCATCCTGATCGACATGGCGCTGGCGCTGGCCCTGTTCGAACTCGGCCATCGCCTGTCGCTGGTCTGGCTGCGGGCCAATCGCTGGCTGCTGTTTACCAGTGCCTCGGAGAGCCTGCTGACCTGGGGCCTCGTCACCGCGGTGCTGCAATGGATCGGCGTGAGCCCGACCGTCGCCATCCTCGCCGGCGGCATCGCGGTCAGCACGTCGCCGTCGATCGTGCTGCAGCTGAAGAACGAATTGCGTGCCGAAGGCCAGGTCACCGAACGGCTGATGGCGATGACCGCCCTCAACAGCATGTATGCCGCGGTAATCGTGCAGCTGGCGACCGGCTGGCTGCATTCGGAATACGGCAATCTGGGCGCGGCGCTGCTGCATCCGCTGTATCTGCTGGTCGGCTCGTGCCTGCTGGCGTGGCTGGTCGGCAAGCTGAGCCAGGCGGTCTATGCGCGGATGCCGGCCGACGATCAGTACAGCTTTCTGGTGCTGGTCGGCATCGTGCTGTTCACGCTGGCGCTGACGCGGCTGCTGAAGCTGTCGATGCCGTTGACGCTGCTGCTGGCTGGCGTCGTCTTCAAGCATCAGGACAATCAGCCGCGCGTGTGGCCCGCGCACTTCGGCAGCGCCGGTACGCTGCTGATCATCGTGATGGTGGTGTCGCTGGGGCTGCCGGTGACCGTGCGCGACTGGTCCATCGCCGGCGTCGCCGCGATCGTGCTGGTGCTGCTGCGGCATCTGGCCAAGCTCGGCGGCGTGGTGTCGCTGGGTTCGTTCTCGGGCCTTAGCATCCGGCAGTGCGTGGCGCTTGGCGTGGCGCTGGGGCCGATGTCGGGTCTGGCTTACCTGCTGATGAGCGATGTGGCGCGGCTCTATCCGGAAACCGGGGAAATGCTCAACGCGATCGTGCTGTGCGCGCTGGCGATCGAGCAGATCGCGGCGCCGGTATTGGCCGCATGGGCACTTCGCTATGCCGGCGAGGTCAGAGGCAATGGAGGAGGGCGCTGATGTCACTCGAACCGTTCAAGCAATCCGAGGCGCTGACCTTCGGCGTCGAGCTGGAAATGCAGCTGGTCAATCGCCATGACTACGATCTGGCGCCGTTCGCGCCCGATTTGCTGCGGCTGCTGAAGGGCGCCCAGCATGCGGGCGATATCAAGCCGGAGATCAGTCCGTCGATGATCGAGATCAGCACCGGCATCTGCCATGACTACGCGCAGGCGCTGTCCGAGCTGACCACGATGCGCGACCTGATGGTCGAGGCCTCGCATTCGCTGAACCTGGGCATCTGCGGCGGCGGCACGCATCCGTTCCAGCAGTGGGCCGATCGCACCATCTCCGACTCGCCGCGCTACCAGTACATCTCCGAGCTGTACGGCTACCTGGCCAAGCAGTTCACCGTGTTCGGCCAGCACGTGCATATCGGCTGCCCGACCGCCGACGATTCGCTGTTCCTGCTGCATGCGATCGGCCGCTACGTGCCGCACTTCATTGCGCTGGCGGCGTCGTCGCCGTATGTGCAGGGCGTCGATACCGGCTTCGCTTCCGCGCGACTGAATTCGGTCGCTGCCTTCCCGATGAGCGGCCGCGCGCCCTTCATGCTGACCTGGGACGCCTTCACCGCGTACTTCGAGAAGATGCGCAAGACGGGCGTGATCGAGAGCATGAAGGACTTCTATTGGGATATTCGCCCCAAGCCGGAATTCGGCACCATCGAAGTCCGCGTCATGGACACGCCGCTGACGGTCGCGCGCGCCTGCGACATTGCGGCCTATATCCAGGCGCTGGCGCGCTATCTGCTGCTGTCGCGCCCCTTCATGCCGGAAGAGGACGACTACCTGGTCTATACCTTCAACCGCTTCCAGGCCTGCCGCTTCGGACTCGACGGCGAGTACGTGCACCCCAACGAACTGACGCGGATGCCGATCGCCGACCATATCCTGTCGATCTGCGACGTGCTGGTGCCGCACGCCGAAGCGCTCGGTTCGCTGGAGGCCTTGGCCAATATACGCATGCTGGCCGCCAGCCGCAGCGGCGACGCCGAATGGGCGCGCCAGGTCGATGCCGATACGCGCAGTCTGCGCGAGGCGGTGCGGCAGAGCTGCGATCGCTGGGCAGGGTAAGAGAGTCCTTGTGCCGGGCCGCGCCGCTGCCATCCTTGCCTTCCCTGCGATAACAGCAATCGCTGCGATCGCGGGGAGCGGCGGTCAGACCCCGTGCGGGATGCTGTCGCCGTCGCCGAGCCCGAGCCGCTGGTTCGCCGGCACCGCCACCGCCAGCAGCTTCGGCGGCGGCAGGTTCAGCCCCTTCATCATCTCGATGAACTCTTCGCGTGTGCGGCCGCACAGCCGGCTGTTGGTGGCCCGTTCGTGACCGATGGTCGAATGGGTGCGGCCCTTGTAGTCATGGGCCGGATATACCAGCGTGTCGTCGGGCAGCGCAAACAGCTTGCGCGTCAGGCTGTCGTATAGCGTGCCGGCGTCGCCGGACTGGAAGTCGGTGCGTCCGCAGCCGTCGATCAGCAGCGCATCGCCGGTAAAGACCCGGCGCACCACGCCGCCGTCCGGCTGCGCCTCTTCCCACAGATAGCTCATGCTGCCGGCGGTATGTCCCGGCGTATGGATGGCGCGCAGCGTTTGCGTGCCGAACGGGATCGTGTCGCCGTCGATCAGCTGCTTCAGCGCCGGCCGGATATCGCAGCCCGACGGCGCGGCGGTATGCGCGCCGGTGCGTTGCGCGAGATGGCCGGCAGAGGTGATGTGGTCGGCGTGCGCATGGGTCTCGATGACCCAGGCAAGCCGTACCCCGGTCTGCTGCACCAGCGCCAGATCCCGTTCGAGCTGACGGTCGACCGGATCGATCAGCGCGGCGTCACGTGTCGCCGCGTCGATCAGCAGGTAGGTGTAGGTACTGGACTCGCGATCGAAGAGTTGATGGAAGGTTTGCATCTGCGGGAATACTAACGAAGCGCCGCCTGGCGCTAGTCTTCGAATACGTCGGCGAGGTGCTGGGCGCTCAGCAGTCTTTCTCCCCAGGCTTCCAATTGTTCAAGCCGGGCGCTGTTCAGCCGTGATTCGAGTTCGGCTGGCAGAGGGCCGAAGCGCTTGGCAAGCAGATTTCGCAGGAGCATGGCCTGACCCTGTTGCAGGCCCTCCTGCAGACCTACCTGCCGGCCCTCCTGCAGACCTGCCTGCAGACCTACCTGCCGGCCCTCCTGCAGACCTGCCTGCCGGCCCTCCTGCAAACCTACCTGCCGGCCCTCCTGCAGACCTGCCTGCCGGCCTTCCTGCAGACCTGCCTGCCGGCCTTCCTGCAGACCTACCTGTCGGCCTTCTCGCCGGCCTTCCTGCAGACCTACCTGCCAACCTTCCTGCAGGCCTTCCCGCTTGTAATTGGCCTTCCACTGCGCAATATTCGTCGACAGCGACATTTCAGCCTCCATCAGGTTGTGTATGTCCGTTAAATACAAACCGGCCCGGCGATGCCGTGAGCCTACATGCTTCAGCCATCGTACGAAAGTGTCCTCCAGGACCGGGTCGTCGGCCACGCGCAGCCTGATCCAGCGAACCGCTTCGAGCATCGCCGTCTCCGTCTCCGCGTTCTCGAAGCGGAACACCGCGGCGACGAGATTGTCGAGCGTGGCCAGTTCCTCATCTGAATATCGCCGCGCGTCCACCAGAAGATATTCGCAGCGCGGCTGGCAGCGGCACAAGTCATCCGGCAGCCGCGGCGACAGATCCGCGATATCGGTCTTTGCCGTCCAGCTGCCTTCCCCGTTGTAGACCACGATCGGCAGCACCGGCGGCAACTGGCCGTCTGGCAGTATATTCCGCCCACGGATCAGCTCCAGATCCAACGACGTGACGTAATTCGTCATGCGAATCGCCATATGGCGATCGATGGTGCTCTGGAATTCGATCAGCAGATAGAGGTAGACCCACTCGCCGCCGGCCTGGATGCGCCAGACCATGTCGCTGGCGCGCTGGCGAAGGCGGTCCGTAACGTAGTTGCTCGAGATACGTTCGAGGGTGTCGAAGTCCAGCGCGCGGACCCACGCGCTCGGCACGAAATCCCGCAGCAGATCACGGACGAATTCCGGTGTGGAGAACAACAGCTTGTAACAGGCATCGTGGCTCGGCATGGCTCGCGCATCGCAGTTGCGGTGCCGAGAGAATGCCGCGCCGAAGGGCCGCGAGATTCCACAAAAGTGCGTGCTACTTTAGTGTTCGAGCTTCAGCACTCGACGATATTGACGGCGAGCCCGCCGCGCGCCGTTTCCTTGTACTTGGTCTTCATGTCGGCACCGGTCTCGCGCATGGTCTTGATCACCGAATCGAGCGAGACATAGTGATTGCCGTCGCCGCGCAAGGCCATGCGCGCGGCGTTGACCGCCTTGACCGAGGCCATCGCATTGCGCTCGATGCAGGGAATCTGCACCAGCCCGCCGACCGGATCGCAGGTCAGCCCCAGGTTGTGTTCCATGCCGATTTCCGCGGCATTCTCGACCTGCTCCGGCGTGCCGCCGAGCACGGCCGCCAGCGCGCCCGCTGCCATCGAACACGCGACGCCAACCTCGCCCTGGCAACCGACTTCGGCGCCGGAGATCGATGCGTTCAGCTTGTACAGCAGACCGATCGCGCCGGCCGTCAGCAGGAAGTCGATCACGCTGCGCTCGTTCGCACCGGGCACGAAGCGATCGTAGTAATGCAGCACGGCCGGGATGATGCCCGCCGCGCCATTGGTCGGCGCGGTCACCACGCGGCCACCGGCCGCGTTCTCCTCGTTGACGGCCATCGCATAGAGGTTGACCCAGTCCATCACCGACAGCGGGTCGGACAGCGTCCGTTCGGCGCGCTCGGTCAGATTGCGGTACAGCTCCGGCGCGCGCCGCTTGACCTTGAACGGGCCCGGCAGCTCGCCATCGGTGCGGCAGCCGCGCGCGACGCAGGCCTGCATCACCTGCCAGATATGCAACAGGCCGGCGCGCACATCGGCTTCGCTGCGCCAGGTGCATTCGTTTTCGAGCATCAGCTGCGCGATCGACTTGCCGCTGCTGCTCGCCATGTCGAGCATCGCGCGGCCGCTGCGGAAGGGATGCGGCAGTTGCCGGTCGGCCTCGAGCACCTGCGTGTTCGCCGCACCCGCGCTGACGACGAAGCCGCCGCCGACCGACAGATAGCGGCCTTCGCGCAGCGTCGCGCCGGCGGCATCGAAGGCATGGAATTTCATGCCGTTCGGATGCTCGGCCAGCGCTTCGCGCCGGTAGAACGCGATATGTTCCTTTTCGACGAAGGGAATCGGATGCTTGCCGAGCAGGGACAGCGTGCGCGAAGCGCGCAGCGCTGCCAGCCTGGCGTCGATGGTGTCCGGATCGATGGTATCGGGCGCCTCGCCGAGCAGGCCGAGAATCACGCCCTTGTCGGTGCCGTGCCCCTTGCCGGTCGCGCCGAGCGAGCCGTACAGCTCGACCCGCACGCTGGCCACCTGCGGCAGCAGGCCGTCGCGCTCCAGTCCATGCGCGAACATGCCGGCCGCACGCATCGGTCCCACCGTATGCGAGCTGGACGGCCCGATGCCGACCTTGAACAGGTCGAATACGCTGACAGCCACGTTGGTCTCCTATCGTTTGCCGGCGGTTTGCCGGCTTCCGCCGCGGCTTGCCGTCCGGCCAGGCGCGATACGGGCTAGACCGGCCGATCGTCCTCGGGGCGTTCCCACAACGAGACGCCGGGGCCGGGCGGTTCCTCCGGCAGTTCCTTGCGCTTGAGCACGCTGATGGCGCCGTCGTTCTCCAGGATCGCGATATAGACGTCGTCCAGGCTGGCGCAGCCCTCGCGCCGCAATACCTTCATCAGATCGTCGCTGGTCAGCCGCGCGCCGTGCATGACCTTGTCGATCACCTTGCCATGGCGGATCAGCAGCTGGGGGTGGCCCTCGACCGCGTACTCGAACTTGCGGCTGCGCCAGCTGAGCCAGCTGACCAGCACGTTGATGCCGATCAGCGTGGCGGCGAGGATCAGGCCTGCGGATACCGACTTGTCATCGCCGACCATGGCGTTCTGCACGCCTTCGGACAGGATCAGCAGCAGGATCAGATCGAACGGGGTCATCTGTCCGATCTGCCGCTTGCCGCCCAGCCGCATCATGATCAGCAGCGCGAAATAGACGATCAGTCCTCGGACGATAAATTCCCACCACGGTGCGCTCATCTCCCACATCGACAGTCTCCTTACCGATGACAGCCCCGGCGCGAATGCCGGGAACTCAGGCCCGGACGCGGAACCGCGTCCGGGCGGCGATGGAGCCGCCGTGCCGGGATCGCCCGCAGTGCCCGCCGACTATGTGCCGACTGCCCGCGGACTGCCTGCTTACTCCTCGTACGCGCTCATCGGCACGCACGAGCAGAACAGGTTGCGATCGCCGTAGACGTTGTCGGCACGGCCGACCGGCGGCCAGTACTTCTGCGTCCGCAGCGAGGCGACCGGATAGGCGGCTTCCTCACGAGTGTACTTGTGGTTCCACTCATTGGCAGTGATGACCGCGGCGGTGTGCGGCGCGTTCTTCAGCGGGTTGTCCTCGCGGTCGAAGCTGCCGTCCTCGACACGGGCGATTTCCTTGCGGATCGCGAT
Source organism: Cupriavidus sp. DB3 (assembly GCF_020418465.1). NCBI lineage: Bacteria > Pseudomonadati > Pseudomonadota > Betaproteobacteria > Burkholderiales > Burkholderiaceae > Cupriavidus > Cupriavidus sp. DB3. The sequence continues at coordinate 115,692 of NZ_JAIZPL010000004.1, read as the reverse complement.
CATCGCGTCGATGAAGCGGTCCAGCTCGTGCAGCGCCTCGCTCTCGGTCGGCTCGATCATCAGCGTGCCCGGCACCGGGAAGCTCATGGTCGGCGCATGGAAGCCATAGTCCATCAGCCGCTTGGCGACATCCTCGTTGCTGATGCCGGTCGCCTTCTGGATCGGACGCAGGTCGAGAATGCACTCGTGCGCGATATGGCCGTTGCCGCCCGTGTACAGTACCGGGTAGTAGTCCGACAGCCGCTTGGCGACGTAGTTGGCCGCCAGGATCGCGTTCTCGGTGGCCGCCGTCAGGCCGCGCGCGCCCATCATCGCGATATACATCCACGAAATCGGCAGGATGCTGGCCGAGCCGTAGGGCGCGGCCGAGATCGCGCCGATGCCGTCTGCCGCGCGGCGGTAGCCGCTGCTGGCGTGGTTCGGCAGGAACGGCGCCAGATGCGCGCCGACCGCGACCGGACCCACGCCCGGGCCGCCGCCGCCGTGCGGAATGCAGAAGGTCTTGTGCAGGTTCAGGTGCGACACGTCGCCGCCGAACTGCCCCGGCGCCGCGGTGCCCACCATCGCGTTCATGTTGGCGCCGTCGACATAGACCTGCCCGCCGTGGCTGTGCACGATCTCGCAGATGCGCTGCACGCCTTCCTCGAACACGCCGTGCGTGGACGGATAGGTGATCATGATCGCCGCCAGGTTCTTGCTGTGCTGCGCGGCCTTCTTCTCCAGGTCGGCCAGATCGACGTTGCCGTCCTCGTCGCAGGCCACCACGACCACCTGCATGCCGGCCATCTGCGCGGACGCCGGATTGGTGCCGTGCGCCGACGACGGGATCAGGCAGATATTGCGATGGCTCTCGCCGCGGCTCGCGTGGTAGGCGTGGATGATCTGCAGGCCCGCGTACTCGCCTTGCGAGCCGGCGTTCGGCTGCAGGCTGACGGCGGCGTAGCCGGTGGCCGCGCACAGCATCGCCTCGAGCTGGGCGATCATTTCGCGGTAGCCGACGGTCTGGTCGTCCGGCGCGAACGGATGGATGCTCGAAAACTCGGGCCAGGTGACCGGAATCATCTCGCTGGTCGCGTTGAGCTTCATCGTGCAGGAGCCCAGCGGGATCATCGTGCGATCGAGTGCCAGGTCCTTGTCGGCCAGCATGCGCAGATAGCGCAGCATCTCGTGCTCGGCGTGATGCGTGTTGAAGACCGGATGCGTCAGGTAGGCGCTCTGGCGCGACAGCGCGGCCGGATAGCCGTCATCGGCCGCGGCTTCCAGGGCGTCGAAGGCCGGCACCGGCTTGCCCTGCGCGAAGATCTCCCACAGCGCGACCACATCGTCGCGGGTGGTGGTCTCGTCCAGCGAGATGCCGACATGCGCGGCACCGGCGCGGCGCAGATTGATGCCGCGCGCGGCGGCCGCGGCGTGGATCGCCTCGGTGTCGGCGCCGGTCTCGATCGTCAGCGTGTCGAAGAAGGTCGCATTGCTGCGCGCGTAGCCCAGCGCCTGCAGGCCGCCGGCCAGCGTCGCGGTCAGGCGATGCACGCGTTGCGCGATGCGCTTCAGGCCCTGCGGACCGTGGTAGACCGCGTACATCGACGCCATGACGGCCAGCAGCACCTGCGCGGTACAGATGTTCGAGGTCGCCTTTTCGCGGCGGATATGCTGCTCGCGCGTCTGCAGCGCGAGCCGGTAGGCCGGGTTGCCCTGCGCGTCGACGGTGACGCCCACCAGGCGGCCCGGCATCGAGCGCTTGTAGGCGTCCTTCACAGCCATATAGCCGGCGTGCGGGCCGCCGAAGCCGAGCGGCACGCCGAAGCGCTGCGAATTGCCGACGGCCACGTCGGCGCCCCAATCGCCGGGCGCGGTGAGCAGCGTCAGCGCCAGCAGGTCCGCCGCGGCGACCACCAGGCCGCCGGCCGCGTGGACCGCATCGGCGATCGCGCGGTAGTCCGCCACGTCGCCGTTGACGCCCGGGTATTGCAGCAGCACGCCGAAGGCATGCGCCTGCGCCGCGTCGGCGGCGGGACCGACCTTGACCTCGATGCCGAGCGGCAGCGCGCGCGTGCGCACCACTTCGATCGTCTGCGGCAGCACGTCGTCGGCCACATAGAAGGTATTCGACGCGTGCTTGTTCACGCGCTGCAGCAGCGTCATCGCCTCGGCCGCGGCCGTGCCTTCGTCGAGCATCGACGCGTTGGCGATATCGAGGCCGGTCAGGTCGGTGACCATCTGCTGGAAGTTCAGCATCGCTTCCAGGCGGCCCTGCGAGATCTCCGGCTGGTACGGCGTGTACGCGGTGTACCAGGCCGGGTTCTCGAAGATATTGCGCAGGATCACGCCCGGCGTCAGCGTGTTGTAGTAGCCCTGGCCGATGAAGCTCTTGAACACCTTGTTCTTGCCGGCGATGCCGCGCAGCTTGGCCAGCGCGGCTTCCTCGGTCAGCGGCTCGGTGAATTCGCCCAGCGGCATGCCGTCGCGGCGGCGGATCGCGGCCGGGATGATGGCATCCATCAGCGCGGCGCGGCTGTCGTAGCCCAGCACCTTCAGCATGTGCTGCTGTTCGGCGGCGTCGGGACCGATATGGCGGTGGGAGAAGGCGTCGCGAGCTTCGAGTTCAGCCAGCGAAGGGCGAGCGGATTGAGCGGCGTTCATGGGCAGGGGAGCGTTCATGGCAAGTGACTCGGAGAGGCGGGCCGGGACATGGTGGTCAGCCATGGCCCCCGGCGCCGCGGGCGGGGCGCCGGGCTCAGGCGCCGACGCTGGCCTTGTAGGCGTCGGCCGTCATCAGGCCGTTGACGTCGTCGCCGTTGGCCGGCTTGATCTTGAACAGCCAGGCGTCGAAGGCGTTGGCGTTGACGCTCTCGGGCGCGTCCTTGACGGCGTCGTTGACGGCGACCACCTCGCCGGCCACCGGCGCGTAGATGTCCGACGCGGCCTTGACCGATTCGACCACGGCCAGCGCGTCGCCGGCGCCGACCGTCTTGCCGACCTCGGGCAGTTCCAGGAAGACGATGTCGCCGAGCGCATCCTGCGCGTGATCGGTGATGCCGATCGTCAGCGTGCCGTCGGTTTCGACGCGCACCCATTCGTGCGACTCGGTGTACTTCAGGTCAGCGGGGAAATTCATCGAGATTCTCCAATTTCAGATTCTTGTGTCGCGCCGCCGCGTGCCATCGGGATGAAGGGGGCCGCGGGGCGCAGCGTGACCGGGTGGACGATGTCCGATGCGAGCTGTCAGCTCACGAGTGCCTTGCCATTGCGCACAAACGGCAGTTTAACCACAGTCGCAGTCAGTTTGCGGTCGCGGATCAGCACCTGGACTTCGCTGCCGAGCGCCACATCCTTGGGCAGGCGCGCGAAGGCGATCGATTGGGACAGCGTCGGGCTGAAGGTGCCCGACGTGATCTCGCCCTCGCCGGCGGCGGTCAGCACGGTCTGGTGCGCGCGCAGCACGCCGCCCTTGTCCCGCAGGATCAGGCCGGCGAACTGCTGGCGCTGGCCGTTGGCCACCAGCGCGGCCTTGCCGACGAAATCGCGCTCGCTCTGCAGGTCGACCGTCCAGGCCAGGCCCGCGTCGAGCGGCGAGGTGTGGATGTCCATGTCCTGGCCGTACAGATTCATGCCGGCTTCGAGGCGCAGCGTGTCGCGTGCGCCGAGGCCGGCGGGGCGCACGCCGGCGGCATGCAGCTTTTCCCAGACCGCGGCGACGTTGTCGGCCGGCACCACCAGCTCGAAACCGTCCTCGCCGGTGTAGCCGGTGCGGGCCACCATGATTTCGCCGATCGCGGGGTCCTCGACCACCATCGCGTTGAAGGGCTTGAGCGATTCGCTGGGCTGGGTCGACGGGAATGCGCTCCAGACCTTGGCACGCGCATTCGGGCCCTGCACGGCGACGATCGCCAGCGGGGTCGCGCTATCGAGAGCGTTATCGGTACGGCGCGGGGTGACCGTCACGCCGGCGCCGGTGTCGGCGTTGCGCTGGCGGATCCAGTCGATATCGCCGGTCGCGGTGCTGGCGTTGACCACCAGGCGGAAGCGGTCCTCGGCGAAGAAGTAGACGATCAGGTCGTCGATCACGCCGCCGTTCGGGTCGAGCATGCAGGAATACAGCGCCTTGCCCGGGGTTTGCAGCTTGTCGACGTTGTTGGCGAGCAGTCCGCGCAGGAAGGCGCGGGTATTGGGGCCGGCGAGGTCGACGACGCACATGTGCGAGACGTCGAACATGCCCGCATCGCTGCGCACCGCGTGGTGTTCCTCGATCTGCGAGCCGTAGTTGACCGGCATGTCCCATCCGCCGAAATCGACCATGCGGGCGCCGAGGGCGCGGTGGATGGCGTTGAGGGGCGTGGCCTGAAGCGTCATGGATTCCTCGGAGCGTGGCATCGTTCGGTCCGGCGCGCGCGGCGCGCCAAACAAAAAAAGGGTCATCCGTCGCGCGGCTCGGTGCGAACCGTCGCGACGGATGACCCCCTCTGTCCTCGATACCTGAGAGATTACGGCCCGGCTTGCCGTCCTCGTCGGACTGACTGGCCACGCCGTGCGCCCCTTCGGTGGACACGCTCATCATCCGGCTGATGAATGACGGGTGTCGCTCTCCAGAGTTCGGCATACATCGTGTGCATGCTGCATGCCGATCCGCCCGGTCCATGGTGCCTGAGAGTTTTCGGGTGATTCCCCTTCGGCGGCGCGAATGACGATACAGTCGCGCGCTCTCCCGGACGGATGGCGCGACTCTAACCGCAGCCTTGGCGGCTGTCAACGCGAGAGCGGCGCGTCGCAGGAGTCGGTTCCGGAGCCTCGGCCGGACCCGCCCCCGTGTTAACATCGCCGGCTTCGACCCATTCGCGACCCGTCCCCCAACGCGTCGCGCCTGCGGCCCGCGTCCCTTGCGATGCCGTACGACCTCCGGCTGTACCCGACCTCCGATCCCCGACCGATGACCCACGGACTGAACGCCGCCCAATCCGAAGCCGTCCGCTATCTGGACGGCCCCTGCCTGGTGCTCGCCGGCGCGGGCTCGGGCAAGACCCGGGTGATCACGCAGAAGATCGCGCATCTGATCGAGGACAAGGGCTTCGAGCCCCGCCATATCGCCGCGGTGACCTTCACCAACAAGGCCGCCAAGGAGATGCAGGAGCGGATCGCCAAGCTGATGGAGGGCAAGACCCGCGACGGCAAGCGCATTCCGCTGCGCCAGCTGACCGTCTGTACCTTCCACTCGCTCGGCGTGCAGATCCTGCGCGCCGAGGCGGAGCACCTGGGCCTGAAGCCGCAGTTCTCGATCATGGACGCCGACGACTGCTTCGGCCTGATCCAGGAACAGCTGGCGACCACCGACAAGAAGCTGATCCGCAGCGTGCAGAGCACGATCTCGCTGTGGAAAAACGGCATGGTCGATCCGGAAACCGCGATCGCCGAGGCCACCGATGCCGACCAGCACCAGGCCGCGCTGATCTACCGCAACTACGTCGCCACGCTGGCGGCCTACCAGGCGGTCGACTTCGACGACCTGATCCGTCTGCCGGCCGAGCTGTTCGCCCGCGACGAAACCGTGCGGCTCAAGTGGCAGAACCGGCTGCGCTATTTCCTGGTCGACGAATACCAGGACACCAACGCCTGCCAGTACCAGCTGCTGAAGCTGCTGGCCGGCGGCTCGCATCTGCGCGCGCCCGCCTTCACCGCGGTCGGCGACGACGACCAGGCGATCTACGGCTGGCGCGGCGCCACGCTGGACAATCTGCGCCTGCTGCAGACCGACTTTCCGAACCTGAAGGTCATCAAGCTGGAGCAGAACTATCGCTCCACGGTGCGCATCCTGCAGGCGGCCAACGCGGTGATCGCCAACAATCCCAAGCTGTTCGACAAGACGCTGTGGAGCGAGCACGGCATGGGCGATCCGATCTCCGTGACGCAGATGAACGACGAGGAGCACGAGGCCGAGTCGGTGGTGTTCAAGCTGTCGGCCCACAAGTTCGAGCGGCGCGCGCAGTTCCGCGACTACGCGATCCTTTATCGCGGCAACCACCAGGCGCGGCTGTTCGAACAGATCTTGCGCCGCGAGCGCATCCCGTATGTGCTGTCCGGCGGGCAGAGCTTCTTCGACAAGGCCGAAATCAAGGACATCTGCGCCTACCTGCGGCTGATCGCCAATCCGGACGACGATCCCGCCTTCATCCGCGCGGTCACTACGCCGCGGCGCGGCGTCGGCAATACCACGCTGGAGGTGCTGGGGACCTTCGCCGGCCAGGCCAAGGTCTCGCTGTTCGAGGCGGCGATGATGGGCGGCATCGAAGGCAAGCTGCAGCCGCGCCAGCTCGAGCCGCTGCGCACCTTCTGCGAGGCGATGGTGCGGCTGGCGGACCGCGCCGCGCGCGACCCGGCCACCGAGGTGCTCGACGACCTGATGGAAGGCATCCACTACGAAGCCTATCTGTACGACACCTTCGACGAGCGCCAGGCCCAGGCCAAATGGACCAATACGCTCGAGTTCCTCGACTGGCTCAAGCGCAAGGGCACCAAGCCGGAGGCCGCCGATGGCGAGGCGACCGGCTTCGACACCGCCGATGGATTTGGCGACGAGGGCAAGAACCTGCTGGAGCTGACGCAGACCGTCGCGCTGATGAGCATGCTCGAAGGCCGCGAGGAAGATCCCGACGCGGTGCGGCTGTCGACGCTGCACGCGTCCAAGGGCCTCGAGTATCCGCATGTGTTCCTGGTCGGCGTGGAGGAGGGCATCCTGCCGCATTGCCGCGAGGACGAGGATCTGAGCGACGAGAAGATCGAGGAAGAGCGCCGCCTGATGTATGTCGGCATCACGCGCGCGCAGCGCAGCCTGCATATCAGCTGGTGCAAGAAGCGCAAGCGCGCGCGCGACACCTACTCGTGCCAGCCGTCGCGCTTCATCGGCGAGATGAAGCTCGAGGAGGCCCCGGCACCGAAGGACGAGACGCCGGCGATGAGCCCGAAGGACCGGCTGGCGGGCCTGAAGGCGCTGCTCGGCACCAAGGCCACTACCGGCTGAAGCGGCTGAGGGGGCTGAGGGGGCTGAGGGGGCTGAGGGGCTGAGGCGCAGCGCCGGGTACGCCCGTCCCTTCGTATCGGCGTCGATACAAGGCAGCCAGGGCCTGCAACATCCGGCTGCTACGGTGGCGGATCGCCGATCGGACTTTGAGGGCGCAGGCGCGTGGCGCCGAAGCGCCGAGAGAACAGCCGAATCGCCGGCCCTTGATGTCGATCAAGTCCTGCGCACGCTGGTCTGGCTAGCATCGAAGCGGATTCCTCAGAAGGCCGCCGATGGCAACGACCGTTCCGCATTTCGCTTCCGAAGTCGCTTCCGAAGCCGTTCCCGAAGTCCCTGCCGAAGCCGCTTCCCCAGCCGCTCAGCATGCCGCCATCCGCCGCGGCGATCTCGCCGATTTCCGCGCGCTCGCCGAACGCATCGACGTGAACGGACCACGCTACACCTCGTATCCGACCGCCGACCGCTTCGATGCGGGGTTCGGCGACGAGGCGTATCTGTCCGCGCTGGACGACTGCCGGGCAGGGGGCGCCGCCGCGCCGCTGTCGCTCTATCTGCATATCCCCTTCTGCGAGAACATCTGCTACTACTGCGGCTGCAACAAGATCATCACGCGCGACCACGGCCGCAGCGCGCGCTACGTTCGCTACCTGGCGCGCGAGATGGCGCTGGTGGCGGCCCGCCTGGGCGAGTGCCGGCCCGTCGTGCAATCGCACTGGGGCGGCGGTACGCCGACCTTCCTCGATCCCGCCGAAATGCGGCAGGTCATGGCCGCGCTGCATCGGCACTTCGATCTGCGGCCGGACGGCGAGCATTCGATCGAGATCGATCCGCGCCGCGTCGACGACGAACGGATGGCGCTGCTCGCCGAGCTCGGCTTCAACCGCGTCAGCCTAGGCGTGCAGGACTTCGACCCCGAGGTCCAGGCCGCGATCCATCGCGTGCAGCCGGTGCAGGACACGCGCCGCGTGGTCGCCGCCTCCCGACGGCTCGGCTTCCTGTCGATCAGCATGGACCTGATCTACGGCCTGCCGCACCAGACGGCGGCCCGCTTCGGCGCCACCATCGAGCGCGTGCTGGAGATGCGGCCCGACCGCCTGTCGCTGTACAGCTACGCGCATCTGCCGCATGTCTTCAAGCCGCAGCGTCGGATCGACGAGGCCACGATGCCGTCGGCCGGCGAAAAGCTGGACATCCTGGTCTCGGCCATCGAGCGGCTGACCGCGGCCGGCTACGTCCATATCGGCATGGATCACTTCGCGCTGCCCGACGACGCGCTCGCCCGCGCCCAGCGTGAGGGACGGCTGCAGCGCAACTTCCAGGGCTATGCGACCCATGCCAGCCATGACCAGCTCGGCTTTGGCATCTCGGCGATCGGCGCGGTCGCCGGCCGTTACGTGCAGAACGCCCGCACGCTGGACGCGTACTACGGCGCGCTCGATGCCGGCAGGCTGCCGGTGCTGCGCGGCCATGTCTGCGACGCCGACGACCGGGTGCGCAAGGACATCATCGGTGCGCTGATGTGCGATGGCGAACTGGATACCGCCGAGGTCGCGCGCCGGCACGGCATCGACTTCGACGCCGAGTTTGCCGCCGAGCGGGCGGAACTTGCGTCGCTGGCCGCGCAGGGGCTGGTACGGCTGTCCGACGCGCGGATCGAGGTGACGCCGCTGGGCCGCCTGCTGGTGCGGCGCGTGGCGATGGTGTTCGATCGCTATCTGCGGGACGACCGGGTGGTCGCGAGGCAGCCGGGTTCGGATTGCTTGTCGAATCCGCTTTCTGGTTCCAATACCGATCCCGTTTCGGAAAGGGCGATGGCGCCCCCGCTGCAGCGGATGCCGTCGACATCCCGCCCCGGCGCGGCGCCCACCGCCCGGTACTCGCGCGTGGTGTAGCGAAGCCGAACGCCGGACGTAAATCGCCAAAGCCGGTGGCGCACCCGCTGCTGCGGAAGCCGCCGACATCGCGCTCCGGGCCGGTGCCGACCGCCCGGTACTCGCGCGTGGTCTAACGCGGCGAACTCCGGACGTAAAAAAAGCCAGCGAGATCCCGCTGGCTTTTTTTATCCTGCCGAGGCGAGCGCCGCGCGGCGCCCCCGGTCTTATTTCGACGCGTTGACCATGTAGTCGGCCGCGGCGATCACGTCGGCGTCGGGGCCGGCGTAGCCACCCTTCGGCGGCATCACGCCCTTGCCCTTCAGCGCGAAGTTGTGGACCGCGTCCATGCCTTCCTTGATGCGCGGGGCCCAGGCGGCCTTGTCGCCGACCTTCGGCGCACCGGCGACGCCGGCGGCGTGGCAGGCGGCGCAGACCTGATCGTAGACGCGCTTGCCCACCTCGGCCGAAGCGGCCGCGGGGGCCGCAGCCGTGGTTTGCGCCGGTGCGGCGGCCGCCGGAGCCGGCGCGGCCGGTGCCGCCGGGGCAGCGGCGGCAGGAGCCGCAGCAGCGGGAGCGGCCGCGGCAGCGTCAGCCGCCGGTGCGGCAGGTTCCGAAGCGGCAGCGGTGGTCGCCGCGGCCGGAGCCGGCGCGGCGGGCTCCTGCAGCTTGCCGCCGGCCGAGTTGACCAGATGCACCATCGCGCGAGCCAGTTCGTAGTCGGCGAAGTCGTCCGGCGAGGTGCCGGCACGCGGCGGCATCGCGCCCTTGCCTGCGATCACCGATTTCATCAGGCCGTCGTAGCCCTGGCCGAGGCGGGCACTCCAGTCGCCGGCCGCGCCGAACTTCGGCGCACCCGCCGCGCCGGTAGCGTGGCAGGCCGCGCAGACGGCGGTATAGACCTGTTCGCCGGTCTTGAAGACGCGCGGCGCATTGGGATCGCGCAGTTCGAGCGAGGCGACCGGCTTGATGCGGTCAACCACCGCTTCCGCCGTATCGGTGGAGCCGGCGCCTTCCGGGCCACCGTAGCCGACGAAGCTGACCAGCAGGATGATCACGGTGATCGGCACCACGAAGGCGGCAATCACCACAGCGATCAGCTGCTTCGGGGTCTTGATGGGAGACTCGTGTTCGTTATGGACGTCGCTCATGCTGAACTCTCGATTTTGCAGGAAACCCGTGACCGCTCCGCTTGGCGGCCTTTCGTTGGTCCGTGTCTTGGGCCTGACTGCCGCCCCCTCCGCGCATCCGAGTCTGCCGAGCCTGACAGCCACACCCCATGCCGCCTGGCGCGCCGTCCGTGTGGACGAGACGCAGCCCCGCTTTTGCGCAAATAACGGGCGATTATAGCCGTAAAGCCCCTCCCGATGGCGCGAAAAGCGCCTCGGACGAAACCCGTAGGCCCGGGGAAAACGTGCGCCGGCATGGACGCGCTACGGCAAACGCGGTATCCTATGCGACTTTCCGACGGCGGCATTCGCCGCAGTCGACCGCGCGGCTCCCGCCGCATCTCGTGCGCCCGTAGCTCAATGGATAGAGTACTGCCCTCCGAAGGCAGGGGTTGCTGGTTCGATCCCAGCCGGGCGCGCCAAGTCCCACAACGGTTTGTCCGGCACTTTCCCGTTCTGCTTCGCAGGGGTCCTGCACCCAAATTGCACCTACACGCAGGTGCCTGCCACCGACTGCATCTCTGCGAGCCGGGCAACCGACTGGGCCAAGTGGTCTGCCGACAGATGCGCATAGCGGTGCATCATCTCCATCGTTTCCCAGCGGGCCGGCGTCTTGAGCACCTGCGGCGGCGTACCGGCTGCACGTGTCAGTTCGCCCATGTCTGTCTGCCGCAGATTGTGCCGCCCGAAGTCCCGGATTTCAGCACGCTCGATCGCCCGCCGCCACGACGCCGTGCTCGTGGTTAGAACTTGGCATATCGGGGAGGCAGACGGTCAAATCGCCGTCACTTGCCATCGATTTACCAGCGACGGTGCTGGTGGCGTCGCCGGTCAGAACCGTACCGCCATGGGACGTGCGGTCGCCGACGGAGTTGATGCCAGTTAGCAAACGATCCTCCTGATTCGAAGAAGCGCATGTAGTGTCGCAATCATGTTGGCCGCCACAAGAGAAGGTCCCGGTGAAATTCTAGAAACCCTTTTCTCAGGGTTATGAATTCACCATCGGCAGATCGGGGGAGAGCGAAAACGCTGGTCAGCGTGGGGCCAACCGCGCCTGCTGATCGCGCACATGGAGAATCAGGTCCGCAACAGACATAAGCCACGCTTGTTGTGTTGGGCTGAACGTACCTTGGATCGATCGCGGCACCACTAGCTGAAGCTGATGCGACCGCATCTCTGTCGTCTGATGCTCTGAAACACGTGGTTCAAGGGTGAGCAAATGCTTGGCGGGCACACGTTTCGCCTCGGCCAATACCTGCCTCCATCGGTCTTTCAGCGTAGATTTCACGCCCAATACTGTAAGGCCACAAGGATCGAAGGCGGGATCATGATACTCGGCCTCACCCGGAAAAAGGAAATCAGGTTTCGACTTGTTCTCCGTTCTCGCCTGTGTCGCAAAGCGTAAACCGTGATTGTGAAATACAACTGCAGCATGGTTCTGGAGGGCGGCGCCGGCTCTCGATTTCCGCCGGTTTTGCACCGAGAGCGAGAAGCTCATGAAATCGTCCACCTTGTCGCCGGCAAAACCGGAATGCAGGCGTTCGGCAATGAGATGACGCTCGAGCGTTCGGAATAGGACTTCCTCGCGCTCGAACCAAGCCAGCAATGCGTCGTCGGGAGAATCCAACGAGGACACCGTAGGGAGGGTCTCGCGTGCAAAGGCGGAGAACTCAACGGTTCGTGGGAAAGCCCCGCCGAATCGCCTTAGCATTTGGTCGAGATAGTCCTCGGCCGTGTCCTCGATTTCGATGCCAATCTGTTCGAGAATGAAGCGGGATGCGAACTCCAGCTTCACTTGGTCGCTTTCCAGCTCGCCTTTCACGCTGAACCCGGGATGCATAAGCTCAGAAAGGCCACACAACCACTGGACTTGACTTGCTATGGTCGAGCCCGCCTCTGCGACTATTACAAGGATGGTGTTGTCCGGCCGCTTCGCGATAACGAGTAGGTCGCCTTCGGCAAAGCATTGGGAAGCCGTAGTCGTCGGGAAATATAGCCGGCATTCCGACCTCTTCGGATGCCGCTCGCGCGCGTCGTACCAGGTCAAGAAGCCATCGGAAACGACGGGCTCTGCGTCGTCGTCGGTGAGATATATGAACTTTGCCACGAACGTCTTTTTCGGCGCTGCCGGGCCAAGGATCTTCTTGAGCTGTGTGACGCCATCGAATTCGTGCTGATTGCTCCGGCCAGGGTCCGCCTCGACCGCACTCAGTCTCTTTGCCGCAATAGCCTCAAAATACTCGCTAAGGTAGCCGTGCTTCATTTGTCTTGTATGGAGGGGGATGGAATCTCGAGAAGCTGCGTGGCGTCGCTATCCTTTAGCCACGTCGAAATGCGATCGACCAGTAGTTCGAGCGTATGCTCTGGCTGACTGCGCAACGCACACTCCCATATTACGGCAAGTCGCCAACCCTTCTCCAAGAGCCGTTCGCTCGCAACTAGATCGCGACGCCGGTTGGAATCAATCTTGTCCAGCCAGAATTGTGTTCGAGTCTTCGGGGTCTTGAAAAGCGCGCATGTATGTCCATGCCAAAAACACCCATGAACAAAGATCGCAACCTGATATTTGGGCAGTACGATGTCCGGCCTGCCTGGTAGATCCCTGCAATGGAGGCGGTACCGGAAACCTCGCCTGTGAAGCGCGTGCCGTAGCGTTACTTCAATTTTTGTGTTTGTGCCCCGGATGCCGGACATCATCCGGCTCCGCGTAGCATGATCTACGATATCCACGTCGTCAGGCGAACAACCTAGGCTGAAGTGCGTCCTCGTTGTCCCGTTGCTTCAGTTCCATTAAAAACGGCTTCATGTGGCCTGCAACGGCTTCGATTAGTGGAACGACAACGGAATTGCCAAACTGCTTGTATGCGCGCGTATCGGAAACAGGGATCCTGTACGTATCTGGATAGCCCATCAGTCGGGCACACTCGCGGGGCGTAAGACGCCGCGGATTGCGCCCCCTTCCACGCGAAACAAGAATTTCCGATCCATCTTTGTAGTACCGTGCGGACAGCGTACGAGCGATATCGTTTGGCCCCACCATCCCAAATCCGAACCCGTTACCTTTAGCTTCGTGCTTGGCCCTGTAGGCTTGCAGGTAGGCCCACAGCCGATCGGTGAGGATGTACTTCTTCTGTACAGTACCTTTGGGCGTGATGTAGGCCCCACTATCAACATCGGCCTCAGTACCGTCCTCCCGATGCAATATGTCGCTGATGCGCGGTCCCTTCTCCAACGCGGGTAGTACTAGGCCATTCCAGTCGAAGCCCATATCCTCCCGGAAACCGACTATCAGTATGCGTTCCCGGTGCTGCGGCACGAAATGCTGCCCGTCGATAACCTTCCAGGCAATGGAGTACCCAAGCTCATCGCGCAGGGTTTCACAAATGACCCGGAACGTATTCCCTTTGTCATGGCTGACAAGATTCTTGACATTTTCCAGCAGAAAGGCCCGCGGCCGTTTCGCGGCAATAATCCGCGCCACGTCGAAAAAGAGAGTCCCTTGCGTGGTGCACTCGAAGCCGTGCGGCCGTCCGAGCGCATTCTTCTTGGATACCCCGGCGATCGAAAATGGCTGGCAGGGGAATCCGGCAAGCAGCACATCATGGTCCGGAATCTCCGTAGCCGGGTCGAGAACCTTCGTTATGTCCCCGGCGATCTCGTGATCGTCGTTCGGGAAGTTCGCACGATACGTCCTCTGGCTGTACGAGTCCCACTCACTCGTGAACACACATCGCCCACCGTGCGCCTCAAAACCTAGGCGGATACCCCCGATCCCCGCGAACAGGTCGATAAAAGTGAAGTCGCCGGTGGCGGATATATTGCCCGCCGGCGCCAAGATGTCTTTCAGCGCCGGGAGAATGAGGCTCGGGACAGGCACTTCACCCCGTTCCCATCGAGCGATGGTTTTTGCACTTTTCTCAAGCCGTTCGGCCAGAGCCCGTTGCGAATATAGACGTCGCGCCTCGTGGAGCATATGGAGGCACTCGGGTGCATTTGTCGTCATGTCTGCCTCTGGGAAGAATTGCGGACATTCTGTCCATCAGCTGTCCCCCCGTCAAGAAAAACCTGTACAAACATACAGTTCATAGCCTTGCGACGGTTTGCGGAAGATTTCCCGCCTCATCCGCCACTTCATCGGTTGGTTACTCATGCACTTGCATACGAGCGGTGTACCGCGCAATGCCATGGGCGGATTTGCGCGTGGGAGCTGCTGGTGAGCCGTCGGCCGGAAGAGGGAGGCCCTGACGGGGTGGCGCGCCCATCGTGCTAGCCGATCCTGAGGCCGAGCACTTCCCCAGGCACGAATTTGTCGTGTCTGGTGGCGGATCCACTGCACCTAGTTTGCGCGTCGCACATGGCATTGACTATAAAGTGTCTTGGCTCGTCACCAAGACTCCGAAGGCAGGGGTTGCTGGTTCGATCCCAGCCGGGCGCGCCAAGTCCCACAACGGTTTTCCGCTTTTTCTCCGTCCTGCCCTTGAGGCGCAATGCACTTGCACTGCACCTAGATTGCACCGACGCGCGATCGTCTATCGCGCTACGGCGACCAGAAGCATCATCGGCCGTTCCATTTCTTCGTCCAGGCCGGGATTCGATTCGATTTGCTCGGCCGACGGTGCAAATTCCTCGACGGCCCGGATCGTGAACCCTGCTCGTATCAGCGTATTGAGCGTGGTGCCGATCGTCCTGTGGTACTTCAACACGCCTTTCGCGAACCAGTCGGTCCGTCGTTCGCCCTCGACCGAATAACGATTGACCGGCCACGTCTTGCGACCCTGCTCATCGACCATCCAGTGTGGATTGGAGGCGGCCATGAAAACCGGATGTTCGATGGTGAACACCATGCTTCCCCCTGGCGCGAGGGCGCGATAAATCATCCGGGCCAGCCGCTCGAAGTCCTCGACATAGTGAAACGCCAGCGCGCTGTAGGCGAAATCAAAAGCCGCCTCTGGCAATTCGACGGTCTCGATATCCGCGATCCGATATTCGATGTTGGGATCGGTGGTGTCCGCTTTTGCCCGCGCCAGCATGTTCTCGGAAATATCAAGTCCAAGAACCGATGCGGCGCCTTGCCCGCGCATCCATCTCGATGCCCACCCGAAACCACAACCGAGGTCGACGACACGCTTCCCTGCCAGACCGGGGAGCATCGCCCGGATGGCCGGCCACTCGGGAGCGCCGTCAAGGCCATGCACCTGGCGAGGTAACTGGCTGTAGCCATGAAAGAAATCCGGGTTGTCGTAGATGTTCTGCGCCATGATGAAAACCAGAATGTCGTCGCGGTCGTGCCAGTTTAGTGCGATCGATGCCCCCGCCCCCGCCCCCGCCCCCGCCCCCGCCTCCCGCTTCTCGCTTCTCGCGTATCCGTCGGATACCCACCGCCACCATCCTCCTGACACCACGCTGTCAGCAGCCCCCTCGCAAACTGCGGTCTCCTTCAACGACCACCGAGTTGGCATCATGCAAAACGTTCTGATCAACTGGCTGGAAATTCCCGTCGTCGACATGGGCCGGGCCGTGCAGTTCTACGAGCGGGTATTCGAGACGCAGCTGCGCCGCGAGACGATGAGCGAAATCGATATGGCAATCTTTCCGCATTCCCATTCGGGTGGCGCGCTGGTGGCCGGCGAGGGTTTTCGGCCGAGTACCGAGGGCAGCCTGCCTTATCTGCATACGCCAGCGCTCAATGAGCTGCTGGGCCGGGTGGCCGCTGCCGGTGGCAAGACGGTGTTCGGGCCGATGGAGCTGCCGGACGAGATCGGCCGGATCGCCCATATCATCGACAGCGAAGGCAACAAGATCGGCCTGCACGAGCCCGTGCCAGCCAACCGCTGACCGTGTGACCCTGGCCTGACTCGCCCGAACCGCCTGACTGATTCCCTGCCTCACTCACTGACTCACGCCAATGAGCCGCCGCGCCGACCGACTGTTCCAGATCGTCCAGGTCCTGCGTGGCCGCCGCCTGACGACGGCGGCGCTGCTGGCGCAGCGGCTCGGCGTGTCGGAGCGCACGGTTTATCGCGACATTCAGGCGCTGTCGATATCGGGCGTGCCGGTCGAGGGCGAGGCCGGGATCGGCTATCGGCTGCGGGCGGACTTCGACGTGCCGCCGTTGATGTTCTCCGGCATCGAGGTCGAGGCGCTGGTGGCCGGCCTGCGGATGCTGAAGGCCTGGGGCGGTGGTGCGCTCGCCGCCGCGGCCGATCCGGCGCTGGAGAAGCTGGTGGCGGCGCTACCGCCGACGCGCCGGCTGTCGGCGCAGCAGAGCCGGGTCTTCGCGCCGGCCTATATGCACGACAGCAAGGTCCGCGAGGCCTTCGACGTCGTCCACGGCGCCATGGGCGAGCAGCGGCTGCTGCGGCTCGATTACTGCGATGCGCAGCAGCGGCTCACTGAACGCGTGGTGCAGCCGCTCGGCCTGTTCTTCTGGGGCAATGTCTGGCTGCTGGCGGCTTGGTGCACCGCGCGCGAGGACTATCGCAGCTTCCGGCTGGATCGCTGCCGGGCGATCCGGATACTCGACGACCATTTCCACGAGACGCCAGACCGTTCGCTGAACGGCTTCCTGAAGGCGGTGAAGGCGACCGGCTACTGAGGAGGGGGTTGAGCCGCGGCAGCGTTCTCCACGAGGCGCCAAACTGTTCGCTGAATGGCTTCCTGACGGCGGTGAGGGCGACGGATTACTGAGCAGTGCCCTGCCACTCTGCGCTGTCCCCATACGCTCAACGCCCGCGCAGCGTTCCGGTGTTCGGCGCTACACTTGCCGGCTCGATGTCCGCCGGTGCGCCACCGGCGTCGATCCCTACCCATCACCGTCAAGGAGAGTCCGCCGTGAGCCCGTCCCAGGTCACGATCCGCGCGGTATTGACCGGCACCGCCAAGCCCTACGGCATGCCAGCCAAGACCGGCAAGCAGAGCGCGATCGACAAGCATCCCGTCGGCGCACCCGTCGCGGTGCATACGCTTGGACTGCACGGCGACGAGCAGGGCGACCGCCGCATCCACGGCGGGCCGGAGAAGGCGGTCCATTGCTATCCGTGGCAACACTACGCGAACTGGCGGCACGACATCGGACCCTTGCCGGTGCTGGCGCGCGCTGGCGCGTTCGGCGAGAACCTGAGCTGGGCGGGCGGCGACGAGCATGACGTCTGCCTCGGCGACGTCTGGCGGATCGGCTCGGTGACCCTGCAGGTATCGCAGCCGCGGCAACCGTGCTGGAAGCTGAACGTGCGGTTCGGCCGCGACGACATGTCGGCGCTGGTGCAGCAGAGCCTGCGGATCGGCTGGTATTTCCGCGTGCTGGAACCGGGCAAGTTGCAGGCCGGCGACGCCGCGGTGCTGCTGGAGCGGCCGCACGCCGACTGGTCGGTGGCGCGCCTGGCCGGCCTGGTACGCGACCGCGAGACCGATCCCGCGCTGCTCGACGCGGTGCTGGCGTTGCCGCTGGTCGACTCGTGGCGGCGGTTGTTCGAGCGCCGGCGCCAGAGCGGCGCGGTCGAGGACTGGACCGCAAGGATGCGGGGGTAGCGGGCTCACTGCCAAGGCCAGCCACCGTCCTGGCCGGAACTTTGCCCAATGCGCGCCGGCCTGACCTGAAGCGCGCCGTCACGCCGTCATTGCCCCATTGCCGCGTTGCCCTTATTGATCGACCATGCCCGCCGTCATCCCCCACCACGAGTACCAGATCACCGCGATCCGCGCCCAGGGGGCGGGCGGGCAGAACATCAACAAGGTGTCGAACGCGGTGCATCTGCGCTTCGATATCCGCGCGTCCTCGCTGGCCGAGGACCACAAGCAGCGCCTGCTGCAATTGCACGACCACCGCATCACCCGCGACGGCGTGATCGTGATCAAGGCGCAGCAGCATCGCAGCCTCGAACTCAATCGTGACGAAGCGGTGCGGCGCCTGCATGAGCTGGTCGACAGCGTCGCCGTGCCGCCGGCGGTACGGCGTCCGACGCGGCCGACGTTTGCGTCGAAGCTGCGGCGGCTGGAGGGCAAGACCCAGCGCAGCCAGATCAAGGCCTTGCGCGGGCGGGTGGCGGAGTAGGGCGGCGGCACGTCCCTCACTCCTCGCTCCTTCGCCGCCTCACCTCTCGCCCCTCGCACCCGCGGCCCTCGTCCCTCACCCCTCACCCCTCGGGCTTTCGGCGCTCCTCCCTCACCGCGTCGCTCCTCGCGCCCTCGGCCCTTCGCCGTCGCCCCTTCGGCCCTTCGTCCGCCCCTCGGCTCTTCGCCCTCGGCCTTCGCACCTACCCCCGCCCCTTGGCAGAAATCCACGGATCGTTGTCCGAAGGCCAGGCGGCGGGACTTTTAAGCTCGGTGGCATCCCTGCGAATGGCCAGGGCATCCCGAGGAAAGTCCCGATGAAGCCGATGTCCCCGATGACCCATGCCCGCGTGCTGGCGATCTGCCAGGCGCTGTTCACCTCCGCCCTGTCCGTCGACCTGACGCTGACCGGCCTGGTCGGCTACACGCTGGCGCCCGACAAGGCGCTGGCCACCGTGCCCTTCGCCCTTATCACGGTGGCCTCGGCGGTGACGGCGATCGCCGCGGCCTTTCTGATCGAGCGGCTCGGGCGGCGGCTGGCCTTCTGCCTGGGCGGGATCGCCTGCACCGCGGGCGGGCTGATCTCGGTCTGGGCCATCGCCCATCACGATTTCCTGGCCTTCTGCGCCGGCACCGCGCTGGTCGGCGTATTCCAGGCCTTTGCCCGCTTCTATCGGCTGGCCGCCGCCGATGCCGCGCCGGTTGCCGACAAGCCGCGCGCGATCTCCGCCGTGCTGACCGGCGGCGTGGTCGCCGCGGTCTGCGGTCCGGCCATCGCCGCCTGGTCGACCGACCTGATGAGCCCGCTGCCATTCGCCGGCTCCTACGCCGTGGTCGCGGCGTTCGGCGTGGCGACGGTGCTGCTGCTGGCGTTTGCCTATCGCGAGCCGCCTCCGCCGCCGGCCGGCAGCAACCCCGAGTCGCAATTGCCGGCGCGTCCGCTGGGCGAGATCGTGCGCCAGCCGGTGTTCCTGGCGGCCTTCGCCAACAACGGCATCGGCAACGCGGTGATGATGTTCGTGATGACGGCCACGCCGATCGCCGCGGTGGCCTGCAACCACACCATCGCGCAGGGCGCGCAGATCATCGAATGGCATCTGGTCGGCATGTATGCGCCGTCCTTCGTGTCGGGCTGGCTGCTGCAGCGCTTCGGCAATCCGGCGATGCTGATCGCCGGGATCGGGCTGTCGGCGCTGTCCAGCGTGATCGCGCTGGCCTCGACCTCGCTGCCCGCGTTCTACGTCGCGCTGCTTTGCCTGGGCGTCGGCTGGAATTTCATGTTCGTCGGCGGCACGACGTTGCTGACCAGCAGCTATCGCGATGCGGAGCGCGCGCGGACGCAGGCGGTGGCGGAGTTCTCGACCGCGGTGCTGACGGCGGTGGCCACGCTGGCGGCCGGCCAGATCCTGCACCACTACGGCTGGGATGCGGTGAACCTGGCGGCCCTGCCGGCGCTCGCCGTGGCGCTGCTGATCACGCTGGGCTGGCAGCGGCGCAGCCGGGCGCTGGCGCCGGTATGATCGGCCGCATCCCGGTCTTCACGCTCGCCCTGGCGAGAACCTTGCCCGACATGCCCAAGCCCACGTCCATGCCCAGCCATCTGCATTCCGTCCCCGACACGCCGCGCGTGGTGCTGATCGTCGCGCCGGACCCGGCCCAGGAACTCGACGTGACCGGTCCAACGGCCGTGTTCGGGCAGGCCAACCGCCTGTCGGGACGGCCCAATCCCGCCTATCAGATCCGCATCGCCAGCGTCAGCGACGATGCGGTGATCCGGACCGAGAGCGGCATCCGGCTGCTGGCCGACGCGCCGTTCCACCGCATCGCCGAGACGCTGCCCGGCCCGATCGACACGCTGCTGCTGGCGGGCGGCGCCGGCCATGCGGCGGCCGCCGACAACGCCGCGCTGATCCACTGGCTGCGCGAGATGGCGCCGCGCGTGCGGCGGCTGGGCGCGGTCTGCACCGGCGCCTTCGTGCTGGCGCGCACCGGGCTGCTCGATACGCAGCGCGCCACCACGCACTGGCGCCACGCGGAGAAGCTGGCGCGGCGGCATCCGCGCGTGACGGTCGATGCCGATCCGATCTGGATCCAGGCCGGGCGGCTGTACACATCAGCCGGCGTCACCGCGGGCATGGACCTGTCGCTGGCGCTGGTCGAGGACGATCTGGGCCACGCCACCTCGCTGGCGGTGGCGCGCGAGCTGGTGCTGTTCCTGCGGCGGCCGGGCAGCCAGGCGCAGTTCTCCAGCGCGCTGCAGGCGCAGGCGGCGCAGAGTCCGGAGCTGAGGGATTTGCAGGGATGGATCGCCGACCATCTCGACGCGGACCTGTCGGTCGGCGCGCTGGCCGAGCGGGTAGCAATGAGCCCGCGCAATTTTGCGCGGGTCTTCGCGAAGCAAGTAGGGCAGACGCCTGCCCGCTATGTGGAGACGCAGCGGGTCGAGGCGGCGCGGCGGATGCTCGAGCAGAGCGAGCGCCGGCTGGAGACGGTGGCGCGCATGGCGGGATTCGGCAGCGCCGACGGCATGCGGCAGGCCTTCCTGCGCCATCTGCGGACCACGCCGGAACGCTATCGCGCCGCGTTCCGGGCGCAGTCGACGCAAACGCAGTCGCAAACGCAGACGCCGGAGCGGGAACCGGTGAACGCCGCCGCCTGAGCGACGGCCGTCCCACGGTCCCGCAGTCCGACTTCAGCGCGTGCCCTGCAGCGCCGCGATGCGGGCCTCGATCGGCGGGTGGCTGGAGAACAGCGCCAGCCACGACTTGCCGCCCGAGATGCCCATCGCCTGCATGTTCTGCGGCAGGCCGTCGGCTTCCATGCCGCCCAGGCGGCGCAGCGCGGCCACCATCGGCGAGGGCGTGCCCATCAGGCGGGCGGCGCCGGCGTCGGCGCGGAATTCGCGATGGCGCGAGAAGGCCGCGACGATGATGCTGGCGAGGATGCCGAACACGATTTCGCAGACGATCACCGTGACCATGTAGCCGATGCCGGGGCCGCTCGACTCCTCGTCGTTACGGCGCAGCATCGAGTCGACGAAGTAGCCGACGATGCGGGCGAGGAAGATCACGAACGTGTTCACCACGCCCTGGATCAGCGTCAGCGTCACCATGTCGCCATTGGCCACGTGCGCGACCTCGTGCGCCAGCACGGCCTCGACCTCGTCGCGCGACATGCTCTGCAGCAGGCCGGTCGACACCGCGACCAGCGAGCTCTTCTTGGTCGCGCCGGTGGCGAAGGCATTGGGTTCGCCCTCGTAGATGGCGACCTCGGGCATCGGCAGGCCGGCGCGCTGCGCCAGCTTCTCGACGGTCTGCATCAGCCACAGCTCGGTGCTGGTGCTCGGATGGGTGATGACCTGCGCGCCGGTGGACCATTTGGCGATGGTCTTGGACATCAGCAGCGAAATGAAGGCACCGCCGAAGCCCATCAGCGCGGCGAAGGCCAGCAGCGTGCCGAGGTTCAGGCCGTTGGCGGTCAGGAAGCGATTCACCCCGAGCAGGCTCGCGGTGATGCTCAGCACGATCATGACGGCGAGGTTGGTCGCCAGGAAAAGCAGGACGCGTTTCATCTTGGTTCAGTCAACAGGGAAAAGGCGCGGACAGGGCCGCATGGCGAAGGCCCGTGAGAGGTCACGGGGCTTCGGGTTCGGAATCGGCGCGGACGGCCTGGGATCAGCCGCGCGGCGGGCGCGGCAGCAGGGGCAGGTCGGGTTCGGGCAGCCGTAGCGCGGCGTAGGCAGGCGGGCCGGTGCGGCCGCCGGCGTCCGTCATCGCGGGCGCCGAGGGGAGCAGCAGCTGTTCAGCCAGGTCGGCGCCCGACGGCGCGGCTTCGCCGGCGTCGGCAAACGGCGTGGGGCCGGGCGCGCTGGAGTCCGATGCCGGATCGCAGAGAGGGCCGAGCACATCGGTGGCGGCACTGCCGGCGCTGCCGGCGCTGGTGCCGCTGGCCAAGACCGCGTCGAAGGCACCAATGATATCGATCGCTTCGGCGACCTCGACCGCTTCGATCGCATGCACCGCCGCGCCGCCCGCGGGCATGCCGGCGCCTGCCCAGCCATGCAGCGGCAGCAGGGCGAGCAGCAGCGGCAGCAGCGACAGCCGGAGCAGCCGCTGCAGCGATCGCACGAAGGTGGCGGGGCGCAGCACGAGATTCAGTGGGGTATGGAAAAGTGCCGGGCGGGTACGCTGGCCGCACCCGGTTGCGGCGATTCTACCTGAGATGCGAACGCACCATTCGCGATGGGAGATCGCTCGATTTGTGCGCCCTCGGGAAGACCGGAGCCGGCGCCTCGGGAAGACCGGAGCCAGCGCGGCGGAAGACCGGAGCCGGCGCCCTCGGCAAGACCGGGGAGCCGGAGGTCCCTCCGGCATCCGAGGAAGCAGTTACCGGCAAGCCGCTCCGGGCTGGACTACACTGCCCCTTGAAAACCCTGTAATCGCTACAAGGTGAGTGTCATGAGAATCGGAGAACTCGCCCGCCAGTCGGGCTGCGACGCGGAGACCATCCGCTATTACGAGCGGGAGGGCCTGCTCGATGCGCCCCAGCGCGAGGACAACGGCTATCGCCGCTACGGCGACGCCCATCTCGTGCAGCTGAACTTCGTGCGCCATTGCCGCTCGCTGGGCATGAGCCTTTCCGATGTGCGCCGGCTGCGCGATTTCGCGCGCGATCCGAGCGCGGCCTGCGACGGCATCAATTCGCTGCTGGACCGGCAGATAGAGCAGATCCACGCGCAGCGCCTTGCGCTGGAGGCGCTGGAGAGCCAGCTGCGGGCGCTGCGGCACACATGCGACGAGGGCCACCGCGCCAGCGAATGCGGCATCCTGCAGAACCTGCAGCAGGCGGCCGGCGGCGGGCCGTGCGAGTGCCACCGCACCGAAGCGGGCCATCCGCACTGAGCCGTGGCGGCCCGGGGCCACGCCGCTTTGCCTGTGCTGTGCTAGCATCCCGATAACCGGTCACGCGATTCGTCGCGCCCGCTTTTTTTTTTGAGGCCTCGCTTTCCGTTTCCGGATTCCGACGTTTGGCCTCATGGACCTGGCCACCGGACCGCCGGGGCCAAATCCTCAACCGAACCCTTTGCCGATGTTCGCTCGCCGCTTCGTCTCGTTCGCCCAAGCCCGCCGCCTTGCCCGGCTGGCTGGCGCGCGCGTGGCGCGGCAGATCGCGAACGCGGCCCGCATGCGCGCACCGCTGATGCGCGCACCGCGCATGGCGGCCGGCCTGGCCGCCGTCCCTTCCCGCCGGATCACGCGCCGAATCTCCACCCCGCTTGATCCCGCCCGGTTCCCAGCCTAGCCGCACCGCAGTCGCGCCGGGCCAGCCGAACCGGGCCCGAGCCTCCTTTTCCGGATCGTTTTCCCGCCACGCGCGCCGCTCGGAGTAGCCGCACGCCGGGCGCCACCGCGCCGTCACCGCGCGGACGCCGATCCGGCCGAATCCAACAGACAAGCAAGACCAGCGCGCCCAGGCGCGCGCAAGCCATACAGGAGCCGCCATGACCGCATCCGCTTCGCTGCAGCCCACGCTGTATCTGACCGAACTCGACGTGACCCGACTGGAGCGCATCGCCAGCCGGGCCCCTGCCAACGGCATCGCCGAGATGCTGGACGACCTGCTGGCCCGCGCCGCGATCGTGCCGCCCGACGCGATTCCGCAGGACGTGGTGACGATGAATTCGTCGGTGCGCTGCGCGCTGGAGGGCGACCCGGCGCCGCGCGAGTGGACGCTGGTGTACCCGGACAGCGCCGATTTCGAGGCGGGCCGGATCTCGGTGTTCTCGCCGGTCGGCCAGGCGCTGCTTGGCGCCCGCGCGGGCGAGACGGTCAGCTACCGGCTGCCGGACGGCCGCGAGCAGCGGGTGACGGTGCTGGAGCTGTCCTATCAGCCCGAGGCCAACGGCCAGTTCACGCTGTAGTTCAGGCTGCGGTTCACGTCGCTGTTCACGCTTAGTTCACGCTGGAAAGGGCCGGCGGCCCGGCCGCGGCGCCTCGCGCGGGGCGCCGCTGGTTCCGCCACCTTGTCGTTTCACGGCGCGCAACTCACCATTCGTCGCAGCCCCATTTGTGGCCGCAAGGCCAGGGACTAACCTTCAACCCGTGCTCACATGGCGACATAGATCGCTCAGGGGCAGCAGGTAGCTGACACATAAATAAAGCTCAGTTGAAGGAGTCCCAAATGATCACCAGCCGTATCATCGGCGGCGCGTTGGCCGTCATCGTGGCCGCGACCTCGGCGGTCGCCGTGGCCGCGCCCGCCACCTCGAGCAAGGTCGGCAAGTTCGACGTCTATGCCGATGCGCTACGCGCCGGCAAGTTCAACACCTTCACCGACGGCGCCCGCCAGGGCAAGTTCGATACCTTCAGCGAAGGCGCTCGCCAGGGGCGGTTCGATCCCTACAGCGAAGGCACCCGCCAGGGCCAGTTTGACAGCTTCAGCGAAGGCGCCCGTGCGCCGAGCGGCGAGATTGCCGCCAGCTCGCTGGACAACGCCCGCAGCGGCGACGGCTCGCTGTACGGCTATCGCGTCTGACTCGCGTCTGACTCGCGTCTGATGCCGGGCCGGCGCCGCGTCCCCGGTGGCCTGTCTCGGGCCACCGCCACGCAAGCGCGCCGGCCACACCGGCTAATCGGTTTATCTCCCACCTGCCCGGTTGACCTCCTTTCCTCCTTCTCTCTCTCTCCGGGTGGGTGTTTTTTATTCCGCAGGTCCGCGCAGTTCCTTGTCTGCCGCGCGCGCCGGCTTTAGAGCTGGCGCGCCGCGAAGGCGTCGCAGCGGCCGATATCGGCCGACTCGAGCCCGCGCCGCAGCCAGCGGACCCGCTGCTCGCTGGTGCCGTGCGTGAAGGCTTCGGGCACGACATAGCCTTGCGACTGGCGCTGCAGACGGTCGTCGCCGATCGCGGCGGCGGCCTGCAGTCCTTCTTCGATATCCCCGGGTTCGAGCAGCTGCTGATTGGCGCGTTGCGCGGCCGCGGCCCAGACGCCGGCCAGGCAATCGGCCTGCAGCTCCATCCGCACCGACAGCTGGTTGGCCTGCGCCTCGCCCATGCGGCGACGCGCGCTGTCGACCTTGTCGGCCACGCCGAGCAGGTGCTGCACATGGTGGCCGACCTCGTGCGCGATCACATAGGCCTGGGCGAAGTCGCCGGCCGCGCCGAAGCGCTTGCGCAGCTCGTCGTAGAACGCCAGGTCGATATAGACCTTCTGGTCGGCGGGGCAATAGAACGGTCCCATCGCGGACTGGCCCATGCCGCAGGCGGTCTGCGTGGCGCCGGTAAACAGCACCAGCGTCGGCGGTTCGTAACGCCGGTTCAGCTCGGTTTCGAACAGGTGCGACCAGGTGCGCTCGGTGCTGCCGAGTACCTTGCGCACGAACACGGACATGGGATCGGTGGCGGGCGGCCCCTGGGTGGCCTGCTGCTGCGGCGCCTCGGACTGCTGCAGCACCGAGGCGCCCTGCATGATCACGGTGGGATCGATGCCGAAGAAGTAGGAGGCGGCGAGCGCGACCAGGATCGTGCCGATGCCGATGGTCTTGCCGCCGGCACCGAAGCCTCTGCCGCCTCGCCGGTCTTCCACATGTTGGCTTTCGGCTTCGTCGTCAAGGCGCATGGTGGCTCCGCTGGTTCAGGTACGCGGCCACGGAAGAGGGCACAGGGGCCCGGCCGCGAAGTGCCGCCAAGTATAGCAATGGCGGCACTGGCGCGGGTTTGCGGGGAAGCCCGCCGGCTTCAGGCGGGCAGGGAGCCCGGGCTTGGGGGTGGGCGCTCCGACGCACGCGGGAAGGTCCCGGCTTGCGCGGGCGGCGCGCACCAGCTCAGGCTGGCCAGAGCACCTGGCTTCAAGCGGGCACGGCGTTCGAAGCTTCGAGCGCCGCGGCGGCCGGCACCTTCGTGCCGCCGACCTCGGCGACCCGCAGCAGGTTGGTCGTGCCGCCCTGGCCGAACGGCATGCCCGCCGCGATGGTGATCTGATCGCCGGGCTCGGCATAGCCTTCGGCCAGCGCGGCGCGCGTCGCCGCGTCGACCATCTCGTCGACGCTCTGCACGTCCGGACTGACCGTCGAATGCACGCCCCAGGCCAGCGCCAGCCGCCGCGCGATCTCGACATGCGGTGTGATGCTGACGATCGGCGCGCACGGCCGCTCGCGCGCGGCGCGCAGCGCGGTCGCGCCCGACGAGGTATAGGTCACCGTCGCCGCCGCCCCGATGATCTGCGTGACCTCGCGCAGCGCCGCGCAGATCGCATCCTGCCGCGTCGACAGCGGCGCCTCGTGCTGGGCGTCGAGCAGATTGCGATAGAGCGGGTCGCGTTCGACCTCGGTGATGATGCGGTTCATCATCGCGACCGCGGGTACCGGGTGGCGGCCGTTGGCCGATTCGGCCGACAGCATCACCGCGTCGGCGCCGTCGTAGATCGCGCTGGCGACGTCCGACGCCTCGGCGCGCGTCGGCACCGGCGAGTCGATCATCGATTCGAGCATCTGCGTGGCGATCACGATCGGCTTGCCGAGCTGGCGGCACACGCGCAGGATGCGCTTCTGTACGCCGGGTACGCGCTCCGGCGGCAATTCCACGCCGAGGTCGCCGCGCGCGACCATCACCGCGTCCGACACCCGCACGATCTCGTCGAGCTGCTGCAGCGCGGCCGGCTTCTCGATCTTCGACAGCACGCCGGCGCGCGTGCCGATCAGCTCGCGCGCCTCGACGATGTCCGACGGGCGCTGCACGAAGGACAGCGCGATCCAGTCCGCGCCCAGCGACAGCGCGAACTCGAGATCGCGGCGGTCCTTGTCGGTCAGCGCCGGAATCGGAATCACCGCGTCCGGCACGTTGACACCCTTGCGGTCCGACAGCGTGCCGTGATTGACCACGCGCGTGACGATGCTGCCCGCGGACACCGATTCGATCCGCAGCTGCACCTTGCCGTCGTCGATCAGCAGCGACTGCCCCGGCGCGGCGACGCGGAACAGCTCGGGATGGGGCAGATGCACGCGGGTCGCATCGCCCGGGGTCGGATCGCTGTCGAGCACGAAGGGATCGCCGGCCTTGACCGCGAGCTTGCCCACCGCGAAGGTGCCGATGCGCAGCTTCGGCCCCTGCAGATCGGCCAGCACCGCGATCGGACGGCCGGTCTCGGCCTCGACCTGGCGCACGGCCTGATAGCGCTGCCGATGGTCCTCGTGGGTGCCGTGGCTGAAGTTGAGCCGGAACACGTCGGCGCCGGCCTCGAACAGCTGCCGGATCACCGCGATATCGGTGCTCGCCGGTCCCAGCGTGGCAACGATCTTGGCTTTGCGCTGGCGTCTCATGGTGTCTCCTGTTGCGGTGTTTTCAGTGGTGCGGTGTTGCGGTATTGCGGTTGTGATGGGGCACGTTGCCGTGCCGGGCGCGATTCCGTGTCGCGATCGTGGTTGCGGTCGTGCACGTTGCCGATGGCGACAGGCGTGACGACGTCGCAGCGCCATCGTCAGAGAATCAGCATGGCGCGGAAGTCGTTGACGTTGGTGCGCGTCGGCCCGGTGACGATCAGATCGTCGAGCGCGGCGAAGAAGCCGTAGCCGTCGTTGTCGGCCAGGCGCGCGCGTGCCGACACGCCGCGCGCGGCGGCGCGCTCCAGCGTGTCGGGCGACAGCAGCGCGCCGGCGTTGTCTTCGGAGCCGTCAATGCCGTCGGTGTCGGCGGCGATCGCATGCACGCCGGGCAGCCCGTCAAGCGCCACCGCGAGCGACAGCAGGAATTCCGCGTTGCGTCCGCCGCGGCCGTTGCCGCGCACGGTGACCGTGGTCTCGCCGCCCGACAGCAGCACGCAGGGCTTGCGCCACGGCTGGCCGCGCTGGGCGACCTGGCGTGCCAGCGCGGCGTGCACCAGCGCGACCTCGCGCGCCTCGCCCTCGATGCAATCCGAAAGGATATGGGCCTCGATGCCGAGCGCACGCGCACGCGCGGCGGCGGCTTCGAGCGCCTGCTGTGCGGTGGCGAGCGTCACGGCGCGATGTCCCTCGAAGCGTGGATCACCGGGCTTGGGCGTTTCACCGGCACCGCTCTGCAGATGCGCGCGCACGGCCGCCGGTACCTCGATGCCGTATTTGTCGATCACCGCCAGCGCATCCGCGCAGGTGGTGGCGTCGGGCAAGGTCGGACCGCTGGCGATCAGCGTCGGATCGTCGCCCGGGATGTCGGAGATCAGCAGCGTCTCGACGCGCGCCGGCGCGCATTGCAGCGCGAGCCTGCCGCCCTTGAGCGCGGACAGATGCTTGCGCACGCAGTTCATCTCGCCGATGTTGGCGCCGCTGCGCAGCAGCGCCTTGTTGACGGCCTGCTTGTCGGCCAGCGTCAGCCCCCGTGCGGGCGCGGCCAGCAGCGCCGAGCCGCCGCCCGAGATCAGGCACAGCACCAGGTCGTCGGCGCTCAGTCCCTTGACCATCTCGACCATGCGCTGCGCGGCCTGCTGCCCGGCTGCATCGGGCACCGGATGTGCGGCCTCGACGACCTCGATGCGCGAGCACGGCGCGCCGTGGCCGTAGCGCGTCACCACCAGTCCGGACAGTTCCCCTTGCCAGTGGGCCTCGACCGCCTGCGCCATCGACGCGGCGGCCTTGCCCGCGCCGATCACTACGGTGCGGCCCTTCGGCGGAGCCGGCAGTTGCGGCGGCAGGCACTGGCCCGGACTGACCGCGGCGACCGCGGTGTCGAACAGCTCGCGCAGCAGCGCGCGCGGATCGGCAAGACTGTCGCGACGCGTCGGCGTCAGCAGGGCGGCGTGGGAATCGGAATACATGGCGGTGCGCGATGGGATGGCGGGATGGCGTGGCGGTGAGCGTCCGCGCCGGCGAACACGGCGCGGACGAGGCGGGCGCGTGGATCGCTCGCACGCGCCACTGCGACTTGCTTCGCGGCTTACTTCGCGATCGTATGGTTCGACATCAGCTCGATCGCGCGGCACAGCGCCGAGTGATCCTGCTTGCCGAAGCCATTGGCGGCGCAGGTGTTGAACAGCTCCTGCGCGGTCGCGGTGTTGGGCAGCGCCACGCCCAGCGCCTTGGCGCCCTGCAGTGCCAGGTTCAGGTCCTTCTGGTGCAGTTCGATGCGGAAGCCCGGATCGAAGGTGCGCTTGACCATGCGTTCGCCGTGCACCTCCAGGATGCGCGACGACGCGAAGCCGCCCATCAGCGCCTGGCGTACCTTGGCCGGATCGGCGCCGGCCTTGGAGGCGAACAGCAGCGCCTCGGCGACGGCCTGGATGTTCAGCGCGACGATGATCTGGTTGGCGACCTTGGTGGTCTGGCCGTCGCCGTTGCCGCCGACCAGCGTGATGTTCTTGCCCATCAGCTCGAACAGCGGCTTGACCTCCTCGAAGGCCTCGGCCGGGCCGCCGACCATGATGGTCAGCGTGGCGGCCTTCGCGCCTACTTCGCCGCCCGACACCGGCGCGTCGAGATAGGCCGCGCCCAGCTTGTTGATGCGCGCCGCGAAGTCCTTGGTGGCGATCGGCGAGATCGAGCTCATGTCGACCACGATCTTGCTGTGCGAGGCTTCCTTGCCGGCCGCCTTCAGCGCGGCGGCCACGCCCTTCTCGCTGAACAGCACGCTTTCCACGTGCGGGGTGTCGGGCACCATGATGATCACGATGTCGGCGCGCTTGGCGACCTCCTCGGCGCTGGTGCAGACCGTGACGCCAGCGTCGACCAGGGCCTGCGGGGCGGGGTTGACGTCATGGACGAACAGCGTGTGGCCGGCCGCGCGCAGGTGGCCGGCCATCGGCGCGCCCATGATGCCCAGGCCGATGAAGCCGACGTTGCGTTGGTTTGCCATGGTGAGTCTCCTTGGAATGGTGATGAATGAAATCTGTTCTGGTTCTGTCGCCGTTGCGGTCCGGCGCGATCACTGCACGCCGAACTGCGCGCGCCAGCCCAGGCCCGCCTCGGTGCTCGTGCGCGGCTTGTATTCGCAGCCGACCCAGCCGGTGTAGCCGATCTGGTCGAGCCAGGAGAACAGGAAGCCGTAGTTCAGCTCGCCGGTGCCCGGCTCGTTGCGGCCCGGGTTGTCGGCCAGCTGTACATGCTTGATGCGCGGCAGGTTGGCCTTCAGCGTCGCGGCGATTTCGCCTTCCATCCGCTGCATGTGATAGATGTCGTACTGCACGTACAGGTTGGGCTCGCCGACCTGGTCGATCAGATCCAGCGCCTGCTGCGTGCGCGACAGGAAGAAGCCCGGAATGTCGAAGGTATTGATCGGCTCGATCAGCAGGTCGATCTTCTCGGCGGCGAGCTTGCGGGCGGCAAAGCGCAGGTTCTCGACCAGCGTCTCCTGCGCCTGCTCGCGCCGGACGTTCTGCGGCAGGATGCCGACCAGGCAGTTCAGCTGCTGCACGCCCAGCACCTTGGCGTACTGGATCGCGTCGCCGACGCCGTCCTGGAATTCGCCGACCCGATCCGGATGGCAGGCGATGCCGCGCTCGCCCGCTTCCCACTTGCCGGCCGGCAGGTTGTGCAGCACCAGGTCGAGCTGGAAGCGGTTGAGCCGATCGGCGATCTGGTCGGCGTGAAACGCATAGGGGAACAGGAACTCGACGCCGCGAAAGCCCGCGCGCGCGGCGGCTTCGAAGCGGTCGAGGAAGCCGATCTCGTTGAACAGCATGGTCAGATTGGCAGCCAGTTTCGGCATGAATGTCTCCAGAGTCTGGGTAGGGTTGTCGGTGTGGCCATCGGGGCGGCGGAAGCATGGCTGTGTGAACAAGCCCGCCTCCGCCTGCGCGCGCGTCAGGCCGTTTCCGCTTCTTCCTTCAGGATCGCCGTGTCGGCCTCTTCGTCGACGCGGTCCTCGATCGGCTCGAACTCGTTGATGTTGTCGATCTCGGTGCCCATCGCGATATTGGTCACGCGCTCAAGGATCACCTCGACCACCACCGGCACCGAGAATTCGGCCATCAGGTCGCGCGCCTCGGCGAAGGCCGGCGCGATGTCCTCGGGCTTGAACACGCGGATCGCCTTGCAGCCCAGGCCCTCGACCACCTTGACGTGGTCGACGCCATAGCCCTGGAGCTCGGGCGCGTTGATGTTGTCGAAGGCCAGCTGCACGCAGTAGTCCATGTCGAAATTGCGCTGCGCCTGGCGGATCAGGCCGAGATAGGAGTTGTTCACCAGCACGTGGATGTACGGCACCTTGAACTGCGCCGCCACCGCCAGCTCCTCGATCATGAACTGGAAGTCATAGTCGCCCGAGATTGCGACCACGTCCGATTCGGGCGAGGCCACCTTGACGCCGATCGCCGCCGGAATGGTCCAGCCCAGCGGGCCGGCCTGGCCGCAGTTGATCCAGTGGCGGGGCTGGTTGACCGACAGGAACTGCGCCGCGGCAATCTGCGACAGGCCGATCGTGCTGACGTAGCGCACGTCGCGCGGGAAGTACTGGTTCATCTCGCGATAGACGCGCTGCGGCTTGACCGGAACGTTGTCGAAATCGCTCTTGCGGTGCATGGTGCGGCGGCGCTGCTGCACCTCGGCGACCCAGGCCTTGCGGCACGGCAGCCGGCCGGCCTGCTTCATCTCGCGGGCGACCTCGACGAACTGCTCGAGCGCCAGCTTGGCATCGGAGACGATGCCCAGGTCCGGACCGAACACGCGGCCGATCTGCGTCGGCTCGATATCGACGTGCACGAACTTGCGGCCCTTGGTGTAGACCTCGACGCTGCCGGTGTGGCGGTTGGCCCAGCGGTTGCCGATGCCCATCACGAAGTCCGACGCGAGCAGGTTCGCATTGCCGTAGCGGTGCGAGGTCTGCAGCCCGACCATGCCGGCCTGCAGCGGATGGTCGTCGGCCAGCACGCCCCAGCCCATCAGCGTGGGCACCACCGGCACGTTGACCAGCTCGGCGAATTCGACCAGCAGTTCGGCGGCATCGGCATTGATCACGCCGCCGCCGCAGACGATCAGCGGCTTGGCCGAGGCGTTCAGCATCGAGATCGCCTTCTCGATCTGCGCGCGCGAGGCGGCCGGCTTGTACGGCTGCAGCGGCTGGTACGTTTCCGGATCGAATTCGATCTCGGCGACCTGCACGTCGAACGGCAGATCGATCAGCACCGGACCCGGACGGCCCGAGCGCATCAGATGGAAGGCCTGCTGGAAGACCTGCGGCACCAGCGCCGGCTCGCGCACGGTCACGGCCCACTTGGTCACGGGCTTGGCGATCGATTCGATATCGACGGCCTGGAAGTCCTCCTTGTACAGGCGGGCGCGCGGCGCCTGGCCGGTGATGCAGAGGATGGGAATCGAGTCGGCCCAGGCCGAGTACAGCCCGGTGATCATGTCGGTGCCGGCCGGGCCGGAGGTGCCGATGCAGACGCCGATATTGCCGGCCTCGGCGCGGGTATAGCCCTCGGCCATGTGCGAGGCGCCCTCGACGTGGCGGGCCAGGTAGTGGTCGATCGAGCCCGTCTTGCGCAGGGCCGAGTACAGCGGGTTGATGGCGGCGCCGGGTACGCCGAACGCCACGGTGATGCCTTCCTTTTCCAGCACGGCTACCGCCGCGTCCACTGCTCTCATCTTCGGCATGTCTGTCTCCAAGGGTGATCCAATCCGTTGGAGTCGATGCTATTACCGCCTCGGCGCTGCGATAAAGGGAAGAGAGATCAGTTGATTCCATACCTGAGGTTTGGAATGATGTCGTATGGCGCGTGCGCCGGCGCACCGTCCGCCTTCACCGGCGTCATGCGCCGCGGCGCATTGCCGGCATAGCGCGCGGCGGATGCCGCGGCATGGCGGCGCGGCGCAAAATCGTGCGCGGGAGGAGACAAACGTTGGACAAACTCAAACAGATCGAGGCCTTCATCTCGGTGGTGGAGCAGGGCAGCATGGCCGCCGCCGCGCTGACCCAGGGCGTGACGCCGGTGATGATCGGCCGGCGCATCAATGCGCTGGAGGCGCGCATCGGCGTCAAATTGCTGCACCGCTCCACGCGGCGCATCGTGGTGACCGAGCAGGGCGCGGCCTTCATGGAGCAGTGCAAGAAGGCGCTGGCGGACCTGGACCGCGCCGAGATGCTGATCGCCGAGGGGCGCCACAAGGCGACCGGGCATCTGATCGTTTCCGCGCCGGCGGCGTTCGGCCGCAAGCATGTAGCGCCGCACGCGCCGGCATTCCTCGCCAACAATCCCGAGGTGCAGATCTCGTTCAACCTGACCGACCGCGTGGTCGACCTGGTGCGCGAGGGCTACGATGTCGGCATCCGCATCGGCGGCGCGATCGACCCGAATTTCGTCGCGATCAAGCTGGCGACCAACAAGCGCGTGGTGTGCGGCACGCCGGCCTACTTCGCGCGGCACGGCGTGCCCCGCACGCTGGACGACCTGGCGCAGCACAACTGCCTGGCGTTCAACCTGCAGGGCGGACAGCAGCGCGGCTGGTATTTCCGGCAGAACGGCAAGGCCGTCAGCGTGCGCGTGACCGGCAATCTCGACTGCAACGACGGCGAGCTACTGCACCGCTGGACCTGCGAGGGGCTGGGGCTGGGCTGGCGCTCGACGTGGGAGATCCTGCCGCAGCTCGAGAGCGGGGAACTGATCACGGTGCTGGACGAATACGCCTTGCCAGATTACGACATCCTGGCGGTGTACCCGCAGCAGCGGCCCGTCCCGGCGAAGATCCGCTTCTTCATCGAACACCTGAAGACCGAATTCAACCGCCCGGGCTACTGGACCGCGCGCGCCGGCGGCGCGTAAGGACCCGCAGCGCTCGTTTTGCAGAGGAGGGCCGATGGCTGCCTGGCTGGCCGACGCCGTGGTGCTGCTGCACCTGCTGTTCGTCGCCTTCGTGGTCGCGGGCGGCGTGCTGCTGTGGCGCTGGCCACGCGTCGCATGGCTGCATCTGCCGGCCGCGCTGTGGGGCGCCACCGTCGAATGGACCGGCTGGATCTGCCCGCTGACGCCGCTGGAGAACCGCCTGCGGCATGCGGCCGGCGAACAGGGCTATGCCGGCGGCTTCGTCGAGCAGTATCTGCTGCCGCTGCTGTACCCGCAGGCGCTGACGCGCGAGACCCAGTTGTGGCTGGGCGCGCTGGTGGTAGGGATCAATGTCGCGGTGTATGCGCTGTGGTGGTGGTCGCGCCGGCGCCGGCGCTGGCGTTGACGGCGCGCGCCGCCGCAGCGGAACTCACGCCAGCAGCGCCGCCACCAGATCCTTGCCCGCCGGTGCGGGCACCTCGTCGAAGTGCAGCGCGCCCTCGACATGGCTCAGGTGGCCGACCATCAGTTCGACCGCGCGCTCGGCGTCGCCGGCGCGCGCCGCTTCGATGAATTCGCGATGCTCGTCGGACGAGCACGCCGCGTCCCGGCGCGACTGGTACAGCATGGTGATCACCGCGCTGCGCATCGACAGCTCGTGCAGCATCTCGGTGAGCACCTTGTTGCCGACGACCTCGGCCAGCAGGATATGGAAGTCGCTGAGCAGCCGGGTGCGGGTCTGCGCGTCGTTGCCGGCCAGCGCCTTTCTTTCGGCGGCCAGATGCTTGTCGATCCGTTTGTAGTCGGCGGCCGTGGCGCGCGCGACGAACTCGCGGGCCAGCGCGGCCTCGAGGATGCGCCGCACGGCGAAGACCTCGCGGGCCTCCTCGGCGCTGGGCTTGGCGACGAATGCGCCCTTGTCGGGCACGATCTGGATCACCTTGTCCTTGGACAGCATCAGCAGCGCCGCGCGCACCTTGGTACGGCTGACCCGGTAGACCGCCGCCAGGGCCTCCTCGCGCAGCTTGGTGCCGGGCGGCAGGCGGTGCGAGACGATCGCCGCGACGATGTCGTCGGCGATCGCCTCGGCGGTCATGGCAGGGTCGATATGCTCGGGCATGGGGCGCAGCGCGGGCGGCGCGCTTGGGGGAAATGCCGAATTCTATCGTCCCGTGGCTTTACCCGGCACCGGCGCATACCCGGGGGCCGCGTGGCCACCCTCCAGCCCGTCCAGGCCATCGAGCACCGGGGCGCTCAGTCCCTCGTCCAGTTCGGCGGCCGGGATCTCGCCGTTCAGCACCGCATGCGCGCGTTCGCGGTCGATGTCCTTCTCCCAGGCCGCGACCACCACGGTGGCGACGCAGTTGCCGATCAGGTTGCCCAGCGCGCGGGCGATGCCGATGAACCAGTCGACCGACAGCACCAGCACCAGGCCGATCGCCGGGATCGCCGGATGCGCGGACAGCGTCGCGGCCAGGATCACGATGGCGGAGCCGGGGATGCCGTGCGCGCCCTTGGAGGTCACCAGCGCGACCGCCAGGATGCCCAGCAGGTCGGCCATCGACAGCGCGGTATTGGTGGCCTGCGCGATGAACACCGCGGCGAGCGTCAGGTAGATCGAGAAGGCGTCGAGGTTGAACGAGTAGCCGGTCGGGATCACCAGGCCGACCACCGACTTGCGGATGCCCATGAACTCGAGCTTGCGCATGATCTGCGGCAGCACGCTGTCCGACGAGGCGGTGCCCAGCACCACCAGCAGCTCGGCGCGCAGGTACTTGATCAGCTTGAACACCGAGAAACCCGACAGCCGCATCACGGTACCGAGCACCACGGCCACGAACACGACCACCGCGCCGTAGAACAGCACCACCAGGAAGCCCAGCTGCTTGAGCGAGCCGATGCCGTACTTGCCGACGGTGAACGCCACCGCGCCCAGCACGCCCAGCGGCGCCAGCTTGATGATGAAGCCCATCATCTTGAACAGCGTCTGCGAGAAGGTGTCGATCAGCCGGACCAGCGGCCGGCCCGGCTCGCCGATCAGCGACAGCGCGCAGCCGAACAGTACGGACACCAGCAGCACCTGCAGCACGTCGCCCGACGAGAAGGCGCCGATCACGGTCGACGGAATCAGCTTGAGCAGGAAGTCGACGGTGCCGCCGCTGGCCACCTTGGCCGCGTTGTCGACATAGGCGCTCATCGCCGAGGCGTCGAGCGACGCCGGGTTGACGTTCATGCCGGCGCCCGGCTGGAACACATAGGCCAGCAGGATGCCCAGCGCCAGCGCGATGGTGGTGACGATCTCGAAATAGACCACCGCC
Source organism: Cupriavidus sp. DB3 (assembly GCF_020418465.1). NCBI lineage: Bacteria > Pseudomonadati > Pseudomonadota > Betaproteobacteria > Burkholderiales > Burkholderiaceae > Cupriavidus > Cupriavidus sp. DB3. The sequence continues at coordinate 79,554 of NZ_JAIZPL010000004.1, read as the reverse complement.
TTGACGCCGACGCGGCCGACCTTCTTCAGCTCGCCGGCGCCGCAGATGCCGGCCACCACCACGCAGAACACGATCGGCGCGATCAGCATCTTGATCAGCTTGATGAAGGCGTCGCCGAGCGGCTTGAGCTTGGCGGCGAACTCCGGAAAGGCCAGACCGAGCACGGTGCCCAGCACCAGCGCGATCAGCACCTGGCCGAACAGCGAGCGCGTGAAGCGGTGGATCGGATGGCGGGGGACAGGATTGGGGGTAGGCGTGTGCGGCCGGCCGGCGCCGGGCAGGGCGGGTTGCTGCATGACTTGTCTCCAGACGGGCGGGTCCGTGTCGGTGTGACGGCTCACCCTGTTCGATTCAGGACTGCCACCGGCGCCGCTGTGGGCAACGGTGTCTCGGGTTCGGCACACCCGGTGCAATGGATGTGGCTCGCGTGGAAGGCCCCCCTGTTGGGGCGGAATTCACGCCGGCGACTGTCTGGACCGGATTGTCCGCAGCGCTTTGTCGGAACCTGGACCGGAATATAGTGCATATCTTTTTTGTATGCAATTTTTGAATTCACTGTGCTAACATGGTCTGCATCGATGACCCCGTGCGCGTCCCGGCGCCGGGGAACAGCGCACCACACAAGCACAACAGCCACCGCGCCAGGCGGGCAGCCCAACCGGCTCGCCAAGCCGCAAGCGAGCGCGCTACAGTCATCGCATCCCCGTTCGGGGGCCCGGGTGCCGGCGTACAGCCGGCACGATCCGTTCAGCAGGAGACACGCATGGCAGCATCCACAACGCCCACCTCGGTGTCCGGCACCGAAGTCGGCGCGCGCATCATGGCCTGGGCCGACGCCCTCGCCGTCCACACCGAGCAGCCGGGCATGCTGACTCGCACCTATCTGACCGACGCGCACCACGGCGCCGCCGCCCAGCTGGCGGCATGGATGGAAGCGGCCGGCATGACGGTGCGCCGCGATGCCGCCGGCAACGTGATCGGCCGCTATGAAGGCACCGAGCCGGGCGCGCCGGCGCTGCTGACGGGTTCGCATTTCGACACCGTGCGCGATGCCGGCCGCTACGACGGCAATCTGGGCGTGATCCTGCCGATCGCCTGCGTCGCCGAATGGCACCGCCAGGGCAAGCGCTTTCCGTTCGCGATCGAGGTGGTCGGCTTTGCGGAGGAAGAGGGCGTGCGCTTCAAGGCGACGCTGCTGGGCAGCCGCGCGATCGCCGGCACCTTCGACAACAACGTGCTCGACAACGTCGACGACAGCGGCAAGACCATGCGCGAGGTGATGCGCGCGGCCGGCTTCGACCCGGCTGGCCTGCCCGCGGCGGCGCACGCGCGCGACAAGGTGCTGGCCTTCGTCGAAGTCCATATCGAACAGGGCCCGGTGCTGCTGAACGAGAACCTGCCGGTCGGCGTGGTGACCGCGATTTCCGGCGCGACCCGCTTCATCGTCGAGCTCGACGGCCTGGCCGGCCATGCCGGCACGGTGCCGATGGACATGCGCCGCGACGCGGCGATGGCCGGTGCCGAGATCGGGCTGTTCATCGAGCGCCGCTGCAGCGGCACGCCGGGCCTGGTCGGCACCGTCGGCCAGTTCAATGTGCCCAACGGCGCCGCCAACGTCGTGCCGGGCCGCGCCGTGTTCTCGATCGATATCCGTGCCGGCGAGGATGCGGTGCGGCAGGCCGCCGTCGCCGACGTGCTGGCCGAGATCGAACGCGTCTGCGCGCGCCGCAAGGTGCGCGCCCAGGTCCGCAAGACCCACGAGGCCGCCAGCGTGCCGTGCGCGCCGTGGCTGCAGCAGCAATGGGCGGCGGCGATCGAGCGCCAGGGCGCGCCGGTGCGCCTGCTGCCGTCCGGCGCCGGCCACGACGCAATGGCGATCGCCGCGATCGCCGACGTGGCGATGCTGTTCGTGCGCTGCGGCAACGGCGGCATCAGCCACCATCCGACCGAGACCATGACGGTCGAGGACGCCGCGCTGGCCGCGCGCGTGTTCAGCGATTTCGTCGAACACTTCAGCGCCCGTCCTTGATCCGGGCGGCCTGCCGACCACATGCCGGCCGCCTTCATTCCGAACAAACTCCCGCGCCCAGCGCGCCCTCAGCCAACCAGCGAAGAGCCATGACCGCACGAGACAACATGAACCCCACGCAAACCACGCTGACCCACTTCATCGACGCGAACCGTCCCGCGCAGGAGGCCTTCCTCGCCGAGCTGGTCAAGGTGCCGTCGGACAATCCCCCCGGCGACTGCGACGCCCACGGCGCGCGCGCACGGCAACTGCTCGAAGGCCTGGGCTTCCAGGTCGAGGCGCACAAGGTGCCCGACGAGCTGGTCAAGGCGGCCGGCATGATCAGCGCCACCAACCTGATCGTGCGCAAGACCTTCGGCAACGGCGGCCCGACCATCGCGATGAACGCGCACGGCGACGTGGTGCCGCCGGGACTGGGCTGGACCAAGGACCCGTACGGCGGCGAGATCGCCGACAGCGAGCACGGCCCGGTGATGTACGGCCGCGGCGTGGCGGTGTCGAAGTCGGATTTCGCCACCTACACGTACGCGGTGCTGGCGCTGATGGAAGCGGAAAAGCAGGGCGCCAAGCTCAACGGCACGGTCGAGCTGCAGTTCACCTATGACGAGGAAACGGGCGGCGACATCGGCCCGAAGTTCCTGCTGGACCAGGGCCTGACCAAGCCGGATTACGCGATCTCGGCCGGCTTCTCGTACGGCATCACCTCGGCGCATAACGGCTGCCTGCACGTCGAGGTCACCGTCAAGGGCAAGCAGGGGCATGCCGCGATGCCGCATACCGGCGTCGACGCGATCGAAGCCGCGACGCACATCCTGCAGGCCGTCTACGGCCTGCGCGCCGAGCTGGCCACGCGCAAGTCCAAGGTGCCGGGCATCGACACCGCGACGCTGAATGTCGGCCTGATCAAGGGCGGCATCAACACCAACGTGGTGCCCGACCTGGTGACCTTCCGCATCGACCGCCGGATGATCCCGGAAGAGATCGGCTTCGACGCGGAAGGCGAGATCCGTGCGGTGGTCGAGAAGGCCGCCAAGGACCGCCCGGGCATCGAAGTCAAGGTCGAGCGCATCATCCTGGCCGAGCCGCTGTCCGAGCTGCCCGGCGTGGAGAAGCTGATCGGCGCGCTGAAGAGCCGCGCCGAGGAAGTGTTCGGCGTCGACATCCCGGTGCACGGCGTGCCGCTGTACACCGACGCCCGCCACTACACCAGCCGCGGCATCCCGACCGTGCTGTACGGCGCCGGCCCCCGCACGCTGATGGAAGCCCGTGGCCACAACTCGGACGAAAACCTGCGGCTGAACGACCTGAACCGGGCCACCAAGGTGGTGGCGCTGGCGTTGTCGGATTTGATGTCGTGATCTGCTGTCGCGATCTGCTGTCGCGATCTGATGTGGTGATTTGACCCGGGGCCGGCACCGCCCTGTGGATGGACAAACGGCCCGCTGACGCGGGCCGTTGGCATTGGCGCGCAGCCTCGCGGCCTGAGGGGCAGCGTCGCGGCCACGTCCGTCGCGGCTCAACCCGCCGCGACATCCCCCGGCAACGCCGTCGCCCCTGCCCCCAACGGCCGCTGCATCAGCGCCGTATCGATCCACTGGCCGTGCTTGAAGCCGACCGCCTCCAGCCGGCCGGCCATGCGGAAGCCCATGCGTTCGTGCAGCGCGATCGAGCCGTTGCCTTCGCCGCCGGCGGGGCAGGCGATCACGGCGACCATCTGGCGCCACGGGCCGTGTTCGCAGCGGGCGAGCAGCGCGGCCAGCAGGACGGCGCCGATGCCGCGGCCGCGATGGCGCTCGTCCAGGTAGATCGAATCCTCGATGGTATGACGGTAGGCGCTGCGCATGCGATAGGACGACGCGTAGGCGTAGCCCGCCACCACCGGGCGGCCGTCGATCTGCAGCTCGGCCACCAGATAGGGCAGGCCCTTGTCCAGCACGGCGGCGCGGCGCTCGCGCATTTCGTCGAGCGTGGGTGGTATTTCCTCGAACGAGGCGCGGCCGTGGACAACGTGGTGGGTGTAGATGGCGTGGATCGTGGGGAGGTCGTCGTCGGTGGCATCGCGCACGGTCGGCGCGGCAACGGTGGCCTGGTTCGTGGTCATGGCGTCTGGCGTGGTATCGAAGGAGGGCGCGCGGCGTACCGGTTCGCCCGCGCTGCTTGTAGCTTGTATAGTCCGTCGTGTTTGCAGATGACAACGTTTGCGTTTCGAGGGACGGACCCATGATCAAGATTTACCACAATCCGCGCTGCTCCAAGTCGCGCGACACGCTGGCGCTGGTGCAGCAGGCCGCCGAACGCCTGGGCGAACCGGTCGAGGTGGTCGAGTACCTGAAGACGCCGCCGACGCTGGCCACGCTCAAGCAGCTGCATGCACTGCTCGATGTGCCGGTGCGGCAGATGGTGCGCGACAACGAGGCGATCTACGGCGAGCTCGATCTGGCCGATCCGGGCCTGAGCGACGCCGAGGTGCTGCAGGCCGTGGCCGATCATCCGATCCTGCTGCAGCGGCCCATCGTGGTGCGGGGGCAGCGCGCGGCGATCGGCCGTCCGCCCGAGAATGTCGCGGCGCTGCTTTCCTGAGCGCCGGATCGAACCGAGCCTCTGATCGAATCGAGCTTCGGATCGGACCGTGCCCCGGACTGAACCGAGCCCGGATCGAAGCGAGCCCGGATCGAAGCGAGCCCGGATCAAAGCGAGCCCGGATCGAAGCGAGCCCGGATCAAAGCGAGCCCGGATCAAAGCGAGCCCCAAATAGAAACCGGCCTCCGTGTGGAGGCCGGCCCGGTGCTGGAGGCGCGGTAGCTTCAGGCGGGTCGTTATTTGACACCCAGCCAGTGCATGGCCTCCTGACCGAAAGCGATGGCCGCCAGGACGATCAGCAGCAGGACCAGCGCCACGGTACTGACGTAGACCGTGGCCTTGGCGATGTCGGCCTCATCGTCGGCGGGGTGGGAGTGGGCGACACTGTGCGCGTGCGGTGGCCGGTGCAGCCGTTCGGCCAGATGCCGCCAGTGAAGATCGGGATGGAAACGCATGATCGACACCTCCTCGACAGGAACGCGCGTCAGGCGGTCTTCACCATAGCAACGGACCGCCATGCATGGCGAGGCCGCCGCAGTTGCGCACGGCGCGGCGTCGGAACGGCCATGCACGCTTTTACTATAGGCGATCGCGACATGGCGGACCCGCGGCGTGGCGCCGACGCGACCTAAGGGTCAACCCTGCCGCGCCAGGTCGTCGGGCAGCGCGGACGTGCCGGTGGGCTCGGCCGGGGATGCAGGGCCTGCAGGAGATTCCGTGGATTCCGTGGATTCCGGGGCGATCGCCGCGAGTGCGGCTTCGCGTTCGCGCAGCGCGGCCAGCATGTTGCAGAACATCGCCCCCTGTTCGAGCGCGTCGTCCAGCGCGACATGGGTATGCGGCAGCGGATCGATCCATGCCTGCGGCAGCGCGGCCTTGACGGTGCGGCGGTAGCGCAGGCCGGTCAGCGAGAAACCGAGCGTCTTGATGTCGAGCGCGGCCCAGCCGAACGGCGAGCGGCCGGCGAAACGCATCATGTACCAGAACATCCAGGTGAAATCGAAGCCGGCGGGGAAGGCCACGAACACGGGTTTGCCCGGCAGCGCTTCGACCCATTCGACATAGCGCACCAGCGCCTGCTCGGGCGGCTGCAGGTCCCGCCGGCAGGCGGCCCAGGCCTCGGGCTCGGTTTCCCACCATTTCATCTGCACCGGATGGCCGACCGCGCCGGGCAGTGTCTCCAGATTGGCCGAGAAGGTGCCGAGCACGGTCTTGTCGGCGAGCATCGCCACCGAGGCGAACGACAGCATCGAATGCGGGCCCGGGATCGGACCGTCGGTCTCGACGTCCGTGCTGACGTAGATCTCGGGGCGGGTATCGGGCAGCTGTCGCTTGGCCATGGTCGGAGGGTGGGCCGTCAGGCCACGTCGATCAGATGATCGGCGACGAAGGGGTTGTCGCGCCGCTCGTTGCCGAAGGTCGACACCGGACCGTGCCCCGGCACGAACGTCACGTCGTCGCCCAGCGGCCACAGCCGCGTGCGGATCGAGCGGATCAGGTCGGCATGGTTGCCGCGCGGGAAATCGGTGCGCCCGATCGAGCCGGCGAACAGCACGTCGCCGACGATGGCCAGGCGGTGCGGCCGCGAGAAGAACACCACGTGGCCAGGCGTATGCCCGGGGCAATGGTAGACCTCGAGCGTTTCGTCGCCGAACTGCACCGTATCGCCCTGATCCAGCCAGCGATCGGGCTCGAACGCCTCCGCGTGGCCAAAGCCGAAGCGCTTGGTCTGCTCGGGCAGCTGGTCGATCCAGAACTGCTCGTCGCGATGCGGCCCTTCGATCGGCACGCCGAACTCGCGCGACAGCGCGGCGGCGCCGGCACAGTGATCCAGATGGCCGTGCGTCAGCAGGATCTTTTCCAGCGTCACGTCCTGTTCCTTCAGCGCGGCCTGGATCCGGTCCAGATCGCCGCCGGGATCGCAAACCGCGGCGCGCCCGGTGCGCTCGTCGATCAGCAGCGAGCAATTCTGTTGGAAGGGCGTGACGGGAATCAGCAGGACTTTCATCGTTGAGGGGTCGGACGATCGCCGGGGATGCGCGGCGTATGGGGTTGGATCGGCGTTCTGGTGGATGTGCCGGCCTATGTCGTCGCATTGTAGCGTCGGCCTTTGGTAGACATGGCGACGTACCAAATATGTGAACTGTGATGCCTTTTCGTTGCATCGACGTCAACGGCAGGGATAGTCCGGAGAATCGCCGCAATCCGTTGTCAGTTCGGGGATTGCGAGCAATTGCACGCCGTAGCCAGACAATTCGTAACAAAATCGCTGTAAATCGCGCGCGCGACCGATGTTAGACTCGCGCGATGCTTTGGCCGACCCACCCCCTTACCCATGCTCGCCGCGCGCTCCGCTACGGCTTTCACGCCGTCTGTGCGTTGACGCTGGCCGCCTGTGCGGTGTCGCCGAACGACGATCCCAACAGCGCCGCGGCCGACCAGAATGCGGCGCCGACCGCTGCCACGCCCGCCGCAAAACAGGCACAGGCACGCAAGTCCAAGTCCGCGAACAACGACAACCGTGCCGACGCCCGCAACGAGGCGCCAGCTGTGGCAAGCACCGAGACGCCGGCCCCGACCGGCTCGTGGCGCCTGTTCAGCTGGGGCGACGACGACAGCAGCGACAGCGAATCGGCGTCCCGCGGCACGCCGCGCGGCTCGTCGCTGGAAGGCCTGCGCGCGGATATCGGCACGTTCGAGCAGCGCGGCACGGCGTCGTGGTACGGCAAGCAATTCCACGGCCGCAAGACCGCCAACGGCGAGCGCTTCGACATGGGCGCGATGACCGCCGCCCACCCGTCGCTGCCGCTGGACAGCTGGGTGCTGGTGCGCAATCTGCGCAACGACAAGGTGGCGGTGCTGCGCATCAACGACCGCGGCCCGTATCACGGCAACCGCGTGCTCGACGTGTCGTATCGCGCCGCCAAGCGGCTGGGCTTCGTCGACCGCGGGCATACCCAGGTCGAAATCCGCCGGCTGTCGCGTACCGAACTGGCCGCGCTGGGACCGCTGCGCGAGCCCGGCATGGACACGGGCGCCACCGACGGCGGCGGCGACGGTGTGGACGACGACGACACCGTGGCCAAGCCGGTCAAGGCCAAGCGCGTGGTACTCAAGACCCGCAAGACGGCCAGCAAGGCCAATGCGCGCTGAGGCCGGTTTCTCCTTCCTCGCCTCCTTCCTCGCGCATCGGCGCGCCTCCGACTGCGCCGCAGTCAGAGCCATCGTCAGGGCCACGGTCCGAGCCCCTGCTGGAGCCACAGTCACCGCTCCAGTGAGCGGCTACGCGGCCCGCTGCACAGCTCCCCGTTCCACCCGGCTTCCCCACCGGAGCGCCTGAGCGGCGCCGACCATGATGCCGGCGCGCATGGCTTCGCCCCGCATCTTCCCGGTCTGCATCGTTCCGGTCTTACTCCTGCTCGCGGCGCGCCAGCGCCATCGCATAGAGCGCCGCGGTATCGGCCCCGGTGATCGCCGCGGCCAGCTTGGCGGCGCGCTTGGCCGGCAACTCCTCCAGCAGCAGCGCCAGCACCCGCTGCGCGTTCGCGTCCAGCGCCGCCTCACCCTTTGCCGGTGCGCCTGCCCCTTCGATCACCAGCACGAACTCGCCCTTGGCGCGCGCCGGATCGGCCGCCAGCCAGGCCGGCGCGTCGGCGACCGCCATCGTCTCGGCCTGCTCGAACAGCTTGGTCAGTTCCCGGCCGATCAGCAGGCGGCGCGTCGGCGGCAATTGCTGCGCGAGTGCGGCCAGCGTGTCGGCAATGCGGTGCGGCGCTTCGTAGACGACCCAGGCATGCTCGAGCGTCGCCAGCGCGGCGATCGCCTCGGTGCGCGCCTTGGCCTTGCTGGGCAGGAAGCCGGCGAAGGTGAAGCGCCCCGCGCCGGTATCGAGCATCTCGCCGGCGACCGACAGCGCGGCCACCGCGGCGCTCGGACCAGGCAGCGGCACCACGCGATGGCCCGCCGCACGCACCGCCTCGACCAGCCGTGCGCCCGGGTCGGAGATGCCCGGCGTGCCGGCATCCGAAACATAGGCGATGCGTTCGCCGGCGGCCAGCCGCTCGGCCACGCGCACGCCGGCCTCGCGCTCGTTGTGCTCGTGCACCGCCAGCAATGGCCGCTGCAGGCCCAGGCGCGACAACAGCTGGCCGGTATTGCGGGTGTCCTCGCAGGCGATCGCGTCGGCAAGGCCGAGCACATGCAGGGCCCGCAGCGTCAGGTCGGCAAGGTTGCCGATCGGCGTGGCGACGATGTACAGCGTGCCGGTGGGATAGGACTGGCCGGTTGCCAGCGAGATCCAGTCAGTCATGCTTGAGAACTTCCGTTGATGCGCACATTCAAAACCACGGCACGAGGCTCGGCACGCGACCTGGCGAAGGACTCGGCGAGGGATTCGGCGAGAGATTCGGCGAGAGATTCGGCGAGAGACACGTCGAACACCGGGACGAAGGACACGTCGAAAGCGCGCGGCGAACGCGCCGAGGCGCGGGCGCTGGCCTATCTGCAGGGCCAGGGTCTGGCGCTGGTGGTCCGCAATTATCGCTGCAAAGGCGGCGAGCTGGACCTGGTGATGCGCGCGCCCGACGGTACGCTGGTCTTCGTCGAGGTCCGCTCGCGCAGCAGCGACGCGTTCGGCGGCGCGCTGGCCAGCATCACGACGACCAAGCGCCAGCGCATCCTGCAGGCCGCCAATCACTATCTGGCGACGCTGGACCATGCGCCGCGCTGCCGGCTCGATGTGGTGGCGATCGGACCGCGACGGCTCGAATGGCTGCGCGATGCGTTCGGCGCGGGCGAGTCGGAATGACAGGACGGCGCCATCGACATCGAACCAGCGCATTCGCCAGGGGCCGCGGCCGCCAGGCTGTCCGTCATAATGCGCGTTGCCGCGCACGGCCAACTGGCATTGCCCTGGCGCGGCACAGGCTGCCCTGCCGACTGCCGATCCTCTTTCGCATTACCGCTACAGCAAGGAACGCATGAAGACTTCGCTTTTTTCGCGCGACGCGCTCGCTGAACCGACGCCGGTCCGCGCCCCCGCCCAGGCCCGTGGCGCCAGCCGGCTCGCCGCCATCGCCCGTGCCGCCGCCACCGCCACGCTGATGCTGACCGCCGCGACGCAGTTGAGCGGCTGCTTCCCGGTGATCGCCGGCGCCATGGGGGCCGGCGTGATGAGCGCCACCGACCGCCGGCCGACGTCGATCCAGGCGGTCGATCGCGGCCTGCAGCTCGAGATCGAGAACACGCTGGCGACGCGCTACAGCGGCGCCGCTCGCGTCAACGTCACCGTGTTCAACAAGAAGGTGCTGCTGACCGGCGAGGTCAAGGACGCCAATCTGCGCCAGCAGATCGAGCAGTACGTGCGCGGGCTGCCGAACGCGCGCGAGGTCATCAACGAGCTGGAGGTGGTGTCGTCGCCGTCGTTCGCCCAGCAGAGCCAGGACGCCTTCGTGACCAGCAAGGTCAAGACGATGCTGATGACCGCCGAAGGCGTGCCGTCGAATTCCACCAAGGTCACCACCGAACGGGGCGTGGTCTATCTGATGGGCCTGGTCACCCGTCCCGAGGGCGATCGCGCCACCGAGACGGCACGCAATGTCGGCGGCGTCAGCAAGGTGGTCAAGGTGTTCGACTACATCGACGAGGCCGAGCGCGCCCGCCTGGACGCGGCCGCATCGTCGCAGAACGCCGCGCCGGGCGAACCGGTCGGCGGCACGCCGGCGCCGGTGCAGAGCACCCCTGGCGCCGCGGTGCCGACCAACTCGACCCCCGCGCCCATCGGCCCCGATCTGTCTTCGCCGGTGACGGCGCCGACGACGGCACCGACGACCGCGCCGGTGCCCGGTGCGGTCGGCCTGCCTCCGGGCCGCAACCTGCCCTGATCCGCTCGCTCCGTCTCCCGACGTTCAGGCGCGCCGGCCATCCGGCCCTGCGCGCCTCCCATGCTCCCTCCACCCGCCTGCCGCTCCCCCGCGTCTTCCTCGCTCCCACCCGTCTGCCGCGCCCTCCGCGTCTTCCTCGCTCCCACCCGCCGGCCGCGCGCTCCTCGCCTTCCTTCCTCCACCGTCCGGCTGCTCCCGCCTTGCCCGCGGCTGACCTACGCTGATGTTGCGGCGGCCCAACGGCGCTCGCCGTCCGATCATCTGCGAAAACCGCAGTACGCCCGCGCCGGCCGATGTGATAGGGTTGCCCTGCCTTGCGCGTCACTCACGCGCCCCGGCCGGTCGCTCGTCCGGTCCGCGCCGTGCGGCCGATCGATGCGCCGAAGTGCCGATCCCAGCGAGGAGCGAGACCATGAAAAACAACAATCCCCTGCGAAGCGCCGCGGCTGGTGTGGCCGCCCTCGCGATGTTCGTCATCGCGCCGGCCAGCGCCGCCGATCCCACTACCGAGCAGGCGCGCAACTGGGCCGCGGCCTGCGCCAGCTGCCACGGCCCCTCCGGCCGCGCGCCCGCCGGCAGCCCGGTGCCCGGTCTGGCGGGCCGGCCGCAGTCCTATCTGATCGAGCAGATGCAGGCGTTCAAGACCGGCAAGCGCGAGGCCACGGTGATGCACCAGATCGCCAAGGGCTATACCGACGAGCAGATCGCGGCGATGGCGAAGTGGTTCGCCGCGGTCAAGTAATACGCACAAGTCATGCGGTCCAGGGAACGCGATCCAGCGATGCGATCCAGTAGTGCGATCCAGTAGTGCGGTCAAACAAGCGAGGGGAAGCTGACATGCAACGACGCGAATTTCTCGGCGCGGCAGCGGCCGCCGCGGCCATCGGGCCGGCGGCCGTCGGCACGCTGCTCGGCGGCTGCGCCAGCGCCGGCACGGCGCGCGCCAGCGGTGGCAAGGTGGTGGTGGTCGGCGGCGGCTACGGCGGCGCGACCGCCGCGCGCTATCTGCGCGAATGGAGCGACAACACCATCGACGTGACGCTGGTCGAGCCAAATCCGACTTTCATCTCCTGCCCGCTGTCGAACCTGGTGCTCGGCGGCAGCAAGCGGATCGAGGACCTGACGGTGTCCTACGATGCGTTGAGCCGGCGCCACGGCGTCAAGGTGGTCCGTGACACCGTCGCCGCGATCGACCCGTCGAAGCGCCAGGTACGGCTGGCCGGCGGCGGCACGCTGCCGTATGACCGGCTTGTGCTGTCGCCGGGCGTCGACTTCATGCCCGACGACGTGCCCGGCCTGAAGCGGCCCGGCGGCGACCAGATCCTGCACGCATGGAAGGCCGGCCCGCAGACGGTGGCGCTGCGCCGCCAGCTCGAAGCGATGCGCGACGGCGGCACCTATGCGCTGACGGTGCCGCTGGCGCCCTACCGCTGCCCGCCGGGGCCGTACGAGCGCGCCTGCCAGGTGGCGCACTATTTCAGCCAGGCCAAGCCGCGCAGCAAGGTGCTGATCCTCGACGCCAATCCCGACGTGACATCGAAGGCCGCGCTGTTCAAGCAGGTGTGGGCCAGCAAGTACAAGGGCATCGTCGAATACCGGCCGCAATACCGCACCGTCGATATCGACCCCGCCACGCGCACGCTGAAGTTCGAGGTCCAGGACGACGAGCGGGTCGACGTCGCCAACGTGGTGCCGGCCCAGCGCGCCGGCGCGATCGCCGTCAACACCGGCCTCGCGACCGCCAATGGCCGCTGGTGCGAGGTCGACTTCCTGACCTTCGAATCGAGGGCCGTGCCGAACATCCACGTGCTCGGCGACGCCATCCAGATCGCGCCGCTGATGCCCAAGTCCGGACACATGGCGAACCAGCACGGCAAGATCGCGGCGGCGGCGATCGTCGCGCTGCTGTCCGGCCGGCAGCCCAATCCCGAGCCGCTGTACAACAACACCTGCTACAGCTTCACTTCCGATCGCGAGGTGATCCACGTCGCCAGCGTGCATCGCTACGACGCACAGAAGAAGACCATGGTGACGGTGCCGGACTCCGGCGGCGTGTCGACGGCGCCCAATACGCTGGAAGCGACCTACGCCTTCGCCTGGGCCAATGCGATCTGGGCGGACGCGCTGGGGTAAGCAATGACTCGGCAAGGCCGGCGTCAGGCCACCGCAAACGACCGTGCCGCTGCCGGGGAACGACGCGGTGCGCTCCCCGCATCGGCCGGAATCTCCTCGCGTGCGCCATAGCGACTGGTCCATGCCCGGCCCCATGTGCCGATGACGGGCGAAATACGGCAGTACTGCGCGACGTAGGTCTTGTTCGGGTGCGTCCGCAGTAGCGGCTGCAGCGGTCTGATGTCGCCGCCGGCCGCCAGGGTGTCCCGCGCCGTCCGGTCGATGGCCGTCGCGATGACCGAGTGGCCCCAGACCAGCTGCAGCGCACTGCGCGACAGTATCGTGCCCGGTTGCGCCTGCTGGTCCACGGCAGTGCCCATCAGGAATGCCGCTACCTTGCGCCCGTTTTCCGGGCTGATGCGCCAGCCGTCGTCGGGCGGATTCATGTGGAGCAGGTCCAGCAGGGACAGCCGTATCCGATGGATGGCCGACTTGTCCGACAGCACGAAGTTCATCGCGCGGTGATACGCCCCGAGGCCGCAGGCGACGTGATCGTTCGCCAGGATGGCCGCGTCCTCGCTCGTCGCCACGGTGTCGCGCAGTGCGATCCACAATTGCGGAACGCGGTCGCGGCCCGCGCGATCCCTGGCAAAGGAGCTGTACCGCCCCTGGATCATGAAGGACAGCACCCGCTTGCGGGCATCGTGGAACGACATGCCGCGGATTTCGTTGGCAAGTGTGTCGGCGATGCACTGGACGGTGGCATCGTCATCGAGCATGCGGCTGAAGCCCGCCACGGCGCTCCCCTGGTGCATCGGATCACCGGTTCCCGCGAGGCAGAGGATGTCCCGGCTGGTGCCGCACAACGCCACGAGCCGCCGAATGGTGCCGGGGTCGCGCCACGCTGCCTCGGCGACGACCGGCACGGAGATCGACAGGGCGATACCCTGCAGCGCCGATTGATCGCCCTTTCTGGCGGCCGTCCGAATTCGCGCCAATGCCGCCGATGCATTCCTGAAGACCTCCATCGAGGAAGCCATGAACGCAATGTCCTCGCTTGCCTCGGCCCACTTCTGTTGCCCGAGCCAATTCACCGCAGTGTCATAGAGGCCGTCCACGTAGCGGAACGCGTGGAACTGTGTCTCGCTCAGCGATACCTGGCCGTCCAGGCCGATGCCACGAAACACCTTGTCGAACAGCTTCCTGCAGAGGCTGCGCTGCTTCTGCACCGCTTCGTCGAGCTCTGCAATCGCGCGCGTGGGCCGATTGGCACGCGGTGGGGTCAGATAGCGCAGATGGCCCGAATAGGGACCGATCTGCACGGAGCCCGTTGCTTCGAAATATGGCGCCGCGCAACGCATCGCGCCAGCAGCGTCCCTGGCCGCGGCCGCGCCTTCGGCGGCTGCCATCAGCGCCTTGTGGGAACAGAGGGTAGGAAAAACCGAGGCCATGCTTCGTTGCTCCTTCGTCGTGGTGGAGGGACGCAATGTATGGGCGCGGGCTATCCCGGCTCGATCGTCTAACGACGCGGACTTTAGCAAGGTTGCGTGGGTGGCTCGCATTCTCACGTCGCTGCCAGGCGGCGCCAGACATGACGCCGACAGGACGCCGACAGGACAGCGGCATGGCTCGACATGGTGCGATTTGGCGAGCGTGGCCTGCGCGCCGTCGTTGCCCGGAGCCGGGGGTAAACGATATATGCGTCTTCACGCATATACGCATATAGTGAATCGCATGAACGAACTGGATCGCGTTTTCGAACAGGTGTCGCACTACTTCGCGCTGCTCGCCGAGCCGACGCGGCTGAAGATCCTGCACGCGCTGTGCGACGGCGAGAAGCCGGTCGGCGCTGTGGTCGAGACGGTGGGTTCGTCGCAGGCCAATGTGTCGCGGCATCTGAACGCGATGTTCCGCTCCGGCGTGCTGGCGCGGCGCAAGGAAGCGAACCTGGTGTACTACGCGATCGCCGACCAGAGCGTGGTGGAGCTGTGCCGGACCGTGTGCGTGCAGGTGGCCGCGCGGATCGAGGACGACGCGCAGCAGGTCGCGATGGTGGACCGCTTCATGCCCACCGAGCCGAAGCGGCGCGGCGCGTCGCCGCGCAAGACGGGCGGAGCCGGCGCGGTGCGCTGACAGCAGCACGAAGCGCGCATCGGTCGCCACCGGCGCGCGCTGAACCAGCAGCACGAAGCGCGCAGCGGTCCTCACCGGCGCGCGCCCCAATACGAACAGGCATGCCGACCGCGCCCGCACGGGAGCGCGGCGAGCGGCCGGAGGAGACCGAACGTGCCGGACCGCAGTCGCCCGGGTCGCATCGAGCCCGCGCCGGAACACTTCGTCAGTGCCGACCTGCAGCAGCAGATCGGGCGCCACGGCATCGACAGCCGCCGGCGCGATCTGCTGCGCGGCAGCTTTCTTGCGGCGGCGGGCGCCACCGCGGCCGCGGTGGGGCTGGTCAAGCCGGCCCGCGCCGCGACCGGCAATGCCGCGGCCTCTACGGCAACCTCTACGGCCACCCACACCGCCGCCGACGGCGATCCCGCGATCCTGAAACCCCAACCCTGGGCGACCTCGCTCGGCCAGCCAGTTGCCGCGCGCCCCTACGGCCAGCCCTCCAGCCACGAAACCGCGCTGATGCGGCGCGAATCGCCGGGTTTGACGCGCGTGTCGGCCGCCTCGGTCAGCTTCGCGCCGCTGCAGGGCCTGTTCGGCATCATCACGCCCAACGGCCTGCATTTCGAGCGGCATCACCAGGGCTGGCACGACATCGACCCGACCCGCCATCGGCTGATGATCAACGGCCTGGTCAAGGCCCCGCGCGTCTATACGATGGACGAGCTGATGCGGCTGCCGTCGGTGTCGCGCATGCACTTCATCGAATGCGGCGCCAATACCGGCATGGAATGGGGCAATGTCGCGGTGCCGACGGTGCAGTACACCCACGGCATGCTGTCCTGCTGCGAATTCACCGGCGTGCCGCTGCGCGTGCTGCTCGACGACGCCGGCGCCGACCAGCGCCGCGGCCGCTATCTGCTGGCCGAAGGCGGCGACGGCTCGGCGATGACGCGCACCATCCCGATGGAGCTGGCCGACGAGATCATCGTCGCCTGGGGCATGAACGGCGAGATGCTGCGGCCCGAGAACGGCTACCCGTTGCGGCTGGTGGTGCCCGGGGTGCAGGGCGTGTCGTGGGTCAAATGGCTGCGCCGGCTGGAGCTGGGCGACCGGCCCTGGAACACCAAGGAAGAGACGCTGCACTACGTCGACATGATGCCGGACGGCATGCTGCGCCAGTACACGTCGATCCAGGAGTGCAAGTCCGTGATCACCACGCCGTCGGGAGGCCAGCGGCTGACCGGCAAGGGCTTCTACAACGTCAGCGGGCTGGCGTGGTCGGGCCGCGGCAAGGTGCGCCGCGTCGATGTCTCGGTCGATGGCGGGCGCAACTGGCGCACCGCGCGGCTGGAGACGCCGGTGCTGCCCAAATGCCTGACCCGCTTCAATCTCGACTGGGTCTGGGACGGCTCGCCGGCGATCCTGCAGAGCCGCGCGATCGACGAGACCGGCTACGTGCAGCCGACCATCGTGCAACTGCGCGCGGTGCGCGGCACGCGTTCGATTTACCACAACAACGCGATCCAGAGCTGGCTGGTCGCGGCCAGCGGCGAGGTGTCCAATGTCCAGGTGCGATAGCGGCGATGAGGGCGATCGCGGCAAGCGCGGCAATCGCGCCCGCGCCGGCGCCCGCCCGGGCCGGCGCCGTGGCGCCATGCTGGCCGGCCTGCTGATCGGCATCGCGGGCGGGGCGGCCCTGTCGATTCCGGCGGTGCGTGCCGCGCAGGCGGGTTCCAATGCCGCGGTCCAGGACGCGGCGCTTTCCGGGGGCGCCCCGGTCTCCAAGGGCACCCCGGTCTCCAGGGACGCCGCGGTTTCCAGGGACGCCAAGGCCGCCCGCGCCCAGCTCGGCCGCACCGCCACCGCCGCCGAAGTGAAAGCCTGGGACATCGACGTCCGTCCCGACTTCCAGGGCCTGCCGCCCGGGCGCGGCACCGTCGCGCAGGGCCAGACCGTCTGGGACGCGCGCTGCGCCTCCTGCCACGGCGACTTCGGCGAATCGAACGCGGTCTTCACGCCGATCGCCGGCGGCACCACCGCGGCCGATATCGCCAGCGGACGCGTCGCGGCGATGACCGGCTCCCAGCCCTACCGCACCTCGCTGATGAAGCTGAGCACCGTCAGCACGCTGTGGGACTACATCCACCGCGCGATGCCGTGGGACGCGCCAAAGAGCCTGACCGTCGACGAGGTCTACGCGGTGACCGCCTACATCCTGAACCTGGGCGACATCGTGCCGTCCGACTTCACGCTGTCGGACGCCAATATCGGCGAAGTCCAGCGCAAGCTGCCGAACCGCAACGGCATGACGACCGAGCACGGCCTGTGGCCGGGCCGCGGCAAGCCGGACACGCGCAATACCGCCTGCATGACCAATTGCGCCGGCAAGGTCGAGGTCAGTTCGCTGATCCCGGAATACGCGCGCGGCACGCATGGGGACCTGGCGGCGCAGCAGCGCGGCTTCGGCCCGGTGCGCGGCGTCGCGACCGGGTCGCCGGAGGACGAGGCGAAGGACAAGCCGGAGGGCAAGGCCGCGGCCGCGACTGTAGGCAACGCGGCGGCCAACCCGGCGCCCACCGCCGCCGCCCAGCCCCTCGGCGCCAGGCTGACCGGCCAGTACCAATGCCTGGCCTGCCACGCGCAGGACCGCAAGCTGGTCGGACCGTCGTTCCACGAGATCGCCCAGCGTTACAAGGGCAAGGACGCGCACGGTCCGCTGGCGCAGAAAATCCGCAGCGGCGGGCAGGGCGCGTGGGGGCCGGTGCCGATGCCGCCGCAACCGCAGGTTCCAGAATCGGATATTCAAGCCATGGTGAAGTGGATACTTGAGGCAAAATAGCGTATTGGGCCGCCTGGCGCCCCCATCGAAGGGGCCGGGCCGGACCAATACGCCGCCGTGCCGGGCAGATTCGCTGCCACACGGCCGTGCCGTCCCCACGGCTCATTCCAGTTCGGAGAGGAGAACAATGAAGCAGTTCGTGATTGCAGCCATGATGCTGGCCGGTGCGGCCTCCGCCCACGCCGCCGTCGATGCGGCCAAGGCCCAGGAGATCGCCACCAAGAACGCCTGCATGGGCTGCCACCAGGTGGACAAGAAGCTGGTCGGGCCGGCCTACAAGGAAGTCGCCGCCAAGTACAAGGGCGACAAGACCGCCATGGCTAAGCTGACCGACAAGGTCAAGAAGGGCGGTTCGGGCGTCTGGGGCCCGGTGCCGATGCCGGCCAACCCGAATATCAGCGATGCCGATGTGAAGACCGTGCTGGAGTGGATTCTGGCGGGCGCACCGGCCAAGTAATGCCTGGTGACGGGCCGGCGTATCGGCGGCATTCGTGATTGCGCCGATACGCCGGCCACTGCAAGAGAGCAACAGCAGTCATTGCAGCAACAACAGCAACAACGGCAGTAAGCGGACGGTCCCGGCGCCTCGCGTCAGGGGCCGCTCACCGGGCGGCGATGCACCGCCCGCGCCAGGCCGGCCGGCCTGGCGACCAAAACGAATACCGCGGGGCGGGTAGAAGCAGGAGTGCAGGACACCATGAACATCACAAGACGAGAGATGCTGCGCGTCAGCGCCGTCGTGTCGCTGATGGCGGCCGCCGGCCTGATCGGCGAGGCGCAGGCGGCCGAATGGAACAAGGCGGCCTTCGAGGGCAAGAGCGTCAACGACGTGATCAAGGCCCTGGGCGGCGGTGCGCCCGAGAAGAGCGGCTCGATCGCCTTCAACGCGCCCGATATCGCCGAGAACGGCGCCGTGGTGCCGGTGGCGGTCACCAGCAATCTGCCCGACACCGAGCAGATCGCGATCCTGGTCGAGAAGAATCCCAATACGCTGGCCGCGGATTTCGTGATCCCGGCCGGCACCGAGCCGTTCGTCTCCACGCGCGTGAAGATGGGCCAGACCTCCGTGGTGCATGCGGCCGTCAAGGCCGGCGGCAAGTGGTATGTCGCCTCCAAGGAGATCAAGGTGACGCTGGGCGGCTGCGGCGGCTGACAAGCCGATCGCAGGCACAGGCGCCGCGCTGACCGCCGCGGCGTCCCGCTTTCCCAGACTGCCCATCGCAACCATCGCAACAGGAGAACGTCATGGCAGACCCGATGCGCGTACGCGCCACCGAGAACGGCGGCGTGGTCGACGTCAAGATTCTGATGAAACACGATATGGAAACCGGCCAGCGCAAGGACGCGTCCGGCAAGACCATCCCGGCCTGGCACATCCAGACCGTGATCGCCCAGTGCAAGGGCAAGGAGGTCTTCCACGCCAACTTCGGCCCGGCGGTGTCCAAGGACCCGTTCCTTAACTTCAAGTTCAAGGGCGGCGCCAAGGGCGACAAGGTCACGGTGACCTGGGTCGACAATCGCGGCGACAAGCGGACCGACGAGGCCACCATCTCGTGATGCCGGCGCGGACGGCAGGTTGCCGGCCGCTCTGGTAAGGTGCCCCTTCGGTAGCCGGGTCGGCGGCCGCGCACGAGGCGCGGCGGACGCGGCGGAAGGAAGATCATGCGTCGAGCATTCTTTGCAAAGGCGGCCGCCGCGCTGGCGGCGGTCGGACTCGGTAGCCGGGCCGCGGCCCAGACGGCGGGCGCGCCGCGGAGCGGGGGCGGACGCCACCGGGTGGTGTACCAGCTGTCGGAAGGCAACGACCAGGCGGTGCGCGCGATAGGCAATCTGCGCAACCATCTGGCCGGCGCGCCCAATACCAAGATCGTCGTGGTCGCGCTCGGCTACGGCGTGGATTTCCTGGTCGAGGGCGCCCGCGACGCGCGCGGCAACACCTTCGATGCCGCGGTCGGCGCGCTGGCCGGCATGGGCGTCGAGTTCCGCGTCTGCCGCAACACGCTGACCGCCCGCCAGATTCCCGAGAACAAGCTGCTGCTCGAAACCAAGATCGTGCAGGCCGGCGTGGTCGAGATCGCGCGGCTGCAGCAGGACGAAGGCTACGCCTATATCAAGCCGTAGCGTGCTGCGCGGCGCGATCCGCGCATGGAAGATCCGCGCATAGAACAACAGCGGCCCGCCTGGTCGGCGAGACCGAGAGGAGAAACCCCATGAGACCGAACCGACGCCGTTCTGGCTGGGCCGTGCTGGCCGCCGCCGGCGCCGTCGCGCTGACGGGCGCGATGGCCGTGCAGGCGCAGGGCGAAAGCAATACCACCGACGAAATCGCCAAGTACCGGCAGATGCTGGCCGAGGGCAATCCCGCAGAGCTGTGGGAAGCCGCCGGCGAGGAGCTGTGGAAAAAGCCGGCCGGGCCGAAGAACGTATCGCTCGAGCGGTGCGACCTCGGCAAGGGCCCCGGCGTGACCAAGGGCGCCTACGCCGAGCTGCCGCGCTATTTCGCCGACGCCGGCAAGGTGATGGACCTGGAGCAGCGGCTGGTGTGGTGCCGCACGACGCTGCAGGGGCTGACCGAGCAGCAGGCCAAGGCGACGCCGTTCTCGTCCTCGGGCAAGCGTTCCGACATCGAGCGGCTGGTGGCCTTCGTCACCGGCGAGTCGCGCGGCGTCAAGATGAACGTCAAGCTGGACCATCCGGAAGAGAAGCAGGTCTACGCGCTCGGCCAGAAGATGTTCTATTACCGCGGCGGCGCCTACGACTTCGCCTGCGCGACCTGCCATGCGGTCGACGGCCAGCGCATTCGCCTGCAGGACCTGCCCAATCTGCTGACCGACAAGGGCGCCCAGGCGGCCTACACCACCTGGCCGGCGTACCGCGTGTCGCAGGGCGAGGTTCGCACCATGCAGCACCGGCTCTACGACTGCCTGCGCCAGCAGCGCTTCCCCGAGCCCGCCTACGGCTCCGATGTGATCACCGCGCTCACGATGTTCCTGGCGCGCAATGCCAACGGCGGCACCTACGACGGCCCGGGCCTGAAGCGCTGAACCAGGGGGAGAGCACGACATGATCCAGACAGAACAATCGCGCCTGCGCCTGCGCGCGGCAGCCGTGGCGGTGTGCGGCGCCCTGGCGATGCTGGCGGCGCCGGCGATGGCGCAGGACGGCGCGGCATCGAAGGGCAAGGCCTCGCCGAAGGCCGCGGCCACACTCCCGCCGGTTTCCGACGGCGACATGAAACGCCTGATCGCCAACTCGTTCACCTCGAAGGGCCCGGCCACGCTGCAGGGCGTGCTCGAGCGCGACGAGATGCAGCAGCTGTGCAGCGACTATCCCGACCGCACCAAGGTGCCGGCCGCGGTGGCGAAGAAGGTCGAGGCCGCCGAACAGCAGAAGATCCGCTATCCGGCCGACAACCGCTGGCTCGGCGACTGGAAGGAAGGCGAGAAGGTGGCCCAGCTCGGCCGCGGCATGCAGTTCTCCGACCCGCCCGGCGGCGTCAACGGCGGCAACTGCTATGCCTGCCACCAGATGACCAAGGCCGAGATCTCCTTCGGCAACATCGGCCCGTCGCTGTATCAGTACGGCAAGCTGCGCGGCAACTCGGAAGCGGTGCTCAAGTACACCTGGGGCAAGATCTGGGACTCGAACGCCTTCGCCGCGTGCTCGAACATGCCGCGCTTTGGCCATAAGGGCATCCTGACCGAGCAGCAGATCCGCGACGTGATGGCGCTGCTGCTGGACCCGGCCTCGCCGGTCAATCAGTAAGAGGGCGGGATGCGGGCCGCGGCGGTGGTGACGGTCGGCTGGAGGCAGGGGCCGCATCGCGCGATGCGCGCCGCGGCGTCGGGCATCGTCGCGGCCATCGCGTCCACCGTGGCGTTGGCGTTGGCGTTGGCGTTGGCATTTCCCGCCCCGGCCGCCGCCCTCGAAGTCGGCGACACCGTGCGCCTGCCCGCGGTCCAGCTGCTCGACGGCCGCACCGTGCCGCCCGAGCACTGGGCCGGCAAGCCGCTGGTGGTGCAGATCTGGGCCTCGTGGTGCCCGTTCTGCGCGCTGCAGAACCCGCGCCTGCAGAAGCTCTACGACAGCACGCGTGGCACGCCGCTGCAGGTGCTGACCATCAGCATCGACAAGGACCAGAAGGACGCCGTCGGCTATCTGCGCCAGCGCGGCTATACCTTCCCCGCGGCGATGGACACGCCGGCGCTGCGCGCCGCGATCGGTCCGCGCAAGGGCCTGCCCGAGCTGTACGTGATCGACGCCAGGGGCAAGGTCGTACAGAAGGAAGTCGGCGAGATGCTGGAGGAGGAAGTCGCCGCGCTGGCCAAGTACGCCAGGCCCTAGCGCGGCGGCAAAGCGGCCCGTCCCGGTCCTGCACCGATCCTGCCCGGACCGCGCGGCCGCCATCGAGAGGAAGACGACAATGAACCGACGCGAGTTCCTGCAGGTGCTGGCCATCGCCAGCGCCGCGGGCATGGCTTTCCCCACGCGCGACGCGCAGGCGGCCCAGGCCGCCGCCAGGCTGTACGACGTGCCGCGCTTCGGCAACGTGCACCTGCTGCATTTCACCGACTGCCATGCGCAACTGCTGCCGGTCCATTTCCGCGAGCCCAGCGTCAACCTGGGCATCGGCGACTATGCCGGCAAGCCGCCGCACCTGGTCGGCCAGGCCCTGCTGAAGCATTACCGGATCGCGCCAGGCAGCGCCGAGGCGCACGCCTTCACCTATCTCGATTTCACCGAGGCCGCGCGCCGCTACGGCAAGGTCGGCGGCTTCGCCCATCTGGCCACGCTGGTCAAGCAGCTGAAGGCCAGCCGCCCCGGCGCGCTGCTGCTCGACGGCGGCGACACCTGGCAGGGCTCGGCGACCGCGCTGTGGACGCGCGGCCAGGACATGGTCGATGCCGCGCTCGCGCTCGGCGTCGACGCGATGACGCCGCACTGGGAAATGACCCTCGGCGCCGAACGCGTGCGCGAGGTGGTCGACCGCGACTTCAAGGGCAAGGTCGCCTTCCTGGCGCAGAACGTCAAGACGAAGGACTTCGAGGACCCGGTCTTCGAGGCCTACACGCTGCGCGAGATGAATGGCGTGCCGGTCGCCATCATCGGCCAGGCCTTCCCCTATACGCCCATCGCCAACCCCGGCTACCTGGTGCCCGACTGGACCTTCGGCATCCAGGAAGAGAACCTGCAGCGCATCATCGACGAGGCCCGCGCCAAGGGCGCGCAGGCGGTGGTGCTGCTGTCGCACAACGGCATGGACGTCGACCTGAAGCTCGCCTCGCGCGTGCGCGGACTCGACGCCATCCTCGGCGGCCATACCCATGACGGCGTGCCGGCCCCGGTGCGCGTGCGCAACGCGGGCGGTACCACGCTGGTCACCAACGCCGGCTCGAACGGCAAGTTCCTCGGCGTGCTGGACTTCGACGTGCGCGGCGGCAAGGTGGCCGACTTCCGCTACCGGCTGCTGCCGGTGTTCGCCGACTACCTGCCCGCCGATCCGGCGATGGAGGCGCTGATCCGCAAGGTCCGCGCGCCCTACGAGCAGAAGCTGGGCGAGGTGCTGGCCGTCAACAAGGAGCTGCTCTACCGCCGCGGCAACTTCAACGGCACCTTCGACCAGTTGATCCTGGACGGGCTGATGGACGTGCAGGGCGCCGAGATCGCGTTCTCGCCGGGCTTTCGCTGGGGCACCACGCTGCTGCCCGGGGAGGGCATCACGATGGAAAAGCTGATGGACCAGACCGCGATTACCTACCCGTACACCACGGTGACGCAGATGAGCGGCGAGACCATCAAGACCGTGCTCGAGGACGTGGCCGACAACCTCTTCAACCCCGACCCCTACTACCAGCAGGGCGGCGACATGGTCCGCGTCGGCGGCCTGCAGTACACCATCGACCCGGCCGCGCCGATGGGCAAGCGGATCACCGAGATGCGCCTGAAGGGCAAGCCGATCGAGGCCGGCAAGACCTACAAGGTCGCCGGCTGGGCCCCGGTCGCCGAGGAAGCCCGCCACAACGGCGGCCCGCCGATCTGGGACCTGATGGCGGGCTGGCTGCGCCAGCGCAAGGAAGTGGCCGCGGCGCCGCTGAACCTGCCGTCGGTCAAGGGAATGGGCGGAAACCCGGGCATGGCGGCTTGAGCTGGCGTGAGGTGGCTTGAGGGCCTTGAGGCGGCTAGAGGCGGCTAGAGGCGGCGTCATGGCTGGGTCGACGGCGGTCACGCCAACCCGCCACGACGGCTTGAATTCGCCGCAAAGCTCGCGCTATAATCGCCCGCTACGGGCCGATAGCTCAGCTGGGAGAGCGCTGCGTTCGCAATGCAGAGGTCGGGAGTTCGATCCTCCTTCGGTCCACCAAGATTCAAAGGCCAGAGCGTGCGCTCTGGCCTTTTGCTTTTTGGGGCCTTTTGGGGCCGCCAGAACGCCGAATGCAAGAACCGACAGCTTGCTGCAGCGTTGAAGTCGACGCTGTGCAGCAGGCATGCTGATATGCGTTCCATGAAGCGAACCTCTTGCACCGGGCTCCGGCCCGCCCCTATACTACGCGGCAACAAAACCCGCCAAGGCTATGCGCGCGAGCGTACCCTCAAACCGGCGGGTTACTTTTTTGTGCGGCAGAGTCTGGCCAGGGCTGCATCGGAACAACGATGAAAATCCCCTTTGGCAAGCCGGCTACGACTCACGCGCAGCAGGTGGCCTTGCTGCAACGGCGGGGCATGATGATCGACGATCCGGCGGAAGCAGAAGCCTGCCTGCGACATCTGAATTATTACCACCTCGCGGCGTACTGGCTGCCATTCGAACAGGACCACACCAACCATATTTTCAGGCCCGGCAGCTGCTTTGCTGACGTGATGAATCTCTACGCATTCGATCGCGCCTTGCGGCTGCATGTCCTCGATGCCATCGAACGCCTGGAGGTTTCCATGCGCAGTCAGTGGGCCTATCAATTGGCTCACCGATACGGGCCTCACGCCCATCTCGATGTCGCATTGGCGTTCAAGCCCCACCTATGGCGACTGAACCTCGATAAGCTTGCCGAAGAAGTAGGCCGGTCCGACGAAATGTTCATCAAACATTTGAAAGCGACTTACGCAGAGCCCTTGCCCCCAGTGTGGGCGGTCTGTGAGGTAATGACGCTCGGACTGCTTTCTCGCTGGTACAACAACCTCAAACCGATGCCGGCCCGCCGGGCCATTGCGATGGAATATGGGGTGGACGAGAAGGTATGGGAATCGTGGCTGCGTCACCTTTCATTGGTACGCAACACCTGCGCGCATCACTGCCGGCTCTGGAACCGGGAGTTCACGATTACCCCGGTTTTGCCTCGGAACAAGCCCGCTGCGCTGCGCGATGGATTCCAGCATGGCTCCCGTAAGCTCTACAACTCCCTTGTCATCCTGACGCACTGTATGCGGCGGATTTCGCCCAAGCAAAGCTGGTGTGCCGATCTCAAGAAGCTGATTACCCAATATGCCGTTCCGGTACAGGCAATGGGCTTTCCGCACGGCTGGGAACGCATGGAAATCTGGCGTGCAATAACAGCTTGAGGTCGAACGAGTCGGACCTACTATACTTTTCCCATTGGAGGACAAGCGATGAAAGCCACTGTCAGGACCACGGTCAAGCTGATCCGCAGCGATCCCGAGAGCGACAAGGCGCTGCGCGAGTTCATTGCCACCGGGAAGCTGAACTCCACCAGGACGTTCAAGATCCGGGACGCCGCCAAGGGCGTTGAGCGCGAGGTCAAGCTGAAGCTGATTCCCGCCCAGGGCTGACCTTGAACATCGCGCTGCCCGCGATCCTGCTGTTTTTCCTGGTCGCGCCGGGCTTCCTTTACCACCACTACAGCCAGGCCAGAGAGGCGCGCGAAGCCGACATGACGCCCTTCGGGGCGACGGCGATCAAATCCATCGTGCTGGCGCTGATCGTGGATGCCGTGGTCGGCCTCGCCGCCACGGAATATTTCGGTTACCAGCTCTATCTCGGCGACGCGCTGCGCATGCTGTCCGGCGGTGCCGCGGCGGCCAGCGTCCCGCCGCACCGCTATGAATGGCTGAACGAACACCCTTGGCCGGTGTTCGGTTTCTTTGCGGGGACGTTTGGCCTCGCCTTCACGCTGGCCATGCTGCGCCGGTGGCTGGTCAGCCGGTTCCATCTGGACCACCCGAACAGCTGGGCGAGCGGCTTCTTCCGGCAGCAGGCGCCCTGGTACTACCTCTTCAGCGGCATCGATTCGGGCATCAGCGACGGCGCCATGGTGGTCGTCAGCGCCGTGGTGCCGATGAAGGACCAGTCCTATCTCTACACCGGCCTGCTGGAGGACTTCGAGTTCAAGAGCGACGGGGAGCCGGAGCGGATCATCCTGTCGGCCGCGTCCCGGCGCAAATTGACCGACGACCGTGGGCGCGGCCTGGAGGAGCACGGGCGCTTCTACCCGATCGAAGGCAATCGGCTGGTGATCCGCTCCAGCGAGTGGACGACCTTGAACGTCAAGTTCCTGGTGGAAGAAAAGGCCTAAGCACCGGCTCCGGCCCTCGCGGACGGCTAGCGCATCTGCCTGGCCGAAGCGGCCACTACCGGTCCCGCCTCCCGCACCGCTCCTCCCGACCCCGACGGGCGCCCGATCAACGCGGCCGACACTGCCGACACCAGCCCGGCGAACATCACGTACGCACAGATCTGCCACGGCTTGCCCTCGCCCGACTTCAGCAGCGCGGTGGCGATGATCGGCGTGATCCCCGACGCGAAGATGCCCGAGAACTGGTAGACGAAGGAGGTGCCGGTATAGCGGACCTTGGCGTCGAACAGCTCGCAGAACAGCGCCGCCTCCGGCCCGTAGACCGCGGCATAGAAGATGCCGAACGGCACGATGATGGCCAGCCACAGCAGCATCACGTTGCCGCCGCCGTTGAGCATCAGCCAGAACGCGGGGAAGGCCGAGCATGCGGTAATCAGCGATCCCCAGAAGTAGACGCGGGTGCGGCCGATGCGGTCCGACAGGTGGCCGAAGAACGGGATGAAGAAACACATCACGATGGCGGCGGCCATCACGCCGGTTAGCGCCTCGGTGCGGCTGATCTTCACCGTCTGGGTCAGATAGCTGATCGAGAACACGCCGAAGACATTGAAGAAGACGCCGTCGATATAGCGCGCGCCCATGCCCTTGAGGATATTGCCGGGGTAGCGCCGCATCATGTCGACGAAGGGAATGCGCGTCTCGGCGTTGCGCTGCTTGACCGCGGTGAACTCGGGCGTTTCCTTGATCGACAGCCGGATATACATGCCGACGAAGACCATGCCGGCGGACACCAGGAAGGCCACGCGCCAGCCCCAGCTGAGGAACTGCGCGTCCGTCAGCGTCAGCGACAGCAGCGCCACCACGCCGGAGGCCAGGCACAGGCCGATCGACAGCCCGATCTGGGGCAGCGAGGCATAGAAGCCCTTGCGGCCCGGCGGCGCGTATTCGTAGGCCATCAGCACCGCGCCGCCCCATTCGCCGCCGAGCCCGATACCCTGCAGCACGCGCAGCAACAGCAGCAGGATCGGCGCCCACAGGCCGATGCTGTCGTAGGTGGGCACCAGGCCGATCAGGAAGGTCGAGATGCCCATGATCATCAGCGTGATCACCAGCATGCTCTTGCGGCCGACGCGGTCGCCGAAGTGGCCGAAGATGACGCCGCCGAGCGGCCGCGTGACGAAGCCCACCGCGAAGGTGGTGTAGGCCAGCATGGTGGCGACCACCGGATCGCCGGCCGGGAAATACAGCTTGTTGAACACGATGCCGGCGACGACGCCGTACAGGAAGAAGTCGTACCACTCGATGGTGGCGCCGATCACCGATGCCATCGCGACCTTGCGTACCGCCTGCTCGTTGGGGCTTGCCATGCTTGTCTCCTTTGGATTGACGGCGCCCTTGGTGGAATGAGTATGCGGGCGCGCGCGCTGCTGGGCTCGGCCGTGGGTGGCGCAGCGAACCGAGCCCGGGTTCGCTGCCGCTATGCGTTGGCGGGGCGATGGCGGGCCGGGGTCAGACCGGCTCGGTGATGCCGCGCTCGGGTTGGTGAGGGGCCTGGTGCCGGGCCTGGTGCTCGCCTTGGCCCTCGGTATCGCGCTCGGTTTGGTGCTCGGTCTCGCGTGCGGTTTGTCGCTCGGTCTCGCGCTCGGTCTCGCGTTCATCCTGAACCGGCCCTACCGCCCCCGCGCCGACGATCTCGCCGACCGTCTCCGCGCGCGCATCCTCGCGAATGAAGTCCGCTGCGCGCTCGGCCATCATCACGACCGGCACATTGGTATTGCCCGACACCAGCGTCGGCATCACCGAGCAATCGACCACGCGCAGGCCCGCCACGCCATGCACGCGCAGCCGCTCGTCGACCACCGCGAACGGATCGCTGGCCGGCCCCATCTTGGCGGTGCCCGACGGATGGAAGATGGTGGCGCCGTATTCGCGGCAGAAATGCAGGATCTCGTCGTCCGACTGCACCGCGTCGCCGGGCCGGAACTCGGCCTGCATCAGCGAGCGCATCGGCTCGGTCTGTGCCACGCGGCGGGCGAAGCGGACCGAGGCGATCGCGCTGCGCCGGTCCAGCTCGGCCGAGAGATAGTTCGGCTGCATCGACGGCGGCGTGAACGGATCGGTCGAGCGGATCCGCACCGTGCCGCGCGACTCCGGCCGCAACTGGCAGACCGAATACGTGCAGCCCGAGAACGGATGGACCTGGCCGCCCGCCATGTCGGCCGACAACGTGGCGAAGTGAAACTGCGTATCGGGCGTCGCGCTCTCCTGCGGCAGCACGCGGCAGAACATCGCGCCCTGGTTGATGCCGATCGCCAGCGGTCCCTGCCGCCACAGCAGCCATTCCAGCCCCATGCGGGCCTTGCCGAACAGCGAGCGCAACTGGTCGTTGGTGGTGATCGGCCGCGCCACCTGGTAGATCAGCCGGATCTGCAGATGGTCCTGCAGGTTCTCGCCAACGCCGGGCAGCGCGTACACCACCGGCACACCGAACTCGCGCAGCAGGCTCGCCGGTCCGATCCCGGACAGCTGCAGCAGCTGCGGCGACTGCAGCGCGCCGGCGCACAGCAGCACTTCGCGGCGCGCGCGGAGCACGTGCTGGCGGCCGTTCTGCATATAGCGCACGCCCACCGCGCGCCGCCCTTCGAACAGGATCGCGGTCGTATGCGCGCCGGTCTCGATGCGCAGATTGGGACGCGACTGCGCCGGCCGCAGATAGGCCACCGCGGTCGAGCAGCGCCAGCCCTTGCGCGTGGTCAGCTGGTAGTAGCCGACGCCTTCCTGGTCGCCGGTATTGAAATCGGCCTTGCGCGGCAGGCCGAGCGCTTCGCCGGCCTCGATGAAGGCATCGACCAACGGATGACGCCGATCGATCGAGGTCGCGTTCAGCGGTCCATCGGTGCCGCGCGTCGGGCCGGGGCCGAGGTCGTTGTTCTCGAGCTTGCGGAAGTAGGGCAGGCAGTCGTCCCAGCTCCAGCCGCGATTGCCGAGCGCGGCCCAGTGGTCGTAGTCCTCGCGCTGCCCGCGCACGTAGATCAGGCCGTTGATGGCGCTGCTGCCGCCCAGCGTGCGGCCGCGCGGCCAGTAGATGCGCCGGTTCAGCATGTTGGGGTCGGGGTCGGTATGGAAGCCCCAGTTGACCTCCTTGTGAAACATCGTCTTGCCGTAGCCGATGGGGATATGGATCCACGGATAGCGGTCCGGCGGTCCGGCCTCGAGCAGGCACACCGCGTGGCGGCCGTCCTCGCTGAGCCGGTTGGCCAGCACGCAGCCGGCCGAGCCGGCGCCCACCACGATGTAGTCAACGGTTTGCGACATCGTCGCTGTCTCCTGATCGGGTGTTGCGGGCAGGGTTTGTCCGGGGCGCATTGGCCGCGGGTCCTGTCAGCAACGTTCTTATAATGGAACGACTTGTCCCGATTTTATTTGCCGACCCGGGAATGAAAAGGTAATACGCGTGGAGGCGCGGAAAGTGAAACAGAACGTGCAAATTCCGTTTCAGAATCGCAGTGCAGCAGAGAGTCCGGCAGACCCGCGTGTGACCGACGAGGACGCGCGCAGCCTGCGCGTGCTGATGGTGCTCGATGCGCTCGCCCGCGCCCAGCATCCGCAGACCCTCGCGCAACTGTCGCAGCGCCTGCACGTGCCGAAGACCACGCTGATGCGCCTGCTGGCGGCGATGGAGAGCGCCGGGTTCGTACTGCAGATGCCGGCCGAACGCGGCTTCGTGCCGGGACCGCGGGCGGCGGGGCTGGCGCTGCAGACGTTGCGCAGTCCGCCGGTGCTGCGCGAATGCCGCGCAATCCTGGGCCGGCTGGTGGCGGCCCTGGGCGAGACCTGCAATCGGACCGCGCTGGACGGCGATCGCGTGCTCTACGTCGAACGCGTCGAAACGCACGAGCCGCTGCGGCTGCAACTGTCGCCGGGCATCCATGTGCCGCTGCATTGCACCGCCAGCGGCAAGCTGTTCCTGTCGGCGATGAGCCGGCTGGAGCGGCAGCAGACGCTGCAGCGTCTGGTGCTGACGCGCAATACGCCGCGCACGCTGGCTGACCTGTCGCTGCTGGAGGCCGAGCTCGATCGGCTCGGCGCGCGCGGCATCGGTGTCGACAACGAGGAATTCGTGCGCGGCATGACCGCGGTGGCGGTGCCGGTGCGCGAGCTGGGGCCGGAGGCCAACGGTACGGCGGCGGCCAACGCGCGCCCGGTGCTGGCGGCGATCGCCTGCCACGCGCCGACCGCGCGCGTGCCGCTGGAAGGGCTGCTGCGCGCGGTGCCGGTGCTGCAGGAGGCGGCGCAGCAGATGGCGCGGGTATTACGGACCGAATGACCAGCGCCCAATGACGCGCGCGCCGAATGAACAGTGCGCAGAGGACCAGCGTCACGGGAGCAGGGTACCCGACGACGGGCGCCCCCAAACGACCAGCGAACGGCTACACACCCCCCTGCCGCGGCACCCACACCGTGAAGGTCGTTCCCGTCCCCTCGCGCGAAACGACTTCGATATCGCCGCCATGCAGCATCGCCAGCTCGCGCGCGATATGCAGGCCCAGCCCCAGCCCCTCGGATTCGGTGGCCGAGCGCCCCGAGCGGAAGGCGTCGAACAGATGCGGCAGCAGGTCAGGCGGGATCGCGCCGCCGTTGCTGACCGCCACCGTCACGCGCTCGTCCGTGCCCTCGACACGCACGCGCACCGGCACTGCCGGGTCGCCATGCTGCAGCGCGTTGCCGATCAGGTTGGCCAGCACCTGCGACAGCAGCCCGGGGTCCACCGTCGCCACCGTATCGCCGAAACGTTCCAGCAGCAGCCGGCCCTTGCCGTGCCGGCTCTCGTGTTCGTCGACGATCGCCGCGCACAGCGCATGCAGGTCCTCGCGCTGCACCGCGGGCTGCATGCGGCCGCCGTGCAGCCGTGCGACGTCGAGCAGCTGATCGACCATCCGCACCATGCGCGTGCCGCTGCGGCGGATGCGCTCGACCGCGGGCGCGGTTTTCTGGTCGTGGCAGAAGCGCTCGAGGAACGAGGTCGAAGCCAGGATCGCCGACAGCGGCGTGCGCAGGTCGTGCGCCAGCACCGCCATCAGCATCTCGTTGGCCTTCAGCAGCCGCTGCGTGGTGGCGAGCTGCTCGGCCAGCTGCTGCTTCTGCCGGGCCAGCTGCACGAACACATCGACCTTGGCGGCGAGGATGTTGGCGTCCAGCGGCTTGTAGAGGAAATCGACCGCGCCGGTCGCATAGCCCTTGAACGTGCGCTGGCTGTCGTAGCCGGCCGCGGTCAGGAACAGGATCGGGATATGGTTGGTTCGGGTGCTGCCGCGCATCAGCTCGGCCAGCTCGAAGCCGTCCATGCCCGGCATGTGCACGTCGAGGATGGCCAGGCCGAACTCGTGCTGCAGCAGCAGGTCCAGCGCCTGCGGGCCGGAGTTGGCGTGCACCAGTTCGACATCGGGTCGCGCCAGCACCGCATCGAGCGCGGTCAGATTGCTGGCGATGTCGTCGACGGTCAGGATCTTGATGGGATCGGACATGGCAAGGTTTCAGTGGACGGCGCGCCGCAGCCGGCTGCCGATCGCTTCCAGGGTCAGCACCTCGTCGACCGCGCCGCGCGCGATCGCCTCGGCCGGCATGGTCTCGGCCGACGCGGTGTCCGGGGCCTGCACCCAGGTTCGTCCGCCGCAGTGGCGGATGGTCTCGAGCCCGCGCGCGCCGTCGTCGTTGGCGCCGCTGAGCAGGATGCCGAGCAGCGCCTCGCGCCAGGCATGCGCGGCAGACTCGAACAGCACGTCGATCGACGGGCGCGAGAAGCGCTCGGGCGGATCGACCGACAGCGCGAAATGCACGCCTTCGGCGCGCTCGCTGCCGAGATTTCCAACGGGAGTACCGACGTGACTGCCGGAGTAAGCGCCACCGTGGCGGCTGTCGCGCTCGACCAGCAGGTGATAGTCGGGCGGCGCCAGGTACAGGTGGCCGTGCCGCACCGGCATCTTGTCCTCGGCCTCGCAGACCGGCAGCGCGCAGCGCAGCGAGAACAGCTGCGGCAGCAGGCTCGGTGTATCCGGCCGCAGATGCAGCACCACGATCAGCGCCGGACGGAAGGCCGCCGGCAGCATCGGCAGCAGCACGTTCAGCGCCTCGATGCCGCCGGCCGAGCCGCCGATGACGACGGCGTCGGGCGCGGGGGACGGGTTGGCGATGGAGGCGTTCATGCGGCGATAAGTCGTGTCAATGCGGTGGAGTCAATGCGTCGATGTCAATGCGTCGATGTCAATGCGGTGATGTTGATATGGCGATGTCGATAGAGCGATGTCGATGCGGCGATGCCGGCGCGACTTCACCGCTTGCGATACAACCGGTCCGACGGCATCACCGCCTCGAACGCCTCGGCGTGCGCGCTGAACTGCAGCGTTTCCTTGCTGCCCAGCCCCAGAAAACCGTGGCGCACCAGCGCGTCGCGGAACAGCCCGAGCGCGCGGTCCTGCAGCGCGCGGTCGAAGTAGATCAGCACGTTGCGGCACGAGATCAGCTGCGCTTCCTGGAACACGCTGTCGGTCGCCAGGCTGTGGTCGGCAAACACCGCGCGCGAGACCAGGCCGGCATCGAACTTGGCCTTGCCATAGGCGGCGTGATAGTAGTCGCCCAGCGAATGCCGGCCGCCCGCGGCGAGGTAATTGCGGCCGAAGCCGCGCAGCCGGCCGGCGTCGTAGACCCCGGCGCGCGCTTCGGCCAGCGCCGCCGGGTTGATGTCCGTCGCATAGAAGGTGGTGCGCTCGTGCAGGCCCTCCTCGGCAAACAGGATCGCCAGCGACCACAGCTCCTCGCCGGTGCTGCAGCCGGCGACCCACACCGTGATCGACGGATAGGTCTTGAGCACGGGCGCCACATGTTCGCGGATCGCGCGGAAGTAGGAGGGATCGCGGAACATCTCGCTGACCTGCACCGTCAGGTACTGGAACAGCCGCCCGAACAGCGCGGGATCGCGCAGCATGCGGTCCTGCAACTGCGACAGCGTGTCGAGCCGCAGGTCGCGCAGCGCCTGCGACAGCCGGCGCCGCAGCGACGCGCGCGAATAGCCGCGGAAATCGTGCTGGTACTTGCGGAAGATGCCCTCGAGCAGCAATTCGAGCTCGATCTCGAAGTCGTCGGCGGGCACGGCCGCGAAGGCGTCGTCGGCCGGCATGGGGCCGGTCGAAGGGCGGACGGGAGGGGTCAGCGCGCGTGCAGCCATACCCGGCACAGCGAAAGCAGCTTGTCGATATCGATCGGCTTGGCGATGTAGTCGTTGGCCCCGGCCAGCAGGCAGGCCTCGCGATCGGACGACATCGCCTTGGCGGTCAGCGCGATGATCGGCAATTGCGCGTGGCGGCCATCCTGGCGGATATGCCGCATCGCGGTGAGTCCGTCCATCTCCGGCATCATGATGTCCATCAGCACCAGGTCGATATCGTCGCGGCCGTCGAGAATTTCAAGGGCCTGGCGGCCGTTGCGCGCGATCTCGACCTGCGCGCCGAGCGGTTCGATGACCTTGGACAGCGCGAAGATATTGCGCGCGTCGTCCTCCACCAGCAGCAGCCGGCGGCCCTCGAAGGCATCGTCGCGGCTGCGTACCGCGCGCAGCATGCGCTGGTGTTCCGGTGGCAGCGCCGATTCGACGCTGTGCAGGAACAGCGTGACCTCGTCGAGCAGCCGCTCGGGCGAGCGCGCGCCCTTGATGATGATCGACTTGGAATGGCGGCGCAGCTGCTGCTCGTCCTCGGCCGACAGCTGACGGCCCGTGTAGACGATCACCGGCGGCATCGAATACGAGGCATCGGCCGCCATCTGCTCGAGCAGGTCGTGGCCCGAGCCGTCCGGCAGCGCCAGGTCCATCACCACGCAATCGAAGCGGCGTTCCGACAGCCGCGCCAGCGCCGCCGACACGGTGTCGGCGGTAACGATGTCGATGTCGGCCGATTGCAGCAGCGCGCGGATGCTCTCGCGCAGCGTGGCATCGTCCTCGACCACCAGCACCGTGCGCATGCCGCCTCGCGCCATGCGCGCTTCCAGTTCGCGGATCACGCTGGCGAGGTCGTCGCGGCCGCTCGGCTTGAGCGTGTAGCCGATCGCGCCGCGGTGCAGCGCCGCCTCGGCATGGTCGCTGATCGACACCAGGTGGGTCGGGATATGCCGCGTGGCCGGGTCGCGCTTGAGCCAGTCGAGCAGCGTCAGCCCCGAATGGTCGGGCAGCGCGACATCGAGCAGGATGCCGCAGGGCTGGTATTCGCGCGCCAGCTCCAGCCCCTGCTGCGCGGTGGTCGCGTGCAGGCAGTCAAAGTCGAGTTCGTGCGCCAGGTCGTAGAGGATCCGCGCGAAGGCGACGTCGTCCTCGATGACCAGGATCAGGCGGTTGCCGCGCGAGCGCCGGTCGCGGTCGTCGTCGATCGGCGCCGGGCCGAGCATGGTGTGCAGCGGCGGCGCGCTGATCGTGATCGGAGACGCGCTCTGCGCCGTGGGCGTGGTGTGCGACATCTGCGCCGTGTGCCCTTGTCTTGCGCCGGCGGCATGCGTCGGCGCGGACATCGCGGCGACCGCCTCGGGCACCGGCGCGGGTTGCGGCGAGGTCAGCGCCTCGGTCACGTCGATGCCGCCTTCGGCCGCGACCTGGGCCGCCGCTTCGAGCACCGCCGCCGGGGCAGGGGGGACCGACGAGACGGCCGCGGCCGGCGCGGCCGGTCCGATGAATTCCAGCGGCAGCGTCAGCGTGAAGGTGCTGCCGGCCCCTGGTTCGCTGTCGACCGTCAGCGTGCCGTTGAGCAGTTGCGCCAGCTGGCGCGAGATCGACAGGCCCAGGCCCGTGCCGCCATAGCGCCGGCTGGTGGTGCCGTCGGCCTGCTGGAAGGCCTCGAAGATGATGGCCTGCTTGTCGCGCGCAATGCCGATGCCGGTATCGCGCACGGCGAAGCGCATGGCGTCGTGGCCATCGCGCGTGACCGACAGCGTCACCTCGCCGCGCTCGGTGAACTTGAAGGCGTTGGACAGCAGGTTGCGCAGGATCTGCTGCAGCCGCACGTTGTCGGTCACCAGCGTCGCGGGCAGGTCCGGCGCGCGCTCGATGCGGAACTGCACCGACTTCTGCGCGGCGATCGGCGCGAAGCCTTGCGCGAGGCCGCCGACCAACGCCTCGATGTCGACCGGCTCGGGCTGCACCGTCAGATGGCCGGCCTCGATCTTGGACAGGTCGAGGATGTCGTTGATCAGGTTCAGCAGGTCGGTATTGGCCGAATGGATGGTGGCGGCATAGCGCACCTGCTCGGGCGTCATGTTGCCTTCCTTGTTGTCCTGCAGCAGCTTGGCCAGGATCAGCGCGCTGTTGAGCGGGGTGCGCAGCTCGTGCGACATGTTGGCCAGGAACTCGGACTTGTACTGGTTGGCGCGCTCCAGCGCCCGCGCGCCGGCGGCCAGCTCGGCCTGGTATTGCAGCAGGTCGCGCTTCTGCGCCTCCAGCAGCTGGGTGTGTTCCTCCAGCTGGACGTTGCTCTGCTCGAGCTCGGCCTGCTGCGTCTCGAGCCGCGCCTGCGACTCCATCAGCGCGCGTCCGCGTTCCTCCAGTTCTTCGTTGGAAACGCGCAGCTCCTCCTGCTGGACCTGCAGTTCCTCGGCCTGGCGCTGGGTCTGAGCCAGCAGCGTCTCCAGACGCGCGCGATAGGCGGAGGCGGTCAGCGCCACGCCGGCCGCCTCGGCAACGCGCCCGATCAGTTCGACGGCATCGTCCAGCTTCGGCTGCGCGCTGGCGAAGGCCAGCTCCACCACGCCGACCACATGGCCGTCCGAGGTCAGCGGCGCGGCCAGCACCGCCTGCGGCACGTCGCGCCCCAGCGCCGAGCCGATGCGCAGATAGTGCGAGGACAGCCCGCGCGCCAGCAGCGGCCGGTTCTCGCTGGCGGCTTGTCCGGCCAGCGTCTCGCCGAGCGCCAGGTTCTCCGGCGTGTCCGCCGGCGCGGCCCAGCCCGCCAGCCGCTTCAGGCTGGCGTCCTCGAGCCGGTAGACCACGCCGGCCTGGGCCTGCACCAGCGGCACCAGCGCGCGCAGCAGCGCGGTGCCGACCTCGGCCGGCGTATCGAGTCCGCGGGTCTGCTGGACCACGCGTACCTGGCCCTCCTGCAGCCAGACGAAGCGGCGCATCTGCAGCTGGCTGGCGATATAGCGGTAGATCGCCGCGGCGAGGAACCACATCACCACGGTGCCGCAGAGGCGGTTGATCAGGCCGATGGTCGGATCGCCCCCGCCCGGCGAGAAGATATAGCCGGCCGCCATCAGCAGGGTCGCCCCGGCGGCCGTCCATAGCGGCATCATCGGCCGGTCGACGAACACGCACAGGCAGATCGGCAGCAGATAGAAGATCCACTCGGCGACGCCGAGCGGGGTCAGCAGGTCCGCGACAAGAAGCGCCGCAAGCAGCAGGGGAATGACGAGCGTACGCAGCAGATCGCTGCGCGCAAGGGTTTGGGGCATGGGCGACCGGGTGGAATTGGGGAGAGGCGGGGCGCCGGCGCAACAGCCGCCCGGTGCCTGCGCATGACGCCCCATGCTACAGATCCAAGTGACGTAAAAAAATCAGACAAAATCCGACATGCCCGCCATGCTGGAAGCGGGAGCGGCTATGGCAGTATGGCGCGATGGCGGCGCCACTCGCGGTCCCGGCCGCGGCCCGCGGCGCCTTGCCGATTCTCCAACACCACAGGAGCCCGAACCATGCCGAGTTTCGATCGCCGTACCGTTGCAGGCCAGCTGCCGCAGGGAGGCCGCTGAGATGGCCGGTGCCAGCCTGCTTGCGCTGCTCGACGATATTTCGACGATCCTCGACGACGTCGCCACGATGAGCAAGGTCGCCGCGCGCAAGACCGCGGGCGTGCTCGGCGACGACCTCGCGCTGAACGCGCAGCAGGTGACCGGCCTGAAGGCCGAGCGCGAGCTGCCGGTGGTGTGGGCGGTGGCGCTGGGTTCGCTGCGCAACAAGGTGATCCTGGTCCCGGCGGCGCTTGCCATCAGCGCCTTCGCGCCGTGGGCCGTGACGCCGCTGCTGATGATCGGCGGCGCCTTCCTGTGCTACGAGGGCTTCGAGAAGCTCGCCCACCGCTACCTGCCCGGCCACGCCGAACCGACCGAGCGCGCCCGGGAGGCGGTCGAGCGCGCCGCGCTGCGGCAGGCGGCGGCCAATCCCGCGGTCGACCTGGTCGCGCTGGAGAAGGAAAAGATCAAGGGCGCGGTGCGCACCGACTTCATCCTGTCCGCCGAGATCATCGTGATCTCGCTCGGCACGGTCGCCAACGCGCCGTTCGGCACGCGGCTGGCGGTGCTGACCGCGATCTCGCTGCTGATGACGGTGGGGGTCTACGGGCTGGTGGCGGGCATCGTCAAGCTCGACGATGCCGGGCTCTATCTGAGCGGCCGCGGCAACGGCTTCGCGCGCCGCATCGGCGATGGCCTGCTGCGGCTGGCGCCGATCCTGATGAAGACGCTGTCGGTGGCCGGCACGATCGCGATGTTCCTGGTCGGCGGCGGCATCCTCGTTCACGGCCTGCCGTGGGCGCACCATCTGGAAGAGACCGCCGCGCAATGGCTTGCGGCCATCCCCGGCGTCGGACCCTTCCTGTCCTGGCTGGGGCCGCTGCTGATCAATCTGGTCGGCGGCGTGATCGCCGGCGCCATCGTGCTGGCCGGCGTGATGCTGGTGCAGCGCGGCCGGCGGGCGTTGCGGCCGAGTTCGCACTGACCCGCGCAAGGCGTTTTCACGGCGCCCTGGGGATAACTCCGGGGACAACCCTGTGCCCGTCCTGTGTGCCGCACGAGGGACAAGCGCTGGGCAGCCTGTGGGGCGCCTGTGGACCGCGGACGAACAAGTCCGGCGCGCTCCGAACCCGTTTCCGCGAGGGCATCGGGTTATCCCGTATACGTCGGGTTTTCCCCTAAGCCTTATACAGTCCGCCAGCCCTTGTGCAGCAAGGGCCCGGCGGCCTTATCCACTGTGGAGGGCGCCGTTTACCTACTACTACTATCTACGTATACGTAAACAATCTTTAAAGACCATGGGGCACCGTTGCGCGGAGCGGCGGCTGGATGTGCGTTTACGTACGTAGGGCCGCCAAGCACGTTTGGGCACGTTCGGCAGGTTGGAGACGCCATGCACCTTGGGATGCCCATGCGTCCCAGGCACGCAGGCCGTCCGCCCCAACCGCGCCGACCGTCCCAACGGCCCCCAACGGCCCCAACGGCCCCAACGGCCCCAACGGCCCCAACGGCCCCAACGGCCCAACGGCCCCAATCGCCCCCACCGCGGTCCCGCTACCGCGGCACCTTGAACGCCGCCCGTTTACGTTGCGCTTCCTCGCGCGCCCAGCATCCCTGCTGGTGGTCGTTGACCATGCCCATCGCCTGCATCAGCGCATACATCGTGGTTGGCCCCACGAAGCGCCAGCCACGTTTCTTCAGGTCCCTGGACAGCGCCGTGGCTTCCGGGCAGGTCGTCATCGTGCGCAGTACCTCCGGCGTCAGCACGGCAGGCCGGCTCTTCGGGTCGGGCTCGTAGCGCCACAGATAGGCGGCCAGCGAGGACTCGGTCTCCAGCAGTTCGAGCGCGCGCTGGGCGTTGTTGATCGCCGCCTCGATCTTGCCGCGGTGGCGCACGATGCCGGCATCGCCCAGCAGCCGCTCGATGTCTCGCTCGCCGAAGCGGGCCACCTTCTCGACGTCGAAGTTGGCGAATGCCTTGCGGAAGGCCTCGCGCTTGCGCAGGATCGTCAGCCAGCTCAGGCCGGCCTGGAAGCCCTCGAGGCACAGCTTCTCGAACAGGCGGCGGTCGTCGTCGACCGGATAGCCCCACTCGTTGTCGTGATAGTGGCAATAGTCCTCGAGCGTGCCGCACCAGCCGCAGCGCACCAGCGGCGTGTCGGGCGCCGGTGCGGCCTGCTTGGGTCGGGTGGTGGCGGGCATGGTGGTCATCGTGTCTCCGTTGTCTCGATTGGGGCCGGTGGGGCAGGGTTGGGGCCGGTTTGGGCCACGTTGGGCCGGGTTGAGCCAAGTGGGGCCGGGTTGAGCCAAGTGGGGCTGGGTGGGGCCAGGTTGGGACGAGGTCGCGACCCCGCAAGCAAGCCGCCATGTTAGTGCGAGTTCGCCGCCGCTTGCAGGGGACAACGCCGCAACGCTGAATTTCAAAATATTTGACCGAGGCGTCCGCAACGCTTGACGCCGCGACGGTGGGGATTTGTCAAACTAGGCCCGTATTCCCCGCATCCACGCTGTCGAAGAAAGGATCCCCATGTTGCCCGCGCTCTATGTCTCCCACGGTTCGCCGATGCTGGCGATCGAACCCGGCCCGGTGGGCCCGGCGTTCGATGCGCTGGGCGAGCGGCTGCGCGCCTTGCAGCCGCGCGCGGTGCTGGTGATCTCGGCGCACTGGATCTACAGCACGCTGGCCGTGACCACGGCCGAGCGCCAGCAGGCCTGGCACGACTTCGGCGGCTTCCCGCCGGAGCTCTATGCGCTGCGCTACGACGCGCCAGGTTCGCCGGCGCTGGCCGGGCGCGTCAAGGCGCTGGTCGAGGCCGCCGGCATCCCGGGGGCCGGGTTTGTCGCGCTGGACGATGCCAGGCCGCTCGACCACGGCGCCTGGCTGCCGCTGCGGTATTTCTTCCCTGATGCCGACGTGCCGGTGGTGCAGCTGGCGCTGAATCCCTACCTGGACCCGGCCGTGCAGATCGAGATCGGCCGCGCGCTGGCGCCGCTGCGCGACGAGGGCGTGCTGGTGGTTGGCTCGGGCAGCTTCACGCATAACCTGCGCGAAGTGTTCGGCGGGGAACGGCCCGTGCAGCACGGCGGCGCGACCGAGCCCTATGTCGAGGCGTTTCGCGGCTGGATGGCCGGCGCGCTGGACGAGGCGCTGCGCACCGGCGATACCGCGCGCATTTCGCGTTATCGCAGCGAGGCGCCGCATGCGCGCCGGGCCCATCCGACCGACGAGCATCTGCTGCCGTTCTTCGTCGCGCTGGGGGCGGCGCTAGGCCCCGCGGCGGGAACCGCCGGCGCGCCTGTGCCGGCCAAGGCGGCCGAGGTGGCAGAGACGGCAGAGACGGCAGAGGTGGCACAGGTCGCCAAGGTCGCCGGGGCCGCCAAGGTCGCGCGTGCGACCGATGCGGTCACCTACGGCGTACTGGCGATGGATACCTTCGTCTTCGAAGGCATGGGCGTGGCCGCCGCGGCGTGAGTCCGGCGGGGTACAGCTAGGCGGCCGCCGGCGGCGCCCCCAGCATGCCGCGCCGGCGCAGCGCATAGGCGAAGGCGCCGAGCGCCGCGATGGCCAGCACCACCATCACCCAAAGCATCAGCCAATAGCCGCCGGCCGCCGTCCACATCAGCGCGCCGAGCCACGGCGCGATCGCCTGCATCAACAGCACCGGCGTCATCATCAGCCCGTTCAGCGTCGCATAGTGGTGCCGCGAGATCAGCTCGGGCATCGCCATCGCACGCAGCATCGTGTTGATGCCGTTGGCGCAGCCGTAGAGCACCGCCGCCAGCATCAGCCATTTGCCGTGGCCCAGCGCCAGCGTCAGCAGGCCGAGGCTCATCACCAGATAGACCGGCATCGCGATCCGCACCGGCTGGCGCGACGGCATGCGTGCCATCGCCAGGCGGCCGATGACCTGCGCCGGGCCGATCAGCGCCGCCACCATCAGCTGCTCGCCGACCGGCAGGCCCTTTTCGTTGAGCATCGGAATCAGGTGCGCGCCCAGCAGCGAGGCCACCACCGCCAGCGCGGTGAAGGCCAGCACCACCGCCCAGAACACCGGATCGCGCAGCGCCAGCGTGGCGATGCCCGGGGAGCCGCCGCCCAGCGGCGCGACCGGCTGCA
Organism: Cupriavidus sp. DB3; assembly: GCF_020418465.1. Classification (NCBI taxonomy): domain Bacteria; kingdom Pseudomonadati; phylum Pseudomonadota; class Betaproteobacteria; order Burkholderiales; family Burkholderiaceae; genus Cupriavidus; species Cupriavidus sp. DB3. The sequence continues at coordinate 38,594 of NZ_JAIZPL010000004.1, read as the reverse complement.
CGCTGGCATAGGTCGGATGCGGCGTGAAGCGCAGCCGCGCATGCAGCGGCGCGCAGACCAGCAGGTTCAGCGCGGCGAAGATCAGCAGCGTGCCGCGCCAGCCGATATGCAACACCAGCCATTGCGCCAGCGGAATGAAAATGGTGCTGGCGAAGCCCGCCACCAGCGTCACGATGACGATCGACTTCTGGTAGCCGTCGCCATAGGCCTGGCGCAGCACGACGAAGGCCGGCTCGTACAGCGTGGTCGCCATGGCCAGGCCCAGCGGCACCCACATCAGCAGGAACAGCGTCGGGTTCGGCGTCCAGGCCCACAGCATCAGTCCCAATCCCGCCAGCACCGAGCCGGTGCCCATCACCCACCGCGCCGGCGCCCGATCGAGCAGCCGGCCGACGGCGAACGAGCACAGCGCCCAGACCAGCAGGCCGAGCGAATAACCGCCCGCCAGGAAGGGCTTGCCGTAGCCGAGCGTGCGGCTCATCGGCTCGATGAAGACGGTGAAGGCGAAGTACAGCGTGCCCCAGGAAATGGTTTCGGTCAGACCGAGTACCCAGGCCAGATGGCGGGGCGGTTCGGACCAGGGGGCGGATTGGGACTGTGGTTCGGTGGGGCCGGCGGCGTCGCTGTCGGCCGCCATGCCGGGGGCGGAGCCGGCGGTGTCGGGGCGGGGACCGGAAGAGAGGTCGGGTGTCGTCATGGCATGCGCCGGGAAGGCCGGCGCCGTGGCCGCCGATGCGATGCCGGCGGCGCATGGTTTGGGGAATCCCGATTGTAGCGGCGGCTCGCCGCCGCGTGCGCGGGGCGTTGCGCGGCGGCATCGCGCGCTCACCGGGCTTCGTGCCTTCCCCACGTATTCACACTTCCCGCGGGGCGTTGGGCCTTCCCCGGCCCTTCGCACTTCCCCCGGGGCTTTGGGCCTTCCCCGAGCTTTCGCGCTTTCCCGGAGCCGTCCTCCGGGCCTTCGCCCCTTCCCCCTGCCGGGCCTACACCCTGGCGTCGGGCGGTCCCTTCAGCTCGACCACATTCCCATCGGGATCGCGCAGGTAGATCGACGGCCCCGTGCCTTCGGCGCCGTAGCGCGATTCGACCGGCCCCGCCTCGACGCCGTGCGCGCGCAGATGGGCGGCGATGGCCTGCGCATCGAAGGGCTCGACGCGCAGGCAGAAGTGGTCCAGATTGCGGCCCTCCGGACCCGGTCCCGCGCCGCCCGCCTTGCCGAGCGGGCCGTCGAGCGTGACCAGATCGATCAGGCTCGCGCCGGCGCGCAGCTGCGTCAGCCCCAGCTTCGGCTGCTCGCGCTCGAGCGTGCAGCCCAGCACGTCCACGTAGAAGCGCAGCAGCGCGGGCACGTCGGCGCTGCGCAGCACCAGATGATCGATACCCCGGATCGACAGCATGGCGTCGGCTTGGCGGCGTTACAGGCGCCGCCCGTCGAACGGGATGACCTTCAGCTTGTCCAGGTCGATCCCCTCCAGGCAGCGCGCATTGACGGCCGCCGTCGGCTGGCCTTTCGGATCGATGGCTTCGCCGAACGGCCCGCAGCCGCACACCGGGCAGAAATGGTGGGCGATCTTCATGGTGTGGAAGCGGTAGGTCGAGTAGTCGGACTCGGGCGTCTTCAGGTGGAACCGGTCGCGCGGCACGAACCACAGCAGATGGCCGCGCCGCTGGCAGATCGAGCAATTGCACGACAGCACGGCCTCGATCTCGCCCTCGACCTCGAATGCAATGCGGCCGCAGTGGCAGCTGCCCTGGTATGGCATGGTGTTCTCCTCGGTTCGGTGAAAGGGTGCCGCCGGTGCTCCAGGGGGATGGCTTCGGCGCCTTGGCTTCGGCGGCTTCGCTTCGGCGACTTCGCTTCAGCGGGTCGGTTTCGGCGGGTTGGCTTCAGACTGGGGTTTGCTTCAGTATCCTGCCGGCGACTGTCGGTATCCTGACAGTGTAGCGGCATCAACCGGTGTCACAATGCCGCAATCCCCAGAGCGCATCAGCGCCGACCCCACCAGGAGACCACCATGAGCGAATCCCACCCCGCGCCGCGTGCGCGCTTCAGCCATATGGAACAGGGCACCCGCGAGGACTGGGCCGCGATCTCGGCCGAGTTCATGCCCTATGCCGCGGCGCTGCCAGACCGCGTGCTGGCCCATCTGCGGCTGCTCGACGGCGACTGCGGCGGCTTTCCGGTCGACCGGCTGACCCACAGCCTGCAGACCGCCACGCTGGCCCACCGCGACGGCCGCGACGAGGAATACGTGGTCTGCGCGCTGCTGCACGATATCGGCGACACGCTGGGCAGCTACAACCATCCCGACATCGCCGCGGCGATCCTGAAGCCCTTCGTCAGCGCCGAGAACTTGTGGATGGTGGAAAAGCACGGCGTATTCCAGGGCTATTACTTCTTCCATCACCTGGGTCTGGACCGCAACCTGCGCGAGCAATTCCGTAGCCAGCCCGAGCTGTTCGAGCGTACCGCCGAGTTCTGCGCGAAGTACGACGCGGCGGCCTTCATGACCGACTACGACACGCTGCCGCTGTCGTTCTTCGAGCCGATGGTACGGCGCGTGTTCGCGCAGCCGAAGAACTCGATGTATGTGAAGAAGGGCGAGGACAAGCTGGCGCAGGTGGAGTAGGGCGGCAAGCTGACTCGGAGAATCGGCGCCCCTCTCCCGCTGTGCGGGAGAGGGGAGCACATCGCAGGCGAGATCAGCCTTTCAAACTCACGCCGCCTGCTGCCCCGCCTGCGGATTCCTGAACTGCGCCAGCAGCGTCTGCCAGCGCGAGCGCGCCGCCTTCAGGTTGTTGGCCTTGACGTGGCCGAAGCCGCGGATGTCGTCCGGCAGATTGGCCAGCGCCACCGCGGTGCCGTGGTTGGCGGCATTGAGTCCCGCCACCAGTTCGTCGAGCAGCGCCCGGTATTCGCCGATCAGCGCGCGCTCGGTGCGGCGTTCCTCGGTCTTGCCGAACACGTCCAGCGGACCGCCGCGCAGTCCCTTCAGTCTCGCCAGCAGCTTGAAGATCGTCATCGTAGACGGGCCGAAGCGGCGCTTGATCAGGCGGCCCTGCTCGTCGTGCTTGGCGATCATCGGCGGCGCCAGCCAGAAGTTCAGCTGGTAGTCGCGGCCCGGCTCGCCCTCGAACTGGTTGCGCAGCTTGTCGAGGAAGACCGGATCGGTATAGAGCCGCGCGACCTCGTACTCGTCCTTGTAGGCCATCAGCTTGGCGAGGTTGCGCGCTACCGCCTCGGTCAGCGGCAGCGGCTTGCCGCTGCCCACCAGCGCGCTCTCGGCCGCGCGCACGCGGTTGACCGCGTCGCGATAGGTCTGCGCATAGGCGGCGTCCTGGTACGCGGTCAGGTGCTCGGCGCGATGGGCGATCAGCTTCTCCAGCAGCGCCCCCGACGAGGTCGGCAGCTTGACCACGTCGGCGCCCTCGGCGGTGCGCTTGAGCTCGCCGGTCAGCGACAGCACATGCTCGGGGTCATGCGCCATATGGCGGCCCCATTCGAACGCGGCCTTGTTCTTGTCGACCGACACGCCGTTCAGTTCGATCGCTCGCACCATCGCGTCCAGCGACAGCGGCACCCAGCCCTTCTGCCACGCATAGCCGAGCACCAGCGGGTTGGTGTAGATCGCGTCGCCGAGCAGCGCCACCGCCAGCGCGCTGGCATTGATGAAGTCGCATTGCTCGCCGACCGCGTTGCGCACGTCCTGCTCGGCCGACAGCCCGGGGAACTGCCACTTCGGATTGCGGATGAACTCGGCGGTCGGGGTTTGCGCGGTATTGACGATCGCGCGCGTGCGGCCCGCCTGCGCCTTGGACAGGACCTCGTCGGTGGCCGACACGATCGCGTCGCAGCCGATCACCAGGTCGGCCTCGCCCATCGCGATGCGCGTGGCGTGGATATCCTCCGGCCGCGCGGCGATCTGCACGTGCGACAGCACCGCGCCGCCCTTCTGCGCCAGGCCCGCCATGTCGAGCACGGTGACACCCTTCTGCTCCAGGTGGGCCGCCATGCCGAGCAGGCCGCCGATGGTCACCACGCCGGTGCCGCCGACGCCGGTCACCAGCACGCCGTACGGCCGCTGCAGCGCGGGCAGCGCCGGCTGCGGCAGCGGCGGCAGGTTCGCCATCGACACGCCGTGCGCCTCGGGCTTGCGCAGCTGCGCGCCTTCGGCGGTCACGAAGCTGGGGCAGAAGCCGTTCAGGCAGGAGAAGTCCTTGTTGCAGGACGACTGGTTGATCTTGCGCTTGGTGCCGAGCTCGGTTTCCAGCGGCTCGACCGACAGGCAGTTGGACTTGACCGAGCAGTCGCCGCAGCCTTCGCACACCGTGTCGTTGATGAAGACGCGGCGCGCCGGATCGGGGAAGCTGCCGCGCTTGCGGCGGCGGCGCTTCTCGGTGGCGCAGGTCTGGTCGTAGATCAGGATGGTGCAGCCCGGCACCTCGCGCAGTTCGCGCTGGATGCGGTCCAGCTCGTCGCGATGGTGAACCGTGACGCCCTGCGGCAGCTTGATCGCGCCGCTGTATTTCTCGGGCTCGTCGGTGACGATGTCGATCCGCTTGGCGCCCTCGGCGGCGACCTGGAAGGCGATGTCCTGCACCGACAGCTGGCCGTCGACCGGCTGGCCGCCGGTCATCGCGACCGCATCGTTGTACAGGATCTTGTAGGTGATATTGACGCCGGCCGCGATCGACGCGCGGATGGCGAGCAGGCCCGAATGGAAGTAGGTGCCGTCGCCGAGGTTGGCGAACACGTGCTTGTCGCCGGCGAACGGCGCCTGCCCGATCCACGCCACGCCTTCGCCGCCCATCTGGCTGAAGGTGCTGGTGCTGCGGTCCATCCAGACCGTCATGTAGTGGCAGCCGATGCCGGCCAGCGCGCGCGAACCCTCGGGCACGTTGGTCGAGGTGTTGTGCGGGCAGCCGGAGCAGAACCACGGCTTGCGCTCGGCGGCCACGCGCGGTGTGGCCAGCGCGCGCTCCTTGGCCTCGATCACCGCGATGCGCGCGGCGATGCGGGCGCGCACGTCGCTGGGCAGGTCGAACTTGTCCAGGCGCGTGGCGATCGCCTTGGCGATGATCGCCGGCGACAGCTCGTAGTGCGCCGGCAGCAGCCAGTTGCTCTGCGGGATCGACCATTCGCCGCCGGCATTGTCCTTCTCGTCGAACTTGCCGTAGACCTTGGGCCGGACGTCGTCGCGCCAGTTGTACAGCTCTTCCTTCAGCGCGTACTCCATGATCTGGCGCTTTTCCTCGACCACCAGGATTTCCTGCAGGCCCTCGGCGAAGGCGCGCGCGCCCTGCGCTTCCAGCGGCCAGACGCAGCCGACCTTGTACAGCCGGATGCCGATGCGTTCGCAGGTCTCCTTGTCCAGGCCCAGGTCGGTCAGCGCCTGGCGCGTATCGAGGTAGGCCTTGCCGCCGGTCATGATGCCGAAGCGCGCGTGCGGCGAATCGATTTCGATGCGGTCGATGCGGTTGGCGCGCACATAGGCCAGCGCCGCGTACCACTTGTAGTCGAGCAGCCGCGCTTCCTGTTCCAGCGGCGGATCGGGCCAGCGGATATTGAGACCGCCCGGCGGCATCGCGAAGTCCTGCGGCAGCGCGATCTGCACGCGGTGCGGATCGAGTTCGACGGAGGCCGACGATTCGACCACGTCGGTGACGCACTTCATCGCCACCCACAGGCCCGAGTAGCGGCTCATGGCCCAGCCATGCAGCCCGTAGTCGAGATATTCCTGCACGTTGGCCGGGAACAGCACCGGCAGCCCGCAGGCCTTGAAGATGTGTTCGGACTGATGTGCCAGGGTCGAGGACTTGGCCGAGTGGTCGTCGCCCGCGAGCACCAGCACGCCGCCGTGTTTCGACGAGCCGGCCGAGTTCGCATGCTTGAAGACGTCGCCGGTGCGGTCCACGCCCGGGCCCTTGCCGTACCACATGCCGAACACGCCGTCGTACTTGGCGCCCGGGTACATGTTGACCTGCTGCGAGCCCCACACCGCGGTCGCGGCCAGGTCCTCGTTCAGGCCCGGCTGGAACACGATGTTGTGGCCGGCCAGGTGCGACTTGGCCTTCCACAGCGCCTGGTCCAGCGCGCCGAGCGGCGAGCCGCGATAGCCCGAGATGAAGCCGGCGGTATTGAGGCCGGCGGCGCGGTCGCGTTCCTGCTGCAGCATCGGCAGACGAACCAGCGCCTGCGTGCCGCTGATGTAGATGCGGCCGCGTTCGAGCGTATATTTGTCGTCCAGGGTAACGTTTGCGAGCGCGCGACGGATGGCGTCGCTGACCGGGGCGGTCAGGGGGGCATTCATATGTGCTCCTCTTCGGGCATGTTGTCGGGATCGCCGACACACTTCAGTGGTGGGCAGCCGCGCAGGCCTCTTGTGAAGGCGGAAGCGACCGTGTCTCTGCCCGGCATGGTAGCACCGGCGGCGTTGACACGGCACCCTGCGGCGCAGCATCCCGGGCCCCTTCCGGCTCGGCGATTTCCCGAATGGACAAGCCCTGGCGTGTACACTGCACTGCATCCAAGCCCGGCAGCGGGCGGCGTCCAAGGGATGCCGCCCGGGCCGCGGTGGTGCAACCCCCCCACTGCTGGAGCGAGCGCTCCCCCAGGACAACCGATGAATACCAATCCCCGCCAGGGCACCGCGACCCTGGCCGTTCTGATCGACGCCGACAATGCCGCTCCCGGCATCGTCGAAGGCCTGCTGGCCGAAGTGGCCAAGTACGGCGTGGCCGCCGTCAAGCGCATCTATGGCGACTGGACCAAGCCCAATCTGGCCGGCTGGAAGGAGTGCCTGCTGTCGCATTCGATCCAGCCGATCCAGCAGTTCCGCTATACGGTGGGCAAGAATGCCACCGACAGCGCGATGATCATCGACGCGATGGACCTGCTGTACTCCGGCCGTTTCGACGGCTTCTGCATTGTCTCCAGCGACAGCGATTTCACGCGGCTGGCCTCGCGCATCCGCGAGCAGGGCCTGACGGTCTATGGCTTCGGCGAACGCAAGACGCCCAAGCCCTTCGTCACCGCCTGCGACAAGTTCATCTACTCGGACCTGCTGCGCGGCGACGTCGGCAGCGACGAAACCGACGAGGCCAGCGCGCCGGCCCGCCGCCGCAGCGGCGGCGAGCTGCGGCAGGACACGCGACTGGTGCGGCTGCTGCAGTCGGCCGCGCAGGCGGTGTCCGACGAGGAAGGCTGGACCACGCTCGGCAGCATGGGCACCCACATCGCCAAGCAGGCGCCCGAGTTCGATTCGCGCAACTACGGCTACGGCAAGCTGTCGGAGCTGGTCGCCGCGACCGGCCTGTTCGAGGTCGAGACCCGCAACGGCGGCAACAACAAGACCATCTGGGTCCGGCTCAAGCGGCGCGGCGAACAGCGCGGTGGCGAGCAGCGTGGTACCGAACAGCGTGGTACCGAACAGCGTGGCGGTGAGCAGCGTGGCGGTGAGCAGCGTGGCGGTGAGCAGCGTGGCGGTGAGCAGCGCGGCGGCGAGCAGCGGGGTGCCGAGCAGCGCGGTACCGAACAACGAGGTGTTGAGCAGCGCGGTAGTGAGCAGCCAGGTGGTGAACAGCGCGGAAGCGAGCAGCGGGGCGACAGACAGGACCACGCGGGGCAGGGTGGCCAGCGTCAAGGCGGTCAGGGCCAGGGTGGCCAGGGGCGGGGCGGTCAGCGCGGACGCGGCAACGCGGCTCCGGCACCGGCACCGGAACCGGCACCGGAACCGGCAGAAGCGGTGCCGGCCGTCAGCGAACCCGTGCCTGCGCCCGAGCCGGTGCAGTTCGACGAGCCGGCGGTAGCCGCCGCCGCGGCCGAGCAGCCTGGCCATGGCGCCCATGGCAATCCCGAACCCGCCGCGCCGCCGCGCTCCTCGCGCGGCCGCCGCGCCTCGCGCCGTCCGGACGTGAAGCTCAGCGACACGCCATGGCCGATCGACAGCACGGTGTTTGCGGCACCGGCCGCGGCGAGCGAAGCGCTGGAGGTGCCGGGCGCGGAAGCGCCGGCGATGGCGGAGCCGGAAGAACCGGTGGAAACCGCCGAAGCGGTGCAGGCCGCCGAGGCCGCGCCGCCGGCACGCAAGCGCCGCAGCCCGGCTCCGCGCAAGCGCACGGCGAAGAAGACGGCGGCAGCGGAATAAGCAGTTCGGGGGCGAGCGCCGCTTGCCCTCTCCCCGGCCCTCTCCCGCGGACCTCTCCCGCGGACCTCTCCCTTCAGGTGGATCGGGAGACGGGGTTGCCCCGCGCTACCGCACCAGCTGATTGATCTCGATGATCGGCATCAGCACCGCCAGCACGATCAGCAGCACCACCACGCCCATCGTCAGGATCAGCAGCGGTTCGAGCAGGCTGGTCAGGAACAGCGTGCGCCGTTCCAGCTCCTGCGCCTCGCCCTGCGCGGCGCGCTCCAGCATCGTCGGCAGATTGCCGGTGGCCTCGCCCGAGCGGATCAGGTGCACCAGCACCGGCGGGAACTGGTTCTGCGCGGCCAGCGCGCGGGCCAGCGACGAGCCCTCGCGCACGCGTGTGGTGGCGTCCTCGACGTTGGCGCGCAGCGCCTCGTTGCCCAGCGTTTCTCCGGCCGCCTGCAGGCTGCGCAGGATCGGCACGCCGGCCGACACCAGGATCGCCAGCGTGCTGGCAAAGCGCGCGGTGTTGTAGCCGCGGATCAGCTTGCCGGCCAGCGGCGCGGTCAGCAGCCAGCGATGCCATTCGAGCCGCACGCCCGGCTGGCGCAGCAGCGCGCGGATCGCCATCACCGCCAGCGCCAGCACGATCAGCGCGGCCCACCACCATTGCCGCACGAAGTCCGACAGCGCCAGCATCACCACCGTCAGCATCGGCAGCTTCTGCTTGGTGTTGGCGAACACGCTGACGACCTGCGGCACCACGTACGACAGCAGGAAGATCACGATCGCGAACGCCACCACCGTGACGATGGCCGGATAGGTGAAGGCCAGCCGGATCTTGGCGGTCAGCGTGTTGCGGGTCTCGATATAGCCGGCCAGCCGTTCCAGCACCAGGCCCAGATGGCCCGAGTGTTCGCCGGCCGAGACCAGCGCGCGATAGATATCGGGAAAGTCGCGCGGATGCTGCATCAGCGCGACCGACAGCGAACTGCCGCCCATGACCTCGGCGCGCACGCCGGCCAGCAGCTCGTGCACATAGGCGCGCTCGGCCTGGTCGGCCAGCGCCGCCAGCGCCTCGTCCAGCGGCAGGCCGGCGACGATCAGGCTGGCGAGCTGCCGCGTGAACAGCGCCAGCTCCTGCGTCGACAGCCGGCGGCCGAAGCCCACCGCGCTGCCGCCACGCGCGGCCTGCGCCGCGCTGCCGAGCGCGTCGACGGTCAGCGGGGTCAGCCCGCGGGTGCGCAGATGCGTGCGGGCCTGCTTCGGGCTGTCGGCCTCGATCACGCCGCGGTCGGTCTTGCCGGCGGCGTCGACGGCTTCGTAGCGATAGGCTGGCATGGCTCAGGTCACGGGGCTCGGTGGCGCGGAGTCCGGCACGGAACTCGACGGCACGTGGATCGAGGGCACGGAGGTCGAAGGCACGGAGGTCGAAGGCAGGGGGGTCGAAGCCACGGGGGTCGACGGCACGGAACCCGGCACGGGGCGCGATCGCAAGCGTTCCATCCCGGCTTCAATCGCGCGTCACGCGCAGCACCTCTTCCAGCGAGGTCGCGCCGCTGTCGATCCAGCGCTGCGCATCGCCGCGCATCGTGTGCATGCCGTTGGCGAGGGCGGTCTGCTTGATTTCCGATTCGGGCGTCTGGCGATGGATCATCGTGCGGATGCGGTCGTCGACCACCAGCAGCTCGTAGACGCCCATCCGCCCCTGGTAGCCCGACTGCCCGCACTTGTCGCAGCCGACCGGGTGCCACAGCTTCTGCAGCGGCTTGCCCTCGGCCAGCAGCGTGTCCGCCTCGGCGGGCGTCACCGCGATGGTTTCCTCGCGCTTGCAGTGCGGACACAGCCGCCGTACCAGCCGCTGCGCCAGCACGCCCAGCAGCGACGACGACAGCAGGAAGGGCTCGATCCCCATATCGACCAGGCGGGTCACGGCCGAGGCGGAGTCGTTGGTGTGCAGCGTCGCCAGCACCAGGTGGCCGGTCAGCGAGGCCTGCACCGCGATCTGCGCGGTCTCCAGGTCGCGGATCTCTCCGATCATCACCACGTCCGGATCCTGCCGCAGGATCGCGCGCAGCGCCTTGGCGAAGGTCATGTCGATGCGCGCGTTGACCTGGGTCTGGCCGATGCCGTCGAGGTCGTACTCGATCGGGTCCTCGACCGTCATGATGTTGGTGGTGCGCGCATCGAGCCGCGACAGCGCCGCGTACAGCGTGGTGGTCTTGCCCGAGCCCGTCGGGCCGGTCACCAGCACGATGCCGTGCGGCTGGCGGATCAGGTCGTCGAAGGCGGTCAGCGTGCCGGGCGCCATGCCCAGCTTGGCCAGGTCGAGCCGGCCGGCCTCCTTGTCCAGCAGACGCAGCACCGCGCGCTCGCCATGGCCGGTCGGCAGCGTCGACACCCGCACGTCCACCGGCCGGCCGCCGACCCGCAGCGTGATGCGGCCATCCTGCGGCAGCCGCTTCTCGGCGATATCGAGCTGCGCCATGATCTTGATGCGCGAGATCAGCGCGCCATGCAGCGCCTTCTTTGGCCGCACCACGTCGCGCAGCGTGCCGTCGACGCGAAAGCGCACCACCGAGGCCGATTCGAACGGCTCGATGTGGATATCCGAGGCGCCTTCGCGCGCGGCCTGCGTCAGCAGCGCGTTGATCATGCGGATGATCGGCGCGTCGTCTTCCGATTCGAGCAGGTCCTCGACCGCGGGGATGTCCTGCATCAGCCGCGACAGATCGACCTCGCCCTCGACTTCGCCGACCACCTGCGCGGCGGTGCCGTCCTGGCGGTTGTAGGCGTCGGACATCGCGTGTTCCAGCGCCTGCGGATCAAGCACGCGCAGATGCAGCGGTCCGTGCACGCGCGCCAGCTCGGCCAGCGCCGCCGGCGAGGTCGAACGGCTGACCCAGACCTCGAGCCCGTCGGCGCGCTGATGCGCGACCAGCAGCTTTGCCTCGCGCGCGAAGCCGTAGGGCACCAGGCGCGCGGCGATCGGCGAGGACAGCGGCGTTTCGGCAACGGCAGCGGCAACTGCAGCGCCACCGGCACCGGCACCGGCACCGGCAAGCGTGCCCCCGACCGTGCCGGCCGGGGTATCGCCGAGGATATCGCCCGAAGTCGCGCCGGAAGTTGCGCCGGAAGCCATGCCGGAAGCTGCGCCGGGAACGGAGGAGGGCAGTGTCGCCATCGTGGTTTGCCTCTGTGGTCGAGTCCGCCGCTCAGGCGCCCTCGCCCTGGTTGGGCGCGCGCGAGGTCGGGCCCGGCGGCGGCAGCGTCTGCTCGAGCGGCAGCGGACCGGGCACCGGGCCGTTGTTGCGCGGGTCGACGAACGGCGCGGTGGGCGCCTCGGCCGGCGGCAGCACCGGCGTCTGCGTGTCGCGCATCATCATGTTCGGCGAGACGAAGCCCTGCTGCTCGCCGCGGATATAGCCATAGCGGTCCTGCGTGATGCGGTCGGTCGCGCCGGAGGTGCGCATCACGTAGGGGCGCAGGAAGACCAGCAGGTTGGTCTTCGCGCGCGACTTGTTCTCGTAGCGGAACAGCCCGCCGATCCACGGCAGGTCGCCCAGGCCCGGCACCTTCTGCACGCCGTCGCCGTAGTTGTCCTCGATCAGGCCGCCCAGCACGATGATCTGTCCGTCATTGACCAGCACATTGGTCTCGATCGAACGCACATTGGTGGTCGGACCCTGGATCAGGTTGGTCGTGCCGGGCACCACCGACGACGACTCCTGGTAGATCTGCAGCTTGACCAGCCCACCGTCGGTGATCTGCGGCTTGACCCGCAGCGTGATGCCGACATCCTTGCGGTCGAACGTGTTGAACGGCGTGCCGCCGCCGACCGCGTTGTTCTGCGCGTACGAGCCGGTCGTGATCGGAATGTTCTGGCCGATCAGGATCTTGGCTTCCTCGTTCTCCAGCGTGATCAGGTTCGGCGTCGACAGCAGGTTGACGCTGCCCTGGCTGCCCAGCGCGCGCAGCAGCGCGCCCAGGCCGAGCGCGCGGTTGACCACGCCCAGGTTCAGGCCGCCGATGTCGGGCACCAGTTGGGCCGCCCGTTCGATCCCCGCCGCGCCGTTCTGCGAGATGTCGTAGACCGCGCCGCTCAGGTTGATGATGTTGCTGCCGCCGGTGCCGAAATTGGTGCCGGCGAAGAAGTTGTTGTTGCCGCCCGAGGAGCTCAGGATGCCTTGCCACTGGATGCCGAGCTCGGCCGCCTGGGTCGAGGTCACCTCGACGATCATCGATTCGATGTAGACCTGCGCGCGGCGCGCGTCGAGGTCGTCGATCACCGCGCGCAGGCTGCGGTAGACCGCCTCGCTGGCGGTGATGATCAGCGAGTTGGTCGACGGATCGGCCTGGATGATGCCGCCGGTGGTCGGAATCTGGTTCGGCGCGAACGAGGCCGAGAAGGCCGAGCCGGTCCCGCCGGTGCCGCCGCCGAAGCCGCCGCCGGTGCTGCCGGTGCGGCCGTAGCCGCCCATCCCGCTGGTGCCGCCGGTGAACTGCCCGGTCGGCGCCGCGATGTTCTGCGTGCCGGCCATGCCGGCGGCCCCGCCCGCGGCGCCCGCGATGCCGCCGATGCCGCCCTGGCCCTGCTGCGCGACATTGAAGCTGGCGTCGGCGGCGACGATCGCGCGCAGCGTCGGCGCCAGCTTGACCGCGTCGGCGTTCTTCAGCGGCACCACCCAGATGTTGCCGGGGCGCGCGTGCGGCTGGTCCAGCTTCTCGATCAGCTGGCGCGCCTGCTGCAGCCGGGCCCGGCTGGTGGCGCGCACCAGCAGCGCGTTGCTGCGCGGCTCGGCGACCACCGAGGTGCGCAGGCTGGCATCGACGGCGGGGCCCGCCGCGCCGCCCGGCGCGCCGCCGGCCGCGCCCGGATCGAGCAGGCGCTGCAGCACCACCGCGGCGTCGCTCGCGATCGCGTACTTCAGCGGGATCAGCTCGACCTCGCCCGACGCGGGCGCATCGATCGCCGCGATGATCCGCGCGATGCGGCGCAGGTTGTCGGCATAGTCGGTGATCACCAGCGTGTTGTTGGCCGGATAGGCCGTGATGGTGTTGTTCGGCGCGATCATCGGCCGCAGCACCGGCACCAGCGCGTTGGCCGACTCGTAGTTCAGCCGGAACACCTGCGTCACCACCTGGCCGCCGCGGCTGGCGCCCGCGCCGACCACGGTGGGCGAGCCCTGCAGCTTGGCGTCGGCCTCGGGCACGACCTTGGTGAAGCCGTTGGCCTCGACCATCGCATAGCCCTGCATCCGCAGCACCGAGCCCAGCGTCTCCAGCGCCTGCGCCCGCGACACCGGCGCCTCGGTCACCAGGTTGACGGTGCCCTTGACGCGCGGGTCGATCACGAAGTTCTTGCCGGTGGCCTGGCCCACGGCGCGCACGACCGCCTCCAGATCCGCGTTGACGAAGTTGAGCACGACCTGGTCGCGGTTGCGCGGCGTGACGTCGGGCGGCGCCGGCACGGCGGGGCTCGCCGGTCCGGGTGCCTGCGCCCAGAGCGGGGCCGGCGCCATCAGCGACAGGGCGCACAGCGCCGTGACGGCGCGCGCGCAGGCGGTAGGCAGGATGGGGCGTCGGTCTGTTGTCGTCATAAGCTCGGTTGGTTGCGCGGTCCGGTGCTTGGCGCGGTGCCTTGCGCCGGGTCAGAAGCGCAGCCTGGTCACATTGTTCTCACGTCTTCCCAGCAGGCTCAATAGGGAGGCCAACTGATTGGCGGCGTCCGGGTCCGCGTGGGCGGTGCCCTCGAAGCGCGCCTGGCGGCCCAGCGGTCCGCCGCCCTCCAGGTGCAGCGGGCCGGCCACGGTCGACAGCCTGAGCATGCCGGTGGCGCCGCTCCAGTCGATTTCGGCGCGGTAGCTGCCGAGCGGCCGCAGACGGCTGACGGCCGATGATACTTGGTCGATGCGAAGCGTCAGGTGGCCGTACATCCCCGCCGGCCGGCCGCCATCGGACTTGTCCCCGCGAAAGCGGCCCTCCAGCGCGCTCCAGTCCAGCCGCATCGCGCCGTCCGGGCGCAGCGTGTTGAACGGCGCGCCGATGCCCTCGAGCAGCGAGGCCGGCAGCCGCATCGAGCCCGACTGGGCGTGCCAGCCGGCCGGCGTCACCGTGACGGTGACCGGGGCGGGCATCGCCTCGGTGTGCTGCGCGACCAGCCGCAGCGAGCCGGTCAGCAGCGGCCAGAACGCGACCTGCCACTGCAGGCGGCCGGGCAGGACCGTGGCGGTGCGGCTGCCGGCGCCGGCCGACAGCGCCAGCGTGGCGCTGCCGCGCCAGAGCGAGCCGGCGGCATCGGCCAGCAGCACCCGGCCCTCGGTCCGGCTGGCGACGGTGTCGGCGATCCAGGCCGCCGGCAGCGCGGCGATCACCGTCACCGCGACCGTGGCCAGGCCCAGCAGCGCCCAGCGCAGCATGCCGCGGCGGCGGGCAGGCCGCGGCTCGCGTCGCCGCAGGCGCAGGGCTTCCAGGCGCGCCATCAGCCACGTCCACCCGGACGTTCGGGCCCGGCGGCGGGTCCCTGCAAGGTGGCGGTGACGTTGACGACGGCGGTGGCGCCGACGTAGACAATGCGGGCGTCGGTGACCTTCAGCCGCTGCTGCTGCCGCACGTCCGACAGCCAGGCGGCCACCGCGCCGAACGGCACCTTGTCGAGCTGGACCTGCACCGTGTTGTCGCCGGTCGGCGCGACCCGGCTGGCGGTCAGGCCATGCTGGGACAGGCCGTCGCGCAGCGCCTGCACCAGCGCCTCGCCGCGCAACGCCGGCGCGGGGCTTGCCGACAGGCCGCGCGCCTCTTGCGCCAGCGTTTCCATCTCGGCCAGCTCCGCGCGCAGTTGCGGCAGGCTCTTCTGCAGCCGCTCGCGGCCTTCGGCGGCCGGTTCCCACAGCACGCTGTAGCCGATCGTCAGCGCCAGCAGCGCGCCGCCGACCGCCAGCAGGGTCTGCTCGCGCGGGTTGCGGGCGGTCCAGAAGGCCTCGGCCCGCTCCCGCCAGCGGGCGGGCACGCGCGGGCGCAGCTTGCCGAGCCGCGCGGCCAGGCCGGCGGTTGAGCGGGTCCGCGAGGCGGCGGCGGACGTGGGCCGATCGTGCGCGCGGTCGTTCATGGTGTTGCCTGGTGAGCGGACATGGCCGGGAGGGCGGCCATGGCAAAAAGGCCGGACATGGCGCGGAGGCCGGGCATGGCTGGGATGGCGGACATGGCGGGGAGGGAGCAAATGGCGCGCATCACGACAGCGATCCCGGCTTGATGATCCAGCGCGAGCCGGCGGGCGCGGGGCCGCCGCCGGAGCGGCCCGTGTCGGCCGGCGCGCGGTCTTCTTCCATCGACAGTCCCGCCTGGCGCGCGGCCTGGCGCAGCGCATTGGTATCGGTGCCCGGCTTGAGCGTCGCGTGCAGTGCGCGGCCGCGGTACTCGAGGGCGAGCAGCGCGTCGGGCGGCAACTGGCGGCCGGCCTGGGCGAAACGGTCGGCCAGCGGCAGGAAATCGTCGGGCGTGCTGCGGCCGCTGGCCAGGCGCAGCTGTTCGACCTGGCGGCGCATCTGCAGCGGCGGGTCGACCACCACCGGCATGCGCGGGAAGGCGCTGCGCAGCAGTTGGGTCTGGGCCTGCTGCAGCCGCGCCTGCTCGCCGCGCAGCATCAGCCAGTGGATGTTCAGCGCGACCAGATGGACGACCAGCAGCGCGGCGGCCAGCGCCAGCGGTGCACGCCAGGCGCGCAGGTTCCAGCGGTCGGCGCGGCCCTGCGCGAAGTCGAACTGCGCCAGATCCAGCGAGGGCTCGCGCAGGCTCGCCTGCGCCCCTTCGATCCAGACCGGCCAGCCGAGCGGGCGTACCGAGGTCAGCGTCGGCAGCGCCGCCGCCTCGCGGTCGCCGTACCAGATGCCGGCCGGCGCCAGCGCCTGCCAGGCGGCCAGTGCGTCGTCGCTGAGCAGCAGGCCGTAGCCCTGATAGCGTTCGGTGCGCACGGTCAGTTGCCAGAATGGCGCGGCATGGCCGGTGCCGGCGCCGGTGCCGCCGGTGCCCATTTCCCCTTCGAGCAGGGGCGCGGCGGCGGCCAGTGCGCTGGAGGCGGCTTCGAGCGCCAGCGTGGCGGGCGGCTCGGACGGGGAGGCGGCTTCGGGCGCAGCCGAGGGCTCGGCCGGACCGGATGCGTTGGCCGGAGCCGCCGTGCCACCGCCCTCGGACTCGCTATCAGCCAGCGGCAGGCAGAACTGCGCGGGCAGCAGATGGCGGCGGCGATGGCGGTGTTCGGCGAAGGCGTCGAGCACCGCGCGCAGCCAGGCGCGTTCGGTCACCATCAGCAGGCGGCGGCGCGGACCGCGCGCGGCGGCTGCGGCGCTGGTGGCATCGGCGCCGGCTTGCGGGGCCTCAGGCCCGACCGCGATATGGCAGGCCTGCGCATCGGCCGCCAGCGAATCCTCGACCAGGTTCGGCAGCGCGAGCTTGAGCCGGTTTGGCGCCAGCGGCGGCACCGCGGCGGCGGTCACCAGCACGTCGGCGGCGGCGACGATCAGCACCAGCCGGTCGGCCGGCGGCAGCTCGGCGATCGGCGCGTAGCCCTCGCGCAACAGGTGGCCGGTGGACGGGGTCCGCTCGCGCCGGCCCTGGGCGGCCGCGGCATCGCGCACCAGCGCGAACGGCAGCGCCCCGAAGCGCCAGGGCTGCGGTTGATCGTGGGGGCGATGCGGCAGGCGGACGAACAGGGTGGTGCTCAAGGTTTCCTTGGGGCTGCGCGGCAGTAAAGATGGACGGCGGAATCGTCGACGGCCCGGGGGCGCGTCTGCAAGCTGGTCCGGTTTCGTGCGAAGGCACGGGCCGGTCCGGTGTCGGCGGTGCCCGCTGTGCCGGCGGCGATCGCCGTGCCACAGCCGGGTGCCGGTAAATGCCTTTCCGCCAAGGCATCAGCATACCTTGCCTTTGTGGCGGATTCGCGTCAACCGTTTCGGCAGGGTGCGGCGGGCCGCAGTGCCGGCGGCGCGGGCGTTCCGGGCAAGGGATGTCGATCGGTGCCATCGCTTTCGTCGCCTTCATCGCCCCGCTCGTCGCCCGGTCGCCGCCCCGGTCGTCGCCCCGGTCGTCGCCCCGGTCGCCGCCCCGGTCGTCGCCCCGGTCGCCGCCCTCATCGCGCTCATTGCCATCATCGCCCTCATCGCAACTCCGGCATCCGCTCGAGGTCGCGCGTCCAGACCACCTGCGTCGCCTGGGCGCTGCCCAGGACCGCCGCGCGCCGCACCAGCGAGACCTGCATCCGGATCGCCCGCTCGTGGCGGATCAGGCCGTAGATCAGGAAGTAGTGCGAGCGCGTTTCCAGCGCGGTGCCGACGCTGGCATCGGCCTGCGGCGCGATCGCGCGCAACTGCGTCTGCAGGTCGCCCACGTTGTTGAAATAGGCACGATCGCGCTGGCGCACCAGTTCGCGGGCGCGGTCCAGCGGCAGCTTGTCGATGACCGCGGCCAGCACTTCCGGGTCGGCGGTGTTGGCGTTGACCGGCGTGCGGTCCGGCAGCAGGTCGACGAAGGGCTCGAGCACCGGCAGCATGTCGGGCTCGTAGCCGGGGATGGCCATCAGGTCCGCCAGGCTGTCGGGCGGCCGCAGCCCGGCGCGGCCGGCGCCGGCCCGCTCGGCCTGGAGCAGATGGCGCGCGGTCGCCTCCGCCAGCCCCTGGTTCAGGCCCAGCACGCGCAGCAGGCGCCGATAGGCCGCGAGCCCGGCCGGGTCGATGGTCACCGAGATGCCGCCGTTGGCGCCCGCGGTGGTGGTGATCAGATTGCGCAGGTTGAAGCGGGCCTGCGCGTCGAGGATGCGGCCGGACAGGAAGGAGGTCTCGCCGGCGCGGTCGGTGCGCAGCGCGGAGCCGAGGAAGTCCGACAGCCGCGTCTCGGCGATCGGCACGGCCCACGGCTCGCCGAGATGGTCGACGTTGGAGCGGCGCAGGTCGTCGCGCAGGATCAGCCGCGCCCAATCCACCGCGGCACGTTCGATCCAGGCGGCCTGGGCCACCAGGCGCTGGTTCTCGACCGAGCGGATCTGCACCTGCTGGCGCCAAAGCAGGCCGGACACCACCACCACGGCCAGCGTGACGATCAGCAGCGCGGTGACCACGGCCGCGCCGCGCTGGTGGCCGGCCCGCGGCCGGAGGGAAGGGAGGCGGGGGCTGCCGTTCATGGCGCGCTCATGCTCACTGGCCCGTCATGCACAGCTTGTCGAAGCGGCGCGGCGCGTCGCCGTCGCCCATCCGCGCCAGCACCACCAGCTCCAGCCCGCGCAGCGCGCCGGCCGGGACGCCGATCTGCGCATTGCTGGCCGGCACCGCGCTGGCCGCGCCGATCCGCAGCGCGGCGCGCAGCTCGCCGCTGGTATCGCGCCAGCCGCCGGGCTCGACCCAGGCGCGCGCGACCAGCCCTTCCGCGTCCGGCACCAGCGGCCGCACCAGCTCGCCGCCGCCGCCCGGCTGGCGCAGCGCGATCAGCGCCGCCTGCACGCCCTGGCGGTTGTCCAGCGGCGGGGAAGCGGCGCGCACCACGGCGCCGTTCTCGACCCGGTAGGCCACCACCTGCCAGGCGCCGGGCAGCCCCGGCTCGCGGCGGTCGCGCACCAGCAGCAGCCGGCCGTCCTCGAGTTCGACCGGGCTTTGCTGCAGCGCCTCGGGACGGGCCAGGTTCTCGCAATCGGTCTGGAACTGGCCGTACAGCAGCTTGAGCGCATCGAGCCGCTGGTCATGGTCGACCAGGCGCTCGCGGCCGCGCGTCATTGCGTCGAGACCGCGCCAGCCCATCACCGCCATCACGGCCAGCAGCGTGATGGCGACCAGCATCTCGATCAGCGTGAAGCCCCGCGCTTCAGAGCAGGTTGCGCGTTTCATTGGGGACGATGGTGACCAGCCAGGCGAGCCGCACCGAGCGGTCCTCGGCGGACGGATAGACCGCGATCTCGACGCGGCGGAAGGCGGGGTTCGGCGTCGGCGCGACGGTCTGCTCGCAATAGAGCACGATGCCGCCCTGCGGGCAGGGCGCGCCGCGCGTGCCGGGCTCGGGCCAGGTCTTGGTCAGGCGCAGCGCGACCAGCTGGTTGTCGGCGCTCCAGCCGGCCAGCATGCGCTGCTGCAGCGAGCCGCCGGCCTCGATCATCGAGCCCATCGCGCGCATCGCGGCGGTCAGCGCGACCGCCAGGATGGTCAGCGCGACCAGTACCTCGATCAGCGTGAAGCCGCGCGGGCGGCGGCTTGGCGTTCCCGCGCGAAGGCGGGCGCGGCGGTGTGGAGTCATTGCGCGCTGGCGAAATAGCGGCCGGTGCCGTCGCCGGTCACCTCGACACGGATATTGCCGCGTACCAGCACCAGCTGCCGCGGCGCGTCGATCCACTCGCGGCCGAATACCAGCCGGGCGCCGCCCTGGCCGGCGGCGCCGGCGGTCACCGCGACCTGGTCCAGCGGCAGCCGCCACTGGCCCGGCGCGAAGACGTCGTCGAGCAGCGGCATCCAGCCGGACGGCGTGGCCTCGAGGAAGCGCCAGCCCTGCGGATCGGCTTCCCAGGCCAGCGGCCGGGCGCGCAGCTGCGCCTCTTCCTGCGCGAGTTCGAACAGGCGGGCGACCTTCTGGCCATCGTCGAGGATGCGGCCGCGCTCATTGGGCGTGGCGTTGATCGCCACCATCGACACCACGATGCCGGCCAGCACCATCACCACCAGCAGTTCGAGCAGCGTGAAGCCGCGCGAGCCCTTCCGCGATGCACCCCGCGCACGGGATGCCCCCGCTAGGCACGGTGGTGGCGATGGATGCGAGCGGTGCGCGCCGGTGGCCATGATGAAGACGGGCGTCAGCCGGCGGCGGGACGCTTAGTCCCAGTTGCCGATATCGGCGTCGTTGCCGTTGCCGCCGGCCTGGCCGTCGGCACCGAAGCTGAACACGTCGATCTCGCCGCGCACACCGGGGTTCAGATACTGGTACGGCTGGCCCCAGGGGTCGCGCGGCAGCTTTTCCAGATAGCCGCCGCCCTTCCAGTTGTTGGGGATCGGCTCGGTGGTGGGGCGGGTGACCAGCGCCGCCAGGCCCTGTTCGGTGGTCGGGTAGCGGCTGTTGTCGAGGCGGTACAGCTTCAGCGCCTGCATGATCGACGAGATGTCCTGGCGCGCCGCGACGATGCGCGCTTCGTCCGGGCGGCTCATGATCTTGGGCACGACCAGTGCCGCCAGCACGCCGAGAATCACGATCACCACCATGATCTCGATCAGCGTGAAGCCGGCACGGCGGCGGCGCAGGCGGGCGGCGCCGGCGGGTTGGCTGGGTCGGGCGAGGGCGGAGCTGGACGGAGTGTTTCTGCGCATCGGGTTTTCAGGCCTAGGTTGTCGACGGAGTCGAAGCCGGCGCGGCGACCGCGTCGCGCACCGGTGGATGGTCGTCCAGTATACCCGCGGCTTGTGACGCCTCGGTACCGGACGAGCACCGACATCGCCGCCCCGTCGGCGGCCACGTTGGTTGCCGTGTCGGCTGCTACGTCGTTGCGGCCGCCGGCTGCCACGTCGGCTGCTGCGTCGTTGCCCCGCCGGCTGCCACGTCGGCTGCTGCGTCGTCGCCCCGCCGGCTGCCATGTTCGTTGCCGCGCCGGCCCCGACGGCCGCGGCCGCCGCCGTCATGCGGGTTGCAAGACAATCGCCATGACGCTCTGTTACGCTTGCCGCCATCGACAACCTGCGGCGGCCATCCCGGTCCGCCCGACGCGACCTCGTGCCACTGTCCCTGCCATCCGCTTTCCGTTTCGATGCCGGCGCCGCCTGGCTGCCGCGCATCGCCACGCTGCTGCTGTTCGTCGCGCTGTGCGCGCTGGCGACGCGATGGGTGCTGACCTTCAGCGCGATGGACACGATCCCCGTGCCGAAGACCGCGCGCGTGGCGCAGACCGAGGCGGTCGAGACCGGCGCCATCGCGACGCTGTTCGGCGGCAGTCCGCAAGCCGGCGTGCGAGACGTGCAGCTGCTTGGCGTGATCGCCGACCCGGTGGGCGGCGGCGCGGCGGTGGTGTCGATCGACAACGGTCCGCCCAGGGCGCTGCGCGCCGGCGCCGCGCTGTCGCCGCAGATCCGGCTGGTCGAGATCCGCGACCGCGCGGTCGTGATCGAGCGCGACGGCGCGCGCCAGACGATTGCCTTGCCGGCCCGGCCGCTGGCGGCGCGCGGTACGCTGCCGCGGGCGACGCCGGCGCCGTTGGCGACCCCGCCGTCCGGCGCCGCGGCCCCGCTGTCGACGCCGGCCACGCCGCCGATGCCGAATCCCGCGGCGAATCCCCCGGCCACCGCCGCGGCCCCCGCGGCGACCCAGCCGCCGGCCGGCATGGCGACGAATCCGGGCGTGGCCGCGCACGTTCCGCCGCAGCAGGCGCCCAATCCCGGCGCCAATCCCGGCTTCAATCCCGGCGCCAATCCCGGCTACAACCCGGGGGCCAATCCTGGCTACAGCCCCGGCGGCAATCCCGGCACGAACCCCGCAGTGAACCCCGGCATGAATCCGGGCATGAGCCCAGGCATGGACCAGGGCGACGACGGGGCGATGATGTCCAAGGGCTGAACCGGGCTGAACGGGCTGAACGGGGCTGAACGGGGCTGAACGGGGCTGAACCGGCTGAACCGGCTGAACCGGCTGAACGGGCTGAACGGGCTGAACGGGCTGAACGGGCTGAACGGGCTGAACGGGCTGAACGGGCTGAACGGGCTGAACGGGCTGAACGGGCGAAGGCGCGATGCGAACCGGCTTGCGGCGTTCTGTATCACTTTCGTACCGTCCCCGTATTGGTCGCGTATTGCTGGTCGCGTATTGCTCCCGTATTGCGGCCGTTTACAGCCCGGGGCCGTTTCTGTGAGCCGCGTAACATCCTATTAATCCGGCCAACTTCCCGCCATCGTCTGCGTTCTAATCGGTACATGGTCAATCCGACCAGTCGACCGAAACAAGGAAAACAGACATGTCACGAAACACCATCAAGCCGCGCCCTGTTCACCAGTTGCTGGCCGCTTCGGCGGTGTTCCTGGCGATCGGCGGCAGCGCGATCGCGCAGACGCAGGCACCGGCCCCCGTCACCCAGGGCGTGCCGCAAGCCGCCGCCTCCGCGGTAGAAGGCAAGCCGGCGCAAAAGGGTCACCGCGCCGACGGCCACCACCACCGTCATCATCGCCACCACGGCCACCACGGCGGCATGTCGCTGCGCGCGGCCGATACCGACCGCGACGGCGCGATCTCGAAGGCGGAAGCCGATGCGATGTTCGCCCGCGTCGATGCCAACAAGGACGGCAAGATCGACCGGGACGAGATGCGCGCCTTCCACAAGGCCCAGCACGAGCAGCACCGCCAGCAGATGCGCGAGCGCTTCGATGCGCGCTTCAAGGCCGCCGACAAGGATGGCGACGGCGCGCTGAGCAAGCAGGAGGCCGAGGCTGGCATGCCGCGCCTGGCCAGTCATTACGACCGCCTCGATGCCAACAAGGACGGCAAGCTGACGCGCGACGAAATCGGCGCCGGCATGCGCCAGGCCCATCACCAGCGGATGGAGCGGATGCACCGCCACCACCACGGCATGAAGGGCGCACCCGGCGCGCCGGGCGCACCGGGAACCGCCGGCAATGCCGGCACCCCGCCGACGCAGCCGAACAACCCCGCGGTGCCGTCGACCGAGGGCGGTTGAGCGGTAATTCCCCGGCGCTCCCCCGGCGTCCCGCCGCAGCGCGGTGAGGCCAATACGGGGCAATAAGAAGCGCGCGGTCCGAAAGGCCGCGCGCTTTGTCGTTGGCGTTCGCCGGCGGCCGTACTCGGCCGACTCGCGGCGTGCTCGGCCGAGCCGTGCATTCGTCCGGCCGTCGTGGAATGGCGGCGGCTCGGCGCCAGAGGACACGTCATCTCACAAAAAATTGCAACCTTGTGCCCGTCTTGCTAAATTTGCGCAAAAAAA
Source organism: Cupriavidus sp. DB3 (assembly GCF_020418465.1). Taxonomy (NCBI): domain Bacteria; kingdom Pseudomonadati; phylum Pseudomonadota; class Betaproteobacteria; order Burkholderiales; family Burkholderiaceae; genus Cupriavidus; species Cupriavidus sp. DB3. The sequence goes on along the minus strand of NZ_JAIZPL010000004.1, from coordinate 15,521 downwards.
TTGCTGGCTGTCTTATTGCGGAGCAACAATATCGTGAGCAAGGTGGAGCTGGACAAGATCGACCGGAAGATCCTCGAGGTCCTGCAGACCAACGGGCGGTTGACCAATCTCGAAGTCGCGGAGCGCGTCAGCCTGTCGCCTAGCCCATGCCTGCGGCGCATCCGCCGGCTGGAGGAGATCGGCGTGATCCGGCAATACGCGGCGCTGCTGGAGCCGGGCAAGATCGGGCTGGGGCTGCTGGCCTACATCAACGTACGCCTGGAGAAGCACGGCGGCGCGCCCAAGGGCAAGGCGCCACTGGACCTGTTCCGTGCCGCCATCGCGATCTGGCCGGAGGTCGCCGCCTGCCATGCGATGACGGGCGAGATGGACCTGCTGCTGAAGGTCTACGTCGAGGACATGGACCACTTCGCCCGCTTCATGAAGGACCAGCTGCTGGCCCATCCGGCGGTAATCGATGTGCGCTCGAGTTTCGCGCTCGAATCGATCAAGGACACCACGGCGCTGCCGGTGGTCGGCGGCTGAGCGACCGAGCGGCCGAGCGAGCGGCGGACACACCGAGCGGCACGCCACCGGGCAGCCAAGCGGCGGAGCGCCTTGACGACCGACCGGCCCGGCGGCGTTCCCCTGGCAGGCCCCAAACGAAAAACGGCGCGCCAGTCGGCGCGCCGTTTCCCTGTCGGCGGGTGTCGATGCCGATCAGGCCGTGCTCTTCTGCGGCATGATCGAGCGCCAGAAGCGCTGGCCGAAGCGGCGCGCGTCGCGCAGGTTGCGGCGCACCACGTAGTCCAGGTCCGCGACCTGTTCGTCGATCGCCTCGGTCAGGCGGCTGACCGTGTCCGCCGGCGGCAGCTCCAGGTAGGCATCGGCCTCGCCGTAGGCGTACTGGACCTTCATGCCGGCCTTCTTGGCGATGTGCATCATCGCGGCGTTGCGCGACAGGCAGTGCATGTACAGCGTGCGCACGTTCGTGTTGCGGCCATGGATGGCGGCGCGCTCGAACAGCGCGCTGCCGATGCCGCGCCCGCGCGCGCTCTGCGACACCGATACGCCGAACTCGGCCACGCGGCCCTGGGCGTTGTCGCGCAGGTTGGCGAAGTGGCCGACACCGACCAGCTCGATATGCTCGTCGTAGACGCCGAACACCGTGTCGTGGTCGAAGTCGATGCTGTCGACATAGGCCTCGATCACCTGGTCGCCCACCGACTGGCCGAAGCGGAGCAGGCGATCTTCCTCGCCAAGGGCGAGAAAATGCTTCAGCAGGCGCGAGCGATGCTGGGCCCCCAGCTCGCGCACCAGAGTGGTCGGGCGCTGGGCGGCCTGCGAGGCTGCGGCTGCTTTGCGAAGATCTTCGTCGGTGAAGGCACCGACCGCCTTGCTCAGTTCGAGCGGATTCACTTTCTGTTCCTTGGGCGATTCAGGGTATAAACGTCACATCGCGGCAAGCAGACTTGTCAAAGTAGACCATCAGAATGCAATTTCCTAATGGATGGGGCAAATCCTATCTTGCGGCAACGCGAAAAGTATTGTAGCGCATTTGTCAGTTTGGCGTAAGCATGGTGCGTCGCAGAGCGCCGGACGGCCGGACTGACATTCCAGTAATCCCTTAAAAATCAATATCTTGCTTGCCTATCCGGCGATTCCCGGGTGTGGAAATGTTGCAACGCCGCAGTCTGTTGCAGCGTTCCGCGCCATCCCGCCATGCCGTTGAAAGTAACGCCTGCTACACACCATGCCTGCCCGACCCATCGTTGTGATCTATGCCAATGCGCGCGCGAAGCGCTCGCATGTGAACCGGCCGCTGGCCGAGGCGCTCGCCGCGCTGCCCGATGTCGACGTGCGCGATCTCTATGCCCGCTATCCCGACTACGACATCGACGTGGTGGCCGAGCAGCGCGCGCTGTCGTGCGCCGACACCGTGGTGCTGCAGTTTCCGACCTTCTGGTTCAGCGTGCCGCCGCTGCTGAAGCTGTGGATGGACGAGGTGCTCGAGCGCGGCTGGGCCCACGGCCCGGGCGGCACCGCGCTGCGCGGCAAGTCCTGCCTGGTGGTGGCCAGCACGCGCGGCACCGAGGAGGCCTACTCGGCGGAGGGCGTACACCGGCATCCGCTGTCCTCGTTCCTGTTGCCGCTGGAGCAGATGGCGCTGGAATGCGGCATGACGTGGCGCGCGCCGATCGCGATCCACGACGCCTACCGGCTGGACGAGGCGGGTGTGCAGCGCGTGATCGCCGAGGTCATGGCCGCGCTCGGCCACGGCGACGAAGGCGGCTCGACCAAGGCGGCCACCGCAGCCACCGCGGCCGCCCGGCTGGAGCTCGCATGAATCCGCATGATGCGCTGCGCGTGGTGCTGGTGTTCCTGGTCGCCGCGGTTGTGGCGGTGCCGCTGGCGCGCCGTTTCGGCCTGGGAGCGGTGCTCGGCTATCTGCTCGCCGGCGCGGCGATCGGGCCCTGGGCGCTGCGGGTGGTCACCGACGTCGAATCGATCCTGAGCTTCTCGGAATTCGGCGTCGTGCTGATGCTGTTCGTGATCGGCCTGGAGCTGGCGCCCACCAAGCTGTGGGCGCTGCGCCAGACCATCTTCGGCTATGGCGCCCTGCAGATGGCCGGCTGCGCGTTGCTGATCGGCGCGCTGGCCGCGGCCTTCGGCGCCAGCTGGCAGGTCGCGCTGGTGGCCGGGCTGGGCCTGGCGCTGTCGTCGACCGCGATCGCGCTGGCGACGCTGGGCGAGCGCAATCTGTTCGCCACGCCGGCCGGCAAGGCCAGCTTCGGCATCCTGCTGTTCCAGGACATCGCCGCGGTCCCGATGATCGCCTTGCTGCCGATGCTGACGTTCGACGGATCGCAGCCGGCCGACGGCCACGCCTGGATCGGCGCGGCCAAGGCGGTGGCGGTGATCGCCGCGGTGGTCATCGGCGGGCGCTACCTGGTTCGTCCGGCGCTGCGCTTCATCGCCCGCACCGGCATGCGCGAGATGTTCACCGCCTTCGCGCTGCTGCTGGTGGTCGGCATCGCCGCGATGATGGAAGCGGTCGGCATGTCGATGGCGCTCGGCACCTTCCTCGCCGGCGTGCTGCTGGCCGACTCGGAATACCGCCACGCGCTGGAGGCCGACATCGAGCCCTTCAAGGGCCTGCTGCTGGGGCTGTTCTTCATGGCGGTCGGCATGTCGATCGACTTCGGCGTGATGGCGCAGCAGCCGTGGCAGGTGCTGGGGATGGTCGCCGCGGTGGTCGGCGCCAAGGTGCTGGTGCTGCGGCTGCTGGCGCCCCGCTTCGAGATCGCGCGCGGCCAGCGCCTGCTGTTTGCGTTGCTGATCTCGCAGGCCGGCGAGTTCGCCTTCGTCGTGTTCGGCGTGGCGCGCTCCGCCGGGCTGCTGCCCGAGAACATCGCCGCGCTGCTGGTGCTGGTGGTGGCGCTGTCGATGGTGACCACGCCGTTGCTGCTGCTGGCCTACGACCAGATCGTCGCGCCGCGGGCCGGCAAGCTGCGCCAGCGGGCGGACGAGACCATCGAACCGCAGGACAACCCGGTGCTGATCGCCGGCTTCGGCCGCTTCGGCCAGATCGTCGGCCGTCTGCTGTATGCGCAGGGCATCGGCGTGACGGTGCTCGACCACGACCCCGATCAGATCGATTTCCTGCGGCAGTTCGGCTTCAAGGTCTTCTATGGCGATGCCACGCGCATGGACCTGCTCGAAGCCGCGGGCGCGGCGAAGGCGAAGATCCTGGTGGTCGCGGTCGACGGCATGGACGAGAGCCTGGCGCTGATTGACCGCGTGCGCCAGCGCTTTCCGCATCTGCGCATCTACGCCCGCGCCCGCCATGTGTCGCACGTCTATTTGCTGAAGGACCGCGGCGTCGAGCTGTTCGAGCGCGAGATGTTCGAGGGCTCGCTGATGCTGGGCCGGCGCGTGCTCGAGGGGTTGGGGCTGGACCCGGCCGAGGCCCGCGCCGCGGCGATGAAATTCCGCCGCCACAACATCGCCGCGATCGACCGCTTCTACCCGCACTACACCGACCAGAAGACGATGGTGTCGCTGGCGCGGCAGGCGCGCGACGAGCTCGAGGAAATGTTCAGGCAGGACCGCGAGCAGCGACGCCGGCGCGAGGAGGCAGAGTGGTCGTGACCCGCGCCGGGGTCGCCGCCCTCGTCGGCGCCTTCGTTGTCACCCTCGCCGTCGCGCGTGTCTCTGCCCCCGCCGCCGCCGGTGTCGCGCGCGCCGCTACGACGACAGCTTCAGGCCGACGATGCCGGCCAGCACCAGGCCGGCGCTGAACAGCCGCCAGAAGCTGGCCGATTCGCCGAACAGCAGGATGCCGACCGCGAACGAGCCGACCGCGCCGATGCCGGTCCAGACCGCGTAGGCGGTGCCGAGCGGCAGCGCGCGCATGGCGAGCGACAACAGCCAGAAGCTGACCACCATCGTCACGATGGTGAAGGCCGATGGCCACAGGCGGGAGAAACCTTCGGAGTATTTGAGGCCGGTGGCCCAGGCGATTTCGGTGAGGCCGGCGAGCAGAACGTAGATCCAGGGCATGGTGGGCTGCGATGGTGTCGAGGCATCGGGGCCGTCCCCGGTTGGTCGGGCGCCGCTGGATCGAATCTCGAAGCCGGAACGGCTTGCCGCGGCGGCGCGGGGTCGTCCCCGGCGCAGGCGGCATTCTATCGCGGGAGCGCCGCGGCGTCAGGCGCGCGCGTGTCCGGGCAGCCCGCCCGCCAGCAGGTCGATCACCATCTCGGCGAAGTCGGCGTAGGAGAGCTTGCCGCCCGGCTTGAGCCAGGTGAAGGTCCAGTTGATCATGCCGAACACCGTCATCGTCAGCGCGGTCTGGTTCTCGCGCGTGACCCGTTCCGGATAGGCCCGCCGCAACTGGCGCGAGAAGGCCGCGACCACATCGCGCTCGCGCTTCAGGATGATGTCCCGCTGCTCGGGCGCGAGGAACTTGACGTCGTTGATCAGCGCGATATGCCGGGTCTGCGAGGTCTCGTACTCGGCCAGGAAGGCGCGGATCAGATTGGCGAAGCTGTCGCGCTCGCTGTGGCCCTGGCGCTCGGCCTCGGCCTCGACCTCGGTGACGATCAGCATCAGCCGGCGCGTATAGCGATCGAGCAGGTCGAACAGGATCGCTTCCTTGCTCTCGTAGTAGTGGTACAGCCGCGCCTTCGAGGTGCCGCAGGCCGCGGCCAGGTCGGCCATCGACGTGCTCGGATAGCTGCTGGCGGCAAACGCCGCCGCGGCCAGCTCGAGGATCTGTTCGCGTTGGGCCTCGAAGTCGGGCGCCTTGGTACGGGCCATCAGGAATCGGCCGTCAGGTTTCGCCGCAGCTCGCAGGTCTGCAGCGAATCGGCATTGCCACGCAGCACCATCTGGCCGGCGCCAATCAGTTCGCGGCAGCGCCAGAACACGAACCAGTCGCTGGCCAGCAGCCCCTCGATCGCGCCCATCACGCTGCCGACCACCTGGGCCGCGGGCGTCCATTCGAGCGGGGCGCGCTCCAGGATCACCTCGTCGACCGAGTGATAGGCCGCGGGTACCAGCGTATTGCCCTTCCACAGCCGCACGTCGGCGTTTTCCTTGACGTTCTGCTGCCACTCGTAGCCGAGCCGGCCCAGCCGCAGCACCGAGACCGGTGCGATGGTGGAGAAGCGGCGCGCCAGCCGGGCGGCCGGATACATGCCGATCGCGGTCAGGTTGCCCTGGGTGGTGCCGTCGAGCTCGCGGCTGTCCATCGCGACCTCGTTGATCCGTTGCGGGCTCTGGTACAGGTGGAATACGACCCGGCGCAGCATCAGCTGGTCGGAGGCGCTCTGGCCGTGCCAGATCGCGACCTCGGGCTCGCTCTGGCGCAGGCCCTGCAGCTGGTCCAGCGCCTGGCGCATCTCGGCGGCGAAGTCGATCTCGCTGTGCGGGGCGACGCGCTGCCAGAAGCCGGAGCGGATCAGGCCGCTGCTGTCCACGTCGGCGATCGGGCCGACGGCCAGGTCGTCGCGCAGCACGACGACGGGGTCCGGACGGGCGGCTTGCGCCAGTGCCTGGCGCAGCGTGTTGCCCGCCATGTCACCGTTGACGACGTGGATGTATTGCATGGCCGTGATTGTATATGGATAAGACGGCTCAACAGCACCGCGCGGGCGGCGGGCGGCGCCGCATCCGGGCAGTATCCGGGCAGTTATCCGGGAAGTATCCGGGCCGGGGCGGCGCGGTATCTGCGCGGGGGCGCCCGGGCGCGCGGTTTCAGGCAGCGGCCATTTTAACCATGCAGCGCGGCGGGACGGCGGCGGTGCGTGCGCCGCCGCGCGTTCGGCTGGGGTTTGGTCATGCGCTCCGCCGAGCGTGTTCGGTCACGTGTTCGGCCCGGGCGAGGTTCCGCGGTTCTCTTCCGGTCTACCTACCGCTCGTCGTAGCTGACCACTACCCGCTCGGTCAGCGGCCGGGCCTGGCAGGTCAGTACGAAACCCTTGTCCATCTCCCACGGCTCGAGCGTGTAGTTCTTCTCCATCTCGACCTTGCCCTCCAGCACCTTGGCGCGGCAGGTGCAGCAGACCCCGCCCTTGCAGGCATAGGGCAGGTCCAGTCCGGCCGCCAGCGCGGTGTCGAGCACGTTGGCGTCCTGCAGCGGGATGCGCATCGCGTGCTGCTTGCCGTCGAGCACCACCACCAGCTGCGCGGTGCCGGCCTCGTCGGTGGTCACCTTGACGGGCTGGCGGCGCGGCTGCGCCAGCGGCACGCCGAAGCGCTCGGCGTGGATCTTGTGCGGGTCCAGGCCGGCGTCCTTCAGCGCGGCCTCGACGTCGTCGATCATCGAGGCCGGGCCGCAGACGAAGGCCGCGTCGATGTCGTCGACCGGGATCAGCGTCTCGAGGAAGGCCTGCACCCGCGCGCGGTCCAGCCGGCCATGCAGCAGGTCGACCTCCTGCGGCTGGCGCGACAGCACGTGGTACAGCGTCAGGCGCGACAGGTACTGGTTCTTCAGGTCGTCCAGCGCCTCGGCGAAGATGATGCTGTCGACATTGCGGTTGCCGTACACCAGCGTGAAGCGGCTGTTCGGCTCGACCGCCAGCGTGGTCCGGATCAGCGACATCACCGGGGTGATGCCGCTGCCGGCGGCGAAGGCGACGTAGTGGCGCGCCGCCTCGGGGTCGAGCGGGACATGGAAGCGGCCGTCCGGCGTCATCACGTCGATCGTGTGGCCCGGCACCACCGCATCGTGCAGGAAGTTCGAGAACAGCCCGTCGTCGACCCGCTTGACCGCGACGCGCAGCTCGCCCTGCTGGTCGTAGTCCTGCACGCCGCAGCAGATCGAATACGAGCGCCGTACCTCCTGGCCGTCGATCGACGTGCGCAGCGTCAGGAACTGGCCCTGCTTGAAGCGGTAGGCGTCACGCAGCGCGGGCGGGACCTCGAAGGCGACGGAGACGGTGTCGGCAGTTTCGGGGCGGACCTGCGCCACGCGCAGCGGATGGAACTGAGGGGTCATGGCGGCGTGGGAACGGTGGGCCGCGGCGCGAGCCGGGCGGCCTGGCTGGTACGGTGGCTAGTACGGTTTGAAGTAGTCGAACGGTTCGCGGCAGGCGCGGCAGCGGTAGAGCGCCTTGCACGCGGTCGAGCCGAACTGGGACAGCGGCTCGGTGTCGGGGCTGCCGCAGTGCGGGCAGGTGACGTTGTCGGTGGCCCTGGCGCCCGTGGCACCTACGGCGCCCGTAGCGTTCGTAGCGCCAGTCTCGCCGGTGGCGCGATGGCGCGGCACGAAGCGCAGCGGCCGGGTTGGCGCACCCTGGTCGGCGCAGCGCGCCGGCGGCGCGATGCCGTAGGCCCGCAGCTTGTCGCGGCCCTCGGCGGTGATCCAGTCGGTAGTCCACGCCGGCGCCAGCACGGTGCGGATCTTCCACGGGCCAAGGTCCGCCTGGTCGAGCGCGCGGCCGATGTCCTCGGCGATCTCCGCCATCGCGGGGCAGCCCGAATAGGTGGGCGTGATCACGATCTCCAGCGCGCCGTCGTCGGCGATCGCCACCTCGCGCAGGATGCCCAGATCTCGGATCGACACCACCGGGATCTCGGGATCGGGCACCGCGTCGAGCACGGTCCAGGCGCGGGCCACGCGCGCTTGCGCGTCGGCATCGGCGTGGACTGCGTGCAGGCGGGTGTCCGGGTGCCCGTTTGCGTGGGAATCCGCGTGGGAAGCCGCGTCGGAATCCGCGTGCATGCCCGGGAGAGGCAAGGTGGCTGGCATGGGATCGGCCTCGATATGCGCGGCGTCCGCCGTTACCAGTGCGCGCCGGGATGGGCGCGCACCAGGCTCTGCATCTGCGCCAGCAGGTAGCTCATATGCTCGGAGTGCAGGCCCTGCTTGCCGGTCGACACGAAGCCGGTCGCGGCGGGCAGCGTCAGCGTGGCCTCGGCCACGGTCTGCTCGACGGTCGCCTGCCAGGCCGGCCGCAGTTCCGCGGTCAGCACCGCGATGCCCTGCGCGGCCGCTTCCTGCTCGACCGGGTCCGGCGCGAAGCATTCGTTCATATAGGGCAGCAGATGGTCCAGCGCGCGCTGCGTGCGTTCGTGCGACAGCTCGGTGCCGTCGCCCAGCCGCACCAGCCAGTCGGCGCCGTGATGCAGGTGATAGCGCGCTTCCTTGATCGACTTCGAGGCGATCGCGGCCAGGCCCGCGTCGCGGCTGCCTTCGAGCGCGCTCCACAGCTCGACCATCAGCGCGCTGTACAGGAAGTTGCGCACGATGGTGACGGCGTAGTCGCGGTCCGACGAGGCGGTGCCGGCCAGCGGCCCGCTGTGCGGCAGCTCCAGCAGCGTCCAGTTGCGGAATTCTCGCTCGCCGCGCCAGTAGGCGTAGTCGTCCTCGTGGCGCGCCCGGCCGGTCAGTTCGGCCTCCAGTTCCCCGGCGCGCGCATAGAGCAGGCGCGCCTGGCCGATCAGGTCCAGGCTGATATTGGCCAGCGCGATGTCTTCTTCCAGTACGGGTCCGTGGCCGCACCACTCGGCGTTGCGCTGGCCGAGGATCAGCGCGTTGTCGGCCAGGCGCAGCACGTACTGCCAGCCGGCGGTGCGCGCCAGCGGCAGGTTGGACAGCAGCGGCGAAGGGGTGGGACTGAGCGTGGCGGTCATGCGCGGCCCTTCTTACATATGGTTGACTTCATCGGGCAGCTGATAGAAGGTCGGATGCCGGTAGATCTTGTCGGCCATCGGGTCGAACAGCTCCGCCTTCTCGTCGGGCACGCTGGCGGTGATCGCGGACGACGGCACCACCCAGATCGACACGCCTTCCTGGCGCCGCGTATAGACGTCGCGCGCCATGCGCAGCGCCTGGTGCGCGTCGGCCGCGTGCAGGCTGCCGCAATGCTTGTGTTCCAGGCCCTGCTTGCTGCGGACGAACACTTCCCACAGCGGCCATTCCTTTTGCGTCATCTTGCTTGTCTCCTGTCGGCGGCTTGCGGTCACTTGCCGGAGCCGTTGCGGCTCAGGCCGCGGCGCGGGCTTGCGCCGCTTCGCGCTGTGCCACCTTGGCGGCGTGGGCCAGCGCGGCCTCGCGTACCCAGGCGCCGTCCTCGTGGGCCTTGACGCGCGTCGCCAGCCGTTCGCGGTTGCACGGGCCGTCGCCGTTGATGACCCGCCAGAACTCGTCCCAGTCCAGCGGGCTGTAGTCGTAGTGGCCGCGTTCCTCGTTCCAGCGCAGGCCGGGGTCGGGCAGCGAGACGCCGAGTACCTTGGCCTGCTCGACCGTTGCATCGACGAATTTCTGGCGCAGGTCGTCGTTCGAGATCCGTTTGATGCCCCAGGCCATGGTCTGCGCGCTGTTGGTCGACGCCGCATCGGGCGGGCCGAACATCATCAGCACCGGAAACCACCAGCGGTTGACCGCGTCCTGCACCATCTCGCGCTGCGCGTCGGTTCCGCGCATCATCGCCAGCAGCGCGTCGAAGCCCTGGCGCTGGTGGAACGACTCTTCCTTGCAGATGCGGATCATCGCCCGCGCATACGGACCGTAGGAGCAGCGGCACAGCGGAATCTGGTTCATGATCGCCGCGCCGTCGACCAGCCAGCCGATCACGCCGACATCGGCCCAGGTCAGCGTCGGGTAGTTGAAGATCGACGAATACTTGGCCTTGCCGCGATGCAGGGCGTCGACCATCTCGTCGCGCGAGGTGCCCAGCGTTTCGGCCGCCGAATAGAGATAGAGGCCGTGGCCGCCTTCGTCCTGCACCTTCGCCAGCAGGATCGCCTTGCGCTTGAGCGACGGCGCGCGCGTGATCCAGTTGCCCTCGGGCAGCATGCCGATGATCTCGGAATGCGCGTGCTGCGAAATCTGGCGGACCAGCGTCTTGCGGTAGGCGGCAGGCATCCAGTCCTGCGGCTCGATCTTGCCGTCCGCGGCCAGGCGCGCATCAAACGCGGCCTGCGCCTCGGCGCTTTCGGCCGCGTTGCTGGGGGCATGCGCGCCTTCGTTGGCGGCGCGCTGCGCGTCGGCCGACAGGGGCTGTTGGGGCAGGTCCAGGCTTTGGGTGTACATAGCGCCTCCTCTGGCGGGTCCCGGCCGTGCGTGGGCCGGGCGGTAGGAAGCATTATATATAAACCGACCGTTCGGTCAATTAATTGGCGGGCGTGTTAGCGCCATGCCATTAGCGCGTCGGGATCAGGATTCGGGAACGAAGCGGACGTGCCCGCTGCGCAGCACGATATTGCGCGAACGGGTCATCTCGAACAGCGACTGCGCGATGCTTTCGATGCGTGGCCGATGGTCGGTGAAGGCACGTACCAGGTCTTCCTCGCGCGGCGAGCGCGCGCCGAAATGCGACTCGAGCGCTTCGGCGGTGATCGAATAGCGGGACGGTTGGCCGTTGACGGTGGCGGGGCACGACAGCGTCAGGCTGGCTGCGCAGTAGGTGGGGACGCTGCTGGGAAACAGGATCTCAGGCATGGCGTGCCTCGGCCGGAAAGGGACGGGAGTCACGACCATTCTAGGATATTGGGCGGCACACGCCAGCCGGGAGTCCTGGATCGGGATCCGGCCCCTGTTTCGCGTGCGGGCTTCCCTTCGATGGCGAGTGCTCGCTTACTTCATCGACTCGTTGATGCTGCAGCGCACCAACGCGTCGGAGCGGAGTAAGGCCGCCCCGCCAGGAAGCGCCGAAATGTGGACGAAAAAAAACCCGCGCAGGTTGTGCGCGGGCTGGAATCCACCGAGGTGGTGGAGGAGACAGACTTCACTATACGCGGCTTGTTGCGACGCACCAAGGTCCGCGTTCCAAAAAGCTGAAATCGGTACGATTTCGTTGTGTCAGTGCAACAGTAATCTGTCCCCGTAAGCCGCCAGCCCAGTCCTATCAATGGAAGAACAGGTAGGCGATGCCGATGGCGGCGACCAAGCCCACCGCATCGGCGAACAGTGCGCAGCCCAGCGCATGCCGGGTACGACGCACATTGACGCTGCCAAAGTAGACCGCCAGCACATAGAAGGTGGTTTCGGTCGATCCCTGGATGATCGCGGCCAGCTTGCCCTGGAAGGAGTCGACGCCGTAGGTCGTCATGACGTCGACCATCAGGCCGCGCGCGCCGGCGCCGGACAGCACCTTCATCAGGCCGACCGGCAGCGCCGGCACGAAGTCGGTATTCAGCCCGAGGCTGGCGACGGCGGCCGCCAGGCCTTGCATCAGCCAGTCCATGCCGCCGCTGGCGCGGAACAGCCCGATCGCGACCAGGATCGCCACCAGGTAGGGAATGATCTGCACCGCCACGCCGAAGCCTTCCTTGGCGCCGTCGACGAAGGCCTCATAGACGTTGACCCGCCGCGCCGCCCCGCACAGCAGGAACAGCACGATCAGGCCCAGGATAAAGAGGCTGCCCGCCAGCGCGGTCACGGTGTCGACTTGCGGCGCCGGCGCGCGGCGCAGCCAGACCGCCAGACCGCCGAGCGCGGCCACGATCGCCACCAGCGTGCCGAGGATGGCGGGTTTGAGCAGATTGAGCCGCTGAGTCCACGCCACCGCGACCAGCCCGGCGAGGCAGGACACGCCGGTCGCCAGCAGCGTCGGCAGGAAGATGTCGGCGGCGTTGAAGCCGACCAGACCCTGCTTCAGCGCGACCGCCTGCCGCATCGCGATCACCGAGGTCGGAATCAGCGTCAGCCCCGCGGTATTGAGCACGATGAACATGATCTGCGCATCGGTCGCGGTGTCGGGCTTGTCGCTCAGCGTCTGCAGCTCGCGCATCGCGTTCAGGCCCAGCGGCGTCGCGGCATTGTCCAGGCCCAGCATATTGGCCGAGACGTTCATCATCATCGCGCCCTGGGCGGGGTGGCCTTGCGGGACGCCGGGAAACAGGTGCCGCAGCACCGGATTGACCGCGCGCGCGAAGCCCTGCACCACGCCGCCACGCTCGCCGACCCGCATGATGCCGAGCCAAAGCGCCATGATGCCGGCCAGGCTCAGCGAGATCTCGAAGGCGGTGCGGGCGCTGTCGAACAGGCTCGCCAGCATGGCCGGAAAGATGGCGGCATCGCCATGTGCCAGCCGCACGCAGCCGATGGCGAAGGCGGACAGGAAAAAGGACAGCCAGACCAGGTTCAATGCCATGGGCGTAGTGGCAAATAAGCGGGCAAATAAGCGGGCAAGTCAGCGGGCAAGTCAGCGGGCAAGTCAGCGGGCAATAAGCGGACGGATCAACGTACGGATCCGCGGGACCTGTGGGCGCAGCCCGCATGGCGAGTCGCAAAGAACGGCGTGGTGCGCAAGGCGCCTATCATAGCGTGGCCGCTGGCCGCTGGCCGCTGGCCGCTGGCCGCTGGCCGCCGGCCGCGGCTGCTCTAGGGCTGCCCGCCGTCACCGCAGGTCCGCGGGGCGTGCCGCCGCTCTCGCCGCTTACCGCGGTCCCCGCCACTCCGCACCGGCTCGGCCGCTCCGTGCCGGCTGGGCCACTCCGCACCGGCTGGGCCACTCCGTGCCGGCTCCACCGCTTTGGCGTCGCGGGCCCGCCAGCCTCCTTCAGGGAGACGACCTAGGCGAACGCCGCGCCGCGCTTGGCCAGCAGCTTGCGCAGGATCGACCGGTGGCAGCGCTGCTCGTCCTCGCAATAGCAGCCGATCGCGAAATTGGTCTGGTGCGACAGCGCGGCCAGCAGGTCGAGCGTGCGGCTGGCCTCGGGTTCGGCCATTTCGGCCTGGAAGCGCCGCTCGAAATGGCGCCAGGCCTTGTCGTCTTCCTCTTCCTGGGCGTGCTTGGCTTCGGCGACCAGTTCCGGAGAGGGCGACAGCAGCGGGAACCAGACATCGTAGAAGTCACGGCTGGCGTATTCGCTGCGCGGCACGCCTCGAGGCGGCCGGCGCACCGTGCCGATGCGCAGGCCTTCGCCGGCGCTGCGCGGGGTTCCGAGCCTGACGATGTGGACGGCCATGGCGGGCGCTCCTGTCTGCGGTCTGCGGTGGGGACGGCGGCAGCCGACGCCGAAGCGCCGGCCGTCACGGCGCAGCGAACGGTCAGGCGGTCGCTGCCGGCTCCAGTCCCAGTTCGCGAATCATGGTCTCCCGCATCACGAACTTCTGCACCTTGCCGGTGACCGTCATCGGCATGTCGTCGACGAAACGAACATAACGCGGGATCTTGTAGTGCGCAATCTGGTCCCGGCAGAACTCCCGGATCTCGTCCTCGGTCGCGCTCTGCCCGGGTTTGAGCACGATCCATGCGCACAGCTCCTCGCCGTACTTCGGATCGGGCACGCCGAACACCTGCACCGCCTGCACCTTTGGATGGCGGAACAGGAATTCCTCGATCTCGCGCGGATACAGGTTCTCGCCCCCGCGGATCACCATGTCCTTGACCCGCCCGACGATATTGCAATAGCCCTGCTCGTCGATCGTCGCCAGGTCGCCGGTATGCATCCAGCCGTCGCGGATCGTCTCGCGCGTGCGGGCCTCGTCCTCCCAATAACCCAGCATTACCGAATAGCCGCGGGTGCACAGCTCGCCGGTGGCGCCGACCGGCACGACCTGCCCGGTTTCGTCGACGATCTTGCACTGCAGATGCGGCTGGACTCGGCCGACCGTCGCCACGCGTTTCTCCAGCGGGTCGTCGGTCGCACTCTGGAAGGAGACCGGGCTGGTCTCGGTCATGCCGTAGGCGATCGTCACCTCGGCCATATGCATGTCCTTGATGACCCGCTTCATCACCTCGATCGGGCAGGGGGCGCCGGCCATGATGCCGGTGCGCAGCGAGGTGAAGTCGAATCTCGCGAATTCGGGGTGATCGAGCTGGGCGATGAACATCGTCGGCACGCCGTGCAGGGCGGTGCAGCGTTCCTCGTGCACGGCCTGCATGGTCGCCAGCGGATCGAAGGCCTCGCCGGGGAAGATCATGCGCGCGCCGACGCTGACGCAGGCCAGCACCGACAGCACCATGCCGAAGCAGTGGTACAGCGGCACGGGGATGCACAGCGAATCGCGGTCGGTCAGCCGCATGGCCATCGCCACGAAGCGGCCGTTGTTGACCACGTTGTGGTGCGTCAGCGTCGCGCCCTTGGGGTTGCCGGTGGTCCCGCTGGTGAACTGGATATTGATCGGATCTTGCGGGCCAAGCGCCGAGCCGGCGGCGTCCAGCGCACCGGTATCTGGCCGGGACAGCAGCTCGGCATAGCGCAGCATGCCGGCGGTGTCCTCCTCGCCCATGCGCACGACCCATTGCAGCGTGGGCAGCCGAGCCGCTCGCAGCGCGCCTGGCTGGCTGTCGGCCAGCTCCGGCGCCAGCTTCTGCAGCATCTCGATATAGTTGCTCGACTTGAAGCGCGGGGCCGTGATCAGCATCCGGACACCGGCCTTGTTCAGCGCGTACTCCAGTTCCGCCAGTCGGTAGGCGGGGTTGATATTGACCAGGATGGCGCCGATGCGGGCGGTGGCGAACTGGGTCACCAGCCACTCCTGCCGGTTCGGCGACCAGATGCCGACGCGGTCGCCGCGCGCGATGCCGCGCGCCAGCAGGCCGGTGGCCAGGCGGTCGACCTGCTCGCTGAACTGGCGCCAGGTCCAGCGGATTCCCTGCTCGCGGAAGACGACGGCCTCTGCGTCCGGGTGGGCCGCCGCCGTGGCGGCCAGCAATTCGGCGATGGTCTGGTCCGACAGCGGCACGTCGGTGGCGCCAGTGACCAGCGACAGGCCGGCGTTCGGGATCAGCGTCATGTTTGTCTCCTTCGACTGATTGACTGAATCGTAGTCAGGGGTGCTTCTCTTATAGGTATGGGGCGCCAGCTTAGGCGAAGCGTTCCGCCGATGCTGTCACCGGTGCGACATTTGTTGTCTTTGAAGCACTTCAAGGCCGAATTCGGGTTTTTACTTAATTTGCTTGCCTTCGGCCGCGCCCTCCCTTAATATTCGCCCCCTCGCAGCCGAACGGCGGCGGGGTTGGCGGGGAAGGCGAAGGCGCTGCGGTGCTGGAGCCGCAGCAAAAAAGTGCTGACAACCTGTTGACGAGAAGCGAAATGTTCTGCATAATCTCGTTTCTCTGCTGCTGACAACGCAGCGACGC